>CAWKBU010000011.1:0-248296 GCA_963847975.1 uncultured Acidobacteriota bacterium | reverse complement strand
GGGGTCGACGGGACTCGAACCCGCGGCCTCCGGCGTGACAGGCCGGCGTTCTAACCAACTGAACTACGACCCCGTAATCGAACTGACGATGAAAGTGTGAAGTCTGGAGTTTGAAGTTCGAAGTCCGTGAAGTCTGAAGTTGGAAGTCTGAAGTTTTGGAAGCCTGAAGCTCGCAGCTCCGTTCCCAATCATCGACTTTTCTACTTCTTACTTCCTATTTCCTTCTTACTTCCCACTTCCGACTTCCCAACTTCAGACTTCCCCGCTTCAGACTTCAAACTTTCTTCTGGTGGGCGGTACAGGACTCGAACCTGTGACAGCCGGCGTGTAAAGCCGGTGCTCTACCAACTGAGCTAACCGCCCGGCCTTCGCGCTGCCGCTCGGCCAAGCACGATTATACCACGCTCGACCACGGCACCGCAAACATCGAATTATAGAACCTTCCATGCTAGCAGCGCAAGCACGAGCAGCAGGCCGCCCACGGCGCGGTATTCGCGGTTCCGGAGCGCGCGTTCCAGGCTGAATCGGCGTGGGTGCTTGCGCCGCCGGCCCTGCTTGTAATCCGGGTAGGCCGCGCCGAACTTCTCGGTCAGGTGTGCCTCTTCGCTACGGATGGCGGCCGCCATACGTCAGGGCCAAATACACCAGCACGAGCGCCGCCGCAGCCGCGCTGGCTGAAGCCACGGCAAAGCCGACGCCGATGATCGCCGACCCGAGATAGAGCGGATGGCGGCTCAGGCGATACGGTCCGGACGCGGTGACCTCGCGGCCCTTCTCGAGGTGGCCGGCCGCCCAGATGCGAAGCCCTTCCCCGCCACGGCGATCGCCGCACCCACGCGAGGCTCGCCGCGGTCGGTCGCGCTAGCCAGAGCGCGGCGACGGCGACGACAAACCCGAGCGGACGCGTACGCGCCAGCCGGCGGACGATCCGTGGGGTCAGACATCCGGACAACTCTCCGGCAGTCTGAGCGTGACGACGCGCCAGGCGCTGCTGAATCGCCGCCGTCACCTCCGCGACGCCGATGCTCTCGAGACACCACGCGCCTCGTGACACTTGCGCTCGTACGTGACAGTCGCAGCGCATCGAACCGCGAGACCGTCACGTCCGCCGCCGACCACGGACCGTTGCGCTGCGGATTGGTCGGGCCGAAGAGCGCCACGACCGGCGTCCCGACGGCGGCGGCGATGTGCAGCGGACCGGTGTCGCCCGACACCATGAGCGCGGCCTGCGCGCGAGAGCGCGAGCAGATCGGCGACCTCGGTCGGCGGCGCGGCGCGCGCCGCGCCGCTCGAGGCGGCGACGACCGCCTGCGCCAGCGGCTCCTCCCCTGGTCCCCACAGCACGACCGACGGCAGGCCGCGCACGTCCCGCAGAAACGCCGCCACCTCGCCGAAACGCGCCGGCGGCCACCGCTTGTTGGGCCAGGCCGCGCCGGGATTGATGAGCGCGAACGGACCGCGCCGCGAATCGCGCGCCGGATGCTCGTCGAGCGCGCTCGAGGCCACGTCGGCGAGCGGAAACTCGACCGCGACGTCTCGATGCCCAGCGACGCGCAGCAGGTGGAGATTCTTGTGGATGACATGTCCGGCGTCATCGCCGGCGACGTCATCGGTGTCCGAATAGAACGGCCGTGCGCCCTTCTCGCGCAGGTGCCAGATCGAGAATCCGACCACGCGCGCCGCGCCTGACGCGCGCGCGAGCACGGCCGACTTCATCAGGCCCTGGAAATCGAACGCGACGTCGTAGCGAACCTGGCGCATCGCGCCGAACGACGTCCGCCCAGCCGCGCGATCGAGCGCCCCTCGAGGGCGACGACGCGATCGAGCGACGGTGACGAGATCGAGGATGGCGCGGTGTCTGGCCTCGACCAGCCAGTCGATGCGCGCGTCCGGCAACGCCGCGCGCAGCGCCGCCGCCGCAGGAATGGCGTGCACGATGTCGCCGAGCGCGCCCAGACGCACGATCAGAAATTCATGCCGCTGTCAGTCGTCATCGTCGCGGCATCGAACCGGCGGATCCGCGCCAGGAGATCGCGCGTCGAATGGTCCTTCGGATCGCCGACGATCGCGATGCGGCCGCCGTAGGCGCGGACGGTCTCGCGTTCGGGCACGGTGTCGACGGTGTAGTCGGTGCCCTTGCAGTGGACGTCAGGCTGCAGGAGCGTCAGCAGCGGCGTGACGGTCGGCTCGGGGAAGATGACGACGTAGTCGACGCCGCGCAGCGCCGCCACGAGCTCCGCGCGATCGATCGCGGCCAGGATCGGCCGGCCCGGCCCCTTCCGCGCCGCCGTTTCATCGTCGTTGACCGCGACGATCGAGCCGGTCGGCCTCGGCGGCCGCCGCCTGCAGGTAGCGGACGTGTCCGACGTGCAGCAGGTCGAAGCAGCCGTTGGCAAACGCGATGGTCCGGCCGCGCGCGCGCGGTCGGCGCTGCGACGACGACTCTCGACCAGTTCGTCTCGCGGCGTGACGCACCTCATCGCGTGTCAGCGCTCACGCTGTCGCTGATCAGCGACTGGCCGCTGACGCGTAGCTCGCTGCGGCGCTGACACGGTGGCGGTGCCGCGCTTCATCACGACCAGGCCGCCGGCGTAGTTGGCCAGGCGGGCGGCCTCGTGAACGACGCGCCGGCGGCGAGCGCCAGCGTCATCGTGGCGATCACGGTGTCGCCGGCGCCGGTGACGTCGGCGATCTGGTCGGAGCCGAAGATCGGGATGTGGACCGTCGGCTGGTCGCGTTCGAAGAGCGCCATCCCGCGGCTGCCGCGGGTGACGAGGACGGCCTGGCTCCGCGTGCGCACCAGCAACTCCCGCCCGGCCTTCTCGAGGATCGCGGTGTTCTCGCCGATGCGAATCCCCAGCAGGCTGCTCGACTTCGGATTCGTTCGGGGTGCAGGCCGTCATGCCGCGAAACCCGAGGAGCGCGTAGCGCGAGTCGACGAGCACCGGCGGACGTGGCCTCCCCTGCCGGCGAGGCGCTTCCGCGCCCGGGCGACCAAGGCCGGGGTCACCATGCCCGTCCCGTAGTCGGACACGAGGAGCGCGTCGGCGCGGGCGCACGCCTGGCCGAGCCTGGCCTCGATCGCGCGCCGGTCGGCGTCGGAAAACGACGGCCGCGTGCCGCGGTCGATGCGGACCACCTGCTGCTTGGCCGAGTGCACGCCACCGGCGAGGATGCGCGTCTTGGTCGGCGTTCGATAGCCGGCCGGGCGGCTCACGGCGGCCACATTCACGCGCCGCCGCATCACGTCGAGCAGTCGCCGGCCGGTCTCGTCGCGTCCGGCCACGCCGACCGCCGCCGCCACCCCTCCGAGGGCGGACACGTTGGTCGCCGCGTTCCCCGCGCCGCCCGGAACGATGTCGGTCGAGTCGTAGTCGAGAATCAGCACCGGCGCTTCGCGCGACACGCGCGAGAGCTCGCCGTAAATGAACTCGTCGACGATGAGGTCGCCGAAGACGGCGACGCGCTTGCGGGCGAACTCGTCAACCAGCTCGAGGAGACGCCCGGGGTCGACGGCCGCGGCCGTGTCGGGCGACGAACGCTTGAACAGACGGCGTTTGGTCACAGTTGTCGCAGGATCCAGGAAACCGCGCCCATGAGATTGTCGGCGACGGCCGCGGCACCGTGGCCCGAGCGTTCGACGCGATCGCCGTAGCCGGTGCGCACGAGCACTCCTTGCGCGCCGACGGTCGTGCCGGCGGTAATGTCGTGTGCGCGATCGCCGACGACGAACGATTGCCCGAGGTCGATCTGATGATCGGCGGCCGCGCGCCGCAGCAGTCCCGGCTGCGGCTTACGGCAGTCGCACGCCTGACGGTAGGCTCCGGCTCCGGCCTCGGGATGATGCGGGCAGAAGTAGAAGCCGTCGACGCGCGCGCCACCGGCGCCGAGCGTCTCCGAGAGCGATCGATGCGTCGCCTCGACAAACGCCTCGTCGAAGAACCCGCGCGCGATGCCGGCCTGGTTGGTCGCCACGATCACGACCACACCGGCACGATTCAGCAACCGGACCGCGTCCACGCTGTAGGGAAAGAAGCGGACGCGATCGATGCGATCGAGATAGCCGACCTCTTCGATGAGGGTGCCATCGCGATCCAGAAACACGCCTCGCCTCACGTCAGGACCTCATCTCTACCGCGATCCGCACCGGCTCCCGCCCCGAGCCGCGCGATGACTTTCTCGACCACCTCGCCGGCGGTGATCCCTTTCATGCAGCGGTGATCGATCGGACAGTCGCGCAGCATGCAGGGCCGGCAGAACACGCGATGGGTCAGCACGTCCGGCGTCGCCAGACCGCCGCCTCGCGCCGGTCCGCCGAGCGGCGACGTCACGCGCTCGTCGGTCGGACCGAAGATCGCCACGACGTGCACCCCGAGCGCCGCCGCCAGATGCATCGAGCCCGAGTCGTTCGAGACAAACGCCGCGCATCGCGTGATGACGCCGGCGAGCTGACCAAGGTCGGTGCGCCCGATCAAGTTCACCACTCGGACATCGGGCGGCAGCGCCGATTCTATCTCACGGCCCGAGTCGCGATCGCCGGCCGCACCGAGCATGACGCACACCGCGCCCGCCTCGCGCGCGAGCCGAACGATCGTCTCGGCGACGAGCCGCGGCGGCCAACGCTTCGCGTGCCCGTACGCGGCGCCCGGCGCGAACCCGACGAGGCTGGCACCAGGCGCGACGTCATGCGCCGCGAGCAAGGCATCGGCTCGCGCCAGCGTCGCGGGGCGCACACCGATGCGCGGCCACGGATCGCTCATCGCGAGGCCCAGTCCCTTGATGAGCTCGAGGTAGTAAATCGATTGGTGGACGCGGCCACGCGGTCGTGACACGGCGCGGGTCAGCAGCGAGCGCCGCACCCCCGAGGCGTAACCCCAGCGCTCGGGAATCCCCGCGCGCCGCGCCGACCACGCGGAGCGGAACGAGTTCGGCAGGAGCACGACGGCGTCGAATCCGCCGGCGGCGAGCGCGGCGACCTCGGCCGCGCCATCCGGCAGCGTCAGCAGGCTGTCCTGGCTGGCGCTCGTCTCCTGCTCGAAGATCGGCGCGATCGACCGGACCGCCGCGACCGCGAGATGCGCTTCGGGGAACGCCGCCCGCACCGCCCCCATCGCCGGCAGCGCCATGACCGCGTCCCCGAGCCAGTTCGGCGCGCGGATGACGAGGCGATTCACGGCGCGCCTTCCTCGCTCGACGCCGCCGGGAACATCCCGCCAATCGTGTCGTCCTTCGTCTCCGTGTCACGCCAGCGGCGGTGCATCCACAACCACAGCTCGGGGTAGCGCCGGACGTACATCTCGAGCACGTCGGTGCAGCGCTGCGTGAACTCGCGAATCGCGTCGGGATCGTCGGCCGACGGCGGATCGACGGCGTGCTCGTAGACCATCCGGAACCGGCCGCCGGGGAGCGGCAGCGCGAAGACCGGGACGACCGGCGTGCCGGTGCGAAGCGCGAGCGCGGCCAGCGCCGACGTCGTCGCCGCCGGCCGGTTGAAGAAATCGACGTAGACCGCGTCGGCGGTCTGGATGTGCTGGTCGATGAGGACCGCGACCGCCTGATTCGACTCGAGGGCGCGCAGCACGCGCCGAATCGCGCCGCGCCGGTAAATCACGGAGTTGCCGGTCTTCATCCGCGTCGACTCGAGCAGGTGATGCAGCAGCGGGTTGTCGAGCGGCCGCGCCAGCACCGACATCGGCCTGAGCGCCACCGCGTGGACGAGCGCGTTGATCTCCCAGAAGCCGAAGTGCCCGGTAAAGAGCAACGCGCCCTTGCCGTGCAGGTGGGCGGCGCGCACGCGTTCCTCGCCCTCGAACGTCACCCGCGCGAGCATCTGCGTCGGACGTCATGGTGCTGAACTTGAGGAACACCGTCAGCAGACGCCCGAAGTGCGCGAACATCCCGCGCGCGATGGCCCGGCACTCGGCCT
The DNA here is from genome assembly GCA_963847975.1 of uncultured Acidobacteriota bacterium. Classification (GTDB taxonomy): domain Bacteria; phylum Acidobacteriota; class Vicinamibacteria; order Vicinamibacterales; family 2-12-FULL-66-21; genus DATBJJ01. The sequence continues at coordinate 242,370 of CAWKBU010000011.1, read as the reverse complement.
GGCTGCGCAACGGAAACGCCGCCTGAAGATTCCGCATCGCCAGGCGCCGGTGCGGCCGATCGATCCAGTAGAAGGCACGGCCGATGAGCGACCCGAGCGCCAGGACGGTCCACATCGGGAGCAGCCGCACACCAGCCACGACGCTGATGACCGCGAGGTACTCGACGCGATGGCGGAATGACGGACGCTTTTCAGTCAAAGGGGTCAGGCCCGAGAGCCAGGGAGTCGATCAATCTGTCGCATTGCCGTGGGGCCACAGGTCGCGGGCGCCGGCGAGCGCGCCGGCCAGCCAGCGGCGGAACTCCGGCAGTGGATCCGGTTCCATTGTAAGGGGGACCCACCCGACCGGCATCGGAAACGGCCGGAACGGCAGCAGGCGCACGAAGTCCTTCTCCGTGGTCAGCAGACGAGCCGCGCCGGCGGCCCGGGCGGCGCGGACGACCCGGTCGAGGTCGCCGCGCGAGTAGCGGTGATGATCGCGAAACCCGCGCGTCCCGGCGAGGTCGTGCCCGGCGGCGCGCAATCCCTCGAAGAAGTCCTGCGGCCGGGCGATGCCGGCGAAGGCAAACGACCGCGCGGCTGGTCCGCTGCCTTCGAGCGGCGCGCCGAACTGCGCCGTCCCCATGGTGCGCCGCATGCTGAAGACCTCGAACGGCGCATTTCGCGGCTGCGGGCCGAGCGCGAACACGCGCGCGTCGGCGGCGAGCACGGCGTCGGCCGCGAGCAGCGTGTCCGGAGGCTCCCGCAAACGTCCACCCGGCAGCGTCCGGGCATCAGCCTCGAGGTCCTCACCCGCGACGATCACCAGGTCGACATCCCGATCGAGTTGCAGGTGTTGAAACCCGTCGTCGAGGACGTGGACCGTCGCGCCCAGGTGGCGTTCGGCGAGACAGCCCGCAAGGTAGCGATCGCTCGAGGCCAGCACCGAAACCCCTGGCAGTTGGCGCGCCAGCATCAGCGGTTCGTCACCAGACGCGATCGAGGTCGGCGCGGATGCCGTCGGGATCGCGCACGACGACCACGCCGTCGTCAACCCTCCGTCGGCCGTAGCCCCGGCTGAGGATGGCCGGCCGCTCCCCCATGTCCACGAGCTGGCGCGCCAGGCACGCGACGGTCGGCGTCTTGCCGCGGCCGCCCACCGCGAGGTTGCCGACGCTGATCACCGGCCGGCGCAGGCGGCGCCGGAGATCGGGACGCGCCGCGTACAACTCGCGCCGCCGCCGCGCGAACGCCGCGTAAAGGGTGCTCAGCACGTACGAGAGCTCACCTCTCGAGATCCTCATGACAATCCGGAAGGGCCGGACATTGCCGGAGCCTTCGCGCGGGAGGAGCTCTGCCAGCGCGGCGAGGGTCTTGCCGCGGGCGCCGCGGTTGGCCTCGACGAGCGCCCGCGCGGCCGCGCCGAGGCTGGCGCGGCGCACGGGGTCGCCCAGGAGATCGAGGAGCGTGCTCTCGAGCTCGCGCCCCGATCGGACCTGGATGGCCGCCCCGTTGTCGAGAAACGTACGCGCGATCTCGGCAAAGTTGTCCATGTGCGGACCAAAGACGATTGGCTTCCCGAAGACGGCCGGTTCGAGGATATTGTGGCCGCCAGCGTCAACGAGGCTGCCGCCCACGAAGACGACGGTCGCGACCTGAAAGAGCTGCGCCAGCTCGCCGATCGTGTCGAGGATGACGACGTCGTGGCGCGGTTCGGCATCGACGCGCAGCTCCGTGCGGCGCGCGACCTTCCAGCCCGCGCGGCGGACGAGCCGCTCGACATCGTCGAAGCGCTCGGGCTTGCGCGGCGCGATGATGAGCAGCGCGTTGGTCAACGTCGCGCGAATGCGCTGGAAGGCCTCGAGGACATGTTCCTCTTCGCCTTTGAGCGTGCTGGCAGCGATGACGACCGGGCGCGTTGGACCGATGCGGAAGTAGCGCAGGACTCGCGTGCGGCCGCGGTGGTGGACGTCGTGCACGCTCGGCGCGGGGACAAACGACGGCGGAAACGACGAGCGGGAGCTGGCGTCGCTGGCTGCCGGGACATCGAGCGAGTCGAACTTCAGCGAGCCCGTGACGATCACCCGCTCGCGCGCGGCGCCCATCTCGATGATGCGGCGGGCGGACTCCTCGCTCTGCATGCAGAAGCGATCGACGTCGGCGAGGACGTGGCGGAAGAAGAAGCGCGCCAGGCGGTAGCGCGGAAACGATCGGTTCGAGATGCGGCCGTTGACGAGCGCCGTCTTCACGCCCTCGTGCCGGCACGCGCGCAGGAGGTTGGGCCAGATCTCGGTCTCCATCATGATGAAGAGCCGCGGCCGCACCAGCCGCATGGTGCGATTGAGGATGAAGCCCAGGTCGAAGGGAAAGTAGAACACTTCGTCGACAAACGGCAGGTTGCTCCTCGCCACCTGCTGCCCGGCCATCGTGGTCGTCGACACGAACAGGCGAAGCCGGGGGTAACGCTCCCGGAGCTGAGGAAGGAGGGCCCGGACCGTCAGGACTTCCCCGACCGAGACGGCGTGGATCCAGATCGATTCGTCACCGTCGAGGTTGAAGGACACCGGGAGGTAACCCATCCGCTGGGGCAGGCTGACGATGTATTTCCGGTATCGAATCGCCTGGTAGAGCAGATACGGAGACACGACGAGGAAAAACAGGACGATGAGGACGCTGTAGACCGCGTACATGCGTAAAACCGACGTAAATGTAGCATGCCCGCTCGCGCTTCGGCGAGGCAACACCGCCTCCAGACTTCGCCGCGCTCGTCGATTGACCGCTGTGCGATCGGTTCATTAGAATCAGGGGTTTACACCTCTGAACGACCCCCGGGCAATTATCTGTAAAGGGAGAGACCTGAGAATGGCCGTCAAAGTAGGCATCAACGGGTTCGGCCGCATCGGCCGCAACATCATGCGCGCGGCGATGGATGACGATTCCATCGACATCGTCGCCGTCAACGACCTCACTACCACTGAAACGCTCGCCCACCTGCTCAAGTACGATTCGATTCTGGGCAACCTCAAGGCCGACATCTCGGCCAAGGGCGATCGCATCACCGTCGATGGCGACGAGTTCCAGGTGCTCTCACTGAAGGATCCGGCCCAGTTGCCGTGGAAGGCCCTCGGCGTCGACGTCGTGTTCGAGTCGACTGGCATCTTCACCAACCGCGAGGCGGCCGCCAAGCACCTCGAAGCGGGAGCGAAGAAGGTCGTCATCACCGCGCCGGCGAAGAGCCCGGACCTCACCGTCGTCCTCGGCGTCAACGACGACAAGTACGACCCCAAGACGCACAACATCATCTCGAATGCGTCCTGCACGACGAACTGCCTGGCGCCGTTCGCCAAGGTGCTGCACGAGTCGTTCGGCATCAAGAAGGGCTGGATGACGACCATCCACTCCTACACGAACGACCAGCAGCTGCTCGATCTGCCGCACAAGGATCTGCGCCGCGCGCGCGCGGCGGCGTTGTCGATGATTCCGACGACGACGGGAGCGGCTTCCGCTGTCGGCGAGGTGCTGCCGCAGCTCAAGGGCAAGCTCGACGGCATCGCGATGCGCGTGCCGACGGCGAACGTTTCAGTGGTCGACCTCGCGGCCATCCTGGAGAAGAAGACGACGAAGGAAGAAGTGAATGCCGCGTTCAAGGCGGCGGCCAATGGACCGCTCAAGGGCATCCTGCAGGTCGAGGAGGCGCCGCTCGTCTCGATCGACTTCCGCGGCAACCCGCATTCGTCGATCGTCGACGCCGCCTACACGAGCGTGATGGACGGCGACTTCGTCAAAGTCCTGTCGTGGTACGACAACGAGTGGGGCTACTCGAGCCGGTGCGTGGACCTGCTGCGCTTCATGGTCAAGAAGGGACTGTAAGTTGGCCGCTCGCAGCGTCAAGGACCTGAAGCTCTCGGGCAAGAAGGCGTTCATCCGCGTCGACTTCAACGTCCCGATCAAGGACGGGCGGATCTCGGAGGACACGCGCATCCGCGCGTCTCTTCCGACGATCCAGTACGCGCTGGATCAGGGCGCCACCGTGATCCTGGCCTCGCACCTCGGCCGGCCAAAGGGCAAGCCGAACCCGGAGTACTCGCTTCGTCCGGTCGCCGTCAGGCTGGCGGAGCTCCTGGGACGGCCGGTCACGTTCGCCGAGGACTCGGTCGGCGAGGCGGCGGCAAGCGCGATTGCCAAGGCCGGCACGGGCGGAGTGATCCTGCTCGAGAACCTGCGGTTTCACGCCGCGGAAGAGAAGAACGACGCGGCGTTCGCGCGCGAGCTCGCGGCGCTCGCCGACGTCTACGTGAACGATGCGTTCGGGTCCGCGCATCGCGCCCACGCGTCGACCGAGGGCATCGTCCATCACGTCAGCGAATCCGCGTCCGGGTTGCTGATGGCGAAGGAAGTGGAATACCTGGGACGCGTGCTCGAGAATCCCGACCGGCCGTTCGTGGCGATTCTCGGCGGCGCCAAGGTATCGGACAAGCTCGAAGTCATCGAGAACCTGATTCCGCGCGTCGACGCCTTGCTCATCGGTGGCGCCATGGCGTACACCTTTTTCAAGGCACGCGGCGTGCCCGTCGGCAAGTCGCTCGTCGAAGCCGAGCTCCTCGACACGGCTCGCGACGTCGAACGGCGGGCGAAGGAGCGCGGGCTCAGGCTCGAGCTCCCGACCGATCACGTCGTCGCGCCCAAGCTCGAGGCGGGGGCGCCGGCGGAAACGATCGCGGTCGGCGACCCGGCGATCGGCGAGCGCATGGGACTCGACATCGGCCCGCGGACGGTGCAGAGTTATCGTCAGGTGATCGCCGGCGCGAAGACCGTCATCTGGAACGGCCCGATGGGCGTGTTCGAGATCGATGCCTTCGCGAACGGCACGCTCGAGGTCGCGCGGGCGGTGGCATCGGTGCACGGCACGACCGTCATCGGCGGCGGCGACTCGATCGCGGCCGTGGCCAAGGCCGGCGTCACCGACCGCATCACCCACATCTCAACCGGCGGCGGCGCGTCGCTGGAGTTCCTCGGCGGCCGCAAGCTGCCGGGGGTCGAAGCGCTGAACTTCAGCCTCTTCAGCTCGAGGAGGGCTGCCGAAAGTGAAAGCTGAGAGCCGATAGCTGACAGCTGAAAGTATATCGTATCCCTTCATCGCTGCCAATTGGAAGATGCACAAGACCGTCCACGAGTCGGTCGTGTTCGTCAAAGAGTTCCGCAGCCTGGTGAAGGACATCGAGGACGTCGAGATCGTCGTGGCGCCGCCGTTTACGGCGGTGCATGCCGTGGCCGAGGCGGCACGCAACTCGAACGTCGGGGTGGCCGGACAGAACCTCCACTGGGAGCGCCAGGGCGCGTTCACGGGCGAGGTCAGCGCCGAGATGGTGCGCGAGGCCGGAGCCGAGTACGTGATCATCGGGCACTCGGAACGCCGGCGCCTCTTCGGTGATACCGACGAGCTCGTCAACCGCCGGCTCATCGCGGCGCTCGGCGCCAAGCTGACGCCGATCGTCTGCATCGGCGAGACGCTCGAGGAGCGCGAGGGCAACCAGACGCTCGCCCGTGCTCGACCGTCAGATCAAGGTAGGTCTCGACAGTATGACGGGCGAGCAGATCGCCTCGCTGGTCATCGCCTACGAGCCCGTCTGGGCGATCGGGACTGGAAGGAACGCCACGCCCGAGCAGGCCGGCGAGGCGCATGCCCACATCCGGCAGCGCATCCGCCAGTGGTTCGGCGGCCACGCGGCCGACCACTGCCACGTCATCTACGGCGGCAGCGTCAAAGCCGACAACACCCGCGATCTCGTAGCGCTGCCCGACGTCGACGGGGCGCTCGTCGGTGGCGCGAGCCTCGATCTCAAGGGTTTCTTCGATATCGTATCGAAGAGCCGCAAGAGCGCGACGGAACCGAAGCGTTAGGTTGAACCGGGGAAGGTGATTCGGCAGGGCTGCGGCCGGCAGCGCGCAGCTATCGTCCTCTACATCGTTTCATTCCAGACGTACAAGAAAGTGCCATCGCTGGCGGTGGCAACGTTGCGACTGCCCTTCCGCGTCGCGCGATTCAACGCCGAGCGCACCTTTTCCTTGCTGTCTGTCAGGTCCGCCAGCGGCACCTTGAGCGCGACGCCTTCCTCCACCTGATCGAGATCAGAGAGAATCTTCGTCACGATTTCTTTGTGCTTGCCATTCCGGCCCTGCGGAACATCGCTCTGCAGCATGCCCTTGAAGTTCATCGGGACTTTCCTGGCCTGACGGGCCATCGCACCCTCCCTCGAGCATGCACAAACCTTATCTAGAACGTGACGCTATCGTATCCCCTTCCTGACGCTACGCGCAGAGAATCGACGCGACGCCTTAAACGGAGCGCTGCCACTGCTGTCGGTGCGCGTCGCAGCAGGTTGGCTACAACACCAGCTAATGGAGCGCTTTAGCCGGTGCTAACGACTCAGCTCGGCCGCCAAAAGAGGTGACCCGTATCGAGCTCGGACTGGTACTGTTCCGCGATGACGAAACGAAGCGATCGCACGCCGAAGTCCCAGACGCATTTCGAGCAGGTTCCCCTGGTGGTCGTGAAGAAGATCGCCGGCGAAGACGTGCCCAGTGTTGAAAGCGCTGGACTTGACGACGGACGGGTTCGACCGATCGCCAGCGCACGGCCGCGGCCGACCGTGCCCGCCCATTCGCCCCGGAGAAAGGGGCGGTGAGCCATGCTGCACGAATTCATCACCGCTTATCGGGATGCCATCATCGCCAGGACGAGGGAAAAACTGACCGACCGGCCCTGGCCGCTGGCGTCGACGAGCGAGCTCGAGCACGGAATCCCGCTCTTCCTGACCCAGCTCTCTGAAACGCTGCGGTGGGAGACGACAGCGACGCCGTATTCAAGGAATGCCATCGGCGATTCGGGGCTCTTGCACGGGCGTGAGTTGCGGGCCATGGGGTTCAACATCTCGCAAGTCGTCCACGATTACGGTGATATCTGCCAGGCCATCACCGAAGTCGCGGTGGAGCAGCGCCTGCCGATCACGACCGAGGAATTTCACACCCTGAATCGCTGCCTCGATGCGGCGATTGCGGGCGCGGTAACGGAGCACGCGCGCATCACCGCTGAGTCGAGATCGACGGAGGAAATCGAACGATCCGGGCGCCTGGCGCACGAAATCCGGGACATTCTCAATACCGCGATCCTCGCGTTCCATACCTTGAAGCGGGGAACGGTCGCCATCAACGGCAGCACCGGGGCCGTGCTGGGCCGGAGCCTGATCGGTCTGCGCGACCTGGTCAACAGCACCCTGTCCGACATCCGGGTGGATGCCAACATCCAGCGGAGCGAACGGGTGCCGGTCGGCGCCTTCCTCAGCGAGATCGAGGTGGCCGGCAACCTGCACGCCGAGTACCGCGACCTGCAATTCAGCATCGAGGCGGTGGACCCACTGCTGGCGGTGACCGCCGACCCGCAACTCCTCGCGTCCGCCGTCATGAATCTGCTGAACAATGCGTTCAAGTACACCGACCCCGGCGGGCGCGTCGTAGTCCGGACGCTGCGCCGTGACCCCTGCGTGCTCATCGAAGTGGAGGACCAGTGCGGCGGCATTGCTGACAGCACCGAAGACCCCTTCCGGGCGTTCGCTGACCGGCGCCGTGAGGACCGAACAGGGCTCGGCCTCGGGCTCTCGATCGCTCGCAGGGCCGTCCGCATGCAAGGGGGCGACATCCACTTCCGCAACCTGCCTGGCAAGGGCTGCGTCTTTGTGATCGAAGTGCCGCTGGCTGAGGAAGACGCGCCGGTTCGCCAGTAACTAATTGCGCGCAAACGAGTTGCAGAGCTAATCCCTGCAAGCGGCTAACTACGAAGCTCTGCCCTCGAAGAGCTTGCGCAATCCGACCTCAACTGGGCGTGAGATTGTGCTACTGTCTGAGATCCTTTCCTGAAGTTCACGGCCGACACCAGCCGCCAACCTCACTAAAGTGACTGGCGCGTGGACAGATTCCACCCAGCCTCGTCTCTTCAGTTGGTGCAGAGCCTAGGACGACACTTCTGCTACGCAATTCTGATCGTTGAATCTGCTCCACTCCGTGTGTGGAGGCGGCCGGTCGCGTCTCGCCGTTGGCATCGGCACACCGATCGATTCACACGACTTCGATCGTGCCTTAGCAACACGAGCTTCAACATCGAGGCGGTCATGCTTTACGAATTCATCGCGCAGCATCGCCAGGAGATCATCCGTCGATGCCAATCGAAGGTGGCGAAGCGGTCTGTTCCACCACCGACCGTGTCAGAGATGACGAACGGCGTGCCGCTCTTTCTCGATCAGTTGACCGATGCGTTACGCCTCGGGGCGCTGTCAAGCCCCGAGATTGGCCGCAGCGCCATTCTCCACGGGCACGATCTTCGCCGACAAGGATTCACCGTCTCGCAAGTGGTGCATGACTATGGCGATGTCTGCCAGTCGGTCACTGAGCTGGCGATGGAAATGCGAGCGCCTATCAGCGCCGACGACTTTCGCTTGCTGAACGCGTGCCTCGACGATGCGATTGCGGTTGCGGTGACCGAGTTCGCACGTGAGGGCAACCAGTCAGCGACGGATGCGGAAACCGCCCGCGGGAGCGAGCGTCTCGGGTTTTTCGCCCACGAGCTCAGGAACCTGCTCAACACGGCCATGCTCGCGTTCGGCGTGCTCAAATCGGGGAACGTCGGCGTCGGCGGGAGTACGGGCACAGTCCTTCATCGGAGCCTCACCTTTGCAGCCGAACTGATCAGTCGCTCGCTGGCGGAGGTGCGCCTGACGCAAGGCGTGAGCAATCTGGAGCCGATTCCTGTCGCTGAGTTCATCGACGAACTCTCCGAGGCCGCGACCCTGGCTGCTCTCGCGCGCGGTATCGTCCTCAGTGTCGAGCCCGTCGAAACCGGACTGGTCGTGGAAGGTGACCGGCAGGTCCTCACGGCGGTGCTGATGAATCTCCTGCTGAATGCCGTCAAGTTTACCCGGCCCGATACTCAGGTGGTCTTGCGTGTGGGGGCGAGTGCCGAGCGAGTTCTGCTGGAGATCGAGGACCGCTGTGGCGGTCTCCCCGGTGGAAACGTCGAAGACCTGTTTCGTCCGTACGAGCAGCGTGGCGCCGATCGCACCGGACTCGGTCTTGGGCTTGCGTTCAGTCGCTGGGGCGTCGAGGCCAGTCGGGGGCGGGTGTACGCCCGGAACCTGCCCGGCGTCGGTTGTGTCTTTACGGTCGACCTCCCGCGCGTCCCGGCTGCCGCACTCGCGGTGGCTTGACCGGGTCAGGACCACTTCCGCATCAGGAAGACGTCGTCGAGCCGGCGGCGCGTTACGAGCCTGGTCATAACGCGATTTGCGAATCGCCAGGCGATCCTGGTCGGCGTCCGCCACGATTTCGCCAAAACGTTCAACGAATTTGCGCGCTGTTGCGACGAGCTTGCCGAGTCTGCGACTTCACTGTAAAATCGGACGTTATGCTCTACTACTTACTGGCGACCCTGTACGTTCTCGCCTGCCTGATGCTGTTGCTCGTGGTACTCCTGCAGCAGGGCAAGGGCGGCGACATGGCGAGCGCCTTCGGGGGCGGCGGCAGCCAGACCGCGTTCGGCGCCCGCGCCGGCGCGACGGTCCTGACGCGCGCGACGAGCGTCCTCGGCGTGCTCTTCATGCTGGGCGCCATCGTCATCGGCATCCTCGGTCGGCAGGGTCCGGGATCGATCATGAGCGGCGTCGCCGGGCCCCCGCCCGTGGCCGCACCCGCGCCAGCGCCCGTAGCGCCGGCGACGACGCCCGCGGCCTCGACACCAGCCGGTCAGCCGCCTGCGGCGCCGACCGTTGGTGGCCAGGCTCCGGCCGCGCCAACCGTCGGTGGACAGCCGCCGGCCCGACGCAACCGGAGAAGAAGTAGTAAAGTACGATTCTCTCCCTCGCGAAAGTGGCGGAACTGGCAGACGCACCAGCTTGAGGGGCTGGCGGTAGCAAGAGCGTGAGAGTTCGAATCTCTCCTTTCGCACCAACACCATGAAACCCTGGCAAATCAGCAGCCGGTCGGCTCAACAGCTAACGGATGGCTAACCGAGCCATCTTCAGTCCCCGGAAGTGGCCCTTTCCTCCACCAACGCGTCCGCTCTGCTCAGATCAAATGTTCGGACGTGATAGTCGTCGAGGAGCGAGAACACGCGCCACGCACGTACTGCGCGCCGGTCGCTATGAACCTGTTTACCGATGAAGCAAAGATCGCGTTCTTCGCGTGGTCTGGCGCCTTTGATATCGTTCGCGTAGCGAACCTGCTCAATCGTTCGTATTTTTCAGAGCCGATCCTCTTGCGTGGGCTACGCAATGTGAGCGATTGGGTCCGACCGGGTAGTTTGTGGTAGTCAGGACAGCGCACGAATGGCCGAAACCTTGCGACTCTTCCGCGAAACTTTGAAAGCGGATGGGCCAAGACGTGAGGAACGCGGAAAAATGCCGGCAATGAAGATAACTCGCGGACCGTGTCGTGCATCCGCGCTTTAAAGGCGTTTTCAGCGCATCACTGCTGCGCGTCCATATCCTGTTTTACGCGGTCCTGTTGATCGTTTCCGCCCACTTCGCGATCGCTTATGCGGTCGGGACGATCTCATACGTAGACCTCGCCGACTACCAAAACGGCCTGGCCAGACTCCCGTTCCAATACCGGGTACTCACCAGTTGGCTCCTGCACGGGCTGGTTCGGGTGCCGGGATTTGCAGATCTCGCGAGGCAGTTACCGCTGCCCTTTCAACAGCCGGAAGTACTGGCGTTGACGCTGGTGAATCTCGGTGCGGTCACACTTGTGACAGAGATCGTACGCCGCATCATCGAAATCTATGTGGACGACTATGTCCTTAGCCGGGTGTTCTGCTTCCTGATGCCATTCTCGATGTACTTTAGCTACGTCGCGCTGGCGAACTCGTACAAACTCTCCTTCCCCTACGATATTCCTAACCTGCCCATCTTTGCGGCGTGTCTCTACGCGATCCTCAGAAATAAAGTGGGCCGGCTACATGTCCTTTTCTTCATCGCCTGCCTTAGTCGCGAAACAAGCGTCTTTCTCGTTGTCATTTATCTGCTGTGGCATATGCACCGGCCGGTGCGCAACCTCGCATCGGTCGTCATGCACGCCTGCATCATGCTCGCCATCCTGGCAGTCACGAAGTATGTGCTGTTTGGCATCTATGCCGGCAATCCTATGGAGCACGGCTCCCGCATTTCCGGCATCTTCACTTTACGGTTTCAACAAAATCTGGAGTATCTGACCCAGCCTCAATACTGGCCCAATCTCTTCAGTTCGGGCGGCTTTTTGTGGATCATCCTCGCGCTTTGCTATCGCTATGTTCCCGATCCGGCCCTGCGCCGGACGTTGTGGGTCGTTGTCCCCTGGACGGGGACGATGTTTGTCGTCGCGCTGCTCACGGAAGTGCGCATCTTCGGGGAGTTAACTGTACTCCTTAGCGCCGTGGTGTCAGTCGGTGCTTTCAATTTCTTGAAAGCGCGCGGATACCAGCCCTTGGACGTATTTGACGATGACGCAGGTCGCCAGTGACCTCCATCAAAATCCCGGAAGTTCGGCCGGCCGAGCGTCAGCTGAACCGCTGGAGCAGGATCAAGAAACGACCAACGACGCGGATCAAAAAGCGCGTCAGCCCGCGCGACTAACACTACTTTGTCAGGTTCATCCCCTTTGAGCCACGGGTTCTGGTGAGGTTGCTCCAGCGCTGTTTTTTCGCTGGCCTTAAGTTCGAATTTCAGGAGCCCGACTTATCCAACAGAGGCTGGAGTCGAAGCATGATGGCGCGCTGTAGCAGCACCGGATAGAGATGAGGAACCACACCTGGCAATAGCATCCACAGTGCGCCCCACCGGTGCCCGGTGAAAAGTGCGACGGCGGCCAATAGTGCGTGGATGGCGAAGCAGGTTCCGTGGGCACTGGCAGCGCCTCGCACCGACCGTTCCAGGGAGAGTAAGCCGGCCCTGCTGCCATCGAATCCCCGCATGGGTTCGGCGAGACGGCGATTCCATCCGGAGCGCTCGAGCAGCCAGCCGAATATTCCTACGCCCAGCATACGGTGGAGGACGCGCTCGCCCGCGGGGACGCGGAACCACCGGCGAGGCAGACGGCGCATCACCGGTCCGGCCACCCCGGGCCCGAGGAGCCAGGTCCAAGCTACCACCAGCAGCGCGTAGTACGGATGGCTTGGCCCGAGGGCGAACCATAACAACACCAGCATCCCGGCCCACAACAGCATCATGGGCCAGTACGACCGACTGCAAAACACGCACGGCCGCGGTAACCCATGGACACAACGTGACACGCCGTCCACTCGATCGCCCAAAACCATGGATCCTGATCTCGGTGACGGGTCAGTGCTCACACGATGCTCCTCTCGCCGAGCGTATTGCCGCTCACCTGCGGTGCGCGCGCCACACCATAGTGATCACCTGTTCCACGCCATCGTGATCACTCATTCCACGGCATCGTGATCACCCGTTCCACGGGTCGTGATCACCGATTCCACGCCTCGTGATCACCGGTCGGCGACGCTGAGCCAGGGGTTCTGCCATCGTGTCTTGGGCGACATCCCGTCCCAAGGAGTGCGATGGCCACGGAACGACTGCTCATGCGACACATTCGAGAGATTCTGCGGTTGAAATGGACGTTACGCCGGAGTCACCGGGAGACGGCCCGGAGTCTGGGGATCAGTGCGGGCGCGGTCGCCTCGGTGGTGACCCGGGCGAAGGCGATGGCGCTCACCTGGGACGCCGTCGGGGCGCTCAGCGACGACGAATTGGAGCGATCGCTCGTATGGGCAGAAGCTGGCCCTGACCGTGGCCCGGCCTGGGCCCGATCTGGTGTGGATGCACACCGAGCTGCGTCGCCCGGGCGTCACGCTGGAGCTCCTCCATCTCGAGTATCTGGCGGCCCATCCGGCCGGCTACCGGTATTCGGCGTTCTGCGGGCACTACCGGCGCTGGTTGGCGCGGCAGCGCACCTCGATGCGCCAGGTCCACACGGCGGGCGAGAAAACGTTTGTCGACTACGCAGGGCAGCGGCCGTCGGTGGTGGACCGCGACGACCGGCGAGATCGTCCCCGTCGAACTCTTTGTCGCCGTGCTCGGGGCCTCCAACTACACCTACGCGGAGGCCAGCCTCACCCAACGGAGCGTCGACTTCATCCAGAGTCACACGCGGACCGTAGAGTATTTTGGCGGCGTCTCCGCGGTGGTCGTGCCGGATCAACTGCGGACCGGGATCACCGATCCGTGCCGATATGAGCCGACGGTCCAGCGGACGTATGCGGACTGGGCGCGGCACTACGGCACGGCGATCGTCCCGGCGCGGCCGGCGAAGCCCCGCGACAAGGCGAAGGTCGAGGTCGCCGTCCAGGTCGCCGAACGCTGGATTCTCGCGCGGCTGCGGAATGAGACCTTCTTCACGCTGGCGGCGTTGAACGCCCGGATCGCGGAGCTCCTGACCGATCTCAATGACCGTCCGATGAAGGGGTACGGTGGCGCCTCGCGGCGCGCGCTCTTCGAGCGCTTCGATCGGCCGGCGCTGCAGCCGCTACCGCGGGATCGCTACGTCCACGCCGATTGGCGCCACGCGCGCGTCAACATCGATTATCACGTCGAGGTCGACCGGCACTATTACTCCGTCCCGCACGCGTTGATTCACACCGCCGTCGAGATCTGCCTGACGGTGGTCCATGCTCGCCTCCTCGCGGTGCCAGTATCCAGCACTGCGCCCGAGGCCGGCCACTTCATCCATTCTGATCAAGCCCACCACTCTGCCTCCGTCGGCTGCGTCAGTGTGACCTTTCGCACCACCTCAAACTAAACACCGAGGGCGGCGACCTGTTCCAGCGTCACCGGCGCGCTTCTGTAGAAGTAAGTCTGGTCCACAACTTCAATCGGAAAGACTTCCACCGGATCTGCGAGGTCCTGTTGCAATGCGTTACGACAGTCCTCATCGAGCACATAACCCTCGACAACAACACTCGGGTGAAACATCACCAGTCCCCGGACGCGGCGCCGCAGGTGCAGCAGCCATTCTGCTAGAAAACTTCGTCCAAACTGCGCGAGGGAGTACGTGTCCTCCCTGAGAATGGCGTCGTAGTGGGGACCTATGTACTGGCCGAGTGCGTCGAAATACAGCATCGGGCACTCGGCCTTGATGAACTGGACATAAGCATCATCCAGCGATAGCCGCTGACACGAATGGTTCTCCTCCAATTTTCTCGCCAAGTACGACTTGCCGGCATCGGGGCTTCCGTAGACCAAGAAGATCCTTCGTGACTCGCGGTCAGTCGTCATCAGGTCCAGCCTTTCGCTTCAAACGCACGGTACGTTGCTGTTGCGTCGGCTGGTGTGCGACACCTCACAGCTCACGATACGCAACGGACGACAGGCCCTGTGCTGTTCCGGATCGGCACACGAGCGTCGCGATCAAGTCCTCGCCAGCAAACAACCGCCACTCCCAGCCGAAGCCGTGCGTCCAAAACTGGGACGTCGCGACCATCTCGCCCCTGCGCATCATGAAGACGTCGTCGAGTTGCATCGGCGTCGCGTTCGGGTTCTCGCGTTGCGGGACGTGGTGAGACATGCGCGATTTTACCTCCCTGCGCAGCCAGAGGTGCAACCGAACGCGATCCCGGGACTGCGCAGTCATCGCACGCGACAGCATGCGGGTGCACGCCGTCGCGCCCGTAATTCCCCACTTGACGAGCGCTCAGCGCCGACGTTCGGGCGCTCCCCGGTAGAGGTGACATCGCGGAAGCGCCTAGCTCCTGAGAAAGGGTCGACACGGCCGAGCGGCTACGCGCGCGAGCAAGGCTGCGTTCTGTCTAGTGCCCAAGCCCAACAATTAGACTTGTCTCGCGCCGGAGGCTGGCGGCGCGCACTCCAAGTACCGGAGATTTCTCGCCAGGAACTGATTTCACGCTTGTATCATGCAGCCTTGGAACCGCGCCGGAGGCGTAGCGTTGAAGGATGCGTCCCCGCGGCGGCGCACTCGACATTCCCGCTGCCCAGATAGGCAAACGCGCACATGCCGGACCCCGAGATAGTCGGTCGGCAGCTCGGGCCATACAAGATCGCGGCGCTTCTCGGCGTCGGAGGTATGGGCGAGGTGTATCGCGCGCGCGACACCAAACTTGGGCGCGATGTGGCGATCAAGATTCTGCCCGAGGGTTTCACCGCGGATCAGGAGCGCCGGGCCCGACTTGCGCGGGAAGCGCGCGTGCTCGCCACCCTGAATCATCCCCATATCGGTGCAATCTACGGGCTGGAGGAGTCCGACGGCATTACAGCGCTGGTACTTGAGTTCATCGACGGGCCAACGTTGGCCAATCGCCTCGAAGTGGGCCGCCGCCGATCGCCGAGGCGCTGGCGATCGCCAGACAGATTGCCGAGGCGCTCGAGGCTGCGCACGAAAAAGGGATCGTCCATCGCGATCTAAAGCCGGCCAACATCATTCTCCAAGGCGGGGGAGGCGGGACGGCAGGCCCCGTGCGTGCGAAGGTGCTCGACTTCGGGTTGGCGAAGCCGATGGCGATGGACCTGGCAGCGGATCTTACCCGGGAATCATCGCTTGCCGGCACTGAAGACGGGCGGATTCTCGGGACGCCGGCCTACATGAGCCCGGAGCAGGCGCGCGGTGCGCCTGTCGACAAGCGGACCGATATCTGGGCGTTTGGCTGCGTGCTCTTTGAGATGCTCAGCGGTCGTCGGGCGTTCGAAGGCAACACCGTCGCTGACACGCTTGCCCGTGTTCTCGAGCGCGAGCCGGACTGGACCATCTTGCCGGCCGCCACCCCCGATGCGATTCGCACCTTGCTTCGGCGCTGCTTTGTCAAGGATCCAGCGCGACGACCGCGCGACATAGGAGATCTGCGGCTCGAGCTGGAAGAGACCGCGACGTTGGTGCGGCCAGCAGCGGGACCGACGAGGAGCCAGAAGGCCTCGGCGGCCGCTCTCATTCGTGGTGGTAGCACTCGTCGTCCGTTGTTTCGGCGGCGTTAGGCTGGGGGCTACTTCAACGTCGCACAGCCAGCGCTCCGTCAACGAGCTCGTCGAATTTGCGATCTTTCCGCCTGAGAAAGAAATTTTCTCTGGTTCGTCGCCCCAATTTGCGATCTCGCCCGATGGGCGCCAAGTGACGTTCGTCGCGTCGGCAAGTACCGGGAACCATTCTCTGGCTTCGATCCTTGTCTACCGTGGATGCGCGTGTCGTTCCCGGTTAGGAAGGCGCTCGCAATCCGTTCTGGAGCCCCGACAGCCAATCGATTGCCTATTTTGCCAATGGGCGGCTCAAGACGGTCCGCGTGAGCGGCGGATCGCCAATCGACCTGTGCCCTGCCGGCCGCACGGACAGCGGTTCCTCGTCAACCGGAGCGTGGCGCGGTGACGTCATCATCTTTTCCACCAGAGGGATGGGCCTTCAGCGAGTATCGAGCAAGGGAGGAGAACCGACACCCGTCACGACGCTTGACCAGCCTGGTCAATCACACACGTACCCCTCGTTCTTGCCTGATGGCAGCCACTTTCTGTATCTCGCATCACAAGACACGCACGAGCTGCGGGTCGGCTCGCTGGGCTCGAGTTCGTCAGAGCCGCTTGGCACCTTTGAATCGCATGTGTCGTACGGGGCGGGCCACATCTTTTTTGTCCGTGGCGGAAATCTGATGGCTCAGGCCTTCGACGCTGACACGCGACGCCTGAACGGCGCGGCGCTCCCGCTCGGCGTGCAGGCCGGCGTTGATCCTCCATGGGCCGGGGCATGTTCTCAGTCTCTGACAGCGGGCGGATTGTCTATCGCCCCGAGGCGAGAACGCCGTCACAGTTGACATGGCTCGACCGCAACGGCCGAGGCGTCAAAACGTTAGGTGAGCCTGGCGTATTCTTCAACGTCGACCTGAGTCCCGACGGCAAACGTGTCGCTATTTCTCGCTTGACTCAACAAGCGGGGGACAAGGCGGACTTTGACATTGGGGTGATGGACGTCGCGACTGGTCGTATGACGCGACTGACGGACGATCCGGCGTGGGAGTTCGACCCCGCGTGGTCACCTGATGGCGACCGCATTGTGTTCAATAGCAACCGGCCTGATCCCAGCACGAGCAGTGGGCGTTGTACACGAGAGCGGCGGACGGCAGCGGCGAGGACGTGGCCGTGGTCAAGGTTGATGGCGCATCCTTTTTGTTGCCGACTGGTCGTCTACGAACATCCTTGCCTACGCCGGCGGCTCGTCTGGTTCGAGCGATATCTGGACCCTCTCCATGAAGGGATCAGGCGAGCCAACGCCATTCATACGGTCGAAAGCGGAGGAGGGCCACCCGGCGTTCTCGCCCGACGGACGCTCGGTGGCCTATCACTCGAACGCTTCAGGTCGATTTCAAGTCTACGTTCGTCCATTTCCTCAGGTGGAACCGGCCTATCCCGTCTCTCGAAGCGGCGGCGGATCTCCACATTGGAGCGACGATGGCAAAGAACTCTTCTTCGTGTCACCCGACGGATCGATGATGGTGTCGAGCAGTGATACCGTCCCCGGTTTCGTTGCGGCTGTGCCGCAGCGACTCTTCGGAACGCCAATCCGGGGTGTCAACAATCACCCTTACGCGGTCGCCGGCGATGGTCGGTTCCTGATTCCGATCCCCACAAATCCGCCGCTCCGCGTGATCCTCAACTCGCTAGCCACGCGGCGTTAAAAACCACGCCCCCTCACGGTCGCACCCTCTCCCGCAAAAGTCGTTGGTCGGCCCGAGTTATCGAACGCTGAAGGGACCCTGCTCCATCCGCGCAGACGTCTCGTGTGTTTACACCGGCGCGGAGGTGGTGGGGTGATGACCATCCCTTCTCCGTCGCGTCCAGCCCACATCGCCATAAGAATCAGACCGGCAGACGAAAGTGATCGTTCACCACGACTTCGACGGCGTCACCGGCCGCGATGGTCTGTAACTTGGCGAGATTCGATGGCAGCTCGGCTGGCACGGTGCGTGCGGGAACGGAAGCTATCCAAGGACCCCCACACATGCCGAGCCCCAGCGACCAGGGTGGTCGCCCGGTCACACCCTGCCCAAATTGCAAAACTGCAACGGTCACAGCCGTCATCCTCGCGCGCAACTTCGTGTACCTGCGGTGTGCCACGTGCGCACACGTCTTCGTCCTGGAAGACCGCCGCACGGTTGTCCGCCCGGAGTATCAAGGTCGGGTCTTCCCTTGGTAGGGGCCGAGTAAATATCCTCGGCGGCCTCGCGAGACATCTGATCCCATCTGCGACGCTCAACAACCCGTCCCGTCTGCGTTGCGAAGGTACGCGGCGATTTCGGCGTACTGCTTGGGCCCGGAGCCCTCGCGCTGGAAGTACTCAACTTTGCCGGCACCGCTCTCTCGCACGAAGTAATCCGCCCACACGAGCGGCGTTGCGTTGTACGAGCCATCCTTGGTGCCGACGCTGGCTCCGGCCTCCAAGAGTTGCTGCACCGCGGCAAGCGAGCCGGAGCAGACGGCATTGTGCAGTGCAGTGGCGGTGGGATTGAGCCCTACGTTCGGTGCGTTGGGATCGGCGCCGAGCGCGATGGCAGTGTCGATCGCGTCCAGCCTGCCGTTGTAGGCCGCGGCGGCCAAGGCCTTCTGTTTCTCTTCGGCGCCGGCTTCCTTCGCCAGCCGGGCGATGTCATCGCTACGCCCGAGGCATACTGCCGCGGTCAGAGTGAGTCCGGCAGCTTCCACGCTGGCGCCGGCCTTGATCAGCGCTTCGGCGATAGGCAGCGTGAACTCGTTCGGCGTCCATTCCGATTGCTGCTCCAGGCACACGAATGCGACACGCAGCGGGGTCCAGCCGTCGTGGCGCTTGGCCTCGAGCGGCGCGCCGCGCTCGATCAGCAGCTCCGCTACAGGCTGGCGGCCATGGGCCGCCGCGACGTGGAGCGCCGTTTCGCCGGCAACCCAGTTGGGCGTGATGCGCGCCATCGCGGCATCAAAGCCGAGATCCAGCATCAGCCGCACTGCTGCCGTATTGCCCGCGCCCGCGAAATCGGCGAGCATGCCCGGGTTCTCGGACTGCATGCGACCCACGAGCGATGGGTTCGCCACTGGCGAGCTTACGCGCCTCGGCTTCGTTCGCCCGCGCGCAAGCGGCGAGAAACGCATCATCGCCTTCGAGCGCCATGACGACGCCGCGGTTTTCGAACAGCTCGAGGACGTCCGCGCGGCCCTGACGCGCGGCTTCCGCCACCGGCACAGTCCCGTTCTTGTCCGGCAGCAACGGGTCCGCGCCACGATCGAGAAGCCACTCGAAGTAGTGGATGGGCGTGCCATGGCGGAGCGCGTAGTGCAAGGGACGGCTGCCCCACAGCGGCCAATTGGGATCCGCGCCGTGGTCCAGGAGCCAGTGCACGCCATCATCGTCATGCCAGTTGAACTTGCGGGCGAGCATCAGGCCGATGGTGTCCTGGGTGAGCTTACCGCTCTCGACCAGGACGTGGATGGTGCGGTTGTCGAGCGTCTCCGGCGAATGGTAGGCAACTTCGCCATCATTCGGATCCGCGCCGCGCTCGAGCAGCAGCTTGGTCAGTTCGGGATGATGAGCGACGCCTGCCGCACCGTAGAGCGCGCATTCCCACTCGGGCTTGGGCTGGTGATTCTCTTCGAAGAAGCCGGTGTTGGGGTTGGCGCCCGCATCGAGCAGAGCCGTGGCGGCCTTGAGAAAGCCCTCGGTTCGGGCCGGCTCGAGTCGCAGAAACTTGGAGAAGCACAGGTGCGTCAGCGCATCCCAATTGCGCGGACCGCCTTTGGCGGTGGCGTTTGCCGTATCCGCGGTCAGGAAGCGCCCGACCGCCTCGTGGTCGCCGAGCACGGCGGCGGTGTGGATATCGCTGCTAGCGACTTCGGGATGCTCGGCGAGGATTTCCTGCGCGCGATCGAGCGAGCCGTGCCACACGGACACGTTGATGAATTCGGCCCTGGGATCTTGGCGGGCGGCTTGCTCCTCCGGCATGACAGCTTGATTATCGCGCAGCGCGCCCGGCGACCGCCGCTAGCGAGGATCTCTCCCGCTCAGCGAGACGGTCCCCAGCGACCTGCTACTGCGGTGCGGTGGCGATGCGCAGACCCGTGACGGGCTGTCCGTCCTTCAGAAACCGGACGCACGCCTGCCAGTTGTTCACCTCGTTGACCACCTTCAACACCACCACGTTCTGGCCCTTGACCAGCGTGACCGCGACGCGGCTGGCATCCTTCTCCAGCACGCGCGTCTCGGCGAACTTGAACACTTCCTTGCCGTTGAGCCACACCTTCCCCTGGTCGTTCGTGCCGAGCGCCATCGTGACCTTCATCTCGTCGTCAGCCATCACGTAGGCGACGGCGTAGGCGGCCACCTGCTCGCCTGGCTGGGGAAACGCCTGCAGAAAATCGATGAAATAGTCGGACGCCTGGTGCGGTTGCCACGTCAGCGGCTTGTTGACGATGACGACGCTGTCGCGCGGCTTCGGCTTGATCGCCGGCTCATTGTCGAGGAATGGGTGATCGATCGCCGCGGCGCCCGAATCGTCGAACGCGATCGGCGCCAATATCAGCCAGTTGCGGATGAAGCCGTCGGCGTCCGGTGCAAACGTCTGCGGCGCGGCCAGGAGCGTGGCGCCGACCAACACGATTGTGAAGATCTTCATGCGGCCTCCTTCAGGCGGTGCGCAGTCTTATACTGGCGGGACCGCCCGCCAGTCCGGCGCGGACTGTATCACGCGCCCGGAATATCTGGATGTATAACCCGCGGCGTAGGAGACCGAAACGATGGTGGCAGACCTCGCCATACAGATCCCGTGGTGGGCAGTAGTCCCGGTCGTGCTAATCGTCGCCGTCGGCGCGTGGAAGCTGGCGAAGCTTATCTGGGCGGTGCTCGGTTCGTGAGTTGGTCCACAGCTCACCTACCACAGCAGTAGATCAGCGGCATCGCAAAGGCGGGCGAAGCGTCGTATCCTGTCGGCATTCGCAGCCGTACGGAGCGACCTGATGCCTATTGAAATCAAGATCAACAACTCGCTGAACGCCGAACGCGCGCTACATCACCTACGCGCCCGTCACCCTGCCAGATCCGTCAGACGCCGGCGAGCAGTGCGTTGACGGTGAAGCTGACGAGCAAGGCCGCGCACGCCGGAGGCGGCGTCGCCGTGTTCTACGCCAATCGCGTGGTCGGAGCCCAACCGACCGCAACCTTGACCGTGACGCTTCCGGCGAATGGGACGTGGGTGGACTTCGGGCTGGGTGGGAAGCAGGGCAAGCCGAGCGTTGACGATCTCGACTGCCTCCTGACGGCGACCGGCGGCGGCACGACTCTGACGGTCCCCCTGATGGTCCGGGTCCGCAAGAACGCCAACAAGCTCAAGCCCCGCGAGCGAGATCGGTTTCTTCTTGCGCTCGCCCAACTCAACAGCGCCACCGCGGCGCCCAGCACGTACCAAGCGCTGCGGAACATGCACGTGGACGCCGCCACTGGCGAGGAACACGGCGGCCCTCATTTCCTGCCCGTGGCACAGAGCGTATCTGCTTGACCTCGAGCGCGGGCTACAGGCGATCGATCCGTCAGTGTCCATGCACTATTGGCGCTTCGACCAGCCGGCACCCAAGGTATTTACCAAGCTCTTCATGGGCGAAACGAAGCGGTTGCCTACCACGGCTGATTTCGTCCTTCTCGACCCCTGGCAATCCGTTGGTGGGGTGGGTCACCGACTCCGATCCGGGCATCCTCCGCGCGTCGCTCTTCAATACGCAAGACGGAAGCCGCACCAGGTCTTCCGGGCTTTGAGCTGCTCAACCAGGCCCAGACCTTGGCCCTCGGGACGAACTACCCCGCATTCCGTGGCATGGAGAGCACGCCCCATGGGGCCGCGCACGTCTCGTTCAACGGCTGGATATCCGACATCCCGACCGCGCCGAAGGATCCGCTGTTCTTCATGCTGCATGCCAACGTCGATCGGCTGTGGGCGTTGTGGCAGTGGATGAACCAGCGCACCAATCCCGACGATCCGAATACCTACACCGGGCAGAATCGTGATGGCCGGCGAGTGAACGACACGATGTGGCCGTGGAACGGGGTGACCACGCCGCCTCGTCCGAACTTCGCGCCGGGCAGCGGACTTCCGGGTTCGCCGCTGACGCCGACACCCGGCACGCAAGCCAACCATCCGCCACATGATCGACTACCACGGCAGCCGGGTCGCGTTACCCCTGGATTGGCTTGGTTTCAGCTACGACGACGTTCCGTTCGAGTTCAACCCATAAGCCCCAAGAGAATCTCCGTAAGGGCCAAGAGAAACCTATGAGCACCAAAGAGTACCCGACAGAAAATCGCGCAGAGTGTTGCGAAGGCCGACGCGCACGTTCGAGTCAACCGCTGCGCACATCGACGCGGCGCATCTCCGCAGCATGGTCACCAACAAGAAAGCGGCGGCGAAGGCGCGTGCCGAGGCGCTTGGACGCTTGATGCGGGCGGAAGGACCAGACGTCAGTTCCGGAAACGGCGCTCCAACGCCTGGCCGATCCCAAGGAATCGCCGGTCGTGCGTCTCGCGGCTCTCAGGCTGTTGCAGCACAAGCAGATTTTCAGCTCGGTCGCCGCCGAGTGGAGACCCGCCTATCTCGACGCCTTGAGGACGGCTCTCGATGAGCCCAAGCTGCGAAGCGCGGCCCTGGAGATTCTGTCTGGACTCAAGGACCGAAAGACTCAAGAGTTGCTGCTGGAAGGTATCCGCAAACCCAAACAGGCGCTCGTGCCCGTGGATCACGCGCTGCGGCTGTTGAGCTCGGACATCCATGCCGATGTGCTCGAAGTGGCGCGGAGCCTGGCGAACGATCAACAGAGTCGCAAGAACAAGCCCGTGTTTCTGCAGGCACTTCGTATCCTTGCGTCTGACCCAGCCTCGGTCGGAAGGCTCGAGGAAGTGCTCGCGAACGATTCCCATTCAATCGATGCGCGAAGACTGGCGGCCACGGCGCTGAATCATCTGTCCCCCGAGAGTCTGAATCCGAGGACTGCGCGCAGCGCAACAGGCGGCCAAGGCCGGCCCCAAGCGCAATGACGCCCTCGCCAAACACATCGAGACACTCCAGAGCGTCCGGCGATGAGGTCCCCTGCCGTTTCATGCTGTGGCAAGAGCGGCCCTGCCTCGGTTGAGATTCTCGACCTGCGCGCGCCCGAGCAGGTACGCACGGAGGCCGACCTCATTCGCGTCGTCGAGATCGGCCGTGGAGACAGTGCTTACACGGAGACCTTTCTCGCGCTGCTCGACGAGCGCCACGGGGTCTACCGCGGCGTGGGCACGCCAGTCGTGACCCGCATGCGTGCGCGCGCTGTTGCTCGCGCTGGCGCATCGCGCCTTGCCGACGGCGGCCCTGCCCTTTGTCTTAGAGGAACTGGAAACGGCTCACGACGCGTGGCTGACCGCTGTCGCAGCGCATGTATTGCGGAAGCATCCCGAACCGCTGGCCTTCGTTTGCCCAACCCCTGCTGTCGGCCATTCTCTACATTCGGCATCGAGACGATGTCGTGCGTCTGGCGAACTACGGTGGACACGGACCTGGCGGCGAAAGCACGACCGCCATGGCTGAAGTGATGCGGACGATCGGCTGGCTGGGCCGCTGCGGAGAGGCCTGTCTCTCGAGCCTGGAGGATCTGCTCGCGCAGAATCCAGGCCCAGCGACGTCGGCGATGGCGGCGGCTGCCATCAAAGCTATCCGCGAGGACGATCAGGCGCCACCAGCAGAATGTTGCGGCGGCGGGAGAGGCGCCACGCGCGCTCCTCCGCGGTGCTGCGAAAGACATCTCGAGCCTGCGCTTGCAAGACCACTCGGGCGCCGAGTTGACCTTCGCGGACGCGTTTCATGGCCGGCCGTCCATCGTCGTGTTCTTCTACACGCGCTGCGACAACCCCGCGAAATGTCCGCTGACCATGTACAAGTTCGGCAGCCTGCAGCGGCTGTTGCAGGGCTCGGCCCTTGGCGATGCGATTGGGACGGCGGCGATCACCTACGACCCGGAATATGACCGCGCGGAGCGCTTGTTGCAGTATGCCCACAGTTGGGGAGTCAAGCCGTCGCCGCAGCACCGTGTCCTTCGGACCGTCGGGGAATTCTCGGCGCTACGTGAGTATTTCGAGCTCGGGGTGAATTTCGGCGCGTCGGGCATCGTGAACAGGCACCAGCTCGAAGCCTATGTGCTCGACAAGAACGGCCACATCGCTCACGTCGTCACTCGTCGGCGTTGGGACGAAGCGGAGCTGGTGCGCCTGGCGGCCACCCTGGTGGGACCGCCGTCGCTCGATGGTCCTGACGTTGACAGCCCCACGGCCGGACATCCAGACTGAACTGAATGGCGTTGAAAACAGCATTCGTTGTCGGCGGGAAGACGTACGTGCGCAATGGCGGCAGTGGTGGCGTGGATGTCGAGATCTTCGGCATCCGAATGACTCGCTGGTCGGGCCCCGACGGCGAATCGCTGACCGGGGAAATCCGGTGGGTTGATAAGAAGCCGTCTTTGACGGTTACGGAAGGCGACGCGACGCTTTACCGTCAGCTTGAACGCCTTTTCTGGGAAGCGAACCTCGACAACGCGACCCGTGCGGGCATGACGGACGAGAAGACGGGGAACGTTCACTGACGGGTCGACACAACCCCCTTTACTGTTCTCGCACGCGCAACACCGTGTTCGCCTCACCGGTGCAGGGCGGCTCCATCCGAACAGCGATCTCGTAGGTCCCCGGCTCATCGTACGTGGTACTGGAATCGATGCGGCAAGGTCCCCACCATGTCGAGTGATGTTCCATCGCCGAAATCCACGGTAAACCGGCAGTTGCCGGAACCACCGATGGTCACGGTGAGCGACTGACCCGGACGCGGGGTCCGCGGCTGGACGTCGACGCGCGAGACGCGGCCGCCCGGCTCGGATCCGATCATGATTGTCGATCGCAGCACGCCGGTACACGGCGGCGCTGCGGTCGTGATGATGGTATAGCGGCCGGCGGCGGCGTAGTTGTGGCGAACGACGTCGGGCAGTGCGGCATTGCGGCCCTCGCTGTTGCCGTCGCCGAAGTCCAGCGTGTACGCACACGTGCCGTCGCCACTCACTCTGATCGCGCGCACGCCGCTGCTGGCACCCTGCACGCCCGTCACGTCAATCCCGATGAGGCGCGGAGCTTTCGGCGTATCGCCGACGGCAAGCGCCGCCGTCTGCCGATCGCCACACGGTGCCGCCGGTGTGGCGACGAGGGTATAGGCGCCGGCAAGAGCATAGGTGTGCCGGACCGACAGAGGCAGCGCGCCGGACAACTCCTGAGAATTGCCGTCGCCGAAGTCGACGGCGATGCTGCACGAGCCCGTCCCCTTGAGCGTGATGGTCACAGGAGCACGCGGAACTGCGGCAGGCGATAACTCGATGGCCGTCAGCCGCGGCGTGGAGGCCGGCGGAGGAGGCGGAGGCGTGATCGTGATGACCGCGGTTGCTTGCCCATCGCAGTTCCCCATGCCTTGCGCCCGAAGCGTGAACCTGCCGCCAGCCTGATACACATGGGTCTGCGTAACCGGAAGCGTCGATGTGGCATAGGTGATCGCCACGCCGTCGCCCCAGTCGATGTTGACGGCACCGCACAGCCCGGAACCGGTTGCGGTCGCGCTGACAGTCGTGCCGGCGCGCGCCTCGGCAGGTGTCACCGTCAGCCCGGTAATCGTGCTGGCACGGGCGGACGCTGCAAGAGCCGCCGTGAAGCTCAGCAACAGGAGCAAGAGACGGAACCACGATCCACCGTAGAGCTGCCGCATAATCCCTCCGCCCCGAAAGACTGCAGGATTTGTTCCGCGGCGCAGCCTTTCGAGTCGGTTGGGCTCGCTCATAGCGGATTTGTCATTCTCCACGGTCGATCAGGAGATGGCTCACGGCTTCGGAATCCGCAGCGTGGCGCTGATCATCGCGCTGCCGCTCATCACATACGCGAGCACCAACGGGTGAAGGCTCGCCGGTCCGACGCGAATCGACCCGAACCAGAGGTCATCGTCGACACGGCCGAACCACAGCGCGACCGCCAGCAGCGCGACGAGGAGAATGCTCGTCGGGATCGGCGTGCCTTCGAAATACCGCACCTTCCCCGTGTGCTCGTCGGTCAGCGTCGATGACGTCACGTTGAACCGCGCGAGACGGCTGACGCCGCAGACGACGAAGTAGGTGAGACAGAGCATGTCCCAGCCGCCGCGCAAGCCCAGCGTGTAGCCCAGGACGGCGGGCGCGACGCCGAACGAAATCACGTCGGCGAGCGAGTCGAGGTCGGCGCCGAGCAGCGACGGCCGCGTGCGTGTTCAGGCGCGCGACGTAACCGTCGAGGACGTCGCACACGAGCGCAACCGGCAACAGCAGAATCGCGATCCAGATCCGCCGGTGATCGCCGAACGCCATATAGTCGAGGCAAAGGAAGATGGCGATCGTGCCGCAGCTGGCGTTGCCGATGGTCAGGGCATCGGCGGGGGTGTACGAACGCAGCATCGAGAGGTGCCGGCGCGGTGATTGGCCCATGCCAGAGAATACCAGCGAGCCGCCCGGTTCTACTCGCGCCGCACCTCCCGCGCCGGCTTGTCCTCGCGCAGCGCGATGAACGACGTGTGGCGCAGGTGGTCGTCGGGCGTCCACTCGACGAACTCGAACTGGCCGACGAGCGTCGGCTCGAGCCAGCGGCAGTCGGCCATCTTCTTTGCCGTCAGGCCCACGCTCCACCGCCCGCCCTTCGCCTCCGGCAGGTTGGCGAACGGGCACGCCTTCATCTCGAGCCCCCGGAACTTCTTGAACAGCTGCGCTCGCACGACCGGCGTGAATCCATTGCGGGTCCTGGCCGCGTAGAGCAGCCGGTCGCCGTCGTAGTAGCCGATGATGAGCGCGTCGAAGGGATTGCCGCCGACCGTGTAGCCGCCGATGACGAACTCCTGCCCGCGATTGACCCGCATCTTCATCCACGCACCCGAACGGAGTCCGGACTCGTAGCGGCTGTCGCGGCGCTTGGCGACCAGGCCCTCGAAGCCCTGCTCCTTCACCGACTGGATGAGGACCGGGAGAGTGGCGTCGAGCGGCGGCGCGTACCGCACCGGCTCGGCCAACTTGGGCAGGATTTTCTTCTCGAGGAGCCCGCGCCGAACCGTCAACGCTTCGCGCGTCACATCACGTCCCGCCAGCACCATGACGTCGAACACGAAGTACACAATCGCGGTAGTCGAGGAACCGTAGTTCTGGAGCAGACTGAACGACGGCCGTCCCTCTGCATCGAGCGCGACGACCTCGCCGTCGATGACAGTATCGTCCGGCAGCCTGGCCAGCCCCTTCATGAGCGCTGGATACCGAAGGCTGAAGTCGTTGTCGTTCCGCGACCGCAGGTGGACCTTGCCTCCCGCTGTGAACGCGACCGCCCGGTACCCATCCAGTTTCAGCTGGTACTCCCACCGGCGATCGTCGGGCAGCGCAGCGGTGCGCAGCAGCAGCATGGGCTCGATAAAGCGGGCCTTGACGCGAGGAGCCACGCCCGAGTTTAGCCCGAGTCCAGTCGCCGACGATGGCGGACGTTCCGGCACCTCGCTTGCAGTCGGCGCTCAGCGGAGAAAGACTATGGGAAAGCGACTCGCACTTCTGAGGCGAGGACGCGCGCGGAGATTTGGGAGCGACATCAATGATTGACGTGTACAACAAGGCCACCAACGAGCTTCTGGGATCGATCACCGAGGCCGACTTGAAAGTGCTCATCGACGCCCTTGAAGAGGAATCGTCCGACGATCAGGACTACTACATCGACGCCGCGACCATCGACGTCATCGGCGACGGCCGGGCCAGTGATCACCTGCTGAAACTGTTGCGGACGGCACTCGGAGACTCGGAGGGGGTGGACATCCGGTGGAACCGGCGGTAATCGGAGTATCGCGCCGTCCTAACCGTTCGGTCGTGCGTCTAAGGTTCCATGACTTCACCCGCCATGGCCCCACGCGCGATTGCTCTGTTCTTCGTCACGCTCTTCGTCCCTGTGGCGGCGTCGGCACAGCCGTCCGGAATCTCCAACGGACAAATCTTCGACGCCCTCGGCATTCAGGCCGGCAGCACGGTTTGTGAGATGGGCGCCGGAGACGGCGAGCTATCGCAGGCCGCTGCAAAGATCGTCGGCCCCCACGGCCGCATCTACGCGAGCGAGCTCGGTGCACGATCGGTTGAAGGCGCTCCGCGACCGGGTAGCAGCCAGCAACCTGACACAAATCACGGTCGTCGCCGGCGACGCAGGCAAGACCAACTTCCCCGACGGCGCGTGCGACGCGCTCTTCATGCGCAACGTCTACCACCACTTCGGCGATCCTCCGGCGATGAACGCCTCGATTGCACTGGCGCTCAAGGCAGGCGGGCGCCTCGCCGTCGTCGACTTCACACCGCCGCCGGGGAACGAAGCCGCCTGCCCCGCCGATCGCGGCAAGGACGGCATGCACGGCATCACGGCCGAAACCCTCGCGCGCGAGCTGACGGCGGCCGGCTTCGAGCCGGTCACGTCGAGAGCAGCCCAGCGAGCCATCATGGTGGTCGTGGCGAAGCGATAGTGCGGGAGTCGGGGATCGAGGGGATCATCGGGATCAGGACAGTTCAGCGCTGAAGCCGCAGCGATCGTGCCAGCGCACGGAGAAGTCGGCCGGGCTCGGCAGCATCGCCAGCTCCGATCCGCGCGTGCGGAGCTCGCGGCCGCCGCCCGGCGCGCGCGAGGGCGCGCGCCGCCCTCGAGCGCCTGCCGAAGCCCGCAGGCTTGAGCCCCGCCTCATCGGCGTTCGCGCTATCATCCGTCGAGGCCCTTCGACGCGATGACCGTCCCACTCCAGAATCGACCACGCCGTCAGGTACGGGTCGTTCTGTCCTCGACGGCGCTGCTGTCGTTCATGTCGGTGCGGAAGGCGGCCGCGCTGGCGATCGCCCAGCTCGGCGTCGGCGCGTTCTTCGTCGCTGGTCCGCTGCGCTCGTCGCTCGGGGATTCCGCCGCGTGGTTCGTGCTGGCCGCCGCGATTGTCGGCGCGTTCGTCCGCGCCATCGACATCGAAAGCTGGGCGCTCCTGCTGCCGGGCGGCGCCGTCGCCCGCGTCCACCACGCCTTTGGTCCGCGGGCGGCGAGAGCCGCCGCCGCGGCCGGTCTCGCCGAACGGCTCCTCCTCGCGGCGCTCGCCTGCATCGTCGTGGGCCAGTACGCGGCGACCGTCACGCTGACGGCGATTGCGGGCTGGCGGCTGACGGGCTTTCTGCGCCCGGAAGACTTCGCCACCGTCGTGGCCGTGCTGCTGGCGGGCATGCTGTGGCTCCGCTCCCGCATCGGGCTGGACTTCACGTCGAACCGCATCGCGCGCGGCGTCTGGATCGCAGTCGGCATCCTGACGCTTCTGACGGCCTGGGGCCTGGTCAGCGTGTCCCGCGGGCCGGTGGCGTGGACCGCTCTCGCGACGCCGCCCGCGCCAGTGACCGTCACCGGCTGGTGGGTATTCGACGCCGCGCTCGTCTATCTCTTCGGCTTCGCGCTTGCGCTCCCGACCATCGGGGGCGGCGACGCCGTGGCGCGCGCGGCGCACGAGCTGCGGCCACCCCGCCTCCAGGCCCTCCAGCGCACCAGCGTCTTCGTCTCCTTGTTCACGGGCCTCGCCACCGTGTCGGGCGCGTTCCTGTTCGTGCTGCTCGTGCCGGCCGCCGACGTCGCGCTCTGGACAAACGCACCCCTCGCCGGCCTTGCGCAGCACCTCGCCGGACCGGTGTGGGTCAAAGACCTGATCGCCGTCGCGCTCATCGGGGCCGCCGCGCTTCTGCTGGTCCCCGCGGCACACCTCGCGCTCGGCGACGCCGAGCAGCTCCTGCACCGCTTGTCGATCGAAGGCACGCTGTCGGAGCGCCTCGCCTTCCTGCACACGAAGTTCGGCACGCCGTCACGAGCCATCGACGTCGCGGTTGCCGCGACTATCCTCGTGATGTTCGTCAGCGCCGGACGCGTCAGCTGGCTGGCGCACGCCTATGCGATCGCGATCGTGGCGACGCTCGGGCTCAAGATCGCGGCGCTCGTCCGGCTACGGAAGCAGCGCCCAGCGGCCCGGCCCTTCCAAGCGCCCTTCAATCTGCACCTCGGCACGCACGAGATCCCCCTTGGGCTCTTCGGCTCGACACTCCTCGTCGGCGCTGGCGCATTAGCGATGGTCGTGGCCCGCGATCCCCCGGCCATCGCGACGTTCGCGCTGATGGGCGGCCTCGTCCTGCTCTTCACTGGCGTGGGACGCGAAGCGCTGCCGCCATCGGTGGCGGAAGAACCCGACGTGTTCGACATCCTTCCGGCCGACGAGCTCTCGCTCGACCAGATGGACGTCCGCCCGGGCGGCGTGCTCGTGCTCGTCCGCAACCCGCACTCGCTCGCGCACCTCGCAGCCGCGCTCCAGACTCCGCGCGACCGCGACGTGGTGGTCATGACCGTGCGATTGCAGGGCGTCGACGTCACCGCCGACGACTTGAGCGATGCCGCGCCGACGGCGGCCGAACGGCGCGTGCTGTCCGAGGTCTCGACGCTCGCCGAACGAAGCGATCGACCCGTGCGCCTGCTGGTGATCCCGGCCCATGACGTCTTCGCGGCGATCGTCGCCACGATCCTGCGCCTGCGCTCGTCGGACGTGCACGTTGGCGAATCCTCCACGCTCACGGCCGACGAACAGGCACGCCTCCTCGGCGAGGCCTGGGAGGCCGCGGCGCGCGCCGAACCGCTCGACGTCCGTCTCGTCGTGCATCACCGCAGCGGCCGCACCGACACCTTCCACCTCGGGGCACATCCACCGTCACTCTCCCCGGGCGATCTCGATCTCATCCATCGCGTCTGGCTCGACGCGACCAAGGCCATCGGAACGCATGTCCATCATCACGATGTCGTCAGGGCAGCACTCATCCAAATGGAACAGCAACTGAACGGACCACAGCGCGACGACGCGCTCGCGGCCATCAGGCAGACGTCGCGGCGGGCCGACGAGCTGACACCGGTGCTGCGCGCGCGCGACTACGCTCAGCTGCGGGACATGATGCGCAACCGCCACGCCGGCGACGTGGCGACGCTCCTGACCGAGCTCAGCCTCGAGGATCAGGTCGTCGTGTTCCGCGTGCTCCCGCGCAAGGACGCCGCCGACATCTTCGAATACCTCGCCCAGGACGCCAAGCAGGCGCTCCTCAAGGCGATGGCCCAGGAAGACGTCGCCGCGCTCCTCAACGAGATGGCGCCCGATGACCGGACGATGTTCCTCGAGGAACTGCCGGCAACCGCGACGCGCGAGCTCCTCACCCTGCTGACCCCGCAAGAACGGACCGTCGCGATGGCGCTCCTCGGCTATCCCGAGCGCTCGGTCGGCCGTCTGATGACGCCGAACTACGTCGCCGTGCGCGAGGACTGGACCGTGCGCGACGTCCTCGACCACGTCCGAACCCATGGTCGCGACAGCGAAACGCTGAACCTCATCTACGTCGTCGACGAGCAGGGGCTGTTGATCGACGACGTTCGCATCCGCGAGTTCCTGCTCGCGCCGGTGGACCATCTCGTCGCCGACTTGATGGACCGGCGCTTCGTCGCCTTGAAGGCGAGCGACGACCAGGAGGCAGCGGTCGCGGTGTTCCGGCAGTACGACCGCGTCGCCCTGCCCGTCACCGACACCGCCGGCATGCTCATCGGCATCGTCACGATCGACGACGTGCTGGATGTGGCCGAGGCGACCGCGACGCGGGAAATCCAGCGCATCGGCGGATCGGAAGCCCTCGACGAACCGTACATGCACATCGCGTTCGGGCGCATGATCCAGAAACGCGCCGGCTGGCTGACGGCGCTGTTCCTCGGGGAAATGCTGACCGCGACGGCCATGGGCGCCTTCGAAGAGGAGATCTCGAAGGCGGTTGTCCTTGCGCTGTTCGTGCCGCTCATCATCTCGAGCGGTGGCAACTCCGGCTCTCAGGCGGCGACGCTCGTCATCCGCGCCCTGGCGCTCGGCGAAGTCGGACTCCTCGACTGGTGGCGCGTGATGCGCCGCGAGATCCTGGCCGGGCTCACGCTCGGCAGCATCCTCGGCAGCATCGGGTTTCTCCGCATCGCGCTCTGGTCGGCGTTCTCCGATATGTACGGCGAGCACTGGATGCTCATCGCGTTGACCGTCGCCATCTCGCTCGTCGGCGTGGTGCTCTGGGGCACGCTGACGGGATCGCTCCTGCCCCTGCTGATGCGGCGCCTGGGTTTCGACCCGGCCACATCGTCGGCCCCATTTGTCGCCACGCTCGTCGACGTGACCGGGCTCGTGATCTACTTCACCGTCGCGATGGTGGTCCTGCGAGGGACGCTCTTGTAGCGAACTGCGGCTAATCCTGAGTGCCTCGTGAGCTTCGAGGCCTACTTGAGTTTCCGTTACTCGGGCGCCTCACGACCGTCTGCATCAGGTGCTCCAGGCACGCCGCGGGATCGCTCGTGCGGCCGGTGTGGACGGGTGAGGTCTGGATTATCGTGCTGCGCGGGGAAACCAGCCAGCGGAACCGGCCACGCTGCGGCAACTCCCCGATTGGGCCGGCCTCCGCGCCGCCACGGCATACGGCGGGGATGGTCGCCAGGTTGGCGCGCATCAGCTCGAGATCGACGTGGGGATCGAGCGCCAGGAGACGCGCCTCATCGATCTCGATGCGCGCGTCGAGGAATTCGAGATCCGGGCACGAGAGGATCACGCCAACGTTGATGCGCTCGCCGCGTTCGACGCGGGGAACGACGCGGACGATGGCGTAGTCGTAGGTGAACTCAGCGGGCACCGAGCGCCTCCTCGACGAAGGACCGTGGCGCGGCCAGCCGGTCGATTAGATAGTCCCGATACGCCGCACGCACGTCCGACGGCGACAGCGCGGCATCGTCACTTTTCAGCCAGGAATCCGGAACCGCCGCGAGGATTCCATCGAGAACGTCTTTCGTCAAGAGCGCCGCCAGCGTCTCGTCCACCTCTCGTAACTTGCTCGCGTGCCGCAGCAGAACGTGATCCTTGATCGCCGGGAACGGCCCACGCGCGCGACCGGCCGCCGACTCCCAGCCTGGCGAATGATGAAAGTACAACGTGGCGCCGTGATCGATCAGCCACAGCCGCTTGTGCCACATCAGCATGTTGGTGTTTCGCGCCGTACGGTCGACGTTGGTGACGAAGCCATCAAACCAGACAATGCGTGAAGCCAGATCGGCGGCCGGGCGCTGCACGACCGGATCGAAGGTGACCGCTCCGGGCAGGAAGTCGAGCGCGAGGTTGAGGCCGGCGCTGTCGTGGATGAGCGCGTGGATCTCGGGGTCGGGCTCGGTCCGTGCGAGGTCCGGATCGAGGTCGGCCAGCACGATCTCCGGCACCGCCAACCCGAGGGCCCGGGCAATCTCCCCCGCGACGAGCTCGGCCACGAGCGCCCGCGCACCCTGTCCGGCGCCACGAAACTTCAGCACGTACAACCCTTCGTCGTCCGCTTCGACGATCGCTGGCAGCGAGCCGCCTTCTCGAAGGGGGGTGACGTAACGAGTGACGTTGATGGTCCGAATCGGCTGCACGGCGGTTCATTGTGGCATGCATCGCGGATCGCGTCTTCACGGGACGCGGATTTCGCGGATCTCTTTTCACGGGACGCGGATTTCGCGGATCGGCTTCTTCATGGGGCGCGGATCTCGCGAAATCTGTTTCATTTCGCGGACGCGGACCTCAGGTTGCGAGCGCTGAGAAACGATAGAATCGCCGCCATGACGATGGACGTCGATCTGCCGAGAGCCCTGGGAACGCTGCTGCATGAGGTCCTCGAGGGACCCGCCGAGACCGGCGCGTTCGTGCTCAATCGCGGTGACAAGGGCCTGCTCGCGTCGCTCGATGCGCTCTCGGCGCAGGCTGCCAGCGCGCATCCCGGCAACCGCGCGTCGGTCGCCGCCCATGTGGACCACCTGCGCTATGGGCTCGAGCTCCTCAACCGGTGGGCCCGCGGGGCGGACCCCTGGAGCACCGCCGACTACTCCGCCAGCTGGCAGCGCGACCAGGTCACGGAGGACCAGTGGAGAACCCTGCGCGAGGGCCTGAAGAAAGAGGCCCACGACTGGATGGCGTTCGCAGTGCGGCGGCAGAACTGGGACGAACAGGCGCTGACCGAGGCACTAGCCAGCGTCGTGCACCTCGCCTACCACCTCGGCGCGATCCGGCAGATGGCCCCCGCCACGAAGGGCCCGCCAGCCCACGATTAAAGCCCCCCGTGATCCGCGTGATCCGCGTCCCGTGAAAGCGTGATCCGCGTTCTGATGCAAGAGTGATCCGCAGCGATCCGCGTCCCGTAAACCCATCCGCGCTTGCGCTGAGAGCCGCGTTTGGCGTTCAATGTGGCTGTGTCCAAGACCTTTAATATCTCGCGCCGGACCTTCGTTCGCGACTGCGCCACCATCGCCGCTGCCACCGGATTGCCGCTGTGGTTCGTGCAACGGGAACTCGAGGCGTCCCAGCAGGTTCCAGCCGTCACCTCGCCCAACGATCGCCCCGGTGTCGCGCTCATCGGGTGCGGAGGGATGGGCGTCGCCGACGCGAACAGCGCCAGCCGGTTCGGCGACATCGTAGCGGTGTGCGATGTCGACGAAAGCCACGCCGCAGCGGCGGCGAAGAAGTTCACCAAGGGCGAGAAGGTGCCGATCCAGTTCACCGACTTCCGGCGAGTACTCGAGCGGAAGGACGTCAACATCATCGTCCAGGCGACGCCGGACCACTGGCACACGATCATCAACCTCGCGGCGGCGTCGGCCAAGAAGGACATCTACGGCGAAAAGCCGTTGACGCTGACCATCGACGAGGGAAAGCGGATGGTCAAGGCCGTGCGTCAGCACGGCGTCGTGCTCCAGACCGGCACGCAGCAGCGCAGCCACAAGCTCTTTCGCCTGGCGTGCGAGCTGGCGCGGAACGGACGGATCGGCAAGCTGACGCAGGTGTCCGTGTTCGTACCGGGCGGCCTGCGCGAGGGACCGTTCACGCCCGTGCCTGTGCCCGCGGGATTTCACTGGGATCTCTGGCTGGGTCAGGCACCGAAAGTGGATTACCTCAAGGAGCGGTGCCACAGCACGTTCCGATGGTGGTGGGACTACTCCGGCGGCCCCGTCACCGACTGGGGCGCGCATCACAACGACATCGCGCGGTGGGCCATCGGCCTCGACGGCCCGGTGGCGATCGAGGCGAGCGCGCCGGTCGCGCCGATCCCGGGCGGCTACACGACGCCGCCAGAGTTCTCCGCGACGCTGATGTGGGCGAACGGCGTCAAGCAGGTCGTCAAGACGACGCTCGACGACAGCCCGTTCGGCGCCATCATCAAGCCCGACGGACAGCGGAACGGCGTCAGGCTGGAGGGCACGACCGGCTGGATCTGGGTGAATCGCAGCACCATCGAAGCCAGCGATGCTGCGCTCATCGACACGCCGATGGAGAACCCGGCCGTGAAGCTCGAGGTCAGCGCCGATCACATGGCCAACTTCTTCGAGGCCGTCCGCTCGCGGAAGGATCCGATCAGCCCGGTCGAAGCCGGACATCAATCCGCCGTCGTCGGGCACCTGATCGTGATCGCGCTCCGCACGGGCAAGGCGCTGAAGTGGGATCCGGCCAAGGAGACGTTTGTCGGCGAGGGCGCCGCGGAAGCGAACACGCATCTGGCGCGCGAGATGCGCAAACCGTACGACTACAGTTTCGGGAGTTGAGCGAGCGGCGGAAATGCTCCCGTCGTCATTGCACGACGACGGGAGCACTCGTCGGTTATGAATGAGACGATGGGTTCGCGGCAGCTGCTTCAACATCGGAACGCCCATCACCCCCGAGGCGTTCGCTGTGAAGGCCAGGAGGCCATCGACTGACCAGGGGTTTGAGCAGTCGCCGCGAACCCCTTACGACGCGCTTTTGCGTGCAAGCCGCTGGCCAGAAATGCGTAACCACGAGGTAGCCTGCGATCACCCTCGGAATAACCGGCACGTTCCCAGGTTGAGCTCGCCAGCTCGAGCAAGGTAACGGCCGCGCTCCGTGCCGTCACGCCTGTATACAGGACCGCCGTTTCTACATTGCGATTAGCGCCGTTTTCACTTCAGCCCAGCCGGCAGCGCGAAGGCCACAATCTTTGAGCCCGGCTCCGATCTGAGAATGCCGCCGCCCCCAGCCGCGATGACGACGTACTGCCGCCCGTCTCGTCCCTGATAGGTCATCGGCGTGGCGTGAGCGCTCGCCTCGAGCGTCGTTTCCCAGAGGAGCGTGCCGGTCTCGGCATCGAACGCCCGGAACCGCCGGTCGATGGTGCCACCAACGAAGATCACCCCGTCGGCGAGCGCAATCGTGCCGCCCATGTTCGGTGTTCCGGTAGCGCCGAATCCACGCGCTTTCAGATCGTCGAACACGCCGAGCGGCACACGCCAGGCGATGGACGCGGTGTTCACGTTCACCGCAACGAGCTCACCGAAAGGCGGCGCCGAGCACGGCACGCGCGTTTCGAGGTTCCAGAAGCGTCCGATCGTCCGGTTCCACGGCGTGGTGCGTTCGTAGGTCGAGGCACCTGTCCTGGCATCGGTGCGACGTTCCATGCCCGCGACCTGACCGAGGTTCATGATGTTGGTGAACACGAGGCCGCGCCGCGGGTCGAACGAGAGCCCGCTCCAGTTGCCGCCGCCGAGCGTGCTCGGAAACGTCACCATCATGCCGTCGAGCCCGGGCGGCGTGAAGATGCCCTTGGTGTACATCTTGTGCGTGACCCAGAGGTCGCGGCAGTACGCCGCGTGCTCCGGCGTCAGCGTGTAGAAGTCCTTGGCGGGATCGAAGGTCGTGCGCGAGAGCGGCGGCGGGTTGAGTGGGAACGGCTGCGTCGGCCACGTGGCCTCGCCCGGCACGTCGCTCTGCGGCACGGGACGTTCTTCGAGCCCGAAGAGCGGCTCGCCTGTTTCGCGGTCGAAGATGAAGAGCGTGCTCATCTTCGTCATCTGCGCGACGGCGGGCACGCGGCGGCCGTCGCGGTTGACGTCGATCAGAATCGGGGCGGCCGGCAGATCCCAGTCCCAGATGTCGTGGTGCACCAGCTGTTGGAACCACTTCAACTTACCGGTCGCGGCGTCGAGCGCGATGAGGCAATTGCCGTAGAGGTTCTTGCCTTTGCGATCGGCGCCATAGAAGTCGGACGTCGGCGATCCGGTGGGTGCGAACACCAGGCCGCGCTCGATGTCCACGGTCATGTACGACCAGGCGTTGGTGCCGGAGCGGTTCTTCCAGCTCTCGCCTTCCCACGTCTCGACGCCCGGCTCGCCCGCGCGCGGCACGGTGTGAAAGGACCACAACAGCTTCCCCGTACGCGCGTCCCAACCGCGAATGTCGCCATAGAGCCCGGTGCTCGGCGATCCCTCGCCGTTGCTGCCGCCGGTGATCACGATGTCACGGTAAATCACTGGCGGGGAATCGAGCATGAACGCGCCCTCGACATCGCCGCGGACGCTCTGCTTCAAATCGATGTAGCCGCGCTCGCCGAAGTCAGGCACTGCGGCCCCGGTCCTGGCGTCGAGCGCCACCATTCGTCCCTCGCGCACGCCCGAGTACACGCGCGCCGGCGTCTTCGCGTCACCGGGCCAGTACGCCACGCCCCGCTTGCTCACCGGCCCGGTGGACTCGAATTTCCACACCGGCTTTCCGGTCTCAGGCTCGAGCGCGTACACCGTCGAACCCGCCGTCAGATACATCAGGCCGTTGATGACGATCGGCGTGACCTGGAGATCGCGACTGCCGGTATCGAAGAGCCATGCCTGCTTCAGCCCGGCGACGTTCTGCCGGGTGATGCCCGTCAACGGCGAGTAGCGCTGGGCGCCGGGATCCTGTCCAAACGAGGGCCAGTCGCCAGGCCGAGCCGGCGGCGGCTGGGGCGCCGCCCCGCTGATCGAGACCGCCAGCAGCACGGGCAGAACGGCCGCCACCCTTGTGTTCATGGCCATGGGAGGGTCAGATTACCCCAGGAAGACCGGCGCGAGACGACTTGCTAAAATAGCTCCTGCACGTCAAGCTCGAGCCCTGACAGCAGCATGGCCAGCGCGACCGGTACACTCGCCGCTCCTTCGCCTCTCTCCCACGCGCCATCCGTGGGCTGGCTCAGGAATGCCCAGTTCGACTTCACGCTGATTGCCGTCGTCGCGATCTGGGCGCTGGCGGCTGGCGCCGCGATTGTGATCGAGCCGTCGCTCTTCTGGCCGATCCTCTTCCTCGACGTGTGGCTCCTCGGCTACACGCACGTCATCTCGACGTTCACCCGCCTGGCATTCGATCGCGAGAGCTTCCGCCAGCATCGGCTATTGCTGATTCCACTCCCGATCGTCGTCGCCGGTTTCACGATTGCGCTCGCGCTCGTGGTTGGCGAGTGGCTCGTCGCGACGGTCTATCTCTACGCGCAGTGGTTCCACTACACGCGCCAGAGTTACGGCATCTCGCGGATGTATTTGCGCAAAGCGGGCGCCATCCCCGCCTCGCGCGACTGGGTGCTCGACGGGGTCATCTACGCGCTGCCGTTCTGGGGCATCCTCACCCGCTCCCACCAGCAGCCGACGTCGTTTCTCAGCCTGCCGATCTATACGTTCCCGGTCCCGACGGCGCTACTCTACGTGGTCGGGACGGTGGCAACGGTCAGCGTGGCGTTGTGGATCGCGCGGGAGGCGAAGCTCTTCGGCCGCCGCCGGCCTGATGCGCCGCACAGTGCCTACGTGGCGAGCCACATCGCGATCTTCGCCGCTGGATACCTGCTCATCGACGACATCAACACCGGCTGGCTGGTGCTGAACATCTGGCACAACCTCCAGTACAGTACTCATCGTGTGGATGTTCAATGCCAATCGCTTCGAGAAGGGCATCGAGCCGCAGCGTCGATTCCTCTCGACCATCAGCCAACCAAAGAACGTCGTCCTCTACGCGGGCGTGTGCTGGGCGCTCGGCACCGCCTTGTACTTCAACATCGATGGCGTCCTCGGGCTCTTCTCGCAGAGCGTCCTCCCGCTGTCGCTGCTCGCGTACATGACCATCAACTTCCACCACTACGTCGTCGATGCGATTATCTGGCGCCGCCCGCGGCGCGCCGGCCGCGGCCGCGCACGCCTAGCCGCGGATGGCGAAGCGCGCCCCGGCTGTCATCGTCGCGATGCTCGCGACTTGCTGCCTGCTCTACGCCTTCCACGACCGGTTCTGGTATCCACCCGACGAAGGGAACTACGCCCACGTCGCGCAGCGCCTCCTGCAGGGAGAGACGCTCAACCTGCAGGTGCAGGACGTGCACCCCGGTTACATCAGCTTCGTCAACGCCGCGGCGCTGCGCGTGTTTGGAACGGACCTTGTCAGCTTGCGGTACCCGCTCGTCCTCGCGGGCCTCCTGCAAGCGGCCGTTCTCTTTTTCTTTTTCCGCGCGAGGAGCCCTGGCGGGCGGCGGTCGCCAGCATTGCGCTGACAGCGCTCAGCGCGATCCAGTTCCTCAACCCTACGGCACACTGGTACTGCCTGGCGCTCACGGTGTTGCTGGTTGCCGTGCTCGGCAGCAGTCGAGGGGCCCAGCAACAATCAGTGCGGCGGCTTCTCGCCGTAGGCCTTCTGATTGGCACGATCATCCTCTTCCGTCAGCTCACCGGATTCCTGGCTGGCGTCGGCGCGCTCGCGTTTCTGTTGTGGGAGGCGGGCGAGCGCGGCGCGCACGGACGAGCCGCACTGCTTGGGAGGGCGCTCGCAGCGACGATGGCCGTGGCGTTGGCTGTGTACCTGGCGCTCGCGACCGACATCAGCGGCCTGGTGCTCTTTGGCGTCTGGCCGCTGGCGCTGCTTGGGCGCCTGGCGTCACGGCCACAGGCGTCTAACCGCGAAGTCACGCGGATCGCGGGAACGGTCGTGGCCGGCATGACGCTCGCGGCGCTGCCGCTCGCGGCATACCATCTCTGGCATGGTTCCGTGCAGGCATGGGCGGACGACGTCGGCCCGGCAGCGGTGGCACTCACCCGGCTCGACTTCTTCGAGCGCAGCAACTTTGCCGCTCTCATCTATCATGCGGCACGACAGATGGTGACCAGTCCGAGCGTGCCGGCGGTCCTCAACGGCTTCTATTGGGTGACGCTTCCGCTGCTGGCAGCGGTCAACGGCTTCTTGGTTCTGCGGCGGATCGGGCGCGCAGGCTCCACTGCCGCGTTGCCGGTCATGCCCACTCTGGCAGTCTTCTACGCGGTCGTTTCCGTGCACTTCCAGATTCCGGTCTACCTCTACTACTCGGCCGGCCTCTCGCTCGCGTCGCTGCTGTGGCTGGCGCCTCACGTCTCGCCGCTCGCGGCACGTGCGTCGGTAACCGTGACGCTCGTCCTGGCCGTGACGGGCGTGTACTTTCATGCCGGCCAGCCGGCGTCACGCGGCATCTCC
Organism: uncultured Acidobacteriota bacterium; assembly: GCA_963847975.1. GTDB lineage: Bacteria > Acidobacteriota > Vicinamibacteria > Vicinamibacterales > 2-12-FULL-66-21 > DATBJJ01. The sequence goes on along the minus strand of CAWKBU010000011.1, from coordinate 201,932 downwards.
GGCACGCTGCGGGGCGATCGGCGTCCATCGACTTGGGCCTCGACTTTGCCCCACAACAGCCTCAGAATCGACCCCGAAGAAGGACGACGGTACGAAGCGCTCGTGGAGCTCATTCGCCGCGAAGTGCCCGCGGGCGAGGCCATCTTCGCCGTGCCGAGCAACGCCGAGTTGTACTTCATGGCCGAGCGACACAACCCCTTCAGGTTCTACAACACGGCACTAGGCGTTCGGAGCGACGAGGACCTCGCGCTCGTGGAGAGGACGCTTCGCGACGATCCGCCACGCCTGGTCACGTTCAACCGCGACGACAAATACAACACGCCGCGCTCGCTGCGCATCATGGAGATGGTCAGAACACGGTATGCCCTTATCGGAGGCATCGATTCGTTCGAGGTCTACGTGCGCCGATGACGCCTGCCAACCAACTCGTGTCAGTCGTGCTGCCCGCCCACAACGAAGAGGCGGCGCTGCCGCTGGTCATCGCCGCGATCGTGTCGGCTGCCAGCTCGTGGAACACCGAGATCGTGGTCGTGGACGACGGCAGCACCGACGGCACGTGGGGGCAGATTCAGGCGTTACAGAGAACACATCGCGCCGTGCGCGGACTGCGCTTCACGAGAAACTTCGGCCACCAGTCGGCCATCCTGGCGGGGCTGCTGGCCGCGCGGGGTGACGCCGTCATCGTGATGGACGCCGACGGGCAGCACCCTCCAGCGCTCATCCCGGTGTTTCTCGAGCGTTGGCGTGAGGGCTTCCAGGTCGTACAGGCGATCCGCGCGGACGGTCCGGAGCCCCCCATCAAGAACTTCTTCTCGCGGCTCTTCTACCGCGTGCTTCACTCCCTGTCAGGCGTCGACGTCCCGACCGGATCGGCCGACTTCCGGCTGCTCGGCCGGCCGGTGGTTGACGCCGTGCTGCAGAGCGCGGGACACCTGCTCTTCCTGCGCGGCCTCGTGCCCTACCTCGGATATGAAACGGCGTTCGTGCCGTTCACTGCGCCGCCTCGCGTCGCCGGCCGCACGAGCTACACCTGGCGGAAGATGATGCAGCTCTCCATCGACGGCCTGATGAGCTTTTCGATCGTGCCTCTCCGCGCGGCGATCGCCGTCGGCCTCTCGGTGTCGGTCGCGTCTTTCCTGTACCTGGTCTACATCGTCGTCATCTGGCTGACGGCGCGCGGGGTCGTACCCGGGTGGGCGTCAACCGTCGGCCTCCTCTCGCTGCTCGGCGGCATTCAGCTCCTCACGCTCGGCATCGTCGGCGAATACCTCGGGCGGCTCTTCCTCTCCAGCCTGAACCGCCCGCGCTTCGTCATTCGCGAGCAGACCGCATCGGTCCCCGACCGCACACCGGCAGTCACGCCGTGACGAAGACGCCGGAGCGGTTCTACGACAGCATTGCGGGCGAGTTCGATGCGCTGATGAACCCCTACGACCTCCAGCGGCGGCTGGAAGTCGTGTTCGAGGATCTGCTCGGCGGGCGCACGCTGACCGGCTTGACCGTGCTCGACGCCGGTTGCGGAACCGGGCCGTTTACGCTGGCCGCTCGCAGCCGTGGGGCGCGGGTCACGAGCGTCGACATCGGCATCGAGCTCCTTCGACGGGCCCGTGACAAGGGCGCGGAACGCCCCGTCGCAGGCGACGCCGCGGCACTGCCGTTCGCCGACGCGTCCTTCGATCTGGTGATCTCGTCGGAGTGCATCGAGCACACGGCGCAGCCCGACCGAACGGTCACCGACCTCCTGCGCGTCCTCCGCCCCGGCGGGACGCTCGTGCTGACGTGCCCCAACCGCACCTGGCGGTGGTCCGTCACGATCGCCAACGCCCTCAACCTTCGTCCCTACCGTGGTCTCGAGAACTGGCCAAGCTGGTGGATGCTCAGGCGATGGGTGCAGGCTCACGGTGGCACGCCAACACGGCATGTCGGCATCCACGCGTTCCCGTTCATCCTGACCGTGACGCACCCCATCCTGCGCCGCCTCGATCAACTCGGCACAGTGCTCGGCCCCGCCTACGTCAACCAGGGGCTCGTGGCCGTAAAGGGACGGCCAGAGTAACAATGGGCGAACGTGAAGCTCAACTGAAGTTCTGTGCGCCGCAGGGCTCGAACCGGTCGACACCTCGTGCTATCGTTCGCAGGATCAGTCACATGACGCGCCTCGTCATGTCTCACAAGGGAGAGCCTATGCGCCGCACCACCCGACTCGCCACGTTTGCTCTAACGCTCATGCTCGCGTCGCCGCTTCCCCTCACGCTCGCGTCGCCGCTCGCCGCCGCGCAGGCGCCAACCCGGGAAGGGCTGATGGGCGATCTCCTCAAGGACATCACCGACGTGCAGACCAAGGTCGTTGGCCTGGCCAAGGCGATGCCCGCTGCCTCGTACGACTGGCGGCCGGGGAAGACCGTGCGATCGACCGGCGAGACCCTGATGCACATCGCCGCCGACAATTACCTGCTGCCCGCGATGATGGGGATCGCGCCGCCTGCCGAGACGGGCATCGACGGCAAGGAATACAAGACGGCAGTTGCCTTCGAGAAGAAGACATTGACGCGCGACCAGATCATCGCCGAGGTCGAGAAGTCGTTCGCCTTCCTGAAGACGTCGATGACGTCGTTTCCCGACGCGAAGCTCGATGGCCCGCTCGAGGTGTTCGGACAGAAGAGCACGGCCCGCGGCATGTGGATCACGACCGCGACCCACTTGCACGAGCACCTGGGCCAGCTCATCGCCTACGCCCGCAGCAACAACGTCACGCCGCCCTGGAGCAAGTGACGGCAGCCCGCGGTAGTTCTCGTTTGGCGCTGACTCCCCTTGCGCTTCGACATGAGAGGTGCTACGCTCCTGTCGAAGTGACAGGGGAGCATTGGAATGGCTGACAAGCGCATCGGTCTGCCGCAGGGCACTCTCGACCTGCTCATCCTCAAGGTCGTCTCGCTCGGGCCGCAGCATGGCTGGGCAATTTCCGAACGGCTCGAACAAGTGTCGACCGGCGTGGTGCAGGTGCAGCAGGGTTCGCTGTATCCCGCCCTGCACCGGCTCGAGCGGCAGGGCTGGATCACAGCCGAGTGGGGACCCTCCGACAACAACCGCAACGCCAAGTACTACGAGTTGACCCGGACAGGCCGCAAGCAGCTCGACGCGGAGACGGTTGCGTGGCGGACACTCTCGCTGACCATCGGCCAGATCCTGGATATCGCCTGAGGAGGACACCATGCCCAGCTTGCCGAGCATGTTCAACGACCTCAAGTACCGGCTGCGCGCCATCTTCCGGCGCGGCGCGATGGAAAAGGAACTCGCCGCCGAACTGCAGTTTCACTGCGAGCGGATGGCCGCCAAGCTCGTCGGCGCCGGTGTCCCACCGGAGGAGGCGCTCCGGCGCGCGCGGCTCTCGATCGGTGGCGTCGAGCAGGCCAAGGAAGAGTGCCGCGAGGCCCGTGGCGTCGCCGCCTTCGAGTCGACGGCCCAGGACGTTCAGTACCGGCCTGCGTCAGTTGCGCCGGCGGCCGGGCTTCGCGCTGGTGGTCGTCACCTCGCTGGCGCTCGGCATCGGCGCCAACACGGCGATCTTCAGCCTCATCGACGCGGTGCTGCTCCGCATGCTCCCGATCGAAGACCCGGCCGGACTTCAGCTGCTCGTCCCACGCCAGACGAACGGGAACACTCGAGGCTTCGAATACCCGGAGTACCGCCGCCTCCGCGCCGTGAGCTCGGCGCTCGCGGATGTGGCCGCCTTCGGATCCACCCGCTTCAACGTCAGCATCGATCCAGGGGGCGGCGTCGAGCCCACTGCCGAAGGACAGCTGGTATCGGGAAGCTACTTTCGGCTCCTGGGCGTTCACGCCATCGCCGGTCGCGCAATTGAACCAGCAGATGACGTGAACCCGAACGGCCACCCCGTCGCCGTCATCAGCCACGGCTACTGGAAGCGCCGGTTCGGACTCGAGCCGTCAGTCGTCGGACGGACCATTCACCTGTCGGGGACGCCGTTTACGATCGTTGGCGTCGCACCGCGAGAGTTCTTCGGGCTCGAGGTCGGGCGGGCACCTGACATCTGGGTGCCGCTGATGATGCAGCCGACCGTGATGCCGGCGGCCGAGAACTGGCTCGGCGAGCACATGTCACGGACCTTCTGGCTCACACTCGTCGGCCGAGTGAAGCCTGACTACACCCTGCAACAGGCAGAGTCGATGCTGGCGGGACTGGACGTGCTCGACCCGCTGATGACCAAACCATCCCGGCCCGGCGAGCAGCCCCAGGCCATTCCAGAACAGCTGAGCCTCAGCCCCGCCGCAACCGGCATTTCGAACCTGCGCCAGCAGTTCTCGCAGCCGCTCCTCATCCTGATGGCGGTCGTCTCGCTCGTCCTCCTGATTGCCTGCGCGAATGTCGCCAACCTGGTGCTCGCCCGCTCGGCGTCGCGGCTGCCGGAGTTCTCGATGCGCCTGGCACTCGGTGCTGGCCGATGGCGGCTCGTCCGCCAGTTGCTGGTCGAGAACGTCATCCTCGCGACGCTGGGCGGACTCGTCGGCTTCCTGCTGGCACGTTGGGCGACGGCTCTCCTCGTGACGTTCATGTCGTCGGGCAGAACGCCAATCGTGCTCTCGCTCGAGCCGGACGCGAGGATCCTGGCGTTCACCGCCCTGGTCTCGGTCCTCACCGGAGTCATGTGCGGTCTCGTTCCAGCCCTACGCGCGTCCCGAGTCGATGTCGTCTCCGGCATCAAGGGCCAGGCGCGCGGGTCGATCGGCGGCGGTCACTGGCTCAGGCCGGGGAAGATTCTCGTCGTCTCCCAGGTCGCTCTCTGCCTGCTGCTCCTCTTCGGCGCGGGGCTCTTCGTGCGCAGTCTCCAGGCGCTCGAGGGACAGGATGGCGGCTTCGCCCGCGACCAGGTGCTCGTCGTACGGATCGAGCCGAGGGGCAGCGACCAGCGCGGCGTCGAGGGCGCGTCTCAGCGACTCGACCGGACCTATCGCGATCTGCTTCAGCGCGTCTCGTCCATCCCCGGAGTCCGCGCGGCCAGCCTCGCCCACTACGCTCCCACCAGCCGCGTCATCTACTCCGCCCCGGTGGGGCTTCCCGACGGCACGCAACCGCGCGTTGCGCAGATGATGGTCTACCCGAACTACTTCGCGACGATGGACATCGCGTTGCGCGGCGGGCGTGATTTCTCCGAACGCGACCTCGATGAGACCGCGCCGCTCGTAGGCGTCGTCAACCAGGCGTTCGTGCGGCAGGTCATGAACGGCGAGAGCCCGATCGGGAAGCGAATCCTCGTCGATCAGGGTTCGCGGGTGCGGGAGATCATCGGCGTGGTCGCGGACAGCAGATACGCGAGCCTCAAGGAGGACACGCCGCCTCTTCATCTATCAGCCCTTCCTTCAGACCAGAACCGGCCGAGGCCAGATGACGCTCCACGTCCGCGTCGCGGAGCTAGGCACCCGAAGTGGTCGCGGCCGTTCGCGCGGAAGTGCAGCGGATTGACAAGGACATGCCTCTCTTCGCCATCCAGACCCTGGCCGATCAGATGAATGGCCTCTTGAGCCGCGAGCGCCTCGTCGCCAGCCTGTCGAGCATCTTCGGCATCGTCGCCCTCGTGCTGGCGGCGGTGGGACTCTACGGGCTGATGGCGTTCGCGGCCGTGCAGCGGACGGGCGAGATGGGACTGCGCATGGCCCTCGGCGCCGAGAGAGGGACCGTCGTCCGCATGGTCCTGCGCGAAGCGATGACACTCGTGGGGCTGGGACTCGCCATTGGTATACCGGCCGCGCTCATCGCCGGACGCCTGGCGTCGAGCCAGTTGTCCGGCCTGCTCTTCGGGCTGAGCGCCACCGATGCCGCGACGCTCTCTGGCGCCGCCCTTCTACTCGTCGCTGTCGCCGCAGTTGCGGCCTATCTTCCGGCCCAGCGCGCCGCGCGCGTCGATCCGATGGTCGCACTGAGAAACGACTAGGGTCACTGATCGAGCTACGACGCCGAATCAACACGGGACGCCGATCGCGCGCACCACGGGACGCGGATCGCGCGGATCACGGTAATTTCGAGGCGCTCGGCCGTGCGTTACGGCTTCGCCCGCCCGGCCCACCGCACGGCGTTGACGAGCAGCGTCTTGAATGGTTCGAGATCGTGCACGCGCTGGTCGTGGCCGAGGGTGATGCCGACGATGCGCGCCGTTGCGTGGCTCGTGGTCCACACCGCCGGGTGCGGCTTCATGAACTTGACGCTCGGCGAGGTTTCAGCGAGGACTTCGATCGCCGCGGTGCCCGCCGGAACCTTCTCTGCTTCCGCGTTCAGGTAGTAGAGCTCGTCCTCGACCGTGAACGACGCCGGCACGCCCTTCATGATCGGATGCTCGGGCTTGATGGCGTTGACCGAGAACGCCGCGATGCGGTCGTGGCCACGGGCGCCGCCGCCCACGATCTTGGCGTTCAGCTCCGGCCACTGGGCGAAGCCATACCACGTCCCCGGGTGCAGCATCACGAGTCCCTTGCCGGCAGCGGCGAAGTCGAAGAGCGCCTTGCGGTACTCGGGCGTGTCGAAGAACTGCCGGTTGACGCTGATGACCGCCACGTCGGCGTTGCCGATCTCGGCCGCGGCCTGATCGCGATCCTCGGTGTAGTTGACGCTGAACCCGGCGGCGGTGAGCGTCGCGCTGTCCGTGCCCCCGAAGAACTGGCCGAAGTTGTGCGCGCTGCCGCCGCCGATGATGAGGACCTTCGTCTTGCCAGGCGCCCAGACGATCGGTTTGGTCTCTGGCAGCGGCGCGTCGCCGCGTCCGCCTTCTTTCGGACCAGCGCTGCTAGCCTGCGGCAGGAGCCTGCGCTGAGCCCGCCTGCCCTGAGCCCTGTCGAAGGGCCGCCGGTTCGCTGCTCGCCGTGATCGCCACCGTGACCGGGACGATGTCGTTGTCGTAGCTTTCGAGGACGATCTTCGCGAGCGGTGCGCGCTTGCCCAAATTGACCGCGAAGTAGCGCACCTGTCCGCGGCGCGTGAAGTCGCCGGCGTCGGTGCTGAGCGGCACCTCGGCGCGGCCGAACGTGTCGGCGAAGGTCTCGCCGTTCTTCAGCACGTGTTCCTGCGTCGTGCCGTCAGCGAAGACGACCGTGACCTTCATCGCCGGCGTGCCGCGGGCCGCGTCGCCGCCCGCCGGCCACGCCCACCCGCCAACGCCGCCGAGGAAGTGCAGGCTCGCGGCGGTCACGGCGGTCGGAATCTCGACGCGCCGCGGGAACTCGTCGGCGATGATCCCGCTGCCCGGGCCGCCCTTGAGCGCAATCAGGTTCGCGCCACTGAGCGATCGAGCCGGGTCCATGACGAAGAATGGGACGCCCGCCACCGAGACGTCGCCGAAGCGATGCAGCGTCACGGTCTCGTCGCGCTCGTCCTCGCGCCGCAGGCCGCGCCGGCTGTCCGCGGTGTAGGCCTCGCGCAGGTCGATGATGCGGAACCGCTGGTCGTCGCCGGCGGCGGTCGGCGATCCGTTGGCGACGATGAACGTGAGGATGTCGCGCAGGGCTTCGGGTCCGAGCGCCTCGAGCCCTTCGGGCATCAGCGAGCGGCGCGTGTTCTCGCGCGTCGCAACGTCTTCCTTGGCGACCACGACGTCGCCGTTCGTGTTGCGCAGGGTGAGCCCGGACGCGTTCTCGCCGGCGATCACCCCCGTCAGCGTCTCGCCCTTCTTGGTGGTGACGTTCCACTGCCAGAAGCTCGGGTCGACCTCGCGGTTCGGATCGATGATGTGCGTCAGCAGCGCGGCGCGGCCGTGCGCGCCCATGCCGTTCAGCGGCGGCCCGACCTCGACCTTCCCGAGCGTCCCCAGCTTGTGGCAGGTCGAACAGGCGCCGGTGAAGAGATCCTTGCCCTTGACGGCGTCGCCCGGCTTCTCGACCTCAGGAGTCAGGGAAGCGATGATGTCGGCCTTCGCTCGCCCGGCCGGGCTGAGCGTATCGAGGAGCGCGGCCGCCTGGCGCGCCACCTGACGATTCGGATGCGTGCGCAAGCGCGCGACGTTTGCCGGCCCCAGGTTGGCAGGCGTGACCTTGCCGTCCTTCATCGCCGCCAGCAGCGCCATCGTCGCCTCCGGGCGTCGCAGGATCTGATCGAAGATGGGCGTTGACGGCGTCCGCGCCAGCGCCGCAACCATGACGGCGTCGACGTCGGCGCCGGCGCTCTCGCCAAGCGTGGTCGTCACGCGGGCCTTGAGCGAATCGGAGACGGCTGGATCGACGAGCATGGGCGCGATCGTGGCGAGCGCCTGCGTCCGGCTCTTCGGAACGGCGAGCAGGCTCGCGGCGAGCTCGGCGCGACGGTCGTCGCTGGCTTTCGGATCGGCGAGCTCACGCTGCAGGACGGCCGCCTGACGATCGGCGCTCGCGCTCAACGCGCCGGCCTTGTCCCACTTCGCCACGATCGGCAGCGCCGCGGCACTGGTGGCGGGATCGTTCAGCAGCTTCTCCAGGGCGGCGGTCGTCGCCGCGTCCATGGCGATCGTTCCACCCTCCATCCGTGCGATGGCACGGACGACCGGAGCCTTGAGCACTGCCGCCGGCGCGCCGGCGCCCGCTGCGGCGACGAGCAACTGGCTGGCGCTCGCGGGCAACGCGGCGGGCGCGACGAGCCCGACGAACTCGGTCAGCGCCTGGGGACGCTCGTGAGCGAACGCGCTGGCCACGTACACGGACGCCTGTTCGGTCGCCGCGGCAGCGATTGCCGACCGCGTCCAGTTGTCGGTCGACTGCACGTAGGTGTCGAGCAGGGCCTTGCGCTGCGGCCGGCGGTCTTCGCGGCCAGCGCCCGCTCGTACAGCGCCAGGACGCTGCTCCCCATCGGCTTCTTGATGCGGGCCAGGCGTGGGTCGGAGCCGTGGTTCTCCTGCGCGAGCCGCCACGCCGTCTGCCGGACCTGTGCGTTCGGGTTGGTCTCGATGGCACGGATCAGTCCTGGGAGATCGGCACGATTCAGGGCCGGCATCGCCAGCTTGGTCGCCTGCTTGTGCTGGACGCGCCAGATGCGGCCGAAGTAGTGGTCGCGGTCGGGCCGCACCGCGGCGTTGGCCGGCCCGTGCTGCGGTCCACGCGTGTCGTTGTGGATCACGGCCTGGTTGTAGAAGTCGACGACGTAGAGGGCGCCGTCGGGGCCGACGCGCGTTTCGATCGGACGGAACCACATGTCGCCGCTGCGCATGAACTCGGTCTGCTCGCGCCCAGCCTCCTTCGCCGTCGTGTAGCTCACGCCGTCGGGCTTCACGAACTGGTGATGCACGAGGTTGAGCGTCGGCTCGCCGGTGAAGTAGCTGTATCGCCACCGCTCGGGCCAGGCGCCACCTTCGTAGATCGCGCACCCGGCGGCGGCGGTGAACTGGCCGACCTGATCGATCTGGACGTACGCCTGCTCGGGCCGCGACATGCGCGGGTAGGTCGTCTGGCCGGTGATCATGCCCTTCCACGACGTCGTGCCGGTCAGCCGGCCCTTGGCGAGCACCGACTCCGGCAGCACGGTGTGGAAGAACACAGTGCCGCTCGTCGGCTGCGTCCAGAACACCTGGCCGTCCCACGTGATGTCGAGCCCCCAGGTGTTGCCGCCGCGGCTGCTGGACTGCTCGAAGGCGCTGCCGTCGGGCTTGAAGCGCACGACGCCGCTGCCGTCGCGTCCGAAGTTCTTCGTACCGTCTGGAGACGTGACCGAGCCGACGCTGTAACCGTGCGTGGCGTAGATCCAGCCGTCGAGGCCCGAGCGCAGGTTGTTGATGACGGCGTGGGTGTCGAACGTGCCGAGGCCCGTGTAGAGCTTCGTCCGCTTGTCGGCGACCTCGTCGCCGTTCGTGTCCTCGAGATACCAGATGTCGGGTGACGTCGAGGCGATGACGCCCTTCTTGTAGAGGACGAACCCGGTGACGAGCTCGAGCTTGTCGGCGAACACGTGCTTGCGGTCCATCACGCCATCGCCATTTGTGTCCGAGAGGATGGAGATGGTGTCCTCGGGATCGCGGGCCTGCGACTGCGGCTTCAGGGAGCTCGTATCGCGCCACGCCGTCGTATTCGGAACCCGCCGGCCGTTCGGGTACTCGGGCGTTTCCGACACCCACAACCGGCCCTTCTCGTCCCAATCGATGTTCATCGCCTTGGCGATGAGCGGCTCGGCGGCCACGAGCGTCAGGTCGAACTCGGGGTGCACCTCGATCTTTGCCGCCGCCTTCGCGGGCGCCGTCGGTCCGCCTTCGGGATAGCGCAAGGCGTCTCCGAGCTCGTCCTTCTTCACCAACTCGTCGACGTTGGCGCGCTTACCGGCCCAGGCGATGCCGCGGAGCAGGATGGTACGGTAGTTGGACCGGTTGAAATTCTCGTAAAGATGTCCGGGGATCGAGACAAAGGCCCGATACGGCGTGCGCGCACCCTCGACGGTCTTCTCGTAGGTCCAGATCTGCGGCTGGATGTCGTAGATGCCGACCTTCTTGCCCCCGCCCGTCATCTCGTCGGCGCGGCGCTGGAAGTTCGCGTTGCGCGCCCCGGCCGGCTTGGGCGTGTAGGCCGACGCCAGGACGCGGACCTCGGGCAGCATGTCGAGGTCGTAGTAGATCTCGTCGTCCATTTCCCAGTTGGACGCGCCGTTCGTGATCGGGCTGTCGCGATCGGTGAAGTACAGCTGCATCGGTCCTTCGAGCCACTTCGCCGTGCCGTTACGCCACGAGCCGCCGACGATGGTCTTGAACCAGTCGGGATCGCGCGAGACGAGACCCGCGTGGATCACCAGAAGGCCGCCGCCGCGCGCGAGATATTCGTTGAGGTTCTTCCGATCCGCTTCCTCGACGTTGCCGGCCTCCTGCTTGTGGAGGATGAGCACGTCGGTCTCGTCGAGCTGCGCCTTGGTCGGGAAACGTGTCCGCACCGGTGGCCTTCGCGCCGCGTTCGTTGAGGAGCGGCACCCACTCTTTGAGATAGCGCGGATAGTCGTGCGCGCCCGGCCCGTGCGACTTCGGCCCTGACCTGATGAAGATGCGCAGCGGCTGCGTGCCCTGGGCAGCGGTGCCGTAGGGGCCGAGCACGGCCACGAGCGCGAGGTACGATCAAGGAGCCAAGGAGGAGGGAGCGTTTCATGATCACCATGTTGTGGACCCGTCTTCGCGCCACATTCTTTGCCGCCTTGGCCGCACACGGGTCGCGCGCGGCGGTGGCCGAAGCTGGCAGCCGATTCAGACCGGACTATACCGAGCGAGCGCGGGCGTCGTCAAACCGGTTCCACATCGATGGTTATTGGGTATAGTGAGCTTCGCCGTGCCCGCCGTCTTCCTCTTCGCCACGCTCGACACGAAGGGCCGTGAGGCCGCCTACGTTCGCGATCTTCTTACCAGCTGGGGCATAGCCGTCACGCTCGTCGACGTGGGCGCGCTCGGGAGCCCGGCCGTTCCGGCCGACGTGCCGCGCGAGCGTGTCTTCGAGCTGTCCGGGACGACCGCTCACGGCCGTACGGCAGGCCGCCGACCGCGGCCAGGCCGTCACGAGCGCGGCGGAGGGCGCGGCCCGGATCGCGCGCGACGCGTTCGCCAGCGGTGAGTTGTCCGGCGTCCTCGCGCTCGGCGGCTCGGCGGGGACGACCATCGGCACGGCAGCGATGAAAGTCCTGCCGCTCGGCGTGCCGAAGGTCATGCTGAGCACGCTCGCCTCGGGCATGGTGCGGCAGTTCGTCGGCGACAAAGACATCTTCATGCTCAACTCGGTCGTCGATATCGCCGGGCTCAACCGCGTCAGCCGGCCGATCCTGTCGGAGGCGGCCCGGGCCATGGCCGGGCTCGTGGCGCATCCCGGGCCGGCGCCGGTGCAGTGACGACAAGCCGCTGGTCGCCGCGACGATGTTCGGCGTGACGACGCCGTGCGTCGAACGCGCCCGCGAGACGCTCGAGCGCGCCGGCTGCGAAGTGCTGGTGTTCCACGCCACCGGCAACGGCGGCCAGGCGATGGAATCGCTCATCGACGAGGGGCTGATCGCCGGCGTGCTCGACATCACGACGACCGAGCTCGCCGACGAGCTCGTCGGCGGCTTCCTGACCGCCGGCCCCGAACGCCTCACCGCGGCCGGCCGGGCCGGCATTCCCCAGGTCGTCTCGACCGGCGCGACCGACATGGTGAACTTCTACGCCCCGGACTCGGTGCCCGCGCAGTTCGCGGATCGGACCTTCTACAGGCACAACGCGAACGTCACGCTGATGCGCACCACGCCGGCCGAGAACGCGGCGATCGGCGCCGACATCGCGCGCAAGCTCTCAGCCGCGACGGGCCCCGTGTCGGTGCTCCTGCCAGCACGCGGCGTGTCCGCCATCGACCGAGAGGGCCAGCCGTTCGACGATCCGGCCGCGCGGCGGGCGCTCCACGAGGCCATTCGCGCGGGACTCGGCGGCGACGTCATGGAGCTGGATCTGCACATCAACGATCCGGAGTTCGCGGATGCGGCGGCGCGGCAGGCTGCTCGAGTTGATGAACGAGTGCGGAGCTTCGTGTCACGAAGCTCGAGATGAAGGGTTCAGACGTGGTCGCGTTCGGCATCGGAGGCAGGCATTCGTGACCGTCGATAACTCCAGGCAAGGCATTCTCAAGCGATTCCGCGAGCAGATCGCGCGCGGCGAGCCGATCATCGGCGGCGGCGCCGGCACGGGGCTCTCCGCGAAGAGCGAAGAGGCGGGCGGCATCGACCTGTTGATCGTCTACAACTCCGGCCGCTATCGCATGGCCGGGCGCGGCAGCTCGGCGGGACTCCTCGCCTACGGCAACGCCAACCAGATCGTCAAGGAGATGGCCTACGAGGTGCTGCCGGTCGTCAAGAAGACGCCGGTGCTTGCGGGCGTCAACGGCACGGACCCGTTCATCATCCCGAAGCTCTTTCTCGAAGAGCTGCGCGCGCTCGGCTTCGCCGGCATCCAGAACTTCCCCACCGTCGGGCTCTTCGATGGCGACATGCGCCAGGCCTTCGAGGAGACGGGGATGAGCTATCAGCTCGAGGTCGACATCATCCGCCTCGGCCGAGAGCTCGACCTGCTGACGACGCCCTACGTCTTCAATCCGTCCGAAGCCGAGCGCATGGCCGACGCCGGCGCCGACCTCATCGTCGCGCACATGGGCGTCACGACCGGCGGTTCGATTGGCGCGAAGAGCTCGAAGACGCTCGACGACTGTGTCGCGCGGATACAGGACATCGCCGATGCCGCGCGCGGCGTCAACCCCGACGTGCTCGTCATCTGTCATGGCGGCCCCATCTCGGAGCCGCCTGACGCGGAGTACATCATCAAGCACTGCCGCGGCGTCGACGGCTTCTACGGCGCGAGCTCGGTCGAGCGGCTTCCCGCCGAGCGGGCCATCGCCGATCAGATCAGGACGTTCAAGGGCATTCGCCTGTCTTCGACCCGGACGGCCAAGGCAGGCGCACGATGAGCGCCGCCGCTATGAAGAAGGCGCTTCGATTCGTGACGGCGAAGACCGCGCGTATGGAGCTCGCACCGTGGGGCAAGCACTGGTGGCTGTCGGAGCCGACGCTGACCGGCACCAAGCTGCTGACGCTCGTGCGCGTGACGATGCGGCCAGGCACGGGGCATCGCTTCCACTACCACCCCACGCGTGAAGAGATCATCTACATCGTCGACGGCGTCGCCGAGCAGTGGGTCGACCGGAAGAAGCAGCGGCTGAAAGCGGGCGAATGCGCGTTCATCCCGAAAAGTCGTGCACGCGATCTTCAACTCGTCGAAGAAGCCGATGACGTTCCTGGCGATCCTGTCGCCGGCGAAGGCCAAAGGCCCCTTTCTCGTCGACTGCTACGACGAGGAGCCGTGGCGGAGCCTGCGGCCGCCGCAGTCGCGCAAGGGACGCTGAGCTGTCGTTTCGGCCGACACTCAAGATCGCGGATGTGACACAATCCGGACGGCCCCGAGACCCAACACTACAGATCGCCGCCCACGCCTGACGCCGATACGCGAGCGAGTGGGCGTGAGCGTGCGTACGGTCCGGGATGGTTGCAAGAGAACTGGAGAGATGTGATGACACACGCACGCACGTGGCTCGTAGTCCTACGTCTGGCGTTACTCCCAACGCTGGCTTCCGCTCAGACGTGGAACGCCGAGCAGCAGGAAGTGTGGAAGCTCGAAGAGCAGCAGTGGCAGATGGCGAAGGACAAGGACGTCAGCTGGATCGACAAGATGGTGCATCCGAACATCAGCTACTGGGATGTGGACCAGCCAGGCCCGCAGAACAAGGCGTCGCTGCAGCGCTGGAATCGCTACAACAACGCCAACGCGACCGTGCTCGAACAGGAGTTGTTCCCCATCTCCATGACGATCACCGGCAACATCGCCGTCGTCCAGTATCGCTATTCGGTGGCGAGGGAGAACTACAAGAAGGAGCGGGAGACCTCCACGGGACGGTACACGGATGTCCTCGTCAAGGAGGGCGGCCGCTGGCTGTTCATCGCCTGGTCGGGCGGCGACGACCCGAAGAAGTGAGCGAGCCACCCTGAACTGCGCCGACGGCCAGGGTTCACCATGGCACGATGACTCGATGGACACGACGCAACTGCCTTCCAGGGCCCGATCGTGGACCGTCGTGCCACGTGGGCATGCGTGGCGCGACGCAGTCGTGATCGCGTTAGGACGATCGACTTCTAGACTAACCAGCCCCCAGCGCCGCCTTGACCCGCGCGGCGGTGAACGGCACGCGGCGCAGCCGCACGCCGGTCGCATCGAACACGGCGTTCCCCAGCGCCGCCGCGACGGTCACGGTCGACGCTTCGCCCGCGCCCCACAGCGGCTGGTCGCGCCGCTCGACCAGGATCACCTCGACCGCCGGCGCCTCGGGAAACTTCAGGATCGGATACGTCGCCCAGTCGACGCTCGTGACGCGCGACTCGTCGAACTGCACTTCCTCGTGCAGCGCGCGGCTGAGCGTCTGCACGATCCCGCCCTCGATCTGATTGCGCAGCGCATTCGGGTTCACGACCAGGCCGCAGTCGTGGGCGCAGACGACGCGCCGCACGGGATCGCGGCCGCTCGCGGGATCGACGGCCACCTCCATGAACGTCGCGACGTAGTTCTCCGCCTGCTTGTAGCGCGTGTAGGCGACGCCGCGCCCCACCAGCAGGCCGTTCTGCGCGGCCGGCCGGATTCGGTGACGGCCGCGGCTGCCAGCCGAACGCCTTCGCCGCGCGCGCCAGCACCTCGAGCGCGCGCGGATCGGTCAGGCGCGCCGTCCGGAACTCGAGCGCATCGACGCGCAGCGCGGCGGCGATCTCGTCGGTGAAGCTCTCGACCGCGAACACGTTGGCCGGCTTGCCGGGGGCGCGCAGGTTGGACGGGTTGAGCGGCGTGTCGCGCATCCAGTGCGCGAGCACCCGGACGTGATCGGCGGCGTACGCCGGGTCGCCGTTCTCGAAGACCGCGGCGGCGTCGCGGCCGCTGTCCTGGGGAATGCCCGCCGACTGCGCCGCGAGCAGGATCCGCGCGCCGCGGCGGTTGGTGGGAATCCACATCTGCGTGTCCCACGCCACCAGCCGGCCGGCGGCATCGAGGCCCGCGCGCAGGTCGAGCAGCTGCTGCGGGCCCTTCGGATCCCAGCCATGCTCGTCCTGACGCGACCACTGCACGCGCACCGGCTTGCCGATGCGTCTTCGACAGGAGCACCGCGTCGGCCGCCGCGTGATCGGCGCCGTTCGTGCCGTACGATCCCGATCCCTCCATGAAGACCACGCGCATCTTCTCGGGCACGAGTCCGAAGACGCGCGACAGCGTGGCGCGCAGGCCGTAGGTCACCTGCGACGACGTCCAGATCGTAGCGGCGTCGCCGCGGACGTCTGCGACGGCGCACGACGGCGCCAGCGACGCGTGACTCTGACACGGCCAGAAGTAGCGTCGCCGCCATCTTCGTCGGCGCCGACGCCAGCGCCGCCTCGAGCGCCGCACCCGACGGATCGCCCTCGCCGATCGGCCCCGATGGCCCGCGGTTCACAATCGCCTGGTCGCGATCGACGACGCCGTCGCGCAGATAGCGCTCGAGGTTGTCGTGGCCCGGCAGCCCGCGCCACTCGGTCCACGTCGCCTTCAGCTCGCGCGCGGCCCGGACCGCCGCCCATTCGTCGCTCGCGACGACGGCGAGAAAGCTCTCGACGCGGACGACGCGGACGCCGGGAAGCTGCGCGACCGAGCCGTCGTCGACCGAGACGAGCGTGGCGCCGATGCGCCGGCGGCCGGATCACGCGCCCGTGGAGCATGCCCGGAACGGTGAAGTCCTGGATGTACTGATAGCGGCCCGTGCACTTGGCGGGGACGTCGGGCCGCAGCGGCGACTGTCCGACTCTCGTGTAGCGTGACGGCGAGACGAGCGTGGCTTTCGCGTCCACCGGCAGCGCGAGGCGGCGGCCGCCGACGAGCGTGCCGATGCCGACGCCGCGCCCACCAGCCACGGGCCGCACTTCGCCCGCGACGATCGTCAGGTCGGCGACCGGCCGCTTCAGCCGCGCGGCGCCGAGGCCGAGCAGCGCCTGGCGCGCGGTCGCCGCCGCCTGACGAACGGCCGTGCCTCCGCGCGTCAGCCCGGTGCTGCCGCCCGTGCCGCCCGTGTTCGGACAGCGCGCGGTGTCGCCGTCGACGACGGTGACCCGAGCCGTATCGACGCCGAGCTCCTCCGCTGCCATCTGCGCGATCGCGATGCGCATGCCGGTGCCGACGTCCACCTTGCTCGTGTAGACCGTCACCGAGCCGTCGGCGTTGATCGAAAGAAAGCTGTCGACTTCTCTGGGATCGAGCGTCCGGCCGTCGCTGCTGAGCGGGCTCGCCGGCGCCGCCTGCTCGCCGAACGCCGGCAGCCCGCCGAAAGTGAAGCCGACGACGAGGCCGCCGGCGGTCTTCAACCAGTCGCGCCGATTGATGTCGTTACTCGAACGCTCGCGGCATGTTCGGTGGATCTTAAGCGAAGTGGCCTCCACGAGGCGCGAACGACGTTGAACCTTCACGCCTCTTGCTAATACTCTGTAGCTCGGCTTCACGACCAAACGACCACACATGACGAAGCAACTGATCGCGGCGGTCGGCATCATCGGCATCCTGGCCTCAACAGCGAGCTGCCGCTCGACGCCACCGGCAATCAACACGCCCCAGCCCGCCGCAGCCGCGCCCGCGCCGACGCTGCCCGACAGCATTCGCTGGATCCGCGACAGCGTCGAGTACCAAGCCGCGGTGCTCCAGACCTATCGCGCGGCGACCACCAGCGTCGAGCTTGCCGCACGCGGCCGCCAGCCAGGCTCATGGGCAGCCGTGCTCGACGCCGACGAGACCGTGATCAGCAACGTGCAGTACCAGATCGAACGGGCGCAGGCGCGACTGACGTTCACGCCGGAGAGCTGGCGCGCATGGGTCGCGCGGCGCGAAGCCACGCCCATGCCCGGAGCCGCCGCCTTCTCTGACCCGCGTCCGCGACCTCGGCGGCCGTATCGCCATCGTCACGAACCGGTTGGAGTCCGAGTGCGCCGACACCGAGGCGGTCTTCAAGACGCACCGCCTGGCGTACGACATGATGCTCTGCCGTCCCGACGACGGGACCATCGGACAAGAACCCGCGCTTCGCGGCAGTGACCGCCGGCACCACCAAAGCGGGCGGGCCGCCGCTCGAAGTTCGTGATGTTTCTCGGCGACAACATCCTGGACTTCCCGAACCTCAGCCAGGCGGCAGTGAAGAAGGACGACAAGGCGCTCGCCCCGTTCGGGATCGAGATACTTCATGCTGCCCAACCCGATGTACGGGAGCTGGCAATAGCGCATGAGCCGGTCCGTCCATCTCCGTCTTCCCCAAGTGCTACTTCGACGAGCTCGTCGCCGGCCGGCGGGACTACGTCGCATGGATTCACGACGCCGCCACGCTCGGCAGCGAGGGCGTCGAGCACTACGACGAGTTCTTCCCGAGCTACGACGAACGTGACGTGGCGCCGGTCATGGACGCGATGGCGGCAACCGGCCAGATCTCGTCGATGATGTGCTTCTCGCCGGACTTCACCCACCCCGATCAAGGACGAGCGCGCGCGGCAAGTCGAGCGACAGAAGCGAGCCATCGACTTGACGGTGCGCACGGGCGCCCGTCACTGCCGCACGCTCAGCGGCCAGAAGTATCCGGGGCTTTCGATCGCCGAAGGCGTGGCCCGCGCCGCCGAGTGCATTGCGCGCTCGCTCGAATACGCCGCCAAGCGCGACGTCGTCCTCTGCCTCGAGAACCACTACAAGGACGGCACGTGGCGCTACCCGGAGTTCGCGCAGCAGGAAGAGCCCTTCCTCGCGCTGCTCGACGCGCTGCCGGACTCGCCACACTTCGGCGTCCAGTACGACCCGTCGAACGCCCTCGTCGCCGGCTTCGATCCGATCGCGTTGCTCGAGAAGGTCAAGCACCGGGTCGTGACGATGCATGCGTCAGATCGGTATCTGGTGCCGGGCACGATGCTCGAGCACTTGCTGACGAACGATGGGACCGTCGGGTATCCCGACCAGCTGACCCATGGCGAGACCGGCCGCGGCAGCAACGACTACGACGCGATCTTCCGCATCCTCCGGTCGGTCAACTTTACCGGCTGGATCTCGGTCGAGGACGGCATGGATGGCCTCGACGAGTTGCGCCGGTCGATTGACTTCCTGAAGCGGAAGCGCGCGGAGCACTACGGCGACACCGGATCTGGACCATGTTGAGGACGAGCACAACCCCGCCGCTGTCGTATCTGCTGACGTTGCTCGTGCTGGCGAGCGGTGCGCTCCTCGTTCGGAGCACAAGCGCCGATGCCGCAGGTCAGCCACCTGCAGCGCCCGCGAGCGGCTCCTGCTTCCTGCTCCACGAGGTCGGCGTCGGCGAAGTTCGCCGTGCGCCGGCCGAGGCCTGCCGCACGCGCGTCGCACCGCAGTCGACCTTCAAGATTCCACACGCCCTTGCCGCCATCGACGCGGGCGTCGTAACCGGCGCCGACTCGGCGTTCGCGTACGACGGGTCGCCGCAGTCGTTCGACGCGTGGCGCCGCGATCACACGCTGGCAACGGCAATGCGATTCTCGGTGGTGTGGTGGTTCCAGCGAGTCGCCGAGAAGCTCGGCGCGGCTCGCGAGCAGGACTACCTCCAGCGATTC
The DNA here is from genome assembly GCA_963847975.1 of uncultured Acidobacteriota bacterium. GTDB lineage: Bacteria > Acidobacteriota > Vicinamibacteria > Vicinamibacterales > 2-12-FULL-66-21 > DATBJJ01. Next base: position 182,810 of record CAWKBU010000011.1, on the reverse strand, counting down.
GCTTACGGTAACGCCGACGCCTCGAGCGGCCTCACCACTTTCTGGCTGGGGGGATCGCTGACCATCTCTCCCGAGGAACAGGCGCAGTTCCTCCTCCGCCTCTTTGCGAACAAGCTCCCTGTGAGCGAGCACGCACTGCGCACGGTCCGAACGGTGCTCGTGCAACCGGCAGGGTTGGTCGTCAACGCGGCGGGCGAACACCCGTTCGGCGGCGCGTGGCCGCCAGGGACGGTCGTCAGCGCGAAGACCGGCGGCGGGCGCGACCGCAGCGGCCAGCAGGTGCGGTGGCTCGTGGGCCACATCAGCCGTGAGCACCGCTCATGGGTGTTTGTGAGCTGCGTCATCGGCGACGACAAAACTGCACCATTGGCGGCGGTCGACCTTGCGGCCCGGGCGCTCCGGCGCGACGGAGTCCTCTAGTCAACTCGGGTCGCGGTGCGAACGGATGGGTCTACGGACGAGGGCGGATTCCAGAGATTGAGGGGGACGAATGGGTAAGCTCCTGTCGGGAAAAGTCGCGGTCGTGACTGGCAGCACGCAGGGCCTGGGAGCGGCGATCGCAACCCTCTTTGTCAAAGAGGGCGCCAAGGTCGTCATCACCGGGCTGTCGGCCAAGGATGGCGCGGCCGTCGCGAAGCGGCTGGGCAAGAACGCGATCTTCGAGCAGACCAACCTCGTGCGCGTGGACGACTGCCGGCGGCTGATCGCGACTGCGCTCGAGCGGTTCGGCAAGGTCGACATCCTCGTCAACAACGCCGTCGACGCCACGCGCGCGACTGTCGACGACGTCACGCCCGAGGTCTTCGACGGCATCTTCGCCCTCAACCTGCGCGCGCCGCTGCTGCTGGCGCGGCACGCCATCAAGTCGCTACGCAAGGAGCGCGGCGTCATCCTCAACATCGGCAGCATCAACGCCTTCATGGGCGAGCCGTCGCTCCTCGTCTACGCCGCGTCGAAGGGCGCCCTGCAGACGGCGTCGCGCAACCTCGCGAACTTCCTCAAGTTCGATCGCGTGCGGGTCTACTGCGTGAACGTCGGCTGGATGGACACCGAAGGCGAGCGCGCGATGATGACGCAACTGGGCCACGCCCGCGACTTCATCGAACGGACGGGCAAGAACTGGCCCCTCGGGCGCATCCTCAAGCCCACCGAGATTGCCGAAGTGGCGCTGTTTCTCGCCTCCGAGAAGGGGGCACCGTTCAGCGGGCAGGTGATCGAGCTCGAGCAGTTCCCGACCGGAGCCCTCGGCGCCCCGCAGAAGGGCGGGTTGACCTGATGCCAGGAGTACTTGCTCGACGGCACGGCCGAAGGTTCAGCTCTCGCTCGACCTGCAGACGATGGCGGATGCGCTGCCGACGGCCGAGATCGCCGTCAGGGCGGGCGTCGACTGGCTGGAGGTCGGGACGCCGCTCATTCTTGGCGAAGGGCTGCACGCGGTCGCCGCGCTGCACCAGAAGTATCCCGACCACCCGATCATCGCCGACCTGAAGACGATGGATGCCGGCTACCTCGAAGCCGAGATGATGTTCAAGAACGGGGCGTCGTTCGTGGTCGTGATGGGCCAGGCCCACGAGCACACCATCCGCGAGGCCGTGCGCGCGGCGAAGGACTACGGCGGCTATGTCATGGGCGACATCATGCTCTGCCCCGACAAGGTGGGCATGGCAGGTCCAGATGGAAGCCATGGGCGTCGACGTCGTCATCGTCCACACCGGACTCGACGAGCGGCATGCCGAGAAGGGCAAGTCCCCGCTCGACGACCTGAAGAAGGTGCGCGCGGCCGTCAAGATCCCGCTTCAGGCGGTCGGTGGGCTGTCGATCGATCAGGCGGCGCAGTGCCCGGCACTCGGGGCGTCGCTCGTCGTGATTGGTGCGCCGCTGGCGGTCGCCGACTACGAGCTGAAGCCGGGCGCCGACGCCGAGACCCTGTTTGCGACGATCAAGAGTTTCGTCGAACGGGTAAAGGGCGCGTAGAAGCCGGTTGACCTATGGACATCGCACAGGGCTCGTGCTACTGTCCTATGCAATGACCAAAGGACACACGCGGGCCGACCGGCGCCTCGAGGTGCTGCAAGGCACGCTCGATCTCATGGTGCTGCAGGCGCTCGACGGCATGGGACCGCAGCACGGATATGGGATTGCCCGCCGCCTCGAGCAGGTCAGCGAGGACATCCTGAAGCTCAACGAGGGCACGGTGTACACGGCCCTCATGCGGCTCCAGCACCAGGCGTGGGTCTCGGCGAGCTGGGGCGTATCGGAGAACAACCGGAAGGCCAAGTTCTATGCGATCACGGCCGCGGGCCGGCGCCAGCTGGCGCGCGAAGTCGAGAGCTGGGATCGCCTCGCGGGCGTGATCGCCCGCCTGCGCACAGCGGACCCCTCGTGACATGTGGACGCGGCTCGGTGCGGCGGCCTCGCGACTGCGCTTCGTCTGGCTCCGCCGGCGTCTCGATGAGGACGCCCGGCAGGAGGTCGACGCCCACCTCGAGCTCCTGACCGACCATTTCCTTCGCCAGGGTCTGACGCCGGACGAGGCCTACACCGCCGCGCGGCGACGGTTCGGCAATGCGGCGCTCATGCGCCAGGATCTCCACGAGATGAATACCATCGGCTGGATCGAGCAAGCTGGCTCAGGACCTTCGCTACTCGTTCCGGCAGCTGCGCGCCAGCCCGGGGTTCGCTGCCGTCGTGACGGCCACGCTCGGTTTGGGGATCGGCGGCACTACCGCCGTCTTCAGCGTGGTCCAGGCGGTGCTCCTGGCGCCGCTCCCCTACGAGCAACCCGGACAACTGGTCCGCTTCTATCAGCAGGAACCCGACAAGCCCGGCACGCGAGACGTCCTCGCCGGGACGCACTTCTCGTTCCTTCGCCAGCACGCGGCGTCGTTCGAGGACGTCGCGGCGCTCGCCAACTATCGCGAGACCGGTCTCGACCTGGTGACCGCCGATGGGCGGGCCGAGCGCATCGCCGTGCTGCGCGTGTCGAGCGGCTACTTCAGCACGCTCGGGTCGCTCCCGAGGCTCGGCCGGGCCTTCGACAAAGACGACGAGACCGGCACGAACCGCGTCGTGTTGAGCGATCGCGTCTGGCGAACGCACTTCGGTAGCGATCCATCGATTGTCGGCCGCACGATTCGTCTGAGCGCCGAGCCGTACGAAGTGGCCGGCATCGCACCGCCCGGCTTCGAGGATCCCATCGTCAACGACGTCGCGGCGTGGGTTCCGTACGGTCTTGCCACGGACACGTATGAGGAGAACAACTCGCTGAGCGCCATCGGCCGCGTGCGCAATGGCGTCAGCCTGGAACGCGCACAGGCGGAGCTCGCGACGCTGAGTCTGCCGATGCTGGAACGCTGGCCGGCGGCGAAAAAGAGCGCGATCGTCGCCCTGCCGCTGCACGAAGAGCTGGTCGCGAACGCGCGCGGCCTGCTGTTCCTGGTGTTCGCCGCGGTTGCGCTCGTCCTGTTGCTCGCGTGCGTCAACGTCGCCAACCTGGTGCTCGTGCGTGCGACCGGACGCGTGCGCGAGTTCGCCGTGCGGGCTGCGCTCGGTTCGAGCCGGCAGCGGCTCGTTCGCCAGCTCCTGGTCGAGAGCTTGCTGCTGGCTTCCTTCGGCGGCGTGCTCGGACTCGCCCTGGCCACCTTCGGCATCGGCGTGCTGCAGCGCCTCGGTCGCCACGCGCTGCCGAGGCTCGGCGAAGTCGACGTCAACGCCGGCGTCCTCGCCTTTGCGCTGCTCGCCACCGCGGCCACCGCGATGGCGTTCGGTGTTGCGCCTTTGCTGCGTCTCGCTCGCATCCATCCAGTCGATGCGCTGCGTCAGCAGTCGCGTGCCGTCACGGTCGGACGAGGGGTGGCGCGGTTGCGTGGCGCGCTCGTGACCGCGCAGGTCGCACTCGCGTTGACGCTGCTCGCCGGTGCGGGAATCCTGCTGGCAAGCTTCTATCAACTGCAACGAGTCTCGCTCGGCTTTCGCGTCGAGCGCATCCTGACCTTCGAGATGAACTTGCCGACGGCGCGGTACGACGCGGCGCGCCGCGCGTCCTTCCTCGAAGCGCTGGCCCGCCGGCTGGAAGCGATCCCGGGAGTGACGGCCGCAGGCGGTCTCTCCCGTCTGCCGGCGACCGGCAGCTACCATCCGTGGAATACGCGCATCCGCAGCGGCCCGCTCGCCGGTACGGCCGTCGACCGCAGCCGCTTCGCCATGCAGCAGCGCGTCGTCAGTGGCGATCCGTTCGCGGCGCTTGGGATCCCGATCCTGGCTGGCCGCAACTTCGATGCCCGAGACGAGGCGGGCTCACCGGGCCGAGCGATGGTGAGCGCAAATTTCGCCCGGATGGCGTTTCCGGACGTGCCGCATCGCGACGTCCTCGGCCAGCGCATCGCCGCCAGTGGCCGCGAGCTGGAGATCGTCGGCGTCGTGGGCGACGTGGCGCTCGACGTGTACGGCGCACCCACCATGACCGTCTATCACCCTCATCGTCAGTTCGCCGACGACCGCAACTGGGCCCTCACGCAGGTCGTCGCCGCCGAGCGGCCGAGCGGGGAACTGCTCAGCGCCGTCCGCGACGAGGTGGCAAGCCTCGATCCCGAGCTCGTGGTCCATCGCCCGGCGCCGATGAGCGACGTGGTCGGCCGCGGCGCGAGCCGCGAGCGCTTCGCCCTGGTGCTCGTGGGCGCCTTCGCCCTGATATCGCTCGTGCTCGCGGCGCTTGGTCTCTACGGCGTCCTGGCCTACACCGTGCGCGAGCGCACGGCGGAGATCGGCATTCGGATGGCGCTCGGGGCAACCGCCGCCCAGGTGCGAGCCTTGGTGTTCCGTCAGGCGGCGGTGTTCGTGAGCCTGGGCGTCGTGGCTGGCGTCGCGGGCGCGCTGGTGCTCGGCCGATGGCTCAGCGCACTCGTGTTCGAAGTCAGCCCGTCGGATCCACGCATCCTGCTGGCGACGGCACTCGTGCTCGCCGGCGTGGCGATCCTCGCCGCCTGGCTGCCGGCGCAGCGGGCTGCCCGGGTGGAGCCCAGGATGGCCATGCAGGACGGCCAGTAATCCCGCGCTACGCCCTCGCGTCACCTGCACCTCCCCTCCCCGGCCTCGCCAGGCCGAACCCGAGCTCAGTGCGACCTGTTCAGCTGGCCGCCATACTACAGTGGGGTCCAAGCCATCCTGAACCGAATCCGGATCGGCGCCGTCTTGCGAGTTAGTTGATGCATGAATTCGCCAACCGGTCGCTTGGCACGGTCGTGACGCTCGACGCCGGGCTCGAACAGGAGTTCGAGGACCGGCTGCGCGAGTCGTCTGGCCTGGCGGTTCGAGTGGCCTACGGCGTCCTGCGCCAGCGCCAGGATGCCGAGGACGTGGCGCAGGAGGCCTTCGCGAGAGCCTACCGCTCGTTCTCGCAGTTGCGGGACAGGGACAGCTTTCGAGCCTGGCTGGTCCGCATGACGTGGCGGCTGGCCATCGACCGCTGGCGTTCCGACCGGCGCCGGATGGCGCGTGAGCAGTCGGACGTGCGCGAGGAGTCGAGCCCGACGGCGGAAGGCATCGCCGTTGACAACGAGCGCGCGGAAAGACTCTGGCGGGCGATCGAGGACCTGCCGGAGAAGCTACGCCAGACGATCGTGCTCTCGGCCATTCACGGATACGACGTGCGTGAAGTCGCACAGCTCCTCGGCCTCCCCGAAGGAACTGTGAAGTCGAGGTTGTTCCTGGCCCGCAAGGGCCTGGCTCAGAGGCTCCAATGTCTTGTGACCGACACACCGACGCGATAGTCGATCACGCGTGTGGCGCGGAGATCGCAGCGGAGGCCGCGGCGCATCTCGATGGCTGCGCCGCGTGCCGCCGGATGTTCGACGAGCAACTGCGCCTGGTGCGGGACCTCGACGGGCAGGTGGCACTGGCGCTGCAGATCGAACCATCCCCGCGCTTCGTACCGGAGGCCAGGGCCCGGGTAGAGCGAGCGGCGTTCGGCCGCCGCACCACCATGTGGTGGGGCGGCGCGGCAGCGGCGGCAGCCGTTCTCATGCTCGTCACGTTCGGCTCGTTGCGGTCCGGCGAGCGACGGGGTGAGGAACAACCCGCGGCCGCGGTTGCTTCCATTGTGCCGGCCCCCGTCGCTGACCCTACGCCGCCGCCGACGATGCCGTCGGCAAGTCCCGCGGCGATGTCCCCGGCCGATCGATTCGCGCCGGCGCGTGGATCGCCCGCGGGGCATCGTGGATCGGTCGAGCCGGATCGCCACCGACGTCGTCGTTCCGGCTTCCGAGTCGCGGGCGCTGGCGCGTTACCTGGCCCTCGTGCGCGGTGGCGCACTCGACGCGTCAACGCTTCCCAGCTCGGACGGGACGGCTGCCGAAGCTCCCACTGAGCTCGTCATCATGCCGCTCGCGGTCGATACGCTTGCTGTCACGGATGTCAAAGCCGGAATCGGCCCGGTCAACCGACGCGAAACTGGAACCAGATAAGGAGTGTGCTCATGAGAAGTGAATTCGTGGCGGCGCTGGCGATCGCGGCGACGACGATGGTGCCGGTCGCCGCGCAGAACAAACCGCAGCCAGGGACCGCCCAGCCGGCTGACTCGAGCGCGGCGGCACACGTCCCGCTGAAGGTTCAGCTCACGCTCATGAGGTTCAAGGGCGACAAGAAGATCAGCAGCGTTCCCTACATGCTCGGTGTCCTGACGAACTCGCAGAAGACCAGCCTGCGCATGGGCGTCCAGGTGCCCGTGCCCGTGACCATGTTCACCGGCAAATCCGAAGGCGGTGCCGCCGCGGTGCCACAAACCAGCTACAACTATCGGGACGTCGGCACCAATATCGACTGCGAGGCCGGTAACCTGGGGAACGGTCTGTTCAACCTCATCATCGCGGTCGATGACTCCACGCTCTTCCTCGATCGATCGGCCGAGTCGGCCGAAGAGAAGAAGATCCCCCGCGACATTCCTGCCTTCCGCTCGTTCCGCGTCAGCTTCGCCATCCTGCTGCGCGACGGGCAGACGATGCAATATGCGGCGGCGACCGATCCGATCAGTGGCGAGGTGATGCGGATCGAAGTGAGCTTGTCGCTGGCCAAGTAGCAGCGGCGACGTCGGCGAGCGCTTGCCTCACGCCAGGATCTTGGTCACCACCTGGCCGTGGACGTCGGTCAGGCGGAAGTCGCGGCCCTGGAAGCGGTAGGTCAGCTTGCGTGTGGTCGATGCCCAGCAGGTGCAGGATCGTCGCCTGCAGGTCGTGGACACGAGACCGGATCCGACGACGATGTTGTAGCTGAAGTCGTCGGTCTCGCCGAGGACGATGCCCGCGCTTGATGCCGCCGCCGGCCATCCACATGCAGAAGTAGCGCGGGTGATGGTCGCGGCCGTAGTTGTCGTCGGTCAGCTTGCCCTGGCTGTAGACCGTGCGGCCGAACTCGCCGCCCCAGATGACGAGCGTGTCGTCGAGCAGGCCGCGCTGCTTGAGATCGGTGATGAGCGCGGCGGTCGGCTGATCGGTGCCCCGGCACTGCAGCGCGATGTCGCGCGGCAGGTTGCCGTGCTGGTCCCAGCCGCGGTGATAGAGCTGGATGAAGCGCACGCCGCGCTCGGCCAGCCGGCGGGCGAGCAGGCAGTTGGCGGCGTAGCTGCCCGGCTTGCGCGACTCCGGGCCCGTACAGCTCGAACACCGAGTCCGGCTCCTTCGACAGATCGGTCAGGTCCGGCACCGACGTCTGCATCCGGTACGCCATCTCGTACTGCGCGATGCGCGTCTCGATCTCCGGATCGCCGTACGCCTCGTGCTGCATCGTGTTCAGCTTCGCCGCCGCGTCGAGCATCTGCCGCCGGGTCGTGCGTCGATGCCGGGCGGGTCTTCGAGGAAGAGCACCGGATCGCCGCCGGCGCGGAACCGCACGCCCTGATGCTCGACGGCAGGAAGCCGCTCGCCCACAGCCGCGAGAAGAGCGGCTGATCGGTCGTGATCGCGTGCGCCTGCGACAGCAGCACGACGAACGCCGGCAGGTTCTGGTTCTCGCTGCCCAGGCCGTAACTGAGCCACGCCCCCATGCTCGGCCGGCCCGGCTGCTGGAAGCCGGTCTGGATGAACGTGATCGCCGGGTCGTGATTGATCGCGTCGGTGTGCATCGACTTGATGACGGTGATGTCGTCGACGATCTTCGCGGTGTGCGGCAGCAGTTCGCTGACCCAGGTCCCCGCCTGCCCGTGCTGGGCGAACGTGAACGCCGACTTCGCCACCGGCAGCGAGCGACTGCCCCATCGTCTGGGCGACGCGCTGCCCCTGGCGGACCGAGTCGGGGATCTGCGTGCCCTGGAACTTCGCCAGGCTCGGCTTGTAGTCGAACGTCTCGAGCTGCGACGGCCCGCCGGACTGGTGCAGGAAGATGACCCGCTTGGCCTTCGGCGCGAAGTGCGGCAGCGCGGTCAGTCCACCGGTCTTCGGATCGCGCGCGTCCTGGAGCCGACGCCAGCCGCGAGGAGCTCGGCGAGAGCAGCGAGCCGAGCGCCGCCGCGCCGATGCCGCGCGCCGTCAGGCCGAACAGCTGACGGCGCGTCAGTGGAGATCGAGGTCGCGGTGGATGGTCATCGCTCGAGTCCTATTGCTTCGTGATGCGTCTCGTCCAGATTCAGAATCGCGCTCGCCACCTCGTCCACGCCGCGAGCTCGGCCGGATCGAGCCGCTTGTCGCGCGGCGATTCGCCGACGCTCAGCAGCTTGACGGCCGCCTGCGGGTTCTGCGCGAACGACGTCAGCTCCGTCGTCGAGCAGCTCGCGCAGGACGCCAGCCTCCTTCCCGGTCGGCCTGCGCGCCGTAGCCAGCCGGAAGGCGTAGGTCGACGCGGCTCTTCTCGTCCGTGCCCGCCTTCGAGCGAGCGTGCGCTGGGCGAGCGCGCGCGCGGCCTCGACGTAGGTCGGGTCGTTGAGCAGCACGAGCGCCTGCAGCGGCGTGTTGGTCAGCGCGCGGCGGCCGGTGCACTTCTCGCGGTCGGGCGCGTCGAACGTCGCCAGCGAGGCGGGCGGCGCCGTGCGCTTCCAGAACGTGTACATCCTGCGGCGATACAGGTCCGTGCCGTGGCTCTGCTCGTAGGTCTGCGCCGAGAAGCCGTCGCCGAACGCCAGCTCTTCCCACATGCCCTTGGGCTGGTACGGCAGGACGCTCGGGCCGCCGATCTCGTCGTTGAGCAGGCCGCTCGCCGCCAGCGCGGTGTCGCGAATCATCTCGGCCGGCAGGCGGAACCGCGGGCCGCGCGCGAGCAACCGGTTCTCCGGATCCTTCTCGAGGAGCGCCGGCGTGACCTTCGACGACTGCCGATAGGTCGCCGACGTCACGATCAGCCGCTGCATCGCGCGGACGTCCCAGCCCGTGCGCACGAACTCGGTCGCGAGCCAGTCGAGCAGCTCCGGATGGACGGGCGGCTCGCCCTGCACGCCGAAGTCCTCCTGCGTCTTGACGATGCCGTGGCCGAAGTACATCTGCCAGAAGCGATTGACCGCCACGCGCGCGGTGAGCGGATGATCCGGCTGGACCAGCCACTTCGCGAGCGCGAGCCGGTTGAGCGGCGCGCCGCTCGGCAGCGCCGGCAGCATCGCCGGCACGCCGGGCTGCACCTTCTCGGTCTGGTTGCGATAGTCGCCGCGCGCCAGCACGAAGCGTCTCGCGCGGCTTCTCCAGCTCGCCCATCACCATCGCGGTCGGGATCGTCTTCTCGAGCGCGTCCTTCTCCTTCCGCAGCGCCGTCGAGTTCGCGCTGCTGCGCCGCGCAACGTCGGCGGCGCGGCATAGGTGAGGAAGTACTCGCGCAGGTACTCGGCCTGCTCCTTCGACCGCTTGCCGTTGATGCCCGACAGGATCGCGCGCGGCGCGGTAGTGGATCGCCAGGTCCTCGACCTCGCCGGGCGTCAGGACGCGGTTGTAGAGACGGAGGTCGTCGATCTGCCCGACGTACGGCGGCCCGAGCGCCTTGCCGCCCGAGCGTAGGGCGCGTCGGTGGCGATCGGGCCCGTGAGCGCATCGCGCAGGACCTCGACCGCGAGCAGCTTGCCGTTGACGTAGACCGCCAGGCCTCGCGCCTTGCCGGACCCGTCGTAGGTCATCACGATGTGATTCCACTCGCCCTGCTTCAGCCGCTCGCGCGTCCGGACCTGGATCGCGTTGGCCGGCGCCTCGGAGGTCGAGCGTGATCGTGAGGCGCGCGGCCCAGCGCTGGATGTCGAAGAGCTCCATGTCGTCGAGCCGCCACTCGAAGCCGCGGCGGCGCTCCGGCGTCGTCGAGCTTCTGGAAGACGGCGATCGGCAGGTTGCCGCGCGCGCGCATCCAGCACGGCCAGGCTGAACGCGTCGGCGCGATCGAAGCGACCGACGTTGCCGAAGCTGACTTCGGTGTCGCCGTCGAACGTCACCGCGCGGCCGATCTGCCCGACGCTCGAAGGTCGGATCGCCGGCGACCATGCGGCCGTGCTGATAGCGGCCGGAGATATCCGAGAAGCTCCCGTCGAGCTCGTAGTGCGCGGTCATCCCCTTGCGGTCGATGCCTTCGGCCGCCGGGCAGGGTGGTGGCAGCGACGACGGTCTCCTCCCACGCGCGCTGCACCGGCGTCCACGACTTCGGCGATCGAGCGCGGTCTCGAGCGTCTCGATCGCCGCGTCGAGTTCGTCGAGCAGCTTCTGCTGCGCCGGCGACGACAGCGAGGATCATCGGCGCGGCGTTGCCGCGCCGGCCGTCGAGGCCGAGCTCGGGCACGTTATTGAAGAACGCGAAGAACTGGTAGAACTCCTTGTGGCTGATCGGATCGAACTTGTGCGAGTGGCAGCGCGCGCACCCCATCGTCAGGCCCATGAACGCGGTCGCGGTGGCGTCGACGCGATCCATCACGTACTCGACCTGATACTCGTCGGCAATCGCCCCGCCCTCGAAGTTGATCATGTGGTTGCGATTGAAGCCGGACGCCACCTTCTGATCGCGCGTCGCGTTCGGCAGCAGGTCGCCGGCAAGCTGCTCGATGGCGAACTGGTCGAACGGCAGGTTGCGGTTGAACGCGGCGATGACCCAGTCGCGCCACGGCCACATCCCGCGGTGGCTGTCGATGTGGTAGCCGTGCGTGTCGGCGTAGCGGGCGGCATCGAGCCAGGGCACGGCCATGCGTTCGCCATAGCGCGGCGACTGCAGGAGCGCGTCGACGCGCCGCTCGTAGGCGTCGGGCGCGCGGTCGGCGAGGAACGCATCGACGTCGGCGGGCGTCGGCGGCAGGCCGGTGAGATCGTAGGTGACGCGGCGCAGCAGCGTGGCCTTGTCGGCCTCGGACGACGGCTTCAGCCCCTCGCGCTCGAGCCGCGCCAGGATGAAGCGATCGATCGGGTTGCGGACCCAGTCGCCGTCCGCGAGCTTCTCGGCCGCCGGCGGCTCACGTCCGGACCGGCGCCGTATAGGCCCAGTGGGTGTCCCACTTCGCCCCCTCGTCGATCCAGCGCCGCAGCAGCTCGATCTGGCGGGCGGTCAGCGCGTGCCCGGAATCGGCCGGCGGCATGCGCTGCTCGGGATCCGGGTGCGTGATCATCTTCACCAGCACGCTTTTCGCCGCGCTTCCAGGAACGATGATGCCCTCTTCGAGAAACGCCCCGTCGCGCGTGTCGAAATGAAACTTCGTCTCGCGCTGTTTCTCGTCGGGGCCGTGACAGGCGAAGCAGTTGTTGGAGAGGATGGGCCGGATGTCGCGGTTGAAGCTGACGGGTGGCACGGCTCTGGCCGCCGGCACGCGCAGCGGTCCCCGTGGCCCCGATTAGCGCGAGGACCAGCGAGCACGCTGCCGCGGCGCACGCATGGATCCCGTGATGTCGCATGCGTTGTCAGTCTACTGCGACTTCGCCCGAAGACAAGAGTGAAGCGGCGGGGTTGGGGTCACCGGCGCCCGACGGCCGAGCATAGTAGTACCCGGCGGCGGTCTCGACCGTAATCGGCAGGCCGAACAGCCGGCTCAGGCGTTCCGCGGTGAGCACCGCGGCCTTGGGCCCGTCGGCGACGATGTGGCCGGCCTGCAACAAGATCACGCGCTCGATCTCTGGAACAATCTCTTCGCTGTGGTGCGTGATGAGCACGAGCGTCGTGCCGCCGCGCACGATGCCGCGAACCTGCTCCATGAAGCCATGCCTGGTGCCAAGGTCGAGCCCGGTCGTGGGTTCGTCGAGTACCAGCGCGCGGGGCGAGGTCGCCAGCACCCGGGCCAGCATGACTCGACGGGCTTCGCCACTCGACATCTGATCGAGGGTGCGCAAGGCGAGGTGGGTCGCGCCGACGGCCGCCAGGGCCTCGGTCGGCCCGCCGCCGCATGTCGTCGGTCACGACGCCGTAGCGAAGGATGCCGTGCGACACCAGAAACCCCGACAGGACGGCCGCCTCACCCGTGATGCTGCCCTCGCTGTTGCCGGCCACGAAGCGCTGGTGGAGATCGGCCGACACGATCCCGAGTTGGGAGCGCAGCTCGGACACGTTCCACCGGTCCTCGCCGAAGACCCGCACCGGCGACGTGCCGTCCGCGGCCACGAGCGCGCGCTCGTGGTGCGTGAGCAGGCTGACGAGCACCGACTTCCCGGCCCCGTTGGGGCCGAGGATCGCCGTATGCTCGCCCTCCCGGATGGTCAGCCGAAGGCGGTTGAGGACGCGCCGATCGCCCTTGACGACCGTGGCATCGAGGAGCTCGAGAATGGGGGTGTCAGCCATCAGGCAACGACCAGTCGAAGGGGATGACACCCGAATGTGGGTCGACCCTGTATTTGTCGGGCGCCGCCCGATCGTAGGGACGCGTCGGAAAGTTCAGGAGGACCGCGTCGGTGTCGCCCCAATTCTGATCCGCGTGCCAGACCCCCGGCGGAATCAAGAGCAGGGCGCGCGATTGTTCGGTCAAATGGAATTCTGCGAAGGCGCCAAACGTCGGCGAGCGGACACGGCCATCGTGGAGCACGACCCGCGTCTGGCCGGAGCATAGGAAATAACGATCCGCCTGGCGCCGGTGCATGCCCCAGCCCTTGATGCGGCCAGGCCGGATCGTGAAGCAGTACGAATAGACGACGGGTTCATCCCAGAAGGCGTCGGCAAAATTGACGATCTCGGTCAGCGTCCCGCGATGATCGACCTGCGCCACCCGGCGCGAGTACACCACGCCGTCGATCCCGGTGTTCAACCGCGCGCCGGCGGCGTTTACCGTCGGGACGTCGCCCTCAGCCACCGGCACCACCTCCTCGGCGAGGTCGTAGCGAAGATGGAGCGCAGTGGTCCGCGCATCGCCCGCGGAAGACTGTTCGGCCGTGTTGCTCACGAGTACCTCTCCCTCTCGGCCGCTGGCGACGGGCGCGCTTCCTTCGCGCCCAGCTCGAGAGTCTCGATCCGCGCCTGGAGATACGCCACGTGCCGTTCCAGGTCGTGAAACCGGCCCTCGGCCATGGCCCACTTGTAGAGCGCTGACGTCAGCGCCCATTCCGTCAACTGCCCGGCGAATAGCGGATCGGCCAGACGAGCCGCCAGCGGCGCGATTTCCTGGGCACGTGCCTCAGTCGTCCAACCGGTGCGCCAGGAGTCTGGGAAATTGATCGAGGACACCTGGGTGCCGGTCATCGCCCGGCAGCTCGAGTGTGCCATGAACTGCTGCCACATGTGGAGAGTCGGCGACAGTGCCGCAGGCGCGGCTCGCCATCCAATCGGCAGGTCGCGATACATGCGCAGCGTATGGCCGGCGCAGGTCAGGGGCACGTTCGTCACGCCCGTGAGGATGCGCTCACGAATGTAAGGGACCGCCAGGTCCACACGCTCGATCTCGAACTCGCCGGACGGCCGGACGGCCAGCCGCACCGTGGTCGCGAAATCGACCCGCTCGAGCATCTCGCAGATCTGCGCGACGTGCCCCGGCAGCCAGAGGTCATCATCCGACAGATAGCAGACCACCCGGCCCGTCGCCTCCTGAAGCGCCAGATGCCGGTTCCGCTCACCGTGGCGCTCGCCCTTGGGGAAGTCCAGGAAGCGCACCCGGCGGTCCGCGCGCTCGAGCTCGCGCGCCTCGTGGCGAGTGGCCTCTGTCACGCCGTCGCCGACGACGAGGATTTCGAGATCCTGGACCGACTGAGCAAGGGCGCTCGCCACCGAAAAGCGCAGCGTCCCGGAATGGCTGTGAGTGGGAACGACGACGGTGACTAGGGCCATGAACGTTGCGGCAATGGCAGGGGTTCCGCAGCGCGAAACACACCGGCCGGCCCATTGTAAACGTTTGCCATGAAACCGCGTATCATTGCCGGACCCCCATTTGTTGACCAATCGTCGAGGTGAGTCGATGCGACCGAAGATAGTTTGTGCGCCAGCCGCCTTCCTCCTGCTGGCGTCTCTCGCGGTTCGGCTGGGAGCGCAGGCCGCGCCACCGCAAGCGCCGCCAGCTGCGCCTGCCGGAGCGGCCGGCCGCGGCGCCCCGCAAGGCGCCGGCGCCCCCCCACAAGGGCGGGGCCGCGGCCAGGCGACATTCCCCGCGCAGCAGCGCCCACCCGGCGACCCCGAAATGATTAAGCGCGGCAATGGCTTCTATGGCGTCTACTGCCGGGCCTGCCACGGTAGCGACCTGCGGGGAGGAGATCAAGGCGGGCCGAACCTGCTGCGATCGCAGCTCGTGCTGAACGACCAGGCCGGCGAGCTCATCACTCCAGTCGTCCTGCAGGGCCGACAGAATCCTGGCATGCCCGTCATGCCGCCGCTGAACATTCCGGCAGACGACATCAAGGCCATCGCGGCCTACATCCACAGCGTCACCGCGAGCGCCAGAGGGCAGGGCGCCCCGCCCGAGGGGCCGCCGGTCGAGCTCAACATCGTCGTCGGCGATGCCAAAGCGGGTCAGGCGTACTTCAAGGCGAAGTGCACGGCCTGCCACACGGACGAGGCCATGCAGGGCATCGCGACCCGCGTCTCGGATGCGATGGCGCTGCAGAACTTCTGGGTTGCCGGCGGGCGTGGCGGCGGCGGGCGCGGCGGCGCTGCGCAGAGCGTCGTGACGGCGACGGTCACCGAGGCGTCAGGCCAGAAGACCGAAGGACGTCTCATCCGACTCGACGACTTCTACGTCGTCGTCGCCCTGGCGGACGGCACCTCGCGATCGTTCCGCCGTGACGGCGACGTGCCCAAGGTTGAGGTCAAGGACCCGCGGGAAGCGCACCGCAAGCTCCTGCCGACCTACGCCGACAAAGACATTCATGACGTGACTGCATATCTGGTGACACTGAAATGACGATCAAGCACATGATCTTCACGACGTCGGTCGCGGCCGCGACGGCCGTGATGCTGACGCCTGCGTTTCTCTCGGGCCAGGCTCAGGGCGGCCTGGATCCGGCATCGCTCCGCAAGCCGCTCGCCGACACGTGGCCGACCTATTCGGGCGACTACACGGGCAGGCGCTACAGCTCCCTCAAGCAGGTCAACCAGACCACGGTCAAGAACCTCACGCTGGCGTGGACCAGCCGCCTGACCGGCGGTGACCCCGCGGCGGCGGCCGGCGGCGGCCGCGGCTTCGGTGGACGGGGGGTGGCGCGCCTGCCGCACCCGTCATCGTCGGCGGCGAGGGCACCGGCGAGTTCGCCACCGGCGGCGCCGTGCAGGTCAAGGGCGCGATCCTGCAAGTGGACGGAATCCTCTACGTCACCGCTCCCGACAACGTCTGGGCGATCGACGCCCGCGACGGGCGCGAGCTGTGGCGCTACTACTGGAAGACCAAAGGCGGCACGCACATCGGTAACCGCGGCGCCGCGATCTGGCGGAACTACCTCTTCTTCGAGACACCCGACAACTACCTCGTGTCGCTCGACGCGCGGACGGGCAAAGAGCGCTGGCACGTCGAAATCGCCGACTTCGATCAGCAGTACTTCTCGACCATGGCCCCCATCGTCGTCGACAACCACGTGCTCGTCGGCACGGGCAACGACCTCGACGCGCCGGGCTTCCTCCAGTCGTACGACCCTGAAACCGGGAAGCGGCAACTGGATCTTCTACACCGTACCGATGAAGCCCGGTGATCCGGGGCTCGAGACCTGGCCGAACCTCGATACCGCGAGGCACGGTGGCGGCCAGGTGTGGATTCCGGGATCGTACGATCCCGAAACCGAGTACTACATCTTCGGCACCGGCAATCCGACGCCTGGTTACACGGGCGCGGGCCGCAAAGGCGACAACCTCTTCACCTGCTCGCTCGTCGCGGTGCACGTCGACACCGGAAAGATGGCCTGGTACTTCCAGACCTCGGTGCACGATACGCACGACTGGGATTCGGCGCAGACGCCCATCCTCATCGACACGACGATCGACGGCAAGCCGCGCAAGCTGGTGTCGACGGCGGCGCGCAACGGCTACTTCTACACGCTCGATCGCGTGACCGGCAAACATCTCGTCACGAGCAAGTACGGCTCGACGACGAACTGGGCGCTCAGCCAGCGGCCGACGGGCGAAATCGATCCCAACCCGGGCAAGGAAGCGACCATCCCCGGCTCGCTCGTCTCGCCCGTCGAGGGCGGTGTGACCAACTGGCCGCCGCCGGCGTACTCCGAAGACACGGGTCTCTTCTACGTGCAGGAACACAACGGCTTCAACCTGCTCTACCTGACCGATCCGGATCCGCGCGGCTCGATGGGGCTCGGTGGCAAGTCCGTGGCGCAGCTCGGATCGCTCGGCGACTACCTCACGGCGATCGACCCCAAAACCGGGAAAGTCGCGTGGCGGCACCCGTTCTACGGCGGTGGGGGCGGCGGACTCCTGACGACGGCCGGCCGGGTCGTGTTTTCCGGCGACGGCAGCGGCAACTTCGCGGCCTTCGATGCGACCAACGGCAAGCCGCTGTGGCACTCGCGCATCGGCAACATCTCGAACGCGCCGCAGACTTACAGCATCGACGGCCGCCAGCACGTGCTCGTCGCCGTTGGCGACACGCTGTACGCGTTCGCGATGTACTGACCGCAACGGAACGGAACCCCATCTCATGGATCGCCCACGGCCGCTCGAGCGCGACGACGACGACACGATGGATTTGTCGTCGTCGAAGTCGACGCTCGGAAGCTTCCTTCCATTTCGCCCGCAGTCGGCGACCGTGACAGTGGAGTTCGGGGCCGTCACGCATCCTGGCCTCCGGCGAACGACTAGCGACGACCATTTCCTGATCGTCGAGCTTGGCCGCAGTCAGCGGACGATTGCCTCCAGCCTTCCGCCTGACGCCGTGCCCAACCGATTCGACGAACGCGCCTTCGGCATGGTCGTCGCCGACGGCATGGGCCCCGACGGCCCGGAGATGGCGAGCCGGCTGGCGCTCGCCACCCTCGCGCAGCTGGTGCTCCAGTATGGCAAGTGGAACGTCCGCGTGACCGAGCGGACAGCGTGGGAGATCGTGCAGCGCGCGGAGCGGTTCTACCGCCGCGTCGGCGAGACGGTCACCGACGCGTCACATCAGCATCCATCCCTGGCGGGCATGAGCACCACCCTGACGGCTGCCTATAGCGGCGGGGACGAGCTCTTCGTCGTGCACGTGGGACATTCTCGCGCGTACCTGTACCGCGGTGGCCTGCTCACGCGCCTGACGCGGGATCAGACGCTCGCGCAGCGGCGGGCCGAAACCGGCCGGGCCGTCCCGACGGAGCTCGCCGCCCACGACCTGCGACACGTGCTGACGGACGCGCTCGGCGGCCACGCCGGCGAGCCCGACATCGAGATCCAGAACTACCTGCTGCTCGACGGCGACGTGGTGCTGCTCTGCACCAACGGCCTGACCGATCTGGTGCGAAGACGACCAGATCGCGAGCGTCCTCGGTGCCGCCGCCGGGCAGCCTCTCGGCCCGCAGTGCCAGACCCTTTGTGATCTGGCCCTCGAACGCGGCGGCCCCGACAACATCACCGCCGTGATGGCGCGCTACCGTATCCCGTGATCATCGGTCGGTCCGAGGGCCGAATCCCTCCCGGTAGCCGCGCCTGAACCCTTCCCGATAACCGGACTGGTACTCGACGCGCGGGCCCAGGTTGGCCTGGTAGCCCGAGTCCGCCTGTTCGAGCTCACGCTGGCCTTCGAGATCCCATCCGACCTCGTTCTGTTTGTCCTCTTTGCCCGCCTGCCGTCCCTCGAGCAGCCCGCGATCGTAGCCTTGCCGGTACGCGCCACTGCGAGTATCGAGCGCCGCTCCGCCGAACTCGCCCCGGCTCAACCGCCGATCGCGGTTCGCATCGCGCTCGTTGAAGCTGGCGAGAGACCAGTGCCATTCATCCTGGGTGATGACGTTGTCGCGGTTGACGTCCACGCTCGTGAAGAGATCTGGCGGGGGCTCCGTGCCGCCGCGAACTTCGGCCCGGCTCAGCACGCCGTCGCGATTGTCGTCGAGCGCCGCGAAGCGATCGGTGGTGCCATGCCACTCCGCGCGCGAGACGCGGCCATCACCGTTGCTGTCCAGGAACTCGAAGCGGTCACCCCTGTCATCGTCGGCGGGCGCATCTCCGCCGAGGAACTCGACGCGTGAGAGCCACCCGTCGCGATTGTGGTCAGCGCGGCGGAAGCTCTCGAGATCGAAGTGCCATTCGTCGCGCGTCACGCGGCCGTTGCGATCGTGATCGAGATCCTGGAACCCGCTCGCGGTCCAGTCGGTAAACGGATACTCCCGCTCGTCGGAATCGAACGGATCGGGGTCGCGGGCCTCGTTCGGCCGGCGGGCCCCGACCCGGACCTCATCGCCCGAGAGGATGCCGTCTCTGTTCCAGTCGTGAACCTGAAACGATTGCGCGCTGCCGCGCCACTCCTGCCGCGTAATCACGCCGTCGCGGTTCTGGTCCATGCCCGCAAATCGCATCGACTTCGTTTGCTCGGCAGAGCGCTGCGCCTGACCCTGGGCGGCACTCGGCCCGGCCGCCAGACACAGCATCATCATCACAAGGCTCAGTTGCTGTCGCATCATCCCCTCCAGTCCCTCCCCTGGACTGCCAGATGCGTGCCACGCCAGCTGAGCGGGCAACGTCGTGAAATGCGCAATCTGAGCACCCACACCACCGCTCGAAGCGGCAACGCGAGCGCGAAGGTGGGCAGGAGAGAAGACCGAAGAGCTACGGCAATGCTCTCGGCAGGGGCTGGGCCTGGTCTTTGTTGTCGGACAGGGCGGCTCGAGGGACACGCCCCGCGCCCGCGATGCTCCGGACCGCGGGCAGGTCGCGCGCGCGCATCGACGGCCGCTCCACCAGCAGAAACAGCACGGTCGCCCCGGCAAACGACATCGCCAGCGCGATAACTGCCGCCAGCGCCATCGTGCCGTGAGCGCCGAGCGAGGGACCGAACATCTGTGCCGTCTTGGGGAACAGCCACAGCATGAACATCTCGTGCACGAGATAGAGCGAGTACGAGATCTGCGCGATCGGAAAGAGCACCTTCCACGACAGAGCCCGCCGCAGCAGCTGCCCCACGGCCCCGGCCGCATGCGTCGCGGCGAGCACGAGGAACATCACCGAGATGGCAAACAGATCGCGGTGGTGCGAGTAGTAGAGCTTCCGCGCCGCGACCGGAATCTCGTTGAAGAGGGGCGACGACATCGCAAAGTAGCCAGTCGGGATGATGATCGCGACGCGCGACGATCGCGAGGCTGTTGACGAGTCGCGTGCGCGAGAAGAAGTGCGCCACCCGCTCGCGATGGAAGACCATCAGGTAGGCGCCGATCACCCCGGACAGCAGGGCTCCGTACCGGGTGTAGAGGTTCTGGTACTCGATGCTGAACCGGTCCACCCAGGACTGCATGTTCGGCAGGTCGAGGAACGGCGGGACGAAACCGTGGCGATCGATGACGACCCATCGGATGATGCCCGCCAGCACCATCAACCCGCCAAGGACGCGCAGCGGCCGGCCGAACCGCATGACGACGAGGATGAACCCGGGCAGGATCAGATAGAACTGTTCCTCGATCGCGAGCGACCAGCACCAACCCATGTACTGCCGGTTCACCGGCAGGAAGTTGTTCACATAGAGGAAATTCGCCCACATGTTGTCGGCGTTCATGAAGGGCGGAAACTCCATGAGGACCGCTTCGCGCGGGATGTTGTGCACGAAGTACAGCCCGACGATCATCGCGACGGTGTAGACCGGTATCAGACGCAGGAAGCGCCGCACGTAGAAGCGCCTGATCTGAAGGGTCCCCGACTGCCGGTACTCGCTCAGCAGAATCGTGCCGATCAGATAACCGCTGATCACGAAGAAGAGGTCGACGCCCATGTCGCCCCGGCTGGTCCACTGCGTCCATCGCCCGGTCGCGATGCCGACCGCCTCCGCCGTGAACGACCCGAGATGAAAGAGCACCAGGTGATAGGACATCACCCAGAGAATGGCGATCGCTCGCACGCCATCGACGACCGGATCGTGAAAGGCCGGGCGCTCGGTCAGGGCTTTCCAATTGCGTCGCAGATCGAACAGGCGGAGATCGTCCCGGGGCCCCCCGGGGGTAGGCATGGCCATAGGTGATGGGTGTGCGGTGATTATACCTCTGCTACTCTCCTTCGGCATTCACTGCTCTCTTCTACAGGAGGGCAGGAGATTAGGAGACGCTTTGTGTTTCTTGACAGGAGGGGTAGGAGGCTAGGAGGTAGCTTGGGGATTCCTTACAGGAGGGTAAGAGAACAGGAGACGAAGACGTTTCGGCTGGCTCTTCGCAGGAGGTCAGGAGGTCAGAGGTCTGGTTTCTTTTGCAGGAGGACAGGAGACGAGGAGACGGGTTTGCTTTCAGGAGGCCAGGAGGTCAGAGACGTTTTCTTTCGCAGGAGTTCAGGAGTTCAGAGCTTTGATCCCTTCAGGAGGGCAGGAGACCAGGAGACGCGGGATTCCGCGGTAGCCCCGGATCATGGGGCGCCTTCGGAGGGGTTCGGGTTGGACGGCTGGAGGTCAGGAGACTTCCGCACGTACCTGTCCGGGTGGTCGAGGCGCTTGAGGCCGGCGCGGAGGGTTGTGGCGTTGAAATTCAGCAGGAGACCCGCGGGGCAGCCGGTGAGTTTGAGATACGTAATGACCTGCGCCGAATAGACGGGATGCAGTCGCTCCACCGACTTCAGCTCGACTACGACACAATCATCGACGAGCAGATCCAGCTTGAGTTCGCCTCGGATGCGATGCCCTTTGTAATCGAGTGGAATCTGACGCTCGCTCTCGAACGCTGAGTTCGCTGGCCGTCAGTTCGATAATCAGGCATTCCCGGTAAATCGACTCCAGCAGCCCGGGCCCGAGCGTGCGATGCACTTCGATGGCGCACCCGATAATCCTCTCCGTCAGCGCGTCGAGTTCCTCAGAAGTTCGATCCATACGCTACAGAGGTGCACAAAGCTCGCCGACTGGTTTTTCTAGGGTTTTCTTACGGAGAACGCGCAAGTGTCGCAGAAAATTTAACCCGCTAGAGCGTCTCGCGTCGCACAAATTGCGCGCTACAAGCCTCTAGCCTCCTGCCCTCCTGCGAAGAACCAGTCGAAGCGCCTCCTGCCTCCTACCCTCCTCCCCTCCTGTGAAGAACCCGCCGAAACGTCTCCTGCCCTCCTTACCTCCTGTTAGGAACCCGCCGAGACGTCTCGTGCCCTCCTCCCCTCCTGTGAAGAACCCGCCGAAGCGCCTCCTTATCTCCTGCCCTCTTGTTCAAAAGACGAAGACGGATAGCGAACTTTTCCCCAGCAACACCGACGTCGGGTGGATGTATAGTGCTCGCGGGCGCTGCAGCACCCCTCCCACAGGATGACACCGACCACCTTCGGGCACTACCGTGTCGATGAGCGCATCGGCAGCGGCGGCATGGGCGAGGTCTTCCGCGCCTTCGACACGCGGCTGAACCGCCCGGTCGCGGTCAAGGTGATGCGCGACGCGCGGCCGAGCAGGCGGCCGTCGTCCAGCGCTTCCTGCGCGAGGCGCGCGCCGCCTCGGCGCTCAACCACCCCAACATCGTCACCATCCACGAAGTCGGCGAGACGCCGACGGGCGAGCTACTTCATCGTCCAGGAGCTCATCGACGGGCGGACGCTGCGCGCGCTGATCGAGGCGGCGCAGACCGCTGACGACGACGCGTCGACATCGGCCGCCAGGTGGCGCGCGCGCTGGCCGCGGCGCACGCCGCCGGCATCGTCCACCGCGACGTCAAGCCGGAGAACATCATGGTCCGGGCCGACGGCTACGTGAAGGTGCTCGACTTCGGCCTGCGCGCCGGATCGTCGATCGACCGGGCCGCCGAGCGATCGACCACGGATCAACCTGGACACCGCGCCGGGGACGGTGCTGGGCACCGCCGCCTACATGGCGCCGGAGCAGGCGCGCGGCGACGCAGGCCGGCCCGGCCGGCGACATCTTCGCGCTCGGCGTCGTGCTCTACGAGCTGGCCGGCGGGCGCCGGCCGTTCGTCGGCGCCGTCGACGCGTCGGCGTGCTCGCGGCGATCGTCTCGGAGCAGCCGGTGCCGCTCGTCGCGGCTCAACCCGGCGATCCCGCCGGCGCTCGACGCGCTGGTGCACCGGATGCTGGCGAAGGAGCCGGAGCGGCGCCCGTCGGCGCGCGAGGTCGACGACGAGCTCGCCGCGCTGCAGGGGCGCGAGACGCTCGTCGAGCCGACGCAGCCGCGGCGCCGCGCGTGCGCAAGACCGTCGGCCGCGAGGCCGAGCGCGCCGACGCTGCGCCGCGCGCTACGCGCGCGTCAAGGACGGACAGAGCCTGATCCTCGGCGTCTCGGGCGAGGCCGGGCATCGGCAAGACGAGCCTGGTCGAGGACTTCCTCGCCGAGCTGACGACGCGGCCGGAGCGCCCGATCGTCGCGCGCGGCCGCTGCTCGGAGCGGCTGGCCGGCGCCGAAGCCTACCTGCCGATCCTCGAGGCGCTCGACAGCCTGCTGCACCGGAGCCGGCGGCGAATCGCTGCAGCAGCCTGATGAAGACGGTCGCGCCGACCTGGTACCTGCAGGTGGCGACGCGCTCGATCGAGGAGTCGTCGATGGCGCGAGCTGCGCGTCGACGCGCCGGCGGCGTCGCAGGAGCGGATGAAGCGCGAGCTCGGCGCGTTCTTCCAGGACGTCTCGCGCGCCCAGCCGGTCGTCCTGTTCCTCGACGACCTGCACTGGGCCGACGTCTCGACCATCGACATCCTGAACTACCTGGCCGGCCGCTTCGCCGACATGCGCGTGCTGGTGCTGACGACCTACCGGCCGGCGGAGATGGCGCTCGCGCAGCACCCGTTTCTCGGCATCGCCAACGACCTGCAGTCGCGCGGCCTGTTCGAGGAGATCGCGCTGGCGTTCCTCGCGCCGGCCGACGTCGATCGCTACCTCGCGCTGGAGTTCCCCGAGCACCGCCTGCCCGCCGGACTTCGCCGGCGCTGATCCACGCCAAGACCGAGGGCAGCCCGCTGTTCATGGCCGACCTCGTCCGCTACCTGCGCGACTCGGGCGGCATCGTCGAGGACAACGGCACCTGGGTCGCTGGCGCGCTCGATGTCGGATCTGCCGCGCGATCTGCCCGAGTCGGTGCGCAGCATGATCGCGCGGAAGATCGAGCAGGTCGACGAGCGCGACCGCGCGCTGCTGCTCGCCGCGAGCGTGCAGGGCCACGAGTTCGATTCGGCGATCGTCAGCGAAGCGATCGAGATGGATCCGGCCGACGTCGAGGAGCGCCTCGACGTGCTCGAGCGCGTGCACGTCTTCGTCAAGCGCGGCAGCGAGTACGAGTTCCCGGACCTGACGCTGACGCTGCACTACCAGTTCGTGCACGTGCTGTATCAGAACATGCTCTACGCCTCGCTGCAGCCGACGCGGCGGGCGGCGCTCAGCGGACGCGTCGCCCGAGCGCTGGTCGCGCACGGCGAGCACGGCGCCGGCGAGCGCGGCGCGCCTGGCGGTCCTGTTCGAGGCGGCGCGCGACTTCGCCGCCGAGCGCGCAGCTACTACTTCGTCGCGGCGCAGCACGCGGTCGGGCTGTTCGCGTTCCGCGAGGCGCTCTCGCTCGCCGAGCGCGGGCTTGAAGGCGCTGCGCGGCATGCCCGAGGGTCCCGAGCGCAAGCAGCAGGAGCTCGGCCTGCAGATGATCCGCGGGCTGGCGCTGCGGATGATGAAGGGCTGGGCGGCCGCCGAGCTCGAGCCGGTGTTCGCGCGCGCGCGCGAGCTGTGCCACCAGCTCGACGATCCGCCCGAAGTCTTCCCCGTGCGCTGGGCGCTGACGCTCTTCCACGCCATCCGCGGCGACCTGCGCGTCTACCGCGAGCGCGCCGACGAGCTGATGCTGCAGGCCGAGCAGTCCGGCAACCCGGCCTACCTGATGGCCGCGCATCACCTGGTCGGCGTGTCGCTCGAGTTCCTCGGGCGACATGGTCGAGTCGAGCCAGGTGCTCGATCGCGGCCGCGAGCTGCACGTGCCCGCCGAGCACATGACCTACACGGCGATGTACGGCCTCGACCCGGGCATGATCGCCCGCGCCATGTCGAGCCGGCCGCTGTGGGCGCTCGGCTATCCCGACCGCGCCGACGAGCGCGCGCGCGAGACGCTGACGCTCGCCCGCTCGCAGCGGCAGCCGATGACGCTCGCCTTCGCGCTCGTCGTCGCGCAGGGCATCCACCTCTATCGCGGCGAGGCGGCAGAGGCCGTCAGCATGGGCGACGAGATCGTCGCGCTGTCGCGCGAGTACGAGCTGAAGCAGGAAACCGAATGGGGCCGCTCGTTCCAGGGCGCGGCGCTCGCCGCGCTCGGCCGGACGAGCGAGGGCATCGACGCAGCTGAAGGACAGCCTCGCCGTGCAGCAGGCGATCGGTTCCGGCCTCGTCCGCACGGCGTTCCTGCGCGCTCCTCGCCGAGATGCTCGCCGAGCGCCGGACGCATCGACGAAGGCCTCGCAGGCCGTCGACGAAGGCTTCGCGCACGCCGAGCGGACGCTCGAGGGCGGCTATCTCGCCGAGCTGCACCGCATGCGCGGCGAGCTGCTGGCGCCTGCCGGCGACGCACGCCGCCGCCGAAGACAGCCTGCGCCTCGCGATCGCCCGCGCCGGTCGAGCAGCAGGCGAAGTCCTTCGAGCTGCGGGCCGCCACCGGCCTGGCGAAGCTGCTGCTGGCCGCGCGGACGCCGCGAGCGAGGCGCGCGCCGCCCTCGCACCGGTCTACGACTGGTTCACCGAGGGGCACACCACGAGAGACCTCGTCGCCGCCCGAGGCACACTTGCCGAGACCGGACTCGTGACGACTCCAGACACGCCCTCGCTCCCGGTCGAACGAGTGCTCGAGGACGAGTACGCGTTCCTGCGCGCAGAACTCGGTCCAACCGCCGCGCCCCAGAAGCCGCTGCCGCTCGCCGAGGTGCTCAGCGCGCCACGCGCAGGCGGAGTCATTCAGCGCTCTGCCTCTCGGGCGGTGGCGTGCGCAGCGGCAGCTTCGGCCTCGGCGTGCTCCAGGGCCTGGCGCGCGCCGGCCTGCTCGGCAAGTTCGACTACCTGTCGACCGTGTCTCGGCGGCGGCTACATCGGCGGCTGGCTCACCGCGTGGCGCTTCCGCGCGCGCACGCGCGCGGCGAGGCCGACCCGAGCGAGCAACTCGGACGACGAGGTCGAACCCGAGCCGGTGACGCGGCTGCGCCGGGTCATCAAGTTCCTCGACCCGCGGACCGGGACGCTCTCCGCCGACGTCTGGACGCTCGGCGGCACGATGTTCCGCAACCTGCTCGTCAACTGGATGGTGCTGATTCCGCTCATCGCCGCGGCGGCGATGCTGCCGCGGATCTACCTCGGACTCCTCGGCCTGCCGTCGCAGCCCGAGCTCGTCAGCCACGCGACGCTCGACTGGTGGTACCTCCACGACTGGATCCCGATCGTCATCCTGATTGCGATCGCCACCACCTATGCCGCGGTGCAGCTGCCGAGCCTCGGCCATCGCTCCGACGGCCCGCGGAGCTTCCTGATCTGGTTCCTGGCGCCGGTGCTCGGCGTGCACTTCCTGTTGTCGGTGCACCGCTACTGGGCCTGGCTGTTCGGCGAAGAGACCTCGCTCGCCACCGAGCTCCTGATGTCGGCGGCCGCGATGGTGCTGCCCTGGATCGTCGGCGGAGCGTTCAGCAACCGCTTCTGGCGGCCGTGGACCTGGATGGCCGCCGCCATGAGCCGGCCTCGTCGGCCGCCTGATGATCTGGTGGGCCCATCACTTTCTGACCGCGCTCGCCCATCACGACCCGCAAGTCTTCGTCGTCCTCGATCTCCCCACCTCGCTCGCGCTGCTGTTCCTGCAGATCACCGTCTTCATCGGCCTCGCCAGCCGGGACATGACCGACGATGACCGCGAGTGGTGGGCGCGCGCCGGGGCGTGGATTCTGATCGTCGGCGTGTCGTGGCTGGTGGCGAGCGCGGTGGCCATCCTCGGGCCGCTGCTCCTCGACGCAGACACTCCGCGCGCTCGGCTTCTCGCACGGTAGCGGCCGCGCCGGGCTAGGGCTGTTCACCGTCCTCTCAGGCGGCGCCGCCTACCGGATGATTGCCGCGCTCGGCTTCCAGGCCGGGCGCTGGCGGACGATCACCAGCGCTCGCGCTGTTCGTCGCCGCCCCGGCCATCACGATGCTGCTGGTCGTGCTCGTCTCGGACGCCAACCGCGTGCTGCTGCAGTGGATTCACGAGCTCCACCTGTTTCAGGAAGAACCGCATCCGGTCGGCGCGTCGCTGCCCGAGGATCTGCTGGCGTTTTTCGGCTTGCTGGCCGTCGGCGTCGGGCTCGGTCGCGTGATCTCGATCAACCAGTTCTCGCTGCACGGGATGTATCGCAACCGGCTGGTGCGGACGTTCCTCGGCGTCTCGCGTCGAGAAAACGGAGCGGCATCCGAGCGCATTCACCGGATTCGACGCCGCCGACGATGTGCCGTTCGCGCGCGTGCAGGAGCTCGGCCCGCCGCTGCACGTCGTAAACACCACGCTGAACCTGGTCGCCGACAACCAGCTCGCGGTCGCCGAGCGCAAGGCCGCCTCGTTCACGATGAGCGCGCTCCATGCCGGTTCGCGGCAGCTCGGCTATCGGCCCGCGGCCACCTACGCCTCCGGCATCACGCTCGGCGAAGCCCTGACGACGTCGGGCGCCGCGGTCAGCTCGAACATGGGCGCCAATGCGTCACGCGCGCATGACGTTTCTGCTGACCGTGTTCAACGCGCGGCTGGGCGTCTGGCTCGGCAATCCCGGTGTCGCCCGGCGACCGCACGTGGATGCGCGCCGTGCCGGCGTTCGGCGTCGAGCCGCTCGTCAACGAGCTGCTCGCCAGAACGACCAATACGAACCCGTACGTGTACCTCACCGACGGCGGCCACTTCGAGAACCTGGGACTCTACGAGATGGTGCTGCGCCGCTGCCGCTATATCATCCTGAGCGACGCGGGCTGCGACGGCACCTACACGTTCGGCGACCTGGCGAATGCGGTCCGGAGGATCCGCATCGACTTCGGCATCGATATCGAGTTCCCCGCCGGCATCCACATCGGTCCGTCGCAGACGGCGCGCGTCGCGGTCGGGATCGATCCGCTACTCGGCGATCGACCCCGGCCTCGAGAACGGTGTGCTCGTGTACCTCAAGCCGACGGTGATCGGTGACGAGCCCGTCGACGTGGCGAACTACGCGCGCACGCACGCCGCGTTCCCGCACGAGTCCACGGCCGAACAGTGGTTCGATGAAGCGCAGTTCGAGAGCTACCGCATGCTCGGACTGCAGACCGTCAGCGCGCTCTGCGGGGAGCGGCAGTTTGCCAGCCCTCGGGACCTGTGTCTCGCGGCGCAGCAGGGGCAGCGATGAGAATGCGGAAAGTCCTGTTCGTGGGCGGTATCTTCATGGCCGGCGTCGCGGGCGGGTGGATGCTGCGCTCGGGCGGATTGCGGCCACCGGATGTGCGCGCGGCTGCCTCGGTTCCCGCCACCGCCCGTCGCTGCCGGCCAGAATGGCCTGTCCGACGGCGATCGCGCGGGCTTCTACCACCTCTCGGAAGGCGGCGAGCTGTATCCCGGTCGACTGGCTGCTCGCGCTCGACGTCGAGGTCCCGGCGAGCGACGGCAGCGTCCAGGTGCGGCCGTTCCTTGACAACATCGATCGCTACGGCCTGCTTCCGGACGCGAAGCACGCCGGCAACCCGTACGGCCTGCCGGTCGGCGTGTCGTTCGCGCGCGCGAAGCTGAGCGGGGCCGAGATGATCGGGCTGAACTGCTCGGCGTGCCACGTCGGGCAGGTGCAGTACCAAGAGCCACGCGGTCCGGATCGACGGTGGGCCCGAACATGGCCTACATCAACAAGTTCCTCGAGCACCTCGCGCCGGAAACCGAGAGCACGTTCAAGGCGCCGCACCGGCTGGCCCGCTTCTGGGATCGGCTGCGGGAGGTGCGGCGCGCGCGCGCGTGCCGGCAGCGACCGGTCCGACGCCGACGTCGCCGACGACGAAACGTTCGCCCGGCGCATGCTCCAGCATGTTCACCAGCAACCGCGGCCTGCTCGAAGCCCAGGTCAACGCCCTGCGCAACGTGCCGACGCTCAACCGCTCGCTGGCCATCAGCACCGAGGAAGGCTACGGCCGGCTCGACGCGTTCGGCATCGGCCGCGACGAGCTCTTCGGCGCAATCGGCGCCAACAGCCTGCCGGCCGACGCGCCGGTCAGCATCCCCCACATCTGGGGCCTGGAGTACACCGGCTGGCTGCAGTGGGGCGCCAACACCAACTCGGTCATGGAGCGCAACATCGGCCAGGCGCTCGGGCGTCGGCGCGCTCTTCGATGCCGAAGACGTTCGAGAGCACCGTGCGCCTCGAGAACCTCCATCAGCTGGAGGGACTGGCCTACAAGATCACGCCGCCGAAATGGCCCGACACGTTTCCCCGCGATCGACAGCGCACGCGCCGACCGCGGGCGCGCGCTGTTCTACCAGCACTGCGCCGGCTGCCACGAGACGTTCAAGACCGACGGCCGCATGCGCGCTCTACCAGCTCTTCTCGCTCGACGAGGTCGGCACCGACCCGATGACGGCGATCAACTTCGAGCGGCAGGTCATGCCTCGCCGACGGCACGGTGCAGGCGTTTCCGCAACGCCGCCCTCGGCCTGATCACCGCAGATCAAGAAGAAGGGCTATCAGGAACTGAAACTCGATGCGGCGACGATCGCGCAGTGGGAAGCAGCGGCAGATCCGCAGCGGCCCGCAGTGGGACCCGACGTTCCGCGCGCCGCTGCTCGATGCGGACAAGTGGGACGACACGCGCGGCCGCAAGGTCTATCGCGCCAAGACGCTCGTCGGCATCTGGGCGACGGCGCCCTTCCTGCACAACGGCTCGGTGCCGACGCTCTACGATCTGCTCACGCCCGCCGCCGAGCGGCCGGTGACGTTCCCGACCGGACAGCGCGAGTACGACCCGGTCAAGCTCGGGATCCAGACCGACCGCTCGAAGTACGTGCTGCCGCCGGGCCTGACGGGCTTTCCTGATGGACACGCGCCTGCGCGGCAACTGGAACACCGGCCACGAGTGGTCGTTCTACCCGACGCTGACCGACGACATGCGCTACGCCATCATCGAGTTCCTCAAGACCTACACCACCGAGCCCGCGAACCCGGGCTCGCCCCCCAAGGTCCGGGAGCCCAATGACCCAAGCTCCGAGCGCTCGCTACTCGCGCGGCGTGCTCGTGCTGCTGCTCGGCCGCGGTCGCTGGTCCTGGCTGACGCAGCCCGACCTCGAAGCGATCAGCCAGACCGAGCCGGCCGACATCGCGGCCATCGTCGACGGCATCCTGAAGCTCCAGGCGACGCGACGCCGCCCGCCAGCATCGTCCGCTCGCGCGCGGCACGCACGCCAAAGGCGTCTGCGCGCGCGCCGAGTTCGAGGTCCTCGACGTCATGGCGACCGTGCCGGATCGCGCGCTGGCCGCCCGGCTCGCGCAGCGGCCTCTACGCCGGCCGGCCAAGTATCCCGGCGACCGTCCGGTTCGCCAACGCCGACTCCAACATCAACAACGACGCCAAGCCCGACGTGCGCGCGCTGTCGTTCGCGGTCGAGCCCGCCGGGCGGGCAGCGCCAGGACTTCTCCACCAACGACCTGCACGACGTTCCCGATCAACGACGCGCACGCGTTCGCGACGACGGTCAAGGTCGTCACGGCGCCGACGCATGGCGGCGGGCGTGTGGGCACTGCCGTTCAGGGACAAGCTGTCGTTCGCGAGAACGGCGGTCCTCGGCGCGCACAGCAGCACCAGTCGCTGCTCCCCTATCAGAAGCGGCGCTACTGGAGCACCGTCCCGTTCCGTCACGGCCCGACCGACGTCATCAAGTACTCGCTCACCCCGTGCGCCGGCAACCCGGCGGCGACCTGGATCGCACCGATCCGAACACGCTGCAGGATGAGCTCGTCCGGCATCTCGAGACCGACAGCCAGATGAGCTGCTTCGACTTCGCGCTGCAGTTCCTCGACACCGAGTCGATGACCTACTGGGGCAGGAAGAGGGACGCGAACTTCTGGATCGAGAATGCCAGCGTCGAGTGGAAGGAATCGCAGGCGCCGTTTCACACCGTGGCGCGGCTCACGCTCCTGCCAAGTCGGAGCTCGCCGCCCGCGACGCTGCGAGGCGTGGCACATCGACGTCACCGAGAACTCCACCCCGGACACGACGCCACTCGGCAGCATCAACCGCGCGCGCCGGCATGCCGAGGCCGCGAGCCGTAAGGCGAGACTCAAGAAATGAGCCGCCAGGCGAGATCGCAAGGCCGCGGCGCGGGCGTGTCCGGGCCAGCTTCACCGCGTCGCCGGCGCCGACTCGTGCGCCATGCACGGCCAGCCGGAGCGTTGGAAAAATGGCGTCTTCGCCAAGGCGTGCCAGCGCACCGCTGCGTTCGAGCATTCGCCGCACCTGCGGCGAAACACTCCCGAACGCCAGCCCCACTCCGCGAACCGCGAGCTCGTCCTTCAACTCGGCGATCGCGTCCGCTCCGGTGCTGTCGAGATGCACGAGGGGCGAGCCTCGACAATCAGCATCCTCGCCGACGGGTTCGCACGCGCGATCGCGAGCACCCGGCGTTTGAAATACGCGGCGTTGTAGAAAATCACCGACGCGCTGAACCGGTAGAGCACCAGCCCGCGACAAGTGACGCGCCCTCGTGCTGCGCCACGTCGTGGAAACCCTGCAGGCCCTCGACGCGTCCGAGCACGGCGTCGGCCGGACGCGACGATCGGATGAGCAGCACCAGCATCGAGAGACCGATGGCGAGGCCGATCCCCTGCAGCGCGCCGAGCGTCACGACCCCGAGCATGGCCGCGATGCAGACCACAAACTCGCCTTCCCGAATCCGATAGAAGCGCACCGAGCGCCGGTCCAGTCGAAGAGACCGATCGCCGCCGAGATCAGCACGGCGCCGAGCGCGCGCTCGGAAGATACCGCAAGCGGACCGGTGAAGAAGAGCAGCACCACGGCCATCGTCGCCGCCGCCACGAGGCCGGTGACCTGTGTCTTGCCGCCCATGACGTCGCTGATCGCCGTCCGCGAGTCGGCGCCGGTGACCGCAAAGCCCTGCGACAGGCCGGCCGCGATGTTGCAGGCGCCGAGCGCGATGAACTCGCGGTCGACGTCGATCTCGTACTTGTTGCGGGCGGCGAAACTGCGCGCCGTCACCATGCCGCTCGTGAAGCTCACGAGCGCGAGGCCGACCGCGCCCGAGATGAGCGCCCCGATGTGCGCTGCGGGCAACGGGGTCCAGCCGACACGACGGCAGTCCCGCAGGCACGGCGCCGAGCACAGCGACGCCACGCTCGTCGAGGCCGAACGCCTGCACGAGCGCCACGGCCACGATCAGCGCCACGAGCGGCGCCGGCAGGCGCGGCAGGAAGCGCTTCACCAACCGCACGACGGCGAACGTCACCGCGCCGACGGCGAGCGTCGGCCAGTGCGTGTCGCCGCAGCTTCGACGCAAACTCGACCAGCCGCGGCAGGATGCCGGCCGGATTCGATCGAGAAGCCGAACACCTTCCCGATTTGCCCGAGAACGATGCTGATGGCGATGCCGTTCATGAAGCCGACGAGCACGGGCTTGCCGAGAAAATCGGCCAGGAACCCGAGCCTGAACATGCCGGCGACGATGCAGGCGACACCGGAGAAGACGGCCAGCGCCACGGCCAGCGTGGTGTAGAGCGACTCGTTGATGCCGGCGGGGCCGGTCGCGAGCGGCGTCACGATCGCCGCGACCATCGCGCACGTGGCCGCGTCGGGATTGACGATCAGCTGGCGCGACGTGCCGAAGACGGCGTAGGCCACGAGCGGCAGGATCGATGCGTAGAGGCCGACGACCGGCGGAAAGCCCGCCAGCTGCGCGTACGCAATCGCCGTCGGCAAGGCGACCGCGGCCACCGACAGACCCGCCGCAAGATCGTCGCGCAGCCACGCGCGCTGGTACCCCGTGAGCATCGCCAGACCGGGTGCAAACCGCTGGAGAGCCGAGCGAGGGATGTCGCCCTCGGCGAGTCCAATCGTGTCCATGCGTGTAACAGGATACTATTCGCGATCACGATGGTCTCGCTCGTACTCGTGCTCGCAACCTGCCTGGCCGGGCCACCGCTCGTGGTCGGCCTCGCGGCGGCGGGCGTGCCGTGGCAAATCACGAGCGCGCTCGTGGCGAGCACGGGAATCGTCGTTCTCTGGCGGACCGCACTGCAGGCGAGAGCCATCGGATACCAGCGCCTCTATTGGCCGGCCGTCATCGCCGTCGTGACCGTGCTCGGCGCTTCGACGATAGCCACAGTACGCCTTAGCCACTTCATGCTCGACCACACGCGCGCGGACCTCTCGGTCCTGCCGAACCGCGCGTTCTTTCGCACCCACAGCTGCCTGAGCTCGTACACCGAAGCCGCGCGCCTCGCCCCGACGGGGGCGAACATCTTCGACGTCGCGCAGTATTCCGACCTGCAGCGCCCCGGCCAGATCCAGCCGCGCTTCATCGGGCCCTTCGAGGTCGACCTGTATCATTACCCGCCAGCATTCCTGATCCTGCCGCGCACGGCCGTGGCGGCCGGACTCGGCTTCCTCACGACGCGGCAGGCCTGGTTCGCGATCCAGAGCATCGTGCTGATGGCCGCCATGGTCGTTCTCGCCCGGTGGATCGGTGGCGCAAGCGGCCTGCTGGTGCTGCTGCTCGTGCCGGTCGTGTGGGTGTCGCCGACGACGAGGCTCACACTTCAGATCGGCAACTTTCAGATCACCGCGTTCGCGTTGAGCATCCTGGCGATGATCGCGTTCGACCGGGGACGCGCGGGGCGGGGAGGCTTCGCACTCGGGTTCGCGGCGGTGAGCAAGATCTACCCCGGGATCCTGGGAATCCCGCTCCTCGTCGGACGCCGCTGGGGCGCGGTGGCCTGGACGGTCGGCGTGGAGCCTGTTCTTCACCGCCGCGGCGTGGCTCGTCATCGGCAGCACGCCATTCGTCGATTTCATCCGCTACCAACTG
Organism: uncultured Acidobacteriota bacterium; assembly: GCA_963847975.1. GTDB lineage: Bacteria > Acidobacteriota > Vicinamibacteria > Vicinamibacterales > 2-12-FULL-66-21 > DATBJJ01. The sequence goes on along the minus strand of CAWKBU010000011.1, from coordinate 149,376 downwards.
CCTCGCATCGAATCGGGCGCGGCGTTCTTCTGGATCGAGAACGCCGACGCGGCGCCGATCAACTACGGCATCCACGGCCTCGTCATCAAGCTTCGGTTTCTCGGTCTGCCGTGGACGGGGCCCGACGCCGCCAGCCGTGCTGCGAGCCTCTACGCCGTGATCCTCGTCCTGCTGGCGTTCGCGTCGGCGTGGCGGCTCAAGGCACTGGCCGGCGGCGCCATGGAAGGCGAGCGCCTGCGGCTCCGACAGAGCGCAGGTGTGGCTGGGACTCCTCAGCCTGGCGTCGTTCCGGAGTCCGTTCGTTCCCGATGCCTACGCGCTCATCGGGACGCTCTGGTTGCTGACGCTCGTGGCGGCGGAAGGCCACTGGCGGGCGCGCGGACGTACGACACTCGCCGTCGCCGCGGCGATGTCGATGATCGTGCTCGACGGTGGCCCGATCACCGCTCCGGTGCCGGAGTGGATCATGGCGGCGACGCTCGCACTCCAGGTCGCTGCCATCGCCTTCAACATCGCGATCGTGCTCACGCCCGGCCGGGCGCCGCTTGCCGGGCGCGTGCTCGGCGCCGGCGCAGTCGCCGGCGCCAGTGCCCGCGCCTGCCCTTTAGAGATCCGACGCCTTCATCGTCTTCTCGGTGCTGGCGCTCTCGAAGCCGTTCGTGGCGGTGACGCGCACGCGCACGGTCTGGGCCTCCCCCAACAGATGCCGGTCGATCCTGACCTGCGGCTCACGGAGCGCGAAGCCGGCCGTCTCCCAGGTGCGTCCATCGTCGGTGCTGATCTGGACCGTGTACGTCGGTCCCGGTGCCCCTGCCGCCGCTCCCCGCCGTCTGGTGCCAGCGGCCGCGGGCCGCCATGTCAGCACGGGATCGTCCTCGTCGCCACTTTCCGCCCCGCGCCGGGCCGTCCGCGACGCCTGACGAATGTCACGCACGGCACCGGTCGCCCCGGCCACGAAGGTGTCGACGACGCTGCCGTTGAGGACGAGCTCGAGGTGGCTCGCGTTTCTGGATGGCGGAAGCAGGGCGTCGATGACGCCGGTCTCGTCGTCGCCAGCATCGCGGCACGCGTCGGCAATGAAGGTGACGGGAAACTCGAGCGGCGTGCGGCCGCTGCGCGTGTAGAGCCGCAAGACGAGCGATGGGCCGCGCGCGGCGCGTTTCTGTTGCGCGCTCGTGCGCGCTCGCTGCAGCTCGCGCCCGGGCGCGACGCCCGCGAGGGCCGTGACGTGCCGCACGGTGCCGAAGCCGCGCGTGAGGTTGATCGCGGCGACGACGTGGATCGCGCCCGTGCCTGCCATGGTGCCGCCTCGTCGACCCTTGCGTCCTCCAGGCAAGGCCGCGCCCGCGGGGAGCGCGTCTTCCTGAATCAGCCGGTCTCGGATACCAGTATAGGTAAACGACGACAGCCACTGGAACGTGCAGTAACTCATGACGTCGTGCCACATGGTGCCGGGAAGGGCGCGCATCGGCAACCCCTGGGCCGGATCGCCGGTGTCGAAGCCAGCAAACGCGCCGTCGGCATTCGACAGCTGCCCGTTGACGAAGGGATAAGGCGCGCCGCCGCCCGCGCCACAGAACTCGGCGTGAAACCGGCCGTAGGTGTGGCCAAACTCGTGCCCGGTGTACCAGTCGCCATACGAGCCGTCGAGATCCCAGCCCCACGTGTTCGAGCCAGTCGGTCCTGACGCGACGGTCGAGGGGTCGGGAACGCCGGGAATACCCGACGCGAGCCCACGCATGAAGAACCCGCCGCCACCATCCGACACGAGACCGTAGTAGTGCGTCCTCGCGTCCACGCCGCCGAGCACGTCCGTCGTCCGGATGCCGCGGACGAAGGTGTTGATGATCGACGCGTCGAAGGGCCAGGCCTGGGGCGCGTCAACCACTGCCTGCGACCACTCGACGCTCGCGACCGGATACGCACGCTCGAGCCACGACTGAATCAGCGTGTAGTCGAGCGCCGAGGGCGCCATGCTCGCCGGCGGGCTTCCGCCCTGGAACCGCACGCCGAGGATGCGCACCCGGAGCGGCGGCGTCAACTGGAACCGGACCTTGCGCCGCGCGTTCGCCGGAACCTTGAGGAGCGCAAACGGGCCGGTCTGGTGAAGAAGCACGAGGCGCACTTCAGTGAAGCCTGCGTCGCAGACCGAGGCGGGCAGCAGAAAGTTGAGGCTCTTCGACTCGCTCTCGCGCTTCGGGCGAAGTTGCCCGTTCTCGGCGGGATCAATCGTCGCCGGACCGAGCGAACGCACCGCTCGCCAAGGCCCGTTCGGCAGGCGGCGCGCCTTGAGCACACCCTGCACGGCAATCGGTGCGCCGGTATTCGCGCTCAGGTAGACGCGCACGACCGTCCGCTTGCGCGCGACGAGTGGCACGTCGTGGTTCATGTTCTGGATCGCCTGCGTGACCTCGACGCCGTCGCAGGTCACTTTCGCGAGCGAGATGATCCGGGCGCCGGCCGGCTCGGGGGGTGGAACCGGACCGACGCGCATCGGTTGCCCTGCGCTTCGCCCGCAGCCTGTGCATCCGGGTACTTTGCCTTTGACCACTGGTCGCGTTGTTGTGATCGCTTCGCTGTTCGCCATTGGGTCCACCTCCACCGTACGTGTTCTCGCGCACGCGGAGCATGCGCTGAAGGAGACAACGCTCGCAGTCGGCCGAGCGAACACCGCTAGCGGTGCATGTGTGGCTGAGGTAGCTGATGTAGCATGTGAAACGATGACGTCAGCAGAACGCCAGCCCTACATCAACGCTTATTCGCGCGAGCTCAGCGATGAGGAAATCGCGACGGGCGCCCACCGGGAGCTCGTCGGCGGGCTCTGGGACGAGATCGGCCCGCTGCAGTTCTATTTCCTGCGGTCGGAGGGCCTGCGGCCAGAGCACACGTTGGTCGATGTCGGATGCGGCGCCCTCCGCGGCGGGGTCCACTTCGTGGCCTACCTCGACGAAGGGAACTATTGCGGGATCGACCGCAATCGCTCGCTCGTCGCCGCCGGCAGACTCGAGCTCGACCGGTCGCGCATCACCCGCCGGAGGCCCCGCCTGCTCGTCAATGACCGCTTCGAGGTGTCGCTCTTCGGCACGGCGTTCGACTATGCGCTCGCGATCTCGCTCTTCACGCACCTGCCGGCTGAGGACATCGCCGAGTGCCTCCGCGCCGTGGGCCAGGTGCTCGAACCGCACGGCCGGTTGTATGCCAGCTTTTTTCAGGCACCGCGCCCGGGACACGTCGAGCCGATCCGGCATGAGCCAGGCGGGATTACCACCTACTCAGGTGCCGATCCGTTCCACTACTCATGGGAGGAGATGGCGGCGCTCGGCGCCGAGGCCGGGCTGGCGGCCAGGCTCATCGGCGACTGGCGGCATCCGCGCCACCAGCAGATGCTGTGCTTCACGCGGCGGGGCTGACGGCTCGCCGCTCAGGCGACATTCGGCACGCCGAAATGCTGCTGGATGACGAGGGTGACGGCGCCGCGCAGGCGTGGTTGGGTCGTGTGGTCAGTGGGAATGATGCGCGTCGGTGTTTCGCGCAGCGCCCGACGCTCCAGCACATCCGCCACGATGGGCCCGACGCGATCCCAGATGCTCGTGACTTCGCCGATGACAACGATGAGTTGCGGCGCGAGGCCGGTCACGATCGTCGCCAGCCCCGCGCCGAGGAACTGCGCCATCCGTTCGAGCGCCTCGACGGCGCGCCGGTCGCCGCCTTCGGCGAGCTTCAGGAGGTCTTCGAAGCGCAGCCCCGGCTCTGATTGCCCGCGCTTCGGCTGCGCACCGTTCGTGTAATAGTCCACGGCCGCCGAGTTGGACGCGTAGCGCTCCCAGCAGCCGCGCTTGCCGCAGCAACATGGCGGACCCGATTCGTCGAGCGTCATATGGCCGAACTCACCGGCCATGGCGTTCGCGCCGTGCACGAGTTGACCGTTGAGCAGCACGCCGACACCGATCCCCTCCGAGACGGTCACCGCGACGAGATGCCGAAGGTGTTCGTCGTGGCTGCCGAACCAGACTTCACCGAGCGCGCACGCGTTGGCCGCGTTCTCCACGTTGACCGGAAGCTCAATCGCGGCTTCGAGCATGTGCCGCAGATCCACGTCACGCCAACCGAGGTTCGGCGCGAAGACGAGCCGTCCGGCAGCATCGACGCGGCCGGGCAGGCTGACACCGATGCCTTCGCACACCATCCGCGGATACTCGGTTCGCAGGCTGGCGATCGTCCGCGCCACCAGCCGCACGAACGCCGCCGGATCGGCAGGCGTCGGAAACGACCGCTGGGCTTCGAACCGCGCATCGACGTTGGCCAGTCCGACAGTCGTCGTCTCGGGCCGAAGGTTTACCCCGACGATGCCCGTGCGCTCGACGTTGAGGTGCAGGAACCGCGGACGCCGGCCCCGCGGCAGCCGGCCGATGGCGCCTTCGGTGACCCAACCTTCTTCGATCAGCTGATCGACGATCGCCGACACAGTGCTGCGCTGAAGGCCCGATCGGCGCGACAGGTCCGCCCGCGACATCGGCTGGTGATGGCGGAGGAAATTGAGCGTAATCCGCCGGTTAATCTGGCGCGCGGTCTCGCTCGTGGCGACTTGAAAATTCGTCAGATCGATCTTGCGCATGGATTGGGGAACTCTATCAGACTCGACAGTCGGCAGTCGGGGGTCGGGAGTCACAGTCGGCAGTCTCAGGCGGCAGTCCGCGTCGGCAGTCCCAGTCGGGCTTGGCTCAGCGTTTGCACTCGACATCGCTTACGTCAACGTGTGTGGAACCGGTGTGTCACTGGAGGGACAAGTATGGCTACGACAATCGGACGATTCTCTCTCTGGTCCGCCTTGGCCGTCATCACCATCGTCGTGGTGGCCGTGATAATTGCGCTCGCCACGTAGCAGGCGCCGGGCAGTCGACTGCGACCTGCCGATGAGCGACTGTCGACTCGACTACTGACTGCGACTGCCGACTGCGACTGCCGACTGTCGACTAACGACCGCCGACTGGTACTATCTTGCTATATGCACCTGTTTCGGTGGCTCAAGGGACGACAAGGCAGTGGCCGCGACGCAAAGCTGGGTGAGTGGCGGGAGCGATGGCGGGCCGTGGCGGGCGCGCCAGAGGCTGGTGCGGTCGCGTCCCTGACGGCGGCGCTCGATGGCCTGGCCCTCCCCGAGGAGGAAATCGAGATCGAGCGTGAGATGCTCGACGGGCTCGTTCAAGTGTCGCACCTGCACGCTGCCCTGGCAGCCCATGGCCTGCCGCTCGTAGAGACGGGGCACCGCGTGGTCGGCACGGAAGCCTGTCATTTCAGCGCCCCGTCCTCCATGCCGGACGATGCGGCGCAACCGAGCGGGCGGCTCATCTTCACCGGCGCGCGGGCGATCTTTGCCGGCGGGGCTCGAGCGCTGACACTCCCCTGGCACACCGTGGCCGACGTCGTGCAGCACGAGCGCGACGTTATCCTCGTCAGGCACGACCGCGAAACGTTCCACCGCTTCCGGTGCAATGTATTCGCCGATGCGCTCTGCGCCGGCCTCCTGGCGCGGACACTCTCCCGCCGCACGCGCGGGGGCCGGTAGCCCGGAGCCCTGCTGCCTCCATGCCTGGCCGCGATACGCGTGCTGGCGCTACAATCTCCGTTATGCCTGTTTCCTCGATCGTCGGCCGCCAGATCGTCACACCCGGCATCGATCGCCTGCTCACCGTCGATCGACGTCTGATTGCCGGCCGCCGCGTCGGTCTGGTCTGCAACCCGGCCTCGGTTGACGGCCGCCTGACGCACACCGCCGATCGGCTGCATCGCGGATCCGGACGTCACGCTGGCGGCGCTCTTCGGGCCGCAGCATGGCTTCCGCTCGGACCTGCAGGACAACATGATCGAGACCCCGCACGGCGAGGACCGCCGGCGCGCAGGTGCCGGTGTTCTCGCTCTACAGCGACACGCGCGAGCCGACGGCCGACATGCTCGCGGGGCTCGACGTGCTCGTCATCGATCTCCAGGATGTCGGGACGCGGGTCTACACCTACATCTACACGATGGCGAACTGCCTGCGCGCCGCGGCGCGCCGCGGACTGCCGGTGGTCGTCTGCGACCGTCCCAACCCGATTGGCGGCGATCAAGTCGAGGGTGCGTCGCTGCAGACCGCGTGGAGCTCGTTTGTCGGGCAGTACCCGATCCCGATGCGACACGGCATGACGATCGGCGAGCTCGCCCGCCTCTTCAACGAGGCCTTCGGGATCGGCGCGGCCCTCGAGGTCGTGCCGCTCGATGGATGGCGCCGCTCGATGTACTTCGACGAGACGGACCTGCCGTGGGTCATCCCGTCGCCGAATCTCCCCACGCTCGACAGCGCGATCGTCTATCCCGGTGCCGTCCTCATCGAAGGCACCAAGCTGTCGGAGGGACGTGGCACGACGCGCCCGTTCGAGCTCATCGGGGCGCCGTGGATCGACGGCGAGCGGCTGGCCGCGGCACTGAACGCGCGCGGCCTGCCCGGCTGTCACTTCCGGCCCGTGTTCTTCGAGCCGACGTTCCAGAAACACGCCCGTCAGACCTGCGGCGGCTGCCAGATCCACGTCATCGATCGCCGCACGTTTGAGCCCCTGCGCGCCGCCGTCGAGCTCATCGACGAGTTCCGGCGCGAGGATCCGGCCCGCTTCGCGTGGCGGGAACCGCCCTACGAGTACGAGCACGACAAGGAACCGATCGACATCCTCTACGGATCCGATCGCCTGCGCCGCACGCTCGACGACAGCGGCAGCGTCGCCGCGCTCGTCGAGTCCTGGCGCGCAGATGAAGAACAGTTCCGTCGCCTGCGCGAACCGCACTTGTTGTACTAGGGGAAAGTTTGAAGTCTGACGTTTGAAGTCTGAAGTGGGGAAGTGTGAAGGGTGAAGCGCTAAGTAGAAGTGGGAAGTAAGTCTGAAGTCGGAATCGGAAGTGAAGTCGGAAGTGGGAACTTGGAAGTCGCTATCTCGCGCTCTCTCCGACTTTCCACTTCAGACGTCCACTTCAGACTTCGCACTTCGCAGCACTTCCAACTTCAAACTTCCCCACTTCAGACTTCAAACGTCAGACTTCAGACTTTCCGAATGGCCCCATCAATCGCGCGTCTTCGCAATCCCCGGCGCGCGCGTTTCCTGCCGCGTCGCCGGCACGATGTGGTGCCTGGTGAGGTGCTCCTTCAACGCCTCGAAGGCCTCATCGGTGGTGTCGACGCGGCGCAGCAAGGCGAGATCGCGCTCTTCAATCGCGCCCCACTCGACGAGCGGCTCGACGTCGAGCACCGCATCCCAGTACTCGCTGCCGTAGAGCACCACCAGGAGCTTCTTTGACAGCTTCTGTGTCTGCGCCAGGGTCAGAAACTCGAACATCTCGTCGAGCGTCCCGAACCCGCCGGGAAAGATCACCAGCGCTTTCGCCAGGTAGGCAAACCAGAACTTGCGCATGAAGAAGTAGTGGAACTCGAAGTGGAGGCCCTTGGTGATGTAACGATTGGGCCCCTGCTCGAAGGGGAGCCTGATGTTGAGGCCAATCGTCTTCCCACCGGCTTCAAACGCGCCGCGGTTGGCGGCCTCCATGATGCCAGGCCCGCCGCCCGAGCACACGACGAACCGGCGGTGCACCTCGTCGAGCGACATGCTCCACTCGGTCAGACGGTGCGCGAGCTTGCGCGCGTCCTCGTAGTAGCGCGACCACTCCACCGCTTTCCGGCTCCGCTTGAGCAGCGCGGCGTGACCGTCGCGCTTGCGCGCGCCGGGATTCGTGAGGCGCAGCAGCGCGCGCTCCGCCTTCTGCCGGCTGTGGACGCGCGCCGAGCCGAAAAAGACGACGGTGTCCTGAATATTCTCCTGACGGAATCGCCGCAGCGGGTCGAGATACTCGGCGAGGATGCGGAGCGGGCGAGCGTCGGTCCTGTCGAGAAACGTCTCGTCGTGGTACGCGAGCGGTTGCTTGGGGGCCATTTACAAAAACTGTTCCATAGATTGGGAGGCTAACGCAACGGGAGATCACGAAGGCAACGGGTTCAACACGAAGAAACGAAACGAACGGTGACGCACGAAGACGGTCGCGCCGCGCCACGGCGCGGGTGGCATCGGGTGAAGGGCGTGAACTCGAAGCACTCCAGAACTCCGATGTGCTTCGAGTTCGCGCCCCTCACCCGATGCCACTCGCCGCCGTCCCGGCCGGCGACGCGACCAGTAACTGTCTCGACGAAACCCGTAAGTCTCCGGTCGTCTCCGTTCATTTCGTTTCTTCGTGTTGAACCCGTTGCCTTCGTCCCCTCCGTCACCTGGGTCGTCAACTGTGATCGTGAACTGTGATATTGGTGTGTCCAGGGAGGAACAATGATTCAACGGTTCGTCATTCTTGGATGTAGCGTGATGCTCGCCTGTGTCGTCGCCGTCGGTACGTCAGGCGCGGCCGCGGCGACTGGTCAGGGTCAGGCAGGCAACGCCAATGGCTGGCAGCTCCCGGCTGATGCCGATGCCAAGAAGTCTCCGCTGCAAGTCGACGCGAAGGTCCTGGCAACCGGCAAGGCCGTGTTCAAGGACAAGTGCACCAAGTGCCATGGCGCCGCTGGGCTCGGCGACGGTCCCGATGCGGACCCGGAGCATCGCGAGGACATGGATCTGACCAACCCGAAGCGCGCCGATCGCAACGCCGATGGCGTGGTCTTCTACAAGGTGGCGAACGGTCGCCGCCGCCCGAAGATGCCGGCCTTCAAGGAGGAGCTCAACGAACAGCAGATCTGGTCGGTCGTGGCCTACGTGCAGACGCTGCGGAAGAAGTAGAACCGCGGCGAACGAGATCACAGGAATCGCGTGACGAGCTCCCCGATCACGTAGCCCACCGCGGCAACGCCAAAGCCGACGAGGAACATGTCGCGGCCGCTCGCCCACAGGGAGCGGCCAGTGAAGAGGCTGCGCGCGGCACCAATCGCGAAGTGGGCGCCCATGCTCACGACCAGTGACGCCCAGATCGCATTGCCGAACTCCATCGTCAAGAACGGCACGATGGGGATGAACGCGCCGACCGCGGTTGCGGAACCGGTCACGATGCCGTCCCGCAGCGGCGCGAGCTCGGCCGGATGGATATTCAGTTCTTCCCGCACCATCGCATCGAGCGCCTGCGCCGGATCCTGCATCATGGCGTGCGCCGTTTCGCGGGCGCGCTCCGGCGTCAAGCCCTTGGCCTCGTAGATCACCGCCAGCTCGTCTTCTTCGAGATCCGGCATCAGCCGCATCTCGTGCCGCTCCATCTCGATCTGGTGCGCCTGCACTTCCGCCTCGCTCTTCGCCGCGAGGTAACCGCTCGCGCCCATCGACAGCGCATCAGCCAGGGCGCCCGCGATGCCGCTGACGATGACGATGTGCGGGGCGACGTTGGCGCCGATGACGCCGGCCACCAGGCCGAAGTTCGCCGTCAGGCCGTCGTTGAATCCGTACACCACGCTGCGAAGGTAGCCGCCCGAGCCACCAACATGCCACGGCTCGCCCACCCGGCCCATCGCCGCCGAGAGCTCGCGCGCGTGCATCGCGGAGTCGGAGGCGATGTCGACCGCCGCGGCGTGGGTCAGCCGGTCGCTCGACTGGCGGGCCAGGCCGAGATACGCCTGTACCTCGCGACCCTCTTCGGCGAGCATCAAGGGCAGAATCAGTTCATTGCCAAACCGGCGCGCGGCCCAGGCCAGGGCGCGCGTGCGCAGCGCCGTGTGGTAGGACGGCAGGGGCCGATTGACCTCCGCGAAGAGCTGCGTCCACCGCTCCACATGCCGATCCTCGACCCGCGCAAGGCGTTCGAAGAGCTGGCGCCGCTCACCATTCCCTTCCGTGGCGGCCATCGAGCGATACAGGAAAGCGGCGTCGCGTTCGTCGCGGTAGTGAGAATCCCAGTGCTCGTCCGGCTGAGGTTTCTCGGACGACGCGGGTGAGGCGCTGGTCGTCATCCGCCCATTCTGCCACGTACGGCCGACGACGACACGAGCTTGCCGAGCAGTGACTACGTTTTCCCGAACACCGCGAGGAGCGCGGTCGTCATCCACGGCAGGTAGGTGATGAGCAGCACGCCGAGGGCGAGGACGCCGAGCATCGGCAGCGCCGCCGCGGTCACCTCGAGCAGCGGCTTCTTGAACCGATAGGAAGCGAGAAACAGGTTCATGCCGACCGGCGGGGTCAGATAGCCCAACTCCAGGTTGGCGACGAAGATGATGCCGAGATGGACGGGGTGAATGCCAAAGTGCTGGCCGAGCGGCACGATGAGAGGCACGACGACGAAGGTCGCCGAGTAGATGTCCATCAGGCAGCCCACCACGAGCAGGAACAGGTTCAGCATCAGCAGGAACACCATCGGTGAGCTGATGTAGGCCTGCGTCCATTCGAGCAGACGGCCGGGAACGTCGGCGCCGATGAGATAGCTCGTGAGGCCGACGGCGACGCCAAGGATCACGAGCACGCCGCCGACGGTCGCCACGCACTCGGCAAACACGCGGCGTAACGTGTCGAAGCTCCTCACGTCGCGGTGGACGAACACCTGAATGCAGAACGCGTAGAGCGCGGCGAGGGCGGCGGCTTCGACGATCGTGGCAAACCCGCCGAAGAGCGCGACCAGTACCACGATCGGGAGGGCCACTTCCCATTTGCCTTCCCACAGGGCACGCATGGCGGCGCTCATCGAGAACCGCGTCCGCCCGGTGCCATAGACGACCCCTTCGCGCACGCCCCAGGCGGCCGTCAGCCCGAGCAGCAGGATGCCCGGCAGGATGCCACCGATGAACAAGTCCTCCACCGGGACCTGCGCCACAATCGCATAGAGGATGAGCGGAAGCGACGGTGGGAGCAGCAAGCCGAGCGAGCCCGAGGCAGTGAGCAGGCCGACAGAGAATTTCTCTCGATAGCCGTCCTTGAGGAGCGCCGGCAGCAGCAGGCCCCCGAGGGCCAGGATGGTGACGCCGGACCCGCCCGTAAAGACCGTGAAGAACGCCGAGAGCATCGCGCAGACGACGGCCGTGCCGCCCGGGAACCACCCGAACCAGGCGCGGAACACGTTGAGGAGCCGCTCCGGAGCCTTACCCTCGGCGAGCAGGAATCCGCAGAGCGTGAACAACGGAATCGACGCCAGCGTCGGCTTCACCGCCAGCTGGTAGGTTTCGATGAGGACTGCCGACGGGCCCACGCCGTCGGCCAGGAAGAAGACGATCGCGAGACCGCCGAGCACGGCGAAGATTGGAGTGCCACAGGCGGCGGCCACCACGATCAGCGCGGCCAACGGCCAGAGCAGGCCAGGCGCGAACGCCGCCGGATTCCACACCAGCCACGCGCCGACGGCGAGACCGCAGAAGGCAATCACGCGCTGGATCGCGTTGAGGTTCGGCGTCCACACCGTGCGCAGCGCAATCAGCGCAAAGGCGAACGGCAGGACCGTTTGTGCCATCCACGTCGTGATGCCGGCCGCGATGACGGTGCCCGCTTCGCGCTCGCTCAACACGAGCTCGTAGGCCCCCACCGCCAGCATCATCGAGACGGCTGCCGCCACCGTGGCCGCGAGCGTACCGGCCCAGTCTCGGGCCGGACCCGGTGGAAGGAACGTGCCGGTCGCGAGCGCCAGCATCGTGCCCTCGCGCGCGGCCATCGCGGCGCCCAGGAAACCGACCCAGAGGACCAGGTGCTGGACGAAGGGGATCGAGCCGGGAATGCCCGTGCCCGCGGCTCGGCGGAGCACGATCTCGGCCAGCGGCAACACGAACATCAGGGCGAGCGCCACGCCCGCCAGGCCATCCTCGAGGTGATAGAGGGCGCGAACCGCGGGCGACCTGACCCGTCCCGCCTCGGCCGGAACCGCGCCGCTCACTTGGCGGGTGGCCGCGTCTTGCGGTAGGCCTCGCGTTCGCGCACGGCCAGCTCGAAGACGTCACGCGGCACCAGGTCGCTGCGCATGGTCTTGGTGAACCCGTCGGCGACGGTGCGGAACTCGGCGAGCGCCGCCGCGTCGGCCTTGACCACGGTCAGGCCGCTCTTCTGCATGACGGCGATTGATTCGGCGTCGGTGCGCGGCACCTCGACCCGAAACCGGGCTTCAGTCTTCTGCGCAGCCGCCATCAGCTGGGCGCGGTCGGCTTCGCTGATGGCTTCCCACGTCTTCTTGTTGATGATGGTCGCGCCGACGAGCGGCGAGATGCCGACGTCGAGCATGTAGGGCGTGTCCTTGTACCACTGGAACGAGAGCGCCGAGAGCGGCGTGACGGGAACAGCCTCGATCATGCCGGTCGTGAGCGACGACAACATGTCGGCCGACGAGAGCGGCACGGGCTGAAAGCCGTTGTCCTTGTACCACTGCACCGTCACGTCGTCACCCGCGGAGGTGAAGAGCTTCATCCCTTTCAGGTCGCGCAGGTTCTTCGCCGGCTTCTTGCTGAAGACCTGGACCCATCCGCCGCTGCCCCAGTTGATGAAGACGAACCCCTTGTCGGCGAGCCGCTGGGTGATGACCGGCTGGAGCTTCGCCATGACGTGGTCGAGCTCGGCGTAGTCCTGGAAGAACATCGGGATGAAGAACACGTTGAACGACTGGTCGATCGACATCGCCAGGCTGACAGCCGAGAGCGACGCCGCCTGCAGTTGTCCCGACGTGCGCATCTTGCGGATGATGGCGTCCTCGTCGCCCTGGGTCCCGGCCATCACCGTCAGGCGCACGCGACCGCCGGTGATACGCGTCCACTCGGCGGCCTGTTCCTTGAGGATGTTGTTCCAGATGGTCCCGGCCGGAATCACGGTGCCGAGGCGCACGAGCGTGGGACTCTGCGCCTGTGAGTACCCGGTGGCCAGCAGGCCGATCGACAACAACAGCGCCAACACTCTCATCGCAACACTCCCAATGGCCGATGTGCCAACGAGCCCAACCCGGACAGACCGACGACCGCGGTCGGATGACTGGGCGCCTTCTCGGGCGTGAAGAGCTCATCCGCGCGGGCCAGAAGCGCGCGGGCCTTCCGTTGATAGATGACGTTCGACAACCGCAGCCGCGGGACCTGGTTGACGTCGATGGCCAGCGCCTGCCCGAGCAGCGTCTCGAACTCCTTGCGATTCTGCTCGGCGACGCTGATGCCGGCGGCGAGCGACACGTAGGGACTCGCCGACTGGCCCTTCGACAGTTCGACCGAGCGCGCGAAGTGCTCGCGCGCGTTCTTGACCGACCCGCCCATCGCCTCCGGCAGCGAATCGAGCGAGATGAGCACGTCGTGGATCCCTCCGAGCTCGTAGGCTTCGTCGAGCTCCAGGGCGCGCGCCATGATGGCGCGTACGATCGGCAACTGGTTGAGCAACTCGGGCTTCTCGGATCCGGCGGACACGGCCGCTCCCCAGGTGGCGCCGGTCCAATAGAGCACCGGCACTTCGTCCTTGGAGAAGGCCTTCAGCGTGCCGACTGGGTCTTTTTCGACCGCAGGCCGGAATCCCTTGTGCGTCAGTTCCACCCGGCGCAGGCAGTAGCCGAGCGCCCGCTGATACATCTTGAGCGCGCGCTCGCGCCCGGCCACCGAGGCGTCGAAATCCTTGACCTCGATGAGCTCGGCGTCGGCCTGAACGAACGCATACGCATACTGCGTGAAGCCGCCACAAGCCGTCAGCAGCAGCCCTTTGTGCTCGGGTACCTCGACGAGGAGCGACTCGATCGTCTTGAGCGAGAAGGGCACGGCATCACGGATGAGGTCGGGATCTTCGTCCGACGCGAAGCTGTCGCCGCTCGCGGCGAGCGTGTCCGCCAGCCCGTTGATGGCGAGTTTCTTGATCGAGCACCCCGCGCCCACCGAGGCCGCGAGCGCCAATACGAGCAGGCGCCGACTCTGCTGAGACATGCAACCTCCGAATCTTACGGCGGACAGGGGCCCGAACGCCAGCCGGGCCGCGCACGAGCCCGGCTAACCTGCGTGGGCGTGAGCCAAGGACCACCCGCGGGACCACGCTAAAATGGCAGCGTGTCGGCCCCGTTGAACGACGCCCCTCCCACGCAATTCGAGCAGACGCTGCTCATCCGCTGCACGCCGGCTCGGGTCATGGCGGCGTTCTTCGAGCCGGAGGCGCTCGCCATCTGGTGGCAGGCGATCCGCTCGGTCACCACCCCTCGGCCGCTCGGCATCTACGCCGTCGAGTGGGCGCCGACGAGCGAGCGCGACGACCTGCTCGGACGTCTCGGCGGCGTCTTCCACGGCACCGTCATGGAGTACCTGCCCGGGCGCGAGCTCTTCGTCGCCGACGCCTGGTGGCTCCCCCCCGACGACGAACCGATTGGGCCCATGGCCCTCGAGGTCAGCTGCATGCTCGAGGGCGCGTCGTGCCGGCTGCGCGTCCGTCAGAGCGGATTCGAGGACAGCCTCCGCTGGCGCCGCTACTACGCCGTCATCACCCGCGGTTGGCAGTCGTCTCTGGCGTCGCTCAAGGAGCACCTGGAGCGCTGACCTGTCGAACGTGGAGGAAGTTGGCGTCGGTGCGGTCCTGAGTGCGGCTCACGTTGATGAAGACGACCACCGCTCCCCGCTCGATCAACCCCCGCTCGACGAGCTCCGCCGCCAGGCGATCGACATTGCGCTCCCGGGTAATGAACGGCAGCACTCCCCAGAGGAGAGACAGCGAGCCCGCGACCCCGCCGTCTGGCGTGGCCGCCAGAATCGGCGCCGCCGGACGGCACGCCGACAGCAGCCGGGCCGTGCGCCCTTCGGTCGTGACCGCCACAATCGCATCGGCTTGACCCGTCGTCGCGAGGGTGACGGCGGCCTGCGCCAGCGCCTGACCGTGCCGGCTGCTCGCGCCATCGATCGCGGGGGGCGTACTGATGGGTGGCAGCAGCGACTCGGCATCGCGGATGACGGCGTCGAGCATCTGCACGGCCCGCACCGGAAACGCCCCGGCAGCCGTTTCGCCCGCCAGCATGATCGCGTCGGTGCCTTCGTCGACAGCGTTCGCGGCGTCACTGACCTCGGCCCGTGTCGGCCTCGGCTCGACGCGCATCGACTCGAACACCTGCGTGGCCACAATCGCCGGCAACCCGAGCGCTCGCGCACACCGGATGATCTGCTTCTGCACGCGCGGCACCTGTTCGAGCGGCATCTCGAGGCCGAGGTCTCCGCGCGCGACCATCACGCCCTGCGCGAGGCGAAGGATGCCGTCGAGGTTGTCGATGGCTGCTGGCCGTTCGATCTTGGCGATCACCGGCGTGTCTTTGCCGGCCCGAGCGATCAGATCGCGCGCACGGGCGACGTCATCGGGCGTCTGCACGAAGCTCAACGCCACGTAGTCCACGCCGAGACGGAGGCCCAGCTGCAGATCGTCGACGTCCTTCTCGGTCAACGCGGACGGCGGCAGGGCCACGCCCGGCGCGTTGATGCCCTTATGCCCACCGAGCGCACCGCCATTCACCACGACGAGGTCGAGGCCCGCCGCGCTTCGTCCCACGACCTTCAACTCGATCCGTCCATCGTCGAGCAAGAGACGGTCGCCCGTCTGCGCCGATCGCACGAGCTCGGCGTAGGGCGTGAAGATACGCCCCGGCTGCGACGGCGCGTTGCCCTCGCCGAGGACGAGCGACTCGCCTTCCTCGAGAGGCAGGGGCCGATCGCCGGCGAGCGGGCCGGTGCGGATCTTCGGTCCGCTCAAGTCCTGCATGATGCCGACGTGGCGGCCGGCGTTCGACGCAATCTCGCGGATGCGCGCGAAGGTTTCGGCGTGCGAGGCGTGCGTTCCGTGCGAGAAGTTGAGCCGGAACACGTCGACGCCCTCGATGACGAGCGCGTCGAGCACTTCGCGGCTGGCGCTGGAGGGACCGACCGTGGCGATGATCTTGGTGTGGCGCATGGTGGTTTCGGGGCTCGGGCGTTCGGCGTTCGGCGTTCGCGGTTCAGGGTTCGGGGTTCAAGGGGGTTCAGGAGTGCTTCGAACGCCCGAGCGCCGAACGCCGAGCGCCCGGACGTTTCGTTACGCCCACGGATCCACCAGCGCCTTTGTAATCCGCATGGCCTCGGCATCCTCGAGCGCCTGGTTGAGAGAGGCGAGCGGATATGTCCGCGCCCCGATGTCGCGCCATGGAACGTCGCCGTGGGCTTCGAGAATCGCGATCGCCTCGAGGAAGTGCCGGGACTCGCTGCCCCAGCAGCCGCGAATCTCGAGGTGTTTGCGATTGATGTGCTGGTGCGCGTTGATCGTGCTCGGACCAACGTCAGTATAGTGCCCGGCAATGACGTAGCGACCGCCGTCGCGCACGAGCGTCACGCCTTCCTCGATGGCCCGAGCCGAGCCGGCGGCTTCGATGACGACGTCGACGCCCTCGCCGTGGGTGCGGTCGCGGACCGCCTGCAGGCGTTCTTCAGCGGACGAGGATGCGAGCTCGAAGACATGGTCGGCGCCCATGTGCGTGGCGAGCGCGAGACGGGACGCGGGATCGCCGACGGCAAATATGGTCGAGGCGCCGGCCAGCCGGCAGAGCGCGATGGCACACAAGCCAACCGCCCCGACGCCCTGCACCAGCACGCTGTCGCCAGGACGAAGCGCGGCGCGCTCGCGAATGTGCACCGCCGTCAGCAGACCGCAGCCGCCACCGATGTAGTCGTCGACGCTGACCGAATCGGGAAGCCTCGCGATGCCGACGCCGGGCTCGAGGTAGATGTACTGCGACCAGCCGCCGAACAGACCCTCGCCCGCCGAATCGGTGATGCCGTAGACGCGCCGGGCCGGACATCGCGTCGGCGTGCGATGAACGGTACAGGCTCGGCACTCACCGCAGGTCCGATGGACGTCGAAGAAGACGGCCCGATCGCCTTCGACCAGGGTGGAACCATCGAGCCCCTTGAGCGGCCCGCGAATCGATTCGAGGATCCCGGACGACACGTGCCCGGGGATGATGGGATACGGCACACCTGCGAGCCGGCCGTGCCAGAGATGAACGTCGGTGCCGCAGACTTCCGAACGCAGCGTCCGCAACAATGCCGCACCGGACGGAAGGTCGGGGCGTGGAAACTCGCGAATCTCGACCGGCTGCTGCGGCCCCGGCATGACCGCGGCCAGGATGGGTGTCGTCACTTTGGGTTACATTGTAGATTCGTTGCGTCACGATCGAGCGATCGATCGCCTGCGGAGGTTTCACTGTCAGGACGCGGCGACCTACGACTCTCGACTGACGGCTGAGACACGATGCGATTGACGACGTGGCGGATCCTGACGCTGGCGATGGTGGTGACGACGCTCGGGCCGGTGGCCGCGGAGGCGCAAACCTACACACCCCCGCAAGCGCGACGGCAGTTCATCTCGGTGGCCTACGACTGGCTCTACACCTGGCCGCAGCGCCTCGCCGATCACCCGCTCGAGGACCTGCTCGGCACGCCGGTCGGACCAGCCGAGCCGCCGCACGACTATCGCACGCGCGACGGGAACACGGTCATCGACCTGCTCGAATTCACACGCCGCGGCCAGGGCGTCAGCGTGACGGTGTACCCGATCGGCATGAGCGTTGGTCCCACACTCGGCGTGCGCGGCAGCGTCGAAAACCTACCTGACATCCGCTTCGCATTCGACGGTCCCGGCGCGCTCGATTCCTATGCGCTGACGAACGCCATCGCCTACGACGTTGGTGCCGGCGTGTACGTGGCCGATCGCGCACCTGGGTGGGGCCTGGGCAGCTACGCGTTCATACTCGGCGGCGTGGGCAAGATTACGAGCGACATCGGTGCGGGCAAACGCTACTTCGCCGAGGGCGGTGGTGGCATTCAGTCAGGCCCGCTGGGATTCGAGATCTCGGTCAAGTTCGCCTGGAACCAGCTCAGCGAACCAGTCGAACACAACTTCTATTCTCTCCCCATCAACCTGCGCGCAACGGTGAGCTTCTGATGTCTGCATTGATTGACGCCTGGCTGGCGGCGGCGTGCGCCGACGCGGAACGCCGTGGCCTTCCAGAGTTGAAGCCGCTCCTCGAGTCGCTGGCGCGATCGACGGCGGCCCTGCGTGCAGCCGACGCGCAGCACGAGGCGTCGGCGCAACCACCGGCACCCGAACCCGGCGATCCGGCTGCGACTTCATGAGCCCGGACCTTCGCCAGATCGTCGACGTCGCGCCCCTGATTCAGTCCGGCGCGCTCTCGCCCGTGACGCTCGTGCAGGCCTGTCTCGCCGCGATCGACGCCAGGCCCGAGCTGAATGCCTTCATCACCCGGCTCGACGCCCAGGCGCTCTCGGACGCCGAACGCTCGGCGCACGAGATTCGCGCCGGGCGTTACCGCGGCCCCCTCCACGGGATTCCGATCTCGCTGAAGGACCTGGTCCACGTCGCCGGCGTGAAAACGACATCCGGCTCGGCACAGCCGGCGATTACGGCGACCTCAGACGCGCCCGCCGTCGCGAAACTCAAGGCGGCCGGCGCGATCATCATCGGCAAGACGAACCTCCACGAGTTCGCGTTCGGCACGACCAGTGAGGAATCCGCCTTCGGACCCGTGCGCCATCCGCTCGACGCCTCCCGATCGGCCGGGGGATCGAGTGGAGGTGCCGCCGCCGGCCTCGCGACCGGCATGTGCTTTGGCGCCCTTGGCACCGATACCGGCGGGTCGATCCGCATCCCGTCGGCCGCCTGCGGCACGGTCGGCCTCAAAGCGACGACCGGGGAGATCTCGTGCGAGGGGGTCGTCCCTCTCAGCAGCTCGCTCGATCACCTGGGGCCGATGGCTCGCAGCGTGGCCGACGTTGCGCTGCTCTTTGCTGTTCTCACCGGACGGCCCTTGCCAGCTCGCCCGCCTGTGGCAACGACGACCGAACGGCTCGTCTTCGGCGTGCCGCGGCCGTACTTCTGCGACCGGCTCGATCCCGGCGTACGGCAGGCGCTCGAGCGGACGTGCGCGGCACTCACCGCGGCTGGTCATGCGATTCGAGACGTCTCCGTCGACCACGCCGCCTGGACGCCGGACGTCTACCTCCACATCGTTCTCCCCGAGGCATCGCGCTATCACGCGCGCTTCCTCGAACGCTCGCCGGCCCTCTATTCTCCGGGTGTGCGCGTGCGTCTCGAGATGGGCCGCTATCTCCTCGCGGAGGACTACATCCGCGCCCTGGATCTGAGGAAGGCGCTGACGGCGGCGGTCGATCGGACGCTCGACGAGTGCGACGCGCTGCTCCTGCCGACGCTCCCGATTCCGGCGCCACCGCTCGGGGCCACGACTGTCGACGTCAACGGTGCGCCTGAGCCTGTGCGGGCGGCAATGCTGCGGCTCACACAACTCTTCAACATCACCGGCCATCCGTCCGTAGCGCTCCCGGCGCCGCAGGACGTCGATGCACTCCCACGAAGCGTGCAGATCGTCGGACGGCGTCACCAGACCGATCGGGTCCTCACGCTCGCCGCGGTGGTGGAGCGCTGCCTGCAGCCGTCGGTTCGCGCGGCGGATTAGAGAATAATAAGGAGGATGAGGCCACCCGAGTGCTGAGCGGCGTCTTTCACGCGTGGGAGCGGCGCCTGGCGTCGGTCTCGACCGACCGCGTCGTGCGGCCGTTCGAGTGGGGCCTCGATTGGATCTCCAGGGAGATGGAGGGCGCCGGCGGCATGGCCTCGCCCGGCCCGCATCTCGAACGCTGGGCGGACCAGATGGTCGCCGCGAGCGATCAGTTCTTCGCGCTCCCGCCCTGCTCCGACTTCAGGCTCGACGGCGAGTGGCTGACGTACCCGAGCGCGGTGGAAACGCCGCACGCCGAAAACAACCTGGTGCGCGCGCGCTACCTGCCCGACCACTCGCCGGCCGGGCGCAAGCGGGCCGTCATCGTGCTGCCGCAGTGGAACGCCGACGCGGGCGGACACGTCGGCCTCTGCCGGCTTCTGAACCGCTTCCAGATCAGCGCGCTTCGGCTCAGCCTCCCGTATCACGACGACCGCATGCCTCCCGAACTGCGGCGCGCCGACTACATCGTCAGCTCGAACGTCGGCCGGACCGCGCAGGTGTGCCGGCAGGCAGTGCTCGACGCCCGGCGCGGGATCGAGTGGCTCGCCTCGCAGGGCTACGAGTCGATCGGCATTCTCGGCACGAGCCTGGGCTCGTGCCTGGCGATGCTGACGGCCGCGCACGAGCCGCGGTTGCGGGCAGCTGCCCTCAATCACATCTCTCCGTACTTTGCCGACGTCGTGTGGTCTGGCCTGTCCACCGACCATGTCAGACAGGGGCTCGACGGTCACATCGACCTGGAGAGCCTCCGCCGCATCTGGATGCCAATCTCGCCATACCCTTACCTCGACCGCGTGCGCGACAAGCGCCTGCTCCTCGTCTACGCGCGTTACGATCTGACGTTCCCCGTCGACCTCTCGAAAATGCTCGTCAACGAGTTCCGGCGTCGCGGAATCGAACACCAGCTAGTGGTGCTCCCGTGCGGGCACTACAGCACCGGCCTCGGTCCCTTCAAGTGGCTCGACGGGTTGACGTTGTGCCGCTTCCTATCGCGAAACCTCTAGCACTGGCAGCCCGGGGTCAGGTCTTGTATTTCAACATTTCCTATTGGAACTGTTGAAATACAAGACCTGACCCCTGGCAGCCCAGCGCCCCGCGCCGCTCGCCAGGCTTACTCGCTGCCGCTCGTTCGCGGTGTTTTGTGAGAAAGCCTTTCGCAGTCGTCGGTGGACGGCGGTCTCGGGTCGGCAGGCGGCGGGAGGGGAGAGGAACTGTCCGGAAGGGCTGAGCGTCCAACCTCTGAGACCAAACGGGCGCCTCCGCGCGCCTCAGCCCTTAGCCCGGTCGAAGGGCATTACTTCCCAACGACCGTTGTACACTGAGCCGATCGTATGAGCTTCGCCAGAATCAGCCTCAGCCTGGTCGGGATCGCCGGCGTCGTGGCCGTCGCGCTGGCCGGAGGCATCATCTGGCTGATGATTACTCAGCCGGTCATGGTCGCCGACTCGGTGGCCAAAGGCGAGTACTCCCCGCTCGCGAAGGCAATCGCCTCAGCGCTGTACGATGCGCTGGCGGGGTTGCTGAAATACTTGTAGACACCAAAGCTTGGCGCTGAGAGAAGCTCCCGGTGTCCGTTGTATGGCGTCGGACAGATCGGACGGTCTCGAAAGCCCTCCCGCCGCGGGACTGAGCTTGGATGCACAAGGCTGATCACCATACGACGCCGCATGAATCGGAGGACTGCCATGTTTTTTCTCGGCATTGATATCGCCAAACGGACCATGGCCGTGGCCCTGCTGCGCCCCGATGGTAAATGGCGATCCAAAAGTGTCGCCAATACCGCGGACGGCCACGACGCGCTGCTCGCGTGGGTGGGCACCATGCCCCCGACGGCCCAGTACACGTGTGCCTCGAGGCGACGGGCACGTACGGCACCGCGGTCGCCGAGACTCTGCATGACGCCGAGCATCGCGTCAGCATCGTCAATCCGGCCGCGATCGAAGTCTTCAGCCGGAGTCGCCTGTCACGCACCAAAACCGATCCAACCAACGCGCGGCTCATCGCCCAGTTCTGTCGCGCCCAAGAGCCGCCCCCGTGGACCCCGCCGCCGCGGGAGCTGCGCGAGCTGCAAGCGCTGGTCCGCCGGCTCGATGCCCTCGAGGGCATGCGACAGCAGGAGCGGAATCGCCTCGAGGCGGCACCCGACAGTGCGGTCGTCTGCGCGTCGATCCAGCATCTGCTCGACACGCTCGACGATGAAATGACCGCGCTGAAAGACCAGATCCACGATCACTTTGATCGACACCCGCCGCTTCGGCAACAACTCGCCTCTACCCCGATCGGCTCTCCCAACCCCAGATCCCCCATGGCGCCCATCTTGTCGGGGTCGCCGACGACGACGGTCAGGAAGCGAGCGGGGTCGATGTGGGTGTCGGCGGCACGCGTCAGGTCCTCGGGGGTGAGGGCGAGCACCTTCGGTACGAACGTCGTGAAGTAGTCGTCGGGCAGGTCGTAGAGCGCAATCTGTGCGATGGCGCGACTGATCTGCTCGGCGGTCTCGAACCCGCGCGGGTACCCGCGCGTCAGTGGGGCGCGACCGAGCTCCAGTTCCTCCACCGTCACCGGCCGTTCGCCGCGTATGGCGTGCAGCTCGCCGAGCGCCTCGCGCACGGCATCGGCGGTGGCATCCGACTGCAGGCTCGCGGCCAGGGCGAACGGGCCACGCCCGCGCCTGAACTCGAAACTGGTGCGCGCGCCGTAGGTGTAGCCCTTGCGCTCGCGCAGGTTCGAGTTGATGCGGCTGACGAATTGTCCGCCGAGGACGAGGTTGAGCGTCACGAGCGCGTGGTAGTCGCTCGAGCTTCTGGCCACCGCCACATGGCCGAGTCGCAGTTCCGACTGCGGCGCGCCGGCCCGCGAGATGACGAGCAGCTCGGCGGCCCCAGGCGGGATCGGCAACGCCACGGGATCGGCGTGAATGCGCCCGCCGGGGTCCACCTGCCAGCTCCCGAATGCCGCGTCGACGGCATCGCCGAGCGCCTCGTGCGATCCGTTTCCCACGGCGATGACCGTCACGCGCGACGGATCGTACATGCGCTGATGGAACGCCAGGGGCTCCCCGGCGTCCATCGAGCGGAGCGACACTTCGCTGCCGATGGGCAGGTGGCCGTAGGGATGCGCGCCCATAGAGCCGCTCGGTGAACACGCGCTCGGCGACGGCCGGCGGCATGTCGCGCATCTGCAGGAGCCGGTTGAGACGCAGATCGCGCACACGCTCGAAGTCCCCCGCTTCCAGCCTGGGCCGGATGAGCATGTCGGCGACGAGCGCCAGCGACGGCGCCGCGGACCGCTCGAGCGTCGTCAGGCCGATGAGCGTGGCGTCGGAACCGACCTCGGTATCGACCTGCGCGCCGAGCCGGCCGAGCGCTTCGTGCAACGCGAGCGCATCGAGGTCGCCGCACCCTTCGTCGAGGAGATCGCCGGTAATCGCTGCCAGCCCGGGGCGGTCGGCGGGGTCGAAGGAGGCACCCGCGCGCACTAGCACCAGCACCGACAAGAGTGGCACTTCGCTATGAACGGCGGTCCAGGCGTCCAGGCCGTTGGCCAGACGCCGGCGGCGAATCTCCGGGAACGCAAACGTGGGCTCGGGACCCGGCAGGGGCAGGCGCGATCGGTCGACAGGCATCAGGATACCGAGACTGGCTGAGAGCCGGCGAGCGCCAGCGCGGCGCGACCGTGGGGGACGACGCTCAGCGCGACGCGGCCATCACCCAGCCAGCGCGTCGCGGCTCGCACCAGCCCCGCGGCGTCTGCCCGGCGATAACGCGCCAGGTCTTCGTCGAAGTACCCAGGGGTTCCGAGATAGACGTTGTACGCGTTCAACTGATCCGACTTCCCGCCAAAACCGCCGACCGTCTGCAGCCGGTGCAGGAAGTGTGCTTCCGCCTGGGCCAGGCAGCGTTCGAGCTCGGCCGCGGACGGCCCCTCCGTGCGGAGCCGCGTGAGCTCGCGTGCCACGGCCGCCTCGAGCTCGGCGAGCGTCCGGCCCGGCGCGGCGGTCGCGACGATCTGAAAGAAACTGCCAAGCTCGCGCGAGCCCTGCGACGCGGCCACCTCGGTCGCAATGCGCTGTTCGTAGACCAGACTCCGGTACAACCGTGACGTCTTGCCGCCGGCGAGCACTTCGGACACCAGGTCGAGTTCGGCGTCGTCTTCGGCGAAGAGCGCCGGCGAGTGCCACGCCAGGTAGATTCGCGGCAGCTCGATGCGGTCCTCGAGCACGAGGCGCGTCTCACCGGTGAGCGGCGAGTAGCGGGCCTCGACCGGAGGTGGTTCCGGACCGGCGTCGAGGCCGCCGAAGTACTCGGTGCGCGAGCGCGATCGCGCGCTCGGCATCGATGTCACCCGCGAGCGCCAGCGAGGCGTTGCGCGGCCGGTAGTAGGTCTGAAAGAACGCGCGCACATCGTCGAGGCGTGCGGCCTTCAAGTCCTCGGCCGCGCCGATCGTCATCCAGTGATAGGGATGTTCCGGCGGATAGAGCGCCGCCACGAGCGACATCCCGGCAAACCCATACGGACGGTTCTCGTAGTTCTGCCGCCGCTCGTTCAGCACCACGTTGCGCTGGTTCTCGAACTTGGCGTCGGTCAGCGCCGGCAGGAGGTAGCCCATGCGATCGGACTCCATCCAGAGCGCCAGATCCAGCGCGTTCGACGGCACGACCTCCCAGTAGTTCGTTCGATCGGCGTTGGTCGATCCGTTGAGGACGCCGCCAATCTCCTGCAGGGGGCGAAAATAGCCGCTGTCGTGGTGCTGCGATCCTTCGAACATCAGGTGCTCGAAGAGGTGCGCGAACCCGGTGTGGCCCGGCTGTTCGTTCTTCGAGCCGACGTGGTACCACACGTTGACGGCCACAATCGGGCAGTCGTGATCCTCGTGCACGATGACATCGAGGCCGTTGGCCAGCTTCTGATGGACGAAAGGAATATTCATCTAGCGGCCGAATCAGGGCTTCTTGAACTCGCCGCACTCGAGCATCGTGCTGCCGAAGTAGGGGTTGCGGATCTTCTCGTCCTTCTGCAGCCACGAACGCTTGACCATCGGGCAGAACGCGAGCTTCGTGTCGCCCAGATCTTTCCAGCCCTCGGCCTTGGCCGCCGCGATGACGGCGTCGCTCAGGCCTCCGAACGCCTCGCGCGCGACCTTGAGGTCGGCGGCTTCGCCGACGGCCTTCGCCGCCTTCGCGATGGCTGCGCCACCGTCGCCCAGAGCCTCGGCGCGCGACGCGATCGCCGCCGCGGGTGCCTTGATCCCGTCGATCTTGTCGGTGGCGAGCTGCGCCTGGATCTCCAGATATGATCCAACGATGGCCTTCATCGCCTCCGACGCTTGCAGCGCCGTCGCAGCCGATACGAGGCAGATGGCCGCCGCGACCGCAACTCGTCCCCTGGTGATCTTCATGACGCGACCTCCCGCTCCTGAACCGCTTGAACCATTCGACTCGTTCGAGCCCGAACCGGTCATCCCGATCGAACCGTTCGAGCCACTCGAACCACGCCCGCCGATCGAGCCCTTCGAACCGTTCGACCCTTTCGAGCCGGCGACACCTGCTCCAGTCGAGCCGTTCGAGTCGATTCCCCCTCCAGATCGGCTCGAGCCCCTCGAACCGTTCGCGCCGGTTGAACCATCCAGACCGCTCCAGCCACTGGAGCCGCTCGGCGAGGTCAACAGACGCGAGCCGCTTGAACCTCTGGAACCCTTTGAACCCCGTGAACCCGCTGTTCGAGTGGATCCGTTCGAACCGTTGTGACTCAGGTCAGGAGACCGGCATGAGCGGGATCGGACGCTTGTAGCTGGCGATCGACAACTGCGCCGCCAGCTGCTCGGCCGCCGAGCGGAAAGCGCGCGCGGCCGGCGACTGCGATTCGCCGATGGTGATCGGCACACCCGTGTCGCCGCCGACGCGAATCGGCTCGTAGATCGGGATCCGGCCGATGAAGGGCAGCGACAAGTCGCGGGCCAGCGTTTCCCCGCCGCCCTTGCCGAAGATGTCGCTCTCCATCTGGCAGCCCGGACACACGAAGTGGCTCATGTTCTCGACCAGGCCGAGCATCGGAACGTTCAGCTTCTGATACATGCGCACCGCGCGCCGCGTGTCGGCGAGCGACACGGTCTGAGGCGTCGTGACGACGACGGCACCTGAGACCGGCACGGTCTGGCTCAGGCTCAACGCCACGTCGCCCGTCCCCGGCGGCATGTCGACGATCAGGTAGTCGACCCGGTCCCAGCGCACCTCGCGGAAGAACTGCTGGATGACGCCGTGCAGCATCGGTCCGCGCCAGATCACCGGCGCGTCGTCTCCGGTCAGGAACCCCATCGAGACGACTTGAATCCCGTATTGTTCGGCGGGAACGATCTTCTGGCCATCGGTCGCGAGCTGCGTCTGCAGGCCGAGCATGATGGGCACGTTCGGACCGTAGATGTCGCCGTCGATCATCGCCACCCGGCTGCCGAGCTGGCTCAGGGCGATCGCCAGATTCACCGCCACCGTCGTCTTGCCGACGCCACCCTTGCCGGCGCCGACAGCGATGATGTTCTTCACGCCCGGGACGGCCGCCTTGGCGCCGTCGGGCGACACCGCGGCGCGGACCTGCGCGGTCATCTCGATCGCCACGCTCGTCACACCAGGAATTGCGCTGACCACCGCTTTCGCCTGATCGCGCATCTGGTCTTTCACCGGACACGCCGGCGTCGTCAGCTCGATGGAAAACGCGACCGCCCCGCCGTCGATGCGCAGGTTCTTGATGAACTTGAGCGCGACGATGTCGCGGTTGAGGTCGGGATCGCGCACGGCTTTGAGCGCGTCGAGGACGGCGGTTTCTGTTATACCCACGAGGCTATCTTATCAGGACGGCTTGCTGTCCCCTGAAGCCGGATCAGGACCGCTCGTCGGCAATGTCGCCGACGTAGGGCAGCTTGAAGCGCTCGCCCTGGTAGGCCTTGAACATCAGCAGCAGCCAGAGGACCGCCGAGAGCGGTGGGATGACGATGAACGAGAGGAACCAGCCGAAGGGTGGCATCGAGGTGCCGATGAACCAGAGGACGCAGAGGCCGCCAAACACGATCGCGGACTGCATGCGCATGGAACCTGACGAAACGGTTCTCGCGCTCGGTCAGGAGGAAC
The DNA here is from genome assembly GCA_963847975.1 of uncultured Acidobacteriota bacterium. Taxonomy (GTDB): domain Bacteria; phylum Acidobacteriota; class Vicinamibacteria; order Vicinamibacterales; family 2-12-FULL-66-21; genus DATBJJ01. The sequence continues at coordinate 122,803 of CAWKBU010000011.1, read as the reverse complement.
GCCAGGCCCGAGATCCATCCGAGCCCGTACGTCAGGGCGGCGGCAACGTTTTCGTCGAGGCCGAGCGAGGTCTTTTTCAGGTTGTCCAGCGGCCAACTCCCTAGCTGCGAGCTTCCACTTCCTTGACGAACATCCGTCGCGACTCGTCGTGCAGCAGGACCCAGAGCGCGTAGATGCCGAGCGCGGTGCCGAACGGCAGGACGAAGAGATTGGGCACCGCCAACCCGAGCGCGGCCAGCCGGCCGGGGGCGTGGCGACGGTGAATGGCCGAACCCGCCCAGGCGTTCCCCGCTCCCGCGGCCAGGAGCGCGGCCGCGAAGACGCCGAACGCGACGGCGGTTACGCCGGCTGGAATCTCGCTGTCCCGCGGACGTCATCCCGACCGCGACCGCGCCAATGGCGAGAATCAACGTGGACAAGCCGAGGACCAAGCCGATCGCGCCCCAGACGATCTGCAGGATGCCGAGCAGCTTGACGTGGGAGGTCACAGAGGCTTCCGGATGCTGATGACCACGTCGACGCGCGTGAGCGGGGCGCCTGGCGGCATGACCGAGAATCGAATGCGCTCGCCGCCGCGAACCCCGGCCGGCACGCGCAGTTCGACGTCGTGGAACGCGCGCACGTCGCCGCAGCCGCCGCAGGCGTCACACCACTCCTGCCAGGTTTCGCCGCGGCCGCCGCAGCCGGGACAGGTCTGCCGCACCGGAATGCCGATGGGGATAGTCGTGCCTTCGATGGCCTCGAGAGGCGTGAGGACGATCTCGGCCGACAGATCTTCGAGCCCGCTCACGCCGAAGAACGAGTGGCGCATGCGGTCGAGCAAGGTCGGACACGGAGGGAAAATCGATGGCGACTTCGTCGGCGAAGCAGTCGCCGCGTCCGCCCGGCGAGCTTGACGGCCGCGACCGCCCGCAGTCGTAGACGTGCCGCCGGCGCGGGTCGGCGAGCACCTCGTAGGCGCGGGCCGCTTCGAGAAAGGCGATGGCGCGGTCGTCTCCCGAGATGTCGGGGTGATACCGCCGGGCCAATTGCCGGTAGGCGCGCTTGATCTCGTCAGCGCCCGCGTCCGGCGACACGCCCAGAACGTCGTAGTAATCGCGCATCGTCTGCTCGGGTACGTCGGCGGCGACGGCCCTGATCGTTACGATAGGGGCTCACCCCACCCAAGTCAAGGAACGGACCGGGCGTGCTGGTACAATCCGGAGATGAAGGAATGCCCACTCTGCGGCGAAGCGATGCGATTGCACGCGCGCGAAGTCCGAGACCGCCCCGGCGTGGAGTCCGCGGTCAAGCGTGCTACGCGAATGGATCTGCCCGGAATGCGACTACTTCGAGGAGGCAGAAGCGGGCGAGGGGTAGCGCTCTCTCACCGAGCGCCGAGGGTCAGCAGGAGCTCGTTCCGAACGCTCTCGTCAAAATCAGAGAAATTGAGTTCTTTCTCACACTCGTCGCAGAGCACTTCAATCACCGCTGGGCGACCTTCTTCGTTCGCTTCCACCCGGGTATCGTCGCGCACCTGCACCACATGCATCTGCAGGGTTTTGACCAGAAAATTCCGGTCGTTCCCGCAGCTCGGACAGGTCAAGGCCATCTAGTTGAGCTCCTCTCCAAACCTTCGAATTGTACGAGTAACCGTTTACTGGACGCAATGAAGATCTTTCGATCTTGCGCAGGTTTTCTCGTTTCTTTGGAGAGTCGCGAGAACGGACGTGCGCGGTCAACCCAACCTGGACGGCTATTCGTCGTCTTCTTCGTCCTCGAACTCCGAGGGATCGCCGAGACGGAGAACCTGCCCGTTGATGTGACCCGCCAGGATGCAGTGTGGCCCCTTGGCTTCGAGGGAGACGACCGCCACGTCCCACGGACGCGCCCGGAAAGCGGCGGCGACGCAGCCGCACGGAAGGCCCTCGAGCGCTTCGAGCTCGAAGATGGTCGGCGTCGGCTTGACGTAATTGAGATTGAGCGACCCAGCAGGAACTGCCATACCGCACCCCCCGTTGCTGGTCCCGAATGCAATCTCGACGCCAGCTACTTAGCTTAGACAAACGGCGGCCCGACTTGGTTCCTGCCTTTCGTAAAATCGCTTAAATACGATGGTTAGACCGTGGATGCCAGGGCGGGCGCGTCCGGTGCCGCACCGCCCCCTGGGGGCTACAGTAGACACGCGCAGAGGACCTGCTGAGGTGGCTTGTGCACATAAACTACTGCTTTTGGTTGACTTATCTTCTGTGTGGCGCGCCTGTCCAGCTGTGGTACAGCGCGCACCAATGTGAGACGCGGACCGTCATCAGTGCCAACCAGCGCTGACCGTCACGAAACCAGAGGCTCGCCTCCGGCTCTCGGGCACGGACGCCACTCGAAGCGGGCCCCAGAAGCGCTCGTCCAGGTGACTGGTGATCCGATCGGGCTTTCGAGTGCCGCGAGTCCTGCCTTCGCGAACAGTTCCTTCACCGACTGCGGGAGCACTTCGCCGAGACTCCCACGCCCGGGCGCCATCACCCCATCCTTGAGGGCCGACGCAAGGTAGAGCCGGTCGCGCGCCCTCGTCAAGGCGACATAGAGGAGGCGCTTGGTCTCATGCTTCTCCCGCAGCCGTTCCGCCTCATCCATCTCCGACACGAACGGCCCCACGGTCACCGATGCCAATGGATCCCCTTCCGCATCGGCGTCCACAATCACGCGCACCGGGCGCGGCGGGCCGCTGGCCCCCTTGGCCATGTTCACGACGAAGACGATCGGAAACTCCAGCCCTTTCGAGGCGTGCACGGTCATCAGATTGACGGCATCCAGCGCTTCGAGCACGGCGTTCGACTCGTCGCCGGCCGTGAGCGAGTCGAGGTGGTCCGCGATCCGCGGCATGGTGGCGTAGCCATGATTCTGGATGCGACGCACCAGGCTCCGCATCTTCTTCACATTCTCCCTGGCCTGCCGCTGCCGCGGCCCACCGAGCTCGTAGAGGTAGGCGCTGTCGGCCAGGATGGTTTCGAAGAGCTCCGCCGGCGGCACGCGGTCCACCTGCGACACCCACCCCGGCACGTAGCGCCGCGCGACCGCCAGCACCCGCCGGTCCTCCTCGTCGAGGGCGTCGATCCGCGCCTGGAGATCCTCGTCCGGCTGCCCCGGATCCGGCCCGGCGGGGTCGGAGAAATCGAGCACCGCCTCGGCCAGTCGCGGCGCCAGCGTCGCAAGCGCCGCATCGGACAGACGGACGAAGCGCGAACGCAGGAACGCCGCCGCACGCAGGTCGGACACCGGGTTGGCGAGGAACCGAATCAACGCCATCGCGTCTTTCGTCTCGTCGGCGTCGAAAAAGCCGAGTCCTTTGTAGACGTAGGCAGGAATCCCGCGCCGCTCGAGCTCGCGCTCGAACTCGCGATGACTCGCGCGCGATCGGAACAGCACCCCGATGTCCCCCGCCACCGCCCGCCGCGGCACGCCGGTCTTGCGATCGCGAACGCTGTCCTCACGCAGAATCCGCGCGATCTCCTCGGCGACCATGGCCGCGCACACCACGGGATCGCTAGCCGCCGCCATGCCCAGCAGAAAACCGCGTCCAGACCGGTCGCCGACCGCGAGATTCGCGCTGTCCGCACCGTGTCCGTGATCCGTGTTGTCCGCGGCCTGTCTTGAAGATCCGTGCTGTCCGTGTTGTCCGTGGCCTGAAGATCCGTGCTGTCTGTGTCGTCCGTGGCCTGAAGATCCGCGGTTGGAAAGCGGTCGTCCTCCGTGTAGGTAAAGCGCCCCCCGCCGGCTTCCTGGTCCGCCATCTCGGCGAACAGCTCGTTGACGAAGGCAAGGAGCGTCGGCAGCGCTCGAAAGCTCTTCGTGATCGAACGGCGCGGATTACCCGCGGGCCGAAGCGCCTGGATGTGGCGCGCGGCTTCCTGCAGAACGGCGGACTCGGCGTCCCGGAACCGGTAAATCGACTGCTTCCGGTCGCCGACGATGAAGATCGAAGGATTCGCGGTCACGCCCGTGCCCTCACCCCAGGACTGGATGAGGAGCGCCACGAGCTCCCACTGGGCTCGGCTCGTGTCCTGGAACTCGTCGACGAGCACGTGGTGGTAGCGGGCCTCGAGTCGGAAGCGGCTCTGCGAGAACTCGTCCATCCGCCGCAGCAGCTCGAGCGCGCGGTCGAGCACGTCGGCAAAGTCGAGCACCGATCGGGTGTCGAGCACCTGGCGATACTGGGCCAGGGCCACCGCGAACATCCGCTTCACGCCGCGCGCGAGCACGACGTTCAGGTCGCGGTTGAAGGTAAAGACGACGTCGGCGATGCCAGGCGCCAGCTCGAACACACCCGCTCGATGACGCTTGGCGGCATCGGCGGACTGATAGTGCTGAGCGCGGTAGGGATGGATGACGCCGCCCGCCCGGGCGCGGCCGTCGGCGGTCAGGAAATGGGCCGCGATACGGTCGAGGACGCCGCGGAACGCGGCGTTCCCCGCCTGCCCGAGCTCGGGCAGGCGCTGGATCTCGCGCACGAGCAGCCGGAAGCGCGCGTGCGCGACCGGGCCGTCGGCGAGAAATGGCGCGAGACCTCCGCGTGCGGCGCCCAGGACCGCCTGCAGCCGATCGGCCGACTCGCGGCACACCCGCTCGGCGGTGAGGTCGGCGGGCCCGTGCGCGAGAAACCGGTTGAGGGCCGTCCACGCCACCAGCCGGCGTTCGAGCAGCACGCCAAGACCCTCGCGCGTCCGCACGATGCCCAATTGCGCGAAGACCAGCGCCACGTCGGGGTCGGTGCGCGACTGGCTGGTCAGAATTCGCAGCGCTTGATCGAGCGCGTCCTCGATGAGGCGCGGCACCTCGGTCTCATCCGCGAGATCGAACCCGGGGTCGAGATCCGCCTCGAGCGGAAACTCGCGGAGCAGCGCGAGACAGAACGCGTCGATCGTACTGATGGCGATATCGCCCAGGCGGTCGCGCAGCTCGAGCCAGCGCGAGCGATCGATCTCCGACCGTTCGCCAGCGTCGCGGAGCTCGCGCACGATCCGCTCGCGCATCTCGGCGGCCGCCTTGCGCGTGAAGGTGATCGCGAGGATGTTCGCCGGATCCACGCCGCGCTTGAGCAGGTTGACATACCGTGCGACGAGGACCGACGTCTTGCCGGTCCCCGCCGACGCCTCGAGCACCACGTTGTTGTCGGGCTCGACGGCGAAGCTGCGGGCGTTGGCGTCGGGATCGGGCGCGAGCGGCATCGGCGGCGCCGGCGTCGAGGTTGGTGCAGATGGCGGACCCGGTGCCACAGCCGGTGCCGGCGCCGGTGCGGCTTCGGACACCGGCGCGTCCGGCGCCGCGTCGAAGAGCGACAATTGCGACTTGGGCGGCGGTGGTGAGCTACTCGTCGCCAACGTAGTCCTTTCGGCAGACGCTCGCGTAGCCACACCACGTGCAGAGGAACGGTTCCTCCGGCCGCACCGGAAACTCTCCGCGCTCGATGCCCTCGACCGCGGCCACGAAGCGGGCCGCACCATCATCGAGCGCCTGCGGCAGCGAGGTCGAGTTGCCGAGCGGCACGAACGGGTTCTTCTCCTTGAACGCGACATAGCCGGCGGTCGCGACCGTCCAGGCGCGTCCACGCCGGCCTTTCAGCTGCTGCTCGGCGCAGACGCTGTAGACCGGCAGCTGCAGCGCCCGCGCCGTCTTCGGCGCGCGCCCGAGCTTGTAGTCGATCACGCGCAGCGTCCCATCCGCCAGCAGATCGATGCGATCGGCCTTGCCTCGAACGCTGACCGCGCGCGGTCCGTCGGCGCCCTTGAACTCGAAGGTGCCTTCGAGCGAGTGCTCGAGGAGGCGCTCGAGCACCGGGACCTCCTGCTCGATCTCGAAGTTGAACGCCCGCTCCCCGAGGCCCGGCGCCACCGCCGAGCCGAGCAGATAGGTCCGTTCGAGCGCGCGGTCGGCTTCGCCCAGGTGCGCGAGCGTCGATTCGGCAACCGCGGTGTAGAGCTCGAGCGCCTCGGCGAGCGAGTCGGCGGTGATCGCACCCCCGCCGCGCTCCTGCCAGCGCGCGAAGAACGTCTGAAAGACTTCGTGGAGCAGCTGTCCCCGCTCCTGCGGGCTCAGGCCGGACTCGTCATCCCGCTCTTCGTCGAGGCGCAGCACGCGCGCCGCGAAGTATTTGAAGGGACACGCGAGATAGCGCTCGACCTGACTGACGGCGTAGACCTCCGCGTCGCGCGGCCCGGCCGCGCCGTGGTAGACGTCGCGGTCCGCCGACGATCGCCCGGCGCGCAACTCGAGCCACGCGTCCGCCTCCGCGCTCTTCGCCGTCGCGACCGGCGGCGCCTCGTCCGGTTCTGCCTGGTCGTCCGGCCGTTCGATCGGCAGCCCGCTCGTCTCGAGCTCCTGGAGAAACGACGAGCCCGACACGATCGCGTCGTCTTCGAGCGTAAAGGTTGACACCGACACGCGCCGGCGCGGAAGGCGGAGCAGATCGTGAAAGCGCGCGCGCGCCGCCGCCAGCCGATCGGTTTCGTTCGGCCACCCGAGCTGCGACAGCAGCGACGCCGGATAGAAGATGCTGCGCCGGACCCGCTCGGGCCAATCGAGCTCGACCAACCCCACCAGGCGGAGTTCGTCGACGTCCGCGTACGCGGCGGCCGGCGCATCGAGCAACAGCATGCCGTGCGGCCCGGTTCGAGGAGAGAACGTCTGCCCTTCAATCCAGCGCCGCACCGCACCCGCCAGCCGGTCGACGGCGAGCGGCGCGTCGTCGTGGCGGGCTTGCGCCTCGGCCAGCGACTCGAGCGCACCGACGACCGCCGCGCGCGCCCGCTCGTGCCGCGGCGCCCACACGTCACTCTCTGCCGGCGCGCGCTCGTGCGTCCTGACGAAGTCGAGCAGAGCGTGGAGCTGTGCCGAGGCCGTCGGCGCTTCCCGCAGAGGCCGCAGCGCTTCGGCGGCGGCTATCGCCGCGCGCAGTGCCGCCGCGGCATCGGCGCGCGGCCGGCGACGCGTGCTGGTGTTTTTCGACGCGCCGGCGTCGGTGGCAAACGATGCATGCCCGGCGAGCGCAGCCAACCGATCCCATCCGCCAAAGTACTTCACCTCGCGCAGCCGCGCATCGAGCGCGTTCACCCGCGCCTTGACCGACACGAGCGAGCCCTCGAGCTCCGGAAACCGCCAATGCGGCGAGCTCAACAGATCGATCGTCGAGGCGCGGTTCGCCGCCGCGACCACGAACGCGAAGACCACATCGAGGGCTCCGGCAAACGGCTCGGCGGCGAGCGGCAGCGAGTCGAGGGCCTGATAGGGACGCCCGGCGTCGGCAAACACCGAACGCGCCAGGTACAAGGTACGGCAACGGGCGCTGGAACACGACGGCGACGCGGCGGGCGTCATCCGGCGTCGCGCGCACGAGCGCGACGAGCTCCTCCTCACGATCGCGGCTGACGAACCAGCGGGCGGCCGCGTCGGCACCCGTGTGTGGCGGCGTCACGAGGACCGGCAGCGCTCCGGCGCCTTCCTGGCGTTCTTCCTCGATCCCCGGCAGGACATCGTGCACGCGCTCGTGGAACCCTGCGGCCAGCACGTTCTCGGTCGCCACGACGTCGATGTCCGTCAGTCCGGGGAGCCGGGCCAGAAAATCGAAGTCCGCCGTCCACAAGCCCCGCGGGTCGGCCGGCTGGTCGGCGACGCTGATGACCACGCGCGGATAGGACGCCGATCCGTCGTGCACGAGCAGCAAGCGGCGCAGCGCGTGCTCGTCCAACCTGCCGCTCGAGCCCACGAGCTCCTCGAAGCGCGTGAACGCCGCCGTGAGGAATCGGGTCTGGCGGAAGAGGCGTTCGGCGCCGCGGTCGATCTCCACGCTCGGCTGGAGGCTGTCGGTCATCAGGCGGTCGAGATCGGCCACCGTGCGGTCACGCCGCCGCAGCTCGTCGTAGAACGCCAGCATCTCGACGATAAGTCCCGGCCTGAGCCGAAAGGGTGCGGGTGTTCCGCTGTCGCTGGCCGCCGACGCGGCGCGGGTGAGGAGCACTTCCCGCTCGAACGCGGTGAGCATGGGCGCCGCCGATCGGAACCGTGCGTGCAGCCGGAGATAGAACTCGTCGCGAGTGAGAAGGTCGAATCCGTGCGGGGCGACAATCGCCAGCGTCCGCGCGAGCGCTTCGGCGGCGCCGGCCGTCGGGACGATGATCGCCGCCGGCGCCGATCGGTGAGCCCTGATGCACTCGGCGAGCGTCCGGTGCATCGCCTGCAGGTCGGGAACACGTAGCAGGCGCGTGGTACGGGGAGTGATCACAGTCCGGGTGGCGTCATCAGCTTGCGCAGATCCTCTTGGGCCCGCTCGAACATTATCAGCGCACCGGCCGCGGCCGCCGAGGCTTCCCACGCGGTGTTCATGTCGGCGCCGGTAATCGCCAGCCGGCGCGAGGAGGCGGCGCGAATCGCCAATTGCAGCGCGCTGATCAAGAGGTTGTGCACGGCCTCGGCCTCGACTGGCGGCCGGATCGTCTTCACCTCTTTCCAGGCGTCGGTCACGCGCGCGGCCAAGGGCGTCAGCGCATCGGGAGACGGCCCTGACAGCTGGCGTATCTGCTCGAGCCCCGGCACCGAGCGGCGCAGCCGGTTGGTCGCGGCGCGAATCCGTCGCTGATAGGCGTCGAGCGCATCGCGCCGCAGCCCCCACGCATCGCGCGACAGCCGCAGGCGGCGGGCCGCATCCAGCCGCGCGTCGAGCGTCGCCAGCAAGGCGGCTGTCGTCTGCGGCCGGCGGCGGCCAAGCCGATCGTCGGCCTTGAGGACCGAGGCCACCAGCCTCTCGATGCCGTTGACGTCCGCACGCCGCGTCCGCTCGTCAGCCGTGGTCACGACCCGCGACACGAGATCGCGGTAGCTCTTGTCGATCTTGAGCTCCTGCCTGCAGCGCCGCCGACGCTCGGCCATGGAGAACGCTCGTCCAGCTCGTCTCGCTCGCGTTGCGGTTCGCGCCGCCGAGGCTGGCGATAATCGACTCGAGCAGCGACACGCGCTCGGCCGGATCATCGGTGACCGAGGCCGCCCTGAATGCCTGCTCGATGCTCTCGCGCAGCGTCGGCGGGGCCAGTTCGGGCACCACCGGAGGCAACGGGCTCGCGGTCGCCACGAGCGTCAGATCCACCCGCGGCAATCCAGCCGCCACGCGAAACTCCCCGACTGCATCGTCGAGCAACTCGGTCAGCTGGGCCACGTCCGCGGCGCGATATCCATGGTGATCCGCCGGCCACGCTCCCAATTTTCGCCGGGCGTCGGTGGCGAGCGCCAGCCGGCGCGCAGGATCCTTCGTCGTCGCCACGTCGTGAAGGGCGCGGGCGACCTCGGTGCTCAGCGCATCGAAGTCCACCTCGCCCTGGGTTGCGGCGTAGTGGCGCGCGCGCGTCGCTTGCGCGTACTGGTCGGTGCGCTCCCAGTCGACCGAGGATTCCGCGATGCTGACCAGATGGAGGGCCGGCGACTGAGTGTCGAGTCCACCGATCGGAATCGAGAACACGACGCGATCGGCCACGCGCGCGAAGTCACCATAACTGACAAGCGTCGAGCCGTCCTGCAGGAAGATCCGGTACAGCAAGGCCTCGGCGGCCAGAGCCGGCGCCGGACAGGCCACCAGCGCCAACACCACCGCCACGACGTACAGCTCCAACTGCCGTCCCGCCCGCCTGGCACGATCCCGCAGCACCATGGAAGTTCCCAGCCTAGTGTCCCCCCGCAACCCCGTCAAGCGCTGACGGGGTCAGGCCGTGAATCGTGAACGGACGCGGTCGGACCACGGCGCGTCCGTTCACGATTCACGGCCTGACCCCAGCGTTGTTGAAAACCTGTGGAAGATCCGTGGATAGGCTGTGGAACTGCCGACATCCGAAGTTTATTCGGGCCGGGAAGTGGCGCGGATTGCGAGCCGCGCCCTATGTGGATGCGCCTTCGTCAGTTCTTTCGCTTGAAGCCCTCGTCACAGCCGCTAGAATGCTCTTCGCCTTTCAATACCACGTCATCCCTTTTTTGGCTTCAACACCCGGCGGCGCACACAACGTGAACGAGCATCAGTTCGCAGAAAACATCAACGGGCGCGACTACCTGATCCTGGTGTCGAGCGTCGGGGTCGACAAATGGCGGGCTCAGATCGCCCGCGTGCCCGGCGGCTCTGCCGCGATGATGCCGTTCTATGGTAAGACCCCAAACGAGGCGGCCGGACAGCTCAGTCGCTGGCTGGCCCTCGCGCACGGCGTCAAACAATCCTGAATCCGCTCTATCCCTCACACAACCCGGACGGGGTCGAGACTGCGCTATATTGACGAGCGTGTCCGACCTTCCCCGGCGTCACTCCTTTGCCACACTCGCGGTCCTCAGCACGTTGCTGACGCTCGCGCCGACGCTGCCTCTCGATGGCTGGCAAGCGTCACAGCCGGCGACGACGGCAGCCAAGGCACCGCTACCCAAGGTCCGGCTGATCGCGACCGGTGGCACGATCTCGAACCGCACCGGCGGACGGCTGACCTCGGACGAGCTCGTCGCGTCGATGCGCGGCGTTGACCGCTACGCCCGCGCCGAGTCGGAACAGTTCGCCAATACGTCGAGCGCCGCGCTGACGCTCGAACAGTGGCTGGCGCTCGCCCGCCGCATCAATGCCCTCTTCGCCGAGGATTCCGACCTCGCCGGCATCGTCGTCACGAGCGGAACCGACACGCTCGAAGAGACCGCCTACTTCCTGAACCTCACGGTCCGGAGCGACAAGCCGGTCGTCGTCGTCGGCTCGATGCGCAACCCGAGCACGCTCGGTTACGAGGGCGCGGCCAATCTGCTCGAGGGCTTTCGCGTCGCCGCCGAGCCGCAATCCCGGGGCAAGGGCGTGCTCGTCGTGCTCAACGACGAAATCAACGCCGCGCGCGAGGTCACCAAGACCGATGCGCTCCGGTTGCAGACGTTCCAGACACGTGGATACGGGATCCTCGGCGTCGTCGACAGCGACCGCGTCGTCTACTACCGCAACATCGTCAAGCGGCACACGAAAGGGTCGGAGTTCGACGTCTCGACCATCCAGGCACTGCCCCGCGTGGACGTCGTGATGGTGTATCAGGGCGCGAGCGGCGACATCATCAAGGCGATGGTCGACCAGGGCGCCAAGGGCATCGTGATCGCCTCGGCGGGCGCAGGCGCGACCAGCGGAACGCAGGGCGAGGGCATCCGCTATGCGATCGAGAAGGGCGTGTTCGTCGTGACCAGCACGCGCGCGGGCGGCGGACGCATCGCGTCGCGGCGCGCGCTCGTCACCAACAGCGGTGGAATCAGGAACGAACGCGGACACTCCGGCGCCGCAGCAAACCGGTGGCCGCTTCCGCATCGCCGCCGAGGATCTCGCTCCGCTCAAGGCGCGCATCCTCCTCATGCTCGCGCTGAGCGCGACGCGCGACGAGGCGGAAATCCAGCGGATGTTTGTCGAATACTGACGGAAAGTCTGAAGTCTGACGGGTGAAGTCTGAAGTAGGAAGTAAGAAGGTGGAAGTCTGAAGTAGGAAGTGTGAAGTAGGAAGTGCGACGTGGGAAGTGCAACGAGGACTTGGGTTCCTCGGGTGAGGTGGCGGGGCGGCAGACGCCCCGCCCAAGAGAACAGTTACGGCGCTCAGCCTTCGATCAGCCGCACTTCACCGGCGCGCGGTCCCTTACCGGATTCCTCCGGCGTGAATTCAACGCGCTGCCCTTCCCGCAAGAGCTCGAATACGGCGCCTCGGACCGAACTGCGGTGGAAGAAGTGCTCGATCCCGCTTTCGTCCCGAATGAACCCAAAGCCCTTGTCAATCAACAGGCGTGCGATGGTCCCGGTCGGCATAACCCGTGTCCTCCGATGAACGACACCCCGGACATCCCGGGGAGCCTGACAAGCTCAGTGTAGGAAAAGCAGGGCCTTTTTCCTCGCCGACGACCGCGGCAACTGGGGTTCCAGTGCACGCTGAGCTTGAAAACGCGGCCAGTGTAGGTACTTCTTCCGTGGAAGTCAAGAAAACCGCGTGGGTTAGGGGTCGGCCAGCCGGGTAGAATCCAGGGGTGATTCCGGCCATCATCCTTGCCGCTGGATTGTCGAGCCGGATGGGACGGTCGAAGGCCCTGCTCCCCACCGGCCCTGATGGTCCGACTTTCGTACGTCACCTCTCGGCCAACCTCCTCGCCGGCGGCGTCGCGGACGTCCTGGTCGTCGGTCGCCCGGATGATGACGGATTGCGAGCGGAAGTGGAGGGCGCCGGGACCGGGGGTGCGCTTCGTCGTCAACGCCCACGCCGAGAACGGTCAGCTCTCGTCGGCCATCGCCGGCCTGAACGCGGCGGACCGGCCGGGTGTGCACGCGGTGATGGTGACGCCGGTCGATACCCCGCTCATCCAACCGGACACGGTGCGCGCGCTCCTGACGATCTTCGCGACGCGCCGGCCGCCCATCGTGCGCGCGACGTACCGCGGCCGGCATGGCCATCCGGTCATCTTCGGACGTGAGGTGTTCGACGCGCTGCGGCACGCCGACCTGGCGATTGGAGCCAAGGCGGTCCTGCGGGCGCAGGCGGCGCGCCTCGTCGATGTCGACGTCGACGATCCCGGAGTGGTGCACGACATCGACGAACCGGGCGACTACGTCCGCGTGTTCGATCAGCCGATCTGAACCTTGGTCAACGGTGAGCCGCGGCAGCGCCGCGCGGCCGCCACCGGGACGTTGTTGATCGATTCGGTACTCGTAACTCATCGAGAACGTGGACTGGCCGGCGAACAGGATGTCGGCGGTCGACCCCATCGCCACCGGCACCCGCACGCCGCCGATGCGTGCGTAGTCGCGGATGATGAGGACCTTCCGCGTCCAGAACGACGGCCGCTTCACGAGCAGCCCCTCCATCCGCACGAGGTCCGCGGCCTCGTTGGTGAGCAGGATGCTGCCCTCGACGAGCAGGGAGTCCTTGCGCACGGGATAAATGGCGACGCGCAGCAAACCTTCTGGTGTGGGCTCACCCGCGCCGAAGGTGTAGTTGGCCGCGGTCAGCGCGCCGTGGGCGCCCTTCTCGCGACGCTTGGCTTCGCGCTCGGCTTCGAGCGCGCCGTGCAAGACGCGCGATCGGAGCATCCCCGACCCGTTCTCCTCGAGCACTTCGAATTCGAAGCCGTTGACCGGATCGAGCGTCGTCCGGGCCGTGAGCGTCGCCGTCATCTTGCCGCCGCGCGCCACGACCGACAGCCGGCGAACGGCGCGATAGCTGACGAGCGACTGGAGCGACTGTTCGTACTCGGCCAGGAAGCGGCCGAGCGTGCTCGCCGCGCTCGCGGCCGCGCTCCCCGACGTGATGGCGGCGGTGCTCGACGCGGGGGCCGATTGCGGGCTCTGCGCCGCGTACAACACGACCTGCCGTCCGTCGCCTACGAGACCGGCCGTGGCCGCGACGAGCGTGGCCGCGCCCAAGCAGAGTGCAGATGAGGTGCTGACTTTCATGACCCCTCCGTTTCTTCCTGGCCTCCGGCCCGGCCTGAACCGTGTGAACCGAGTGAACCCCTGAACCTCTTGAACCCATGAACCCTGAACCCCTTACATGACCGCCGGCCGCTCCGCCACGAAGCGCGGCACTGGCACTTTGAGATCGGGCATCGGCTCGGCGACAAACAGCTTGCGCGCGAACCTGGCGAGCACCCGCGCGCGGCGTGCCGAACGCGCGACGCGGGCGCTGTCGGTGGCAATCCCGGTGTTCGCATACATCTGGCGATAGAGCTTCGAGAGCATCACGAACATGAGGCGGGCTTTCAGCGACTTGACGCAGCCCTTCGACCGGTGCCAGACGAGCGGCAGGCTGTAGAACTCATCCCACGTCGCCTGCGTGCGCTGGCGGATCTCGTCGGCGGACATCACCGGGTGCGCGGCGTAGATCTTCGGGCGATCGGCGGTGGGAATCAACCAGTAGCGCGAGAGCGGCGTCGACCCGACCTCGACCGCGGCCGATTCTTCCTTCTCCCATTTCGCGAAGTCGACGGTGCCCGGGAACGGCTGCAGCATCACGAACTGCGCAAACGCCACCCCGGCGCGCTGGGCGAGGGCGGCCGTCGCCTTGAATGTGTCCGGCTTGTCGGTCGGCAACCCGAAGATGAAGGAGCCGAGCACATGCACTCCGTGGTGCCCGAACGCCTGCAGCCGCGTCACGAGGGCGTCGCCCGCCATGTTGAAGTCCTTGTAGACGGCCTTCAGGCCTTCGGGCGTCACCGATTCGATGCCGACGAGGGCGCCGCGAATCTTCGCTCGCCGCATGGCCTTCAGGAAGTCGGGATCTTCGGCCGCCTCCATCGTGATCTGCGTATAGAACACGAGGTCATCGGGCAGCTGCTCGAGCTGCGCCATCAACTCGAAGCGCTCGGCACGAATCGCCTTCAGATTCTCGAGATGGGCCTTGTCGGACCGCCGGCTCGCCGCCGCGAGATCGGCCAGCGTGACGGGATAGAAATTGTCGTCGGAGAGGAGGATGAAGCGGAATCCGCGGCGCCGGAGGGCAACGACTTCGCTCACGACGTCGTCGACGCCACGCTGTCGCGGCTTCTGTCCGTCGGTGCGCCACACCGAACAGAACGAGCAGTGCTTCGGGCAGCCGCGGATCGTCTGCACCGATCCCCACATGTACTTGTCGGCGGGCAACAGATCCCAGCGCGCCGCGATGAACGAGCCGCCTTCGATGCGCCCGCCGTCATACAGCGGCTGCAGGGTGCCATTGGCGTGATCGGCCAGGACCGTCGACCAGACGATGTCGCCGTCGCCCTTCACCACCGCGTGCGCGGCGCCGTGCTCGCGCGCCTCGTCGGGATAGAGCGTCGGGTGAATCCCGCCAAACACCACCGTGGCACCGCGCTCGCGCGCGAGCCGGCCGAGGTGATACCCGCGCAGCGCGTTGGCGGTATGAATGCCAATGCCCACGACGTCACCCGGACCGACACTCTCCACGTCGAAGCGACTCCAGCGTTTCATCGACGATCACCGGTGTCCCGTACTGCGCCGGCGTCGCCGCCGCGAGCACATACAACCAGCGCGGCGTGATCACGGCCGTGCCAAAGGAAATGTCCGAAGGGTTGACGATGTGTATGGGCATTGATGCGGGACTCTATCAGAAGACGCCGCTAATCGACTTGCTCAGCTTCGTAAAGAATCCGGCGGTGGCAATCGCCGCTTTCTGCGTGCCCCTTCCTACCGTTACCCCGGCGTCCGCGGCGGCTCCCCAAGGCGTGGGCGGCACCCCAGCCGATGTGTTCGTCGTGCCCGATCCCTCAACCATCGCCGGCGGGACGTTGGCCGCGACCTCCATCCTCAGCCCCGGAAGATCGGCCGCCAGCGTGCCTTCGACGGCTGGACGCACGACGGCAGCTGTGGCTTCCGGCCGGGGCGTCTGCGACAGTGCGTTTGCAGAGAGAGGGACAGTCGTGGGTTCGAGGGTTCCGGGAAGCGCGGAGGAATTGCGCGCCGGCGTGGCTGGCACCGGCACGCCCGACGGACCCGGCGCCACTCGTCGCGGGCGGACGACCGGACGTACCGGTTGATCCTGTCGGCCATCAGCCTGGCCAGAACCGATCGCGGCGCGTTCGACGGCCGCGGGCTCGGCGGCTGGCACTACGGCCGGCCCGAGTGAGACGTCCGGCCGTTCATCCGAGGTCCTCGGAGAGGTCACCACCAGCTGGACGCTGGCGACGGCGAGCGCAAGCGCACTGAGGACAGGGGCGACGAGCATGGCCGCCCCGGCCGCGGGAGTGGTCGAGGTATTGCGGCGGCGGTCGAGCAGGCGTACGACCCTCGTCGTCAGTTCGGAGGAGAGGAACGCCGCCGGCAGCAGCACCGCATCGGCTGGCCGCCCGGGCATCGCCGCGAGCTTGGTGAGGCAGACCGCCAATCCGCGAGCAGAACCCGTGGCGTTGACGGCCCAGTCGTCGCACGCCGTCTCGCGTTCGAGGTTGAGCTGGCGGTCGATCCACCACACGGCCGGATGCAGTCCGGCGAGCGCGACGATGATCCGCTGACCGACGCGCACGAGATCGTCGCGCCGCTGCACGTGGGCCCACTCGTGGACGACTATCTGATCGAGCTCCTCATCCTCGAGCGCCGCGAGCGCACTCGGAGCGACGACAATCGTCGGCGAGGTCAGGCCCGAGCACGGCTGCCGCGCGCACGCTGTCCGACAGGCCGAGCTCGGCGCGACGGCCGCGGCCGCGGAGCGAGAGCCAGGTCTCGAGCCTGGCCTCGCGGCCGTCCGGGAATGGGCGCGCCGCCAGTTTCGCCTCACGCAGCGCCACGAGCGCCATAAAGGTGCGCGACAGGGACAGCATCGCCCAGCCGAACCAGGCCATGACGAGCAGAGAGAAGGCCCACGCCGGAACGGTGGGGAGCACGACGCCGAGACTTGCTGCCGGAGCAGTGATCGTCGCGGCCTGACCTGCTACGTTGGCGGCACCTGCGAAGCCGGCCTCGACGTCGCGGCCGTGGAGCAACCAGGGCAGGATCGGCAGGACGAGCACGACGGACAACGCCACCCACCAGAGGTGATAGCGCGACGTCGCGCTCAGGCGGCGCGACAGGCGCAGGATGACGGTCGCGGCGAGCGCCACGGCACTCCCCTGCCACAGCCAGTTGGCGAGCACGTCGACGAGCGCGAGGGCGTTCACCAGCTCCACAAGCTCCATCAGCTTCAATGGGGGCCCTCCACTTACTTACTGTCCTTGATCAACTGCTTCAGGCGACTGAGCTCGCGCGCGTCGATGCGCTCGTCGGCGAGGGCGTTGAGGACGAGCAGGCTCGGCGAATTGTTGAAGAGCCCCGAGACGAGATGACTGAGCGCCCGGCGTTGCGCCTGCGTCTGGTCGACGAGCGGCCGGTAGGTGAAGGCGCGTCCGGCCTTCTCGTGCGTCACGTATCCCTTGGCCTCGAGAATGCGCAGCATCGTCTGCACCGTGCTGTAGTTGGACTTCAGCCGTGCCGCCACATGGGCGACGGTGGCGGACTGTTCGTCCCACAGCACGCGCATGAGGCGCGCCTCGCCATCGGTCAGGGTCGCGGATCGTCGTCGGGCCATAGCAAAACTTAATAAATTAAAACTAACGAGCGAACTGTAGCCGACGCCGGGCGACCTGTCAACGAAAGAATTAAAAGTTCGCGGTAACGCCGAGCTAACAAAATGAGGTGTGAACATTCAGCCCGAAGATGGATAGGATGTTGCCACTATGCCGATTTCTTCGCTCGTTCTGCGCCGCCTGACGGGACTCGTGCTCGTCGCCGCGGCGATCGTCGCCGCCACCTATCCCCTGCGCAGCGCCGACAAACGCATCGTGCTCATCGCGGGGCGGCCGAGCCACCCGCCAGGGATGCACGAATTCAGGGCGGGCGCGATGCTCCTCCAGAAGGCGCTCGCCTCCGTTCCGGGCATCACCGTGCAGGTCTACGACGGCGGCTGGCCGGCGAAGGAAGTCGACGGCGCGCGCGTGGATGACAGCGCCGCCCTCGACAACGCCGACGCCGTATTGATCTTCTCGGACGGTGGCAAAGGTAACCCGGCGATTCAGGGCGAGCGGGCGAAGGTCCTCGACGCGCTCGTCGCCAAAGGCGCGGGCCTCGGCTTCGCGCATTACGCGGTCGAGGTACCCGCCGGCGTGCCGGGCGAGGCGATGCAGCGATGGATTGGCGGGTATTACGAGACCAACTACTCGGTCAACCCGATGTGGAAGCCGACGTTCGACAAGTTCCCGACGCATCAGATCACGCGCGGTGTCGGACCGTTTGCCACCCACGACGAGTGGTACTTCAGCATGCGCTGGACGCCCGACGCGGCGGCCAAGGCGAAAGTCACGCCCATCCTCGTGTCGACGCCGAGCGACGAGGTGCGCAAGGGCCCCTACGTCAGCCCGCGCGGTCCGTACGATCACATCATTGCCGCCAGCGGCCAGGCCGAGACCATGATGTGGGTATTCGAACGTCCGGGAGGCAGCCGCGGCATGGGCTTCACGGGCGGACACACGCACGCCAATTGGGGAGACCCCAACCAGCGCAAGATCATGCTGAACGCGCTGCTATGGCTGGCCAAAGTCGAGGTCCCCGCCAAGGGGGTCGTCGACACGATCACCGAGGCCGACCTGGCGATGAACCTCGACGAGAAGCCTGCGCGCAAGAAAGTAGGTCGAGGCGGCCGCTAGCGGCCGCCCCTCCGGCCCCCACGTCCACCGCTCCGGCCGGCGGCGGATTGCCCGGCCGCATCGCCAGGTCGAACGCCGCGGCGTAGCCATCGGCCGCCTCTCGCACCGCGAGGGTCAGCTGGGCGCCTCCATCCTTGAAGATCCCGTCACGCTCGTTGCGAGTCCGTTGCCCGGCGTGCCCGGCATATGGCTCGCGCGCGTGCACGCGGTCTGTCAACGACTCGTCGAAGTAGAACTGCGACGTGAACTCGTAGGCCTTGTCCGCGGCCGCTGCCGTTCGGACCTTGAAGTGCAGGTGCACGGCGCGACCGGTGTACCAGCCTGGATAGATGGTCAGGAATCGCGCGGCGCCGTCCGCATTGGTCATCTGATGCCCGCGCAGAAACTTCTGGCCGACGGTGTCGAACGACCGGTCCTTGACGTCGGAGTACACCCCCATCGCATCGCACTGCCAGAGGTCGACCTGGGCTCCGGCAAGCGGCCCGCACGTGCCGTCGGGCATGACCTGGGAGACCTTCAACGCCAACGCGAGCGGAGCGCCGGCCTTGAGGACGCCGGTCGACGGATCGGCGCGGATGTCGGACCGGAGCAGCTTCTCATCGACGAAGTAGGGGCCCTCGGTCTGCTGCGGCTGGACGACGCAGGCTGGGACAGCCATAGCGGCTGGCGGCGTGGCAACCTGCCCGAAACTCGATGCGCCATCGCCGCAACCGCCGACGAACCAAAGAGCGCGACCAACTCGCGCCGGGTCAGCAAACGGCCGATCGTCTTGTCATCGTTGTCCATGGTTGCGCTCCTGTCGCGTAGTCGGGTCAGAGTGCCGGCCAGCGCGTCCTAGCACCCGCTTGCCCGGGCACTCTGCGCGACGTCTCTGCCAAGCACCGCACTCGGGCCCTGTACCGTGGGGTCTACGCCGACTATCCCCACCTGGAAGGTTGCGGCGAACCCGTTCGTCGCATCGCCCGTCGGGGTGATGAGCTCTGACGACAGGCTGTCGGCGAAAATCCCGTCCGCGGCGTTCGACATCGGGTTCGAGCCGCGCGAAGCGTAGACGCCGGTGGCGTGCACGGTGTTGTTGACCGCTTCCGGGAAGGCAATCTGCGTCACCTTGACCGATCGGCCGTTGATCGTCACTTCCAGGTGGATGTGCGTCGCGCGGCCCTGATACCAGCCGGGATAGATGGTGGTGAAGGTGACCTCGCCGTTGGCGTTCGTCGTCTGGATGCCGCGCAGATATGTCTGCGTCGTCTGCGTGCCGTACTGGGAGTAGTTGCCGGCGGCGTCGACGTGCCAAATCTCGACGTTCGCGCCCGATACCGCCGAGCATCCGTTATTCGCATTCACGACCTTGACCGTCAGGTTGAGCAGCGTGCCGCTCTTGCCTTCGCGGATGTCGCTCCGCATCAAGTCCGTTAGTGACGGATACGGCCCGAGCGTCTCGCTCGGCGTCACCGCGCACGCCGCATTGGTGCCCGTGGTCGTCGTCGGGGTGGTCGAAGTGGGCGTCGGGCTCGTGGGAGAGCTGCCGCACCCAAACGCGACCGCCGCGCTCGCTGCCGCCCCCATGGCGCCGATGAGTTCCCGCCGGTTGATCTTCTTGCTGTGCATTCGTCATTCCTTGCCACGTTCGCCCCGCGGCGACCGATTCGCGACGGCGGCGGCTCGTGATTCTCGCGGTCGCTGGCAGCGACGCTTCCGAGTAAAACACGACTTTGTGGCACCGCCGTGGCAGTTCTGTGCGAAGTTGGTGACGGGACATGGGGAGTGCTACCGGCTCAGGGCTCAAGGCTCAAGGCTCAGGCAAAACCTTCGAGTACGAGGCTCGAAGATTTTGCTTGAGCCTTGAGCCCTGAGCCCTGAGCCGTTAGCACTCCGCGCTCCCATTGTGAAAGACTTACCGCACCGCCAGCCCATCCGGGCTCGTCAGGGCAGCGGTTGAAGGAGCATCTCTATGTCGGTGAGCTTCGGTATCGTGGTCGGCTTCATCGCCTGGTTCGTTGTCCGGTATCTCCTCGCTGGGCTCTACACCGTCGATCAGAACGAGCGGGCGGTGAAGACCGTGCTCGGGCGCGCGCAGCGTCTCGGCGACGAGACGACGCTCGACGACCCGATCGCGCAGGGGCTGCGGCCCGACGAGCGGGAGCGGTACCGGTATCCGCAGCTGCGGGTGATTCAACCGGGCGGCCCGTACTTCAAGTGGCCGTGGGAACGCGTCCACAAGATCTCGATTGCCACCCGCACCTTGAACATGGCGTACGACCCTGAGTCGCCGCAGGCCAACAACGGCGGCACGATCCTCGAAGCCGTCACCAAGGACCAGCTGAACACCGGCCTCACCGGCCAGATCCGCTACCAGGTGTCGGAGCGCAACCTCTATGCGTATCTGTTCGGCGTGAAGAACCCGATCGCGCACGTCATGGGCTACTTCGTCTCGATCCTGCGCGAGCGCATCGCCAACTTCGAGGCGCCGACCGGGACCAACCCGCGCGAGAGCCAGCCGACCGATGCGACGCTCGTGAGCGGCATCTCGATCAACGACCTGCGCAAGAACCTGCGCGACCTCAACGATCACATGGATCAGGAGTGCCGGTCGTCGGCGGCGCGCTACGGCGTGACGCTCGACGCGTCGCTCATCACCGAGATCGACCCGCCGCCGGAAGTCGAGTCGGCGCTGGCGGCCATCAACACCGCGCACAACCACGTGTCGTCGGAAATCAGCCTGGCCCACGCCGGCGCGGACCAGAAGATCGTGCAGTCGAAGCGCGCGGTCGAAATCGAGACGCTCAAAGCCCAGGGAGAAGTCGAGCCGCTGCTCCGCCTGGCCGAACAGCTGAGCGATCTCAAACGCAACGGACCGCGAGCGCTGCCGGCCTACCTGCGCAACGTCCGGCTCGGACTGTACAACCAGGCGCACGACGTGATTCTGGAGGTCGAGCGATGATCGACGCGTTGATGGAATTCCTGCCGGCCGCGCTCATCACCTTCGGCGTCATGTTCCTGCTGGTGCCGGTGCTGCTGTTCCTCGTCCGCGTCATGGGGCTCTACACCATCGTCTTCGAGCGCACCTGCCACGTGTATGTGCTCTTCGGCAAGGTGGTGGGCACGATCGACGAGCCCGGGCTGCACCTGCTGCCGTTCCGGCTCGGACCGGCGGCGTTCCTCGTCAACTGGCTGGGTCAGCGGCACGTGCTCGACATGCGGCTCGACCAGGAATACCTGCGCAGCCAGCCGGTGAACTCGGAGGAAGGCGCGCCGATGGGCATCGGCATGTGGTACGAGATGTACATCAGCGATCCCGTCGCGTTTCTCTTCAAGAACACCGACCCGCGCGGATCGCTGCGCGCCAACGTCAGCAACGCCACCGTGCGCTGCCTGAGCAACATGCGGCTCGCCGACATGCTCGAGACCCGCCACACCATGAGCCAGGCGGTCCGCGCCGAGGTCTCGGACAAGTCGCACGACTGGGGCTACCGGCTCGGATCCGTCTACATCCGCAAGGTGCACTTCCGCGACGGCGACATGATCCGGCAGATCGAGGAAAAGGTCGTCAACCGCCTGCGGCAGGTGACGTCGGCCATCCGGCAGGACGGCGCGAACCAGGTGAGCATCATCACCAACACCGCCGAACGGACGGCGGCGGTCGAGTTCGCCAAGGCGGCGGCCATGCGGCCGCAGATCGTCGGCGGCGCGCTCAACCGGATCAGCGAAGACCCCGAGATCGAGGCGGCGCTCTTCGAGGTGCTCGAGAATCAGAAGCTGCTCGACGGCGAGGCCCGCATCACGCTCGTCCCGCGCGGCAGCGACCTGCTCGCCCAGATGCTCGCGGTGTCGACCAAGAGCGGGCGGCGCGATCCTCCAGCCGCCACGAGCTGAGTCGCAGATCACTGAGGTCGACGGGACGCGGATCGCGGATCACGGGTAACGGGACGCGGATCACGCGGATCTCTGATCAACGATCCTGACTGATCTGGATTCGTCTGATCAAGGATCCGCGATCCGCGTCCCGTTAATCCCGTAATCCGCGTCCCGTTTAACCGTGATCCGCGATCCGCTGCCGCATCAGAGCTTCGTCTTGCACCCGGGCCGGCAACGGCAGGGGATCGTATGGTCCCCTTCCGTCCGGTAGTCGTAGGTCAACTCCTCGCCGGCGCGAATCGAGCGCGACGCCCGAATCCAGATCGTCTTGTCGACGACCTCGAACCAGCAGTTCGGCTTGCAGGCGTGATTGATGAAGCGCGCGATGTTGCCGCCGACGCCGGCATCGCGGCTCCAGACGCGATTGACGCGGAAGACCCAGATGCACCCCGCGGCCAGGTACTTCGCCTCGCGCACGCCGCTGCGGCTGTTGCGAACCAGCTCGCCCGCGTAGTCGATGATCCGTGTGTTCTTGGTGATCGGTTCGGTCGCGAATACGCCGAAGCCGTGCAGCTTCGAACGCTTGCGGACAATCCTGGGCAGCTTCCTCGGTTGTGGCATTCGTTCAAAATCGTACAACGGCGATCCGCGATCGGCGTCAGTTCATCGCACACCTGGATCGATGACTCCACTTAACAGGAGATCAGGAGGTCAGCAGACTCTTGGGTTTGCCATGATCTCTCTGGCTCCTACCCTCCTGTGCGTGATCGTACACAGCGGTGAACGATGCTCGTTGGACACCTGGATCCGTCGAGCTCGACTGGCCTCTGACCTCCTGCGAAGACGTCTACGCCAGGAACCGCCGCGCGAAGGCAAGGTCGCGCTTCGCCGCGTCGAGCGTGTGCTTGGTGCCGGACGGGATCTCGTACTCGAGGTGCAGCGAGATCGGACCGGTGAACCTGGCGTCGGTCAGCGCCTTGCCGACAAACGTCCAGTCGACCTGCCCTTCGCCGAGCGGGCAATTCTCGATCTCCCAGCCCTTCGGCGACTTCACCCAGCGGCAGTCCTTGACCGCCACCATCTTCAAGCGCGGGGCCACGAGATGCGTCGCGGCCTTCCACGCTCCCCCGCCGCCTTCCGCCACGGCGTGCCGCGGATCGAAGTAGTAGCCGGCCCACCGCGCGTCGAGGCGATCGATGAACGGCGCGATGTCCCACAGCGCGGCGCCGATGTACGCCTGGTGATTGTGGAACCCCATCTCGATGCCGCAGTCGCGGGCGAGCGCGGCGAGGCCCTCGAGCGCCTTGCCCGTCTCGGCCACCTGCGCGCGCACGTCGGGCGAGGCCGAATAGCGCCAGTAGCCCGGTCTTGAAGAACTTGCACGCCGCTCCGCGCCGCCGCCTGCAGCAGCGGTCGCGCGACCGGCACGCTCGCCGAGGTCAGGTCGGTCGTGATCATCGGCACCTTGCACGCCTTGCGCGGTCAGGGCCTCGATCGCGCGCGGAAGATCCTCGGCCGCGCGCTCGGGCAGGACGTGGCCGCCCGGCCGGACCGTGAGGTCCACGCCCTCGAATCCCGCCATCCTTGACCGCGCGGCCGAGGTCGCTCCAGTTGAGCTCGGGCAGGTGCTTGGAGAACAGACAGAACACGCGCGGCGACTGCGCCGGCGCAGCCGCCGCACGGATGGCTGGCGCAGCCGCCGCCACGAGCGCGGCCTGACCGGTGGTGCTGCATCAACTCACGTCGCGTGAACATAGAGTCTCCAAGATCGCACATGCGTGACATCACGATCACATTCGACGACGGCAACACGATGCACGAAGTTCGCGATGAGCACGATGATCACGAAGAGATCCTTGCCCTGTCATCGTGATCATCGTGACCATCGTGGCCATCGTGACTCGCCCGTTGGCGCGTCGACGGCTGAGCTGCCGGACTACAGTGCACTCTCACCCCACGCGCGGCGGCACGGCCCCAAGCCCGGGCCCGTGAGCTGGCCGGTCTGCATCACGCCGTCGCGGATCGTGAACAGCCCCGGGAAACGCGCCTCCCACGGCGCGCTCGCGCTCGGGACGAACTGGCGCGCGTTGGCCTCGATGCCGGCGTTGCCGGGCACGCGCGCGGCGATGCCGGCCGAGTGAATCAGCGACGCGCCCGGGACACGTCAGATCCTGCACGCACAGGAACATCCCGAACTTCTGCGCCGCCGCCGCCATCAGCATCGCCTGCGTCTGGCCCTTGCACGCCTTGAGCGCGACGCCGGTGTAGCCCATCTCGCGCGCGAGCAGCAGCGTCTCGAGATCGGTCAGCGACTCGTCGATGACGACCGGCCGCAGGCGCGCGGCCTCGTGCATGACGTTGGCGCGATCCTTCCGCAGATCCCGCGCCGTCGGCTGCTCGATATAGAGGATGCGATCGAAGCCGCTCGGCGTCGCCTCGCGCACGCGCCTGAGGCAGTCGAGCAGGTAGCCGACGTTCGGACAGCCCTCGTTGAAATCGAGCAGATACTTCCAGTCGGCGACGCGCCGCCCGGCCTCCACGCGGTTGACGATCCGATCGATGCGCACGATGCGCTCGACGTCGGCGTCGAGGTTGCCGCCGTTGAGCTTGATCTTGAACCGCGTCAGCCCGTCGCGCGGGATCCACTCCTCGAGCGTCTTCGGCAACCCATCGTCGATCGGCGTCCGGACGTCGGCGGCCTCGAGCGGATCGCTCGCGCCGACCGAATGAAAGACCGGCGTCGTCGCGCGCGGCGCGGACGGGACGTAGCGATCGAGGTACTCGCCCTTGAACTCCGGCCCGAGGTCGTGCGACAGATCGTGCGCCATGAACGACGGGCCGTAGGTCTCGTAGCTGCTCACGCCGAACGCCTTGCCGTAGGCATCGTGGATCGCCGCGTCGAACGCGCTGGCGACGACGAGCGTGCAGAGCTTGGGGATCGGCGCACGGCGAGCGCGCGCGCGGCCGACACCGCCGCGGCGGCGCGCAGATACTCGGGCTCGAGCGCGCGGAAGAGATCGATCGGATGGCCGCGCTCGTCGCACGCCGCCGTCAGCGGCTGCAGCGCGTCGGCCAGCGCCTTCATCGCGCCGAGGCCCGCGTCCTGCGACGCCGCGGGAAACGCCCAGGCGTTGCCGAGCGTCATCGAGCCGAAGCCCCACGCCTCCTTGCCGCCTCGCCTCGCCCATCGTGCGCACGCGGCAGTTCACGTTGAGGATCGTGACGCGATCCACCGACCGGCCGCCGAACTGATACGGCGCGCGGTAGCGGAACTCCTCGAACTGGTGGTCGACCGAGACGATGCGGATGTCGGTGGGGCGGGAGACGACGACCGCCGGCGCAGCGCCTGCCGGCGGCAGCGCGGCCAGCGGCAGCGACGGGCGCCGCACAGATGGCTCCGGCGGCCGCCGCGAAGTGAGCGACGCGTCGCGAGATAACGGGATCGCGGACTGTCGAGGCACGGCGGTCGATTATAGAATGACGCGCGATGAAATCCATCCGCTGGGGTAACCCTCGCCGCCGCCGTCGCGCTGACGTGCGGGCTGGTCGCGGGCGTCCGCACAGTACCAGCAGCCGGCCGCGCCGGCGGTCAGCCCCTGGGCGGAGTGGATCGAGCCGGACTTTCCCTTCTTTTCGTCGGTGCTCGACGCGGGGCGTGCCGGACCCGAGTTTCCGGCGAGAAACCTGACGCCGCGCGGGCTCGTCCTGAACCTCGGCCGCGGCCACTGGGTCGGCTTCGACACCGACCTGCTGCGCGTCGCCGCGGTCTGGCGCGGCAACGCCGTGACGCCGCAAGGCGCTGGCGCCCGGGTCGTATCACGAGCCCGACCGCAAGACGCAGGGCGGACAGTCGCCGCTGCCCGAGCCCGACGGCAAAGTCTGGGCAGCCAACGGCATCTACCCGGGATGGCAGACCGGCGCGCGTCCGTCGCTCGACGATCCGCGCGAGCCGGCGCCGACGGTCGACGGAAGTCGGCCGCGGCCCGGTTTCCGATGCGCTCGGCCGCTTCAAGGCGGTGCGCCTGGTGCGCGGCGGCGCGGTGCTCGAGTACACCGTTCGCGGCGCGGAGTGCGCGAGTGGATGACCGTCGCCGAGAGCAACGGGCGATCGGCGATCGTGCGCAACATCGACGTCGGAGCCGCGGCCGAGCCGCTGTGGCTGATGCTCGGGATTCAAGTCGACGGACGGATCGATGTCGCGTCTGCCGCGGGACGCAGGCGGCGCCTGGCCCTCGAGTCCGATCGCGCGACGCGGTAGCGCAGCGGGCGAGCCCGCGTGGGCGGTGAAGATCCCGCGCCCACACCGAGCCGGTGCAGTTCTGCGTCGCGATGTCCGACGGAGCCAGCCGGCGGACGAACGTCGCGTTCCAGGCCATCCCGGCCGCCGCGCCGGCGCCGCGCTGGCCGCAGGAAGTCACGACCACGGTCACGCTGTCGACCGCGAAGGACGCCTACGTCGTGGACGACTTCGCGCTGCCGATCGACAACCCGTGGCGCCGCAACGTGCGCCCCGGCGACATTCAGTTCCTCAAGGACGGCACCGGCGTCAGCGTGACGCTCGACGGCGACGTGTGGCTGGTTCGCGGCCTGCAACGAGCCGAAGCGGCGCCGATCACGCTGGAAGCGCTTCGCCTCCGGCCTGCACGAACCGATGACGCTCGCGATCCGCGACGAGCAGATCCACGTCTTCGACCGCAACGGCATCTGGCGCCTGCGCGACACCAACGGCGACGGCGAGGCCGACGTCCACGAGCTCTTCTCGAACGCCTTCGCGCAGACCGCCGACAAGCGCGAGTTCCCGAGCACGCTGCGGCTCGCGCCGGGCGGCGAGTTCGTCATCGCCAAGGGCGGACAGGAAGCGGCGACGATCGGCAAGCACAACGGCAGCGTGCTCCGCGTCTCGGCCGACGGCCGCACCGCCACGGTGCTCGGCTACGGCTTCCGTCAGCCGCAGATCGGCGTCAACGTCCGCACCGGCCTCGTCACCGCGAGCGATCAGCAGGGCCACTACATTCCCGTCGACTCCCCTGCACATCGTCAGGGACCACCAGTTCTACGGCTTCCTCAGCGACAAGCTGCCGCGCGAGGTCTACCCGGCGCCGATTGCCGAGCCGCTGACGTGGATTCCGCACGCGGTGAACGCGTCGGCGATGTCGCAGGTGTGGCTGTTCGGCGCGCGGATGGGCCCGCTCAACGACGAGCTCGTGCACATCGGCTTCAACAACCCCGAGCTCTTCCGCGTGATGCTCAACAACCGCGGCAGCCAGGCCGCAGGCCGCGGTCGTGAGCATCACGCGCGCCTTCGAGTTCCCGCCGCTCAACGGATCGGTGAACCCCGCGGACGGCCAGCTCTATCATCGCCGGCTTCCAGGTGCTCGGCTGGGGCACGACGCTCGACGCGGCTCGCCGGGCTTGGCCGCGTGCGCTACACCGGCGCGACAGTCGACGCTGCCGAGCGCGGTCGTGCCGATGGACAAGGGCCTGCTGCTGCGCTTCGAGAGTCCCGCTCGACGCGAAGAAGGCCGCCGATCCCGCGCAACTACATCGTCACGAGCTGGCACTACGTGCGCACCTACAGGTACGGTTCGCCGCAGCTCAAGGCCGACGACACGCCGGGCGTCGATCGGCTCGTGCCGAGCAGCGCGTACCTCTCGAAGGACGGGCGCAGCGTGTTCGTCGGCCTGCCGGGCATCAAGCCCGTGATGCAGATGCGCGTCGGCTGGACGCTCGCCACCGCGGACGGCACGGCCTTCCAGGACAGCGCGTCGTTCACGCCGTACGAGCTCACGACGTTCAATCCGGAGGCGGAAGGTTTCGGGAAGCTGACCGTCGATCTCTCGCCGAAGACCGAAGTCGCCCGCGCGGCAGGGCCGGTGAGCGTGGAGGAAGGCCGCCGCGTCTACGAGCGCTTCGGGTGCATCGCGTGCCACGCGAACGACGCGTCGGCGGTCTCGAGGCTCGGCCCGAACTTCAAGGGGCTCTACGGCTCCGACCGCACGTTCCAGGACGGGCTCGTCCGGGTCACCGCCAACGAGGCCTACCTCCGGGAGTCGATCCTCGAGCCCTCCGCGAAGGTCGTCACCGGCTTCGGCCGAACCGGCATGGGCATGCCGAGCTTCTCCGGCGTGCTGACCGAGCAGCAGCTCGAGTCGGTCATCCTCTATATCAAGAGCCTCAAGTAGTCGCGTCGGCCGACCGCCGACGCGACCGTTTCGCCACGGACAACACGGGCTGCTCCGCTGGCCACCGCGCTTCGCGCGGATGGTCGACGAGTCGAGATCACCAGAAAGAAAGAACTCAGTGGGTTGTGGATCGTTCTTTCCTTCTGGTGATCTCGACTCGTCGACGCGTGGCCAAGGCCACGCGCCAGTGGATCAGCACACAGATTCAGATCCGTGTTGTCCGTGTTGTCCGTGGCCTGTCCCTGAAGGTCCGTGTTGTCCGAGTTCTCCGCGACGTCCTGAAGTCCGTGGTTCCTTCCGTCCGTGGAGTCAGTCCGCCCGAAGCGCGGTCAGCGGATCGACCAGCGTTGCCCGTCGCGCCGGGAGCAGGCAGGCCGCAATCGACACCAGCGTCAGCAGCGCCGTAATCAGCGCGAAGGTGACCGGATCGCTCGACGTGACGCCGACCAGCATGCCCTCCATCAGCCGGCTCAACAGCACCGCGCCGGCGAGGCCGAGCGACAGCCCGAGCGCGAGCTGAACGAGCCCGAGCTTGAGGACCATCCAGCGCACCTGGCGCGCCTGGGCGCCGAGCGCCATGCGCAGGCCGATCTCCGACGTTCGTTGCGTGACCGAGTAGGCCATCACCGCATAGAGGCCGACCGACGACAGCACGAGCGCGATGACGGCGAAGACTCCGAACATGACGCCGAAGACGCGGAACGGCCAGCGGTCCTCGTCGAGCATCTGGTCGAGCGTCTGGATCGTGAAGACCGGCTGGTCCGCGTCGACGGCCTGGACCGCCGCGGCGCAGCGAATCCACGAGCGACGCCGGCGGGAGCTGACTCCGGACGAGCAGCGACGCGCCTGCCGGCGGTTCCTGCCGGTACGGAACATACACGACTGGATTCAGTTCGACCTGCCTCGTCTCGCTGTGCCGAATCGTCGGGCTGATGCCGACGATCGTGCGCCACGGAGGCGTGGGCTGGTTCGGCGCCGGCTCCCGCGCCACGAATCGAATCCGGCGGCCGATCGGGTCCTCGCCGGGAAAGAACTGCGACGCCATCCGCTCGTTGATGATCACGGTCTCGGAGCCGGGCGCGCCGTCCGAATCCTGAAAGCCGCGGCCGCGGCGCAGGCCGACGCCGACGACCTCGAAGAATCGCGGGCTGATCGTCACCGTCGCCGACCTCCAGCTCCTGGCCGGCGGCTGGCGCGCGGGCCGGCCGTCGATCTCGAACGTGCGCTCGCCGGCCCGGAGCGGCGGCACGGTCGTCGTGACCGCGACCGACTCGACGCCGGCGATCGCCGCGAGGCGAGGCTCGAGCTGGTCGTAGAACGCCCGCCGCGCCTCGCCTGTCGGGTATTTCGCCTCCGGCAGCTGCATCCGCATCGTCATCAGGTGGTCGATGGGAAACCCGGCGTCGAGCGTCTCGCAGCTTCATGAAGCTGCGGATCATCAACCCGGCGCCGGCCAGCAGCACGACGGTGAGCGCCAGCTCGGTGACGACCATCGTCCCGCTGAGCCAGCGCGCCCGGCGGTTGCCGGTGGTGCCACGTCCGCCTTCCTTCAGCACCTCGTTGTTGTTCGTCTTCGAGACGTGGAGAGCGGGCGCGAGGCCGAAGAGGACGGCCGTCAGCGCGCAGATCGCGGCGACGTATCCGAACACGACGTAGTCGACTCTGAAGTCGATCCAATAGGGCTTTCCAGGGTCGCTGACCGCGGCGTCGAAGGCACGCACGCCTGAGTACGCCAGCAGCAGCCCGAGCGCCCCGCCGACGAACGCCAGCACCAGGCTTTCGACCAGCAGCTGTCGGACGACGCGCCACCGGGTCGCGCCGAGCGCGGTGCGGACGGCGATCTCGCGCGCCCGGTTCGCCGAGCGCGACAGCAGCAGGTTGGCCACGTTCGCGCAGGCGATGAGCAGCACGAAGCCGACCGCGCCCATCATGACGAGAAACATGGTCTTGGCGGCGCCGCCGACGTATCGCTCGGTGAACGTTTCCACGCGGATACCGAACAGGTTCTTGTACGCGTCGGGATATGCGGCCGCGAGCCGCTTCGCGATGCCGTCCATCTCGGTCTGCGCCTCCCGACGGGATGCCGCATCAGCCAGCCGCCCGAAGACGCCAAGCGAGCGCGCGTCCCGTGTTTCCTGCGCGGCAGTGGGAATCGCGGGCGCCCACACTTCCGTGTTGTCCGGGAACCGCATGCCCTCGGGCATGACGCCGACGATCGTCGCCGGCTGCCCATTCATGCGCACCGGCGTGCCGAGCACATTCGGATCGGCACCATAGCGGTTCTTCCAGAAGGTGTAGCTGATGATCGACGACCGGTTCCGCGCCCTTGGCGCTCGTCGGCGGACGCGAAGTCGCGGCCGAGAAGGGCGGGCTGCCTGAGCAGGCTCGAACGAATTGGCGGTGACCCAGGTGCCGCGCGCCTGCTCCGGCAGCGCGCGGGCATCGCTGATGTTCATCGTGCCGTTGCGAAAGGCCCCGAACCCGGCAAATGTGCGACTCCCCTCACGCCATTCCTGGAGCTCGACGTGCGACACCTGCCGCCGTCCGGGGCGGCCCTGCCACGTCAGCATGTAGAGCCGATCCGCCTCGTCGAACGGCAAGCCGCGCAGAAAGGCCGCATTGATGAGCGTGAACCCCACCGCGTTGACGCCGATCCCGAGGGCGAGCGCAACGACGGCGGCCGCCGAGAACCAACGTTCTTTAGCGATGAGCCGGAAAGTGAAGCGGAGATCGCGCAGCATGTGGGATGAGACTGAGTCGGAACGACGAAAAGTTTCGTAATTGTGTCGAGGGGTGCTGATCGAACCCTCTTCGCGCGCCAAAAGCCTCTTACCGCGGAGAGTCGCAGAGGACGCTGAGACATTCCTTGTTTCTCTGCGTTCTCGGCGAGCTCTGCGGTCAGAGGCTTTTGGACAGTCCGGAGCTGGGGCTAAAGGGCTGGTGGCGCGACTGGGGCAGCGCTGCCGCTGTCGAGAGCTTGCCGACATACTCCGATATCCGCGTGTCGGCCGCGCCGACGTTCTGTTCCGCTTTGACGAACAGCTGATCGCCAGCGAACCGCAGCTGATAGGTCGTCGTAAACGGCGTGCGGTAGCGGGCGACGGTAAGCGTGTAGGTGTCGCTGCTCGTCCATGCGCCGCTCGCGGCGACGGCGTCGGGCGAGCTGCCCGTCGTCAGCGTCCCCTTCTTCCAGTCGTTGTGCCCGACCGCGAGCCGCTGATCGGTGCCGGCGATCCGCAGCGCGAGCGACACGCCGCCGGCCGGCGGAGCCGGCTCGAGCGTGATCGACTCGATCGACTGAGGGTTCTTTGTCGAAGGTGTAGCGCTTCCCCGCCGCGGCTTGGGCGGCCGCTGACGTGGCCGTGCCTGACGGCATCTTCAGCTTGAGGGTCGAGAGCTTCGCGGTGAGCTTCCGATTCGCCGCGGCATCGGCCGTCAATGTCCCAGCCTTCAGGGCCGGCACGAGTCGATCCCAGACGAGGTTCATCACCGACCCCATGTCGCGCGTGCCGCTCGTGATCGCAATGACGGTGTCGTACTGCGGCAGGATCAGGCAGAACTGCCCGTGCGCGCCGTCACCGCGGTAGAAGCCGTGGCGGCTGCGCCAGAACTGATAGCCGTAGCCTTGCTCCCAGTCGCTCGTCGGCGAGCTGCCGTTCGACATCAGGCGCGACGTGGCGGTCTCGACCCAGTCGGCGGGCAGGAGCTGCTTTCCCTGCCACTGCCCCTTCTGCAGGTACAGCTGCCCGAAGCGCGCGATGTCTTCGGTCCGCACGCTCAACCCGAAACCGCCCAACGACACGCCTTGTTTGCTCGCCTCCCAGGTCGGGTTCGCGATGCCGAGCGGTTCGAAGAGCCGCGGGCGCAGGTACTCGATCACGGGCTGGCCGGTGACCTTCTGCACGATCGCCGACAGCATGTAGCTCGCGGGCGTGTTGTAGACGAAGAACGTCCCGGGCTTGTGCGCGACCGGCCGCGCCAGGAAGGCCTTGACGACGCTCTCGTCCGACTGGTACGGGAACTTCTGGATGTCCTCGTCGTGATGGCCGGTCGACATCGTCAGCAGATCGCGGACGCGCATCGCCTTGAGGTTGTTGCTCGGCGCCGCCGGCGCTTCGTCGGGAAAGAAGCCCAGGACGGGATCATCGACCTTCAATTTGCCCTCGGCGACCGCCAGGCCGACGGCCGTGGACGTGAAGCTCTTGCTGAGCGAGAACATCATGTGCGGCTCGTCGGCCGCGTACGGACCCCACCAGCCTTCGGCGACCACTTGCCCGTGGCGCACGATCATGATGCTGTGGAGCGCATCGAGCTTCTGCTCGGCTTCCTCGACGAATGCCAGGATCGCCGAAGACGAGATGCCCTGCGCTTCCGGAGCACTGCGTGGGAAGGCGAATGCCAGCTTCCCTGGCTGCCCCGGTCGCCCCAACGACGGTCACGGCGGAGACGATCAGCGCAACGGCACACACTCGACGCATGGAGTCCTCGCTTGTCTGAAGGGCGACGAAACTGCTCAGGGCTTGCCGAACGCGTAGAGCGCCGCGGATGTGCGCACGTAGATGCGGCCATCGGCAAACGCCGGTGTCGCGTAGGTGTCCTCGGCCAGGTCGTTGACGGCGATCGGCGTGAGGTCGCCACCAGGGTTGGCCACGACGACCGCGCCGGGCTCGCTCGTAAAGAAGATGTGGCCATCGGCCGCGGTCGGCGAGGCGAAGTGCGGTCCCGGCGCACCGGTGAGCCGGCCCTGCTTGATGAGCTCGCCCGTTTCGGGGTTGAGCGTCGTGATGATGCCGTTGTCGTTCACCATGTAGAGGACGCCGCCGAAGAGGAGCGGCGAAGGCAGCTGCGGCACGCTGCGCTGGTACTTCCAGCGGATGGCCTTGTCGGACATGTCGCCCGAGCCACCGAGGCGGATGGCGAGCATGCCGTTCTCGGAGTCGAGCGCGGCACGGTAATACGCCCACTCGTCCTTGGTCAGCGACCCGTTGGCATCGAGGTCGGTGGCGTCGAACCAGAACGCGGCGGTGTACTTCGGGAACTCTGTCTTCGAGATCGTCCCGTTGCCGTCGGCGTCAATCGTCTTCCACACCTCGTCGGCGGGCGGCACGTTGACCTTCTTGCCGGGATCGTTGACGGGCGCGCCGTAGCCGTTCACGTAGATCGTGTCGCCGCCGATCACGGGTGTCGATTTCATCTCGAACGACAAGCCGCCCACCCACCACAATTTCCGGCCGGTGGCGGCGTCGTAGGACGTCAGCAGGAACGAGCCCGGCACGAGAATCTGATCCTTCTTGTCCGGCCCGCGCCAGACGATCGGCGTCGAGTGCCCGCTCTTGGCTTCGGGCCGATCCACTTTCCACTGCACCCGGCCGGTGCGCTTGTTCACGGCCATGATGTACGAGTTGAGGCTCTGGTCGCAGGCGAGGATCACGAGATCGCCGACGATGACCGGTGAGGCGCCCATGCCGTAGATGTTGTTGAACGGACCGAGCGGCATCGACCAGCGTTCCTTGCCCGCGGCGTCGTACGCGATCAGGCCGTAGTCGGGGAAGAAGACGTAGACGCTGTCGGCTTCGACCGCCGGGCTCGGCGAGGCCGGATTGTTGCGCTTGTCGACGACCTTGGTCTTGACCTGGGGGGCCGAGCGCTCCCAGAGGATGGTGCCCTTCAGCCGATCGATGGCGATCGTCACGAGCGTCTCGGCACGGTAGGCCGTCAGGTAGATGCGGTCGTTGATGAGGATCGGCGACGAGTGCCCGCCCGGCAGCGCCAGCCGCCAGATGAGGTTCTTCTGCGGCCCGAACTCGATCGGCACGTTGGTCGCCGTCGAGATGCCCGAACCGTTCGGCCCGCGGAATCGCGACCAGTCGGGTTCCGCCCGTGCCCCGGGCGAGGTGCTCAAGCTGAGAGTGAAGAGAACGAGGGCGAGCGGCCGAACGACTCGTGAGCGCATCCGCGAAGTATAACTGCGGGGACACTCAACCGGGACACTCCTGACCGCGGGACAGTCAGCGGTCCTAGGCCGCATCTGCGTGCCGCGCAGATTTGGCGCGACGCACGCCCGGACCAGAGTCGTGCAGATCGCCTGAGTCGCAGCAGATCGCCGATACGCTCAACAGTCACGTCGGGGGTCGCGGAAAGTTGGCGACGCTCTTGTCGTGCGCGTAGTGGCCCTGCCGCGGAAAGACGGTCGTGAGGCGCCCACCCCACACTTTCTTGATGGCCGTCAGAATCCGCACCTTGTCGTCGACGAGCACATAGTGATCCGCCGGGTAGCGCGCCTCCACGTCGTCGAGCTCATGCTCCTTGTGGATGTAGATGAGGACGCGGTGCTCCACGGCATCGAACAGCCCGGACCGCTCGACTTTCCTCGGCTGAAACACGACGTCACCGTCGGACAAGATGACGGTCGGACCCCATTGCCCCAGATGCTCGACGACATCGAGCGACTGCGGAAACAGCCGGTTCGCGAACGGATAGTTGACGAGGAACGATGACAGGCCGAGCACATTGGGATCGCGCGGGCGTTCCAGCCGATAGCGCTGGAGGGCGCCCAGGTAGTCGGCGTATCCCAGTTCGGATCGCAGTCCTTCGAAAATCGCCCAGTACCGCTCTTCGCGCTCGGCGCCAACGGCCTTGAAGAGGTAGCGCTTGAGATCGGCGGTGACGCGATCGTTGTCGAGCAGCGTGTTGTCGACGTCGAGCAGGAAGACCACCCGACTCCGCTCGCCGGGCATCAGACCTTCCCCGCGACGAGGCCGTGGCCGCCAACCGGGGTGGTGATGGCGCCATCGCTGAAGCCGGCGATCAAAGGCTTCCCCTTGGCGATCGCGGCCCTGACCTGCGGGAGCGACAGCGACGCGTCGTGGCTGGCCTTGCTATCCCACGCTTCGGTGATCCAGATGGCATTGGCATCGGCCGGATCGGTCGCGACGATGTAACTCAGGCAGCCGGGCATCTCGCCTACGCCGGCGAGCAGAATCGCGACGAGCTCGTCGCGCCTGCCCGCGACGGCGGTCATCTTTCCGATCAGTCCATACATGTCGACTCCATCCCGCGCGAACGCCAGCCGGGCAGTGCCCGTGACGCTGACCGCCGCTGCACCCAGTGCGAGGAACTCCCGCCGAGGCATGTCCATGGGCCCCATTCTACTCACGCCGCGCGACAGCGGTTGCCGGAGGTCCAGGTTGGGACTCCTGACCCGCGCTGCGGCTCGTCCCAGTTCTGCCACATTCTTGTCATAGACACTCTTCGAACGTCGTGAGATCCTGCCAATCGATGGGCATCACCACCTTCCGTTACAAGGTGGCCGCCGCCGTTTCCCTGGCGGTCATCCTGGCTGTCGTCGTCCGGTCCACGGACATCAGCGGTGCGCAGCCGGCAAGCCGTGCGCTGCCAGCCGAGGCGCGAAGCCCGGCCGACAACCCTTCCACGCCCGCGAAGGTCAAGCTGGGACGGCTGCTCTTCTGGGATCCAATCCTGTCGGGGCGAAAAGACGTCGCCTGCGCCACCTGCCACCATCCTGACCTGGGTTACGCCGACAACATCGACGTCTCGATTGGCGTCAACGGCGTTGGCCTTGGAGGCCGCCGGCGGTTCGAAGAACCCAACACCGTCCCGTTCGTCAAGCGCAACAGCCAGACCATCCTCAACGTCGCCTTCAATGGTCTCGATCAGGCCGGGCACTACGATCCCGTCGCCGCACCGATGTTCTGGGACCTGCGCGTATCAGGCCTGGAGGCGCAGGCGCTCGAGCCCATCGAGTCGCTCGAAGAGATGCGTGGCGATGCGTATGGCGAGGCCAACGCCTTGAAAGAGGTCGTCGCGAGGCTGGACGAATCGCCGAGTACAGAACGCTTTTCAGAACCGCCTTCGGCGGCAACCAGCCGGTGACGGCCGACAACCTCGGTAAAGCGCTCGCGGCGTTTCAGCGCAGCCTTCTCGCCACCAACTCGCCATTCGATCGTTACGCGCGCGGCGACCTCAGCGCGATGACGAGCGCACAGGTCCGAGGTATGGAAACCTTCGATCGCGTCGGATGCGCGAACTGCCATGCCGGCCCGATGTTTTCCGACTTCAAGCCGCACGTGCTCGGAGTGGCCGACAACGCCAAGGTGCACAGCTCTGACACCGGGATCGCCAACGGCTACGCATTCCGCACGCCGTCGCTGCGCAACCTGCGTTACACCGCGCCCTACATGCACAACGGCACGCTGGCGACGCTCCAGGATGTGCTCGGCTTCTACAACAACGGCCGGCGTCGCGTTCGCAACCCCAACGTCCGGCGCGACCAGCTGGATCCCCTGCTCACCCAGCTCAACGTCCGCCGCGGCGGGTCCGACATCATCGAGTTCCTGAACGCCCTCAACGACGACGGGTTCGACAAGCAGATCCCGAAGCAGGTTCCGAGCGGTCTGATTCCCGGCGGGTTGATTCGCTGAAGGGAAAAACGCGCCGCTGGCTCAGCGCTCGGTCGCGGGCGGAACAGGCGTCTCGCCGAAGGGCGGGCACTCGGCAAGTTGAGAGCTGGGAGGCACCGAGCCTCCAGAGCTATCCGGAAAGGCCGGCGTCTCACCCTCCTGGAGCTCCATGTCCACGCTGCCTCGGTCGTCGGTCATGAAGCTGGCGACGACCCGATCGTCGATGACGACCGTGAATGTCTCCCGCACTGGGAGACCAAGGATATCGACTTCCAGTTCGGGCCGGCGATTCGTGCGCGCCGCCGAAGGAATCTCGACCTCCACCTCGCCGATGACGGTACGGCCCTGCTTGTCCGTCAACGGCGCGTCCTTCTCGGTGTTCCCGAGCTTGTCGACGCTTGACCGAAACTCTCCAGTCAGCACGACGCGGCCCCGCTGGTCGCGAATCTCGACGACCTGAGCGTCGGCGACATCGCCGAGCGCGATAGGCGGAAGCGGGCTGCGGGCGCTGGTTGAGGTGGTCATCGTGAAGCCAGCCGCCATGAGTACCAAGCAGATCACGACGAGAAGCACAGCCCCCTGCCATTCACCCGAAGGTTGGAACTTTCCGCGCAAGAGGTTGGTCATCCCGATTAGACCTGCAACGGCTGTGCCCAGACCTCAGGCGCGGAATCGTGCTTTGGTTCCCCTTGCGCAGCCAGCCCAGCCTGAGTAATCTTGCCGCTGGCGAATCGATCCGTCGCCCAACTCCCATCGGTCCACCGCACCTGGGCCACTCGCGCGGAGCAAAGGGGGGCCTTCCCCTCCGGATCCTCGGTTTGGTCGTCCATTCGGACCAGTGGACACGTGCGGGCGGGCACGCGGCCATTGGTGTGACCGAAAGGACCGCGTCATGACCAAACGTCGTGATTTCAAGGCGCTCGTGCGCGAGCGCATGGACAAGACCGGCGAGCGCTACACTGCCGCTCGCGCGCAGGTGCTCGGCAACGCCAGTGCCTCCCCGGCGCGCCACTCCTTCCCGGGCGTTCTTCCCGGCTACAACACCTTCGGTGGGATCCAGAGCGGCACGGCTGCGCTCCGCAACCTGCTGACCTCGATCGGCGCCGTCTCGCCGCTCGATGGCGCTCCCTACACGGAGTCGCTCGTCAACGGACTCTGTGGCGGGCCGGGATTCCTCTACGCCGTCTTCGAGTACAAGGGATGGCCGCCTCTCGTGTCGCTCGCGCTCCGCAGCCGTTCGATGCCCGACGTCTACATCGCCGAGGGCGTATCGCGCGTCGGGCGAACCGTGACCGTCAGCGAGACCACGAGTCCCGTCGTGGCGCGCAAGGCGCTCGATGCCGCGCTCGCGGCTGGCAAGGCGGCGCTCTGCGTCACCGATGCCGCGTCGCTGCCGTGGACTGGACTGCCGGCGGCCTTCGTCGGCGGCGGGCCGCACGTGGTCGCGGTCGCCGGGCGCGATGGCGACGACTTCTGGATCGACGATCGGGCCGCGCATCCCCGGCGGTTGAGCGGGGCGCGCCTGTCGCAGGCGCGCGCAGCCTACCGGCACGCCAAGAACCGCCTGGTGACGTTCGACGGCCCCGCCCCACGGTACGACGCGACGCGCGCGCTCCGCGCCGCGATCGCGGACACGGCGAAGCGCTACGTCGAACCGGCAGTGCCCAAGTCCTTCTGGAGCAATTGCGGCTTCTCCGGCCTCGGGAAGTGGCGTCAGATGCTCGGCGACGCGAAGGACAAGCGCGGCTGGCCGACGCTCTTTGCCGAAGGCGCGCGCGCGTGTGCCGGACTCCAACGGCTCCACGAGTCGATCGAATGTCTATCGGCGCCGCAGGCCGGGCGCGGCCTGTATGCCGATTTCCTGGACGACTCGGCGCGCACCCTCGACGCGCCGCAGCTCACCAAAGCCGCCGCTGCCTATCGCGAAGCCGGCGCGCTCTGGACCGCGATTGCCGACCTGGTCGCACACTGCGATGACGCGACGGTCCGGAAAGTGTGCACCGCCGCCGACGCGCGTCTCGAAGACGAAGACACGGGTGGCGACGCGGCGTCGCGATCGTGCGCGGACCGCGTGCAGGAGCTGCAGACCATCGCGGCCGGGTGCAAGCTGACCAAGGATGCGGCGCGAGGGCTATACGCGGAGATCGCGGTGGTCGTTGGGAGGATTGAGGACGCCGAACGTGCGGCGGTGGATCACATGGAAGCGGCGTTGGCGACACCATAGCGACGCACCGGCGCCAGCGGGTTGCGAACGGGCCGTCACCTGGCGGCCCGTTCGGTTTCGTCCGCTCACTCCTGGCGCAGCGCCACGATCGGATCGACCCCGGCGGCGCGCCGCGCGGGGATGTAGCAGGCCAGCAGAGTCACGAGACCGAGCAGGGCGATGACCGCGGCATACGCGAGCGGATCGGCAGCCTGGACGCCGAAGAGCTGACTGCGCAGGAGCCGCGTCGAGGCCACGCTTGCCGCCACGCCCACGACGAGCCCCGTCAGGACCAACCGACCGCCCATCGTCAGCATCAAGCCCAGCACGTGACGCCGTGGCGCGCCGAGCGCCATGCGCAGGCCCAGTTCGTGGGTGCGCCGGGTCACGTGGAACGACAGGACGCTGTAGATGCCCGCCGCCGCGAGCGCGAGGCCGAGGGCGGCGAAGGCACTGAACAGCGCCATCGTAAAGCGCGGCTGAACCACTTCCTGGCCAAGGATCTCGCGGACCGTGATCGGGCGGCCCAGCGGCTGTTCCGCATCCATCGCCTGCACCGCGGCGCGCACGGGATTGAGGAGCAGGTTCGGATCCCCGGCGGCGCTCCGCACTGCCAGCATGCGCTGCGACGCAGCGATGATCGAATACGGCAGGATGACGGCCGGCAGCGGTTCCGCCCGGAGCCCGGCATTGCGGGTGTTGGCGATGACGCCGATGATCGTGACCTCGGGCGGTTGCGTCGTATCGGCCAGCGTGCGCGCGGGCGGACGCTCGAGGACGCCGAGCCGCAGCCGGGCGCCAATCGGATTCTCACCCGCGGGCCAGAGCTTGGCGGCCGCCTCGTTGACGAGCGCGACGCGATCGCCGCGGCGGGCCTCCGACGCGTCGAACATGCGGCCGCCGCGCAGGGCAATGCCATACGTTCGCAGATGATTCGAGCCCACCAGGTTGACCGCGAGCCGCTTCGATTCGTCCGGATTCTGTCCGACGATCGTGAACGGCGATTGCGGGCTGCCGAACGGGTGGCCGAGCGTGGCCGCCTCGACACCGGGGAGAGCGCCAACCCGTTCCAGGAGTTCCTCGGCGAACCGGTTGCGCTCGTCGAGGGTCGCGTACTTGGCCGGGGGCAGCGGCACGCCCATGAGCAGCACGCGATCGACCGTGAGTCCGGCGTCCATGTTCTGAAGGACGAAGAACGTGCGCACGGTCAAGCCGGCGCTGACGAGCAGCACGACTGACAGCGCGACCTCAATCACCACCAGCAGGTTCCGCGTGCGGCCGCCCTGCGTGCCGGTTCCGGTCCTGCGGCCCGCCTTGAGCGCATCCGTGATGTCGGACCGGGAGGTGTGCAGCGCCGGCACCAGACCGAACACGATACCGGTGAGAACCGAGACCACCAGGGCGAAGGCAAGCACGGGAAGGTTGACCGCGACCCGCGACTCGTTGGGGACGTAGAACTCGGGCATCATCGCCACGATCGTCTGGATGGCGCCGAACGCGAACAGCACGCCGAAGAGACCGCCGGCGAGCGACAGCAAGACACTCTCGGTCAGCAGCTGCCGCAACAGGCGGACCCGACCGGCGCCAATCGACATCCGAACGGCCATCTCGCGCGCCCGGGCGGTGCCGCGCGCCAGTTGCAGGTTGGCGACGTTGGCACAGGCAATGAGGAGCAGGAACGCGACCGCGCCGAGGAGCAGCTGCAGGCTGGTCCGCATCTCGCCGCTCGCCACCGTCACATCGAGGTAGTTCCGCAGCCTGGTCGTGAAGCCCTGCTTCGGAAACGTCGCCGGCTTCTCCTGGGCCAGCCGCTGATGCAACGCCCCGAGCTGCTCCTCGGCGACGGCGCTCGACACGCCGGGCGCCAGGCGCACGATGGGATTGATCCCCGGGATATCCGTGCGGGCCGGCGAGAGCGGAAGCCAGAATCCGTCGTTGCCGTACCAGCCGAACCGCGGCGGCATGACGCCGATAATCGTGTGCGGCCGTCCGTTCAGCCGCAGCGTCCGGCCGACGGCGGCGGGACTCCCCTCGAAGAGTCGCAGCCACAGGCGGTGGCTCAACACGACCACCGGTTCAGCCTGGCCATCGGGACGAATGTCGGTCGGCTGGATCGTCCGGCCGACGACGGGCGGGACGCCGAGGAAGTTGAACGCGTTGCCCGAGAGGAGGACGCCGCCGAAACTCTCGGGCGCGAACTCGCCCGTCATGAGCACGGTTTCCATCGAGGTCGCCATCACATCGGCGAACGCCGGCACCTCGGACAGCGCCCGCAGCTCCTCGAGCGCGTAGCCATGTCCGCCGCGGCCGTCGAGGGCGCGCGCCTCCGGCGCCCAGATTTCCCCGGGTCTGGCATACGGATACGGCGCGATGAGGACGCCGTAGATCACGCTGAAAATGGCCGAGGTGGCGCCGATGCCAAGCGTCAGGGACAGCAGCGCGACCAGCACGAACGCCGGACTGCGCCGAAACGAGCGCATGGCGTAGCCGATGTCCTGCCCGAGCGTTTCCAGCCAGCGTCGCATACTCGTCCCTCTCTTGAACTTGAGTGCCCAGGGCTTAGACGAACGCGCGCGGCTATTTCGTTGGGCGAATGTTGCGCCGGTCCGCCGGGGCACCATTACTATGGTGGCGAGATACCGGCTCGGCAAGCAGGAAAAACAACAAGAGGTGGCGGCGATGAAGGCACTCGGCTGCGTGGTCCTGATGGTCGTCGTTTCGGCGAGCGTGCCGCTGCCGCGGGCGCAGGAACCGCCGCCGCTCCGGCTGGCCATCGCCGGGCTGGTGCACGGCCACGTGAGCGGCTTCCTGCGCGGCGCCCAGGGACGAAAGGACGTCGAGATCGTCGGCGTCTTCGACGCTGACGCGGAGCTGCTGCGCAAGTACGGCGCGACCTACAAGCTGCCCGACAGCGTGCTCTTCACCGATCTCGCGGCCCTGCTCGATCGCTCCAAGCCCGACGCCATCGCCTCCTTCACCAACACGTTCGATCATCCTGCGGTCGTCGAGGCGGCGGCCGCCCGGCGCGTGCACGTGATGATGGAGAAGCCGCTGGCGGTGAGCAACGCGCACGCGCAGCGGATCCGCCGCGCGGCCGAGAAGGGAAACATTCAGGTCCTCGTCAACTACGAGACGACCTGGTACCAGAGTCATGGCGCGATGTGGACGTTCGTCAAGGAGCGCCGCGCCGCCGGCGACATCCGGAAGATGGTCGCGCTCGACGGTCACAGTGGTCCCAAGGCGATCAACGTCCAGCCGGAGTTTCTCGACTGGCTGTCCGATCCGGTCCGCAACGGCGCCGGCGCGTTGTTCGACTTCGGTTGTTACGGCGCCAACCTCATGACGTGGATGATGGACAATCAGCGTCCGTCCGCGGTCACCGCCGTCACGCAGCATTTTCAGCCCGACGTCTACCCGCGCGTCGACGACGAAGCGACGATCCTGCTGGAGTACCCGAAGGCCCAGGGCATCATCCAGGCATCGTGGAACTGGCCGTACAATCGCAAGGACTTCGAGGTCTACGGTGCTCACGGCCTGGCGATTGCCACCGGCGGCTCGAGCCTGCGCGTGGCCCTGCCCAAGGAGCCCGAACGAAGCGTCACTCTCGATCCGCTCCCGCCGGACGAGCGCGATTCGATCTCGCACTTGATCGCCGTCGTCCGCGGCACGAGGAAGCCGAACGCGCTGTCGTCGCTCGAGAACAACCTGATCGCGACCGAAATCCTCGAGGCGGCACGGGAGTCGGCCCGGACCCGTCAGCGCGTGACGCTCAAGCCGACCGCTCGCTGAACCGTTTCCGCTTGACTTGTATTATTGTACTCAGTACAATGTAGTCAACAGGAGGCGCTATGGAACCCCTACTCCTCGTCCTCGTCCCTGGGCTACTCGGCGGTTTCGTCCTCGCTCTTCTCATCGCCTTGAAACGCCAAGGCCCACCGTCCGTCGTCGTGCCGCGGCGTCTCGCCGCCCCGTCACCGTCCCTCATCAACATGGCCCATATTCAGGTCGAAGGGATTGGCGGGCTGGGCATGGTCGCCGCCGTCGTGGCCGTTGCCATCGCCGACCCGCGCATTCGTCTGGCGACGATCATCGCCCTGGGCCTCGGAGCCGGACTCGCGTGGCTCCTCATTGCGATCAGGCGGCGAAGCGGTGGCATGCCGTGGAGCGGCGACGGCACTGACAACCGGTTCACGCTGCGCATCGACAGCGACGAGCGCCGCGCGCATCGCGCCGCCGTGCGCGGAACGACCGACCAGGTGAGACCCAAGACCAGTGGCCTTCAGGCCTTGCCCCATTTCAACGCGGGGTAGGCCCGATCGTCTCGGGCCTTCTGCCCGGTAGACCCCGTTCAGCTAAACTCTTGCCAGTCTCGTCACTGGCATGGCCGACCACTCAGCCCGGCAGACGTTCACCGCCGCCCTCGACTCGCTCGTGGCCGAGGTGCAGCAGGATCGCAGCATCCTGGCCACGCTCCTCTGCGGCAGCCTGGCTCACGATACCGTCTGGGCGAAGTCCGACATCGACCTCGTCCTCGTGACGATCGAC
This sequence comes from uncultured Acidobacteriota bacterium, assembly GCA_963847975.1. Lineage (GTDB taxonomy): Bacteria > Acidobacteriota > Vicinamibacteria > Vicinamibacterales > 2-12-FULL-66-21 > DATBJJ01. The sequence continues at coordinate 79,439 of CAWKBU010000011.1, read as the reverse complement.
GACAGCAAAGTGCCGGCGGGATCGATGGCGCTTTACGCGGAGGGCGTCAACGTGCACGCCTTCCTGATTCCACGGACCGAGTTCCGGCGCATGGTCGAGGGCTCGGTCCAGAACTCGTTCATGCACTCGCTGCTCGCCAAGGGCCGGCTCCTCTACACCCACGACGCATCGATCGCGCGGCTGTGCGAGGGGCTGCATCAGCTGGGCGCCCGCGACCAGGAGATCCAGCTCCTGAGGGCCGCAACCTGGGCCATCCCGGCGATCGACAAGGCCCACAAGTGGCTGGTCACGCGCGGCGACCTCGATTACACGGCGCTCTGGATCCTGTACGCCGCGACAGCGCTCGCACAAATTGAAGTCATCGGCGCGGGGATGGTCGCCGATCGCGAGGTCATCCCGCAGGCGATGAAGCTCAACCCTGCCCTCTTCGAAACCATCTATGTCAAGCTCTTGAACACCAAGAAGAGCCGCTCGAGCGTCGTCGCGGCGCTCGAGGCGGTCGACGACTACCTGGCGTCGCGAGCGCCGTCGCTCTTCGCGCCGGTCCTGGCCTACCTCCGAGACGCCGGCGAAGCCCGGTCGTGCACGGAGATCGAGAATCACTTCAAGCGGCACTTCGACGTGAGCGAGGTGACGACGGCGTGCGAGTATCTGGCCGATCAGGAATTGATCGAGCAAGGTGTCGGTCCGTGCGCGGCTGACCCGGAAGAGCACGGTCGACGTCCAGGAGCTGGCGTTCGTGTGCCTGGCGGACCCGGGCGCGCGGCCGACTGACGAAGACGAGTGGACACCGCGATGAGCCCGAGACCCGCCGCCCGCACGACCGTCGCCGTTCAGGGCGCGCGCGTGCACAACCTCAAGAACATCTCGGTCGAGATCCCGCGCGACCGCCTCGTCGTCGTCACCGGTCTCTCCGGCTCGGGCAAGTCGAGCCTGGCGTTCGACACCATCTACGCCGAGGGCCAGCGGCGCTACATGGAATCGCTCTCGACTTTCGCCAAGCGGTTCGTGGCCCAGATTGCCAAGCCCGACGTCGACTTCGTTTTCGGCCTGTCGCCGGTCATCTCCATCGAGCAGAAGACGCTCGCCAACAACCCGCGCTCCACCGTCGGCACGATGACGGACATCTCGAGCTACCTCAACCTGCTGTTTGCGACCATCGGGCAGGCGCACTGCCCGCGAACGGGCGAGGCCGCACCGAACCGCACGTCCAGTCAGATTCTCGAGGCCATCCTCTCGTTGCCGGAGGGCACCGAAGTCGAGCTGCGCGCGCCGGTCTTCAAGGTCTACGGCGAAGACCTCGAGTTCGTGTTCACCGAGGTTCGCAAGAAAGGCTGCCGCCGGCTGATTCTCGACGGTAAGCCCATCGATCTGTCCGAGAAGACCACCATCGACGATGCGGACGTCCGCCACATCGACGCCGTCGTGGACCGCTTCGTCGTCGGACGCAGGCACGAGAAGGCCATCAAGGCGGGCATCGCCGCCGCGCTCCTCGTGGGCGACGGGCTGCTGCAGGTCCACATCGTCGCAAAGGGCGCGAAGGGCGCCGGCAAGGCGGACGCCGACCGCTTCTACAAGGCGCTCTGCAGCCCGACGCATCACTTCGTCTACGGCGACATCGGCCCCGACTACTTCGTCTTCAACAACCCGGAGAGCGCCTGCCGCACGTGCGGCGGGCTCGGCGTCGACAAGCTGACGCATCCCGAGCTCCTCATCCCGGATCCGAAGCGCAGCATCCTCGGCGGGTGTTTCGTGCGCGAGGCGTTCAAGTACAACCCTGATACCTGGGACGGACGGGTGATGTTCAGCCTGTCGAACGCGCTCGGTTTCGCGCTCGACTCGCCGTGGCAGCAACTGCCCGAGAAAGTCCGCCACGCCATCCTCTACGGCATCGAGCCGCGCAAGATTCCGGTGACGTCACCACCCGACGCCAAGGTGAAACCGCCGGAGCACGAGGGCCGCGAAGTCGGCTTCACCGGCATCGCCCGGCGCATCGAGCGCTACTATCGCCGCTACCGCCAGCGCGGGGAGGCGAACTCGAAGATGGAAGCGTGGCTCGACAAGGTGATGGTCGAGCACACGTGCCCCGACTGCAAGGGGGCGCGCGTCCGGCCGACGCGGCTGCTCTTCACCATCGGCGGGCGCAGCATTCACGATGTCGGGCAGCTCAATTTCGACGAACTGCAGACCTTCCTCGGCACGATCAAGCCGGCCGGCCGCGGCGCGGACGCGGGCCGTCAGGTGCTCGGCGAGATCCGCTCGCGGCTGAAGCTCCTGCTCGGCATCGGGCTCGACTACCTCAACTTCAACCGCCGCTCCGGCACGCTCTCGGGCGGCGAGTCGCAGCGCATCCGGCTGTCGACGCAGATCGGCTCCGGCCTGATGGGGATGCTCTACGTCCTCGACGAGCCGAGCATCGGCCTGCACCCCAAAGACAACACCAAGATGATCGCGACGCTCGAGAGCCTGCGCGACATCGGCAACACGGTCATCGTCGTCGAGCACGACGAGGACACGATCCGCGCCGCCGATCACGTCGTCGAGATGGGACCAGGACCCGGCGTGCACGGCGGCCGAGTCGTGGTGCAGGGAACGCTCGACGCCGTCCTGAAGTGCAAGGCGTCCCCCACCGGACAGTTCTTCTCGGGCAAGCGCGCGATCGCCATGCCGAAGGCCCGGCGCAAGGGCAACGGCCACGCGATCGTCGTGCGCGGCGCGCGCGAGAACAACCTGAAGAAGATCGACGTGACCGTGCCGCTCGGGAAGCTCGTGGCGATCACCGGGGCGTCGGGGTCGGGCAAGAGCACGCTCGTCAACGAGATTCTCTTCAAGGCGCTGTGGAAGAAGCTCGAAGACACGCGCACGCTGCCGGGCGAACACGACGGCGTCGACGGGCTCGAACACGTGCACAAGGTCGTCAGCATCGACCAGTCGCCGATCGGCCGCAACAGCCGCTCGAATCCGGCGACCTACATCGGTTTCTACGACACCATCCGCGATCTCTTCACGAATGCGCCGCTCTCGGTCGAGCGCGACTACAAGCCCGGCCGGTTCAGCTTCAACGTCAAGGGCGGGCGATGCGAGGAATGCCAGGGCGAGGGCGTCATCACCACCCAGCTCTACTTCATGCCCGACGTCGAGGTCACGTGCGGCGCGTGCAAAGGCGCGCGCTTCAACAGCGACACGCTCGAAGTCACGGTGCGTGGGAAGACGATCGACGACGTGCTGAACATGTCGGTGGAAGAAGGGGTCGCCTTCTTCGCCAGCGAGCCGGCGCTGGCGCGGAAGATCGAGGTCCTGAACGATCTCGGCCTCGGCTACCTGACGCTCGGCCAGTCGGCGACCACCCTGTCGGGCGGCGAAGCGCAGCGTATCAAGATCGCGACCGAGCTCAGCAAGCTCCAGCGCTCGAAGCACACCGTCTACATCCTCGACGAACCGACGACCGGACTGCACCTGGCGGACGTCGAGCGCCTTCTCGCCTCGCTGAATCAGCTCGTGGACACCGGGCACACCGTCATCCTCATCGAGCACCATATGGACGTCATCAAGACCGCCGATCACGTCATCGACCTCGGCCCCGAAGGCGGCCACGCCGGCGGTGAGGTGGTCGTGGCCGGGACACCCGAGGACGTGGCGCGGTGCAAGGCGTCGCACACCGGCCGGTTTCTGAAGCCGCACTTGCGCACCTCCTGATCGACCTCCTTCAGCGCTCGGAGTTCGGTCGACGCTCGGGCAGGGTTCACAAGGTCACGTCGGGATGACGGGTCACGGTCCGGGCCCGCGGGCCACTGACAAATCCTGCTACAGTGAGGCCGCCGCACATGCTGATCGTCTTCTTCGCCATCGTGGGTCTCGTGACAATTGGAGTCGTCGCGACCCGCCGGAACCGCGCCGCGGTGCGTGCGCGGCTCCGCGTCTCGTGGGGGCACCCGATCGAACGCGAACGGCAGATGGGGGCTATTGCCGCATCCCATCGTGCGCGCCTCGCATACGCTGGTTCGGGAGAGTCGCTGGATACCCGCACCTGGGACGATCTCAACCTCGACGCAGTATTCGCAGCCATCGACCGTACCGAGAGCACGCTCGGGCAACACGCGCTCTATCACCGGTTGCGAACGGCCCCCATCGCGCACCACCTCGAGGTGTTCGAACGGCTGGTCAGCAGATTCGAGATCGAATCTGGCCCGCGAGAGCGCGCCCAGCAGGTCCTCTCGCGTTTGCGAGATCCGCATGGAGTACGATCTCTGGTGGCTCGGGCGACAGGATGCCATCGAGACGCAGTCATGGTACGTGCTGTTTCCAGTGCTGACCGTGGCGACGCTCCTGCTGTTCGTTTTCTCGCTGATCACGCCACAGATCGTTCCGGCGCTTGTCGCTGCCCTGGTGATCAACGTCATCGTGCGCTTCGCCACCGATCGCCTAATTCAGCCGCTCGCAGTGGCGTTTCGGCAGGTCGCGCCTGTGGTTGCGACCGCTGAATCGCTTCAGTTTCTCCCCCGCGACGGTGTCCAGCCGCTCATCGGGTCCATCGGGACGGATGTGCCACACCTGAGTCAACTGAAGACTATCTCGAGGTGGATTGGTGGCGACCCACTGATGCTGTCGATGCGCGCGGGCTCGCTCATCGCCCTGCTCAACGACGTCATCAGCACGGTGTACCAGTACCTGAACCTGGTACTTCTCCTCGACGGCAATGGCGTGTACTTTGGGGCCCGGGGGCTTCGCGCGCACCGTGGCGCACTTCTACGCGCGATCATGGCAATGGGCGAAGTCGACGCCGCAATCAGCGTCGCGTCTTTCCGTGCCGGTCGATCCGACTGGACCCGCCCCCGCTTTTTGGAGCCGGGCACGCCCGCCAAACTGATCGACGTTCGACATCCTCTGGTTCTCGATGCCGTGCCCAACACGATCAGCCTGGCTCCGGGGCGTGGCGTTTTGATCACCGGATCGAACATGTCTGGCAAGTCGACATTCCTGCGCACTGTCGGCGTGACAGCCGTGCTGGCGCAGACGCTGAACACCTGCCTGGCGGCGGAGTACCAGGCGCCAGTGTTCAACGTGCGAAGTTGTATCGGTCGATCCGACGACCTCTTGACCGGCCGAAGCTATTACATCGTTGAGGTGGAGTCACTTCTCGAGCTCGTTTCGGCAAGTAGTACCTCCGCCGGCCCGCATCTATTCCTGCTGGATGAATTGTTTCGCGGCACGAATGCGGTGGAACGTATCGCTGCCGGGCAGGCCGTCCTCCTCCAGCTCGTGGGCGGTTCGGGCGCGCCCAGGCGGCATGTCGGACTCGCCGCCACTCACGATGGCGAGCTCGTCGACCTCGTGCCCGACCGCTATGACCCGTTTCATTTCGGCGACAGCGTCGGGCCGGACGGGCTGATCTTCGATCACCAGCTCCGCCCTGGTGCGGCCACCACGCGAAACGCGATCGCGCTTTTGCGCCTCCATGGCGCGCCCCAGGAACTGATTCAGCGTGCCCTGACCTGTGCCGCGATGTTGGATGCGCAACGGGGATCGACGCTGCAAAGTCGTTGACTTGTCCACTCATTGACACCGAGAGCCACGGAGACGCGTCGATGATCTGCGTAAAGCCTTCCCCAACGCTACGCTGGCTTGTTCCCGTGTTCACAGCAGCGATTCTGCTGGCACTTGCGGTCACAAGACTGTCACTCTCCGGCCAGATCAGGACGCCGCGCGAGTGGCGGGACTACGCGGGTGGCCCCGACAGCTCGCGCTTCGTGGCGGCGACCGGCATCGACAAGAGCAACGTGCACCGGCTCCAGGTCGCGTGGACCTACCCGCCAGGGCAGACCGACTTCAACCCGCTCGTCGTGCGCGGCGTCGTCTACACTCTCGGCGCGAAGGGCACGTTCGTGGCGCTCGACGCCGCTACCGGCAAGGAGATCTGGACGCATCCGGGCGTGCAGGGTTTCAACGGACGGGGCGTGAACTACTGGGAGAGTGCGGACGGTTCGGATCGGCGCCTGATTTTCAGCTTCGACAATTTCCTGCGGGAGATCGACGCGCGCACCGGCCAGGGCATCGCGTCGTTCGGCGTCGACGGCCGGGTCGATCTGCGCGAGGGGCTCGACCGCGATCCCTCCACGGTCAACCAGCAGAGCCGCCTCCCGGGGCGTGTCTTCGAGAACCTCATCATCCTTGGCTCGGCGACGAATCAGGAGTACGCGTCGGCGCCTGGTGATATCCGCGCCTTCGACGTGCGCACCGGCGCGAAGGTGTGGACGTTTCATACGGTGCCGCGCCCGGGCGAGTTCGGTTACGACACGTGGCCGGCCGAGGCCTGGAAGACCGTCGGCGGCGCCAACAACTGGGCCGAGCAGTCGATCGACCAGGCACGCGGCATCATCTACATTCCGACCGGCAGCCCCAAGTACAACTTCTACGGCGGGAACCGGCATGGCGCTAACCTCTTCGGCGACTGCCTGATCGCGCTCGACGCGCGCACCGGGAAACGCCTCTGGCACTTCCAGACGGTGCACCACGATATCTGGGACCTCGACAACAACTCGGCGCCGCAGCTGACGACCGTTCGTCACGATGGACGTTCAATCGACGTCGTCGCGATGGCCAGCAAGACGGGATATCTCTACGTCTTCGACCGCGTCACGGGCGCGCCGATTTGGCCGATCGAAGAACGTCCCGTACCGCAGAAGACGACGGTCCCCGGCGAGTCGCTCTGGCCCACGCAGCCATTTCCGACCCGACCGCCGCCCTTCTCGCGCCAGAAGTTCACCGCCGACGACTTGAATCCTTACATCCTCACGCCAGGGGAACGCGAGCAGTTCCGGCAGCGCATTCTGAAGGCGCGAAACGAAGGCCCGTTCACGCCCATTGGTTTCGACGAAGTCATTCACATGCCCGGCAATCAGGGCGGATCGAACTGGGGCAGCACGGCGGGCAATCCGCACGACGGCAGCGTCTACGTCATCGGTTTCAACGTGCCGACGATCATCCGGCTCTTGCAGGCCGGAGAGGTGCGCACAGGGCGGGGCGGGAGCAAGGAAACAGTCGCGGAGGGCCGCTACGTGACGGACGGCTTCGGGCTCTACCCCACGATCGTCAATCCGCCCTACACGACGCTGACGGCGTACGACCTGAACGAGGGCACGATCAAGTGGCAGATTGGGCTCGGCGACGACCTGCGCCTCGTCACCGAGGGCGTGAGAGGGACCGGCACGGCGGGCACGACCAAGGGCGGGATCATCCCCACCGCCACGGGACTGCTCTTCGTCACGGCCGCCGACCGTAAGGTCCACGTCTACGACAGCGCCAGCGGCAGGCAACTATCCGAGCTGCCACTGGGCGGGCCGACGAGCGGATCCCCCTCGATGTACGAGCTTGGTGGACGGCAATACCTGCTCGTCACCGCCGCTGCACCCGCTGCCGCGGCTGCCAGCGCCGCGCCCACCGGACCGACAGGGCTCATCGCTTACACGCTGCCGCGGGATTGACCCGACCGCTCGACCCTACTTCACGATGCGGAAGAGGTGTGTTCGGCTGCGCAGGTACATGTCTCCGTTCACGACCACCGGTGTCGCGATGAAGGACTGATCGGCCAGCGTGTTGGTCGCGAGCACCTCGTACGACGGCCCCATCTTGACGACGATGACGTCCTCTTCCTCGGATGCGAGATAGAGCCGGCCGTTGACGGCAACCGGCGAGGCCTTGAAGTTGTATGGCTTGGGCAAGCGCTGCTGCTGATAGTGCGGCACGCCCGTCTTCGCATCGAGCGCGCTCAGCTGACCGTTGTCGGTCAGAAGGTAGAGAATGCCGTCGTGCAGAACCGGTGACGGCGTGTACGACAGGCCGCGTGTCGTTTCCCAGAGCACGGCGTCCGTGCCGGTCAGATCGCCCGTGCGGCCGAGCCGAATGGCCATGAGCTTCGGGTCGCGATAGCCGCTCATCACGTAGACCACGTCGCCACTCTGAATCGGCATCGGGATCGGATTGAGGCCGAGGCCCGAGACTTCCCAGACGAGCTTGCCGGTCTCGAGGTCGTAGGCCATCGCCTTTGGCGTGGCGGTGACGACAACCTGCTTCCGGCCCTGGTGCGTGACGACGAGCGGGGTTGACCAGCTCGACCCTTCGTTGCGGGGGATGCTCCACACCTCCTTGCCGGTCGCCGCGTCGGTGACCGCCAGCAGGCCCTGCTCCTGATGATCGAACACCGTGATCAGCTTGTCTTCATGGAGCACCACGGCGGTGCCCTCGCCGAACTGCAGGCGCATCTTCATCCGCTGGTTGAAGTCGCGCTTCCAGATTTGCTTGCCATTCACGTCGTACGCGTAGAGTCCCTGTGACCCGAAGAAGGCGTAGACCCGCCGCCCGTCGGTCGCCGGGTTGTTCGACGCAAAGCTGCCGTAAATCCGGTGGTAGCCTTCGTGCGGAGTCGCGGTCGTCGCGGTCTGCTCCCAGAGGGTCTTCCCCGTGACGCGATCGATTGCCATCACGACGAAGCGATGCTCTTCAACCCCGGCATTGCCGCCGGCGCCGCGGCCGCCGGCAGCTTCGGCCGCGGGGGCGACTTTCCCGGTCGGGACGGCCGTCGTCAGGAAGAGCCGATCCCCGGACACGACCGGGCTCGAGAATCCACGGCCCGGTATTCCGACCTTCCAGCTGACCCGGCTGGAGTCGTTCCACGTCGTCGGCGCATCGCCAGGCACGACCCCGTTCAGTGCCGGCCCGCGCCATTGCGGCCATTGCGACTGACCAGCTACGCCCACGGTGCACGCCAACGCGATCACGACCGGCATCCCCACACGCTTCATCTCTACGGCTCCCCTGCTCTGGAGTAAGATCTACCCACCATGCCTCAATACGTCATCGAACGGGACATCCCCAACGCCGGCCAGCTCACCGACGCCGAGCTGCGCGCCGTTTCGCTGAAGTCGATGGAAACTCTCGGTGCGCTCGGGCCTCAGATTCAGTGGCTCCACAGCTACGTCACCGAGAGCAAGGTCTACTGCGTCTACCTGGCGCCTGATGAAGCCACGGTGCAGGAGCATGCGCGCCGCACCGGGATTCCCGCGAACCGGATTTCGGCCGTTCGCCGGATGCTCGACCCCGTGAACGTCAGCTGAGACTACTCGTCGAAGGCGAGCGCGACCGCCTCGTCCACCGACAGTGACCAGCCGTGCATCCAGGCCGCACCGGCCTGCTGCGGCGCCAGACCGTCGTCGCGCCGCATCGAGTGTCTTTTCGAGGCGTTCCTGTTGCGGCCGCGGCAAGGGCGTCGCGAGCGTGTGACGCGCGGCCGCGGCTGCGCCGGCCAGCGTGAGCGCACGTTCCGCCCGGCCGTCCCGAGCGGCCAGGTGCGCTGCCGCTTCGATGATTCGCAGCGTGCCGCGGATGTCTCCGACTTTCTGAAAGACCACCAGAGCGCGCGTCAACCGCTCGCGCGCCGTCACTTGCTGGCCTGTTTCGCCGGCAATCAGGCCGAGCGCCAGCAGCGAATCGCCTGCACCCCAGCCATCCTGAATCCGCTCGAATCTCTGGAGCGCCTCTTCGTAGAGGGGACTGGCCATGGCAGACGCGCTTCGCAGGTGCTCCACGCGCGCTTCGCCGTTGAGCGCCCAGGCGGCGCCGGCGGCATCGCCGGTGCGATCGCATTGCACGCGGGTGTCGCGATAGATGGCGATGGCGCCGTCAGCGTCACCGGTCTCGAGGGCCACTGACGCGAGGTTGGCGAGGGTGCGGACGCTGGCCTCCTCCAGCCCGAGCGCACGCCAGATCGGCACCGCTTCGCCAAAGGCGCGCCGGGCCTCCTCGTAGCGCTGCTGGGTGTGATAGCTCACGCCAAGGGAATTGAGCGCGACGGCCTGCCCGTGCAGATCGCCGAGACTGCGATAGATCTCCAGGGCCTGGCCCGCCAGCGCTTCGCACCGGTTCGGCTCGCCCATTGGGAAGACGATCGTCCCGAGCGTGAAGAGTGCCCGGGCGCGAATGGACGACACCTCCTCAGGGGATGTCAGCGCCAGGGCACGCGTCAGCGCGTCTCGTCCTTCCTGCAACCGGGCCCGCGCCTGCCAGAACGGCAGGAGCGCGTTGCCGAACCGCATCGCCCACTCGGCCAGGCGCGCCTCAACCGTGTAGTCCATGGCCGCGCGCAGGTTCGCATATTCGACGTCGCACGTCGCCAGCCACGCCGTGTGCGCGACCGCACCGGAGCCGGAGTCTTCCGCCAGCACCAGGTAGTAGGCGGCGTGGGCCTTGCGCGTGTACTGCCAATTCGCCCGCCGACTGCAGCCGTTCGAGCGCGTACTCGCGGATCGTCGACAGCATCGTGAAGCGGGGCTCGGTGAACTCCCCATCCACGGCCCGGACCAGGCTCTTGTCGATGAGCGACGACACGCCGTCGAAGACGTCGATGCCGAGATCCTGGCGCGCGTCGCACACCGCCTCGGCGCCTTCGAGCGTCCAGCCCCTGATGAAGACGCCTAGCCGCCGGAACAGCCGCTGCTCGGCGGGCGTCAGCAGCTCGTAACCCCAATCGATCGTCGCCCGCAGCGTCTGCTGCCGGGCCGGCCGATCGCGCGCGCCGCCGTCGAGCGACAGGCTCTTGCCGGCCACCCGCGCCAGCAACGCCTCCGGCGGGATCATCTTGACCCGCGCCGCGGCCAGCTCGATCGCGAGCGGCAGCCCGTCGAGGGCAAGGCAGATGTCCGCGATCGCGCCCGCGTTCTCGTCGGTCAAGCGCGAACCCGGCGCGCGCCGCCCGGGCCCGCTCGACGAACAGCCGCACGGCCGGCACGTCGGCGACCGTCGCCGCGCGCCGGACGCGCGACCCGTCAGGAATCACGAGCGGCGACACTTGATACTCGTGCTCGGCGCTGATGTTCAGGCGCGCGCGGCTCGACGCCAGAATCTTGACCCTCTCGCAGCGATCGATGAGCGCCGCCACCTCCACCGCCGCGGTGGCAATGTGCTCGAAGTTGTCGAGGATGAGGAGCAACGGCGCGCCGAGCGCGCGCAGGTGCCGCGTCACCGCCGTCCACGGCGTCTCGCCGGCGCCGGGGTGGACGTCGAGCATCAGCATCAGTCCCGACACCAGATGGTCGGCATCGGCGACCCCGGCGAGCGGAACGAAATACGTCGCGCCCGCGAAGGCGTCGCTCATCGTGCGCGCCACGTGCGCGGCGAGCCGTGTCTTGCCGACTCCGCCCGGACCGGTGAGCGTGACCCACCGGACGTCCGCCCGCTCGAGCAGGGCCTGCACCGCGGCGGCGTCCGCGTCGCGGCCCACCAGGCTCGTGGCCGCGGCCGGGAGATTGGCGGGCGGCAGCACCGCAGCCGGTGAGCGGACATCGGAGATGCGGCCCTGAATCGTCGCCAGATCGCGATGCAACTCGTCGGTCGTGTTGTAGCGCTCGTCCTTGCGCTTCGACAGGCAGCGCTCGATCGCCCACCAGAGCGGTGGCGGCAGGTCCGGCCGCAGGCGCGCCAGCGGCTCGGGCGTATCCGTGATGACCGCCGCGGCCGAGAGGACTGCGGATCGACGCTGGAACGGGCGGCGGCCGGAGAGGAGCTCGTACATGACGACGCCGAAGGCGAACTGATCGGAGCGGAAGTCCACCTCTTCGCCCGCCGCCTGCTCCGGCGACATGTACTCGGGCGTGCCCATGATCAGCCCGGGGTCGGTGCTGAGCGTGGCCCGCTCCCCGTCGTCTTCCACCATCGACAGCTTGGCCAGGCCGAAGTCCAGCACCTTCAAGTAGCCGTCGGGCCGGACCATGATGTTCTCGGGCTTGATGTCGCGGTGCACGATGCCGCGCCCGTGAGCGGCCGCGAGCGCGCTCGCCACCTGCGTGCCGATATCGATCGCCTCACGAACGGCGATCGACCGGCCTCCATCTTCTGGCGGAGCGTCTCCCCCGCGACGAGCTCGGTGACGATGAACGGACGGCCGTCGATCTCGCCGATGTCGTGGACGACGAGGATGTGGGGATGGTTGAGCGAGGAGGCCGCGCGCGCCTCGACGTGAAAGCGGCGGAAGCGCTCGGGATCGCTCGTCACCGCCATTGGCAGCAGCTTGATCGCGACCAGACGATCGAGCCTGGTGTCGCGCGCTTGATACACCTCGCCCATGCCGCCGGCACCGACCTGCGACTCGACGAGATAGCTGCCGATCGTGCGACCGACCGGGTTATTGGCGAAGGGTTTCTCGGACGGCATCAAGGGTCGCCAGCATGGGCGCCACAGGGATGATACCGCGCCGGGTGCGCACCTATCCAACGGCAACCGGAATACGACCCCGATGACCCGACCACCGGGTCACCGGGGTCCTCGGGCCGCTAGTCGCGATGCGGGGCGCAGAGCATGCCGTTGTTGTAGTTGTCCATCAGGCGATGCAGCGGTTCGCCCACCTTCCAGGCGAAGCTGGCGGCGTGGACGCCGCTCCCGACGGGCCCGTACTTGGTCATCCACTCCTGCGCCTGCGTGATGGTGCTCGACACGCAGGTACTGTCGTTGCCGATCGCCACGTTCAGCATCGCCGGCACGAGCGAGCTGAACATCGTCAGGGACTTGTCCTTACCCACCTGGTCCAGCAGGGCGATCGCTTGCGCTTTCGTATAGATCACGCCGCCGACCGTGACCGATCCGACCGGCCACGCCTCGGGATGATTCTTCCAGTAGCCGGGCGTGCCGGTGCCGGGATTGCTGAACCGCCGACTGGGTGAACCCGAAATCGGTGCTGCGAGTCCTCTGGCTTGGTTCTCGTCCCAGTCAATCTTCGCGACGCTGTTGCCGGGCCGATCTGCGTGCCGTCACTGTCCGCCGCTCGTCGCCTCCCTGATCGGTCGGCGACGCCGTGGTGACGGGCGGTATCTGCGTCGCAGATCGTCCACTCGCCCTGCGGGATACCCGTTCCGAACTCGTATAACCCATCGCTGTTGGTCGCGATCCGTGAACGTCTACTGCGTTCCGTCGAACGATGTAGTACAATCGTCACGCTCACGCCGGGAATCCCCGGCTCGCCGGCATCCTGAACGCCGTCGTTGTCCGTATCGTAGAAGACCGTGCCGCAAATGCCGCCGGACGGACACGGCTCGTTGACTTGCGTGCTCACCGCGATAGCGGCGAGCGGCACGAGCGCCAGTGCCAGCGCGGCGGTGCGGGTATGCCGCAACCGGCCCTGCAACAAACTCTGCGCCTGCGCGCACAACTCGTTCTTCTGATCTCCCTGCTGCAACATGACACCCTCTCCTTTGTCGGAACCATGAGTACTTCTGGTTGACGTGCGACGGACCTCGTTTGTACGCTCAGTCGTGCGCTTTCTCCTGGTGAACAATCACTGCATCAGCGACCCGATTGCCGGTGTCACGCAGAGCCTGCGAACGATCGTCGAGTGGCTGGCTGACGCCGGACACGAGTGCCACGTCCTGACGACGGCCAGGTTCGAAAGCTCCGTGACCTTCACGATCGAGGAGCACCTCGTCGAGCAGGGCGTTGCGCGCGCGGCCTGGCCGACGCGCCCAGCCGGCGGCGACGCTCGGCCGCCGCTGCACGCGCCGCGGATCGACCGGTCGTGCGCTACGCCGTCAGGCAGGTGCCGGTCACGCTGCTGCTGACGCGCCACAACGACGAGAGCCGCCCCGATCGCGCCGAGGCCAGGCAGTTTCTCGCCCTGCTCGACCGCCTGCTCCTCGAGCACGCGCCCGACGTCCTCATCGCGGCGAATGGACACCCGATGATTTTCGAGGCCTTGCGTGAAGCGCGCCGTCGCGGTATCACGACGGCGTTTGCCGTTCGCGGTTTCGGCTACTACGAGCCGTCGTACTTTGCCGACGTCAACCACGTATTCACGTGCAGCCGCTTCCTGACCGGCGTGTATCGCGAGAAAATTGGTCTCGTCAGCACGCCGCTCGAGCCGCCGCTCGACTGGTCAACGGTGGTCGCACCGGTCGATTCGCGCGCGTTCGTGACCTTCGTCAATCCCGCGCCGCACAAGGGCCTGTTCCTGTTCGCGCGGCTGGCCGACATGCTCGGCTCGCGACGGCCCGACATCCCGGTGCTCGTCGTGCAATCGGGCCAGAGCGGCGGCAGCCTCAACAACATTCCGGGCCTCGATTTCAGCCGCTATCCCCAGCTGATGGCCGCTCCGCCGGTGCAGGAGCCGCGCGAATACTTTGCGCTGACGCGGATCCTGGTGGTTCCGTCGGTGTGGGAGGAACCATTCGGCCGCGTCGCCGCGGAAGCGATGGTGAACGGCATCCCGGCCATCGTGTCGAATCGCGGTGCCCTGCCCGACGTCATCGACGGGGACGCCAGCGGCGCCGGCGGGGGTTCGTGCGTCCGATACCGGACTGGATGACACCCACGGGCACGCGCATTCCGAACGAGGCAGAGATCGAGCCGTGGTTCCGTGCGGTGTGCGACTTGTGGGACGATCCCGCCCTCTACGAAGCCGTCAGCGCTCGAGGACGGACGATTGCAGCCATCCGCTACAGCGAAGACGTCTCGCGCGCCAGGCACGTGGAGTACTTCACGTCGCTGCAGCCGCTCGGTGCCCCCATCCGCGCCAACCCGCCGCTCCCCTGAACTCGTCATCGACCGGCGTTGTCCGGTGCGAGTTCAGTGCCAAACTGTGCGCTTACGGATCACGGCAGATTCATGAGGGCGCGCGAAAACTGTATGTGGCGGCGCTCACAGAACAGTGGCGCCAACATCAAATTCGAAATGGCACTGCCGGGCGGATCGGGATGCGATGAGTGAACCGGGGCGGCGGGAAATACTTCAGCTTGACGCGCGGACGGCCCAACGTAACTTCGCCGCCGCAGCCCGGCGGTTCGCGAATGTCTCTTCCTTCCGGGAACGGATGACCTCACTCGCGACGTCGGTATACACACCCGCACGATAGCCAGCCTGAAACGCCTTCTTCACCCGTCGATCTTCGCCGGAGTGAAAGGTCAGCATGGCGACCCGGCCACCGGGCGCAAGGCTGTGCGGCAGCGCCCGCAGCAGCGCGTCGAGCGCGGAGAACTCGCCATTCACCGCGATGCGCAGTGCCTGGAACGTGCGGCGGACGGACATCTTGACGTCGGTCTTGGCCAGTGTCGGGTGCGCGTTGGTGAGCCCTGTACGCACCAGACGCTCAACGGCGTGGGTCGTGTCGACGGGCTGCTGCTTCAGCAACGTGGCAATGAGCCCGGCATACGGTTCATCCGCGTTCTCGGTGAGGAGCGCCGCGAGCTTCTCCTCGCTCAAGCGCGCGACCAGTTGCGAGGCGGGCTCACCGTGCGACGGATTCATCCGCATGTCGAGCGGGCCCGGCTCCTTATAACTGAAGCCCCGGGCGGGGTTGTCGATCTGCATCGACGAGACGCCCAGGTCCGCGATGATGAGGTCGGCGGCCGAGAGCCCCTCTGCGGCGAGGACGTGTGGCAGGCCAGCGAAGTTCCCCTGGCGAGCAACAAAGGAATCCGGGCCAAAGCCCGCGGCACGCAGGCGTGCTTCGGTACGCGGCAGCTCGAACGGATCGACGTCGAGGCCGATGAGACGTCCGCCGGGCTGCACGCGCTCGAGGATCGCTTGCGCATGCCCGCCACCGCCGAGCGTGCAGTCCACCGCGACCTCGCCCGGCGCGGGTTGCAGGCACAGGAGCACCTCCTCCACCATGATCGGCCGGTGCATACCGGCCGGCGTCTTGCCCGACGCCAGAACCTTCTGCACCTCCGCGGCGTAGCGCTCGGGATTCAGTTCCTTGTATTTCTCGTCGAACCGGCGCGGGTTCCTGCCCGGGTAGCGCGGACGACGCGTGCGCACCGGCGGCTCGTCAGCGGGCTTCTTCTGCACGTCTCCGCCCCTTCGCAATCGTCAGGCGCCACGACACGGACAGCAGGTCGCGCAGCGCATCCGTATCCAGGCGCGATAGCCGGACCAGCACGACTGGGTGCTTTCGATAATGGTCGGTCACGTAATAGGTGTCGGGCGCTTCCTCCAGGAGCAGCGCTCGCTCCTCGAATCCGGACCTGACCACGAGCGTCTCGGGTTCTGCCGAAGGATGGGTTGCGACGCCGGCCATGAACGCGCCACCGACCTTCAACACCGGCGAGCCGTCGTACTTCGTCGCCGCCTCGACACCGGGCAGGACAAGCCCGACCGTCCGAACCTGGTCGAAGAGGGTCGTCTGACTCCGACGGGCCGGTGGGCGACTCATGAGCAGCAGTGTATCCGCCTTCGCGTGATTCACGCGGCCGCAACCTTCTGGATTGCCCGCGCCATCGGCCGCGCGGTAATCTCAGGAGAAACGTGACCGATGACAGGAGCGTGTTGTGAGCGAGTCCGAGGAAGATTTTGCTGCGATGTTCGAAGCCTCGCTGAAGGCGAAGCGCTTCGAGAAGGGGCAGACGATCGAGGGCACCATCGTGGCCATCGGCCCGGCGGTGGCGTTTGTGGACGTCGGCGGCAAGGGCGAGGCCACGATCGAGATTGGCGAATTGCGGGATGCCGAGGGCAACCTCGAGGTCGCCGCCGGCGACCGCATCCAGGCGATGGTGGTGTCGACCGTCGGTGGGCTGACGCTCTCGCGCACGCTGGCGCTCGGAGCCGCGACGGCGCGGCAGCTCGAAGACGCGTTCCAGGCCGGTCTGCCCGTCGAAGGCAAGGTCGAGCGCGCGGTGAAGGGCGGATACGAAGTGCGCATCGCGCGCCAGCGCGCCTTCTGCCCGTTCTCTCAGAATCGACACCCGGCGTAGCGCCGACCCGGCCGAGTACGAAGGCCGCGTCTACAAATTCCGGATCATCGAGTTCAAGGAAGGCGGCAAGGACCTCGTCGTCTCCCGGCGGGCGCTCGTCGAAGAGGAGGAGCGTGCCGGCGCCGCCGAGATCAGGCGAACGATCGTCCCCGGTGCGGTGCTCACCGGACGCGTCAGTTCGGTGCGCGAGTTCGGCGCCTTCATCAACCTCGGTGCCGGCGTCGAGGGCCTGCTCCATGTCTCCGAGATGGGGTGGTCCCGCGTGTCCGACACCTCGCAGGTCGTGCAGCCTGGCGAGGCGATCACGGTCAAGGTTCTCCGCGTCGACGAGGCCACGCAGAAGATCTCGCTCGGATTGAAGCAGCTCACGGGCGACCCGTGGGCGCAGGTCCAGGCCACCTACGAGGTCGGCCAGGTGCGCACCGGCCGCGTCACCCGCCTCGCCGAGTTCGGGGCCTTCGTCGAGCTCGAGCCGGGCGTCGAAGGACTCGCGCACGCCTCCACGTTCGCCCCGACAGGACGAGCGAACGGATGGCGCCAATCAGTTGCCGTCGACATGACGGGCGCCTTCGAGATCCTCAGTATCGAGCCGGACAAGAAACGCATCGGCCTGGCGCTCGTTCCCGAGGGCTCGGCGCGAGCCGACACTGCAGCCTCGAGTCAGCCCGCCATCGTGCCGGGCGCGCGCCTCACCGGCAAGGTCGAACGGCACGAGAAGTTCGGCGTCTTCGTGTTCCTCGCCCCCGGGCGGACCGGTCTCGTGCCACTCAGCGAGACCGGATTGACCCGAGACGCGGACGTCGCGAAGGCCTTCCCGGTTGGCAGCGACATGGAGATCATCGTTCTCGACGTCGAATCGCCGAACCGCATTCGCCTCAGCCGCAAGGCGGTGCAGGACGCGCAAGAGGCGAAAGAACTTACCGAGTACGCCGCCCGCCCCGATGCGGCACCGCCGGAGGGGTTCGGGTCGCTCGCCGACAAGCTCCGCGGCGCGCTCGCGCCGCGGGACAAGTAACTGCCATTCACGGATAGATAAGGGCGGACGGAACACATGAACGCAGAGCAACTGAAGGCCTTGCAAGGCCCACTGAAGGACCAGTACAAGACCGATCCCGGATCGGCCCTGATTACCTTGCGCGCCACCGGCAACGCCACCGATGGCATCGCCTGCAAAGTGTCAACGGGACGGGCGGTGGTGGAGGCGGGCCTGCATCCCGCCACGGGTGGCGACGGATCGTTCGCCTGCTCCGGCGACATGCTCCTCGAGGCACTGGTCGCGTGCGCCGGCGTGACGCTGCGCGCGGTCGCGACGTCAATCGGCGTGGCCTTGGGTGAGGCGATCGTCACCGCCGAGGGCGATCTCGATTTCCGCGGGACGCTCGGAGTGTCGAAGGAGACCCCGGTCGGCTTCCAGCGCATCCGACTCCACTTCGCCTTGACCACGGATGCGACCGAGGAGCAGCTGGCGACCTTGATTCGTCTGACGGAACGCTACTGCGTCGTGTACCAGACGCTGCGCAGCTCACCGGAGATTACCGTCTCAAGGACATAAAGGCCATCATGGCGATTTACGAAGCGGCGCGCACCGGCCGGACGGTCACGCTGGCGTGAGATCGGCCGGCCTCGCAGACGCAGGCGGGGATCCGGCCGGCGAGGCTATCGAGTAACGATCCAGATGGAGAGCGAGGGCAGGCGGCTGGTTGCCGCCATCGAGTCGGCGCAAGGATTGATCGTCGTGTTGACCGGCGCCGGGATCAGCCTGGCCAGCGGCATCCCGACCTTCCGCGGCAGCGACGCGGGCGCGATCTGGGCGCACGACATTACGGAACTGGCGACGCTGCGCTACTTCACCTCGGATCCGGCGGGCGCGTGGCGCTGGTACCGCGAACGCTTCCTGCGCGTTCTCGCCGCCCGTCCGAATCAGGCCCATCATGCAGTCGCCACGCTCGAGCGATGGCAGCTGCAACGGCGCCGCGATTTCCTGCTGGTAACGCAGAACATCGACACCCTGCACGAACGGGCGGGCTCGACGCGGGTCCTGAAAGTGCACGGCTCCGCCGACCGCTGCCGCTGCTCCGATCCGGCCTGCCGCCTGGGCGCGGTTGAGTCGATTGCGCTCGACGACGTCGATTTCGCCGATTTCGATCGGGATCCCCGGGCCGCCGCCATTCCATCGTGCCCGGCCTGCGGTGCTCTGGTTCGCCCCCACGTGCTGTGGTTCGACGAGCTCTACGTCAGCCACGCCGACTACCAGTGGCACGTCGTCGACGCGGCGGCGGCACGAATACAGCTGCTCATCTGCGTGGGGACCTCGCTCGCCGTCGGCGTGACCTCGTTCCTCCAGTCAGCGGCCGCCGACGCGGGAGCGCCGGTGTTCCTCGTCGATCCCGGCGAGCGTCCGCGCGATGCCCATCGGTCCATGGTGCACGTGCGGGCCAAGGCCGAGGATTACCTGCCCGAGGCGTGTGCACTCATCGGACACGCCTGAGCATGAGCCAAGACGCCAGAGCCTCACTCATCCCGCAAGGCCACCAGTGGATCGATCCGGGACGCGCGTCGGGCCGGTAGATAACTGGCGAGTAGCGCCACGGCGATCAGCACGAACGACACCGCGCCATACACCGCGGGGTCGGTCGGCCGGACGTTGAAGAGCAGCGTCGTCATGGACCTGCTGAGGAGCGCGGCGCCAACCAGGCCCAGCACGACGCCGATGCCCGCCTTCCACAATCCCTGCCGCAGGATCAGGCCGGCAATCTGCCCCCGCGACGCACCGATCGCGCCGCGCACGCCAATCTCACGCGTCCGCTGTGACACGTCGTACGCCAGCACGCCATAAATGCCCAGGGCGGACAGGAAGAGTGCCAGGCCGGCAAACGCCGCGAGCAGCAGCATCACGGCACGACGGTTGTCGAAGGACGAATCCACCGAGTTCTGCAGGCCGCCGACGTCAAACAGTGGACTCGCAGGATCGATGCCGCGCACTTTCTCGCGCAAGGCCGACACGGTGTCACCCACCGGCCGGGTGGTCCGCACGAACAGCGTCAACCCGCCCGGTCGTCCGCCCTGCAGGAGTTGATAGATGAAAGGGTTGCCGCTCTTCTCCTCAACGCCGTTGTGCGGCACGTCTTTCACGACGCCGACGATCACCGGCCACTCTTCGGGTTTTGCCGGCCGGCTGGCCAAAGGCGAACCGTCCACCAATGGCGGAGCCATTCGGGAAGAACTTCCGCGCGAAGCTCTGATCGACGACGAACAGGCGCCGGCCGGGAGCGAGATCTCCCTCTTGGTAGAAGCGGCCTTCCACCAGCTTCAGCCCCAGCGTTTCGGCGTACCCCGGCGTCACGATGACTCGGAAGGCGCCCGGCTGCGGCGCACCCGGCGGCAGCGTGTCGTTCTCGAGGGTGAACGCGTTGATCGGCAGGCCGCCCTGGAAGGGCGTCGCAGAGGACAGCGCCACCGACGTCACGCCCGGAATCTCTTTCAACCCCTGGAGCAGGCGCTCGCGGATCGAGTTGGCGGCGTCGTCGCTGGCGCGATGTTCCCGCGTCAGGGCGATGCGCGCGGTGACTACGTTCGTCGCCTCGAGACCCGTATCCACTTTCAAGGCCTCGGCGAAGCTGTGGATGAGCAGGCCGGCGCCGGTCAGCAGCATCAAGGCCACCGCGACCTGGGCGACCACGAGGACACTGCTCAGCGCGCGTACGCCGCGGCTCGACGACGACCCCCGCGAGCTGCTCTGAATCACCGACGCCAGGTTCGTGCGCAGGATGTGAAAGACCGGAATCAAGCCGATCACCAAGCCGACCACGGCGGCGAGCGCGACAGCGAATCCGAGCACGCGCCAGTCGAGCGACGCCGGCAGCGACTGGGGCAGCATCTTCGCGAGGTAGTAATTCGTCAACCGCAGCGCCCCCCAGGCCACTCCCAGCCCCAACAGTGCGCCGAGACACGTCAGCAGCAGGCTTTCCATGAGGAACTGCCGGGCAATCGTCGCTCGCGACGCCCCGAGCGCGGATCGGATCGCCAGCTCCGATTGGCGGGCGTTGGCACGTACGAGGAGGAGATTCGCCACGTTGACGCAGCCGATGAGCAGCACGAAGGCGACTCCCCCCTGCAGCATCAGCAGCGTCGGGCGCACCGGCTCGACGCGCTGCTCCTGCACCCCGCCGACGTTCATCGTCATGCCGGAGCGCTCCACAAAGGCCTTCAACGGTGGCGGGCCCGCGTCGACGTAGCGCTTCTCCAGGACCTTGGCCTCGGCGTCCGCCTGGCCTGCCGTCACGCCCGGTTTGAGGCGTCCGAACAACTGGGTGCCGACGCCGTAGCGGCCTTGCGGATTCTCCGCCGCCGCAGGCCAGCTCAACGGCACGACGAACTTCATCCGCGCATCAAACGCTTCCAACTCGCGCGGCGCCACGCCGATCACCTTGTACGCTTCATCGTCGATGCGCACCTCCTTGCCGATGATCTCTGGACTTTCCTGATACTGCGTCTGCCAGTAGGACCGCGTGAGCACGATGACCTTGTCGGCGCCCGGTTTGTTCTGCTCCTTGGTGAAGAAGGTGCCGAGCAGGGGCTGTAACCGCAGGATGGTGAAGATTTCGGCCGTCATCCGCACGCCCGGGGTACGGACGACAGAATCCTTGTCTCCGACCAGGCTGTAAAAGAACGTCCACAGCCCAAGACTCTCGTAGGAGGCCGCGTTCTGCGAGTAGTCGAGGTAGAACGGGATGTTGGCCGGCATATGGTTCAGGCCAGCCTTGGCCGCGGACGTGTACAGCTCCACAATCCGCTCCGGCTCCTGATACGGCAGCGGCTTCAACATCAGCGAGTAGACCGACGAAAAGATCGCCGTCGTCGCGCCGATGCAGAGCGCCAGCGTGATGAGCGTGGTGGCGGTGATCCGCTTGGACTTCCACAGGAGACGGAAGGCATGACGCATGTCCGTAAGGGAGCCGGTCAAAATGCCGGCAGACGGCGACGCTGAGGAGTGGTGTGATGACGTCATCATAGAAGACTCGGATTCGATGGAAGAGTGACCACGGCATGGTAATTGTTGCCGGGCTTTCGGTCCAGCAAGGCGTCAACCTCAGTCCATGACGCGGGATGGACCTGAGATTAGACGAAGGTGTTCTTGCCACGTTCCTTACGTCGAGGTTGATCCGCGTCTGCGTGTACCGGCGGCTAGACTAGGAACGACCATGCCATCCAGCCTGTTCGCCCTGCTCGACGATATCGCCACGGGGCTCGACGACGTGGCCTTGCTCACCAAGATCGCCGCGCGGAAGACCGCCGGCGTGCTGGGCGACGACCTGGCGCTCAACGCCCAGCAGGTTGCCGGCGTCAGCGCCAACCGCGAGCTGCCGGTCGTGTGGGCGGTGGCCAGGGGATCCGCCATCAACAAGGCCATCCTGGTGCCGGCGGCGCTCATTATCAGCGCCCTGGCGCCCTGGGCGGTGACTCCGCTGCTCATGATCGGCGGCGCCTTTCTCTGCTACGAGGGGGTCGAGAAGATTGCGCACAAGCTGTTTCACAGCGAGGCGGAGGACGCGGCGCACGAAGCCGAGCTGATGCGTGCGTTCATCGACCCCGCGGCCGACCTGCTAGCGATCGAGAAGGACAAGATCAGGGGCGCCGTGCGCACCGATTTCATACTCTCGGCCGAGATCATCGTCATTACGCTGGGGACGGTAGCGAACTCCACGTTCGGAACCCAGGTGCTGGTGTTAACCGCCATCGCCGTCATCATGACGGTGGGCGTTTACGGCCTCGTCGGGGGCATCGTCAAGCTCGACGACGGCGGGATACACCTCAGCCAGCGCAGCGGCGAAACGGCGTTTGCCCGGATGCAACGCGGCCTGGGCGGCGCCATTCTTACGGGCGCGCCTTGGCTGATGAAGGGGCTGTCCGTGGCCGGCACCGCGGCCATGTTCCTTGTCGGCGGAGGCATACTCGTCCACGGCATTCCGCCGCTGCACCATGCTTTCGAGCGGCTCACCGACGGTCTGGCGGAGTTGCCCGCAGTTGGCGACACGCTCCGGTTGCTGACGCTCGTTGCATTCGACGCGGCCACCGGCATCATCGCGGGCGCGCTGGTGCTCGGCATAGTGACCGGCGTCCGGCGCGTGTTACCCGGGCGCGTCGCCGTTGAAGCATTCGACGAGCGTCACGGAACCAAGTAAACACTGTCTCGTCTACGTCCCAGATGGAAACGCTCCTCGCCGATCTGCGCTACGCCCTGCGCACGATGCGCCGGAACCTCGGCTTCACCGCCATTGCTCTGGCGGCGCTGGCCCTCGGCATCGGCGCCAACACCGCGATCTTCACGGTCGTGGATGCTGTCCTCCTCCAGCCGCTGCCGTACCCGCAGCCCGACCGAATCATGAAGCTCGGCCGCCAGTTTCGCACCGGCGTTGGCTACTCGAATTCCATCCCCAAGTACATGGCGTGGCGGCAGAACGATGTCTTCGACGCCATGGCGCTGTACGATTTCGGGGCTCTTGCGATGAACGTGGGCTCGGGCAATCCGCCCCAGACGGTGAAGGGTCTCCACGTCTCCGGGGACTACTTCAAGGTCTTCGGCGTTTCGCCAGTCGCCGGTCGCACCTTCTCGCAAAGCGAGGATCTGCCGAACGGCCCGGCCGTGGCCGTAATCAGTTTCGCCGTGTCGCAAACTCGCCTCGGCGGCACCAACGAGGTGCTCGGGCGGCCAATCCTGCTGAACGGCGTGCCCTACACAGTCGTCGGCATCCTCCCGAGGGGCTTTCAGCCTGACCCCGACGCGGATGTCTGGATTCCGTTGCAAGCGGAGCCGAACAGTACCAATCAGGGCCATTACCTCAATGTCGCCGCGCGGCTGAAGCCAGGCGTGACCGTTGCGGGCGCGCAGGCGCAGATGAAGATCGTCGGCGAGCAGTTTCGCAAAGCCAACCCCAAGTGGATGGACGCGGAGGAAGGCGTGGCGGTCGTGCCGATGCGGGATGCGACAACCGGTGAGGTGAAGACGGCGTTGTTGGTGCTGTTCGGCGCCGTCGCGCTCGTGCTCTTGATCGCGTGTGCGAACGTCGCCAACCTGCTGCTCGCGCGGGCGGCAGGGCGTCAGCGCGAGTTGGCCATCCGTTCTGCAGTGGGTGCCAATCGCGGACGGGTGGTCCGCCAACTGCTGACCGAGAGCGTGCTGCTGGCAGGCGTTGGCGGCATACTCGGTCTCGGCCTTGGAGCGGCGGGCGTTCGCGGGTTGCTTCTCCTCGTCCCCGGAAACATTCCACGCCTCACCGACGAAACCGGCGCAGTCGTCATTCCGGCGCTCGACTGGCGTGTGATGGCGTTCACGATCGGCGTCTCGCTGCTGACAGGGCTGCTGTTCGGCCTCTTTCCGGCGCTGCATACGTCGAAACCGGATCTGGTGTCGACGCTGAAGGAATCCAGCGGCCGCTCGGGCACCGGCCTCCGCCACACGCGCGTGCGCTCGGCACTGGTCGTCGCGGAGATGGCCTTGGCGCTCGTGCTCCTGGTCGGAGCGGCGCTGCTGATCCGCAGTTTCGTGGGGTTGCGTTCGGTCGATCCAGGTTTCGATCCGCGCAATGTGTTCACGTTCCAGACGTCGCTGGCGGGCGGTGCGTACTCCACCACGGCGAGCGTGAGCGCCTTCACGACGCAGGTGGTCCAACGCGTGGAAACGTTGCCAGGCGTCGAGGCCGCGGCCTCGACCATCGTGCTGCCGGTCGAGGCCGGCATCGATCTGCCGTTCACGATCGTCGGCAAACCGCCCGCGCAGGGCGAGTACAACGGCGATGAGCAGTGGAGATCGGTGTCGCCGCACTACTTCCGGGTGTTCAAGATCCCCTTGTTGCGCGGACGCGCGTTCACCGAGACGGATACCGGCGCTTCCGCTCGGGTGGTCATCGTCAATGACGCGATGGCGAAAAAGTACTGGCCGAAGGAAGACGCGCTCGGCCAGCAGATTGTGATCGGCAAGGGGCTGGGGCCCCAATTCGAGGAGCCATCCAGACAGATTGTCGGCATCGTTGGAAACGTGCGCGAAAACGGGTTGGGGAACGCGGGTGTGGGCGTGATGTACGTGCCGCAGAGCCAGATGACGGAAGGTCTGACGGCGCTCGCGAACAGCGTGCTTCCGCTGTCGTGGTGCATTCGTACGGCGACTGATCCGTCATCCCTCCGTGTGGCCATCGAGCGCGAGCTGCACGCCGTTGACGGTCAGATGCCGATCTCGCGCCAGCGCACCATGACCGAGGTCCTCGCCGGCGCCGTCGCGCGGCAGAGCTTCAACACGGTGCTCCTGAGTATCTTCGCCATTGTCGCGCTGGTGCTGGCCGCGATCGGTATCTACGGGTTGATGTCGTACTCGGTCGATCAGCGGCGGCAGGAAATCGGCATCCGCATGGCGCTCGGGGCCGACCGCGGCAGGATGCTCCGAGTCGTCTTGCGAGAGGGCATGACGCTCGCGGTCCTCGGTGTCGTGCTCGGCCTCTTGCTCGCGTACGGCCTGACGCGTCTGCTCGCGAGTCTGTTGTTTGGTGTGAAAGCCAGCGATCCATTCGCCTTTGCCGCCGTCGCCGGCATTCTGACGATGGTTGCCCTTGTCGCCGCGTACATCCCCGCGAGGAGGGCGACGACCATCGATCCGGCCATCGCCCTCAGGTACGAATAACGCGCAAGCTCCAAGGATCCTGAGGACCGACCCGTGATGCGATTCTGGAACGCGCTGCTCGTATTGGTCGTGGCTGTGGTGGTGGCACCCGCCTACGCGCAGCGCGCGGGGGATCCCGCCCCGGCCGTGCCGGGACGGACGTGTACTGCGATCACCCAGGCCAACGCCGACGCGAGCGCCGGCACGGTCAATATCTCCCACGACGGTACGCCGATCGCTGGAACCCCGGCTCCCGACATTTCGCAGGGCTTCCGCGGCATCCCGAGATCGGCTCAGCCCCGGCTCACGGCGTCGCAGCAGCGCATCCTTGAATGCACGCACCGCCTGGCGGAGGCGAACGCCGACATTCCCTACACGCTGTTCGTGCCGTCCACGTACGATGCGCAGAAGCCTGCCCCGCTCGTGGTCGCACTGCACGGCCTGAACATCACGCCCCTGCAACAGATCCTGTTCGACGGCACCACGGACTTCGCCGAACGACACGGATTCATCGTCCTCGCGCCGATGGGATTCAACCTGTCCAGTTGGTGGGGGAGCCGCACGGGAACACCGGTCGCCACGGCGGCCGTGAAGCCCGGCGGTGATGTCCGCTACTCCACGACGGAATTGGCGGAAATCGACACGATTGCCCTTCTGAAATCGATCCGGGAGCAATACGCGGTCGACAGCGATCGCATCTATCTGATGGGGCACTCGATGGGTGGAGCGGGCACGTACTACCTCGGCGGCAAGTACAACGACATCTGGGCCGCACTCGCGCCAATTTCAGGCGCCGGAGGCATCGCCGAGGGCACCGCGGAGCGGTACAAGTCGTTACCGACGCTGATCATGCACGGCGCGAAGGACTCGATTGTGCCGCCGGCGACCTCGCGCCGGGCCGTGACGGCGCTGCAGGCCGTCGGCGCGCCCCACCTCTATCTGGAATTCCCTGACAAGGATCACGAGTTCTGGATTCGACGCGGCGCCGCGCAGATGGAGAAAGTGTTCCTCTTCTTCAGCATGGTGTCGAAGCGGACCACCGTCCTGCCATCGAAGTAGCGCTTCATCACACACGATGAACCCGAACGGCCAGGCGGTAGCCCGGAAGGACGGAAGATCTACGCACGTCATTGCCACGGAACCGACTCCGATTCGCAGGCTCATTCGGTCCAATCTCGTTTAAGCTGTCGGCAGTTAGTACGAGTCCATTGTTGCGAAGACACCGGTGACGAGACATCGGGGTTGAGCGCGGCCGAAGGGCTGAAGCTCGAGGACGAGCTGATCAATTGGTCAGTCGAATACGCGCGCAAGAACCTCTCGTTGTAGCATCAGGTACTGAAAGGACGATCCGCATGGCCAAACGTACGACCCACCGCAGCAGCGCCGGGAAGAAGCTCTACGCCGTCAGGGACGCGTCGGGCAAATTCAAGGACATCCAGACCTACGAGCGCGCCCACCGCCAGGACCTGAAGAAGAAGGCCGGCGGCGAGCGCAAGAGCGCGGCGAAGAAGAAGCGGTAGCCGCTCAGCGCTACCGTGATTTGACGAGCGGCCGGTAGCGGCCTGGGAAGAGCGCGCGACTCGCCGCTAGTCTAGGCGTCGGTCCGAAGAACGCGCGTAATCGCGCCGCCGAACGCCAGCACCGCTATGCCGCCCGCGGCCGCGACCGCGGCGTGCAGGCCCCAGAACGTCGCTGGCGAGAGCGTTTCATAGAGTCCACCGAGGCGGCCCATGATGTTGCTCGCCGCGAACAGCGTCAGGAACGCCACGCCCATCATCGTCGCGTTCACCGGCGCGGGCGCGGCGCGCGAGACCAGCGCCAGCGTCACCGGCCAATAGAACAGGAACGACAAGCCCATCATCGCGAAATAGAGGAACGGCCAGATCGGCGACAGCCCGTCGTTTCCAAACGCCAGGATCGCCGCCACCAGGATCACGTTGGCGCTGGCGACCAGCCACGCGCCCAGGCCGATTTTCTCCAGATCGCCAGGTTCGACGCCGGCGCGGGACTGGGCCTGCCACCGCCAGAGCGCGAGCACGACGGGCACGCCGAGGATCGAGAACACCGGATCGACCGCGTTGAACCACGGTATCGGAATGGCGAAGCCACCAAGATCGAGATTGACGTGATCCTGAGTCCAGACTGCGGCGGTGTTGAAAGACTGGAAGTAGGAGGTCGCATGGCACACGACAATCGCCAGTACGGCGCAGATTGCCCGGATGCGACGCCACTCGCCGGCCGTGAGCGCGCGGCTCACGCTGACCGCGCGCGCCGCGCGCGAGGGTAGATGACGATAGCCCACCAGGTACGTCACCAAGCCGAACAGGATGAACAGCGCGGCCGCGCCGAATCCCGTATGCCAGCCGTAGAGCTGCGCCAGCAATCCACAGACGATCGGGCCGAGCGTCGAGCCGACATTGATCCCCATCGAGAAGATCGTGTAGCCGCGCACGCGATTGGTTTCGTCGCCGACGGGGTACAGCGCGCCCACCTGGGCGGAGATGTTGCCTTTCAGCAGACCGCTGCCGAAGATGAGCAGCGCCAAGGCGACGAGGAAGCTCTGGTCGAACGCCATCGCGAGGTGGCCGGCGCTCATCAGCACCGCGCCCGCCACGACCGCGTTGCGCTGGCCGATGAAGCGATCGGCGATCCAGCCGCCTAGTACCGGCGTGAAATAGACAAAACCGCTGTAGAGTCCGAAAATCTGCGACGCGAGCGCTTGCGTCGACATCGGCCCGAACACGCTCTCCAGCGTCGCGCGAAACCCAGGGAAGCCCGCGATGTTCTCGACATGGCCCGGCAGCAGAAGCTGGTTGACCATGTAGAGCACCACCAGGGCGGTCATGCCGTAGTAGGAGAACCGCTCCCACGCCTCGGTGGCGGCCAGGTAGTAGAGACCTTTCGGCTGCCCGAAAATGCCGCGCACGGGCGCGGGCGCTTCGCCACTCGCGGTCATGCCGCCCCTCACCGGCACTGGGCCGACTCTAATCCTGGCGGTAGTGCGGGACAAGCGGCACCGGATTGTCGACCTCGGTGGGAGGAACACTCGCGCCCTCGCCGGCGCCAACTGTTCTCCTGTGGTTCGCGTGCGTGCGCAAGGACGAGATTGTCCAGCGTTCGCTGAGGGATCTCAATGCGGTTGCTGTGCCTCACCATCGATTGTGAAGGCAGACTACCATGTCATGACACCTCCGAACGGGTGACGAGGCCATCGGAAAGCGATGCCGCACGCGATATCCACCGCCCGATCGAAAAGCTGGCGATGCCGTTAGGTCCATTCCTCGTGCTGTTGTCGCTGGCGCAAGCCGCCGCCGGCGGCTGGACGGCGGCCGGGACCACGGGCGGTGTGACCCTGGCGTTCCGCGACGATCCACGGCTCGAAGTGCGCGAAGTTCGCGCCACGACCGAGCTCTCCTTCCCCGCCGCCAGAATCTTTCCGCTCGTGTGCGACTTCACGCAGTACGGATCGCTCGTCGCCGGCGTACAGGAGACGAAGATGATGTCAGGCACCGCGCCCTCGGAGTACGACATCTACCTGCGCTACGCGCCGCGCTTTCTCGTCGTCTCGGCCCGCGACGTCGTCGTGCACGTCCAGGGTCAGTCGGCGCCGGATGGAACCAGCAAGTGCGATTGGACTGATGTACAGGAACGAGAGCCTGAGCGCAAAGGCATCGTCCGAATGCCGCTCCTGCGCGGCAGCTGGACAATCGAGCCGCTGGACCCGATGCGCTCTCGCGTCATGTACCAGGTGGCAGTCAATCCCGGCGGGCGGCTACCAGGCTGGCTCGTACGCCGCGGCGCGGTCAGCGCACTGCCGGAGGTGATCGAACAGGTGCGACGCCGGCTTGAACGGGAGGCGGACGCACCGTCTCGTTGATTCGCGTCTGCGTTGCCGCGGCCGACGATCCCTTTTACAGCCAGCCGCCAGTGAACCCGGCCCGCCGTAGCCCCGCGATGACGGCTGGGCAGCCGCGCATGATGTCCCAGATGAGACCCGATCGGTAGTTCTCGATCATCAGCACGACTGGCCCCTGGTCGATGCCGAAGTGATAGGGCGTGACCCACCAGCCGGTCGGGCTCTCGTCCACGGCGAAGGTCTGGTTGAACGACGGCTTGAACCCGTAGGGGGCGGTCATTCCAAGGTCTAGTCGGGCGAACTCTCGCACGGTCGGGATCACGATTTCCGGCGCGAACGGGAGCGATGCGACTACGACCCAGGGTGAGACTGTGCCGTCGTCGGGGCCAAATGGGGCCCCGCGGGCGTTGTAGCCGTAAAACTCCCGGTCGACGCCGTTCACCGCGCGCTTGACCCAGCCCGGACCATCAGAGGCCGTGATGCCCCAACAGTGCTTCCCGTAGCCCTCGAAGCCCAGCGGGTTCCTGATGGCATACTCCTGCTGCACGAAGGTCGCCTGCCGGCTGTTCTCGAAGTAGTCGCTGCCGCGCTCGCGCATGAACGCGTCGCGAATGCCACGGAAATCGATCCAGAGGTGCGAGAGTTGGTGTGTGAACAACGGCCCGGAGTAGAGCAGCTCGCGGCCGTAGATTTCCTTCCACTGATAGGTGGCGCAGTACGCGTTGTAACTCTCCGGCGGAAGCGGGTGGGTCGGCGAGCCGAGGGCCAGCAGGTAGAGCAAGAGCCCCTCGTCATACCCTTCATAGCGATACGGCAGGAAGCCGGTCTCTGGCTTCCAGCCGTGGCTGAGTGTCGGCCCGCCATTGCACGCCCAGTCCCAGTCGGCACGGTGGTAGAGCGTGTCGGCGAGGCGTCGGACGTCGGCCTCTTCCTCCGTGTCGGCATCGAAGTAGGTGGCACAGGTAAGAGCTCCCGCGAACAGGAACGCTGAGTCGAGCGTGGAGAGCTCGCAATTCCAGACGCGACGGCCGGTATCGATGTCGAGGAAGTGATAGAAGAATCCCTTGTACCCGGCCGCGTCCGGCTCAGGTCCGTGCGGAAGGGTCACGAGGCTCTGCAGTCTGCGGCGGGCGCTCTTCGCAGCGAACTTGCGAATGAGCACGCCGCGCTCGACGACAGCCGGGATCGTCGCCAGGGCGAGACCGACGGCCGCGATGCTGCATGGCGCGTCGGGATCGGTCTTGTCACGGACCAGCCCATTGTCCGGGTTGGTCTCGTGAAGGTAGTACAACACCGTGGTCCGCTGAAGCCTGGCCAGTTCCTGGTCCGTCGGCAGCTGATCGGCCATCCTTTCTTCCTGTTCTCCCTCCGCTGCCTTGGCTCTCGGTACGGCCACGTCCAGTTGACGATCTCCGGCCGGTCGGTGCCGTGCTCGTGGGCGTAGTTCAGGTGGTCGATGATCGCGTTCCGCATCTCCTCTTTCAGGTGCGCCGCCTTCGTGCGCAGCTTCGGCACCCGATCGATGACGTCGATGACGAGGTTGAAGCGTGACGTTTCATTCAGCATCGCGAGCTCGAGCGGCGTGTTGATGTTTCCCTTTTCCTTGTAGCCCCGCACGTGCAGGTTCGCGTGCCCCTTGAAGCGGTACGAGAGCTTGTGGATGAGCCAGGGATACCCGTGGAAGTTGAAGATAATCGGCTTGTCCGTGGTGAACAGGCTGTCGAACTCGCGCTCGGTCGAGCCGTGCGGATGCTCGGACGCCGGCTGCAGCTTGAACAGGTCCACCACGTTGACGAAGCGGAGCTTCAGATCCGGCGTCCGCTCGCGCAGGATGGCGGCTGCCGCCAGCGCCTCCATGGTCGCGACGTCGCCGCAGCATGCCAGCACGACATCGGGTTCCTCTCCCGCATCAGTGCTCGCCCGCGGCCAGATGCCGAGACCCTTGGTGCAGTGAGCAATCGCCTCGGCGATGTTCGTGAACTGCAGGTGTTTCTGTTTGTCGGCGACGATGACGTTGATGTAATCGGTGCTGCGCAGGCAATGGTCGGCGACTGACAGCAGCGTGTTGGCGTCGGGCGGCAGGTAGACGCGCGTCACCGACGGCCCCTTGTTGGTCACCAGGTCGATGAACCCCGGATCCTGATGAGAAAACCCGTTGTGGTCCTGCCGCCAGACCGTGGACGACAACAGGATGTTCTCGGACGCGACCGAGGCGCGCCACGGCACGTGGTTCTTGCAGATGTCCAGCCATTTGGCGTGCTGGTTGAACATGGAATCGATGACGTGCGCAAAGGCCTCGTAGGTGTGGAAGAACCCGTGACGACCGGTGAGCAGATAGCCCTCGAGCCAGCCGAGCAGCGTGTGCTCCGAGAGCATCTCCATGACGCGCCCGTCGCGCGACAGCTCGCCGCCATCGTCATCCTCGGGGAGCATGTCTGCCATCCAGACCTTCTTGCTCGCTTCGTACACGGCCTGCAGCCGGTTGGACGCCGTCTCGTCCGGACCAAAAACGCGGAAGCTGGTCGGATTGTTCTTTATGACGTCGCGAAGGTACTCGCCCAAAGGCTTCGTGTTCTCGTACATCGCCGTGCCGCGGGATGACACGTCAACCGCATACTCGCGGAAGTCCGGCAGCTTGAGCGGTTTGCGCAGCAGCCCGCCGTTGGCGTGCGGATTGGCGCTCATGCGCCGCTGCCCGGCTGGCGCCAGCGTCCGGAGCCTGGGCGCCAGCCGGCCATCTTCGTCGAACAGCTCCTCGGGTTTATAGCTGCGCATCCAGGCCTCGAGCAGCTTCAGATTCGCGGCGTTGTCCCTGACATCCGAGAAGGGCACCTGATGCGATCGCCAGGATCCTTCGACTTTGTGACCCTTGATCTCCTTCGGCCCGGTCCACCCCTTCGGAGAACGCAACACGATCATGGGCCAGCGCGGGCGGACGGTCTCCTTCGACGCGCGCGCGGCTGTCTGCTGGGCGCGAATCTCGGCGATCGCCCGCTCCAGCGTGCCGGCCATGTTCTGATGCATGGCCGCCGGATCGCTTCCTTCGACGAAATACGGCGTGTAACCGTAGCCGATGAACAGCGCTTCGAGCTCCTCGTGGCTGATACGCGCCAGGACCGTTGGATTGGCGATCTTGTAGCCGTTGAGATTGAGGATCGGCAGCACCGCACCATCGCGGGCCGGATTGAGGAATTTGTTCGAGTGCCACGCGGTCGCCAGCGGCCCGGTCTCGGCCTCGCCGTCACCGACGACGCAGGCGACAATCAGATCGGGGTTGTCGAACGCCATGCCGTAGGCATGCGACAGACTGTAGCCAAGCTCGCCGCCCTCGTGGATCGAGCCAGGTGTTTCTGGCGTGACGTGACTGCCGATGTGGCCAGGGAAGGAAAACTGCTTGAAGAACTTCCGCATCCCTTCCGCGTCCTGGCTCGTGTCCGGATAGATCTCGGAGTACGTCCCTTCGAGGTACGCCGGCCCAAGCACGCCAGGCGCCCCATGGCCCGGCCCGGCGACGAAGATCACGTCGAGGTCATGCTTGACGATCAGTCGGTTCAAGTGCACCCACACGAACGACAACGCCGGGCTGGCGCCCCAATGGCCGAGCAGCCTGTGCTTCACGTGCTCGGTCTTCAACGGCTCTTTCAGCAGGGGGTTGTCCTTCAGGTAGATCATCCCCACCGCGAGGTAGTTGCATGCCCGCCAGAAGGCGTTCATCAATTCCAGCTCGTTCGGGGACAGCGGCGTTTCGTCGGCGGTGATTGCGTCCGGTTCCTTCGATAGCAGCTTGGCCACGGTCGTTCTCCAATTGGAGCGGGCGGGACAATCGCGCGTTCATTACCGGCTGGCGCACGGTGCAACTGACGCGTCATCCAGCGTCATCAGGTATCGAGTTGCCCTATGCAGGCCATGTACCGTTGCACCCGCGTTACGGAAGCGAAGCGATGCTGGGAGTGCGCCAAGGTCCACCCTTCGCTGCACGCGGGATGCGCCTCCGGCATCACGGAGAACACCCGGCATGTCGGAGGGTCGTCTGGACGGCTTCGATCCGTGCAGGAAAGTTGTTCACTCGGCTCTCAAAGCGTCGGTCGGCTCAACCGCCAGTCCGCGCCGCGCCGGGCCAGCTGCAGCCAGAAGCCCCACCGCGAACATCACCGCCGCGACCGTCGGGAAGAGGATCAACCCCTGGCCGCCGACATTCCCTCCCGGCGTCACCCACTCGAGGATCCCCGCGATGGTCAGGCCGGCCGCCACCCCACCTCCTATCTGCGCGCTCGCGCGGCCGAAGAGGCCCATCAGCACACGACGGCCATCGGCGCCGAGCGCCACGCGGATCCCGATCTCGCGCCAGCGTCGCGCTACAGCGAACGACATCATCGCGTGCATGCCGGCGGCGGAGAGCAGCAGCACGCTGACGTTGACCGCGACGACGATGAGCGCCAGCATCCGCATACCCCTCTGCTCGCGCTCCCAGAGCGCGGCGACGCCGGCCACGAATTCGACCTCCATCGTCGGGTCCACGGAGGCGGTGATCTCCTGGAGCGTCTGGCCGTAACGCGCCGAATCGCCACTCCTTATCTGGACGACGAGCGTAACCGGATGTGACCCGCCCGGTGCGGCGGCCCTATAAAGGCTGGGTGTCGGAGTTCCGAGCGTCGACGGAGGGGTGAAGGTAGAGGAAAACACCGGCACTACGCCGACGATCTCCATCCACGGGTTCGGCCCGCTCGCGCCGTCGGGAGCCGTGAACCGAATGCGGCGGCCGATCACGTTGCCGTCCGGCGCCAAACGATCCGCGAAGGCCTGGTCGACGATGACCGCGGGTGACGTCGGGTGCGCGTCAGCGGCCGCGAACCCACGCCCCGCGAGAACAGGCACGCCGAATACGTCGAACAGGTTGGTCGCGACGCGATTCACGTGTGAAGGGATGAGTGCGGAAGGGCTTTCCGGTTCGATTACCCCGCGTCCTTCGGCTCCAGGAATCGCGTCTGCGAACGTGACGGCGGAGACTTCCGGCTGCGCTTCCATCCTCTGAATCAGCGTCGTCATCCGTTCGGCGAATTGCGCGTGTGCCGTCGTCCCGCTGTCGCTCGGCATGTGCAGCGTGCCTCTGAGTAGTCTGTCTGCCGCCGCGGCAGGCGGGAGCGTTCCCATTCGCAGGAGCCCGGCTGCTTTGAAGATGGTGCCGGGAAGCGCGGCGACGGCGAACGCGACCTGTACGACGATTAGCACTGTCCACGTGCGGCCAAGTTGCATCCCGGCGCCCCGCGACGAGAACTGCTGGAGGCTCGCCTGCACGCGCTTGCCCGTCGCCTTCAGCGCCGGAAGGACTCCAATAAGGACCGCTGCGACGACGGCGAGCACACCAACGTAGACGATCGCCTCCGCCGACACGCGAGGCTCAATCCAGTACGGCCACCAATCGGGCCGATCGGGCCAGTCCTTCAGGTAGTCCCGGAACAGCCCGAACGCGATGACCAGCAGTGTGAGACCCAGCGCGGCGGCAGCCATCGACAGCACGAGCGCTTCAACGAATAGCTGCGCGATGACGCGGCCGCGTGTGGCTCCGAGCGCCGTTCGCACGGCGATCTCGCCAAAGCGTGTGGCCGTGCGTGCGTAAACGAGGATGGCGACATTCACCGCGACGATGAGAAGCAGCAGTGCGGCGCCAAACTGCAGCGAGCGCAAGCCGAGCTGCATCGCCGGCGCCTCGATCCCGATGAACGCCTGCGCGTATGCGACCACCTCCGCGCGGACCGTACCGTGACTCTGCGGAAAGGCTGCTGCCATTCCTTGCCCGATGACGGTCAGTTCCGCGCGTGCCTGTGAAAGCGAGTACCCGTCCGCCATCCGGCCGAAGACGGTGAGGAGTGGACCCCCACCCGGATTCGCATCGAGCTGGCTGAGACCGAGCGGGACCCAGCATCCATGCAGAATCGGAAACGCGAATCCCTCGGGCATGACACCCACGATCGTGTGTGGCGTGTCACCAAGACGTACCGTTCTGCCGAGGATACGGGCGTCGGCATTGAACTGACGCTGCCACTGCTCGTAGCCGATGACGAGGACGGGCGTTGCACCTGGACGCTCGTCTTCCTCGACGAGCGTACGCCCGAGGAGCGGAGGCACGCGCGGCAGCCGCAGGCCTGACGCCGTGATGGCGGCGACCCGGACCAGCTGCACGTGTCCGTCCTCGGTAATGAGGTTGCGCTTGTCGTCGCGGAAGGCGCTCAGCTCCGCCACCGACTTCAGGCGGCTCTTGCCACTGAAGGAAGTCGAACGGCGCAGGACCAACGTCGCCGACCGTGCCCATGCCTCCGGCAACGGGGCCGGGGACGAATCGGTTCCTGATCATGACGACGCGGTCGCCCCGGTCGATCGGCACGCGGGAGTCGAGGAAAGAGCCGACGAGCGCGAAATAGCCGGCGCCGAACGCGATGGCGATCGCCATGCCCCCGACCGCGACGAGCGAGAGCCCTGGATACTTCGCGAGCATCCGCAGCCCGAGCTTCACATCGAGCCACGAGACTTTCACCAACGCACGCCGTTCTTCAGCCGCGCGCTCCGCCAGCAGGACGGATGTGCACGCCTCGCGTACCCGCGCGGTGTCGCCGAACCGCTGCGCCGCCGCGTCACGGGCCGCTTCCGGACTCATGCCGCGCGCAATATAGTCCCGCGTCCGCTGCTCCAGATGGAATCCAAGCTCCTCGTCAACTTCGCGCTTGGGATCCTTGTTCATCGATGTCCTCCTGTCGCCGGTAGCTCCGTGGAGGTGACGGCGCGACTCACCGCGCTCGAGAGTCGCAGCCAGCCGCTCGCCTGCTCGTCGAACTCACGTTCGCCCGCGGCGGTCAGCCGGTAGAACTTGGCCCGCCGGTTGTTCTCAGAGACGCCCCATTCGCCTTGATCCAACGCTTCTGCACCATGCGGTAGAGCGCCGGATAGAGGGACCCTTCCTCGACCCGCAGCACGTCGTCAGTGGCGGTCTCGATCCAGCTCGCGATGCCGTACCCATGCATCGGCCCGCGGGAGAGGCGTTTCAACACGAGCAGTTCGATGGTGCCCTGGAGCACCGCGTCCGTCTTGGAGAACACAGGGGCTCCCTCCTTCTCCCTATTCACATCTAGGGAAGTGGATAGGAATACGCAGGCGGGTTCCGGATCGTTCCGCTTGCCCTAGTCGGACGCGGGCCCCGTCCCCGCACTCGGTTCTTCGGCGGCAGGTGTCGCCTTGAGGTTGGGTTCCCGGCGGTGATGGGCCAGGGCCCCGAATGCTGCGAAGAACACTTCGTCAGGAAAGAGCTCCGGCGTCAAAATCCGTTGCAGCACCAGTCCTTCGATCAGGGCGTGAATTACACAGACGAGCTGCTCCGGCGGCATGGGGAGTTCGCGCTCATCTCCCAGTGTGCGGAGCCATTCCGCGCCAAGCTCATAGCTGCCGGCGGTGATCTCGCGAACTCGCGCGCGCAACTCCGGGCTGGTCAGCGCGTATGCCACCCCAGTCAACCGTCCCACCGCCGCCGTCGTGCGCTCCGGGATGGCCGCGAGCGTCGCTTCGGCCATTGCGTGCATCACCTCGGCGAATGTCGCGCCAGGTTTGACCCGTGGCGTCACCGGAGCCCAGTAGGTCTGGCCGAGCGCGATGAACAGCTCGTCGCGGTTCTTGAAGTTCCCGTAGATCGCCCCTGTGGTCATGCCAGCGCGGAGCGCGACCGCTTCGAGCGTGGTGTGCGCGTATCCCTTTTCCCGAACCAGGGCTCGCGCCGCTTCGAGCAGCGTGGCGCGCGTGCGATCGCGCTTGTCGCCTTTGGGCTTACCCCGCGGGGATTCCGTATTTTTCTCTGTCATTCGATAATAAAATAGTTGATCTATTTAATATTTAAATATTATATTGGCATGCCTAACGGAAAGTCGATAGAAACCGCTCTTCGAGCCTACGTAGATGCCGGAGAGCTCGCCGGCGCCGCGACTCTCGCGTGGCGGGACGGACGCGTCGTGCACACGGCAAGCGTGGGCCGTCGGGATCTGGTGACGAATCTGCCCGTCGAGCGGGACACGATTTTTCGCATCGCCTCGATGACGAAGCCGGTGACGACTGTGGCCGCCCTGATGCTGTTCGACGAAGGCCGCTTCGCACTGGATGAGCCTATCGCGCGCCATGCTCCAGAGCTCGCCGCCCTTCGCGTCCTGCGTGATCCCAATGGGCCTCTGGACCAAACGGATGAGGCAGACCGGCCGATCACGTTCGGCGATCTCCTGACCCACCGCTCGGGCCTCACCTACGGCGAGTTTCATCATGGTCCGATCGCTCCCGCGTGCGCCGAAGCACTCGGTGGGCAGATCGACAACGCCCTCTGCCCCGATGCGTGGATCGCACGAATCGCCACTCTGCCTTTGATCGATCAGCCGGGCGCTGGCTTTCATTACGGACTGTCAACCGACCTGCTCGGCTTCCTGATCGCGCGTCTCGAAGCCGTCTCTCTCGGCGATGTCCTCGAGCGGCGCATCTTCAGGCCGCTCGGCATGCGCGATACGGGATTCGTGGTTCCGCGAGAGAAGCGAGCTCGCCGCGCGGGCTTGTGCGGGTTCGACGCCGAGGGGCAGCTGACCGCCTTGA
Organism: uncultured Acidobacteriota bacterium; assembly: GCA_963847975.1. Taxonomy (GTDB): domain Bacteria; phylum Acidobacteriota; class Vicinamibacteria; order Vicinamibacterales; family 2-12-FULL-66-21; genus DATBJJ01. Next base: position 41,596 of record CAWKBU010000011.1, on the reverse strand, counting down.
CGACGGTCCCCGGCGGACACGCGCTCGCAGAACGGCCTGACGACATGACCTTCGAGTCGGGAGGGCAGGGTCTCTGGTCGACGCTCGACGACTATCTTGCCTTCGCCCGCATCTTCCTTGGTGGCGGAGAGGTCGACGGTGTGCGCCTGCTGCGCCCTGACACGTGCGCGATGATGGCCTCGAACCAGCTCACGCCTGACCAGCGTCGGACGGCTCGCATGCTGGGCACGCCGGTGTTCGCAGCCGGCCACGGTTACGGGATGGGCGTCGCTGTAGTGACGGAACCCGACCAGGCGGATCCCTTGAGATGTCGCGGCGGTGTCGGGACTGTCGGATGGCCCGGCGCGTATGGCAGTTGGTGGCAGGCGGACCCGACCGACAACTCTGTCCTGATCTTTCTGGCGCACAACATGGTGGAGCTGCCGCAAATGGCGAGTGGCATTGGTCTGGGCGCGTGGAGCGCCATAGCGGAGTTTCACGGACTCGCGTCCGCATGAGAAAGCCGCCCGCGCCGCTAGCTTGAAGTTCGCTACCAACGATGTTATATAGAACTTCTATAAAGGAGTTCTATCCATGCCGGATCCTGTCGCCTCCCTCGTCAAGGGCACCCTCGACCTGCTGGTCCTCCGGACGCTCGAACTGCAGCCGCTCCATGGCGCCGCGCTCGCTGAGCGCATCTTTCAGACGACGCGAGGGACGTTCCAGATCAAGGCGGGATCGCTGTTTCCTGCCCTCCACCGCCTCGAACAGGATGGCTGGATCGAGGGCGAGTGGGAAACGCCCCCGAAGGGCCGCCGCATCAAGTCCTACCGTCTGACGCGTGAGGGTCGTCGCCATCTGTCAGCTGAAAAGGCGACGTGGCAGCGCGTCGTGACCGCCATGAGCCTGGTGCTGGAATCGTCGTCGTAGTCATGTCGATTCTCCGCACTGTCATGGCGAGAGTTCGGGCGCTGCGGCGATCCGCACAGGCGGATCGCGATCTCGACGACGAGCTGCGCGCGTATGTGGACGCACGGGCTGCTGCATACGAACGGCGAGGCCTCGCGCCTGCGGAAGCGAAGCGCGCGGCCCTCATCGAGGTTGCAGGCCTCGAGCAGGTCAAGGAGCAGGTGCGGGACGTGCGGCCCGGATCCGCGATCGCGGCGGCCGCGCGGGACGCCCGCTACGGCGCGCGAGTGCTCTGGCGATCCCCTGGCTATGCGCTGGTCGTCATCATGACGCTCGCGCTCGGGATCGGCCCGACCGCCGCAATCTTCAGCGTGGTGTACGCCGTGCTGTGGCGCTCGCTCCCCTATCCGGACGCCGCCCGCATTGTCGTCGTCGAGGCCGACATGCGCGGGCTGCCGAGTGCCTACGCATCATCCGGCCCCGTATTCGACGTGCGAACCCAGAGCCGGCTGATCACGAGCATCGCCCAGCTCGAGGGACGTGACGCGAGCCTCGAGATCGACGGTGTGATGGAGCGCGTCGCCGCGGCAGGGTGACCGACGATCTGCTGCCGCTCCTCGGCGCTACCCCGTTGACGCTCGGGCGAACGCTCGTCACCGCACAGGATGCGCGCGACATCGTCGTCAAAGGCGTCGTGATCAGTCACGAGCTGTGGCAGCGTCGCCTGGGGGGTGATCCGCAGGTGATCGGACGGCGTCTGACGGTCAACAACTTCGACGTGCAGGTCGTCGGTGTCATGCGGCCCGACTTTCGCCTCGTTCTTCCCGCAGCCAACCACGTTGAGGAGCGTATCGACGTGTGGTTGCCATGGAACCCTGGCCCCGGCCTGCTTTATCGGGGCTTGCCGCTGGCCGGACGTCTCGCGCCTGGGGCATCAGTCACCGGGCACAGGCGGAACTCACGGCGCTCGCGTCAAGTTTCGTCGCCAGTCATCCGTCGGCGTACCCAGGCGGGCTGCGTCTGACGGTGCGGCCTCTCGGCGAGGCCGTCACGCGCGATGTGAAGCCGGCGTTGATGGCGCTTAGCGCGGCGGTCGGGTTCGTGCTCCTCATTGCGTGCGTGAACGTCGCCAGCCTGCTCCTGGCGCGCGCCAAGACACGTGAGCGTGAGCTCGCGGTCCGGCGCGCGCTCGGCGCCACGCGGTTTCGCCTGATGCGGCAGCTGCTCGTCGAACATCTGCTGGTCGCCATCCTCGGTGGTGCCTGCGGCCTCCTGCTGGCGCGGCTCGGTGTCGGCGTGCTCGACTGGCTGCGGCCCGTCCACCTCCCGCGTCAATCCGAGATCGCCATCGACGGCGCCGTCATGCTGTGGACCGCGGGGTTGACGGTGGTGTCGAGCGTCCTCTTCGGCCTCGTGCCGGCGCTCGCGTTTACGAGGCACGTGCGCAATCAGCCGCTGCACGCGAGCCGCGCGGGATCGCTCATGCTGCGCAGCCGTCGCCTGCACCGCGGCCTCGTCTTGTTCGAGATCGCGCTCTCGATCGTTCCGCTCATCGCCGCCGGCCTGATGCTACGGACCTTTGCCAACCTTCTCGAGACGCCGATCGGATTCGATTCCGCGCACGTCGTCACCGCGAGAGTGTCGCTGAACCTCGGGGAATTCTCGACGGTGGATCGCCGGTCGGCGTTCTATCGCGACGCGATCGCGCGCGTGCGGGAGCTGCCCGGTGTCGAGGCGGCCAGCGTCGGCGGCCCACCCCCGTTAGCGCCTGTTCAGACCACCCTGCGCTTCCGGCGAAGCGAGGATCGAGAGGCAACGTCTTCGATCGGCATGCATCGGAGCGTCATGCCCGGCTACCTGGGTGTGATGGGGATTCCGCTGCGCGCCGGCCGCGACATTTCAGACGACGATATCGTTCACCGTCGGAGCGTCGCCGTCGTCGACGAGCGGCTGGCGGGGCAGTTGTGGCAAGGAGATGCGATCGGCAAACGGCTGTCGGTTGCATATTCGAAGCAGCCGCTGGAGGTTGTCGGCGTGGCCGGCCACATCCGTGCGCGCGACATCCGCGATTCCGGCACCCTGATGATCTACGTGCCGTCTCACATGTACGAGATCGAGCAAACGCTCGTCGTGAAGACGCGAGCGCCGCTCTCGACGATCGGGCCGGCGATCAAACAGGCGGTCGAAGCGCTCGGCCCCGGCAGGCCGGTCTTCGACATCCGACCGATGAACGACATCGTCCAGGCGTCCATCAACAGCACGCGATTCACCATGCTGGCGCTGTCAGGGTTCGCGATTGCATCGCTGGTGCTGGCGGGTGTCGGACTCTACGGCACGCTCGCCTACCTCACCTCTCAACGCACGCAGGAGTTCGGCGTGCGCCTCGCGTTGGGCGCATCGGCCGCTAACATTCTCCGGCTCGTGTTCCGAGAGGGCTGTTTGCTCACGGGCCTGGGCGCGGCACTCGGACTGGCCGGCGGGATCGCGGCGGCGCGCGTGCTGCAAGGATTGCTGTACGGCGTCACGCCGCTCGATGGCCTCACGATGGCCGGCGTCGTCGCGCTAGTAGCGTCCGTGGCCTTCCTGGCTATCGGCTGGCCGGCCTGGCGCGCGGCGCGTATCGATCCGACGACCGCGCTGCGCGCGGAGTAGGACGATCATGCGGCACAAATGATCCGGTGCCCTACGGCTGGCTCTTCAGCCGTTCAGAACACTTCCGTGACGGCTATTCCGCGCGCAGCGCGGCGCACGGGTCGATCCTGGTCGCGCGGCGCGCGGGCAGCCATGCCGCCAGTCAGCCCCACCGCCATCAGCAGCAGCGTGACGATCGTGAACGCGATCGGATCGGTCGGCGTCACACCGAACAGGAACGTCTGCAGCACGCGCGTCACCCCGACGGCCCCGGCGAGGCCGACGACCACGCCCGCGACGACGATGCGCAGGGCGCGCGTGAGCACGAAGCGGAGCACGTCGCCGCGGTCGGCGCCGAGCGCCATGCGCACACCGATCTCGCGGCGGCGCTGCGTCACCGTGTAGGCCATCAATCCGTAGATGCCGCAGGTCGCGATCAGCGTCGCCGCCGTCGCGAACAGCACCACCAGCAACGTCCGGAAGCGCGGCTGCGCCACCGACGCCGCCACCGCCTCGCCCATCGTCACCGTGCTCTCGATCGGCAGATCGGGCGCGGCGCGGCGAATTTCCGCGCGGATCCCTTCGGCCACGCCGGCGGGTGTGGCCGTGCGCGCGACGAACGACACGAACCGCACGAAGCCGCTGCGGTCCTGCTGGAACGGAGCGTAGATCATTGGCTTCACTTCCTGATCGAGTCCCCTCTGACGGATGTCCGCGACCACGCCCACCACCGTCAGCCACTCGCTGTTTCCCCACACGCGCACGCGCCGGCCGAGCGCCTCGCGCGGACCGCCCGGGAAGTACTCGCGCACGACGCGCTCGCTGACGATCGCCACTTTCGGTGCGGCGGCCGTGTCGCTGGCGGTGAACTCGCGCCCCGCCAGCAGCGGAATCCCCATCGTCTTGAAATAGTCCGCGTCGATTTTCGGTATGCCGACATCGAGCGTCGGCTTGGGCTGACCCTCGATCTCGAAGTCGCCCTGGATGAACATCATGGCGAAGGGTACCGAGTTGATCAGGCTCGCCGACTTGACGCCCGGCAGGGACTGGATGGGATCGAGCACGCCGCGCGCGAACGCATGGATGCGCTCGGGTTCGTCGTAGAGGCGTTCGGGCAGCGTCACTCTGACGATCTGCAGAACGCCGTCGCGCCCGCTCGATTCGAAGCCGGTCGAGACCGAGGTGAGACGCACGAAGCTGTGAATCAGCAGGCCGGCGCCGATCAGGAGGACGAGCGTCATCGCGATCTGTGCGGCGACCAGCAGCGTCCGCAGCCGCTCGCCCTGACGGTCGCCCGTCGAGCGCGCGCCACCGGCGTGCAGCGCGTGGCCTTCTCCAAACGCGGATCCGCTGATGCGCAGCGCCGGCACGAGGCCAACCACCACGCTCGCGAGCAGTGACAGGCCGAGGCAGAAGGCCATCACGCGCGCGTCGATGACGACGCCGCCTGGCCGTGGCAGCACACCTGGGGGCACGAGCGGCAGCGCGGCGTCGACCGCGAGCCACGCCAGCAGCACGCCGAGCGACGCGCCCAGCAGCGACAACACGACGGCTTCGGTCAGCAACTGACGCACGATCCGCCGGCGTCCCGCGCCGAGGGCCATGCGGACGGACAGTTCGCCACGCCGCGCGGTGAGCCGCGCCATCTGCAGGTTCGCGACGTTGACGCAGGCGATCAGCAGCACGAACGTGACCGCCCCGAGCAGGATCAGCAACAGCGTGCGCACCGACTCGGTGCCGTACTGCTGCAAGCCGATCGTGCGCGCGAGCGTGCGGACGTTCGGCGCGGGCACGCCGGCGGTCCCAAGTGCGCCGGGGGCCGCGATCGACGGATCGTTGACGAGCGGGGTCAATTCCGCCGCCGCGCGTTCCTGCGTCACGCCTGACTTCATGCGGCCCAGCAGCCAGAGAAACGCGCTTCTGCCGGTGTCGCCGGGCCAGCGATTGAGCAGAAAGATGTCCGCTTCCGGCAGCGCGCCGAGCCGGGGGATCACCGGCCTGAAGCTGAAGTCCGGCGGCAGCACGCCGACGATGGTACGGGGGAGGCCGTCGACGGTGATGGACTGTCCGACGATCGCCGGATCGGCGTTGAGCGACGCGCGCCACAGCCGATCGCTGATGATCGCGGCGCCATCGTCATCCGGCGCCGCGGCGCCGGTCAGGAACGCGCGGCCGCGCGCAGGCATGGCGCCCAGCGTGGGGAAGAAATTCGGACTCACCTCGAGCGCGGGCAACTGCCGCGGCTCGCCGCGTCCGCTGAGCTGCGCGTTCGTCGAGCTGTAGGCCGCGAGAGAATCGAACGTGGTGAGGCGCGGGCGCAGCGCCTCGTAGGTCACGGGCGCCCAGGTCGAGAACGTCCTGACGCCCCTCTCGGTCTGCTGCGCTGACGAGAGCATGACGAGGCGATCGGGATTGGGATACGGCAACGGACGCCACAGCACGCCGTAGGCGACGGAGAAAATCGCGGTGTTGAGGCCGATGCCGAGCGCGAGCGTGGCGAGGGCGGTGACGGTGAAGACCGGATCGCGCCGTATCAATCGCAGCGCCTGACGCACGTCCTGCGCGAACGTTTCGACCGTCGCGAACGTCCACGGTTCGCGCGACTGTTCGCGCAGCCGCAGCGGATTGCCGATCCGCCGCCGCGCGGCCGCCCGCGCCTCGTCGCCGCTCATGCCATCCGCGTCGGCGAGGGCGTCTGCCTTCATCTCCTCGTGAAAGCGCAGCTCGTCTTTCAGATCCCGATCGAACTGATTCCGCTGGAAGAAGAACAGCAGACGTCGGAGCACAGAACCCACGGCACCCTCCTGACAGTCAGGACACTACGTCGTCTTCATCACGCGCATGATCGCGCCGAACATCTGGGAGAATCGTGACTCCTCGACGCCGAGCTGCTTCCTCCCGGCAGTCGTGAGGGTGTAGAAGCGCGCGCGCCGGTTGTTCGCCGAAATCTTCCACTCAGCCAGCACCCATCGCTTGACGAGCATCCGCTGCAGCGCCGGATAGAGCGATCCCTCTTCGATCGTCAGCACCTGCGCCGACAGCATCTGGATGTGCTGCGCGATGCCGTAGCCGTGCATCGGCTCGATCGACAGCGTCTTCAGAATCAACATCTCGAGCGTGCCCGGAAGCAGCTCGTTCTTGCTCTTCGTCTTGGCTTCTTTCATCAGCTTCTCTTTGCATAGACGAACTATGGGAGTAGGAAGTTTCCTTTCTTTTGGGCGCGACTGTCAACTGTTGGCGCTGGACGCGCTAGACTCCCGCCGTGTCTCCGTCCGATAGACAGTCGCGGCTCTGGTTGGCCGGCAGTGGGCTGAAGAGAGCCATCCGCTTCGCCACCTACGACTGGACGCGCGAACTGCCGTTGCCGCTGCGGGTGATCACGATGATCGGTATGGGCATTCAGGGCTACGCCATCTGGGCCGCGCTCTCCGGATCGCTCATTTGGCCGATCATGTGGCCATCGGGTGCGATCCTCTACGCGACGATTCTGCTGATCTACTACATCGGCTTCTGCATTCAGAACGCCACCCTCGCATCTGAACTGATCCGCAAGACCCAGCTCGAGTCCGAGCAGTTCGCGGCTCAGATGATTCAGAAGACCCTGCAACCGACCACGATAGCCGAGATCCCGGGCTACGAAGTCGACGCGTTCTACAAGCCGCTGCGGGCCGTGGGCGGCGACTACTTCGATGTCGTCGACCTGCCGGGCAATCGCACGCTCTTCGTAGTGGCCGACGTGTCCGGCAAGGGCATGCCGGCGGCGCTCTTGGCCGCCAACATTCAGGCGCTGGTGCGGAGCCTGGCGACAATGGCACCGGACGTGGCGGCGCTGGCGTCGCAGATCAACCGGCATCTGTTCCGGTACACGCCCGGCAACCGATTCGCGACCGCGGCCTTCATCGTGCTGGACAGGGATTCGGGCGAGCTGGTGTACGTCAACGCTGGCCACAATCCGCCGATCGTGTGGCGTGCGGGGCAGACGAATTTTCTCGAGGCCACAGGAACGGCCCTGGGCTGGTTCGACGACACGGCCTATGACGTCGGTCGGATGACCATTCCGCCCGACGGTGGACTTCTGATCTACACCGACGGACTGCCGGATTCGATTCCGGGCGACAGTCCGGAGGACAGTGTGTACCGGGCGCTCGACAACGATCTGGCGCGCACGATGTCCAACCTCAAGGCGCTGGTGGATCCCCGATTCAACGAGGACGATGTCACCGTGTTGCTGGTGAAGCGAAGGCGGCAGCGGGCCAACCGTAGCTCGTTCAGAGGGGTGTGGGGGCCGCCGTCTGGATCATGAGCGGAGGATGGTGGCCCAGATTTTCACCAGATGGACGCACTGACCAGCTGGATGCGTCAGATCTGGCTTGGCGACAGTTCGGGCGCGCTGTGTGTTACCGCGTGACAGCGCTCAGTTGAATGTCACCATGTGGCTGTGCGGTTCGCTCCCGCTCGAATGGGGGTTGGTGGACGACGTCGCGGACACTCGCGACTTTGCCGCGATTTGAGTTACCTCGGCGCCCGAAAGGGTCACCGTGTGCGAATGCCGCGAGTTGGAGATGTCCAGGGTGAGCGCTCCGCCCGCACCGAGCTGGGCCGCGGTAATCATCGCAATGTGTGGATCCGGGTGATTATCGGCCACCGCACCAGCAACATTGCCGGAGCTGGTTGGCGTCGGGGTTGGGCTGCTGGGGCTGCTGGGGCTGCTCGAGCCACCGCCGCAACCAACGGTGACGGCAGCACCCCCAAGCAGAGTGAGTGCGGTGGCGACAAATTCACGACGATGAAGCGGCGCGAACATGGCTGGACTCCCTGAGATGATTCGCGGTGGTAATTTACGCCCAGGACGGACTTACGGAGAGGTGACGTGTTGACCGGCGCTCCACCCTCGATGTCGCGCCGGCTCATGACGTGATGGGTTAGCGCTGGTGGATCCGTTGGTGGACACTGGTGATCACGACTGCCGTGGGCGCCATGACCGCCGCGCGGATTTCACGGCCGTTGTCGACGACCACCAACCGCTCTTCGACCAGAGCACCGGATGGTGCCTGGAACCGAATGATGCCCGTGCAGTCGGGGTTCACTTCATACGTGCCGACACTCTCCGCGTCAGGGTTGGTTCCGGTGATCGAGCCCTTCAGGTTGGAGACCTGGCTAAAGTTCCCCTCGCCATCGTAGGTGCGATGGACGATACCGATGACCGCCTCGGTCAGGCCTCCAGGCGCAGGCCTGGTGCCTTGAATCTGAATGCCGTAGTCGCCGCGCAGCGTGGCCGCGCTGCACCGTTTTGAGCCCCCGCGCTCGTCGTTTTGACCATCGGCGCCGATGACGCGCGCGCCGCCTATTCCGACCGCCACCGTGGCGACGGCTGCCGCTGCCCAAGCTATGCGTCTCATGTGCCCTCCTTCGAAGCGCCTGAGCAGACTGCCCAGTGGTGCGCTCCCCTATATAGGCGGAATCCCAAGGAACAAAGTGCAAGCGCCTCTCCTTTGTCCTAGTAGACTGATCGGTGGTGACCAAGGATGTCGCGGACCTGACCGGCTTGTTGCAAGCCTGGAGCCGCGGAGACGCGGAGGCTCTGGAACAGCTCGCCCCGCTCGTGCACGTCGAACTTCGTGGCGTGGCAAGGCGGATGCTGTCGCGTGAGCGTCAGGCCGACGGGTGGCAGCCGACAGACCTCGTGCAAGAGTCCTACGTTCGGCTCCTCGACTGGCGCGTCGTCCGTTGGCAGAACCGGGCCCACTTCTTCGCAACCACGGCGAGGATGATGCGGCGGGTACTGGTGGACGCCGCGCGTACCCGACGCGCCGTCAAACGTGGCGGCGCCGTGGACGCCGCATCGCTCGAGGGCCTGGACGTTGCGGCGCCAGAACCACTCGTGGACGTCCTCGCGCTCGAAGATGCGCTGACGGCCCTCGCTGCGGTGGACCCCAGGCCCAGCCAGGTGGTTGAGTTGCGCTTCTTCGGCGGTTTCAGCGTCGAAGAGACCGCCGAGGCGCTCGGCGTGTCGGTCCGCACCGTGATCAATGATTGGAACACCGCGCGCGCGTGGCTCCGCCACGAGCTCACAGCTCGAGACGCCGGATGAGCACCGACCGATGGCAGCTGCTGTCCGACTGGCACAATGCCTGGCTCGTCGCCGGTGCCGACGAACGCGACCGTTTGCGGCGTCAATTCGTCGAAGGCCAGCCGGACTTAGCCGCGCAAGCGAACGCGCTGGCGTCGGCTAGCGTGGGGCTGCGGGGCTTCCTCGAAACGCCTGCGCTCGCGCTCGCGGCCCGCGATCTCGCCCAGGATGACCCGCTGCTGGACGTCAATACACTGGTCGGGCCGTATCGAGTTGTCGGCTTGATCGCGCGCGGGGGCATGGGCGACGTCTACCACGCGACGGACGTGCGCCTGCAACGGGACGTCGCTCTGAAGCTTCTGGCCCACGCCGGCACGGACGACACGCAGCGCATCGAACGGTTCCTGCAGGAGGCACGCGTCACCGCTGCGCTCGACCACGCGAACATCGTCAAGGTCTTCGATGTCGGGGTGCTCGATGGACGGCCGTACCTGGTCGCCGAGCTCCTCGACGGCGAGACCCTGCGTGTGCGACTCGGGCGCGGCCCGCTGGCGGCAGAGGAGGCCACACGAATCGCCGGCGACGTGTCCGCCGGCCTTGTTGTCGCGCATGCAGCCGGCCTGGTCCACCGCGATTTGAAACCGGACAATGTCTTTCTGACGCGATCGGGTGTCACCAAGATTCTTGATTTCGGGATCGCCAAACTGACGGACGGCCCGGCCGTGGCCGACGGCTTCGCGACGTTGACGGGCGTGCTGCTCGGGACGGCCGGCTACCTGGCGCCGGAACAGATCCGCGGAGACGCCGTCGACGGTCGGACGGATCTCTTCGCGCTGGGATCGATGCTGTTCGAGATGTTGACAGGCCAGCGCGCGTTCGCGCGCGAGCACACCATCGACACGCTCCATGCCATCCTGCACGATGACCCACCCAATCTCTTGCAGGCGGCCGGGGTGTCGCCCGACCTCACCGCCATTGTCATGCGTCTGCTTGAAAAGACGCCGGCGGCGCGTTTTCAATCGGCCGCCGACTTGGAGCGGGCACTGGCACACATCGCTCGGACACCCGCTGCGCCTACGGTCCCGAAGACGTCGGCTCGCAGTCTGGGGACCGCTCGACCGCCGCGCCTCGGCTGGATTGTTGCCGCAGCCCTCGCGCTCACGCTGGGGGGAACGATGCTGCTCAACCGTCGTGGCCCGGCGCCGGCGGTGCCCGAGCTCGTTGCGTTTCCAATTCTCCCTCCCGAGGGCTCGAGCCACACGAACCTGGCCGTCGATTTCAACGTGTCTCCCGACGGCCGACACGTCGCGTTCATCGCGAATTCGAAATTCGGGTCGTCGCTTTGCGTACAATCGTTGGCCTCGGTCGATGTACGGGCGATTGGTGGCACGGATGGCGCGCGCAATCCATTCTGGAGCCCGGACAGCCGGTCGATAGGTTTCTTTGCGGGCAATCAGTTGAAAACGGTGAAGGCGAGCGGGGACGCAGCGGTCGTGCCGTTGACATGGTCCGTGTCCATGCCCGAGGGCTGGGAGAGCTTCGGGATGGCCCCAACCGGGACCTGGAACAGCCAGAACATCGTCGTCTTCGGTCCCTCGAGCGACGGCAACCTGTATCAAATCGATGTGCAGCGAGGCGGAATGGCGACGCCGGTCACGACGCCGGTCACGACGCGTGCGACGTCCCTGCATCGGCGGCCCTCGTTCCTTTCGGACGGTCAGCGTTTTCTGTACGTCGGCGGTCTTGGGACGAAAAACGAGCTGCGGGTGGGATCGCTGACGACGCCGGACACGGTGGTAGTTGGAACGTTCGAATCACCCGTCTCCTACGCCGAGGGACACGTGTTCTTCACGCGTGGCGGGAACGTGATGACGCAGACCTTCAATGAGGAAACGCTCCGCCTTGAAGGCGACCCCGTACCTCTTCGAGCACAACTCAGAACTGACACGCCGGGGAATCGCGGGTTCTCGGTCTCCACGAACGGCCGACTTGTGTTCCTGCGGGCGCCGAAAACGGAACCGCAGCTGACCTGGGTGGACCGGAGCGGGCGACCGGTGGGAGTCGTTGGCGCGCCGGAATTTTCCGGCGGCAGTCTCGATGTGAGCCCAGATGGTCAGCAACTGGCCGTTTCCAAACCTGTCCGCGGGGGCGAAGCGCAGAACGATATATGGCTGATCGACCTGGCGACGGGAAGAGCGACGCCTCTGGCGGTTGACCACGCGGGTGGCTACGACCCCACGTGGTCGCCAGACGGACACCACATCGTCTTCAACTCAGGCCGGCTGGGTGGCCAGAGTCTGTTTCTGCGCGCCTCGGATGGCAGTGGCGTCGACGTGCCTCTTGCGAAGTTTGAGAAGTCCGACTCCAACCGGTTCACGGTTACCTCCTGGTCGCGCGCCGGCGTCCTGATCTTCAACGTCCTCAACAAGAACGGAGACATGGATCTGTGGACACTCTCCATGTCCGGAAACCGTACGCGCAGCGTCTTTGTGAGCTCGAAACAGAACGAACTCAATGGCACCTTCTCGCCCGACGGCCGCTGGGTCGCCTATCAGTCCAACGCGTCGGGCCGCTACGAAATCGTCGTCCGACCGTTTCCGGACAAGGACCCCGCGCGAACGATTTCACGTGATGGCGGGAGGTATCCGCGCTGGCGAGGAGACGGCAAGGAGCTGTTCTTCGTGTCGCCCGCCGGGGCGATGATGGCCGCTGGCTTTGACCCGACGAACGGCGTGCCCCAGGGCGCGCCTCAACCGTTGTTCGCCACACAGATCAGGGTCGCCGACAGCCGACCGTACGCCGTCGACAAGTCCGGTCAGCGCTTTCTTCTGAAGGTCGGTCCGGAGCCGCAGATGGTCGCCGTCATGGATTGGCGTACGTTGCTCGACCGGTGAACGACACGGAACAGGGCTGCCCGACCTCACTCATGTCGCAACGCCCGTAGCGGGTCCAGAGACGCGGCGCGCCGCGCCGGCAGGTAGCTGGCGACGGCAGACAGGCCGCACAGGACGAGGGCCCCGCCCAGGAACACCGTGCCGTCGCGCGGTGTCATCCCGAAGAGGAACGACGACAGAACCATTGCGGCGGCGGTGCTCAGGACGAGGCCGATGGCGATGCCGACGAATGACAATCCGATGTTCTCGCGCACGATGAGCCGTAGGACGTCGGCGGCACGCGCACCGAGTGCCATTCGAATACCGACCTCGCGCGTTCGCACCGATACGCCGTGGGCCGTCACGCCGTAGATGCCGATTGCCGCCAGCATCAGGGTCACCGCGCCCAGCACCCCCAGGAGAGCCACCAGCGCGCGCCGCAGACTGACGCTCCGATCGATGCGTTCCGCCATCGTCTGCGCCTGCGTGACCGGCACATTGGGGTCGAGAGCCCGCGCGATGTCCCGCAGGGACGCAAGCGTCCGGGCGGGATCGTCCCCGGACCTGACCGCGAACACGGCCGCCGATGGTGGCGGGAGCGGGAAGTACAGCGTGCCGCCAGGCTTCTCGTCGAGAAACAGCCAGGTCGAATCACGCACGACCCCGATCACCTGCCGGGGCGGCTGCTTCGGATCGTCCGTGCGTACGGTCTGACCGAGCGGATCCTGGCCAGGCCAGAGTCGCTGAGCCGCCGACGCGCTAATGATGGCGACCGCGACGTCGTCCGCCGCTTCGGCGGTCGTAAACGTCCGCCCGCGCACCATCGGCAACGCCAGGGTGTCGAAGTAGGCCGGGGAGGCCTGCACCAGGCTCGCCGACGAGGAGGTCCCACTCTCGGAGCGCAGGGTGGCGCTGTAGCGCACGCCGCCGAGCGGCAGGACGTCCGCGGCGGCGACGGACGTGACGCCGGCCAGCCCGGAGGCCCGCTCGAGGAATCGCGCCGCGAAATCTGCGCGCCGTTCTGACGTGTACGGCAGCAGCCCCGTGTCCACCCCCACAATCGCCAGTCCGTGCGGATCGAAGCCGGGATCCACGCGAAGCGTTCTTGACAGGCTCTGCAGGAACAGGCCGGCGATGACGAGCAAAGCGAGAGACAACGCGACCTGCGCCACCACGAGTGCGCGACGGAGCCGGGCCGGACCGCGCGATCCGGTTGCGGTCGTGCCCTCCTCCTTCAGGATCGGCAGGACGTCAACGCGGGTCGCGGTCATCGCCGGGGCCAGACCGAACATCAGTATCGCTCCGACGGCGGTGACGGTGGCCGCGACCAAGCCGCGCATATCAAGTGTCAGCAAGGCGATCAGGTCGATCGGCACGTTGCCGAGGAACACGATGAGCCGCGTCAGGATGGGGGCGGCGCCGGCGCCGGCCACGGCGGCGCCCAGCGCGAGGACGAAGGACTCGGCGAGGAGCTGGCGAACGAGTCGCGCGCGCGACGCCCCGATGGCCCGCCGCATCGCGAACTCCCGCCGCCGCGCCTGATGGTATGCGATCAGCACGTTCGCGGCGTTGGCGCACGCGACGAACAGCACGAAGAGCGGCACGATGGCGATCAGCCCGAACATGGGTCCGAGATCGGCCTGCTCCCACGGCGTCAACCCGCCCCGCAGCGGCAGCACGCGTACGCCACGCTGTTTGTCCGCAGGTGTGCCTGGCGTATCGAGACCGTTGGCAAGCACGCGCATTTCGGCGTCGGCCGCGGCAATCGAGGCATCTTCGGTCAGCCGGCCGACCACACGGACCCGCGGCCACTGCTGGCTGGCCGGCGGCCCCAGATCGGCGCGCTTCGGCATCACCACGGAGTACATGGCCATCGGGATCCACAGCTGAATGGGATCGGTGGCGAACGCAACGTTAGTGAATCCGCGTGGCGCGACGCCGATGATCGTGAAGGGCTGACCGTTGATCGTCAGGCGCTCGCCGACCGCGCGCGGACTGCCGCCGAACTGATCCATCCACAGGCTGTGGCTTAGCACGACCAGCGGCTGGCCACCAGGTGCACCCTCGTCGGCCGGCGTGAACGCACGTCCGACTTCGGCACGGATGCCGAGCACCTCGAAATAGTTCCCGGACACCACGCCGCCCAGCAGGCGCTGAGGGTCGCGCGTACCGACCGCCATCGCCGTGCCGCCCTCGGCGGCGAGCCCCGCCCAGGCCGTCGCGCGATCGCGATAGGCGAGATAGTCCGGATAGGGCACGCTTCGCGGGCTGAGCGATCCCCCGTCGAGGCCGACAACCCACGCGAGGCGGCCGGTGGTGTCCCACGGAGCGGGTTTGAAGAGCATCGCGTCGATCGAGCGAGAACATCGCGGTGGTAGCGCCGATGCCGATGGCGAGCGTCAGCACGACGACCAGCGCCCGGCCCGGCTGATGTCGCACGCGGCGGACGGCATGCCGGACATCGCGACCCGCGTCGTCGAGGCCGGCCCATCCCCAGACATCGAGGGACTCCTCGCGAAGCTTCAGGGGATTGCCGAACCGCACACGCGCCCTGCGGGCCGCGTCTCCGTCGGCCATTCCGTCGCGTTTGTAGACCGCTTCGCGCAGCTCCAGGTGTAGCCGCATTTCGTCGTCGAGCTCCCGCTGGCGTCGCCCGCGAGTGAGCAGAAACCACAGCCGTCTGAGCATGTCAGGCCATCCTCAACACGCGCGCGATAGCGCCCGCGACGCGCTCGTAGCTGTCCACCTGGCGCTCGAGCTCGCGCCGGCCGGCAGGCGTCAGCCGGTAGTATCGCGCGCGGCGGTTGGTGTCGGTGCGGCTCCACTCGCCGATGATCCAGCCCTTGACCAGCAACCGCTGAAGTGCCGGATAGAGCGAACCTTCCTCGACGTGAAGCACGTCGGTCGACGCCTGTTCGATGGCCTCGGCAATCCCAAAGCCGTGCAGCGTGATCCGGCGGGTCAACGCCGTCAGGACGAGCATTTCCAGCGTTCCCGGCGGAATGGAGTCGCGAGCCTGCGCCATGACATAGACAGGCTATGTTACGAGAAAGGGCAAGTCAACGTTCCCGACGACTCGGAAGCCGAACGAGCGATCATCCCTCCCACCGCTGCGGTCGCCCACCATCGTTCGTGTCCAGCCGGCTCGAATGAACTTCTCGGGGGGAGCTCCGTCTACTCCATATGCCAATCTACAAGAGAGGCATCGTGAGGTTCAAGAAGTCATGATTGCTCGCGTACTACCGATACTGGTCGCTCTCGGGTTCCCCATCGCCGGCTCCACGTTGGGCGCACAGAATCGGCCTCTGCCCGATCAGCAATCCTTCCTCATTGAGGCGCGCAAACACCTCCAGACCGACAGCACGCTTCAGAGCAGCTATGTGTACGTGGAGACGCGGCGTGAGCAGAAGCTCGACAAGGGCGGGCGTACCCGCGAGGAATCGGTCAAGGTTTTCGAGAGCCATCCCGGCCTTCCCGGCGAAGGGCGCTGGGAGCGGCTCATCGCCGAGGATGGCCGGCCGGTGCCACCGGAAGAATTGGCCAGGCAGGATCGCGAGCGCCAGCAGAAGGCCAACGAGATGGTCGAGCGGCTTGCCCGGAACTCATCGAAAGAGCTCGCGCGCCAAGCGCGTGAGCTTCAGAAGGCTCGTCGTGAGCGCGACGAGGCGATGAGCGACATCTACGACGTCTTCGAGATCCGGATGATCGGCCGCGAGCGAGTCGAAGAGCACGACACGATCGCATTCTTACTGACGCCCAGGCGTGATGCGAAACCAAAGACCCACGCGGGCGAACAGATACGGCACTTCAGCCTGCGCGCCTGGGT
Source organism: uncultured Acidobacteriota bacterium (assembly GCA_963847975.1). Classification (GTDB taxonomy): domain Bacteria; phylum Acidobacteriota; class Vicinamibacteria; order Vicinamibacterales; family 2-12-FULL-66-21; genus DATBJJ01. Next base: position 25,308 of record CAWKBU010000011.1, on the reverse strand, counting down.
CAGCGAGCACGATCACGAGCTGGTGAAACTGGAGGCCGAGGCGATCGACAACCTGAGGTTGGGCTTGGGTGGGCTGGCCAGGATGCACAAGGGGGCCCGACTGTCGTTCCTGCGCCGAAAAGTCAACGGCGAGGTCTGGCTGCCTGCCGTGGCCAGTTATAACGGCAGCGCACGGGTGGGCCTGCTTGTCACGCTCCGGCGTAGCGGGACGTCAGAGTATTCCGGCTATCGCAAGTACTCGGTCGATACACTCGTGGGTATCGGCACGCCGAAATAACGAATCGCGCACTCATCGTTCTTATCGTCTGGGCCTATCGTCTGGGATAGGTTCGCTTTTCATCGCGCCGTGATGCGGGGAGCACTGTGAGCGACAATACGGACGTCCTGCAAGGCACGCTCGACCTGTTGATCATGCGAACGATCGCCCTCGGACCGCTGCATGGCTGGGCCATCGCGCAGCGTATCCAGCAGATTTCAGATGACCTGCTGAGGGTCCAGCAGGGCTCGCTGTATCCCGCGCTCCACCGCCTCGAACACCAGGGCTGGATCACGGCCGAATGGGGCGCGTCGGAAAACAACCGCCGCGCGCGCTTCTACGCGCTGACGAAGGCGGGCCGCAAGCAGCTCGAGGCCGAAGTCGCGAAGTGGGAGCGCCTGTCGGCCGGCGTCAACCTCGTGCTGCGAAGGACATAACGTGCGCCTCCTGCACATCCTGCGAAGCCGGCTGCGATCGATCGTGTTCCGCGACCGCCGTGAATCGGATCTGAGCGAAGAACTGCAGCTCCATCTCGAACGAGAGACCGATCGTCTGCAGGTGGGCGGCTTGTCCCGAGAAGAGGCGCGCCTCCAGGCGCTGCGGTTGTTCGGCGGCGTCGAGCAGCTCAAGGAAGCCTGCCGCGACGCGCGCGGGACGGCCACCTGGGACGCGCTCGTGCGCGACGCGCGGCAGGCGCTCCGTCGCCTCGTGCGCGACTGGCGCTTCACCACGGCGGCAGTATTGATCCTCGGCATCGCCATCGGCGCCAACACCGCGATCTTCAGTCTCGTCAACGCGGTGCTGTTCCGCGACCAGGCGTTCGCCGAGCCCGATCGTCTGGTCAACATCTACCAGAACGACCGTGCGGGTAGACCGATGATCGTCACGTCGTATTCCGCCTACAAGGACATGGCTGAATACACCGACGTCTTTGCGGGGACGATGGCCGCCAGCCTTCCGAACCCATCGCGCTATCTCCTCGACGGCGCGGTCCGGAACGCGGCCGTCGAATTCGCGACGGCGACGTATCTCGACGTCCTGGGACTCCGGCCGTCGCTCGGTCGCTGGTTCGACGAGACGGAAGAGCGACCCGGGGCTCCGCTGGTCGGCGTCCTCGGGTATCAGACGTGGACCAGGGTGTTCCGTGCGGATCGTTCCATCGTCGGGCGTATTGTTCCGGTTGATGGTGTGCCGGTGACGATCGTCGGCGTCGGTCCAGCGAATCACCGCGGCACCGTGGACATCGGTGTCGGCACGGATCTCTGGCTGCCGATTACGGCACTTCCAGCGATCGTCACAAAACCCTGCGACGCGCGAAGCCCCAACTATATTCGTGCCGTTGTTCGTGAAAGCGCGTTTGCGCGAGGGCGTCACTGTGGCGCAGGCCAGAGCGGCAATGGACGTTCTTGCGCGCCGCCTCGAAGCCGAGGATCCGGACTGTCTCTCGCCGCGCGGGCGAGCTTGCTCTGGGCCCAGGCATCACGGTCATCGCCTCGACTGACGTGCGCATTCACCCCCAGGCGGACGTGCTGTTCATGGCGCTCGCCTCGCTGGTGCTCGTCATCGTCGGCCTCGTCCTCGTCATTGCGTGCAGCAACCTGGCGACGCTGCTGCTGGTGCGCGGCGCCGCGCGTGCGAAGGAAATGTCGGTGCGGCTGGCCATGGGCGCGACCCGGCGTCAGCTTGTCCGGCACCTGCTGACCGAGAGTCTGCTGCTATCGCTCGCGGGCGGGATCGCCGGCTGCACCTTGGCGTGGTGGGGCCTGCAGGTGCTGCAGTGGATCGACCTCCCGTTCACCGTGGATCTGACGCTTGACTACCGCGTGCTCGCTTTCGCGATCGCGCTGTCGTTTGCAACGGGCATGGCATTCGGGCTTGCGCCTGCGCTCAAGGCCACGAAGATCGACCTCCTGCAGACGCTGCGAGACGAGGGGTTGCAGCCGATCGATTACCGGCGTCTCACGCTGAAGAACGCGCTCATCGTCGTGCAGGTGGCGGTGTCCGTGCTGCTGCTTGGCGGCACGACCATGTCCCTCCAGATGCTGAAGGCGACGAGAGCGCATCGCGTCGGATATGCCGTCGACGGCGTGGCGATGCTCGAGACCGATTTGCGGTTTGCCGGCTACTCCGAGACCGTGGCAAGGACCGTGCGCGACAATCTGCTGCGCCGGGTCCAGGCTATTCCAGGCGTCGAATCCGCTGCGCTGTTGCGAGGCCTGCCGATGGAAGTCAATGGCGTGCCGATCGTCGTCGACCGCGCCACCGGTGAGCAGGGGTCAGAAGTGGACGCGGCAATGATCGAAGCCGGACCTGGCTTCTTCGACACACTGCGCATTCCGTTACTGTACGGCCGCGCGTTCGACGCACACGACCGCGCGGATACGCCGCGCGTCGCGGTGATCACAGACAGGATGGCGCGACAATACTTCGGCGCGGTGAACGCCGTCGGCCGGCGATTCCGGTTACAGAACGAGCCGAACTCGTGGACCGAGGTGATCGGTGTCGTGCGTGATATGGGCACCGGCGACTTCAACAACGACGTCCTCGATCCGATCGCGCCCCCGTTCTACCGCTCGCACACGCAGTCCGCCGCGCTGCCGACGACGATCATCGCGCGGACGTCGGGTGATGCGGCGGCCGCGCTGGTCGCGGCAATGCAACGCGAGCTGCGCGCCGTCGACATCACGCTGCCGGTCGTGACCGCAAGCACGATGGCGCAGAAGCTCGAGACAGTCGCAGGCGCCGCCGAAGGCGGTCGCCACGCTTCTCGGCGTCCTCGGCGGCTTTGGCCTGGTGCTGGCCAGCATCGGTCTCTACGCGGTTGTCTCGTTAGCGGTCGCCAGACGGTCGCGTGAGATCGGCATCCGCATGGCCCTCGGCGCGCGCAGTCAGCAGGTGGTGTGGAGCATTGCGCGAGGCGTGGCGGGGCTCGATCGGGGTTGGCACGGGCATCGGTCTCTTCCTCTCGATACTCGCGATGCTGGCGCTGCGCGCATCGTCGGGATCGGGCGACATCGGGATCGGAAGCATCTCCGTGTATCGTCCGAACATCGACCCGGTCGCGCTGCTCGCCATCGCTGCCGTGACCGCCGTCGTCGGCGTCGCCGCCGCATTCGTGCCGGCACGCCGCGCCGTCCGGATGCACCCGTTGGAGGCGTTGCGGCACGACTAGGCCGGTTAACAGCCACGGAATCAGCCATCGCGATTGGGCCGGCTGGAGACGAGGGGTGCGGCCTGACGCAACGTGGGGGTCAAGGGAAATCACGAGATCTCGCGAAAAAACTCTCTTGACTCTGACGTCACGTGAGGGCGGAGACTTCTCACATGTCGCCGCAAAGATCGTTTGTCGCGTCTCGCAGCGTCAGGCCGCACACTCTTGTGGTGACTCGATCGCGCACGTTTCAAGTGAAGGATGTGGCTCGATTGGCCGGCGTGTCGGTGCGCACGCTGCATCACTACGATTCCATCGGGCTTCTGGTGCCACGGATCAGGACCGACGCGGGCTACCGCCTGTACACCGACGCTGACCTGCTGCGACTGCAGCAGATCCTCATCGGCCGGGAGCTCGGCCTGTCGCTCGAAGAGATCGGGCACTCACTCGATGATCCCGGCTTCGACCGGAGGATCGCATTGATCGACCAACGGGAACGCTTGAGAGAGCGCGTGCAGCAGACCGAGGCGATGATCCGCGCCATCGATGCGGCGTTGGCCACTTTGGACGACGGTCAGGGAGAGAGAGCGATGAACTGGGAGGACCTGTTCCAGGGTTTCGACCCTTCTCAATACGATGACGAGGTGCGGCGCCGGTGGGGCGCGACAGACGCGTACGCCGAAGCAGCAAAACGGACCGCGCGCTACACGCCTGATGACTGGCGGGCGATCACAGCCGAACAGGCGGCCATTTTCGATAACGCGTACGGCGCGCTGAAGGCTGGCAAGGCGCCCTCCGACGCAGCCGTGATGGACCTGGCGGAGCGACACCGACTGTCGATCGACCGCTGGTTTTACCCCTGCAGCCACCAGATGCATCGCGGGCTTGCGTCGATGTACGAAGCCGATGACCGGTTCCGGCAATTCATCGACACACAGCGAGAGGGTCTGACGCCGTTTCTGGCTGAGGCGATTCGCGCTAACGCGACACGCCACTCGTCCTGAGGGCTGCGACCGGGGAGCATTTTGTACCCTCGCACCTCGATTCATGTTTCGGGGGACTGAGCCTGGCGTCATCGCTCACTTGCCTCATCGCGGTTGCAATCGTCATTGTCTCGTGCGCGGAACCTGCGGACGCTCAGGGCCCGGAGGCGGGCGAGGGAGTCGAGCCCTGCGCGATTCCGCATTCGGCGCTGCAGATTGCGAAGGTGCTCTTCGCACGGGAGCATCGCCGTCTGCGCCGTGCGCACGTGGAGATCGGACCCGCAGAGAATGCGAGTCTCGTCGAGCGACATTAAGCAGGAACGTAGGCCAACCTGATCACATCCTCGCCAATCCGATCATGAGCCATAAGGCGGAGCGGCGGCCGGGGCCCGGCAAAGTATGGCTTGCCGTGACCAAGCACGACGGGGTGCAGGTAGATTCGATACTCATCGATCAGGCCAAGTTCGGTCAGGCTTTGCGCCAAGTCCGGGCCAGCCACTTCGATCTCCCCGTCGCGCCCGGCCTTCAGCTCGCGGATCGCGCCCTCCAGATCATCCTCAACAAGCCTGGCGTTGGGGCCGACCGACTTCAACGAGCGCGAGACCACCCATTTCGGCTGCTTCCGCCACGCCGCCGCGAAGGCGTGTTCCGCTGCATCCCATTCAGGATGCTCGTCGTCCCAGTAACGCATGACCTCATACATTTGGCGACCGTAGACACTCCCCGCCTGCCCCCGAGCCTCCTCGATGAAGTGGCGGAAGAGCGTGGGGCCTGGCGCAAACGCCGTATGGTCGACGTAGCCGTCCAGGGACTGGTTCATTCCGAACACGAGCCTAGCCATACCACTTCCTTTCCGCACGCGGCACATCCGCGCGATTCCGGTTGCGTGATGCAATCGGTTGTAACCTAGATCGACTGACTTCATATCGCAGTTCGACGGAAGAGTCCTGAAGGGCTTCACTCTGCCTAGCGAGGGACACCCCGACCTCCCGGCACACCCATCGCGACGTGAAAGGACGGCCGGCTTCTGAGTCAGCTGTTCCCTAGATCCACTCATCGACAATGTGAGTCCTGCCGGTGTAAGGATTCCCAATTCTGGCCACTAACCCTGTAAAGGGCCTGATCAGTGAGCAGCGACTTCTACACCACGTCGATCGTGCCGTTCGCCCCAATCATCATCAAGATCTGCAGGGCCTACACGAACACGCAGGAGGACTTCGAAGACTACTACCAGGAAGTGTGCCTGCAGATCTGGCGCAGTCACCGCACCTTCGACGAACGGGCGGCCTGGTCCACATGGATCTATCGCGTGTCGTTGAACGTCTGCATGACGCTGCTCAAGACACAGAAGCGCAACCGTCGGATCTTCGCGTCCGACGTCCGTCCCCCCCGAGCTCGTGGAAGACAGTCGGGCGTTCGCAGACGAGTCTCTCAATCAGTTGTACGACGCGATTCGGCAGCTGTCGGAAGTGGACAGGGCGGTGATCCTGCTCTATCTGGACGAGAAGTCGTACCGGGAGATCGGCGAGATCATCGGCACCAATCCCAACAACGTCGGCGTGCGCATCAACAGGATAAAGGACCGCCTCAGGAGGCTACTCGATGAGAAAGACAATAGAAGCGACGTGGCGTGAAGGATTCCTGAACCCGGACGCGCTGGTGGCGCCGAAGGTCAATGACCTCTACACGCGGAAGTCGAGGCACATCGTCGACCGGATCCAGCGCATGCAGCGAATCAACGAGATCGCGATCGTGATCGGGGCACCGATCGTGTGGGCCTTTCTCAGCGCGGTTGGCATGCCGTACACGGGGGCGATCATGTGCACGGCCTGGGTGGGGCTGATCGTCGTCCGGCGACTGTCCACATTACGAAGTTCGACGCGCCGGACAGCAGCCTTGACAGCTATCACTACCTCAAGGCGTTCCACGGGTGGTTGAAGGACCGTATGGCGTCGGTCGAAGCGAGTTCAGCGGCACCTCTATGCCGTGACGTTCATCGCGCTCGCGATCGGAGTGGGGGAATCGGCGAGTGGCCAGCTGTTGATCCGCCACATCGTCGAGAGCAATCCCGGCATTCGTCTCGTCTATGGCGTCCCGCTGATCCTGATCGTGGGCGTCGTGGCGATGGCGATCGTGGTGGAACTGCTTGGCGGCGTCATCTTCGACTTCGATGTGAACACCGTGTATCGCAACGTGTTCAGGAAACTGGACCAGATGGTTGCCGAGATGGAAGAGCTGAGGGGCTGAGATGCATCATTGACATGTCTACGGCGGGCAACCTCCGTCTGGCCTGGGTGAATCGCTCGCCGTGGTTGGATGATCGCTCAGCCTCCGCAATATGTCCTCGGGGACTTGGCTACGCAGATCGAGGAGCTCCAATGAGCCGCGGAAGAACGGCTTCGCGACTTTTCACTTTCCATTCACACGCTGTTTCAGCTCCTCGAACCAGTGCTCGACGACGACCATGCTGGCTGGCGTTGCGTTCGGATCGCCGGCTGCGCTGTCTTTGAGCATCAGGAACCGCTTGCCGTCCGCGGACACGTCGTACGAGCGCGGGGGAAATGGTGTCGAGTATTTGGCGTCGAACACCTTCGCCGGCTTGCCCGCGCTGAACGTCGATCCGGATGTCTGGACCGGCACCGCAGTCAGCGTATTCGATGCATCAAGGTAGAACAGCTCGCGACCGCTCCGCGCCCACGCGGGGCGGGTCCCGCCCGTCGTCGAGATCTGCCAGCGGCCGCTGTCGACTTGCGGGAACGGCCGCACGTAGACCTCGCTCTGCCCCGGCTCACCCGCCACCGACTGGTACGCGAGGTAGCGACCGTTGGGCGAGAACTCCGCCCACACTCCGTCGAACAGGGTCTGGGCTGGCGGTGACGGCGTCGTACCTGGGCGATGGGCCGGGTCCCGGCCGGCTCGCGAGGCCCGCCATGGGATACAACCGGACCCGCCAGGCGGCGCCGGGCGCCATCTGGGTCGAGGCCGCAATGGACAATCTTTCAAAGCCGACGACGAGTGTTCCGTCCGGCGAGATGGACGATGGGAACTGCTGGTTCGCACTCGTCGTCAGCCGGTCGGCAGCACCGGTGCCGTCGGCGGCCTGGCTGTACAGGTTCAAGACGCCCGCGCGATCCGACGTGAAGATGATCCGCCGGCCGTCGGGTGTCCACCGCGCCAGTGAATCGGAGCCAGGAGCGAAGGTCAAGCGCCTCAGCGTCTCCCGCTCGAGATCCCAGATCCAGATGTCGTTGCTCTCCTGATCGGTGATGCCGAGCAGTAGCCGCGTACCGTCGGGCGATATGCGCGGCGAACCGTAAGGGCGCAGCGGGGCATTGATCGGTTCCTCGTGCCCCTTCCGGTCGACCCACACGAGCGACCGCGGCGACATCTGCACGCTCACGCCACCGGGCACGTAGAAGAGCGTGCCCTGACGCGACACGGCGTAGTTGGCGGCGCCGGTCGGCTTGATCATCACCTGCTCCACAACCGTCACCGGATCGCCGAGCACCTCGAGCCGGGCGAGATCGAACCGGACGGCGCGCAGCGTGCCGGCCGCCGCGTAGATCAGGTACCCGGCCTGCCCCGAGCCTTCCGAAGGATCGACGTACTCGGCCTGGCTGCCGCCGCGGACGAGCGTCTTGCGCTGGCCGGTCTTCAGATCGAGAACGGCCACGTCCGCGTTGTCCGCCGAGCCCGCTGCCGTAATCGTGAACAGCACCCCGCGACCACCCGGCAACACCGAGGGGAACCCATGGTCGCTCCCGCGCTGCGTCGCGTCGGGCATCGTCAGGGCCGTCGGTTCACCGCCGTCCGCCGACACGCGCCACAGTCCGGTCCGTGGGTCGTTGGTGGCGAACACGATCGTGTCGTCGTCGCCCCAGCTCGCGCCGAGCGACGCTCCGGTGACCGGGCCGAGCGAAATGGCTGGTCCCCCGGCGATCGACACCTTCTTGAGCTCCGTGGTCGTGAAGAATCCAATCCACCGGCTATCCGGGGAAAAGAACACTCCGAGTGCGAAGATGCCGGGGAGCTGGCGCGCGTCGAGCTCGTTGGTCGCGCGCACCATCAACGCTGTGCCGAGGGTCGGAGGCCCCCCACCGGCGCGATAGACGAGGTGCCGGCCGTCAGGCGAGAGGGCGAGGTCGCGGTCGTAGAGCCCGACATTCAGCGGCTGGTCGGGCGACGCCATGATCGCAAAGCGCGACGACACGACGGGCGCCTGCTGCGCGGGCCGCATCAGAATCCATGCGACAAGCGCGGCGATGATGGTGAAGCCGGCCAGCGCCGCGATCGCAGCCGCAGCAAGCCGACGGGACGGCGTTGCCCCGAGTGCGAGCGTTTCGGCGGCCGGGGACGCCGTCGAGTCGTCGATTTCCAGTCGCGCACCGGCCGCCGAATCGAGGCGTCCCCTACGATCCCTTTCCAGACACCGTCGCAGTAATCTGCGGATCGGTACAGGGGTGTCGACCGGCAGCATCGTTCGGTCCGGCTCGCGTTCGAGAATCGCGGCGAGGGTATCGGCGATGGTGTCGCCGGCGAACGGCGCGCGGCCCGTGAGCATTTCGTAGAGCACGCAGCCGAACGACCAGATGTCCGTCCGCCTGTCCAGCGCCTGGCCACGCGCCTGTTCCGGGCTCATGTAGGCCGGGGTCCCCAGCATGGTGCCTCCGCCGGCATGAGTTGCGGTCAGCCTCGGTGACGCTGAGAGGTCGGACTGTGGGGCGCCGTCCCACACTTTCGCCAGCCCGAAGTCGAGCACCTTGACCAGTCCGTTGCGGGCGATCTTGATATTCGCCGGCTTGAGGTCGCGGTGAATGATGCCCTTCTCGTGCGCCGCTTCAAGCGCTTCGGCAACTTGACGCGCGATGGTCAGCGCCTCTGCCAGCGACATCGGACCGAGTGCGATTCGTTCTGCGAGCGTCGGCCCATCGATCAGCTCCAACACCAGCGCCTGCGCGCCGTTCGACTCTTCGAGGCCGTATATCGCGGCGATGTTCGGGTGATTGAGCGTGGCGAGCAGTTGCGCTTCGCGCGTGAACCGCGCCACGCGGTCAGGATCGAGGGCGAACCGCTCGGGCAACACCTTCAGGGCGACGTCGCGATTCAGTTTCGTGTCGCACGCGCGGTACACCTCGCCCATGGCGCCCGCCCCAAGCGGGGCGACGATTTCGTAGGGGCCTACTCGAAGGCCAGGGGTGAGGACTGCGTGAGACTGCGTCGGATCCACTGACGCGGTGAGCGGATCGGCAAGCACGGACTCACTGGCGACGGGCAGCCGATCGAGGAAGCTGACGTCCGAGGTGTCCGACGTCAACAACGACTCGACTTCACGACGCAGCGCCGCGTCGTCACCAGTCGCAGCGGCGAGAAAGGCGTCGCGCTCTTCGACCGGCCGTTCCACAGCGGCCTGAAACAGCGCCTTCACTCGCGGCCATCGCTCGTCGGTCACGGTCGACCGTCGGAGCCGAGCTCACGATTGAGCCACGCTTTCGCGGTGCGCCAGTCGCGCTTGGCGGTCGATGGAGACACGCTGAGCACATGTGCCGCTTCCTCGATCGTGAGTCCGCCAAACGCACGCAGCTCGACGATCTTGGCCAGTTCGGCGTCGACCGTTTCCAGGCGATCGAGCGCCTGATCCAACGCGAGGATGGGCATCTCGTTTGACGCCGCTACATCTTTGGCTTCATCGATTGACACCGAGCGCACACCGTCGCCCCGTTTGCGCGCGCCGTGACGACGGGCGTGATCGACCAGGATGCGGCGCATGACGTTCGCGGCGACACCAAAGAAATGCGCCCGATCCTGCCAGTCGACCTGGCGTTGATCGACGAGCCTGATGAACACCTCGTGCACGAGGGCCGTCGGCTGCAGGGTGTGGTCAGCCCGCTCGCTGCGAAGCTGGCGGGCCGCCACGCGACGGAGCTCCGCATAGACGAGTGGCAGCAACTGGTTGAGCGCGGTCCGGTCGCCGTGACTCCAGTCGCCGAGCAGCGCCGTGACGTCGCGAGGCGAGACCATCGGAGCCTTCTTCAATCAGTTGGATCGGACCCACAGCATAGCACCCGGAGGATCAAGGCCTCCTTTTGTCCCGTTGACCCGGTATGGACGCCCCTTGCGCGATCTCCTGACAGGCGACGCTCTCAAGGCCTCGGTCCGTCGGGCATGGCCGGCAGCAAGAAAACGGGGGCACCGCCGAAGGAGGGTGTATGAGATTCATGGCTATTGGCTGTCTCTGTGCTGGGGCGCTGGCCGCCGTCGGGTGTGCCGACGGACGCGGGGTTCCGACCAGTCCAAGCGCGACTGCGGCTGTGTCTGGTTTGGCGGCGACTGTGCCCGGCATCGAGGGAGCCGTCCGACAGGCGGCCGCCCCATCGTTGTCGGCGTCCCCGCGAAGCGGAGACCTCCATGTGACGAAGGAGTGCTCGGGGTTCACGGGCGGCGCCGGCTCCTTCTGCGCGATCACGTCCTCGAACGTCAAGGCAATCGAGGTCGACTCGAGGGTCCTCTATCTCCAGCCGGATCAGCTTTTTACTCCTTTGGGCAGTGATGTCGTCCTCGACCCGCCGGGGCCCGGCAACAACACCGCGTTCGGCCATTGCTCACTCGCCCTCGGGGTGTGCACGTTCTCGGGCGGGACCGGGAAGTTCGCCGGCTTCAATGCCCGTGTCCAGGTCTCGGCGCCGTCTGCAGAGGAAGAAGACTGGCGCTGGGAAGGGACGTACAGCTTCAGTCCGCAGGATTGAGCCGACCCAAGGCAAGCCCAGGCGCGCTTCCTTGCCGCGCGTCAACGCTACCTCAATCGACGACTGGCGCCAGGACCACCCTAATATAGGAGCGTGAAAGAGCCGTCGTCCTCGCCGGAAGCCCTCGCCTTCGGCCGTCCCGCTCACGGGTGGCGGCGCCGTGGGTTCGCCATCATCTTCGAGTCGGATACGCCGGCCGGCCGACGCTTCGACCTGGCACTGCTGGCAGCCATCGCCGCGAGCGTCGTGGTCGTCGTGCTCGAAAGCGTACAGCCACTGGCAGACCGCAACACTGAGCTGTTCCTGGTGCTTGAGTGGGGATTCACACTGCTCTTCAATGTGGAGTACATCGCGCGGCTGGTGTGCGTAGAGCGACCGTTCCGCTACGCGACCAGTTTCTTCGGCACTGGTCGACCTGGCGTCGGTGCTGCCGATGTATGTGGCCATGGTCGCGCCAGGCTTCCACGTCCTCATTGACATCCGCATCCTCCGGATGCTGCGCGCGTTCCGCATCCTGAAGCTCACCGAGTACGTGCGCGAGTATTCCAGTCTGGGTGAGGCGCTCTACGCGAGCCGGAGGAAGGTCGCCGTGTTTCTGTCGGTCGTCGCCCTGGTGATCGTGGTGCTGGGGACGCTGATGTACGTGGTCGAGGGCCCGGAGCATGGCTTCACGAGCATCCCGGTGGCCATCTACTGGGCGATCACCACCATGACAACGGTAGGGTTCGGCGACATCGCGCCGCGGACCAGTCTGGGGCGGGTGGTGGCGAGCGTCGTGATGCTGCTCGGCTGGGGCATCCTCGCCGTGCCCACGGGCATCGTGACGGCCGAGATGACGACCCGCCGAATGTCGGGGGCGGATAGGCCACGGCAGTGCCCCTCCTGCGGGAGTGTCATTCACGCTGCCGAGGCGCGGTTCTGCCATCACTGTGGTGCGCCGCTCGGTTAGCGCGTCCGGAACCGGGCGGGCGCCTTCAGCATCTGCCGGCTTCGGCCGTCAGCTGGTCGAAGGGCTAAGCTTTGCTTCAGTGCAAGGGAATGCGAAAGAGATTGCGCTGCAGGTCGGTCTTGGTGAAAACGAATGTCGAAGGGTCGGGCGCGGTCCACAGAGAACCGTGCTCGATCACTCGTGCGCCTGGAAGTTCGGGCAGCGCGGCCACCGGATTGATTCCAGACACGGGCAGTTCGGGCAACGATTTGCCAGCTGGCACGGGAATCGCGAGCACCTTGCCAGGAGTTTCCGGAGAGGTCGCAACAGCGCTCGGGTCCAGCGACACATAGAAGAACTTCCCGTTGGAAGACCAACCTGCCTGGCAGGCTGGCGCACAGATCTTCCTGGGGGGGCCGCCGCCGCGAATGGGCACGGCGAGCGCTGCAGGAACGGCATCCACGCCAGCCCCAGGTGAACTCATGAGCACCCACTCACCGTCGGGCGACACGCCGTTCTTGTCCAGGACCGGCGCGGTCGTAATTCGTTCTGGTCCCGTTCCATCCTTCTTGATCCGGACCAGCCGGTTCGTGTTCTCCTCCAGTGACCGGAAGACGAGATGTCCGTCAGCAGCGAAGGACACCTGATCTCCGGCTCGAGCAATCAGGCGAGGTGGTGTGCGCCGGTCAAGGGACGCGAGCCAAATCTCCGATGCTCCACCGCCGTCCCCTGTCGTAAAGGCCACTTCCTTCTCGTCGGGCGAAACATCGTAATCCCTGACCGAAACGCCGGGCAGCACACTGTTGGTCTTCCCCGAGGCAAGGTCCACCGAGCGCAATTCGGATGACGACGCCGCCCAGCCGAATCGCGATAACACCCAGCCCTGCACAAGGAGGTAGAACACGCGTGCGCCATCCCGGGAAAGGCGGGGAGCCGCGGCGTAGCCTTCCGACAAGATCGGCCGCTCGCCGGCCGCGTCGTGAATCCAGATCGAGCGCCGGCGCGTCCCGACCGATGTCACCAGCGACTGGCCGTCCGGCGCCACCGCAATGCCTTCCTCCTCGAGTGGGCCGAATGTGATCTGTTCCGGCGCTCCGTCGGGAAACTTCTGGCGCCAGAGGTGCGAGCTGCCTCCAACGGTCGCACCAAAGTACATCCACTCTCCGTCTGGAGACCAGGCGGCTGCCGTGCATGCGCCCTGAGGTCCGACCTGCCGGCCGGCAGAACTTCCGTCGAACGGTATCAGCCGGCACCGCTCAGTAAACGCGTGGGCGCCGATCATTTCGACCACAAGCACCGACTGACGGTCGGGTGACGCATAGGAGTAGTGCGCCATCGCGTGCTCGTTCGGCTGTAGATAGAGTTCCCGCGAATCCGTCCGGCTCTCCATCGCGGTCACAATTCCCATGTGCAGGCCGGTCTTGATCTCGGAAAACATCACCCGATGATCGGCAATCCAGGTGAGTCCGGACGCATTGGGCAGGAACAGCCTCGGCTGGCCTCCGAGCACTGGCACAATCCAGGTATCCCATACACCGGGGGTTGCCCTATAGCTATACGCGATCCGCGATCCGTCCGGTGTAAACACCGGTGCGTACTTGGGCGCTGCGTCATTGGTGAGCGGTACCGACTCACCGTTCGGGAGCAGCTTGACGTAGATCTGGCCGCGGCTCAGGAAGGAATCCTCGCCGCGCTTGAATGTCACCATTCGTCCGTCTGGCGACAGGCTGGGCGCCACGGCCGAGTCGGTAAAGTTCGTGAGTTGCGTGTATTCCGACGGAGACGTGACGGGGACTGCCGGTTTCACCAGAGGGAACAGCGCAGCGGCCAGCGTGGCAACTACGGCTGCTGCGATTGCGGCAACTCGCCACGGGTGCCATCCGCGCTGCGCCTGGTCGAGCACGTCGCGCGCTTCTGCGATGTGCTGCACCCGGAGAGCAAGATCCCTCTGCAAGCAGTGGCGCAAGAGCTCCCGGATCCGCGCCGGCGTCGAGGAGGGCAATGCCTTCCAGTCGGGCTCCCGTTCGAGAATGGCTGCCAAGGTCTCGGCGACCGTCTGCCCGGTGAAAGGAGGCCGCCCCGTGAGCATTTCGTACAGGACGCAGCCGAAGGCCCAGACGTCGGCGCGCGTGTCGACTGGCAGGCCGCGCGCTTGCTCGGGGCTCATGTAGGCCGCTGTGCCGAGAATCACGCCGACGCGCGTCGCGTCGATCGCGGCCGGCGGCGACTGTGAAATACCCAGGGTGGCTGTGACGTCACTCGCCCACGCTTTCGCCAGGCCGAAGTCCAACACCTTCACGAGGCCGTCGGGTGTCACTTTGATGTTCGCCGGCTTCAAGTCGCGGTGGGTGATCCTCTTCCGATGCGCAGCATCCAGCGCGTCCGCGATCTGTCGCGCGATGGCCAACGTATCGCCCGTGGGCACCGGCCCACGGCGCAGCCGATCGGCCAGCGTCTCGCCGTCGACGAGCTCCAGCACGAGCGCTGGCATGCCGCCGGCCTCTTCGAGCCCGTAGATGGCGCCGATGTGCGGATGATTGAGCGCCGCGAGCATGCGCGCTTCGCTGTCGAACCGCGCCACCCGCTCGCGGTCCGCCGTGAACATGGGTGGCAATACCTTGATCGCGACATCACGGCCAAGCTTCGCGTCGTGCGCGCGATAGACCTCGCCCATCCCGCCCGTGCCGATGAGCGCCGAGACCTGGTACGGGCCAATGCACTGCCCCTCGAGGCTCTTCGCCACGAGGCTGTCGGCCAACGGCATCGCCGGCGTCTCCAGAAAGCTCGCCGCCTGATCGTGGTGCGCCAGCAACAGCTCGACTTCGCGGCGCAGGGCCTCGTCGCCGTTGCACACCTCGGCGAGGTACGCCGGGCGGGCGTCCGACGCCAGCGCCCGCGCGCCCTCGAACGCCTCTTTGAGACGCGGCCAGGCTTCGCGGGGAAGGGTCATGTGCCCTGGATTCTAACCGGCCGAGGGCTCTTGCGGTGTCGACAACCGCTGGTGGAGCCAGGCCTTTGCCATAGCCCAGTCGCGCTCGACCGTGGGCGTCGATACACCGAGGGCGTCGGCCGTCTCAGGGATGTTGAGCCCGGCAAAGAACCGCAGTTCCACGACACGGCACTGCCGGACGTCGAACGAAGACAACGCATCGAGGGCCTCGTCGAGCGCGAGCACGTCCACGCTGGACGCTGACGTTGGAGCGGCCGCTCCAGCCGCCTCGTTCAGGCTGATCACCGTGGCGCCGCCGCCACGCTTGCTGGCCCGCTGTCGACGGGCGTGGTCGACGAGGATCTGGCGCATCAGCCCGGCCGACAGCGCAAAGAAGTGCGTGCGGCTTTTCAGCGTCATCCGATCCACATCGACGAGACGCAGGAAGACCTCATGGACGAGCGCCGTAGCCTGAAGACTGTGTCCAGGACGTTCCCGCCGGAGATGGCCGCGCGCCACCCGCCGCAGATCGTCATACACCAGCGGAACAAGGCGGTCGAGCGCCGCGGTGTCCCCCTGTCCCCAGGACAAGAGGAGCTCGGTGACGTTGGTGCGCGCGTGAAGGGTCCGGCATCGGCTCGTGATGGGAAAGCGCTCGGTCTTGCGCTTCTTATCTTAGAGGACGAGAGAAGGCTAGCCACGCCGGTAAGGGGCGATGCATCCGCTCGACGGAGCCTGGCCCGTCGCGGTGCATCGCGGTTTCATCACGGGTCTCAGCTAGCCGCGGCAACAACCATCATGCGAAGGAGACTCTCATGAAAATCATCGGCGTTCAAAGCCGCGTCAGCCCGTTCCTGATTGCGGTCGTACTCCTGCTCCAGCTCTCACCCGCCCTCGCCACCGGCCAGCCGGATGCGCAGCAGGCGACCAGCCAAGAGCCCGTCGAAGTCACCTTCACGAAATGGGTCACCGGGCCTGTGTTCGTCCCCGACAACTTTGGCATCACGGAAGGGCGGGGTCTCATGGAAGGGTTCACCGGAGGTGATATTCCGGGCACCTTCGTCGGGGAGGTGCTTCAAGGGCAACGGAGCGCGAACCCGGCCCTGAAAACGGGCATCAACAAGCTAGAGGCGATCTATGAGGTCCACGATCTCAACGGGAACCATGTCTTCACCGCGCTCGTCCGGGGCGGTACAAACCGGGCGACCGGGGCGGCGTTGCTGGACGGCGTCATCCTGGCCGGATGGCGAACTGGTGCGCGGGTGCATGTGGAATTCGAGACGTACGCGCCCCCGCCCACCGGGCCGGGTTGCCCGGACACTCGCGCACCAGCGGACCGTAATTGTCTCCTGGGGACGATCCACATTGAGCGGGCGCCTAAGGAGTAATACAGCGCCGCCCCGATGCCGGCGCCCACAGCGATGCGGAATCGGGTTACGTCCGTTCGGCCTGACCGACCGTCAAGCCCGCTTCCTGGTGACTCTCAGTTAGAGATGTAGTCGTGCTTGTGCGTTTCATCGGCTGTCGGGCCGGATTTCCTGGTCATGGAGTACGTCGAGGGGACGCCCTTGAAAGGTCCCGTGCCTGTCGCCGACGCGTTGCGACTGGCTGGGCAGATCGCGGGCGCATTGACCTCGGCGCATCGCAAGGGCATCGTGCATCGGGATCTGAAGCCCGGCAACATTCTGGTGAACGAGAGCGGAGCGAAGCTGCTCGATTTTCGGGCTGGCGAAGACAGACGCGCCAGGTTCATCCTGCGACGTGACCCTCAGCGGGGGTTTGACCGAGCCCGGGGTCGTGTTGGGCACGGTGGCCTACATGTCTCCGGAGCAAGCCCAGGGGCAGGCAGTGGACGTGCGCTCGGACGTGTTCTCGTTCGGCGCCGTTGTCTACGAGCTGTTGAGTGGTCGCCGGCCGTTTCGCGGCGATACAACGTTTGCGACGATCACGGCGGTCGTCAACGCGGAGCCGCTGCCGCTGGAGGCGCCCGCGGCCCTTGAACGGATCGTGAGCCGGTGCCTGGCCAAGCAGCCGCGCGCACGTTTTCAGGCGATGGCGGAAGTCACAGCCGCATTGGAACAGGTCATGGTCACGTCTGCCGACCAGCAACGTTCCATCGCCGTCCTGCCCTTCGCCAACATGAGCCGCGACGCGGACGACGAGTTCTTCAGCGATGGACTGGCCGAAGAGTTGATCAACCTCCTGGCTCACATCCCCGACCTCAAGGTCACCGCGCGCACGTCCGCCTTCGCGTTCCGAGGCAAGGAGCAGGACATCCGCCGGATCGCCGAGGCGCTCGGCGTCCGAACCATTCTCGAAGGCAGCATCCGCCGCGCGGGGAGCCGTATCCGCGTGACGGCGCAGTTGATCAATGCTGAGGATGGTTATCACCTCTGGTCCGAACGCTACGACCGCGAGCTCACCGACGTCTTCACCATTCAGGATGAGATCGCCACAGCCATCGCCGGAGCGCTCCAAGTGACGCTCGCCGTGGCGCGCCCGTACACGCCGAACCTGGCCGCTTATGAAGCCTTTCTCCAGGGACGGCATCATTGGGCGAAGCTGACCCCAGAATCCCTTGCACTGAGCCGGGAATACTTCGAGCGGGCGGTGGCCCTCGATCCGCAGTTTGCGGCGGCCCGCTGCGCTCTGGCCGAGCATTTCTTTGCGCTCGCGGCCAATAGCTTGATGTCGGCGCACGACGCGATTCCTCATGCACGCGCCGGAGCGCTCAGGGCGCTCGAGATCGACCCGGCGCTTCCGGACGCGCACGCGCTATTGGGCCTGGTGGCCGTCTCTTACGACTACGAATGGACGGAAGGGGCGCGACGATTTCGAGCGGCGATGGACCGCCAACCGGTCCCGCCCCGCATCCGCTGGTTGCATGGCCAATACCTCTCCACGGTTGGCAGGGATCACGCGGCGATCGAGGAGCTCGAGCTGGCGTTGCAGGGGGATCCCCTCCACTTTCTCTGCCGTTGCCATCTCGCCGGCTATCTCCATGTTGTCGGCAGGCACGCGGAGGCTGTCAGGCAGGTGAGCCAGGTCTTGGAGATGGATGAACGCTTCGGGATCGGCTACTGGTACCTGGCCATGTTTCAAGCTCTCGAAGGAACGGTTGCCCAGGCTCGCGCGTCGGCTGAGAAGGCGTACTTTTTGATGCCCTGGGAAAAACTTGCGGCGGGCTTCTTTGCTGGACTGGCGGGGCGCGAGGGCGATGCGGCGCGCGCGGAATCGTTGCTCGCGCAGGTGGCACCAGGCGCTGCCCTCGGATGGGCTGCGTATCATCTCGTCCGCCTCGAGTTCGACCAGGCCGCGGACTGGACCGCGAAAGCCATCAAGGAGCGCGACCTCCGGGTGGTGAACTTCCTTCCGTACATGCGGACGAGTTCGCGGTGGCCCGCTCTCGCGAAGATGTTGAATCTGCCGGACGTGGCGCCGTGACCGCGGTCGTCTCCTCGGTGATCAAGACGTTGTGGTGCTCGACGATCCACCGTCCCACGCCGAGCTGCCGAATCACGGCCCGATCCAGGCCGCGACGTGGCGCGTAGTCGAGATCTTCGAGACAGGCGTGCGGGATCCCGGGACAGCCCACTCAGATCGGTCAACGGCGCACCCGATAGCGCAGGTGAAGCACCCGGTTGCCCTGAATCACCACGTCAGGATCCTCCAACAGGTGCTGCGCGTGGACCGACCCGAAGTAGCGCTTGCCGGACCCGAACACGACGGGGACGACGTCCATGCGCACCTCGTCGACCAGGCCCGCGGCAAGCACCTGGCCACCGACCTCGCCAGCAGCGACCTCGACCATGCGGTCACCCGCAAGCTCCCGCGCCTTGGCCACGGCTGCCTCGACGCCGTCGACGAAGTGAAACGGCGCCTCGGGGTCCCAGCCCTCAGGCTCCGGCCGGTGCGTCACGACGACCACATGGTCGACCCCGCCCGGAGGCTTCCCGTCCCAGCCGTCCGTCATGTCGAAGACGTGGCGGCCGACGATTGTCGCCCCGATCTGGTCCCAGTACGGCCGGGTGTAGTCGTAGGACGTTTGCGACACCTTCAGCACGCCGCTCTCGTCCAGCGGGACGTCACCGCTGGACAACCAGTCGAACAGGGGTCCGGGCTGGTCGTTCTCGTCCGCGATGAAGCCGTCCACCGACACCGAGCTGTACATGACTACTTTGCCCATGGGGCGCTCCTCTGCCTTGAGATGCCTCTAGATTAGGGTTTCGTGGGCTGTCGCTCTTGTAAGAAATCAATCGGCCGGCAGGGGCCAGCTGTCCAGCACGTCGCCGGGATGTTCGCGCAGGAACCGCCGCCGGACTTCGACATATCGTGTCGGCGTGAGCCCGGTGAACTCCCGGAACTCGTGGCCGAAATGGGCCTGGTCGAAGTAGCCCGCGCGACTGGCGAGGTCGGCCCAGTCGACGCGAGTTTCCGATCCCATTTACGCGGCACGGTACGACGCAGGCGCATCGAGGCGGACCAGAGATATTTCGCGTTCCTTCGCACGAGAGCCGCCACGTGACGCCGTTATCCGTCAGAACATCGTGTTGGGGTTCGCCGCGTCGCTCGGAACCCGCTGCAACACGTCCCAGTGCTCGACGATCTTGCCATCGTCATCCAATCGAAAGATGTCGATTCCCGCCCAGTCACCGTCCCTGGGCCAGTGCTGGTAGCAGTGGAGGACGACGAAGTTGCCCTCCGCCAGCACGCGGCGGAACTCCACTCGCTTGCCCGGATATTCGAGGGCCATTCTCTCGAAGTATTCGACGAAAGCCTCCTTGCCGTCGGCGACGACCGGATTGTGCTGAGTGTACGTTGCGCCCACGTAACAGCGGACGGCTTCAGCCGGCTGTGACTGATTGAACATCAGGTCGTAGAAGTCCGTGACAGCGGCCTTGTTCTTCTCTAGGGACACGACGCCTCCTCTCAGCTGCCGATTCGTAGCGTGTACCGCCGCGACGCCGCGGACGTGTAGGGTTACGGCTTGCTTGAGCGGGCTACTTGACGCGCTTGGCGACGAGCTCCTCCGTCGCGAACTCCGCGACTTGCCGCGTGAACTTGATTTCGTCATCCGACGTGATCCGGCCCGTATAGGTAATCTGGATTTCGTTGCCTTCGAATTTGAACCTCTCTACGAACGACACCTTGTCTCCCTCGACCTTGCCCTGCTGGATCTCGCTTGGTCCGGCCATTTCGGACTGGATCTTTCCGCTCAGCGTCGTGTCCTTCACCACGAACTGGTAGGTGTAGTTCTGCTGGCCGATCTGCGTCTCGAAAGACGCCTTCCAAGTGCCGGTGATGTCTGCCGCCAGCACGCGGGCCATTCCGAGCAGCAGGAACAGGGCGATGGTCAGATGGCGCGAATGTCTCATGTCCGTCTCCTTCATTGATTGAATCGTCGTGCGATCCTCAGGCCGCCCGCACGCCTATCTTCCAGCTGATCCCTGCCAGCCGTGGATGATCGTGAAGGGCGGCGCCGGCTCCACGGGCACGGCGAACAGAAACCGCTTGCCGTCCTTCGTCACGCCCCACTCGGGAACGACCCCAGGCACTTCGAAGAGCCGCTTGCCCGAACCGGCAGAGAACTTCCCAGTCGTGTTGACCTCGACAGCCATCAGCGATCCGTCAGCCTTTAGATAGAACAGCTCGCGTCCGTCGCCCCGCCAGTGCGGCGCGAAGCCCCCTCCTTCGGATACAGGAACACTCTCGCCGACCGTTGGCTTTCCAGTTTGCGGGTCGAGTCGAAACTCGGCCACGAACACCTCGTTCCGGCCGCTCTCGTTCGAAACGTAGGCCACCCAGCGGGCATCGGGCGAGAACTGCGCCTGCCCTTGATCGAACTCACGCCGGATGAGAGGAAGGCCAACCGCAGCCGCGCCCTCTGCCGTCCGCACCCACACGTCAGTACGAGTGGCGGCGTCGCGGAACGTCGTGAACAGCGTGAGCTTCCCGTCCGCGGAGACACTGGTCGGCATATCCCACTGACCGCTGTTGAACAGCATCTGCCGCTCGCCGCCGACCGCCTGTTGGTACACGCCCGTCTCGCCGCCGCCAGATCCGTACACGAATTTCTCGTCGCTCAGCCACACCGGCCAGAACTCCAGCGTGGGCGCGGACGTTATCCGCCGCTCGCGATTCGACTCGTAGAGCCACAGGTCCTGATCGGCAGTGCTCTGTGGCGCATGCCTGGCAACCACGATGCGACGACCATCCGGTGAAAGAGCCAGGCCCGCCACGTGCTGGGGCGACCCGACATATCCACGATCGTGTCCGTCACGGTCGAACCAGGAGAGCTGGAATGGCGGGTCAGGCGCTCGATAGACCAATGTGCTGGCCGACGCCGAGAAGTACGACCAGTCGAGATATGACCCGACGCTGTCGGCGAGCTTCACCGGCTCACCCGCTCAGCACGAACCGTCTTTCGTCCAGGGTCTGAGCAAAGAGAGCACCGTCGCGAGCGAAGACAACTTTGCCGGGACCGCCATCGGCGCCCGGCACGTACGTCGCTGCGAACCCGGTCGCGATCAAGCGGGTGCCAATCCCCGGCGCCGGAGCATTCAGCTCGGTCAGGTAGACACCCGATTGTTCCGGCGTGGCGCGTGACACTCGCAGGTAGAGGAAATGCTGCCCGTCTGACAGGAACGACGGAAGACGTGGATCTCGCGTGCCGAAGTATTGGCGAAGGTCACAGGCGTCGCGTCGCCTCCCGAAGCGGGACATTGCAGCACGCCCCCTAAGGGGTTGCCGATGATGATCACGCCAGCCCGATTCCAACTGCCGCCCACCGCGGTGCCGGCTAGATCGCACACCCTCTGCGGCGCGCCACCGGTGAGACTCACCCTCTTCAGAGTGCCCACACTGTCGAACGCCAGCATCGTGCTGTCGGGAGACCAGATGGCAATCGATGCGAAGATCGACTCCGTGCCCGGCAAGGCCCGCGGGGATAGCATACTTAGCGTTCGTATCCAGACCCGCTCGATGCCATCGGCCGTTTCGGTAGACACCTCCAGATGTCGCCCATCGGGCGAAACGAAAAACACGGCAGGTGCTCCTGGCCGGCCCCACGCTGGTTCCTGAAACTGCAGCGGCGTGATGGCCGGTACCGGTCCGCTACCAAGGTGCCCCAAACTTGCGCCAACCAACGCGCCCAGAATCAGTCCTGCGGCAACGAGCATCCAGGGCCGTCGAGGTTCCCGTGCGACGGCTGGCTGGTTCTGGACTCGATCGACTTGCGCGATGAAGCGATAGCCTCGTTTCGGAACCGTCTCGATGTACTGCTCCGCATCTCCACCGTCGCCCAGGGCCTTCCGGATCGCCGACACGTTGTAGGCGAGGTTCGATTCTTCGACGATCGCGTCGGGCCAGACAGCCCGCATGAGCTCGTCCTTCGTCAGCAGCCGGCCAGGATTGGCCGCCAGGAACGCGAGCAGATCGTAAGCCTTGGGAGTCAGCGCCACGGCCTTACCGCTCTTCAAGACGATGCGTTCATCGGGGATGAGGGTCACCGGGCCGAACTGGAGAATCTCCGCTGCGCCGTTCACGCCGGGATGATGGGGCACTTCGCGTCGAGACGCAAGGGCCCGAGGTGGAAGAAAGGCCTGTGATTTCCGCGCGAATCCACTTCACAGAACGCCCAAATCGAAATCCAAGCGATCTTCAACGCGATTCAAAAGACCCGGGTGCGCGAGTCCCGGTTGAATGTCGCGTATGACACGCCCACCGATTGCAGACCATCCCTCATCCTCATCCGTCAGCCGCGCGCGTCCTGCATCCCGGCGCACGTTCTATGTCGGCGCGGGCGCATTCGTCATCGTTCTCTGCATGGTCGCGTTCGGACCGTCCCTCATCTATCAGGCCGGGCGCAACGCGCCCCTCACGCCACTCGTCGTCGCCCACGGCCTCGTCAGCAGCGCATGGCTCGTGCTGTTTCTCACGCAAGCGATGCTCGTGGCGACCAGGCGAACGAGCCTTCACCGGCGTCTGGGACTCGTCGGTGCCGTGCTGACAATCACGGTCGTCGCTCTCGGGTACTGGGCGACCATCGCCGGGGCGCGACGCGGGTTCGATCTGAGCGGCGATCTCACGCCGACACCCAATGTGCCCACGCCTCCGTTGGCCGAGCGTGCGGTCGGCATGCTCGCCCCGATGGCCGGGTTGACGACGTTCGGCGCGCTGGCCGTCGCCGGCATGTGGTACCGGCATCGCCCGGCGGTTCACAAACGACTCATGATGCTCGCATTGCTGTCGCTGACGCCAGTGCCCCTCATCCATCTCGCCGGCCATCTCTCCCGCTCCTGGCCCGGCGCACAGGGCTTCTTGTTTCTCGTCCTGATCGCCTCGAATCTCATTCCGTTCAGCGTCGCTCTCCATGACCGGATCTCACAGCGACGCATCCATCCCGTGTCGTTGTGGATTCCAATCCTCCTCATCGCGCAGGTGATCGTGACTCAAACCGTGGTGCGACCGTTGGCGACGTGGAGAAATATCTCGCTTCGGCTAATCGGTTTAGTCCGCTGAACCGGACGTCGGTGCGGCATACCTGTCAGGGTTAGCGCAAGCGGCCGGTCGCCTCCGTCCGCATCCCTTCCCGTTTGACAATCCGTCGGCCAGCACCATAATCGGCGGAAAGGGCTGAGTGGGGCCTGACCACCGGGCCCTGCAGGTTGGCTTGGCCAGCGGGCGTTGCCGGTGGTCGCCGGAACAGGAGCGGTTTCGGCTGGTCACCCGCGTAAGGGCATTTGACATGAGTACCTCCACCGCTTCGTCGACGGACACCTCACGCAAGTCCCAAGCTTTAAACCGACAGATTGTCTTCTGGGCCATCACGTCGGCACTGGCGGGATTCCTGTTTGGCTTTGACACGGTCGTCATTTCCGGTGCGGAACAAAAGATTCAGGCGCTCTGGGGGCTCAGCTCCGGTGTGCACGGATTCGCCATTGCCTCAGCGCTTTACGGCACTGTGCTGGGTTCGTTGTTCGGGGCTGGCCAACGGATCATTTCGGTCGCAAGAAGACGTTGGTGTGCATCGGCGCGCTCTACGTCTCTCGGCGGTGGGCAGCGCGTTTGCCAACGGCATGCCATGTTCATCGTCGCGCGGGTGATCGGCGGCATCGGCATCGGCATTTCCACCGTGGCGGCGCCGCTTTACATCTCGGAGATCGCCCGCCAGCCTATCGCGGACGGCTCGCGGGCACGTTCCAGTTCAATATCGTGTTTGGCATTCTCGTCGCGTTTGCCTCGAACGCGCTGCTCGCCGGCATCGGTGAAGATGCCTGGCGTTGGATGCTGGGTGTCGCGACGTTTCCCTCCGTTGCTTACACGGTCATGTGTTTCGGGATTCCGGAAAGCCCGCGCTGGCTGATCGGACGAAAGGGCGATCGAGCGGCCGGGTGAAAGTCTTGCAACTCATCGACCCGGACGCCACCGCTGCCCAGGTCGAGACGGATGCTGATGCCATTCTCGCTGCCTCATCCGAGCGCGTCACCGCCGCGACGTTTTGGACGTGGCGGTTGCGGGTGCCCATCCTGCTGGCGTTCCTCATCGCCTTCTTCAATCAGCTCTCCGGCATCAATGCGATTCTTTATTTCGCACCGCGAATATTTGCCATGACGGGACTCGGCGCGGAGGCTGCCTTGCTGCAGTCGGTCGGCATTGGCATCACGAATTTGATCTTCACCTTTGTCGGGTTGTGGCTGATTGACCGGCTGGGCCGCCGCACGCTGCTGCTCATCGGCTCGTTCGGTATATCGCGTCGCTTGGGCTGACCGCTGGGCATTTTTCACGGAGCACTACAGCATCGTGCCGGTCTGCATTTTCGGCTTCATCGCGGCGCACGCGATCGGCCAGGGGGCGGTGATCTGGGAGTTCATCTCGGAAATCTTTCCGAACCGCCATCGCGCCGAAGGCCAGACGCTGGGGAGCTCGACCCACTGGGTGTTCGCCGCGTTACTCACGACTTTTTTTCCCAAGATGGTGTCCATGTTCTCGCCGGGCTCGGTGTTCAGCTTCTTTACCTTGATGATGGTGCTGCAATTGGTCTGGGTGACAACGATGGTTCCAGAGACCAAGGGGGTTCCCTTGGAGCAGATGCAGAGGCGGCTGGCATTGTTTAGGGTCAGATATGAGCTTTAGAGTTGTCGGCATCGGCGAGGTGCTCTGGGATCTGTTGCCGGCCGGCGCGCAACTCGGCGGCGCGCCCGCCAACTTTGCGTACCACGCGCATGCCCTGGGCGCCACGGCCTCTCTGGTGACCCGGGTCGGCAATGATGATCTGGAAAGACCATCGTCGAGCGTTTCGAGCAGATAGAGATCGCCG
>CAWKBU010000010.1:0-358903 GCA_963847975.1 uncultured Acidobacteriota bacterium | reverse complement strand
TCGCCGCCGAACGTTTATCTTCTTAGCAAGCCACTTTCTGTTGAGACGGATGATGTGCCAACGAAAACTGCCCCAAACCAACACCAAACCGCCAAGTGAAGGGCCAATTGCGTCTTCGTCTTCACTGAATATCAACAGACACCCAACCAGAATCGCGTATGCCCCAGTCGTCACAAACAGCGTGCGCAAGTTAAAGCGAGGCCACCTCCACTTTAAATCAGGAACTGCGTCGGAGTCGGGTCCCATGGTGCATGAATTCTTCGTGCCCGTCGTGTCGTCGTGGTTCAATTCTACAGCCGTCCAATCATCATCCCGCCGTCGATGTTCACGACCTGGCCGGTGGCGTAGGGAAAATCGCCGCGGGCCAGCGCCGCGACGGCGCGGCCGATGTCCTCCGGCTGGCCCCAGCGCGGTTCGAGCGTGAGCCCGTCGGCGATCAGCTTGTCGTACTTTTCCTTGACGCCGGCCGTCATGTCGGTGGCGATGATGCCGGGGCGGATTTCGTACACGCGGATGCCGAACTCGGCGAGCCGCACGGCCCACAGCTTGGTCGCCATGCTCGTGCCGGCGCGGGCCATGCAGTAGTCGCCGCGGTTGATCGACGCCACCTCGGCCGAGACCGACGAGATGTTGACGATGCAGCCGTCGAACGTCGGCGTCGGCCTGCCGCTGCGTCGACCATCCACCGGGCGACGGCCTGCGTGAGGAAGTACGGGCCCTTGAGGTTGACGTCGAAGACCTTGTCGAACGACTCCTCGGTCGCTTCGAGAATGTCGTCCCGCACGCGGCGGGGCGATGCCGGCGTTGTTCACCAGCAGATCGAGCCGGCCGAACTCGCTGCGAATCTGGTCGAGGCACGCCGCGCGATCGGCGGCCTGCGAAATGTCGCCGCGGCAGTAGATCGACTGCGGCGACGTCTGCCGCAGCGCGTCGAGCGCCTCGCGCACGTCGGCCTCCGGCCGCATGCCGTTGATCGCCAGCCGCCAGCCGTCGGCGGCCAGCGCCCGGGCAATGCCGAAGCCAATGCCGCGGCTGCCGCCGGTGACGAACGCCGTTCGTTGGTAGGCGTCATCGGTGGATTGATCCGAGGTCAGATGCAAGGAGTGCGCGAATCACGAGTTGCAAGGATCTCTCGCGATCAGTGCACTGCGTACTTGCATTGTCGCATCGCGGCAGGAAGAACGCGTAGTACGGCTGGTCGCGGGCGATGCGCTCGACGTACAGCGCCGCTTCCAGCAGATGATAGTCGCCCCACATGCAGGCTTCGCCGCGCGGGATCGCTGGCGCCGGGCGGGATGTAGTCCCAGCTGCGCGGGCGATGGTAGATCGTGTGGAGCAGCAGGCCGTCGTGCTGCGGGTCCTCGGCGAGGTACGGCGCGGCGAGCAGCGTGCGGAGCGTCGTGAGCCCGGCCGCCCAGTAGCGGTCGCCGTGCTGCGCGATCGCCCGCTGCTGTCAGCCGGCGGCCGAGCCGCAGCAGCCCCTGGCAGGCGATCGCCGCGGCGGAGCTGTCGACCGGCTCGTGCTCGTTGAACGGATCGGCCGGCCGCGCGAGGTAGTCGCCCAGCTCCGCCAGGCCCGGCGCGCCGGTGTCCCAGTAGGGCATGCCGTCGGTCGGCGTCTGCTCGATGTAGAAGTCGCACGTCGCCCGCGCGGCTCGCAGCATGAACTGCTTCGATCGTCGGCGCGGCCGCCGTGCGGCGCCAGGTCGGCGTCGCTCACCGCGTCGAGGAACTCCAGCTGCTCGGCGAAGCCGAGCATCACCCACGCCAGGCCGCGGGTCCACGTGGTGAACGGCGAGTAGCCCTGCTGCGTGCTCGGGCAGCGGTAGCGGCCGTCGTTGGTGTTGAAGATGCTTTCGTGGACGACGCGGCCGCGGACGTCGTAGGCGTCGCGGCCCTCGCCGTAGTAGACGTTGAACTCGGCGGTGGCGCGGGCGTGCTTCACCAGCCGCTCGAGCAGGTCGATCGGCGCGTCGTTCTCGCCGAGCGCCTGGTGCGCCGAGCAGATGGCCGAGGGCCAGCACGCGGAGGCGAGCGCATCGTGTCGCTGAACAGCGAGTGCGGGCCGTTGAACGAATAGATGTAGCCGCCGCCGTCTGCGATGCGGCTCCAGCGCGACGCCTGCACGGCGGCCGAGGCCTTGCAGGGCCAGCTCGTAGTACTCGAGCTGCTCGCGCGTCGTCGCGGCAGCCGGCCTTCGAGAATCAGCCGCCGCAGGTTGCCGTAGGTGCTGACGTTGTTGAACCCGTGGTCGTGCACGCCGAAGTGCGTGACGTGCGAGCGCCATGTCGCGGCGCGTCCCCTCGCGGCCGATGGCCAGCAGCGACTCGTCGCCGGTCGCGTCGAACGCCAGCAGCGCGGCGCCGTACTGGAAGCCGCGGGTCCACTCGGTCCAGCCCTGCGGCTCGTAGCGGCCGGCGCGGGTGATGACCGGCGACGGCGCGCCGTGGGGGAACCGCTCGGCGATGCGGCGGATCTTCGGCGCCGCGAGCGACCAGAGCCGTTCGCACGCGGGGAGCAAGTCTCGGGCGTGAGAGAAGAGTCGATCGTGATCATCGCTGAATGATGCCTACGGCGATGGCGGTTGTCTAGAGCGTGGCGTGCGTAAACAGTGGGCCGTCATCCTGAGCGGAGCGAAGGATCTGGCAGCTCGAACGAGATTCTAGATTCTTCGACTCCGCTCAGCGAATGACAACGCCGTTGCTCCGCGTGACAGCGAACAGGACTACGCGAGCAGCACTTCGCCGCGGCCGAGTTGCAGGAGATCGCCGTGGAAGAGTTCGACGGTTGTCAGCCAGTCGCGATAGTTGCTCCGGCGCGAACGATTCGCTCGCGAGTTGCGCTTGCGAGCATCCGCAACACCGGCAGCGGGCCGCGGTAACCGGACTTGAAGGTGGGGAGGAGCGTCGGCCGCGGGGTTGCCGAAAACGCCAATCGTTCCCCGCCGCATTCCCATGCCGACGTTGGCGCCGCTGCGGCCGAAGACCAGAATCGTGCCGGCCAACATGCGGAAGCCGAGATTGGCGCCGACCGAACCGGCGACGGCGATCAGGCCGCGGCGCATCCGGGCGCCGACTTCGTCGCCAGCGTCGCCATCGATCAGAATCATGCCGCCTGCCATACCGCGCTTGGCGCCGGGCGTCGCGGCGCCGACGTGCGAGCCAGCATTGCCGTGGACGCGGATCGTGCCGCCGCGCATCTCGGCGCCGAGCCAGTCGCCGGCGTTGCCGCGGATCTCGATCCGTCCGCCGCGCATCCCGAAGCCGGCGCGCGGTCCGATGGGGCCGTCGACGACGATCTTGCCGCTTTCGATCTCGCTCCCCAGGCCGTGGACTTGGCGACAATCGCCTTCCAGCAGCCACTGTTGGTCGGCGGGGTCGCCGGTGACTTGGAACAGCTCGCCCAGCGTGGTTTCGCGATTGCCGCGGCGGACGGCAGATCGTCGAATTTCCGTCAAGCGACAATCCAGCGAGTGCCGCAGGCGTGAGCCCCGCCAACTCAAGCGGGATTTGGTCGTTGGCAAGGTTGGTCAAGCAGAGCGTCATGGGACACAATGAGTCGATTGGGAAGCGAGCCGCTGGCGTTCGCTCTAGTGTAATGATTCTCCCGCCGGACTGCGCCGGTGAGCACCGCCGACGAATTCGACCGATCACGCCGCGGCGCCCTCATCCTCTGCGGCGGCGGCAGCCGGCGGATGGGGCGCGACAAGGCGTCGCTGCCGTTCGGCGGTGAAACGATGCTGGCTCGCACGATGCGGCTGGTGGCAGAGAGCGTACCGCGCGAGCAGATCGTGCTCGTCGCAGCGGCCGGATCAACAGTTGCCGCCGTTGCCGTGGGAGGCGACGGTCATTCGCGACCGCGAGGCGGATCAAGGGCCGCTGCCGGCGATCATCGACGGACTCGCGGCGCTGCCGGCGAAGGTCTCGGCCGCGTTCGTCACCGCGTGCGACGCGCCGTTGCTGGAGTCGGCGTTTGTCGAGTCGCTCTTCGCTGCCATGGACTTGGGGATCGATGCGGCCGTTCCCGGCGACGGCGAACGGCTTTACCCGTTGAACGCCGTCTACCGGCCGAGTTGCGTCGCGTCGCTGCGAGCCGCGTCTCGACGAGGGGCGGATCCTCGCTGCAAGGGGCGCTGCGGTCGCCAGGGTTTCGGCTGAAGGAGTTGCCGGTGGAGCAACTGCGTGCGTCGATCCTGAATTGCGATCGCTGCTTAATTGCAATACGCCGGAAGAGTATCAGGCGGCGCTGCGCTTCTCTTGGACGATGAGCGGGGAGTTTAGAGTTCACGGCTCCGCTGAGACAGGCAGTTCATTAGCCATCTGGTTCCCTCCCCCTGAGGGGGAGGGTTAGGGAGGGGTGATCGCAGCGGGTAACCGGGTTCATCACCCCTCCCCAGCCGCTCCCCTCCGGGGGAGGGAGCCACAAGAAGCAAATGGGAGATCGCTGCTACTGCTCGGTTCGATTCCGCTGCTCGGCGGATCT
Source organism: uncultured Acidobacteriota bacterium (assembly GCA_963847975.1). Taxonomy (GTDB): domain Bacteria; phylum Acidobacteriota; class Vicinamibacteria; order Vicinamibacterales; family 2-12-FULL-66-21; genus DATBJJ01. Next base: position 354,421 of record CAWKBU010000010.1, on the reverse strand, counting down.
TCAGCGGCTTCGTCGTCTGGCTTTCGGCACAGGCGCGAGCAGCGGCAGGCGCGAGCGGTCGGAAACGACCACGCCCCCCGGCTTCTCCACCGTGATCGCGAAGAGCGTCGCCTTCGTGATCGGCAGCCGGGCGTCGATCGGAACCAGCACTTCCTTCTCGCCGGCGGGGATGTCGAACACGCCGCCGTCGACGGGAGTCGCTTCGGGCGCGATCGGCGTCGAAGATCCAGAGCTGATACTGGTTCTGCTGCGGATCGTTCGCTGCGAGGCCGTCGAACTCCATCACGCCGCGCTGCAGCTTGTCGGACCAAATGACCTTGCCGCGTGGCATTCTTGGCAGTCGGCGTCCTCGCCCTTGGTCCAATCGAGCTTCGACGACGGCCGCCGGGATCTTGCTTCTTCAGCGGCGAGCAGCTCCGATCGCAATTCGATCGCCGTCGATTCGCTCACCGAGATTCGGCTGGCGGCTGAACGAGAACGCCGCCACGGCAATCGCTGCAGCCGCCACGGCCCAGCCGAGCCAATCGCGTCGCGGCGCTTCATCGGCAATGCGGCGTTCAACCGAGCCGGGCACGATCGGCGACGATCGCTTTGCGCTCTTCGGCGGCAGCCTTACGGACGGCGTCGAGCGTCCGCTGCCGCAGGTGCGCCGGCAGCGTTTCGTGAGCCATCGCATGGCCGTGCAGGCCGAGGTCGAGCGCCGCCGCGGTCGAGCGCCATCTCGTCGGCGGGCGACGTGCATCGCCGCCCAAGCGTTGCCAAGTTCGCGCAGTTCCTCCGGCGCTCAGCCCGAACAGGGCCCGCTCGGCGAGGAGTTCTCAGGCGGCGATCGTGGGAAGAAGGTCCGAGTGCTCATGCCGCGCCTCCTTTCCCGGAAAGTTTGCCGGCGCTGGCGCGCCAGCAACTCGCGGAGTCGCATCAGCCCGCGGCGGGCGTGTGTCTTGACGGTGCCGAGCGGCAACTGCGAGCCGCTCGGCGATTTCAGATTGCGAGCAGCCTCCTTCGAGGGCGAGCTTCAGCACCCGCTGCTGCTCGCTGGAAAGTTCCTGCATCTTTTCGCGGGCCAGCTTGGCGTCGTCGCAGACTTGCAGCCATTCGGCCGGGTCGCGAGTCGCTTGCGGGAAGCGTCGTTTCGTCCCAGGCGGTCGTCTGCGGCTGGCGGTCGCGGCGGCGTTGGCGATCGATCAAGCCGGCGGCGGGCGATCATCGCGATGAACGTCGGCTCCGAGGCGATCGACTCGTCGTACCGCTCGGCGTGTCGCCAGACTTCGATGAAGACTTCTTGAACGGCGTCCTCGGCGTCGGCGTTGGTCGGAGAGAAGCGGCGCGCGATCGACCAGACCAACCCGCCGTAGCGGGCGAGGCAGTCTTCCATGGCGCTGGGTCGCCGGCGGCGACGCGGGCCATCACGCTGTTGGCGGAGGAGGACAACGGCTGTCTCTGCGATCGAAAAGCGGCCTGGCCGCGGGGCGAGCGAGAAACGAACTCGCCCCGCGCCGGCCGCTTCGCAATCTATTTCGGCATGAGGACGGAGTCAATGACATGGATCACGCCGTTGGAGCATTCGACGTCGGTCTTCACGACCTTGGCGTCGTTGATCATCACCTCGTCGTCCTTGACGGTGACCTTCACCTTGCCCCCTTGAACCGTCTTGGCCTCCTTGACCTTCACGACGTCGGCGGCCATCACCTTGCCGGGGACGACGTGGTAGGTCAGGATCGCGGCCAGCTTCTTCTTGTTTTCAGGCTTCAGCAGGTCTTCGACCGTTCCCTTGGGGAGCTTCGCGAAGGCTTCGTTCGTCGGGGCGAAGACCGTGAACGGGCCCTTGCCGGAGAGGGTTTCGACGAGCCCGCCCGCCTTCACGGCGGCGACGAGCGTGCTGAAATCTTCGATCCCAGCGGCCGTTTCGACGATCGTCTTCGGCTTTTCAGCCTCGGCGGCGACGTAATGACGCTGGATCTGAGCGACCTGGCTCTTCGCGCATTTGCGCTGCCTGGAGCGGTTGGTACAGAGCGGCCAGTAGCCGCGAGCGTCAGCGTGTACATGGCAAGTTTCATGGTAGAGATTCCATTTGCGGTGATAGCAATCGGTGCGAGCCGCCCAGGGTGGGCGACTCGTCTACAACAAAACAGGGCCCTGTGTGAAAGTGTTCGGGCTGGGCGAGGGCTGGATTCGCGACCAGTGCTAGCGATAGTTTCGTGGCGAGGCGCCGAGCACGAGCCAGACGACGCTGGCGGCAAGCACTGCTGCGGGACGCGCATCGCACGGGCAGCTATACGCGGCGTAGTTCTTGAATCTGCAACGAGTAGTGGTCGTTGAACCACGCCTCCAGCGGCGGGGAGGCGCTCGGCGTCGAACGCGGGGGCGTTGTGCGAGCGCGACGCCGTCGGGCGTCGCGCGGATCTCGCCTTGCTCGACGATCGTCTCGCCCGCCTTGATCACCATCCGCGGCAGCTCGAACATCGCCTGCGAGTTCTCGCTCGGCGTGTAGATCGTCACGTCGGCGTCGGCGCCGACGCCGAGGTGGCCCTTCTGCTTGAGGCCGAGCACTCGCGCCGGGCCGGCGCGGGTGATGATCGCGATCTCGCTCGAGCGTGTACTCGCGGTCGAGGTCGGCCGAGCGTCGCAGCGCTCGCGCACCGCGGCCGGGCAGCGGGCGAGCTGCTTCGCGGCGGTACTCGCGGTCCATCAGCAGGCGGATGATCTGCGGGTAGGCGAGGAACGAGCCGCCGTTGGGGTGGTCGGTGCTCATCATCACCTGCCACGGGTCGTCGACGAGCAGATACCACTCCAGGCCGATCGCCCACTGCAGGGCGTGGACGAAGCTCTTGCGGCGGTACTCGATCGGCATGACGCCGCAGCCGGCTTCGCACTCGACGTCGCAGTTGAACCACGCGGCCGCCGTAGAGCTTGTGCAGGAAGTAGCCGGCGGCGCCGTCGCCGGTCATCGCCATCGTCGTCGCCGAACATCACCTGGCCGACGTCGACCGTGAGGTTCGGGTGCGCGTTCACGTAGTCGGCCAGCTCGCGCGACGCGGCTCGACATGCGAGAACTCGTCCCCCTCGCCGCCGCCGTAGCTGTGGAACTGGATGTGGGTGAAGTGGGCGCGGCGGCCCTCGACGGCCTCGCATCGTGTCGAGCGTCGTCCGCCAGTTGCCCGGCATGCCGAGCTGGTTGCAGTGGATGTGCGCCGGGTGCGGCAGGCCGAGGTCGTTGGCCGCGGCGACGATCTCGCGGATGATCGGCCGCGGCGTGACGTCGAAGCCCGGCACGGCGTCGTCGAGCCCGTGGCCGCGGGCCGCCGGCGATTGCTTCCACGCCTCGACGCCGCCGGGGTTCACGAGCTTCAGGGCGTACCCCCGCGTGGCGCCGAGCAGCCAGGCGAGGAACATCCGCAGCCGCTCGCGGTCGCCGCGCTCGATGCGCTCGCATCGCGTAGTGGTTGTTGCCCATCGAGGACGAAGATAGCCCTTGTCGATGCACGGGCGTGTCGGCGAACTCGTAGTGGGCGTGCCGCGCGCCGAGCGGCGGCGACGGCGGCGTCGAACGCGGTGGTGTAGCCGAGGCCGGCGTACTTGTAGCCGGTGGCGAACGTGCTGGGGACCGTGCCGAGCGTGCCGCTGCGGGTGAGCTCGGTGCGCGGCAGGACGTTCGCCTCGCCGCGGCGCTGCTCGGGCGTGATCAGCCGCGCGGCGTTGACCTCGGGCCCGGCGATGTGGCAGTGCATGTCCACGCCGCCGGGCATCACGACCAGCCCGCGTGGCGTCGATCGTCTCGCGCGGGCGGACCGTCGGCGTCGGTCGGCGGCGGCGACGATCTTGCCGTCCGTCGATCCAGATGTCGCGCACCTCGCCGTCGACGCCGTTGGCCGGGTCGTAGACGGTTCCGCCGGCGATTTTGGTCAGTGAAGTCATACGAACGACGATTGGCCTTGGAGGGGACCGACGATGGGTGAAGTCGCAATCGAAATACTTCAAAGCAGAGTATGGGTTAGAAGCCAGCAAATAAGTAAGAGCCTGGACGCGCGGGGCGTTCCAGGCTCTGTTGCGGTTGCTCGTGTCGCTATCGCTACCAATGGGAAGTTCGGCGACGTTTGTCTAGCAACGGGCTCGCTTGCACGGGCGGCGATGGCGAGGAGACCGCTGAATCCGAGAGCGATCGAAGTCGGTTCTGGGACCGCTCCGACGGCGGCGGCGACCGCCGGAGGACCGCCGAACTTGCTTTTCCAGACGTCGAGATCGAGGCCGTCGACGTCGCCGTCGCCATCGGCGTCGCCGGTGGAGCCGTTCGGTTGGGCTGTCGGCAGCAGAAGCCACGTTGCCAGATCAGGAAATCCTCGCCGTCGACGTCGTTGTCGTCGTCGAAGTCGCCGTTGGAGGCGTCGACGAAGGGGGTATCCTGGGCGGCTGCCCAGCGGAAGACGCCGACGGTGTTTCTTCATCCTCGGCGTAGGCGATGCCGGCGATGCCGGAGGTGAAAGTAGTGTCGGTAGCGGTGACTTGCGGTACAGCCGGCTTGCCGTTGGGGTGGTCTCCTTAGCGACGTAGGCCTTGAGTTGATCGCCAATCGCGTTGAATTCCAAGATGACTTCCGAGCCGGCGTTAAACTCGATGTCGGCGGATTCGCCGATGTAAGAGAAATGTTGGCGCCGCCATCGAGAATTTGAATGTTCAGATTGCCGCTGACGTCAAAGTACATCAGATAGCCTTGCAGGAAGTTGGGATTCACCCTGCTTAGAAGCGCAAGGTTGCCGCCGTCGTTGTCCGGGTTGTTCGGGTCCGGGATGACGTACCCCTGCGTGCGGGTGTAGGTGTTGGTGAACCCGGTGGGGACGAAGCCTGACATTTGGTTGTCGTTTTCAGGGGTCGATGACGGGGGTCATGACCAGATCGCCACTGGTGGCGTTGTAGTCGCCCGGAAAAAAGCCTCCGAGATTCGTTACCCAGAGTTTGGGATTGTTGTCGGTGATGCTGCCGTCATTGAAGTCGTCGTACCAACTGGCGGCACGGCGATGGAGGCGGGCGGCGCCAAAAGGGCAAAGGCGGCGAATTGCCGGAATCGACGATGCAGTGCACGCATGAAAAATCTCCTTGCCCTGGTGGTAGAACTGGTGCGAGGCCGTTGGGGGCGTGGCCGGGCGCCTTAGGGGCAGCAGAAATGCTTGATCGACGGAACAAGTACGTCGCCAGGACGCAGGGGCCCCGGCGATGTTCCAATGAAGAAGAAAAGAGGAATCAGATCTGCGGAAACAGAATTTGGAAAGGTCGCTATTTTGCAGACTAGTGGAGGGGGCGCAAGAATCGTCAAGTTTTTCGATCGTAGAACGTTTAACAATTCAGCTGGGATGGTGTTTGCGGGGCCGAAAAACGGTTTTAGAGGGGGGAATTGAGCTACAAAGGGGCCAAGGGACCCCAAACGGAAAGACGGACGTCGTGGAACGCAGTTCAACACTGATGAACGAAAGCCGTCTCGGAGGTCCTGGTTTCTGTCATTTGCGTCAATTGGCTTTCATCTGCAGTTCCGCCTCTTCCCCGCTTTCCATTGGCGCTCTTGGCGTCTTGGGGGGTAATAAAAAACGAGCCTGAAACGCGCAGAGGCGTTGCAGGCTTGATTGAAGCGAGGGCAACGTTTGAGGTGCGCTCCAGCGGGATCGCCCCCAGTGGCTGCTTGTTTTGGAGCGGAGTCGGCCCAGACGCCATTGACTCTCAGGCGATTTGCCTGATATTCTCATGCACAATGATGGGGCGAGGTGGTGCTGCTCGGCGGGGACGGCAGCGAGCGGGTGATCAGCGATTTCCATGCGGATTACGCGCACGAGGCGAAAATCTTCGACCCCGATGAGATCACGGCATCCGGGCCGGGCGGATATCCCGTACACGGATGGATTGTGCGGCCTGACGGCGACGGACCGCATCCGGTGCTGCTGATGATCCACGGCGGCCCGTTCACCCAGTACGGCTGGCCGCTGTTCGACGAGGCGCAGGTGTACGCGGGCGCCGGTTACGCGGTGGTGATGGCCAACCCGCGCGGTTCCTCGGGTTACGGCCAGGCGCACGGCCAGGCGATCCTCGGCAACGTCGGGCGAGGTTCCGCGCCGGTGACCTGATGGCGCTGCTCGACCACGCGCTGGAGACCGACGGACCTCGACGGCACCCGGGTGGCGGTGCTCGGCGGCTCGCACGGCGGGTTCATGACCACGTGGCTCGCCGCGCACCAGGGCGACCGGTTCAAGGCGCCGCGTCACGCGAGCGCGCGGTCAACGCGATCGACAGCTTCATCGGCTCGTCGGACATCGGGTGGTTCTTCGCGGACTGCCTCTAGGGACCGACCGGAGACCCGGCGACAGCAGTCCGCTGACCTACGCCGACGACATCCGCATCGCCGATGCTGATCATCCACTCCGAGCAGGACTGGCGCTGCCCGATCGAGCAGGCCCAGCGGCTGTTCGTGGCGCTGCAGCAACGCGGGCTCCGAGTCGGAGATGCTGCTCTTCCCGGGCGAGGGCCACGAGCTGTCCCGCTCCGGGCTGCCTCCACCGGGTGGCCCGGTTCGAGGCGATCCTCGAGTGGCTGGTGTAGGACGCCGACCCTTAGTCGGGCAGGCCGATCGCGAACGCCTCTTCGAGGTCGTGCTGGGAGTAGGCGCGGAACGCGATGTGCGTCTCGGTGTTGATGCACGCCCGGCACCTTGGAGATGCCGCCCGCGATGACCTCGGCGATCTGCGTCGAACTCGCGCACCCGCACGATCGCGATCAGGTCGACGTCGCCGGCGACCGAGTAGACCTCGCTGACCCCGGCGCAGGTCGGCCAGCGCCTCGGCGACCTCGGGGATCGAGTCGGTGGCGCAGTCGATGAGGACGATCGCGGTGATCACCTGCGTGCTCCTCCGCGATGACCGGTACGATCGCGCTCATGCTACACGGCGCCGGCGACGGTCAGGTCCGACCCGACCCGGATCGCGTCGGCGAGCGTCTCGCCGGCGGCCACCACCGCGCCCGGCCAGACCACGCGTCGGGTGACCGGCCGTGCACCCGGCGCCGGCGCCGACCACGACTGCGTCGACCGCGCCGGTGACCATGGCGCCGGCGGCGATCAGGTGTCCGGCCGCCGGCGGCGTGCAGGTTGGCGGCGAGGTAGTCGGCGGGCGTGCCGGTGTCGAGGTAGATGCCGGCGTACGGCGATCAGTCCAGCCGCCCGGCCGCGCTCGGCCGGGCGCCAGACCGTGCGCACCAGGTCGGCCGGCTCGGCCGGCAGCGTCGCGCGGCACGTCGCCAGGGCAGCAGCGAGAAGCCGGCGAAGCGGTGGCCGCCGAACTCCGCCGGCGTCGCGCCGGCCGGCACGCCGAGCATCCGCACCGTCTCGCCGTCCCAGCCGTCGAGCAGCGGCGGCGAGGTCGTGCCCGGCGCGGCCGGGGCCAGGTAGGCGTCGGCGTTGCCGACCAGCACGCCCGGCCGTCGATCCAGTCGCGCAGGTGGCCGACGCCGCCGGCGGTGCCCAGCGGGTCGGCCCGGCTCGACGCGAGAGGTGGGCCCGGTCGCCGACGTGGGCGACGACCTGGTCGGCCAGGTAGCAGGCGTTGACCGCGACGTCGGCCGGCCGGTCAGGCCGAGCCCGGCGAGCCGGGCCAGCGCCCGGTCGAGCAGCGGCGACGTTGCCGACCGGGCACAGCGCCTTGGGCAGCGAGCTCGGTCAGCGGCCGCAGCCGGCGGCCCTCGCCGGCGGCCAGCACGCACCGCGCAGATGCCGCTCATCGGTCGCGCCCGCATCGGGGTAGTCCGCGTACGGCCCGATGCCGTAGTGCGCCGAGCAGCCGGGCGGTCGGCGCGGTCAGCGGCGGCAGGTCGTCGAGCCGGGTGCCAGGCGGCCTCCAGCACCTCGGCGCCGTCGACCGCGAGCGTGGTCGTCGACGCCGGCACGCGGGCCTCGAAGACCATGTCGACCCAGCGGCCGTCGGTGTGCACGATCGCGTTGGGCACGGCCGGGCGTCGAGGTCGCTCCGGGTCGAGCCGCGACGCCGGTCTCCTCGGCCAGCTCCCGGGCGCGCGCCGTCGACCGGGCGTCTCGCCGCGTCGCAGCAGCCCGGCCGGCAGCGACCAGCCGCGCCCGGGCGGCTGGCGCAGCAGCAGCAGCCGGCCGGGCTCCGGCGGCTCCGCGTCGCGGACGAGGGCCACCGCGCCGACGATGTACTTGCGGCAGCGACCAGCCGGACCAGCCGCCGGCGCACCGGCGCCGGGCAGCCGGTAGAAGACGCGGTACGCGACCGCGCAGCGCGTACGCCGCCGGCGGTGAGTCACGCGTCGGACCAGGCTACGGCTGCGGCCGCGGTCGCGGACGGCCGCCACGGCCGGTGACGCAGTCGCGTCGTCGACCCGGGCGATCAGCTGCTCGACGACCGGTCCGTCGGCGGTCAGGTTGTGGTCGGCGACGGCGACCAGCAGCGTCTCCAGGTCGGGGTAGCCCAGCTCTCGGCGAGCCGGCGCAGCGGCACGTCGCTGGCCAGGCCGCGGTCGTGCTGGCGCAGCGCCAGGCCGATCGCGGCCCGGCCGAGGCGGACCTTGTCGGCGATCGTGACGGCCGGGCTGCGCTCGGTGCTCGGCTGAAGCCAGCGGCTGATCTGCAGCTGGGCCTGGGGCGACTTGACGAAGTCGAGCCACTCCGGCGACGGGCCGGCCGGCGCGGCGTCGCGGTCGACCGTCGCGTGCCCGGTCCGGGTGAAGATCTCGACCACGTCGCCGTCGGCCAGCGGCGAGCGACAGCGGCGCCAGCTGGCCGTTGACGGTCGCGGCCACGCAGCGGTCGCCCGACGTCGGGCTCGAGCTCGTAGGCCACGTCGACCGGGGTGGCGCCGGCCGGCAGCAGCAGCGCTGCCGGCCGTCGGCGAAGACCTGGATCTGGGCCTCGGCCAGGTCGCAGCGCAGCGACTCGAGGAACTGCGCCGGGTCGGCGGCCGCGCTGCTCGCCAGTCGAGCACGCCGGCGCAGCCAGGCTGAGCTGCTCGGCCGCGGTCGCCGCGGGCCCGAGCCGCGGCGGCCGGCTCTGCGGGTACGCGGAAGTCGGCGGCGATGCCGTACTCGGCGTCGCGGTGCATCGCCTCGGTGCGGATCAGCACCTCGACCGAGCGGCCGTCCGGGCCGATCACGGTGGTGTGCAGCGAGCGGTAGAGGTTGTTCTTCGGCGAGGCGATGAAGTCCTTGAACCGGCCGGGCACCGGCCGCCACGTGCTGTGCATCGCGCCGAGCGCGGCGTAACAGTCGGTCTCGGCGCCGTCGACGATGACCGCGATGCGGGGCAGGTCGTAGCGGCACCGGGTGCCCGCCGGCGACGGTGTCCTTCCAGATCGAGTAGTAGTGCCGGGGCCGGGGCACGACCTCGGCGTCGATCCGTCGCCGTGCGCAGCGCGGCTCGGCGCCTGCGCGATGACGTCGTCGAGGTAGTCGTCCCAGCCGGGGCGGTGCGTGCACGTAGCTCGTCGATGCGCGGCGTACGCCTCCGGCTCGAGGTGGCAGCAGCACCATGTCCTCGAGCTCGCGCTTGAGCGCCTGGATGCCGAGCCGGTCGCAGAGCGGGACCAGCACCTCCAGGGTGGCCGCGGCGATCCGGGCCGCGGGAGGCGGGCGAGCGGGCGTCGAGCGTGCGCATGTTGTGCAGCCGGTCGGCCAGCTTGATGACCAGCACCCGGACGTCCTTGCCGGCCGCGACGATCATCTTGCGGATCGTCTCGGCCTCGGCGGCGTCGCCGTAGAACGCCTTGTCGAACTTGGTCACCCCGTCGACCAGCAGGGCCACCTCGGGGCCGAAGTCGCCGCGCAGCGCGTCGCAGCGTGTAGCTGGTGTCCTCGACCGTGTCGTGCAGCAGCGCGGCGACCAGGGTGGTGGTGTCCATGCCGAGCTCGGCGCAGGATCTGCGCGACGGCGAGCGGATGGGTGATGTAGGGCTCGCCGCTCTTGCGGATCTGGCCGCGGTGCATCTGCTCGGCGACCGGTAGCCGCGGCGCAGCAGGCGCGACGTCGGCCGACGCGGTGGACCTGTCGATGCGGTGCCGGATCAGTCGATGACCGGGTCGTCGTCGGGCTGACGCTCGGCGAGCCGATCGGCGCTCGCCCGTGAGCGGAGGTGCTCGAGCATGCTGCTCGACAGCCCGGCCAGGCGACCGGCCCAGGCGGCGCCGTGGCCGGCGTCGACGTCCACTCGGACACCTCCCTCACCGCGTCGGCGATGGTGCGTCGTCGGGTGTCGCGTGACTCGACGTGCCGTCACGATGGCGCTGCCCGAGTGTCACGAATCGCTCGCATAGCCTAGTATCGACGTGCTACGCCGAACGGTCAAGCTCATCCGAACGGTCAGTTACCGATGAGCGAACGGGTCGCGTCCGGACGACTGCGGCCGGCTTCCGCCCTCGCGAGCAGAGTCGCGAAGCGCGCCGCGCCACGCGACCGGTGACGCCCAGCCGCCGGAGGCCTCCACCAGCCGGGTCTCCGGGCGCTCCAGCCAGGCCAGGATCCGCTCGGTCTCCTCGGCGCGTCGCGGCCGGCGCCGGCCCGGGCCGCGGCGAGGACCGTCTCGGCGGTCGGCGCGCAGCACGTCCAGGGTCGGCCGCGGATGCGACGCCGGCGCGGAGGTGGCCGCGCGCGGCCAGCCGGCCGTGCCGGACCACGGCGATCTCCCAGCCGCCGCGCTCGGCGCGGCCGGGCCGCGACCAGCTCGGCGAGCGCGGTCAGCGCGGCCAGCCGCTGCATCCGGACGGCGGCGCGCAGCAGCGCGGCCAGCCGGGTCGCGCACCGCGGCCGCCTCCTCGTAGCGCTGCGCGTCGGACAGCGTCGTCGATCCGGGCCAGCAGCGCGTCGCACCACCGGGCCCGGGTCGCCGGTCGATCGCGGTCGCGGAACGGCGCGGCGGCGCTGCGCGTCGTACTCCTCCGGGGTGATCCGCGTGCTCGCAGGGCGCCGGGCAGCGGCCCAGCTCGGCCAGCGCGCAGGCCGGCGTGCGTCGTGCGCGGCCGAGAGCTTGTGGCGTGCACTGGCGCAGCGGCAGCGCCTCGTAGACGCGCCGCCGGCGGCCAGCTCGGCCGTGCGCCGGGACGGCGAACGGGCCGAGGTAGGCCGCGCCGTCGGCGGCAGCTGCGCGGACCACCGACAGCCGGGGGTAGGCCTCGGCGGTCAGCTTCAGCCAGACGCACCCGCTCCGGGATACTTCGACCGCCGGTTGTACGGCGGCGCGTGCGCCGCGATCAGCCGCAGCTCGCGGACCTCGGCCTCCAGCGAGTGGGCGCACTCGACCGCCTCGACCCGCTCCGCCGCGTCGAGCATCTCGGACGATCCGGGCCCGCTTCTCGGCGGCGGTGAAGTAGCTGCGCACCCGGGTCGCGATGTCGACTGGACGTGCCGACGTAGAGCGGCCGGTCGTCGGCGGCCGCGGAAGATGTAGACCCCCGGCGCGTGCGGCAGCCCCTCGGCCAGGTGCCGCTTGGCGCCGCTGGGCCGGGGTGACCGCCTTGGCGAACTCGATCGCGTCGCCGAGCGTGTGCACCTTGTGGCTGCCCAGCCGGCCGATCAGCGCGTGCAGCACGTCGACGGTGGCCCGGGCGTCGTCGAGCGCCCGGTGGTTGGGCTGGTCGCCGGCGCGGAAGTAGCGCGGCCAGCGTGCCGAGCTTGCGGTTGGGCACCTCGTCGCGGGTCAGCACCCGGCGGGCCAGCGCGGCGGTGTCGAGCACCCGCGGGCTTCGGCCAGGCGTAGCCGTGCCGGGCGCAGGCCGCCTTGAGGAAGCCCGACGTCGTAGGGCGCGTTGTGGGCGACCAGCACCGCGCCCGGCAGGAACTCCAGCAGCGCCGGCAGCACCTCCTCGATCGGCGGCGCCGGCGACCAGCATCGCCTCGGTGATGCCGGTCAGCACGGTGATGAACGGCGGGATCGGCTCGCCCGGGTTGACCAGCGTGGCGAACTCGCCCAGCTGCTCGCCGCCGCGCACCTTGACCGCGCCGATCTCGGTGATGCCGCCGCCGTCCGGCGCGCCGCCGGTGGTCTCCAGGTCGAGCACCACGAACGTGGTGTCCGCAGCGGCAGCGTCCAGGTGCACCCGAATCGGCCGGTCCAGCCGAGTCGAGAGTGCCCTGCACGTATGCCGGTTGTGACACGGCGCACGTTAGCGCCGGTACGACACGCACGCCGAGGGTCCGCGTGATCCTGGAGTACCGCACAGACGCTGGACGCAGTGAACGCCACGGATCGACTTGGGCACGGTCGGGTGAGACCGACGGAGCCGCGATACCATGAGCACATGATCGGCACGCCGGTGGAACACTGGCGCATGTCAGCCGCAGGACGATCGTCGAGCCACCCGGTGGGGACCGGCGAGCCGACGTGTCAGCGGAACCGACAGTTCGCGCCGGAGCCGGTCCTGCCCGAGCCGGTCCGCCAGCGGATCATCGCGCTCGCCGCCGCCGCGCTGACCGGCGCTGCCCGCCGACGAGCTGCCGGTCCCGCTGCGCCGGGTCGCCAAGTTCGCGCCCAACCGCCGGGCCCGGCTCGGCGGCGCGGCCATCGCCGCCCAGCTCGCCGCCGACCCGCTGTTCCGGCAGCGGATCGGCGCCCGGGTCGTGACCGACGCCGGCGACCTGGGCGCCGCCGTGCTCGAGCGGCGTCGCGCCGGCCGCCGCCGACCCGGTCGAGGTCGCCGCGCTGGCCTACCTGGCCCGGCCCGGCGGGCTGGCGCGAGCTGATCGACGCCGCCGGCGACGCGGTCGCGCGCCGAGGCCGACAGCGCCGCCGTCGCCGGCCGGTCCGCGACGCCGAGCAGCGGGCCGCCCGCGCCGAGCACGACCGCGCCGTGGCCCGGGTCGAGGCCGACAAGCTGCGCGACGAGCTGGCCCGGCTCCGCGACGAGCTCGGCCAGCTGCGCGAGGAGGCCCGCGCCAGCGGCCAAGGCGCTGCGCGAGGCGCAGGCGCGCAGCAGAAGCGCGCCACCGAGCTGCTCGCCACCGAGAAGGGCCGGGCCGCCACGGGCGCACGCCGACCACGACGCCGAGCTGCGCCGGCTGCGGGCCAAGCTGGCCGAGGCCGAGGCGCGCGGCCGGCGGCCGCGCGGCAGGCCGCCAAGGAGGCCCGGGCGGTCGACGACGCCCGGCTGTGGCTGCTGCTGGAGACGATCGGCCAGGCCGCCGTCGGGCTGCGCCGCGAGCTGGCCCTCGACCCGGCCGACGACGCTGCCGGCCGACTTCGTCGCCGACGCGTACGCCGACCGGCCCGGCGCGCCCGGCCGCGGCCGGCCCGCGCGCTGGACACCGACGACCCGGCCCGCCTCGACCAGCTGCTCGCCCTGCCCAAGGCGCACCTGATCGTCGACGGCTACAACGTCACCAAGCGCGGCTTCGGCGAGATGTCGCTCGAGCAGCAGCGCAACCGGCTGATCACCGGCGCTGGGCGGGATCGCCGCGCAGACCGGCGCCGAGGTCACCGTGGTCTTCGACGGCGCCGAGCGGGTGCACGGGCTGCCGCCGGCGCCGCGCGGCGTGCGGGTGCTGTTCTCCCGCAAGGGCGAGACCGCCGACGAGCTGATCCGCCGGCTGGTCCGGGCCGAGCCGGCCGGGCCGGCCGGTCGTGGTGGTCTCCTCCGACCGCGAGGTCGCCGACGGCGTACGCCGCCACGGCGCCTACCCGCTGGGCTCGGACTCGCTGCTGCGCCGGCTGGCCCGGGCCTGACCGTTCGCGTTGGTCGCGGAGCAATAACTCCGGGACCAACGCGTCACGAAGGTGCTACGGCTTGTACACGGACTGCCTCTTCGCCCTGATGCTAGGAGCATGCGCCCCGGCACGTCGCCGGACATCGAATACATTCCGGTCCCGGCACTCGACCATGTAGCCGTTGCCGTCGTCGAAGTCGTCGATGCAGGAGAAGTACCGCACACGTCGCCCGGCAGCTGGCTCATCGACATCGTGTGACCGTGACCGCACAGATCTGAGGCCCCACGGGCTTCACGGCGCGCCGCAAACGCTCGGCGGCTTCGGCTCGTGGGTCGGCGGCGGGGCTGGGCTTGCGCGTCGTCGGCTTCGCGGTGGGCTTGTGAGGGCCGGTGGCGGGCTGGACGGCCTCGGTTTGTGTGAAGGCGACCGCGGCGGAGACGTAGCCGGCGGAGACGTAGCGTGTGGTGAGGTGGCGGGTGGGCGGCACCGGTGCCGTGCTCGGAGTCGAGCTGGGCGTCACGGTCGCGCTCGGAAGAGGGGTCGGCGTCGCGCTCGGCACGGCCGGGGGCTTCGTTGCCTTGCCGGCATTCGTGGGCCGGGGCGACGTCAGCGCATTGGCGGCGGTATTGGTCTTGGTGCCGTTGGGCGACGCGTAGAGCCCGTCACCGAACAGCACACCGCAGACGACGTGAGCACGCTCGAATCCGACCGCGAGTCCGCTGATCCAGCCCGGTGTCAGGCGGGTCGGCCGTTGGCCGGGATTGCCAGGGTCGCCGGGGTTGTTGTAGGGCCGCATCCGGACAGCCTGACGGCCGAGATCCGCCATGTCATGCAGGTCTTGAGACCGGTTCGGCAGCCGATCAGCCTATTTCGCTGTACGGATGTCGATAACAGCCCTCAGTACGGTTACTCGTTCGGCTCACTTGTCGTCCTGTACTATCCGCGCACGTCATCAACAGGGAAGTCGGGTGTGAAGGCTTGACGGATGACGCCCGGCGTCGCGGTCGGCGTGCTCGCCGTGCTGCTCGTCGCGCTGGCCGTCCTCGCCGTGCGCTGATCCCGTGGCGCGAGCCGCCCGCGCCCCGGGCCGACCAGCTCGCCGCGCTGCGGACCTGCCGCCCGACGCAGGTCGCCCGGGGCCGGGACTTCCACGCCGCGCTGCGCCCGGGCCGGTTACGGGGCCATGGTGCGTCGGCCTGCTGGTCGCGCTGGTGCTCGGGCTACCCCGCTCGGCGCGCGGCTGGTCGACGCTGGCCGGCCGCCCGTTCGGCGGCCACTGGCTGGCCCGAGGCGCTGCTCGGCGGGCTCGTCGTGGTGCTCGTCGGCGAGCTGGTCACGCTGCCGTTCGCGGCCTGGCGGCACACGGTGCTGCGCCGCTACGGGCTGTCCACCCAGACCTGGGGCGGCTGGGCGGTCGACCTGCTCAAGGGGTACGCGGTCGGCGCGGTGCTCGGCGCGGTCGCGCTGCTCGGCTTCTTCGCCGTGACCCAGTTCGCGCCGCGCTGGTGGTGGGCCTGCGGCGCGGCCGGCGCGGCCGGCGCTGGTGGTGCTGCTGTCCTTCGTGCTCCCGGTGCTGGTCGAGCCGATCTTCAACAAGTTCACCCCGATGGCGGACGGGCCGCTGCGCACCGAGCTGATGGCGCTGGCCGACGCGCGACGGCGTGCCGGTCCGCGACGTGCTGGTCGCCGACGCGTCCCGGCGCACCCGCGCGGTCAACGCCTACGTCTCCGGGTTCGGCGCCGACCCGGCGGATCGTCGTCTACGACACGCTGCTGCAGCGAGGCGCCGCCGGCGGAGGTGCGCAGCGTGGTCGCGCACGAGCTGGGCCACGCCAAGGACGGCGACGTGCTGACCGGCACGCTGCTCGGCGCGCTCGGCGCGGCCGCCGCGGTGGTCGCGCTCTACCTGCTCGGCTCGCTGGACCGGCTGCTGCGGCGGGCCGGCGTCGACTCGATCGGCGAGCCGCGCGCGGTCGCGCTGCTGCTCGCCGCTGGTCACGGTCGCCGGGCTGGTCGCCGGCCCGGCGCAGGCGCTGTCTCGCGCCGCATCGAGGCCCGCGCCGACGCGCACGCGCTCGCAGCTGACCGGCGACCCGGCGACCTTCGAGGCGATGCAGCGCCGGCTGGCCGACGGTCAACCTGCCGACCCCGACCCGCCCGGTCTGGGAGTACCTGTGTTCGCCTGCACCCGTCCACGGTGGAGCGGATGGCGGCCGCCCGCGCGTACGCCGCGGGCGAGCGCTGATGAGCCGCACCCTGCTGGTCACCAACGACTTCCCGCCCCGCCCGGGCGGCATCCAGCAGTTCGTGCACAACCTCGCGGTCCGCCAGCCGGCCGGCTCGCTCGTCGTCTACGCGTCCACCTGGCAGGGCGCGGCGGAGTTCGACGCCGAGCAGCCGTTCGAGGTGGTCCGCGAGCGACACCGGCGTGCTGCTGCCGACGCCCGGCCGTCGCCCGCCGGGCCGCCGAGCTCGCCCGCGGCGCACGGCTGCGACACGCGTCTGGTTCGGCGCGGCCGCGCCGCTCGGCCTGCTCGCCGACGGGCTGCGCCGCCGGGCCGGCATCGAGCGGGCGGTCGCGCTGACCCACGGCCACGAGGTCGGCTGGGCGGCGCTGCCCGGCGCCCGGCGGCTGCTGCGCCGCATCGCCCGCGGCGTCGACGTGGTCACCTACCTGGGCGAGTACCAGCGGGTCCGGCTCGACCGCGCGCTGCACGGGCTGACCGACCTGCGAGCGGCTGGCGCCCGGGCGTCGACGTCGACGCGTTCCACCCGGGCGTCGACGGCGCCGCGGTCCGGGCCGCGGCACGGCCTGGCCGACCGGCCGGTGATCGTCTGCGTGTCCCGGCTGGTGCCGCGCAAGGGCCAGGACATGCTGATCCGGGCGCTGCCGGCGATCCGCCGCCGGGTGCCGGACGCGGCGCTGCTGCTCGTCGGCGGCGGCCCGTACCGGTCGACGCTGGAGCGCTGGCCCGCGCCGACGGGCGTCGAGCGCGACGTGGTCTTCACCGGCTCGGTGCCGTGGGCGGAGCTGCCCGCGCACTACGCGGCCGGCGACGTCTTCGCGATGCCGTGCCGCACCCGCCGGCGGCGGCCTCGACGTCGAGGGCCTCGGCATCGTCTACCTGGAGGCGTCCGCGACCGGGCTGCCGGTGGTCGCCGGCGACTCCGGCGGCGCGCCGGACGCGGTCCGCGAGGGCGAGACCGGCTACGTCGTCGGCGGCCGCGACGTCGGCGGCGCTCGCCGACCGGCTGGCCGACGCTGCTGGCCGACCGGGACCTCGCGGCGCCGGATGGGCGCGGCCGGCCGGGCCTGGGTCGAGCGCGAGTGGCGCTGGGACACCAGGCCGACCGGCTGGCGGCGCTGCTGGCCGCGATGCGGACCAAGTCGATCCTGGAATCGAGTCGACCTGGAGCTGATCGCGCGCAGCACGCCGTCGAGACTGCGGCAACCGCAGGATCGCTGCGAAACGGGTCAGAACTTCGGGGCGTCCGGGGCCTCGAGCAGGCCCAGGCGCAGCGCGGTCATCAGCGCCTGGGCCCGGTTGGCGGCGCCCAGCTTCTCGTACAGCTTCGAGATGTGGGTCTTCGCCGTCGACTCGCTGACGAACAGCTGCTTGGCGATGCCGGCCACGCTCATGCCGTCGGCGAGCAGGCGCAGCACCTGGCCCTCGCGCGGGCGACAGCTGCGGGCCGCTCGGGGCGAGCCGGCGCTTCATCGCCTCGGCCAGGTCGGCGGCGGTGAACGCGCTGGGCGCGGAGGCGGCGTGCCGGGCGGCGGCGACGACCTCGTCGGCCGGGGCGGTCTTCGGGCACGAACGCGCTGGCGCCGGCCTCGAGCGCGCCGAAGAGCTGGTCGTCGCCGGCGTACATGGTCAGCACGACGATGCCCATGGTGGCGCTGGTCTTGCGCAGCGCGCGGGTGGCCTCCAGGCCGCTGCCGTCGGGCAGGCGCAGGTCCATGATCACGACGTCGGGCTGCAGCGCGCCGGCCTGGCGGACCGCCTCGGCGGCCGTGCGCGGCCTCGCCGACCACCTCGAACTGGCGGTCGCGCTCGAACGCGTGCCGCAGCCCCTTGCGGATCAGGTCGTGGTCGTCGACGAGCAGCACCTTGGTGCGCGTCGTCGGCGTCGGGACTGGTCGACATGCTCGGGTTACTCCCCTTCTGGTGCGGCAACGCTATCGCCGCACGCTATCGCGCCGGGCGCGAGGTTCCGAGCACTACCGCCACGGTCGTCCCGCTGGGGTGTCGCGGCGTGATCTCCAGCCGGCCCCGGATACGTTCCGCCCTCTCCGCCATGATCGCAAGACCGTAGCGGCCGTCCGGGCGCTGATCGGCCAATGCCCTGTGCCGTCGTCGGAGACTTCGATCTGCGCGTACGGCGGGTCGACCGTCGCAGGTCACCCACAGGTTCTGCGCGCCGGCGTGCTTGCGGGCGTTGGTGATCGCCTCCTGGGCGATGCGCAGCAGTTCGGCCTCGATCGGCGGCGGGCAGCCGGGCGGTCGACTCGTCGAGCGAGAAGTGCACCCGCAGGCCGGCCGGCGGCGCCGACGGTGCGGGCGTACTCGGCGATCGCCGCGGCCAGGCCGCCGTGCCGGTCCACCTCGCTGCGCAGCTCGAACAGGCTCAGCCGCAGCTCGGTGATCACCCGGGTCACCTCGGCGCGCAGCGTCGCGCAGCTCCTCGGCGGTCTCCTCGGCGTCCTCGGGCAGGGTGGCCAGCGCGTTGTCGATGCCGTAGCCGACCATCACCAGTTCCTGGGCGACGCCGTCGTGGATCTCCCGGGCCAGCCGCTGCCGCTCCTCGTTGGTGGCCAGCGAGCGCACCTCGTCGAAGAGCAGCGCCGCCTCCAGCCGCAGCGCGGCCGGCGCCGGCCAGCGCGGTCACCCGGTCGACCACGGCGCGGCGGGTACGCGCCGGCCGCGTCGCGCCTCCAGGATCGACCAGCCCGACCGTGCGCACGCCGGCGACCAGCGGCACGACCAGCGCCGAGACCTCGCCGCCGGCGGTCGCGAGCGGGCCTGCGAGCGGCTCGACGATCTGCGGCTGCTGGCTGGCCCAGGCGTCGGCGATCGCCGAGTCGGCGTCGAGGGTGGTCTCCCAGTCGACCCGCTCGACGCCGGTCTGGGCGAGCACCACCAGCCGGCCGCCGCCGCTGGCCGGACAGCACCGCGGCCCGGTCGACCGGGCGCGACCGCGCGCACCTCCTCGAGCAGGTGCTCGGCGATGCCGCCCGGGTCGAGCGTGGCGCCGGGCAGCTGCCGGGCCACCCTGCGCAGCTGGGTCAGCAGGCGGGTCGCCTCCGCGTACGGCTGCGGCGCCGGTCGCGGCGCGGCCAGCAGCGCCCGCTGCAGCGCGACCGCGGATGACGCCGCCGACGGCCGGCCAGGACCAGCCACTGCGGCGCAGGCGAGCCAGGTAGCCGACTGGTCGAGCAGGTCCGTCGGTCAGCACGCCGCCGACGCCGAGCAGCCGCGGCGGCCACGCCGAGCAGCGCCAGCGACTCGCGCGAGCCGGCCCTCGCAGCGCGGCGGCGATCGACCGGCACGGCCAGGTACGGCAGCAGCGCGCCGCGCCGTGCCCGGTCGACGAGCCGGCGGTCGTCGGCGGCCGCGCGACGGCGCTCGGCGCCGAGGCCGACGATGATCACCTCGGCGCAGCCGGCCCAGCGGCGCGAGCAGCCGGTGCGCCGGCGGCGCGAGCCACGGCCGGCAGCGCCGGCCACGCGCCAGCAGCGCCGACCCAGACCAGCGCTGGCTGGCGTCGCGGGTGGCGAGCCAGGATCAGCACGGCGACCAGCGCGAGCATGGCAGGCGCAGCACGCAGCCGACCGCGGCGAGTCGGGTGCGAGCGCGGCGACCGTCGAGGCGCGCGCGATCGGCGGGCGCGTGCCGACCGGCGTCAGCTCAGCGCGTAGATCGCGGCGATCTCGTCGGCGTACTCCTTCAGCACGACGTTGCGCTTGACCTTCAGCGACGGGGTCAGCTCGCCGGTCGCCTCGGTGAAGTCGCGCGGGCAGGATGCGGAACGACCCGGATCGCCTCGGCCTTGGAGACGGCCTTGTTGGCGTCGTCGATCGCCGTCTGGATCTCGGCGCGCAGCGTCGGCGTCGTCGCGCAGGTCGGCGACGGTCGCGTCGGCCGGCTTGCCGTGCGCCGCCAGCCAGGCCGGCAGCGCCTCCGCGTCGATGGTGACCAGCGCGGCGATGAACGGCTGCCGGTCGCCGACCACCATGCACTGGCTGACCAGCGGGTGGGCGCGGACCCGGTCCTCCAGCACGGCCGGCGCGACGTTCTTGCCGCCGGCGGTGACGATGATCTCCTTCTTGCGGCCGGTGATCGTCAGGTAGCCGTCGTCGTCGAGCTCGCCGAGGTCGCCGGTGTGGAACCAGCCGTCGGCGTCGATCGCCTCGGCGGTCGCCGCGGGGTTGTTCCAGTACCCCTGGAAGACGATGTCGCCGCTGGACAGGATCTCGCCGTCGTCGGCGATGCGGATGGTCACGCCGGGCAGCGGCCGGCCGACCGTGCCGATCCGGATGCGCGTCTCGCAGGTTGACGGTGGTCGCCGGGGAGGTCTCGGTCAGCCCGTAGCCCTCGTAGAGGTGACGCCGATGCCGCGGAAGAAGTGCGCCGAGCCGGGCGCCGAGCGGCGCGCCGCCGGAGATCGCGCGCGTGCACCGGCCGCCGAGCGCGGCCCGCAGCTTGCCGTAGACCAGCTGGTCGAAGAGCGCGTGCTGCAGCCGCAGCAGCGAGCCCGGGCCCGCCGGGCGGTCCAGCGCCTCGCTGTAGGCGATCGCGACCTGCTCGGCGCGGTCGAAGATCGCGCCCTTGCCGTCGGCGTGCGCGCGCTGCTTGGCGGCGTTGTAGACCTTCTCGAACACCCGCGGCACGCGACAGCACGAACGTCGGCTGGAACGCTCTGCAGGTCGTCGACCAGGTTCTTCACGTCGGCGGTGTGGCCGATGCGTGACCCGGGCCTGCACCACGCCGATCTGGATCAGCCGGGCGAAGGAGTGCGCCAGCGGCAGGAACAGCAGCGTGCGAGGCGCCCTCGTGGAACAGGTCGGCGCAGCCCGGGATGGCGTTGGCGATGTCGGAGCAGCATGTTGCGGTGGGTCAGCACGCAGCCCTTGGGCCGGCCGGTGGTGCCGCTGGTGTAGATGATCGTGGCGAGGTCGTCGGCGTCGGGTCGGCCCGGCGCCGCTCGATCGACGCTCGCCGGCGACCGCCGGCGCCGTCCGCGACCAGCGTCGGCCGAGCCGGCGCCGCCGTCGATCTGCCACACGTGCGCAGGTCGGGCAGCCGGTCGCGGACGCCGCGCACCGTGTCGCGGTGCGCGTCGGTCTCGACGAAGCAGGCGACCGCGCCGGAGTCGGCGAGGATCCACGCGACCTGCTCGGCGCTGGACGTCTCGTAGATCGGCACGGTGACCGCGCCGGCGCCCAGATCGCGTAGTCGATCAGCGTCCACTCGTACCGGGTCCTGCTCATCAGCGCCGACCCGGTCGCCGGGCTCGATCCCGGCCGCGATCAGGCCCCGGGCCAGCGCCGACGACCTCGTCGCGGAACTGCGCGCAGGTGACGTCGTGCCAGTCGCCGTCGACCGGTCGGCGGCGAACTGCACGCCGTCCGGGGCGACCTGCGGCGTTGTCCCAGACCGGGTCGGTCAGGTTGGCCGCGGTCGTCGATCGTGACCACCGGCGGTACGGAGAACTCGCGCACGTGCGACTCCTCGATCTCGTACCGCGGCGCTGCCGATCTGAAATCTACCCCGGCCGACCTGCCCAGCGATGGCCGTCCGGTTCGGCGGTAGCCTGCCGCACATGGCGGACTCCTCGACCCAGTCGATCGTCATCGACGCGCCCCGGCCGCGCATCGCCGAGGTCATCTGCGACTTCGCCGCGCTACCCCGAGTGGGTCCCGGCGATGCAAGTCGGTCGAGGTGCTCGAGGAGTACGAGGACGGCTACGCCAGCCAGGTGCGCTTCGTCATCGACGCCGGGCGTGGTCGCAGGACGAGTACACGCTGCACTACGAGTACGCCGAGGACATCTCCCGGATCGAGTGGCACCTGGTCGCGCCGTCGAAGATGCAGAAGGCGCAGGACGGCTCGTACGACATCGACGGACAACGGCGACGGCACCTCCACGGTGACCTACACGCTGTCGGTCGAGCTGTCGATCGGCATGCTCGGGCATGTTCAAGCGCAAGGCCGAGAAGATGATCATGGATACCGCGCTGAAGGAGCTCAAGCGGCGGGTGGAAACCAGGTGAGCTGATGGAACGGAACGACTCCACCCGTCGCGAGGCCGAGCGTCTGGCCGCTGCGGCACTGGCGGCCGCGTCTTTCGCCGCCAAGAATCTGAGCCGCCGCATGAGCGCGAACGCGCGGACATCCGAGCGACGCGATGACCGGGACGCGCGCGACCGGCGCCGTCAACCGGGCCCCTTCGAGGACCTCTCGACGCTGGTCGGGATGGCCTCGCGCTACCTCGGTGACAACGGGCGCGACGATTCCCGCAACGACCGGCGCGACACCCGGGACGACCGCCGGGAGACGCACCACGTCGCCAACAATTCCGACGAGTGCTGCATGTGCCCGGTCTGCCGGGTGATCTCGGCGGTCCGCGATCCGGCTCCGGAATTCTCCGAGCGCATCGCGGCCGGCGCAAGCGACCTGGCGGCGGGCGTCGCCACGGTGATGCGCGCGTTCGGCAACGCGGCCGGTCGGAGCGCCCGGAGCACCGCCGCACCGGACGTCGTCGTCGTGGTGGACGAACCCGACCTCAGCGGCGTCGGCCTGGGCGATGACGGCCTGACGATCGAGGACGAACTGGTCATCGAGGAGCTGGATCTCGACGATCTCGGCGGGGTCGACACCGTGCACACGCCGGTGGAGACGCCACCGGCGAAGGCGCAGCCGACATCGCTGTGGAGCGACTTCAGCAGCATCTGGCAGGCGGCGACCCGGGCTCCCTTCGACGAGCCCGGGACGCCCCGATCGTCGTCCGCGCCCACCACCGGGACGAAGTCGACCCGGCCGGTCGCCAAGAAGACGGTCGCCAAGAAGACCGTCGCCAAGAAGACCGTGGCGAAGAAGGCACCGGCGGGAGCATCTCCGGAGGCCTCCGTGACCGCCCCGCAGAAGAGCGCCGCGCCGCCGATGAAGGCAGTGCCGACCAAGGTGGCGGCCACCATACCGACGGCGGCAGCGCCGGCGACGTCAGCACCGGCGGAGACACCGGCCACGAAGGCATCGGCCACAAAGGCATCGGCCAAGAAGGCCGCGCAGCAGTCACCGACCGACCAGCCGGCTCCGCCTGCACCGGTCAAGAAGGCGGCTGCCAAGAAGACCGCCAAGGCCACGGCTTCGAAAGCCACCCTGCCGGACGTCACGGGGACGATCGGCGCGGCTGACGCGGCCTCGACCCCGACCGACCGGGCACCGGCCACGACGGCACCGGCCAAAGCTGTGCCGGCCAAGACCGCGCCAGCCAAAACGGTGCCGGCCAAGACCGCGCCGGCCAAAGCTGTGCCGGCCAAGACCGCGCCAGCCAAAACGGTGCCGGCGAAGAAGAGCACCGGACCCGCTTAGCGAGGCACCGAGCGGGGCGGGCGCGTCCACCGACGGTCCACCCGCCGGTCCCGGGCCTGCGCCCGCCGGGTTGATCGTGCAGAATGCGTCCGACCCGTCATCGTGACGGGCGTTGAACCAAGGAGCGAGACGTGTCGTTGGCGATCGGCGTCGACATCGGTGGGACCAAGGTGCTCGGCGGCGTTGTCGACCCGGACGGCACGGTCATCGAAACCGCGCGACGGGACACCCCGGCCGATGATCCGAAGCAGGTCCTGGAACGGATCGTCCAGGTCATCGAGGAGCTATCGGCCAAGTACGAGGTCGAAGCGGTCGGCATCGGTGCGGCCGGCTGGATCGACTCGGATCGGTCGACCGTGCTCTACGCGGCCAATCTCGCCTGGCGTGAGGAGCCGCTGCGCGACGAGTTGCAGGCGCGTACGCATCATTCGGTGGTCGTGGAGAACGACGCCAACGTCGCGGCGTGGGCGGAATTCCGATTCGGCATCGCCAGGGATGCGCACGACTCGATGGTGATGTTCACGATCGGCACCGGCATCGGTGGTGGCATCGTGCTCGGCGGGCAACTCGTCCGGGGCGCACACGGGATAGCGGCCGAGCTGGGACATGTGCTCGCCGTTCCGGACGGGCACCCCTGCGGTTGTGGCGCTCGGGGCTGTCTGGAGCAGTACGCCAGTGGCAACGCGCTCAGCCGGTTCGCCCGGGAAGCCGCGGCGGCCGATCCGCAACGTGCCGCCGGTCTGATCGCCGCGGCCGGTGGTGATGCCACCAAGCTGACCGGTCCGATGGTGACCCAGGCGGCGCACGCGGGCGATCCGGTGGCGCTGGAGGCGTTCGCGCAGGCCGGATTCTGGCTCGGTCAGGGACTGGCGGACATGGTGCAGATCTTCGACCCCGAGGTGCTCGTGGTCGGCGGCGGTGTGGTCGAGGCGGGTGATCTGCTGCTCGAGCCGGCCCGGGTGGCGTACGTGAATCGGCTCGCGGCCCGGGGCAAATTCCCGGTCGCCGAGGTCCTGGCGGCGTCGATGGGCAACACGGCGGGCGTCGTGGGTGCCGCTGATCTCGCTCGGGTGCGTTGACGCGGATGTCCGATCCGTTGATCCGAGTGCTCTCGTACAACGTGCACGGCCAGGACGATGACCGGGAGGCGTTGGCTTCAGTCGTGCGTACCCTGTCGCCTGATCTTGTCTTCGTGCAGGAGGGACCGCGACGGTTCCGATGGCGCACCCACGCCGCGGACCTGGCCCACCGGTTCGGCCTGATCTATGCGGCCGGCGGCCTGCCGTCGCTCGGCAACCTGATCCTGACCAGCCAGCGCATCCGGGTGCACGACACCTGGTGCCTGCGCTACCCGCTCACGCCCGGGCGGTCAATGAGTACACGACCAGGTCGGTGATGTTCGAGCGGCTGCTCGGGCCGACCCGACTCGGCGGCCGCGCCGCGCCGAGCGGGGTGATCCTGAATGGTCCGACCGGCCGGACGGCGAACCTCTGCTCCGAACGTACGTTTGGCGACGTCGAGCTGTATCTCGAGTTCATGCTCGCCAAGGGATCGAACTCGGGTGTCTATCTTCAGGGGCTGTCCGAGATCCAGATCTTCGACAGCTGGGGTTCGAGCGAAGGCGTAAGACGTCCGACGCCGGCGCAATCTATCACCGCTGGATCAACGAGCAGGGCGTCGGCGGATCGCCGCCGCTCGTCAACGCGTCGCGTCGTCCGGGCGAATGGCAGTCGTACCAGGTCGTGGTTTCGCGCACCGCGCTTCGATGCCGCGGGCAAGAAGACGCAGCCGGCGCGCTTCGTCCGCGTGCTCTTCAACGGTCAGCTCGTGCAGAAGGACGTCGACATCGACGGTCCGACGCGCGCCAGCCTCGAATCCGGAAGCCGCCCAGGATCCCCTGATGATCCAGGGCGACCACGGACCCGTGGCTTTCCGCAACGTGCACGCCGGCCGCTGCGGCCGTTGATTCTTCGCTAGTAAGGATGCGCTCTCGGCTCGCAGGACTCCCTCTGTTCGCCGCGTTCTCCGGCACGTTGCCCGCGGTTGGCCAGCCCCCACAAGGCACTCCCCCGCCGCCTCGCATGGTCCGCATCGTCCTGGTGGGCGATTCGACCGTCACGGACGACTCGGGCTGGGGCACGGGATTCCGTCGTTTCGTGACCGATGGTGTTGAGGTTGTCAACACTGCCGCCAACGGCCGCAGTTCGAAGAGCTTCATCGACGAGGGCCGATGGGCGGACGCGCTCAAGCGCGCGGTCAGTACTATGTGATTCAGTTCGGGCACAACGATGAACCCGGCAAGGGTCCCGAGCGCGAGACCGATCCCAAAACGACCTACCGCGCGAACATGGTGCGGTACGTCGACGACGCGCGCGCGATGGGTGCGAAGCCTATCCTGGTCACGTCCCTCGTGCGGCGCCTGTACAAGGACGACGGGACGATCCGGACGACGCAGACGCTGTACGTCGAGGTAGTGCGGGCGATCGCCGACGAGAAACGGGTACCGCTCGTCGACCTCCATGCGATCAGCCTTGCCGACGCCGAGACTGCCGGCGACGATGTGTGGGCGGATTTGAGTCCCCGCGACGACAAGGGACAGGTCGATCGCACGCACCTGAACACCAAAGGCAGCGAGGTCGTCGGCCGGATGGTCGTCGAGGAGCTGCGCCGGGTGGTTCCCGAACTGGCGCCGCTGCTGCGGCCACAGCCAGGCGGTCTCTGACGACCGATCGCCTCGGCTGGCCCGGCGGACCTGTCAAGCTTTTTTCGGCCGCGACTTTGGAGTAGAGTCTCCCGGGCCCGTCGGCCCGAGCACCCCTCGCATCCGGAGCGACTATTTTGACGAGCCTGAGCTGGTTCGCCGTCCTTCAATCCCTCATTTCTGCCGGGCCTGGTCACCGTCCTCTGGGTGCTGCATGCGCGGCTCGGCCGGCGGCCATTCTTCCTGTGGTGGGGCTGGGCGTGGACCGTGTTCGCGGTGTATCTGCTGCTGGGCGCGTTGACGCTGCCGCTGTCGGCGAAGTGGAGCCCTGCCGTCGGCACGCTGGCGTTTCTGGCCACGATTTGTGGCTATCTGCAGCCGGCGCTCCTGATGGTCGGCGTCGCCAGCCTGCGATCCTCCACCACGCCGGTGCGGACATGGCGGACGGCTGGCGATTGCATCGGCGCTCGTCGCCGGCAATGGTGATCTTCGTCGTGTCGCTCGCGCTGCCACAACGCCATCGACAGCTTCTGCCTCCGTGTGGCGCCGCGCGCCTGGGCCCTGGCCGCCGCTGCGTTGTTCTCGGTCGTCGTGTTTGTCCGGCGCGGACGGGAAACGCGTTCGCTGGCCTGCCACGTGACCGCGATCTCCTGCCTGGTGTACAGCCTCGTTCAGGCGGTATACGGCGTGGCGCATGACCGGGCGACTCGTGGCGGGTGCCGCGGCGCCCTTCGCTGCCATCTTCGACGATGAGGCCGCCTTGCGGCCGCTGCTCTTTCTCGTCGATGTCGTCAGCGCCTACGGCATCTGCCTCGGGATGGTCCTGCTCCTCGTGGAGGACTTCACGCGATCGCGACGGGCGCTCGAAGAGAGCCTCCGCGCGCCAGCGTGAGGCCCTCGACGAGAACGCCGTCCTGCAGGCGGAAATCAGCGAACGCCGTCGAGTCGAGCGGGCGCTTCGAGACAGCGAAGACCGGTATCGCGACCTCGTCGAGCACAGCGAAGACCTGATCTGCACCCACGACCTCGACGGCCGGATTCTCTCGGTCAACGACCCGCCGGCTCGCATTCTCGGGTACTCGCCCGACGAGCTCGCGCAGTATGACCGTTCCGCAGTTGCTCGCGCCGGAAGCCCGAGACAGGTTCGACGCGTACATCGCCGAGCTCAGACGAGACGGGTCGCGCGCGGGCTCCTGGCCGTCATGACCCGCGCTGGCGAGCGACGCATGTGGGAGTTTCGCAGCACGCTTCGAACCGACGGTGTGCCGGTTCCCATCGTCAGAGGCATGGCCCACGACGTCACGGAGCGGGTCAAGGCGGAGCGCGCGCTGCGAGTGTCGGAAGCCAAATTCGCCGCCGCCTTCAGGGCGAGCCCCTGCTCCATCGCCATCAGCACGATGGAGGATGGCCGCGTCATCGAAATCAACGACGCCTGCGAGCAGCACACGGGCTATCACCGGAGCGAGGTCATCGGTCGAACGCCCGCAGGAGCTCGGACTCTGGATCGACCCGGCCGAACGCGCCGACATGGTGGCCCACCTCAAGCAGCACGGGAAGGTCGTGAACCGCGAGGTTCGATGGCGTTCGAAGGCCGGCGACGAGCTGACGGTCCTCTACTCGGCCGACACGATCTCCATGGATGGACAAGTCGTACGTGCTGTCGGTGGCGCTCGACGTCACCGCGCACCAGCAGGTCGAGGTCAGGCATCGGGCGATCCTCCGCGCGCTTCCCGATTGGGTCTTCCTGATGAGCGCCGACGGGGTGTTTCTCGATTGCCACGTCAAGGACCGGGAATTCCTGCTGGCCGCAGCCCGAGGATTTCGTCGGCCGGCACGTGACCGAGGTGCTCCCGCCCGAGCTCGCAGCCGACCTCACTCGCCTGTTCGATCAGGTCGCGCGGACGGATCAACCCGGGACGCTCGAATACTTCGTGCCGGTCGCCGGCCAGATCCGCTATTACGAGGTGCGTGCCGTGCGCTGCAACGACCAGATCCTGACCATCGTCCGGGACGTGACGGAAGGCAAGCGCGCCGAGCATCAGGCGCGCGACCTGCGGCAGGAACTGGCCCACATCAGCCGCGTCTCGACGCTCGCGGCGTTGACCGGATCGCTCGCGCACGAGATCCGGCAGCCGCTCGCCGCGATCCGGACCAACGCCCAGGCGGCGCGGCGCATCATCGGCCAACCGGGTCCCGATGTGACTGAACTGCGCGACGCGCTCGCCGACATCGTCGCCGACAGCCAGCGCGCGAACGACGTCATCGAACGCGTGAGCGCGCTCCTGAAAAGAGACACCTCCGCGCACGCGGCGGTCGATTTGAACGCCGGCCTCGACGAGGTCGTCAAGGTGCTTCGCGCCGACCTGGTGGCGAGGCGCATCTCTCTGACGCGTCGAGCTCGAGCCCGATCTCCCGAGACGTCTTCGGCGACCGCGTCCAGCTCCAGCAGGTGGCCCTCAACCTGCTGATGAACGCCTGCGACGCGGTCGAGCACCAGCCGGACGAGACTCAGACACATCTCGCTCGGACAGCCGTGGACGGGGACTCAGTCGTGGTCTCGGTCACCGACCACGGTGATCGGCCTGACCGACGAGCAGGTAGCGCCGGCGTTCGAACCGTTCTTCACGACCAGGGTCAACGGCATGGGGCTGGGCCTGCCCATCTGCCAGATGATCATGGACCTTCACGACGGCACCCTCGGCGCCCACGGCGCGCCGGGCACGGGATGAGGTTTTCCTTCAGGCTGCCGGCGCTGCCGAGCCGAGCGGCGACTGCCGAACCGCCAGCCGCGCGCGGCGACGAGCGTGTCGGCCTGCTGTCTTAGCCCGCTACTTCGTCCGCATGCGTTGCAGCTTGTCAATCGCACGCCGCAACGACCGCCCGCGCTTGTTCAGGCCCGACCAAAGATCGCCAACGGCGTCAAGACGCGCGGCCATCGTCCGGAGCGTAAACGTCTGCGGACCGACCTCGCCGCGCTCGACTTCCTCCCACGTGCACGGGGCGGAGATCGGCGCCCCGGGCTTGGCGCGCACGGCATAGGGCGCGGCCCACGTCGCACTGTAGTTGTTCCGCCCCGTGTCCACGAGAATCCGCCGGCCGCGGTCGGCCTTGCTGAACTCCTGCGTCAGATGGTCCGGCACCAGCTTCACGAGCGTCGAGCCGACGTGGTGGGCAAAGCTGGCGACCACACCGGTGTCGGCCTTGCCGTCGAGCGGCACCACGATGTGATAGCCCTTGGAACCGGAGGTCTTCACCCAGCTGGGCAGGCCGAGTTCGTCCAGGAAGTCGCGCAGGCCAAGCGCCGCCGAGCGCAGCATCTCCGCATCGTCGACGGACGGATCGAGGTCGAAAACGCAGATGTCAGGGTGATAGAGATCCGGCGCGCGCGCGGACCACACGTGCGGCGTGATCGTGTTCTGATTCACGATCCAGAGGAGCGACCGCGGGTCGGTGACGATGGCGTGGTGCACCGTCCCGTCCTTCTTCGGTACCTCGACGCGTTCGAGCCACGACGGAAACCCCTTCACGACGTCCTTCTGGATGAAGCCCTTCTTGTCGATGCCCGCGGGATAGCGTTCCATGGTGACCGGCCGGGCCCGGATGTACGGCACGATGACCGGCGCGATGGCTTCGTAATAGGCCGCCAGCTCGCCCTTGGTGATCCCCGGAGTGCCACCCTGCGGAGGGAACAGCACTTTCTCGGGATGGGTGATTAGAACCGTGCCTTCCGGCGGCTTGGCTGCGGGCGCTTTTCTCATCAGCGTTCACGCTCTTCGAGCGCCGGCGAGCTCCCGGCAGAACCCTGGCGATGGACCGTGCCCGCGTCGCGGTCGCCGAGCACGCCGAGCAACCGGGGATGCCGAAGCTTGCCGTGCCCGGTCCATTCGATGAAGCCCGCCTCGACGACAACCTCGGGACGGACCCAGTGCGCGCGCAGGCGCGGCAGCCCCTTGGCCTTCGTAAACGGGGTCTTTGGAATCTCGAGCGCATCCAGACGGGCGCGCAGATCCAGGAGCAAAGCGGTATCGAAGCCGGTGCCGATTTTTCCGGCGAAGCACGAATTCCTCTCTGATCGTAGTAGCCAACGAGAAGTGCACCGAGGCCGACGCGCTTGCCTTGCGGATCGGTGAAGCCGCCGACGACGAAGGCCTGCCGCGACTCGCACTTCATCTTCAACCAGCTCTTCGAGCGGCGATGCTCGTACTTCGAGTCGCGGCGCTTGGCGATGACGCCTTCCCACCCTTCGGCACGCGCGCGTTCCCATGGGTCTCGGCCATCCAGTGCGGCCACCTGCTCGATCGGCAGTTGCAGTGGCAGATCACCGAGCACCCTGCGGCGCTCGTCGAGTGGCAACGCGGTCAGATCACGGCCGTTGAGCCTGAGGACATCGAAGACGTAGTAGTCGGCGCGGCCGAAACGCTCCCACCCGCCAACGGCCTCGCCGTCCAGGATCACGTCGTTGACGGGCAGGTTGGCGATTGCCTGCACGACGGCCGGATACGAGCCATTGAGCGGCAGGCGGTTGCGCGAGAACAGCCGCACGTCCGCTCCGTTCTTGAACGCGATCATCCGGATGCCGTCGAACTTGCGCTCGAAGATCCACTCGGGACCGGTGAACCGATCCTGCGTGAGCGTCGCCGCCATCGGCACCAGCCAGTCGGGGAAAGGACTCGTCACGACTGTCGCCTCTCGTTACACGGAATGCCGCGCGCGCACGCGCGCGGGGAAGGCCGCGAGCGCGGCAGCCGTCACTTGCCGGCAGCCGTCCACGCTGATCTCACGGAGTGCCGGAAGGGCCGACAGCCGCGCGACGCCCGCGTCCGTGATCCCGGCGCAGTTCCAGAACTCGAGACTCTCGAGCGACGGCATCCGGCTGAGGATCTCCAGGCTGTGGTCGGTGATCTTCGTCTGCCCCGCATAGTAGGTCTTCAACTTCGTGAGCCCGGCGATGTGCTCGGTGGCGACGTCGGTCGTGTCGCGGCAGTACATGCACCACAGCCCCTCGAGTGCTTCACACTGTCCGATATGCCGGAAGCCCGCATCCTGAACATCCATCGGCATCAGCTCCCTGAGCGCCGGGAACCGCGGCAGGACCGCCAGTGCCGCGTCGTCGACGAACTTGCAGCTTACCGCGAGCCCACGGAGCGCGGGCATCGTCGACAGGGCGGCAAATCCCCGGCCCGTGAGGTTCGCACACTCCCTGCCCCACATGTACTCGAGCGTTCCCGAACGGCTCAGGTTCTCGAAGCCATGGTCGGTCGCCACTGTGCCCTGTCCCATCAGCATGCGTAAGCGAGGGATGGCGCCGATGTGGCGCATCGCCTCGTCATCGCACAGCTTCCCTTCGCAGCCGAGGAAGCCGAGATTCGGAAGATGCGCCAGTCCCGCGAGGCCCGCGCCGGTCAAGGCGGAGATGTGCCAGAAGAAGCTGAGCCCGAAGAGCCCGTCGAGGCCGGCAAGGCTGGCGAGACCACCATCGGTGAAGGGTCCGTCGAGCAGCAGGTGATTCGGCTCGGCGTCGGCGCTCATCAGCGCGTATTTGACCGCGCCCCCGTGCCACGCCTTGAAGACGGGAAACTCGTGGAGGAGCGGCAGCGCGGCATCGGTCACGTTGCGTCCGGTCTTGAGGCGATGAAGCTTGGGTTTCGCCCTGAGCGCCGCGATGGCACCGTCGCCCGTGTATGTTCCCAGCAGGTCGACGCTCTCCAAGCGATCGCAGGACCTCAGATTCGCGACGCCCACGTCGGTAACGCCGCCCTGCCAGCACATCTGGAATCGCCGGAGCTCCCGAAGCTCGCTCAGCACTTCGAGCCCGCGATCCGTGATCTGGCCGCCGGGGTAATCGCTGAGGTCGAGCTCCTGAAGGCGCGACAATCGGGCCACGTGGCGCAGGCCGTCGTCAGTGATTCGCTTGGTCCCCCCGAAGTTGAGCCTGGTGAGGTGGCCGAGCTGGCCGACTCGCGCGAGTATGCGGTCGGTCAGCTGGCCGCCGGCATCGAGGCCCGTGATTCCGCGTTCCGCCAAGGCGGCAAGAATCTCATCCCAGTCTTTGTCTTCGAGCGAGTGCCGCACCCGCAGCGTGTCGTCCTTCTGGTCCACCTGATAGAGCGGCACGTTCCAGGTCTTCGAGCGCCGGCCGCCGAGCACGCTCTTTGTGAACTCCAGCCAGCTGGCAAATCCGCGCAAGTGCGCGACGAAGCTCTGCGTGTCGGCCAGGCTCAGGTCTGAGTCCGCGGGCTTGCCCAACCGCTCGGGCAAACGCCTGCGCATGTCGGCCCAGCTGATCGTCTGCTTGAAGAAGTTCTGAACGGCCTGCATCGCGGTGGGCTCGCCCGTCCGATAGGCTTCGAGGAGATCGCCGGCGATGTGCTCGAATGGCTCGAGCGTAGAGGCGGCGGGCGACTTCTCGTGCGCCGGCGCCCGGCCGCCACCACGCTCCTCGATCAGTGCGGCGACGCCGACGGCGTTATTCGCATCGGCGACGTCCACAGGCGTCCGCCCGTCGCCCGAGAGCACGCTGGGATCGGCGCCGTTGTCGAGCAGGATTCGGGCTGCCTCTTCGTGACCCATCGCCGCGGCCCAGTGTAGCGGGGCGCCGAGCGGAATGTCCCAGTGGTCGAGGCGGCGGTTCACCGCAGCGGGGTCTTCCTGCAGCCGGGCTTCGACGTGCTCTCTGAAGTTGAAGCTCACGGCGTCGTGCAGGTCCACCGCGGAGTGGAGCCGCAGCCAGGCAACGGTGTCGGCCTGCTGGTTGTGGTCGGCCCAGGCGAGCGGGGTCGAGTTGAAGGGATTGTTTCGATTGCTCGTGCCGGCGCCAAGCGCGACCAGCCGCTGCACCATCGGGAGATCGCCGGCGAACGCGGCGCGATGGAGCACGGCGCCATTGTTGACGCCGACCATGTCCCAGTTGCCGTCCTTCTGGAGCAGGAAGTCGATCGCCTCGGACTGGTCGCGGACGTAGGCGTAGAGCAGCGCGAGCCCGATGGCGTCGCGCGCGGCGAGCTCCTTGCCGCGCCGGCGTGGACACGACAGCAGCCGCCCATCGCTGTCGAAGAAGCCGCGCAGAAGATCCATCCGCCCGAGCGCGGCGGCGGCGAGCACATCGGGCCGCGCGCCGAGCGCGATCAGCTTCTCGGCCGCCCGCGGTGCATGGTTGGCCAGCGGTCCATCGAGGCACCCGTCGCTCGTCAGGTCGAGGCGGGCGCCATATTCGAGCAGCACGTCGATGAGCGGGCCGACGACATCGGCGTCGCTGGCCTGCTTGCTCGTCACGAGCAGGCCCATCGTGTCCCCGCCGTTGGGACCGAGAGTCACGGCGTTGACGTCGGCGCCCGCGTCGAGGAGCACGCGCGCCAGCGTGCCGCTCGTCTGGGGCAGCGGCGGACGCGTCCCGTCGAGCCGGCCGCGATCGGGGTTCCCCGCCACGTGATGGAGCAGCGTCGCCGCCGTGAAGTAGTGGTACGGCGGCTCGAGGTTGGTACGCGCGTGGACGAGGGTGGGATCGGCGGAGACGAGACTGCGCAGGCCGTCGACGTCCCCGGCGTCGAGCGCCGCCACGGCTTCCTCGAACCGCGGGTGCGGACGGAACGCGGCGAGCGCGTCCGCCAGCTCGACATGCTGTTTCAGCCTGGGCCACGTGTCAAAGCCGTATTCGCGGGCGACGACGAGCTGCGCGTCGGCGAGCGGGAACGGCGCGTCGAGTACGGCCTCGAGGGGCTGGCCGCGAAAGCGCGGATGGTGGGCACCGATCCGGGCCGCCGCGGGGAGGTGCCGGTGGCGATGCGCCTCGTGGAGCTCGTTCGCCTGGATCTTGAGCTGCGCGAGGTTCGGACGTGGAGGTAGAGAACGAGTGGGCACACGCGCTCCTTTCGCAAGCGCCCGATGTCCGCACACGGGCCGAAAGAAGCGGTTATTCGATGTGAGTCGAACAGTAAGGTGGGACTCGGTCCCTTTCCGCGGACAGGAGGCGCCCTACGCGCTCGAGTCCAAAAATAGTCGAGACGCCGCGGCGAGTCAAGGCGGGGACACTCAATCGGGACAGTCACCCTTGAGTGTCCCCGCACCTCTCCGCACCGTGTCGAGCGGCGTCAGATGTCCTGAAGCGTGACAGTCCGACGCGGCAACTTTGCAGATCGCGAACAATTTAGAAGCCGCGACACCGTGCCGGGCCATTATCTGCGTACTGACACAGCCAGCCCGCGGGGACACTCAATCGTGACTGTCCCCCGTGACTGTCCCGGTTGAGTGTCCCGATTGAGTGTCCCCGCCCTGGCGATATAATCCGGCCGCGGACATACCCGCATCAACCTGTCAACACTCGATCTGGGGGCACGCATGTTGAGACCGCTCGCCGTTGCCGCCGCACTCACGCCCGCCGTGGCATTCATCCTGTCGGCCGGCATCGCGGCTCAGGACGCCAAGGCCGTCATCGCCAGCGCCACCAAAGCCATGGGCGCCGAAGGCCTGAGCTCAGTCACCTACTCGGGATCGGCGGCGAACGGCAACTTCGGGCAGAGCAAGACGATCGCCGGACCGCTGGCCGTGACCACCATCTCCAGCTACACGCGCGCGATCGACCTGGCGCAGCCCGCGTCGCGCGCGACTGGCACGACGATGCCGCCGACGATTCCGGGCGCGCCACCGCCGCCGGCGGGAACGTTCAATCAGAACATTACGCCCGCCAATGCGGCGTGGACCCAGCAGCTCGAGATCTGGATCACGCCGTGGGGCTTCCTCAAGGGTGCCGCGGCCAACAACGCCACACTCCGGTCACAGCGTGTTGGCGGCAAGACTTATAGCGTCGTGTCCTGGACGCCAACTCAGAAAGCTCCGTCCGGCCAGTCGTATCGCGTCACCGGCTACATCGATGAGCAGAACATGCTCGACCGCGTTGAAACGTGGGTGGAACATCCGATTCTCGGTGACCTGCCGGTCGAAACGTCGTATGCCAGCTACCAGGACTTCGGCGGCTTGAAGATGCCGACCAAAATCGTTCAGAAGCGCGCTGGGCTCCAGACGTTCGAGGCCACAATCACGAGCGCCGCCGCGAATCCCGCGAACCTCACGCAGCTGATGACGCCGCCCCCGCCGGCGGGTGGCGCGCCTGGCGGCGGGCGTGGCGCAGCGCCTGCTGCGCCCGCGGCAGCGCCGACGGTCGCGTCCGAGAAGATGGCCGACGGCGTGTATCGAATTACTGGCGGTTATATCGCGCTCGCCATCGAGTTCAAGGACCACGTGGTCGTGCTCGAAGGCGGGCAGAACGAAGCGCGCGGCATAGCGGTCATCGCCGAGGCGAAGCGCGTGATCCCGAACAAGCCGATCAGATACGTTGTCAACACCCACGCGCACTTCGACCACGCCGGCGGGCTCGCGCCGTTTGCCGCCGACGGCATCACCATCATCACGCACGCGAACAACAAGAGCTATCTGGAGAAGGCGCTGAGAGGGCCGCGGACACTCGTGGGCGACAACCTGGCCAAAGCAAACCGGAAGCCCAAGGTCGAGTCGGCCGGCGACAAGCGCGTCCTCAAGGACGACACGCACACCGTCGAACTGCACCACATCAAGGGGCTGGAGCACAGCGACGGCATGCTCGTCGCCTACCTGCCGAAGGAGAAGATTCTGTTCACCGGAGACTTCAACATTCCGGCCCAGGGTCAGCCGCCGGCGCCAGCGATCGCGACGCTGATTCAGAACATCGAGCGGCTCAAGCTCGATTTCGAGGGCCACGTGCTGGTCCACGCGCCGGTGCCGGATCGTCCGATGACACGGGCCGATCTGATGGCTCTGGCCAAGGGCACGCAATAGAAGGCGATGACCTACCGAGCGATCTACGCCTATCCGTGGAACCTCGCCGATGAGGGAGTCCCGGAAGTCGTCGGCACGATCAAGGCGCTCGGCATCGACACGATCACGATCGCCGGCAGTTACCACGCCGGGAAGTTCCTGCATCCGCACGGACGAGGCGGAAAGGTCTTCTTTCCGGAGGACGGCACCGTTTATTTCAAGGCCGACCCGGCACGTTACGGAGCGATCACGCCCGTTCCCAGCCGCCTCGTCCGCGAGCGTGACATTCTCCGCGAGATTGGCGAGACCAGCCAGATCGCCGTCAACGTCTGGCTGGTCCTCCTCCACAACTCGCGTCTCGGCGAGCTCCATCCGCAGTCGACGGTCCGAAACGCGTTCGGCGATCGCTACATCTACAGTCTGTGTCCGTCGGCTCCCGACGTCCGCGCCTACGCCGTCGCGCTCTGCCGCGACGTCACCGACAACTATCCTGTCAGCGGCATCTCGGTCGAGACCCCTGGCTTCATGCCCTACGCGCACGGGTATCACCATGAGTTCGCGATGGTGCGGCCGAACAGGTGGCTCGACAGCCGGCTGGGTCTCTGCTTCTGCGGCCATTGCGTCCGCGGCGCGGAAGCCGCCGGCATCGATGCGAGCCGCCTGAAGGCTCGCGTCCGAGAGGACATCGAAAGCTATCTCGCCGGTGAGGTCGATTTTCCAGACGATATGGCCGAGGCATTCTGGCTGGGCGATGTCGCCACCGATCGGACGCTCGCCGCCTTCCTCCACTGGCGCTGCGATGTCGTGACGTCGCTCGTCGCGCGAGATCCGCGCGAGCGTCCGAGCGGACGCGAACGTCGCCGTCATCCCTTCCGTCGCGCGGCCGACCGGCGGCGCCTGGTACGAGGGGAGCGACCTGCGGGCCCTCGCCGAAGCCGCCGGCATCGTCGAGGCGTGTTTCTACGAGAAGAGCGCCGAGCGGGTCCGCGCCGATGTCTTCGATACTGCGGCGGCGGCTGAACGGCGCCGGCACGCTCCGCGGCATCCTTCGCCCGAGCTTCCCGGATCTCGAAAGCCGGAGCGAGGTCGTCGCCGCCGCGCAAGCGCTGCGCGACGCCGGCGTGTCCGGAATCGCGTTCTACAACTACGGCATGCTGCGCCGCGCCAATCTAGCCTGGATTGCCGACGCCTTGAGCGTCTTCGGAGCCTGATGGTGTCTTCCGGAAGCACGATGTTTTCGAGCAAGTACGTGCAATTTCAGAACAAGGTCGTCGCCATCACCGGCGCGGCCGGCGGCATCGGTCAGGAGCTGTGCCGGTATTTCGGCAGAGAAGGCGCGGCGATCGCCGCGCTCGACCGGAACGAGTCGGTAACCGCCTTCGCCGAACAGCTTCGCGGCGAAGGTATCACAGTCGAATCGGCCGTCGTCGATATCGTCGACGCAGCCGCGGTCGCAGCGGCCTTCGCGATGATCACCGCGCGGCTCGGGCCCATCGACATCCTGATCAACAACGCCGGCGTGTCGCGCAACCCGAGCCTCGAACGCACCACGCCCGATGGGTTCAGAGACGACGTCAACGCCAATCTGAACGGCGCCTACAACTGCGCGCACGCCGTGCTGCCGGACATGAAGGCGCGGCGGGCCGGTTCGATCGTCAACATCGGCTCGGTGAATGGGCTCGCCGCGCTCGGCGACGCGGCCTACAGCGCCGCCAAGGCGGGTCTGATCAGCCTGACCAGGTCGCTCGCGCTCGAATTCGGCCGGTACAACATCCGCGCCAATATCGTCTGCCCTGGAACCGTGCGCACGCCGCTCTGGGACGAGCGCGCCCGCCGCAACCCGGAAGTGCTCGACGCAGCTCGCACGCTGGTATCCGCTCGGCCGCATCGTCGAGCCGATCGAGGTCGCGCGCGCGGTCGCCTTCCTCGCGTCCGACGCCGCATCGGCTATCACCGGCGCGGTGCTGCCGGTCGATTGCGGGCTATCGGCCGGCAACATCGTCATGGCGCGGGAACTGACGCTGGAAGACTTTTAGTTCACGAGGTTACGTCAGGGCAGTTGGAGGCACATGAGCGCGAAACGCGTGTTGGTCGTCGGACTCGGCAACATGGGGATGTCGCATGCCCTCGCATACACGCGGATCCCGGGGTTCGAGGTGGCGGGCGTCTGCACGCGCCGCATCGCCGACAAGACGCTCCCGGAGGCCTGGCCGGCGCGAGGCGCTATGCGAATTACGAACAGGCGCTCGCCGAGCTGAAGCCCGATGTGGTGTCGATCAATACGCTCCCCGACACCCACGCCGACTATGCCATCAAGGCGATGGAGGCGGGCGCCCACGTCTTCGTCGAGAAGCCGCTCGCCGAAACGGTCGAGAGCGCCGAGCACGTGGTGGCGATCGCCGAGCGCACGCGCAGGAAGCTGGTCATCGGCTACATCCTCCGCCAGCACCCGTCCTGGATAAAGTTCATCGACATCGCGCGTCAACTCGGCACGCCGCTGGTCTTCCGCATGAACCTGAACCAGCAGTCGAACGGCGAGACCTGGGAATGGCACAAGCGGCTGATGGATTCCTTTCCTCCCATCGTCGATTGCGGCGTGCACTATGTCGACATCATGTGCCAGATGACCGCGGCGAGGCCGACGCGCGTGCACGCGCTCGGCGCCCACCTCACCGACGAAGTGCCGGTCTATAACTACGGCATGCTGCAGGTCGCGTTCGACGACGGCTCAGTGGGCTGGTACGAAGCCGGCTGGGGCCCGATGATGAGCGAGACGGCGTTCTTCGTGAAGGACGTGATCGGCCCGAAGGGTTCCGTCTCGATCGTCATGGCGGAAACGGCGGGGAACGTGAAGTCCGACGACATCAACGCCCACACCAAGACCAACCAGATCCTCTGGCACCATGCCGACATGACGAAGCCGGACGAGCGCATCGACATGACGGACGAGCCGGACCACGACGCGCTCTGCGAGCGCGAGCAGCGCTATCTCCTGAAGGCGATCGACGAGGACATCGATCTCTCCGACCACATGAACGACGGCGTCAAGAGCCTGCAGGATCGTCCTGGCGGCGGATCAGTCGGTTCGCACCGGCACCGTGGTCACCCTCTGAGCGCCGTCGACCCGCGTGCACTCCAGCTCAGAGCTTGTAGTCCTTGCGGAACTTGCGCCGCAGATAGCGGCTGGCGTCGCTGTCGCCGACGATGCGCTCCTGCTGCGTCGTTCCAGTGGATCCGCCGCCCGGTGCGAAACGCGATGTTCGCCAGCAATCCAGGCTTCGTCACCCGATGACCGTAGCGAACGTTGCACGTGGTCTCGAGATTCCGCGCCTTGATCGCGTCGAGGAACTCGCGGGTGTGGCCTGGCGAGTCGGGAATCGTCGGAGCCGGAATCGGGAAATCCACGGCCTTCTTGCCACCGACCCAGACTTCGTGAGTCGTGTAGTTCGTCACGAGCGAACGCCTGGGTGCCCTCGAACAGGCAGCCGATGTGCCCCATGTGCTCGAATCCCGGCAGCGGCGTCGGGCGGAAGCTGAACGTCAGCAGCAGGTTCGGGATACTCGAGCACGGCCTCGAGCGTATCCGGCGTCTCTGTCTCGTCAGTTAGGAAGAACCGCCCGCCGAGCGCAGTCCACGCTGCGCGGCGCCTTCAGATCGAGCGACCAGACGGCCACGTCCACGATGTGGCACCAGAAGTCGATGAACGTGCCGCCTGAGTAGTCCCAGAAATTCCGGAAGCGTGAAGTGCGATCGGAGCGGTTGATACGGCCGCTTCGGTGCCGGTCCGAGCCAGAAGTCATAGTCGAGCGTCGGAGGCACTGTGGCGGGATTGGTCGTCGGCGGTCCGGGCTGCGTCGGCGACGTCTTCCAGCAGTGGACGCGCGTGATGCGTCCGAGCGCACCCGACTGCACGAGCTCGACGACGCGCCGGTAGTTGGCGATGGTCGTTGTGGATGTGATTGCCCATCTGGCTGACGCGCTTGTACTTCAGCGACGCATCGGCCATCATGCGGCCTTCGGCCACGCTGTAGCTCAAGGGCTTCTCGACGAACACGTCCTTCCCCGCCTCGAACGCCCGCACGGTCGGAATCGCGTGCCAGTGATCGGGCGTGACGACGACGACCGCGTCGATCTCGCGATCCTCGAGCACGCGGCGGAAGTCTGCCGAAGGCCTTCGGCTTCTGCCCGCGGACCTTCTCGACCTCGGCGACGGCGCGATCCAGATGATCGCGGTCGACGTCGCTGATGGCCGCGATCCGCGTGTCGGGATGCTTGAGGAACTCGCGGAGCCGCGACATGCCCTGCAATCCGACCCCGATCATCCCGAGGACGATCTGATCGTTCGGTCCCGCTGGGACCTGTGGATGCGGCGTGACGTGCGGAGAGGATCGGGCGGCTGAGCGCGGAGAGCGCGACGCCGCCGGCGACCGATCCGAGGAACGCACGCCGGGACACGGTGGATGATGCCATCTCGATCCAGACCCCTTTACGCTGGTCTTACTGTGACTTGCCGCGGCCGGTAACCGTCCCACACCACGTCGACGCGATCCTTGCGGATGCCGTACATCGAGTCGTACTCGTTCACCACGGGGTCGCAGTGAGGCACGATGACTTCGAGCTTGTCGCCGATCTTGTAGTCCCTCGCCGGAGGGGTCGAGAACCGGATCGAGCCAAACTCGTCGGAGCTCGCGCTGTAGTCCATGCCCGGCTCACCGATGACGCCCGCGTTCGGTGTGTTGAGCGTGAGCGCCTTGGCGCCGGCGTCGGTCGTCAACCGGCCGGGGAACCGGTTGTTGAGCACCGTCGTGAGCACGGTGAGCGACGGCGCGAAGTCGTTGTAGACGGCGTCGCCGCTCTCGCTTCCGATGGCGAGATACTGCATGTCCATGAACAGGTAGCTGCCCACCTGCACGTCGGTGAATCCCGGCACGAGGTGCATGATGTTGTAGGTCCCGGTTCCGCCGCCGCTGAAGATTTCCATGTTGAGCCCGGCCTTCTTCATCAGGTCGAAGGTCTCCACGTTCGGGCCGATGGTCTTCAGCGCGCGCTCCTTGCGGTTCTGAAATCCTTTGGCATGCTGGACGCCGCCGTCGTACCAGAGGATTCCGCGCAGCTTGAGGTTGGGAAGGCGATCGACGAGCTGGCCGAGCGCCACCGCGCCGGCTCCCGGCGGGATGCCGCTGCGTGTCCCGACCGCGACATCGATGACGACATCCGCCACCACCCCCGCCTCCTTCGCGGCGGCGGAGAGATCGCGTGCGTTCTGCTCCTCGTCGACCGCCTGAATGAAGTCGCGGTGCGACTTCCGGATGGCCATCGCGCGGCGAATCTTGCTCGCCGACGGGTTGGCCGTGGTGAGCAGGATCTTGTCGACTCCGTGTGCCACCATGGCTTCCGCCTCGCTCAGCTTGGCGCAGCAGATGCCGATCGAACCGGTAGCCAGCTGATACTTGGCAATCGCGGCGCACTTGTGCGTCTTCGTGTGCGGCCGGCTGGGCAGTCCGTACTTCTTGAGCGCCGACTGCATGGCCGCGATGTTCTTCTCCATCACGTCCAGATCCACACAGAGCGCCGGGGTGTCGAGATCCCATTTCGACACGCCCGGCCTGACCTGTTCGTTGACGCTCGTCGCACGCAGTTCGGCCGGCGAGTAGCCCTTCACCGACTTCGGGATCCAGAGATGGACGGACGCGGCGGTGGCGCCGGAGAGGAAGATGCGCCGCGATGGTCCGGACTGTTTTGTACGCATCGGTCTCTCCATTCTTTACCGTCGCGCACGTCCGCCGGTACGCTCAGTTCCACAACCCCGTGGCCGTAAGAGTACATGAATGGGAGTCCAATAGTGTGTCTCCGTGCTCGCGGCGGCCTCCGTGGTGAAAGCCGCTTTGCGTCGCCGTGGCACACGTGGTCAACCTCGTCGCAAACTCTTACGGTTCAGCGAGCTGCTGAAACGCTCACGGCAGCGCGAACACCATGATCGTCGAACCCGCGGCGATCCCGATGTGCTGGGCGCCGGCGATCGCGTACGTCATCGGACCGGCTTTCCAACTCTGACCAGTGTTGAAGTGCCACAGTAACCTGCCCGTCTTCGCTTCCGCCGCGACAAATGCGCCGCCCGGCGAATCGCCGAAGAAGACGAGACCTCCGGCCGTGCTCATCAGGCCGCTCGCCAGGATCCCACCACCAAGGTCTGGGATTTCCCACGCGATCTTGCCCGTCTGCACGTCCACTGCACGGAGAAATTTTCGGCTGACGTCCGCCGGCGAACGGCGGGTGCCGCCGCCGTAGAAGGACTGGCCCTGCACCCACCACTCGGAGCTCTTCGTGTAGATCGAGCACGATTCCTCGGCCATCAGGTAGAACAGGCCCGTCGCCGGGCTGAATGCCATCGACGGCCAGTTCGTCGCCCCGGCGACCGATGGACAGGTTCGCGTGCCCGCAACCGTGGGCTCGTTTCCCGGCAGGAGAATCGGCCGGCCGTCCTTTCCTATCCCACTCGCCCAGGTCACCTGCTTGACGAAGGGTTCGGCCAACAGAAGCTCTCCCGTCAGCCGGTCGAGGACATAAAAGAAGCCGTTGCGATCGCCGTGGAGCAGGAGCTTACGCGGACGGCCGCGAAACTCCATATCGACGAGCATCGGCGTCTCGGTCGCGTCCCAGTCGTGCAGGTCGTGCGGCGTGAACTGGAAATGCCACTTCAGTCTGCCCGTATCCGGGTCGAGCGCGAGGACGGAATTCGGATACAGATTGTCGCCCTTCCGCTCGTCGCCGTTGTAGTCGGGACAGGGGTTGCCAGTCGGCCAGTACAGCAGGCGAGCTTCCGGATCGTAGGTGCCCGTCAGCCAGGTAGCGGCACATCCGTGCTCGAGTGCTTTGCCGACCCATGTTTCGGATCCCGGTTCGCCGCGTGCGGGCACCGTCCAGAACCGCCAGACGCGTTCGCCGCTCGACGCCCTGTAGGCATCGAGAAAGCCGCGATTGCCTTCATCGCCGCCTGACACGCCGGCGATCACCAGATCGTTGACCACGAGCGGTGCGCTGGTCCCGCCATAGTGATCGCGGTAATCCGCCATCTCCGCATCCCACAGCAGTTGTCCGGTGATCCGGTGGAGCGCGATCAGGTGAGCGTGATCGGTCTGCAGAAAGACACGATCGCCGAGCACCGCCACGCCGCGATTGATTCCGCTCGCAGGATCGCCGACCAGGCCTTTGGTTCGCGGCCGGGTGTAGTGCCAGACCTGACGGCCCGTGCGCGCATCGAGCGCCCAGACGGAATTGACGGCCGTCACGTACATCAGGCCGTCGACGACGACTGGCGTGACTTGAAGCGTGCCGGGCGCGCCTGGCACCTGAAAGGTCCATTTCGGCGCGAGCCGCGCCACATTGGTGACATCGATCTGCTCGAGCGGGCTATGGCGGTTGCCGCTCAGCTGTCCGTGATACGTCGGCCATTCGCCCGCCTTCGGTCGCGCGATGTCGCCAAAACGCGTACCCTCGTCAGCTGCAGCCGCGCCGACCAGCGTCGCGCGCGGCGATCGATCCACTGCAAGCCGCGTGAGGTATGCGAGCAGATCGCGCATCTCGACGTCCGTGGCCTGCACTGGCGGCATCGGCGACGGCTCCGATGTCATCTGTGCGACCTGACTCCTGGATACGGACTGAAAAGTCCCGTCGAGACCCTGCAGTCCAAGGTCGAACGCACTCTCGTACCTGAGGAGACCGCGGAGCGTCCGGCCGTCGCGCATGCGCAAGGACACGGCGCGAAACGACGGCACCGCGCTGTCTCGGTCGCCGGCGTTGGCCGACACGATGGCTCCAGGCTGGCGCAGGGCCTGTTCGATTTGGGGGGTTCTTCGCTCGCGGCCCAGATCGGAGAGGTCAGGACCGAGAATGCCACCTCGGCCCCGGACCATGTGACAGCTCGAGCAGTTTCCTTTCCCGGCAAAGAATCGCTCGCCGGCCGCCGCATCGCCGTCGGCCGGATGGTCCGCCGCGGGCGCCCGCAACGCTTCAATGTAGGCCGCCAGCGCGTCGAGCTCGGCGTCGGGCATCGTGAACGACGGCATCGCCGTGTTGGGGATCCCGTTGCGGATCAGATCCCGCAGCGCCGCACGGGAGGCGCCGCGCGGGCGCCGGATGTCGACGATGGCGGGTCCCTGACCGCCGCCGGAACCGTCAGAGCCGTGGCAGCCGACACAGCGCGCTTGATAGGCGATCCTGCCGGCCTCCAGTGACTGCGCCCGCGCACCTGGGCTCCAGATCGCGAGCGTCACGGTCACGGCCAGAAGGGTTCGCGCCAGGCGGCATCTCATCCGGGAAGTGTAAACCCGGCCGGCGCATGACTGCGCCAAGGCAGCTGGGGATCCCCGCAGGCGACGTGTTCTTGACGGTCAAGAGCCGTTCACCGCGGAGCTCGCCGAGGTCGCAGAGATCTTGAAATACTTGGCTCCGCGCACTCGGCGTCCTCGGCGGTTAGATGCTTTTGGACACGGCAATCAGTGCGGGAGCGAACGACTTGGGCATAGAATCGGACCGTGAATACGTCAATTGGAGCCCTTCGTCGCCGCGATGACGACCGTCGCGTGTATTGGAGTCGTGCCGCAGCACCCCAAGAACAGCAGGATCCGCCACGGGCCCAACCAGCGCTGGCTCGTCGCGCACCGCGGCGCATCCGCCTACGCGCCCGAGAACACGATTCCGGCGTTCCGGCTCGCGGCCGAACAAGGCGCGACCTTCGTCGAGTTCGATCTCCAGCTGACGAAAGACCGCCAGATCGTCTGCCTGCACGACAACTCGCTCGAGCGCACGACGGACGTGGAAGAGCTCTTCCCCGATCGGTTCCGAACCGTGCCGGCTACGCAGTCGCCACAGGTGACGAAGCGATGGATGCTCGAGGACTTCACGCTCGCCGAGATCAGGCGGCTCGACGCCGGCGCGTGGTTCGACCCCAAGTTCCGCGGCACGCGGATTCCGACCTTCGGCGAAACCATCGACTCGCTGCGCGGACGGTCGGGCCTGTTTATTGAGCTCAAGACGCCAGAACGGTACGAGGGCATCGAGCGCCTCATCCTGGCCGAGCTCGAAGCCAAGGGCCTCGCCCGCCCCGGTGCCGACCCGCGGACGCCCGTCCTGCTCCAGTCGTTCACGGCCTCGAGTCTTCAGATCCTGTCCGGGACGCTCGGCACGAA
Source organism: uncultured Acidobacteriota bacterium (assembly GCA_963847975.1). Classification (GTDB taxonomy): domain Bacteria; phylum Acidobacteriota; class Vicinamibacteria; order Vicinamibacterales; family 2-12-FULL-66-21; genus DATBJJ01. The sequence goes on along the minus strand of CAWKBU010000010.1, from coordinate 309,471 downwards.
GCTGCCCGTGCATTTCCTCGTCGGCGCACGCGACGCTGCCCCCTGGCTGACGCCCGAGGGCCTGACGAAGATCAAGGCCTTCGCCACCGGCATCAGTCCGGAGAAGACGATCTTCGCGAATCACGCCGAGGCGATGGCGCGCGCGAAGAAGATGGGCATGCTCATCACGCCGTATACGTTCCGCGCCAGCGCCGTCACCGGCTACGCCGATGTCCGCGCCGAGATGGCGCACTACCTGCTCAATCACGGCGTCGACGGCGTGATCACCGACAATCCGGATCAGATGCCGCCGGCGCCGGCCGGGCGCTAGCGTCTACTGCTGAGCTCGGGGACACTCAACCGTGACTGTCCCCGCCTCATGGCTGAGCTCGGGGACACTCAACCGTGACTGTCCCCGCCACAGGCTCAGAACTTCACGTCCACCCGCTTGCCGACGTAGGTGACGTCCCTGGTCGTGCCCTCCGGCAGCAGCTGGACCCTGAACGTCCGATTGGAGACGACGTTGGTGGCCCCTCGTGGCGCGCCGGGCTCGAGCGTCAGCTGCCGGGTGCGCTCGTTCCACACCATCCGCGTCCAGCTGCCTCTCCCCTGCAGGTATTCCTGGCTGATGCCGTCGTCTTCGTACAACGTGTACTCACCGTCGGCGCCGCGAAACACCTTGAGCGTCGTCGGTTCCTTCACCGGTTCGCTCGTGTACTGCCGCACGGGATCAACCGGAATAATCGCGCCCGCGCGAACGTAGATCGGCATCGTCGCCAGATCGACCGGGCGCGTCACGCTCTGCCCTCCCGACACGCGGGCGTTGGTCCACCAGTCGTACCATTCGCCCTTGGGAAGGTAGACGTCGCGGGACGTCGCACCTTTGGTGAACACCGGCGCGACCAGCAGATCGCGTCCCCACATGAACTGGTTGCCCAGCCCCCTGGCCCGCTCGTCGGTGGGATAGTGCAGCCACATCGCGCGCATCAGGGGCAGGCCCGCGTCGCGCGCCTCCCAGGCCAGCGTGTAGGTGTACGGCATCAGCTGATAGCGGAGCTCGGAGGTACTTCTTGGCGACCGGCTCGATCGCCGGGTTGTTCATCTCGGACTGGAGGATGTTGCGCCGGTCGTCGGGCGGAATCGGGGTGTTGGTGTTGTTGTGCTCGCGCGGCCCCATATCGCTCAGTCCCCAGCCCCACGGCAGACGGGTGAACCACGTGCGCCCGTGCGAGCGGAACGAGCCGCAGAACGCCGCGAACTGGTGCCAGCGCGCGTAGAGCTCACCGGTCAGCTCGTTATTCGGATAGAAGCCGCCGATGTCCGAGCCCCAGTAGGGTCCGATGCTGAGGGAGTAGTTGATGCCAACGGCGATCTGAGCCTCGAGCGTCTTCCACGAGGTCTCCGTGTCGCCCGACCACACCCAGCCGCCCCACTGCGCGATACCGGGATAGCCGTTGCGCTGGAGGCTCCACGGGCGCACGTTCGGCGTCGTCGACAGGTGCCCCTGGTAGTAGAGCTGATGCCGCTTGATCCGCTCGAAGAGGTTGAACCAGTCGCCTTCGTCGGGCCAGAAGGCATCGATGCCGGTCGTCACGAGGGGAACGTGCTGCTGCCAGTAGCTCTGGAGGTGAGCGGCATCGACGGTCTCCCCGGCTTTCGCGGGAATCGTGCCGTGGAGGGTCGGCAGCTTGTCGCGATCCCACGGGACCATGTGCACGACCACCTTGACGTTGCGCGCGTGCATGTCCGCGAGAAACGCCTTCGGATCGCGCTTCACGACATCAGGATTGAAATCGAACGACGGCTGCCGCGTATTCCAGCCGCGCGGCGCAAACCCGGTCCCGAGATAGATAACGGCGTCGAGCGGAATCTGCTTCGCCCGAAATGTGTCGACGATACCGAGCATCTGCTTGTCGTCTTCGAGCGTCCGATGCGACTGCATGTAGCCGAGCGCCCACTTCGGGGGCATGACGGCCGGCCCCGTGATCGTCGAGAAGTCCTTCATCGCCTTCGCCGGATCGTGCGCGTTGAAGACGAAGAAATCGTAGAGTCCCGGGACGATGGCATCGATCGGCGGAATGCCCTTGCCGAGGGCCTGCTGCTGATTGCGCTCGGTCTGCGGCGCGCTTTCGTTGCCCGTCGGCTTGAAGGGCACGAACACGCCGCGGTTCCGATCGCGCAGGTCCACCTGGCCCCACGGCGTCGCGACGAACATCCCCCAGCCGCTGGTACCGAGCAGCATCGCGACGGGGTTGCGTGAGCCGTACATGTCGCTCTGCCAGCGCGGCTCCATGGTGTCGAGCGCGCCGCGACGATCGAACTGCACGCTCTGTTGGCGCCAGTTCTCGCCCTTCTGCGGCCGCGGTCCACCTTCACCGAGTCCGAGTACCGGGTGCTCATCGAGCTTGAACGACAGCGTACCGTCGTCAGCGAACACGACTTCCTGGATCAACTGGCCGGCGGCGTTCCTGACGACGAGCGTCAGGGGACCCGGCCGGATCTCGACGTTGAGCTTGCCGACTCTCCGCTGCAGCGGGCGAGCGACTTCACGCACGCTGAGCGCCGGCGACGGATACGTGCGCGCGGCGAGGGCCGGGTTTTCTGGAAAGTCGTTCTTGAAGCTGAGCGGCCTCAGCGTCACGCGGATGCTCTCGTCGCCCGCCACGCGGACATCGAGCTGCGCGGGTTGCCCGGCGGCGGTAATCTGCTGCGCCGTCGCTGCCCGGTCCGCGGTCAGCACGAACGCGAGCAACGACAAGCCGATCGAGAGGTGTCTGACGGAACGCATATGCGCCGAAGTGTAGCGCACCGCCATGCCGGAACCAGACCACTGCCGGTACTTCTTATGGGGTCATCAGATCTGCGCGATGCAGTCCATCTCCACGAGCGTGCGATCGGGAATCGCACTGATCGCAACCGTCGTCCGCACCGGCGGCTCGGGGCCGAAGCGGCCCAGGTAAGTCTCGTTCATCCCGTCGTAGTCCTTCATGTCGGTCAGGTAGACCGTGACCTTGAGCACCTTGTCCATCGACGAGCCGGCGCTCTTGAGTGACTCCTCCATCAGGTCGAGCACGCGCTTGGTATGCGCCCTGATATCGCCCTTGAAGTCCACGCCCGCGCCCTTTCCGGACACGAAGACGAGGTTGCCGAACGTCAGCTCCTGGCTGTAGAGCGGCGGCCCGTCCTTCTTGAACGGACCTGTGCTCGTGCGATAGACGCGTTTGCGAGGCGCCGCTGCGGCGGGCTTCTGCGCCGCGGCGGGCGCCGGCGCCGCGAGCGCGAGTGCCGGCACGGCGGCGGTCAGGAATATTCGACGGGTGTTTTTGGACATGGGTATCGCTCCCTGGACGCGTGAAAGCAAACGTACTGATTCACGATGGACACGATGGGACGATGGACACGATGAACATCAGAGAGTCATCGTGCTCATCGTCGCATCGTGGTCATCGTGATGTGAGCGTCAGCCAGCGAGCCGTGCCGCGACCGATCTCGAGCTCGGTCAGAACAACAACTTCCCCCCAACTGCATCTGCCGCATCGAGCCGGCGGAGGTGATGCTGCCGAACGCCGCCGCACCGAACGACGCGTTCGGGTTGCCGTAGTTCACCTGGTTGAACACGTTGAACACCTCGACGCGAACCTGGAACCGCATCTCGCCTCCAACCGGGATGGTCTTCATGAAGGACAGGTCGGTGCTCGAGAACTTCGGCCCGCGCAGGATGTTGCGCGACGTGTTGCCGAACGTGAACTGCGCCGGCAGCGCGAATGCCGCGGCGTCGTAGCAGTTGATGAGCTGTCGGCGCGACGGCTTCGGTGGCGCCGGCCGAGTTCGGCTGGCAATTGAGGTCCGGGACCGCGCCAATGAGATCGGGCCGCTGAAGGCCGGTGACCCCGATGTTCGCGCGATCCTGGGCTGAAGGTGATATTGACGGGCGAACCGCTCTGGATCGTCGTGACGCCCGAGACCTGCCAGCCCGCCACGACGTACTTCAGGATCGCGCTGGACGAGTCCTTGAAAAACGGCACGTCATAGAGGTAGCTCGCCACGAACCGGTGCGGGATATCCCAGTTCGCCGGGCCGTAGTCCCGCCAGATGTCGTAGTTGTCCATCGTCGCGCCGCCGCCGTTGCGAGTGCGTCGCCATGTCGCGCGTGCGCGACCAGGTGTAGTGCACGTCTGCCTGGATGCCGTGGGTCATCCGCTTGCGCAGGATGATGCTGAAGGCGTCGTAGTCGGCGATGAGGTCGTTCTGGATCATGCGCCGGCTGCGGAAGTTCTGGCTGGGCCGCCGCGGATCGACGGCGCCGGGACCGGGCGTCGGCGTGTTGTTGAAAAAGCTGCGATCGAGATGGCTCGTGTTCGAGCCGATGTACTGGAAGTCGAGCGCCGTGCTCCGCTCCGAGCTCGCGCTGCACGTCGAAGCTCCACTGATCCTTGCGGGCGTTGGGCAGCTCGCGCGTCGGCGAGATCATGTCTGGCCGAGCCGCCGGCCCGACCACGCCGGTGGGATGCTCGAACGACAGCGTCGGATTCGCCGGGTCGGAGGTGTAGGTCGTCACGGCGGCCAACGGGGGGTTGTTGGTCAGGAACGTGAACGAATTCATCTGATTCGGGTTGAAGTAAATCCCAAAGCCGGCGCGCACGACCGTCTTGTCGCCGATCCGGTAGGTGGCGCCAAGACGGGGCCCGAAGTCGTAATTCGCCTCGGTGAACTCGAAGCCCTTGCTGGGGAATGTGCTCGGGATAATCGTCTCCAGGTCCTCCGCGAGCATCGACGCCAAACCTTCGTATGTCTGGACGGGCGTGGTCGATTCGTAGCGCAGGCCGAGGTTCAACGTCAGGTTTCGCGACGCCTGCCAGGTATCGTTGACGAAGAATCCGTTGCGCCACCCACCGACGTGGCCCTGGATCTGGTCCGTGGGCGGTATCACCGTGCGCGGCAACCCGAGCATGAAGTCGGCGACCGAGTAGCCGCTGATGTCGCCGGTGAAGTTGAAGAGCCCGCGCGGATCGTTCGCCGCTCGCCGGCCGGTCGCCATGCGCCTCAGGTCGAAGCCGCCCCGAATGTTGTGCGAACCGCGGTTGTAGGCGAGCACGTTCGACATCTGGAACGTCGTGTCGAACTGGAACCAGTTCGTGCCGCCCGCCCCGAGCCCGCTGAAGTTGCTGACGTTGATGCTGGGGAGGCCGGGATTATTGTACGCCGTGTCGCCGGTGAAACCGGGAATACCGAGCGCCGTTCCGGCATCCGCCGGCCCACTGACATAAAAGGGATTGACCGTATCGAAGTCGATGCGGTGATAGCCGATTCGGAAGTCGTTCAGCAGGTTCGGCCGCAGCGTGTGCGTGTACGAACCCAGCCAGTTCTTGTTCACCCGTGGCTGCGTGACCGCCGTGACGGGGATGACCGCGTTGAAGATATTGCGCGGCGAAACTATCGTGCCAGTTGTAGCGGACGTTCAACCGGATCTTGTTGCCGAGGTTCTGATCGACTTTGGCCAGGACCTGATCGACGTTGTCGCTGGCAGCGCTCGGCGCCTGGAGGTTGTTGGCCGTGCCCGCGCGGTTCGCCTCCGGGTAGTACTGCAGGAGCTGCTTCGAAGTTGGCGAGATCATCGCATCAGGAATGACGTTGCCCGGGAACGGCTGCCCCGTGAAAGGGTTCCTGATCGGGGTGGTGATCTCCGAGAAATCTCCCCGCCGCATCGCCGCTGTCGGGACCGACCCAAACGGGCTCGTGATCGCTTCGCCGCGGACGCCTTCGTAGGCGCCCATGAAGAAGGTCTTGTTACGCCCATCATAGAGTCCGGGGATCACGACCGGGCCGTCCATCTGCGCCCCGAACTGGTTGCGCTCCCGCGGATTCTTGGGCAGCGCCGTGTTCTCGAAGTAGCCGCGCGCATCGAGCCCCGAGTCCTGGTAGAACTCGAACACGGTTCCATGCAGCGCGTTGGTGCCGCTCTTGGTCACGACGTTGATGTGGACGCCGAGGTAGGCGCCGTACTCGGCCGAGGTGCTGCCGGTCTGGACCTGGATTTCCGTCACCGCATCGGCGATCGGCCGCATGCTGGTCGCCGCCAGCAGATTGGACGAGGAGTTGATGCCGTCGAGCGACAGGCTGTTCTGAATCTCCCGCTGACCCGCCCCGCGGAAGCTCAGGCCGATATCACTGTTCAGACCGCCGAGCACCCCGGGCGTCGTACTCGCCAGACTCCAGACGTTGCGCCCGCTCAACGGCAGCTCGACGATGGCGCGGGCGCCGATGGTTTCCGACACCGTGGCGCGATCGGTGTCGATGATCTGCGATTCCGCCGACACGTTCACCGATTCGCTGACGCCGCCGACCTGCAGCGTGGCATTCGTGCGCACGACCTGGTTGGTGGCGACTTCGACGCCGACGGTCTTGAACGTCTGGAAACTCGGGATCGTGATTGTGATCTCGTACTTACCGGGGCGCACGAACGGGATGTGGTAGTACCCCTCCGTGTTGGTGGTCGCTTCGTAGGTGTCTTTCGTGCCGGTGTTGACGGCGACGACCTGCGCCCCGGGAACGACGAGGCCGCCGCTGTCGGTGACGGTTCCAACCAGTGCGGTCTGCGACGCGAGTTGCGCCCAGGCATGTGTCGTGAGGAGCAGGCAAAGGCTCAGTAACACCGAGATACGCCTAGTCATCGATTCCTCCCTGGCTGGCTTTCGTTTACTTTCCTCTTGCCGGTTCCGGCATCTCGCTCCACAGCGGGCGCGAGATGCCGTTCAAATCCCAGACGACCTGTCCGCCCTTGACCGTCAGCTCGCACTCGAGCTTCTGATCGCCGAGCAACCTGCCGCCTGCCGTATCGATGAAACCAAACTTGCCGCGTCGCAGGTTCAACACCGCGATGTCGGCCTCACCCCCGACGCTCAGCCGCCCCAGATCCGGTCGCTTGATGACGTCGGCGGCCTTCGACGTGTTGGCCTTGATGACATCCTGCAGCGTCATGCCCAGGTTGAGAAACTTCGACATGGTGTTGAGGATGTCTTTCATACCGGAGTTCATGCTGCCGGTGTGCAAATCGGTGCTGATGACGTCGGGAACGAACCCCTGCTTCAGCGCCGGCACGGCCTGCCGGAACAGAAAACTGCCGCCGCCATGACCGGCGTCGAAAATGATGCCTCTCTTTCGCGCCTCGAAGACGTACGGCCGCACCCTGCCGGCTTCGTCAACGATCGGCGTCCTGCCGTTCACGTGCGCGTAAGTGTGGGTCAGGATATCGCCGGGCCTGAGGTGCTCGAGCAGCAGCGCCTCGAGCGACAACGGCGGGGTGTGGTTCCCGAAATCCACCATCACCGGCACGCTCGTCTCCCGTCCCGCCGCGACCGCTCGGGTCACCGGATCCCACTCCGCGCCGCCGTAGTGGGCAACCTTGATCCCGACGATCACGCCGGGATGCTGGCGGATGCGCATCGCGGTCAGCCGGGCATCCATGTCGGCAAGGTTCTGCTCGACCGGTCCGCCTTTCATGCCGGCCCCGACGATGTTGATGAACGACAACACGCGCGTCCGGGCGCGGTCGATCACCTGCTCCTTGAACTGGCCGAAGTTCCGCCAGCCGGCACCGCCGACGTCGACGAGCGTCGTCTGGCCGCTGCGGAAGGAGTGCGTGTCTGGCTGAACGGCGGTGTCGCCGTTGCTGAGGTACGCGTCCTTCTCCGTGCCGAAGAACACATGCGCGTGAATGTCGATGATACCGGGCACGACGTGGAGCCCCGTCGCATCGGCGACGCGAAGAGCTTGCGCCGGGTCGATGTTGGCGGCGACCTGTGCGATCTTCGCCCCGCTCACGGCGACATCCATGACGGCATTGACGCCGTTCGCCGGATCGATGACGTGGCCGCCCTTGATCAGAAGATCGAAGCGGGGAGGCTGCGGCTGGATGCGCCCTTCCAGACTCCGGCTCGACACCGGAAGGAATAGGCCGGCAACCGCGAGCAGGACGAACGCAGACGCACACGCGATCTTCTTCATCAGACCTTCAGCGTCTTGAGAAACGCGACGCTCTCCTTCGTGAGATCCATGTTCTGTTCGACGAAGTAGTTTCTGATGCCGGCGGTCTTCGCCGCCTGAAACGTCTTCGTCCAGTCGATGCTGCCCTTCCCCACCGGTGCCGCCACGCCTCGCCCCCGCCCCCTGCCGCCGCCGCGGGCAGGCGCATCGGGCGGCGGTGGGGGCGGGGTCGCGTTCAGATCCACGTCCTGCAGGTGCATCGAGATGAAACGGCCGGGGTACTTCGTGAAGTACTCGGCGGCGACGAAGCCGTAGGCGATGGTGGACATCTGGAACTGGAACTTGACCAGCTTCGGATCGAGCAGCTCGAACAGGATGTCGTAAGTGCGCTTGCCGTCGACCTCCGAGAGCTCGAAACCCTCGTTGTGCAGGCCCTGCTGGATGCCCGCCTTGGCGGCAACCTCGGCGATCCTGTTGTATTCGTCAGCCGCCTTCTTCACGTCGTCCATCGTCGGCGTGTTTCCGCCACCGAGCGTGGCCGTGATCATCTGCGTGATGCCGATGTCTTTCGCCCACGCGATGCTCGCGTCCTGCTTCTCGCGCAGCTCTCGCATGCTGAAGTGCGCGCTCACGCACTTCAGCCCGTGGTCCGAGAGGACCTTCTTGACCTGCTTCCCGTCGGACAGGCTCGCGAACTCTGCGTATCCAAGGGCCGAACAGAGCTCGATCTCCCCGACGCCCAGGTCGGCCAGCGTCTTCAGCAGGCCAGGGAAATTGCCGTCCCTGATCATCATCCGGTGTGGATAGGTCTGACTGCCGATGGGGAGGCCCAACGGTGCGGCGGCGAGCCGTGCGCCAGCGGCGGCCAGAAAACCGGCGGCAGCCAGATCGGTGCTTGCCTGCTTGACGAACTCTCGCCTGGACATCGCGGTCATTCGTTTCCTCCGCTTCGTCACGTCTTGCCAGCCGGCCTGACGTTGGCGCCCGTGCGCTTGGTCAGCGAGTCTCCCAGGTCGGCGCGGGCTCGCTCGGCGTACTCGAGGAGCCGCTTGACGACGTCGGGATTCGTGCCGGCGACGTTCGTCGACTCGCCGGGATCCTGGTCGAGGTCGAACAGAGACAACTCGATGGTCTTCCGCTCGTACTCACCAGGCCGGCCGTCAGTCCCCGCCACCTTGAGCGACTGATACGGGTGCGGCGAGGTGCAGCTTCCACTTGCCGCTCCGGATCGCGTGCAGCTCGGTGCCCCAATAGAAGTAGAACGCGTCGTGCGGGTCCTGCGCGTCACGCTGACCGGCGACGAGCGGCCAGATGTCACGCCCGTCGATGATCCGCTCGGCCGAGACCGGCGCGCCCGCCAGTTTGGCCAGCGTCGGGAGGAGATCGATCGTCATCGCCGGCAGAGTCCCGACGGCTCCTGCGGGAATGCGCCCCGGCCAGCGGGCGACGAACGGCACGCGCACGCCGCCCTCGAAAGCCGTCCCCTTGCCCTCGCGAAATGGTCCGGACGAACCGGCGTGGTTGCCGTACGACAGCCACGGTCCGTTGTCGGACGTGAAGATGACCATCGTGTCGTTGTCGAGCCCGGCGCGCTTCACGGCGTCGAGAATCCGGCCCACCGACCAGTCGAGCTCGGCGATGACGTCGCCATACAGCCCGCCGCTCGTCTTGCCCTTGAACTTGTCCGACACGAACAGCGGCACGTGCGGCATGCTGTGCGGCACGTAGAGAAAGAACGGCTTCGTTCGGTTGCGTTCGATGAAGCTGACGGCACGCTCGGTGTACCACGTGGTCAGCTGCGACTGATCGGGATCGAGCCTGGTGACGTCGTTGCCCTCGATGAACGGGAGATCGGGATAGAAGTCCTTCTGCGTCGGGTGCCGCGGCCACATGTCGTTCGAATACGGCAGGCCGGAGTACTCGTCGAAACCGTGCTGCAACGGCAGGAACGGTTTCTCGCTGCCGAGATGCCACTTGCCGTAGATCGCCGTCGCGTAGCCGCGCTGCTTCAGGACTTCGGCAATCGTCATCTCGCTCGGATTGATGCCGTATTGCGCCGTGTGGTTCAGCGCGCCCTGAATCCCGACCCGGTTTGGATACGCGCCCGTCAAGCAGCGCCGCGCGCGAAGCCGAACAGACGGCCTGCGCCACATAGAAGCTGGTCAGCCGGATGCCTTCGGCAGACATGCGATCCAGGTTTGGCGTCTGAGGACGAGCCGCGCCCGTGCGCGTACTGAAGGGCCCGATGTCGGCGTAGCCCAGGTCGTCGGCGTAGACGATGATGAAATTGGGCGGTCGCTGGGCCTGGCGGCCCTGCGAGGCAGCCGGCAGCGCACAAAAGCACGCGAGCACGACGAGGCGCCAGACGACGTTCATGTGGATCCTGATCCCCGTGCCCGTGTCGACGCGGAGCACCGGCATGGTACACCCGGCAAGGCGAGCAATTCTGGCTCTGCCAGAGTTGCACGTTACCTCTTGCGTATGCTTCTCGCCCATCCGCGCCGTCGACGAATGGCAGCGCGCGCGGTGCATCAGCCACGATTGGCGTGACGAATACTTCTCAGCGCCGGCGTGGAATCACCGGCAGCACGACATGCGAGGCACGCTCGCCGTCGTGATAGATCGTCTGCTCCGCCACCTTGACTGCAGCCGTGGTGCCGAAGGCGGCTCCCGTGTTCGGATTCCGATCGAACTGAGGAAAATGGCTGCTCGTCACCTGCACCCGGATCCGGTGTCCGCTCAGAAACGCGACCGACGTCCCTACCAGATCGATCTCCAGGCGATACACCTGACCAGGCTTCAGCAGCGAGGGTTGCGTCAGGCTCTCGCGGTACCGGGCCCGCAGAATGCCCTCCGCCATGTTGTAGCTCGAGCCGTCGGGGTGCACGTCGACCAGCTTGGCAACGAAATCCGTGTCGACGGCATCGGACGCGGCATACAACACCACCTTGACCGGGCCGGTGACCTCGAGCTCTTCCGGCAGAACGTCGGTCGTGTAGACGAGGACGTCGCGACGACCCTCGATGGGCCGCTGGTCCTGCGGGCCCGCCGCCGTCGGCGTGCCGCAGCAATTGTTTCCGCCCACGGACGGGACGGGGTTGTCGGGATCGTAGCGGAACCGATCAGGGGTGGACTCGCCGGCGGGCTTCGTCCACGTCAGTCGGCCGTCGCCGGCGGCGGTGTTCGCCTTGCCGCCGCTGCTGAAATACAGCGGCCGGTAGTCGGTGCGGGCGAGCGGATACTCGCGTTCGTAGACCCACTCGTTGCGGCCCATGACGAACAGCTTGACTGGCGCTTCGCTCGCGAGGCCGTTGTCGATGCCCTTCAGCCAGTAGTCGTACCAGCGCAGCTGGAGCGTCAAGGCGTCGACGTTGGCGGTGGGGCCGAAATCGAGCGCTCCGAACTTCTGTGACGGACCGTGACCCCAGGGGCCGATCACGAGGTGGCTCATTCGCCGGGCCCGCTCGGTCGCACCCTTCTGGCTCATCCCGACATAACCGCGCAGCGTCCCCTGGCTGAAGATGTCGAACCAGCCGCCGAACGTATGCACGGGGACGGCGATCTTGTCGAACCGCTCCTCGACGTTGAAGGCCTTCCAGTAGCCGTTGTAGTCGGGGTTGGCCAGCCACTGGTCGTAGAAAGACGCGTTCCGCCCCACCAGCTGCTGCATCGTGTTGAGCGGCAGATGCCGCTGCACCTGGTCGTAGTGAATGGCACGCAGTCCGTCGATCGTGTGAGGCCCGGGGTTCTGCATGATCCGCGATTCCTGCCGGACCGGTCCCCAGCCGAAGTTGAACGACAGGCGCCAGCCGCCGTTGAGCGTGATCCAGTCGTGATAAATGCTGGTGGAGGCCACCATCGGGAAGATGGTGACCAGGCTGGACGGATTCGCCTGCGCCGCCCGCCACTGGTTCTGACCGAGATACGAGCCGCCCTGCATGGCGACCTTGCCGTCAGACCACGCCTGCTTCGCGGCCCACTCGACCGTGTCGTACGCGTCGTTCTCGTCGTTGACGAATGGGATCCAGACGCCCTCCGACTCGTGGCGTCCCCTGACGTCCTGGAATACGTACACGTAGCCGCGCTGAGCGAAGTAGACCGCCGCGTCGTAGGCGGTTGGAAACCGCTCGGTGCTGTAGGGGGTGATCGAGAGGATGACCGGATGACGCCCGTTGCCTGTTGGCCGATAGACATCGGCATACAGCGTAACGCCGTCACGCATGCGCACCGGCACATGGTTGTCGACGAGGATGTCGTTTCGCGGCGCCACGTCCGCCGGGAAGCGCACCCGCGGAGACTCCTGCACCGCCGACAGCGGCGGCTCCGGCATCAGCAGCAGCGCTGCCAGCAGCGGCAGCACGCCCAGCCGCACCGCGCGGGTCATGCTAGCCATGCGCGTCGCGTGGCGATTCAAGCCTTTTCCTCGAGCACCTGGCGAAGACGCTTGGCCACGATCTTGTCCTCGCCGGGCCGCATCATCCACACGCCGATGACGAGCGCTGGTCCCTCCGAACGGATGGCGATCGAGGGCTCACCATCGCGCATCGCGGTGACCACGGCCGCAGGGTGTCAGGCTCTTGCCCTCCCAGGAGATGCGGACGTGCGGCACATGATTGGCGACTTCGGGCACGAAGACCTCGGCCTTGACGCCGGCGACGGCCGCGGCGCTGCTGCGAATCGTCTCGGCGCGCTTGTCGAAATCCGCCCGCTCTTTGGCGAAATCCTTCTTGAGATAGAGCTCGAGCGCCGCCAGCATGCCGACGATCTCTTCCTTGTTCACTTTCATCCCGCGCCCGACCGTGTTGCCGTTCGGGGGCGCGTTGAGGCGAGCCGCGGCGATGAGGTCCTTGCTGCCGAGCAGCAGGCCGGCGCTCTGCGGGCCACGGATCCCCTTGCCGCCGGAGAACGCCACCAGGTCGAACCCCATCTTCGTGTACTTCCACAGGTTCTCGACCGGCGGCACGTCGGCGGCGGCATCGTTGAAGGTGGGAATCGCATGCTTCTTCCCGAGCTGGACGAATTCCTCGTCCTGAATCCGGCCCTCTTTGTTGTTGTTGTTGTAGAACAGCATCATGGCGGTCTTCGGGTTCACCGCCCGCTCCAGCTCGTCCCGCGTCTCGACCTCGACCAGGCGCACGCCGCAGTTGCGAACGGCATGGTCGTAGCCGAAGCGATGGGATTTCTGGATGATCACCTCGCTCTTCATGGTGGTCGAGATCGGGAAGAGCGATCATCTTCTGCTGGTCGGTGCCGGTGAGGACGGCGGCCGTTCCGAGCGTCAGCGCTGACGCGGCGCCAGAGGTGACCATCGCGGCATCGGCCTGCACCAGCTTCGCGATCCGCTCGCCGACCTTCAGCTGGAGTTCCTCCAGCATCACGTAGTGTTTCGACGCGTAGTTGATCGCGTCCATGACTTCGGGCGGCATGAGCGACGCGGTCATGGCCGTGTAGGTGCCCGACGCGTTGATGAACGGGCGCACACCCAGTTCCCGGAAATAGTCCGGCGCGCTCATGGCGGCCGGCGCTTCGCCCCGCACCCCTGCCACCCAGCCGAAGCTGCCCGCCAGCCCCCCAAGCAGCGGTAACCCCGAAGCGGCTTCGAGAAAACGTCTGCGGTTCCACATCCTGCACCTCCGCTGGTTGCCGTGCTGCGACTCGCCGCGTGGAGACCAGGCGGCCCGGCAGAACATCTCAGAGTTCGCTTACGTCTGCTAGTAAAACGAGAGGATAGCGGTCCGACACGTCCGAGGCAAGGCAAAGCACCGAGAGGGTAAGATGTAGGGCGGTCGAGACCCTCACCGAAAGGACTGATGGCAAATGGCGGACATGCACGAGATTGACTACAAGATCTTCGGCGACGACATGCAGTTCGTCGAAGTCGAGCTGGATCCGAACGAAGCGACGGTGGCCGAGGCCGGCGGCATGATGTACATGGACGACGGCATCGAGATGGAAACCATCTTCGGCGACGGATCCAACCAGCAGACAGGCGGGTTCCTGGGCGCGCTGATGGGCGCGGGGAAGCGCCTGCTGACCGGTGAGTCTCTGTTCATGACCATCTTCCTCAACCGCGCGGGCCAGAAGAAGCGCGTCGCCTTCGGCGCGCCGTATCCGGGCAAGATCGTCCCGATTCACCTCGCCGAGATTGGCGGCGAGCTCATCGCGCAGAAGGATTCGTTCCTGGCCGCGGCGAAGGGCGTCGCCATCGGCATCGCGTTCCAGAAGAAGTTCGGCGTCGGGTTGTTCGGCGGCGAGGGCTTCATCATGCAGCGCCTGCAGGGCGACGGCTGGGCTTTCGTCCACGCGGGCGGCACGCTCCACGAGCGGACGCTCGCGCCCGGCGAAGTGATCCGGGTCGACACCGGCTGCATCGTGGCCTTTCAGCCGTCGGTGCAGTACGACATCCAGTACGTCGGCAAGATCAAGTCGGCGCTCTTCGGCGGCGAAGGCCTGTTCTTCGCCACGCTGCGGGGGCCGGGCCGCATCTGGCTGCAGTCGCTGCCCTTGAGCCGGCTGGCGGGCCGCATCATCGCCGCCGCGCCGGGTCTCGGGAAGGGTGGACGCGAAGAGGGCTCGGTCCTCGGAGGCCTGGGCCGGCTCCTCGACGGCGACAACAGCTAGCGCCTGGCGGCCGGCTATTTGCCGGCCGTCGAGCCCAGATACGCCAACAGCGAACTCAACTCGTGAAGGGTCAGCGTGTCCGCCAGTCCTGGCGGCATGATCGACCCTTCACGCACGCCGCGCGCCTTGATCTGATCCTTCCGGAGCGTCGTCTCGACCCCGGCGAGGTCGCGAATCACGACCTCGGTCCCGCCCTCGCGCACGACGAATCCCTCGACGTGCCGGCCGTCGGTCGTATCGAAGAAATTGGTGGCAAAGCCCTGGGCGATCTTCGCCGCCGGCCGGAGGATGGACTCGATGAGCTCGGCGCGGCTGTAGCGAGTCGTGATGCCGCCGAGGTAGGGCCCCTTCTCGGTCTCCTCGGGCGAGGCCGTGTGGCACGCGGCGCAACCCTGACGCGTGAAGAGCGTGCGTCCAAGGGCCACGTCGCCGGTCAAGGCGCCAACACGGGCGGCGAGCTCCTCGTACGGCACCGTCGACACGAGCGCGGCGCTCACGGTCGCGGTTTCCGCGCGCGAATGCGTCGCCGCGAACGTCGCGGCCGCGCGGATGTCCGGTGTCGCTCCGGTCAGGAAAGGCTGAATGCGATCGCGGTAGCCGGCAGCTTCGGTCGCGCCAACTGCCCGCAGGAGGCTGGCCACCGACGGACCTTGCCACGCCGCCTCGATATCCTTTCGCGCCGCGGCGCGCGCGGCTTCACTAGCGGCCGCCTGTCCGCGACCGCCTCGGCCGCCGCCACCACCGCCACCGCCACCTCTCGCCCCTCGCCCTAGAGCGACAGGCTCGGCCGCGAGCTGCACCAGCACGGCGTAGCCGAGGATTTGCCTCGATGCCTCCGGAGACGCCGTCAGATCGCGAAACGCCGCGATGTTCTGCGCGTGGGCACCCGAGCTGACAAACTGGCGCCAGGCGCTGTCGAGGGGCGCGGCCAGCCCCGGGGCCGCGACGTCGAGGCTGGCGAAACCGTCGATCGCCCGTTCGAGCGCACCGGGCCCGGTGGCGGTCGCCAGCCCGCCGAGCGCCGTCGCGCGCGTCTGTGCGTCGGCGTTGCGATCGATGGCGGCCTGCCGCAGGATGTCGCCGGCCAGCGGCGTGACCGTTCCGGTCGCCAGCATCTTGACGATCGGGGCGCGGAACGCCGGACCTTGACGGGCGAGCCGATCGAAGAGCTTGGCGCGCGGCGCGTCCAGGTCGAGGCGCAGCGAACCGAGCAGGGCGGCCGCGACTTCCGGCAACGCGGGATCCCCCGCCAGCTTGACGCTCGCGAGCACGTCGCCGCCGCCAGGCGGGAGGACGCGATTGCGTTCGAGATCCTGCATCAGCCGCGTCACGTCGGCCGCGGCCGGCGCCGGAGCGCTCGTCGACGTCACGACGGCGGCGCGCAGAACCGACAGGATGCGCGCGCTCTCTTCCCAGGCGACCGGATCGTAGGTACGGACCAGTCGTGTCGGGCCGGGTGCCCCACCACTCCGCCAGCGTGCCCTTCCACACGCCGTCGCGGTAATGGAGACGGGCGAGGGCCCGCAGGATGCCGGCGCGCAGTGGCGCATTCCGCGTCGCGGCGAGTGTCTCGATGAGGCCACTGACGGTCGGCGACGTGTGCAGCTGCTGCAGCACGCGCAGGGCGCCAGTCGTCACCGCCGGAGAGGCCGTGGCGGAGGTCAGCACGCCGAGCGCGGCGTCGGACGCCCCGAGCGCAACGAGCGCGTCGATCGCGACGTGCGGGACCACGGGGTCGGTGCTGGCGGTGAGCGGCAGCAGCGCCCCGGCGGCGTCCACGGCGCCCAGGCGCTTGAGCCCGGTGATGGCCTGCAGCTGCACGCGGGGATTGGCGTCGGAGAGCGCCTGCAGAAAGAGCGCCTTCGGCACGTTGCCGAGCTCCTCGCGCCGATCGGCCAGCGCGCGCAGCGCAAACTCCCGCACGCTGGCATCAGCCGCCGCCTTGACGAGGACGGGGTGCGAGCCGGCACCGGCCAGCTGTTTCAACGTGAAGATCGCGGACACGCGACCCGCGAGCGAGCCGGCGCCGAGCACGCGCTTTTCGAGCTGCGCGACGCGATCCGGCGTCGGCCCTCGCCGTACGAGCTCGTGCTGCGCGTAGCGGCGGTGGACCTGGTTGTCGGACGTCACGAGCTCGACGAGCCGCGCGTCGCTCGCGGCCTTGATGTCGGGCACCTGCGCGGCCTTGGCGCCGGGATACGTCAGGCGCGCGATGTAGCCGATCTGCTCGCCGCCGTAGCGATACTGCCCGCCCTTCCAGCTCGCCACGTAGAGCCGCGAGGCGCCATCGAGCACGAAGTCGGTCGGCCGCGGCAGTCCGAGGAACACTTCCTGCCCGGCCGTGAACGTCGCGCCGCGCGGCTGAAGCGGATGCCGATAGATGAAGTTCGTTCCCCAATCCACGGAATAGAGCGTGTCGCCGAATGGCGCCGGCAGGCCCGGATCCTGGACGAACAGCATGCCGGTCCCTGACCCACCGCCGTAGTCGGCCAGCGGCGCGATCACCTCGTCGCCGAAATTCCGGAAGAGCGATGGATAGCCGTATTTGCCGCCCTGGACGAAGTGGTTGAGCCGGATGTCCCAGCCGCCGCCGTCGTTGGTGTTGCCGCGCGCGAACAGATTCAGGTAGGGATCGATCGCGAGGTCGTAGTCGTTGCGCGTGCCGCGGGCATAGATTTCGAGGCCGGTGCCGTCGGGGCGCACGCGCACGCTGCCGCCGGTGCGCAGCTGGACTTCCTTGCCGTCGGCGCCAACCGCCTTGACGATGCCATAGTCGCCGACGGCGACGTAGAGCCAGCCGTCCACGCCCATCTCGACGCCGTTGACGGTATGGTCGGCGCCGCGAAAGTCGAGGCCGAAGCCCAGCCCACGCACGAGCGTGCGCGACTCCTCGGCGATGCCGTCGCCGTCGGCGTCCCGGTACGCGGTGAGGTTCGGCGGATGCGTGACGTACAGCGTCTCGCCGTCGAAGACCGCGCCGCGCGGGCTGTCCATCGACGCAAACACGGTGTAGTCGTCGGCCTGCCCATCCTGGTTGCGGTCGACGAGCCGCAGCACGCTCCCCATGCCAGGATCAGCCTGCAGCGAGCTGTTGCGATCGACGCACACGAAGAGCTCGCCGGCGAGGGTCGCGGTGATGCACGCCGGGTAGTTGACGACCGGCGGCGCGGCGAACACCTTGACCTCGAAGCCCGGCGGCGCCTTGATGCCGGCGAGAATCTCGTCAACCGCCGCGGCGGTGACCGTCAGCGGGCCACGTGGTGGCACGGTCGGCACGTCCGCCGGTCGCGCCGCCTGCTGCTGCGCCAGCACCGCGGTCGCGGCGGCCGCCACCAGGCCAAGCGCGATCCGCGCGCGATTTCCCGTCGTCTTCATTCGCTGTGTCATCATTGTCCGGTATCCGATGCGGCTGCCATGACTACAAAATCGAACCAGCTGGTCGTCCTCGCCCTGCTCGCCGTTTCCGTCATCCTGCTCATCCCGGGCCTTGTCCTGCCCGTGCTGACCATCCGCGGCGTGCTCACCCGCGACGGCATCGCGCACGTCGCCCCGACCATGCTCGAGAAGGGGTTGAGCGACGATACCATCGCGGTTCTCAAGTCGATGATGAACCCGACGATCGTCAGCTTCCTCGGTGCGACCGGCGGCGACCTGCGCAAGATCATCCTCGAGAAGCTGACGCCGCAGGTCACCGCCGCGCTGCAGAAGGGTGTCGACGAAGTAGAAGTGTACACGCAGACGCGGAGCATCCTCTCGGCCGTGCGGCGGCTCTACGAAGTCGGGAGCCCCGTCCCGGCCACCCTCATCCTGCTCTTCAGCGTCGTCGTACCGTTCGGCAAGGCCGCGCTCGTGGCGTGGGCGACGCTCATCGCCGACCCGGCCAGCCGCCGCCGCACGCTCGGTTTCGTCGAGGCGATCGCCAAGTGGTCAATGGCCGACGTCTTCGTCGTCGCGCTCTTCATCGCGTATCTGGCCGCCCAGGCCAGCACGACCGCGCCCGGCTCGACCGCCCCGCCGCTCGTCGCCTTCACCGCACACTTCGGCCCCGGCTTCTACTGGTTCGCCGCCTACTGCCTGTTCTCGCTCGCCTCGCAGCAGTACACGGCGCGGCTGGCAGGGAACACTCAAGGGACACTCAACGGACAGTCAGTAGGGACGGTCAGTCCGGCGACTTCCCGCAATTTCTGGTACGCGACGATGGGACATCTGACCATAGGAACGACGTGTTGGGACGTGGCGCGTGTGCCATTCCTGAACGCGAACCCCTAAGGCCGGGCTTCGGGGACACTCAAGGTGACTGTCCCGGTTGATTGTCCCGCCGGTCAGATATACGCGATGCAGTCGATCTCGACGAGGGAATTGCCGGGAATGCCGCCGGCGGCGGCGATCGTCGTGCGGACGCCTGGTTCGGGACCGAAGCGGCCGCGGAACACCTCGTTCATGCCGTCGTAGTCCTTCAGGTCGTTGAGATAGACGTTCACCTTCAGCACCTTCTCCATCGACGACCCGGCACGTTCGAGGTTCTTCTGAATCTCGTCGAGCACGTGCTTCGTATGGGCCTTGATGTCGCCCTCGAAGTGCGCGCCGATGCCGGAGATGAACAAGAGGTTGCCGTACGACACCACACTGTTGAAGAGCGGCATCTTCTCGGGCGTCTTCTCGGGCTTCTTGCCGCTCGCGTAGTGCACTTTCTTGACCGGCTTCTCTGCGGGCGCGCCCTGGGCGAGGACGCTCGCCGGCGCCGCCACGGCTGCGGCCACCGCGACCGCGGGGCCCTTCTTCAGGAACGCTCTCCGATTCGACTTCGCCATCGTTACCTCCGGATAGGAGCAGGAAGCGGGTTAATCCCGTCCCAGCGTGCATCACCCGTCTGACGGTAGTCCTTGGGTAGCGACTGCCAGTCGGGACGGGACAAACCGTTCTGGTCGAACACCACTTTGCCGTCGCGCACGGTCAGCTCGCACGTCAGCCGCTCGGTCGCATCCATCCGCGCGCCGTACATATCGACCAGAGCCGAACCGCCCTTTCTCCAGCCGCAGCACGGTCACGTCCGCTACGGCCCCGACGGACAGGTGCCCAAGCCCCTCCTGCTTGATTTCGCGCGCCGGGTTCCACGTCGATCGGGCGATGACCGCATCGAGCGACAGCCCCATGGCCAGGAACTTCGACATCACGTTGAGCAGGTCCTTCATGCCCGCGTTCATGCTGCCGATGTGCAGGTCGGTCGAGATCGAGTCGGGCAGAAATCCTTCCTTGATCGCGGGCACGGCGATACGCCAGAGAAAACTGCCGCCGCCGTGGCCGACGTCGAAGATCACGCCGCGCTTTCGGCCTTCGAAGAGCGCGGGATTTACGTGACCGGACGGATCCTGCTCGCCCCGGAGACCCGAGTAGAGGTGCGTGTAGATGTCGCCGGGCCGGAGTTTCTTCGTGACCAGCTCGCTCAACGGCCGTTCGGGCGCGCTGGCTCCGAAGTCCACCATGACCGGCAGGTTGGTCATCGTGCCCGCCTCGACGGCACGCTCGACGGGCGCCCATCCTGGTCCGGAATAGTGCGCCGTCTTGATGCCGACAATCACGCCGGGGTGACGGCGGGCCAGATCGGCGGTGGGCTGCGCCTCCATGTCGGCGAGATCCTGTTCGAACTTGCCGCCCCGCATGCCGTGGCCGACGATGTTGAGGAAGGCCAGGACGCGCGTCTTCGATCGATCGATGACGCGGGTCTTGAAGTCGTCGAAGTTGCGCCAGCCGGCGCCGCCGGCGTCGACGACGGTCGTCACGCCGACGCGCAGGGCGAAGCCGTCGGGATAGACGCTGTTGTCCCCGGCGTACGACCGCGGCTCACCCGTGCCGGTGTAGACGTGCGCATGAATGTCGATGAGCCCGGGTGTCACGTGGAGCCCGCTCACGTCGACCGTCTTCAGTGCGTCGGCGGGATCGAGCTTCTCAGCGACCGCCGCAACCTTGCCCGCGGCGATGGCGACGTCGCGCACGGCGCTGATGGCATTGCGCGGGTCGATGACGTGGCCCCCGCGTAGCAGCAGGTCGTACTTCGGTTGCGCCGGTGTTCCGGGTGTCTGTCGTGGCGCGCTCGAACCGCCGACACCGATGGCGGCGGCGATCACCATGAGGCCGGCGACGCGCGCGGTCATCATCCCCTTCATCAACCCCTCCGCGTCGCGCGCCGCGAAGCGGTCCACGTCGCGCCCAGGTACTCGCCCATGTCGAGCGTGCCCGTCATCTGGTCCCCGGACACCTTGCCCGAGAACGTCAGGTTGACGGAATCGCCATGCTGTTCGCCGTAGGCGCTTCGGATGCGCACGGCGTCGCCGTCGATGGTGCCGGAAATCTCACGGGTGACGAACTCGCCCTGGTGGAACCCGCCGAGGTCGTTGCCGCGCTGCGTCAACAGCAGCCCGTGCGCGGCCTTCGCCGCGGCGAACTGGATGCTGACGGTCCACTGCCCCGCGAGATCAGCGGCCGGCGTCGTGGGTGCCGCGGCCGCGGGCCGCCGTGCCCGGCGTCGACAGCAATGCGTGCAGGCGGTCGGCCACGACCCGTTCGTCGCCGGCGTCCATCATGTAGGGGGTCACCGAGACGCCGGTCAGTGGCGCTGCGCCGCCCGCCGCGGCCGTCGCGATGCGCGGATTTCCTTCGAGCAGGGCGCGAACGACAGCGTCACCGGCAAGGCCCAGCTTCTGCCGGTCCCACTGAATCCTGAGCGACGGCGTGCGATTGGACAGGCCGTTCGGTTGCACGACGGTGGTCGTGACGCCCGCGATCGACGACAGGCGCTGCGCGATGTGATCGAGCCAGGCGGTCCAGCGCTTCCACTCGGCGTCGTGATCGCGCTTCACCCACATCTCGACCGCCATCAGCATGCCGATCGCGTCCTCCTTGCCGACCTTGAGGGAGCGCAGGATGCCGTGATGGGGCGCGCTGTGCACCCAGGCCGCGCGCACGAGATCCTTGCGCCCGAGGAGCAGACCGCCCGTCTGCGGCCCGCGCAGGCACTTGCCGCCGCTGTAGGCGACGAGCGTCGCGCCGTTCTTCAGGTGCACGTTCGGGACGGTGAGGATCTCGGCGGCCGCATCGACGACAATCGGAACTCCCTTCGCCTTGGCCAGCGGAGCCATGACCTGCAGGCTCAACGGGCTCTCGTCGACGCGCGGACTCGCCATGATGTAGATGAGGGCCGTTCGCGGGCCGAGCGCGGCTTCGAGCTCCGCGACCGTCGAGACTTCGACCACGCGCAAGCCGACGGCACGGATCGCCGCGTCGTAGACATTGCGCGAGTGGGTCGGGATGATGGCTTCGTCCCTGGGAAAACCACTGAGGTCCGGCAGCCGCACGTGCAGATCCGGGTTGCCGCCAGCCACGCAGGCCGCGGTGGCGAGCGTCAGCCCCGCCGAGCACCCGTTGGTGACGAGGCCCCACTCGGCGCCGGTGAGCACGGCCAGACGCGCGCCGACGGCGTCCGCGAGCTCGTCGAGGTGCACGTACTGCCGTGCCGCCGCGTCCATCGCCGCCCGCACCTCCGGCAGCATCGTCGAACCGCTGATGATGGTGAAGGTGCCGCGGGCGTTGATGAGCGGGCGCACGCCGATCGAGGTGTAGACGTTCGCGCCAGGCTGAAGCCCGGCGGAGGCTGGCGCAGCAAGAGGTGGAGTGCCGGGAGTCTGGCCTTCGCCGAGGACGGCGGCAGGAACCGTCAGCAGACTGCCTAGCACTCCCCCTCGACGGATCAGCTCACGCCGGCTGATGTTCTGGCTCATCGCAGCGACCTCCTCGGAAGCTGCGTAACCATGCCGCACCCGACGGCGGGAGTCAAGAGACGGGTTCAAGGTTCAGGGTTCAGGGCTCAAGGTTCAGACCTTGAACCGAACCTTGAACTCGCTGAGCCCTGAACCGTGAGCCCTGAGCCCGTGAACGCCCGCGTTAGAAGAAGAACTTCATCACCAGCTCAACTGTCCGCGCGGTGCTGACCGTGCTCGTGATCTGGCCGAACGTGTTCGGCGCGTTGATGTCCCGGGCCGGTGGACCGAAGCTGGGCGTGTTCGTCAGGTTGAACGCCTCGGCGCGGAACTCGAAGGCGCGTTCGCCGCCAACGCTGAAGCGCTTGGCCAGCACGAGATCGATGTTCTTGTAGCCGGGCGCGCGCGCCACGCCGATGCCGCAGTTGCCCCAGGTCCCCAGCGGAACGCGCGCGAAGGCGTTGATGTCCAGCCAGCGGGCGATGGACTGGTCGGACGGCACCGGATCGCCGATGCAGTTCGGCCGCTCGTTGCCGCGAACACCCTGCAGCGACCGGTTGCTCCCATCGGTCACGGTGATGGGGAACCCGGTGCGCGCCTGGAAGATGCCGCTCAGCCGCCAGCCGCCGAGAATCGCATCCACGACGGGTGAGACGTCCGAGCCATAGGTGCGGCCACGGCCGTAGGGAACCTCGTAGTT
The DNA here is from genome assembly GCA_963847975.1 of uncultured Acidobacteriota bacterium. Lineage (GTDB taxonomy): Bacteria > Acidobacteriota > Vicinamibacteria > Vicinamibacterales > 2-12-FULL-66-21 > DATBJJ01. Next base: position 286,434 of record CAWKBU010000010.1, on the reverse strand, counting down.
GGCCGAGAAGACCAGGTTGTGGCGGGCGTCGAAGAAGGCCGGTCCATAGTTCCACTCCGGCTCGTAGGTGTTCATCCAGTACGCACCTTCGGCGGCCACACCGGCCGAACCGTAGTAGCCGAGGTTGTTCGTCCGCACGCGCCCGAGCGTGTACGACGCCAGGTACTCGAGCCCCTTCATGCTGCGCTGGCGGAGGCTCACCTGCAACGCGTTGTAGTCGCTGCGGCCGCGCGCCGCGGTCGTCGCGATGTTGGTGATGAGCGGGGCGGTCGCGTAAAGCGGCCGCCGGGTGTTGAGCGGCGCCCAGGTGGACGGATCGCCAACGCCCGGCCAGCGGCTGGTTGCCCTCGACTGGCGCCACCAGGTGGTCCGCCTTGTGGCCAACATATCCGACGTTGGCCGACATCGACGAGGTGAGCAGGTACTCGGCAAACACGTTCCACTGCTGCGTGAACTGCGGCCGGAGGTTCGGATCCCACGCCCGCACCTGTCCGGACGGCACGATTCCCGGAACCAGCTCCGCAAACCCGGTCGCCAGGGTTCCGGCGCCGGTCGTCGCGTCGTACTGCACGGCCGACTCGAAGAAGAACGGCGGGTTGAGGGGCAGGCGCAGATTGGCTCCCGTGCCTTCCATGTACTGCGAGATGCCGTAGCCGCCACGGAGGACCCAGCGGTCGCCGGGCCGCCACGCGAAGCCGAGCCGCGGCTCGAAGCCCTTCTTGTACGACTTGTATAGCGACCGGCTCTCGCGGTCACCGTCGGCGGCGAGAATCTCCTGGCCGTTACTCAGATCGAAGTTGCCCTGACGGTTGTCTTTCTCGACCACCGGCTGGGTGTATGCCCAGCGCAGCCCGAGGTTGAGCGTCAACGCCTGCGTCATCTTGAAGTCGTCCTGCACGAACAACGCGATCCGGTTGTGCTGGTGCGTCCACGGCTCGGCCGAGCTGCCTCGCCCCTTGCTCGTCACTTGATCGAGCAGGAAATCGGCGAACGGAGCGTTCGTAAACGCACCCCCGTATCCGAACAGCCCCAGTAGTCCATTGTTACCGGCGTAGAACCGCTGCTGCACGTAGTGCAGGAACTGGCCACCGCTCTTCAACGTGTGACGGCCCTTGAGCCAGGTCAGCTTCTCGTTGATCTGGTACGTCTTGTCGAGGGTGTCGGTGTCGCTGGCACCGGCGCCGATCGAGGTCAGTCCGTTGCCGAGCGCGATCGAGCTCAGACCCGCAATCGGCTGCCCGCCCGCAATCCCGAACGTCGCGTTGGCATCGCCGATCCCGCCCCAGTCGAGGGTGTCTGAGACGATGGTGATCTGGTTGTAGCCGACCAGCAGCTCGTTGACGAAGGCCGAGCTGACGATGCGGTTCCAGTTGAAGGCCAGGTTGCGAAACGGCGCGTCGGTCAGGTTGCCCAGGAGCAAAGGAAACGCGCGCTTGTTATTGGTCGACTCGTACTCGGCGTAGGAGAACCGGCCGAAGATCTTGTCGTTTGCCGAGGCGTTCCAGTCGGCGCGCACGTCGGCCTGATGGGCACGAATGGTCGTCAACGTCTCGCCGACGTAGTTGCCGGTCACGCCGGTCACGACGCGATTGGGCAACGGATATAGCGACGTGTTGCTGAGGATCGCGCGCGCGATCGGACTGATACGAGCGAGCGGAACCTGGTTGCCGGGAAATGCGACGCCGGTCACCGGGTCTCGAACCGCGGCCGTCAGGCTCGACAGATCGCCCGCGCGCCACGTCGCCGGTGCGACCGAAATCGTCTCGAAACCCGGTGCGTCGAAGCGCGTCCCCTGATAGTTGCCGAAGAAGAACAGTTTGCTCTTCACCAGCGGACCGCCGAAGGTCCCGCCGTAAATGTCCTGCCGCCGTTCCGGCTTGGGCGCGCTCGACCGGTTGTTCGACCACGAGTTCGCGTCCATGCTGCTGTTGCGGTAGAACTCGAAGGCGTTGCCGTGAAAGGAATTCGTGCCGGACTTGATGACGTTGCTGATCACCGCGCCGGCAACGTTGCCGGTATCGGCCGCATAGTTGTTGGTCTCGACGCTGATCTCGGCGAGCGCATCCGGGCTCGGCTGGTACGCGACCAGGTTGTCGATCGTCTCGTTCATGTCGACGCCGTCGATCGTGTAGTTGTTGGTCTGCTCGCGGTTGCCGTTCACGAACGGCCGGCCGCTGCCGAAGTTGCGAATCGCGGTGAACGAGCTGGGGTTCGGCGTGACGACGCCCGGAAGCAGCAGCGACAGCTGGCCGGTGTTCCGTCCGTTGAGCGGCAGGGCCGACAGCGTGCTGCCGGAGATGACCTCGCCTACCGTCGCCGACTCGGTCTGCAACACCTGCGAATCGCTGCTGACTTCGACCGTCTCCTGCAACGCCCCGAGCTCCAGCTTGAAGTCGATGCGGACGATCTGCATCGCCTCGACCTGGATCGGCTTGGTCGCCGCCGTCTTGAAATTCGACAACTCGGCCTTGACGACGTACGTGCCGACCGGCAGCGACGTGACGGTGTAGTTGCCGGCCTCGTTCGACACCGCCACGTAGGTCACGTTCGTCGCCTGGTTGGTGGCGGTGACCGTCGCGCCGGGCACGGTGGAGCCGCTCTGATCGCTGACGATGCCGGTCAGCGATGCAGCGCCGGTCTGGGCCGTCGCCGAAGGCGACGTCAGTAGGATGACGGTGAATAGGAAGAGCACGGTCGAATAGATGCGCCACCGGATGCTCATGAAATCCTCCCTCGTCTCAGGCGGATTGCGCGCGTTTCCGATCCGTGTGAAAGCGCGCTCCGCCAGTGGTGCGACAGTGTAATGCTGATTGCCGCTTGCTGACCCCTGAAGTGAAGGACGAGCAAGGACAATTTTACGGACCGACGAAAGGATGAGGTTGGCGGTCGATCCACTTGAGTTACGATGAGGCGTCATTCGGAGCGAGGGAGGGCAGCGCGATGCGTCGCAGAGCGTTCGTTCGATTGCTGGCGGTCACACCGTTCGCCCCAACCGCGCCCACCTGGCGTCGTCCGGGTCCTGCTGACGCGATCGCCGAGCAGACAGGCGCACCCTCCCAGGTGCGCCAGGACATCCCCGCACTGAAGGTCGTCTCGAGCTACGCCCCGGCGAAAACGCCCGGGATGCCTGGGCCCGTACCCAGGCCGGGTCGTGGCGGTCAAATCCGACAAGAGCGTCGACGTCTCGACGGGCCAGGCGAATGACACCGTCGTCCGCGAGATGATGGCGAGCGGCATGCGCGCGCTGACCGGCGCGGGCACGACGCCTGATGCCTGGCGCCGGTTCTTCGTGCCGGCGGACGTCGTCGGCATCAAGGTCAACTGTGGCGGCTATCCGCACTGCGTATCGGCGTACCAGATCGTCGCCGAGGCCGTCCGCCAGCTCATGGGTATCGGCGTGCCGGTGTCGCAGATCTACCTGTACGAGCGATTCCAGAAGCCAGCTCGACGAGGTGCAACTACGCGCCGCACCTTCCGCGAGGGCCTGGCAGATCGTCGCCGCCGAGCGCGCCAACCGCTACGTCGACAACAGCGGCTACGATCCGGCCACCTACCTGGAGGCGAATCTCTTCGGCGAAGAGGACACGCGCTCCAGCATGATGCGCCTCGTGACCGCAGCGGCTGACGAAGATCATCAACATCCCGAACATGAAAGATCACGGCGCCACCGGCGTCACGGGCTGCCTGAAGAACATCGCCTACGGCAGCTTCTCGAACGTCGCGCGTACGCATCAGCGCGGCAAGTCGCACACCTACTCCGTCGTCGGCACGCTCGCCGGCATCGAGCCGCTGCGCTCGCGAACGGTGCTGCAGATCATGGATGGCCTGCGCGCCGTGTGGCACGGCGGCCCGTTCGCGCGGACGACGCGCTACGTGTTCTATCCGCGGCAGATTCTCTTCGGCACCGACCCCGTCGCCATCGACCGCCTGCTCCTCGACGTCATCGAGGAGAAGCGGCGGGCCGAGGGCGTGCTCTCGGTCTGGGACCGATCGCCGGCCTCGCTCAGAATGGATGACACGCGCGCCCGCGACGCGGATCCGAACGTAAACATCATCATCAGGGAGCCGGGGCACATCGAGTACGCGTCGACGCTCGGACTCGGCGTCTACGACCGCGCGAAGATCGCGGTGCAGAACATCACCCTATGACACCGCTGCTGCTGGCGGCACTGGCGGCGCTCCCGTGCGTCTACTGGACGCAGGGCATCGAGAGCCGGCCGGCGCTCGAAGCCGCGGGCGTCAAGCGCCTCTGCGTGGCGCCGGAACTGGTCGATGCCTGGCGCGCCGCCGGGTTCTCGGTCAGTCCGATCGCGGCGGCGGATCTCAGCGCTCGCGCAGCGCTACCTGTTCCTGGCATCACCGCGCGGGCGGGCCTGGCCTCCCCCACTCGCAGCCCGTGGGTGGTCGCGAGCGGCTGGCGATTCGCACGACAGCCCAAGGCCTCGTTCGCCTACGACCTGCCTCAGGGAAAAGCGGCGCTCGCTGCCGCCGAAGCCTTCGCGTATGGCGCCGACGCGGTCCTGAAGATCGATCCCGCGGATCTCGGATCGGTTGGAGCCATGCTCTCGTTTCTCGAGGGTGTACCGGCGAGCGATCTTCCGGCGCTCGCCGACTTCGCGGTCGTGGACGATGGCTCGCCCATCACCGGCGAGGTGCTGAACCTGCTGGCGCGCCGCAACCTCCTCTACCAGATCGTCCCGGCTCCCGTGGCGCAGTTCCGCATCAACATCGCCATCGGATCCGCCGCCTACCCGCTGGCGGAGGCCGCCGACCCAAGCGCGTTTGCGCAAAAGGTTCGGCGCGAACTGACCGACGAGCAGCGGACGATGCGGGTGTATGGCAGCGAGGTCGTCATCGGCCGGCTCACCGGCAACGGCCGGCAGGTCCGGCTGCATCTCCTCAACTACGGCGGGCGCGACATCGAAGGGCTGCGCATCCGGCTGCGCGGCGACTACGGCAAGGGCGAGGCGCTCGTCGCTGGCGCGGGCCGTGTGCCGCTGCAGGATTTTGCCGTCGCCGGCGGGGCGACCGAATTCTCGGTGCCGCGCATCGGCGCCTATGCGGTCATCGATCTGTCGGCGACGAGATAGCTGTCGGCGACGAAGTAGCGGTCACACCTTCGCCAGCACGGCTTCGAGGAACTCCCGGTTCGCGCGCGCGTTGGCCATGGTCTCCTCCGCGGTCGCGCCCACCTTGCAGCACTCGACCATCAGCGGACCGTCGAACCCTGCCGCCTTGAGCACGGCGAAGACGCCCGCGAAATTCACCTTCCCGGTGCCGAACTGGATCATCACGTCGCCCTTGACCTCGCCGCAGTCCTTGGCGCAGAACCCGGTGACGTGCGCCGCAATCGGCTTCAACTCTTCGACGGGATCCTTACCGGTGTAGTGGATGATGTTGCCGGCGTCGTACCAAATCTTGAAGTTGGGATGCTGGACCGCCTTGATGACCGCGACGATCTCGTCCGACGCGCCGCTGCTGCCGCCGTGCGGCTTCATCACGAGCTTGAGCTTGCGCGCCTGCGCGTAAGCCGCGGCGTCGCTCATGACCTTGTAGTAGTGCTCGTACTCCTCGGGCCGGTCGACACCAAACGTCAGCAAGTAGGTCAACCCCAGTACCTCGGCGTTCTCGACCTGCTTGCGGGTCTCGTTGATCGACTCGTCGAGCGGAATGTTGTGACGGGTGCGCAGCGCGCCCATATTGGCCTTCAGCCCACTGCCGGCAATCCGCTGCTTCAGGCTGGCCAGATACTCCGGCGTCGCGTCCGCGCCGATGAAGGGCTCGTTCTTGGTGCGCGAGAGCAGGCCCATCGTCTGATAGCCAGCCGCCTTGATCTGGCGGAGCGCGTCGTCGAAGCTCCAGGTCGTCCACGGGCGATTGAAGCAACCGACCGGCCAATTGACGGCTTTCGCACTCGGTGACGGCGGCATCGATACCCCCAGGGCGCTCATCGCGCCACCCGCGACGGTATGCTGAAGAAACTCGCGGCGGTTCATTTGTGATCCTTTCTTGGCTCAGGGCTCAGGGCTCAGGGCTCAGCAAGAGCCTTGCCGATCCTAGCCTAACGGCTTGGAGCTCAAGGCTCTTCCTTGAGCCTTGAGCCCTGAGCCTTGAGCCTGAGCTCCCCGACTATCCACACCCGACCGTCCTGGTCGATGTGGACCGTGGCACCGGCGAACCCTGGGGCCACGATCTCGTAGAGCGACGGCGTCGCGGTCATCGACGGGCGGAAGTCGAGGCCGTCGACGCGAATATCCTCCGCCGCGAGCTGCTTCAGCGTCGAAGCGTAGGCGCCGGACTTCTCGCGCCACGCCCGCTGACGATAGTACAGCCGGCGCAGCGCCCACTTGACGTTCTCGTTCGGATCCTCGACGAATGGCTCTACCTTGCTTCCCGCCGGCACGCCGGAGAACTGCACATACCCCCACCGCTCGGGGAGGTGCATGTTGACCGCCCCCTGTGGGCTCCACACCCAGTTGTCCTCGGGCAGCGGGTCCTTCGTTCCGGGCTTGAGACGCTTCGCGTACCGGCCGTCGGCGGTATCCAACTGCCATTGGACGCGCGAGAAATTGACCCGCCAGCGGTCTCCCGGCTGCGGTGCCTTGCGATCGGGCGCCGCCTCGCGCAGGATGCGCCACGGCATCGCGATCTCCACCGTCCACCCATCGTCCCGATCGCCGGGGCGGTTGATCGTACCGCGAAGATCGACACCCACCTGCAGGCCCGCGATGTCCCAGGCGTCGATCGCCCGGCCACCGTCGCGATACGGCTTCAGCAGCATCAGATCCCACGCCGTTTTGAGGGCGTTCACCTCGAGCTCGTAGTAGGCGTGCGTGTCGCCGTCGGGGTCGATGAAGATTTCGAAATCGTTGTCGTGAAAGATGACCGAGTCGCGCACGGTCAAGCGTGCCCCAGAGGTCCGGCTCTTCCATCTCCGCGGCAACGTAGAAGTGCTCGTCGTCCCAGAGCATCTTCGCGCGCGTGGCAAAGCGCGGCCGCGGTCGGCGGTCGCCTTCGATGTCCACGAACGCGTCGGTCCACGCGGCCGCTGCCCACGCAGGCTCGTCGAGCTTGCCGTCGATGGTCGGCTTGGACGCGGTGCGGTACGACACGTAGCGCCGGGGGGCGAAGGGCGCTGCCTCCAAATCGGGCGCGACACGCTGCTGGCCGTGCGAGGTCAGCGGCAGCGTGGACAGTAGTCCGCCGAGGATTGCGCCCGTCAACCCGGACTTCACCATGTGCCTCCTCCGAGTCGAACCATCGCCCAGTTGCGATTCGCCTTGGGCAGAAAGAAGACCGCTTCCACGCCCGCCAGCCGTCGGAGATACGCGCGGCTGCCCTCCGGGCCGAGCACGAAGAACGCGTTGTCGAGTGCGTCACCCGCCGTCGCGCTCGGGGCGAGTACAGCCACGCTCAGCACACCCTGCACCGGCCGGCCGGACCGCGGGTCCATGATGTGCGAATAGGTGACGCCTCCCGCCTCGAACGATTTCTCGGCACTGCCAGACACCGAGAGCGCGCGGTCCTTCAATTGGATCGTTTGTGCGGTCTTCCCCCGAGTCACCGGATCTTCAATCGCCACATCCCAGGCTTCCCGTCCCGGAGGCGCCCCCAGGCCGAACACGCTGCTGCCTCCGGCGCTGATCAAAGCAGCCGCGACCTGGCGTTCCCTGAGCAGCGCGGCAACGCGATCGACGGCGTACCCCTTCGCGATCCCCCCGAGGTCGATCTCGACGCCTGGCTCGTCGAAGGCGATCGTGCGCGCCGCTGGGTCGAGCTTCACATGGCGGGCACCGACGTGGCGGCGAGCGGCCGCGAGATCGCCTTCCGACGGCAGCTGACCCTCACCCCGAAAGAACCCCCAGGCCTTCATCAAGGGCCCGACCGTGACGTCAAAGGCGCCACCGGAATCATGCGTGTAGGTCAGCGCCGTCTGGAGGAAGTCGAACAACTCCGGCTCGACGCTGATGGGCCGCTGCGCCGCCTCGCGGTTCAGGCGAGAGACCGCGCTCTCGGCACGGTAGTGGCTCATCAGCCGATCGATACGGTCCACTTCGTCGAACGCTTCGTCGACGATTCGTGGAAGACGTTGTGCGTCCGGCCCGTAAGCCTCGATCGCGTAGACGCACGCCATCGACAGGCGCGTCGCCTCGTAGCGGTGGAGCGAATGTGATTGCGGCGGCTCGACGCCGGCCTGCCACGAGGCCGCGGCGGCGCTCGCTGCCACCAGGCACAACGCCAAGCGAGTGATCATCTGGTATCCGAAGGCTGCGCCGGCCCCTTGAGGTGCCACCTCTCGTCAAAGAAGCCCTGTGACGTGACAAACAGCGGCAGATAGCGATAGTTATTGCCCGGCCTGGTGATGTCCACCACCGCCCAATCGGGCAGCTTCGGCGACTGCATGGCGTTATTGGCCTGATCGTGGAACGTGAAGCCGCTGTTGATCACGACGTACTTTGCGGGATTGAGGGGGTTGGGATAAACGAAGACGGGCGCGTGGTTGGCCGAGAACTTCTCCTGCCCGACGACCACGCCGTCGGCCCGCCACCGAATGGGCAGCCGGTCCGCAATCTTCTTGTAGATGGCGTTGCTCGACGGATCGCCGAAGAGCACGAGGTTATGCGCGGCGACATCGGCGGCCGTGACGTCGACGTCGTTCTTCACCCGCGGTTCGCCGCGAAAGAAATGAATCCATTCGCTGATGGCGTAGTCGGCCTGCTCACGCGCCCAGGTACCGAGCGACGCCGATAACGGCTTGCCCGTCGGCCGCACGAAAACGAACGGCTCCATGAACGCATCGTCGATCGGCCCCTGCAGCCCGTGGACTTTCCGGAGGCCGGCGGCGGACGATTCGCCGATATTCCAACCGGCGCCGGTTCGGACGAGGCTTGCGCGAAGCGACTGGTCGCGCGCGACAGCGGGCAGCGTCACGACGGTGCCATCAATCGTCAGCGTCGGCCTGATGCCAGGCGCGAACGGTGACCGCCCCGCGTCGAACACGAAGCGCAGCGCCGACACGCCAGTGGTTGACGCGCGAATTGCGTCGCCGTCGATGGACGCGCTGACCCTCGCACGCTCCCAATGCGCGGCCATGGCGCCGACCGTGACCCAGAACATCTGGTTGTACTTGAGCGTCCAGGTCGTGAAGCGCACTTCCCTGGGCACGGGGTTGCGCCCTTTGGCCGCCAGTTGGTCCAGCCGATCCTGAATCTGCTGTCGCGCCCCAGGTTCGTACGAGTGTCCGGTGTTCGGACCGATGACGTGCTCGAGTGTCAGCCCCTCGTCGAGCATCGCGGCGGCCATCGCATCGGCCGCCTGCTTCTGACCATCGTTGGCGCCCGAGTAGGCGATGACCGGGACGTTGAACGCATTCAGCGCGTAATCGGTGGCGTCGTACAGGTGCCACAGGGTTTGCTGCACGGCATTCTGCGGCTGCCGGACGAGATCGCCGCGCAGAAACGCCCGTGTCTCGGCAAAGCCCGCACCTGGCGCCGCCGCCGCCCATCGGTCGGCATAGTGCACGGTGTACGACCATGCCGACGCGCCGCCCATGGAGAAGCCGGCCATCACCATCCGATCGCGGTCGATCGGATAAGCCCTGGCGACCGACTCGATGGCTTCGAGCCCGTCGACCTCGCCGGCGAAGCGGCTCGCATTGGTGTAACGGCCGTACGGCTGGAGCATGAACCGGTCCGCGCCTGGACCAAACGGTTTCGACGTGTAGCCGGACGTCGACTTGGTCATGAACTGCTGCTCGAGCACGCTGTCGTCGCGGCCGTGCATGAAGATGTCGAGCCGATACAACCGCTTCACGGCCGCGTCGTAGCCGTCCGGCATCGTCAGGATATAGGGCTGGGCTGAACCGTCGAGCCGGGAATAGAAGCCGCGGACGCCGCTGACGGTCATCCATGGCGACTGGCCGCTCATCAACTGTGCCGCGCGTTCGTTCCCCGTTGCCAGCGTTCGCTGGGCAACCGCGACAGGCGTGCTGTCGCGGCCGGCGTACAGACGCTCGTCGTACTTCAGCGGCCGGCGAACGGCATCGAGATAGACCTCGACATCGGCAATCCGGTCCGCCATCGGCCCGGATGCGTACTTCCGCTTGAGGTCGGCGACGCGAGACGACAACTCATCGACCTGGACCTGGAGCGCAGCTCGCTCGTCCGCGGAAACACCTGCTCCGAGAGGAGGAAACTGTCCGCCCTGAAACGCAAGCAGGACGCCACCGGCCAGAACGGCCAGGACGACGGCGATCGCGCCACACCGACCAACGTGTCGTCCGCCGGTCATTTCGTCAGATCGACGATCGTGATGTCCTTGTACCAGGCTTCGCTCGGGGGACCGCCGTGGATCTGGACGGCGATGACGCCGCTTGCGTCGATGCCGGGATCCGGCTCGGTGTAGTCCACGGTCTGAAACCCGTTGATCCAGAGCTGGATGTGCTTGCCTTCGGCGCGGATCACATAGTCGTTCCAGTCGTCGATCTTGACGACGCCCTTCATCTTCGCTTGATCGGGGCCGATGAGCACTTTGTTGCGCCGCGACTCGTCGTACAGCGCGCCCCACCACCCGACGCCCATATCGGCCTGGTAGCCCGACACCTCGTGATTGTTCGGAATGCGTTTCGTGCGGAACTGCACGCCAGCGTTGGCCCCATCGCCGCCGAGGAGCTTGAACTTCAACCTCAGCTCGAAATCGCCGAACGTCCGGGTCGTGCACAGGAACTCGTTTCTGGCGATCTTGTTGGCCAGCGTCCCGGCGACAATCGCGCCCTCCTGAACGCGGAAGATCTTCAGGTCCCCCTCCCACCCGTTGAGGGTCTTACCGTCGAAGAGCGGGACCGGCGCGGGCGGCTTGGCGCCTTGCGTCCCCACGGCATCAATCGATGCCAACACGACGACGGCCACGACGCACACTGACGAGCAGAACGTTCGCATGGCGATGAACACCTTTCGGGAGCAAGGATACCGTCTTCAGAGGCTCGGTTGCGCGGGGTCGCGTTTGACCCACTTGTACGCGGCGATGGAGTTCTTCCAGAAGTACTTCTCGGCGGTTGCCCTCGGCTTGGCGCGAAGTACTCCTTGGCCACGCCGAACACCTTGTCCACCGGCGCGACGCCGTCGCTGTTCGGCCAATCGCTGCCGAAAAGAACGCGATCCTCGCCGAAGACCTCCATCAGCAGGTCGAGCCCGCTGCGGTAGGGCTGCAGGTCGGTCGCGACCGTCCCCTGAACGCGGTGAATGATCGCGGACAGCTTGACATACACCTGCGGACGGGCGGCGAGGTCGCGCAGCACGGCCTCGAGCGCAACGCGATCGGGCGCGGTGTCGAAAGGCGCGAGCGCCGGCAGGTGATCAAGCACTACCCGAAGCGCCGGCACCTGGTCGGTGACGCGCAGGACTCCCTGCAGCAACGCGAGGCTCGGATTGGCGGTATCCATGACGAGATCCGCCTCCGCGAGCCGCTTCAACCCGTCGATGAACGCCGGCATCCCGGCCTGCGCCGTGAAATCCCGCCCCCACAGATTGCCGCAACGAATGCCCCGGAACAGGGGATTCTTGCGATAGCGGCCGAGGTACTCGGCAAACTCCGCCTTCTCGGGCTCGAGGTTGCCGATGACCGCGACGATCATGGGGTCCTGCTGTGCCACCTGGAGCACCCACAAGTTGTCCTCGACCCACGGGCTCGCCTCGACCTTGATCGCCCCGACGGCGCCGAGCGGCGCGGCAAGCGCGCGATAGCGCGCCGGAAGCGCGGCCACCGGCGGCCCCGACGATTTCGGACCGCTATAGGGCGCACCCTGCGGGCGATTCGGATCGAACAGATGAATGTGGGTGTCGATGATGGGGACCGCGGGCGCCTGAGCGGCGTCGATTCGCGGCGCAACCACCGCCGCTGTGACTCCGGCCAGGAAGTCTCGACGCTTCATCACCCATGCCCTTCTGGAAATTTCCCCCGCCGGTGGCGTAAGGCGCAATTCTAAGCCACGGACACACCGAACGACAGAACTCCCGAGCCACGGACAACACGGACAACACGGATTCAGAAATCTTCCTCGACGTCCAGTCCGGCCTGATGCCTACCGTGTTGACCGTGTTGTCCGTGGCTGCCTTGTCCGTGTTGACGGTGTTATCCGTGGCCCGTCCTTCTCCGTTCTGTACCGGTACACTCGCTCCAATGACTGCCAAGAGCGAAGCCCGACCGGGGCGCAACGAACCCTGCCACTGCGGATCGGGCCGCAAGTACAAACAGTGCTGCCTCGAGAAGGACGAAAAAGCGGCGAGTGCCGAACGGGCCAAGGCCGCCGCGGCCGCGGTGGAAACGCCTGAGCCAACAGAAGAGACGGCAGCCGCCAAACCCAAGCGCGCGCCGAAGCCCGAGACGAACCAGCCCTGGCGCGCGACCACCAATCGCGGCTACATCCCGCGCGCGCGGACGCCGCGCAAGGTGGGGGCAGCTAGATCTCATCCGGGGGGCTTCGCCCCCGTGCACCGCGCTCTCGCGCGCCGCTTCGTCGCGCGCTCCGTTCGCGTGGCTCACTCCTGGCGCTCGTTCGCTCTTTCTGAATGGCTTCTTCGCGGCAGGTCGAGGCTGAAGAGCGTGTCGCCGGCGAGGTTTCTCAGCTTCGCCGTCAGCACCCGGGTTCGGCCGTCAACCTTCAGCGTCCCGAAGAACTGCAGCCCTTCGCTCGGCGGACGGTTCGGCTTCATGCCGGCCGGAATGCCAAGAAACTTCACCTCGGGGCCGAACGTCTTGTCCAGCTTCGCCGGACCGAACGTGCCGGCATGCGCCGGGCCGGCGACGAACTCCCAGAACGGATGAAAGTTCGTGAACGCCGCGCGCGCGGGGTCGTAGTGATGCGCGGCGCAATAATGCACGTCGCCCGTGACAAAGACGACGTTGCGGATGCGCTCGTCGCGGATGAATCTTGAGCAGCGCCGCAATCTCGAGCTCGCGGCCGAGCGGCGGCCCCTCGTCGCCGTTGGCGACGGCCTCGAACAGCGGGCCGTCAGTCACCGTGAGGCCGAGCGGCATGTCGCTGGCGATGATCTTCCACGCCGCGCGTGACGCCTTCAACCGGCGCTTCAGCCACTCCACCTGCGCGCCGCCCAGGATGACCGACTCGTCGCTCAGTGTCGCCTGGCGGTTGGCGGTGTTGGGCCCGCGATAACTGCGCATGTCGAACCCGAAGATCTCGACCAGCGGTCCGAAGTGGCATGCCCGGTAGATGCGCTCCGGATCGACGGGGTCAGGCCGCGTCGGCGTGTATTCCATGAAGGCCCGCTTCGCCCGCGCCGCCAGCAGCGCCACGCTGCGCTCGGTGTAGGGACTCTCTCCAGTCGAGTACCTCGGTCGGATACCAGTTGTTGAGTACCTCGTGGTCGTCCCAGATCACGAACTGCGACAGCGACGCGTTGAAGCGCCGGACGTTCTCGTCGAGCAGGTTGTAGCGGTGATTTCCGCGGAACTCGTCGAGCGTCTCGGCGACTTTGCTCTTCTCCGGCGTCACGAGGTTGCGCCAGACGCGACCGTCGTCGAGCTTGACCTCGGCCGGGAGCGGCGCATCGGCATAGATGGTGTCGCCAGTGTGGATGAAGACATCGGCACCCGCCGTGCGCATCGTCTCGTAGAGCCGCATGCCGCCCATGGCGGCGTCGATCCCCCAGCCCTGGCCAACCGTGTCGGCCGTCCAGGCGACCGTGACATCGCGCAGTGGCCCGGCCGACTGTGGAGTCGTGAACGTGCCCACCATCGGCTCGCTCGACACCTTGAGGTCGTGCAGGCTCTGAAACGTCGCACGGTAGAAGATGCGCTGGCCCGGCGGCAACCCCGACAGATCAACCCGGGCGGTGAAGTCGCTGACCTCGAGCGCCGCGGGCCCGACGACGCGCCGCACGTCCTTGAACGATTCGGTCGTCGCGTACTCCACGATCAACCTCGAGGCGCGGTCGGTGCGGCTCCAGACGATGGCGCGGTCGCCGTCGACGTCGCCGGCAGTCACCCCGAAAGCCGAGGACGGCCGCGCGCTCGCGGCGGTGACGATGGCAGGAGCCTGGCCAAAGAGCGGGACCGCCCCAAGGAGCCCGCCCTGAGCCCGCCCTGACCCTGTCGAAGGGCGCTCGCGCCCGTAACGGCCACGCCCGCTGCGCGGCGAAGAAACGAGCGTCGCGTCTGTCCGTGTGTCGCCATATGGGATGTTGTGCTGAGTGGACCTTACTTCATGAAGCCGCTGCGAACGGTGACGTTCGCGCTCATCTCGTCGTTCAGCGGATCGTCGAGCGCCAGGATGGCTCGAACATCAGCCGTAAGTCCGGCCTGCGTCTCCGGGCGGAGCAGCGCCTTCTGATATTGCTGCTGCGGCTTGTCGCCGCGGCAGTAGAAGGCGTGCATCGCCAGCCTGGGGGCCGCGGTGCGATTCGCGGTGCCGCCATGCCACAGGTGCGCGTTCATCACGGCGATGCTGCCGGCCTTGCCGATGAGCAGCACCTCGTCTGGATGCGGCGCCATGGATCGTCGAGCTCGTCTTGCGGCCGTGTCCGCCACTGGTGCGAGCCCGGAATCATGCGCGTCGCGCCATTCTCGGCGGTGAAATCATCGAGCAGCCACACGGTGTTGCAGACCCAGTAGCCCTGGTCGTCCGCAACCGCTCCCATGTCGACGTGGAGCGGCTGGCCCTCGTGCGCGTCCGGGTCGGCGGATCTGGCGTTCAGGCTGCTCAACTTGATCCGTGGCCCGAGAACGTGCCGAACGAGATCGAGGATCGCGGGCAGGACGATCGCGCGGCGGAAGACTTCCCCCTTGTCGACGAGATTGGCCAGGCGGCGGGCGCTCGGTTCGGTCTTGAATTCGTGCCCGGCGCGATCGCCTTCCTCCGCCAGGATCGCAAGAATGCGCGCCCGGAGCTCACCGAGGAGCCGGCCGCCCATAGCATTCTCGAGCAGGACGTAGCCCTGCTCGTCGAGTTGGTGACGGGCATCCTGCGATCGTTGCGACATTCTCTTCGACAGGAGTTCAGGAGTCCAGCTCTTCGCAAACCCGCGCCGGCCACGTGTGCTTTCCCCTGAGAGTTGCAGAGTCGTGGGCACGAATGGCAAGAGATGGACTAGTATCGCCCCGTGAGTAATCAGCGAACAAGTGATCCCGGAGCCGATGCCCCAGAATTTTTTGACCCCGTCCGCAACGGCAACCTGCCGCCGATGCCGTACCGCGACATGCCCGAGCCGCTGTCGCTCGGCAAGGTGCTCGGGCCGAGCGTGATCCTCGCCGGCCTCGGCGTCGGGTCGGGTGAATACATCATCTGGCCCTTCATGACGGCCACCGTCGGCACCGGCTTCCTCTGGGCGGCGATCCTGAGCGTCACGGTCCAATACTTCCTCAACATGGAAATCGAGCGTTATACGCTCGCGACGGGCGAGACCGCGGTCTCGGGTTTCGTGCGTTTCTGGAAGCCGTGGGGCGTGCTCTTCTGCCTCTTCACGATTCTCCCGAACATGTGGCCGGGGTGGGCAACGAGCGGCGTGACGATCCTGACGTTCCTGATGGGCGGAGGAGACGTTCCGCTCATCACGATCGGCATCCTCGTCGCCTCGGGCATCGCGCTGACGACTTCGCCGGTCGTCTACCAGACGCTCGAGCGGGCGCAGTTCTTCAAAGTCGGCCTGACGCTCGTCTTTCTCGCCGTCGCCATCGTCGCGGCCATCAGCCCGTCGGCCTGGGCCGACCTGCCGCAGGCCATCACGAACTTCGGCCGGCTGCCCGACTCGAACGTGATCCCGATTTCGCTCATCCTGAGCGGCCTCGTTTTCGCCGGTGCCGGGGGCGTGAACAACCTCGCCCAGAGCAATTGGATTCGCGACAAAGGCTTCGGGATGGGCGTCTACATCCCGCGCATTGTGTCGCCGATCACGGGTGAAGAAGCCGCCGCCCCGGCGACGGGCTCGATGGTGCGCCAGGACGCGGAGAACATCAGACGCTTCCACGGCTGGTGGGCCGTCGCCAACAAGGAGCAGCTCGTCTCGTTCTGGTTCATCTGCGTCTTCTCGATCACGGTGTTCTCGACGCTCGCCTACTCCACCGTCTTCGGCCAGAACATCTCGTCCGGGCAGGCGAACCTGGCGTTCATCAAGGCCGAAGGCGAAGCGCTGAAGACGATCGTCGCGCCCTGGTTCGGCACGTTCTTCTGGGTCTTCGGCGCGCTGTCGATGATCCTCGTCGCGCTCGGCACCATCGACTACATCTCGCGCATCGTCGCGGACGTGCTGAAGACGGTGTACCTGCAGCAGAGCCAGCGGTGGACCGAAAGCCGGATTTACTTTCTCGTCGCGTGGGGCACGATCGCTGCCGGCTCGACGATCCTGATGTCGGGCTTCAACCAGCCGCTGCTCCTGCTGGTCATCGCCGCCTGCCTCAACGGGATGGTGATGTTCGTCTACTCGATCCTGCTCATCCAGCTGAACCGCCGGGGGCTGCCGCCGGCGCTGCGCGTGAGGTGGCTTCCGGCTGGGGATGCTGCTCTTCTCGACCGTGTTCTACGGCTTCTTCGCGGGCTGGCTGGTGATCGTGCAGGTGCAGGGGTACCTGGCGGGACGCTGAAGCTGGGTGGCGACCGGCGGGACGCTGAAGCTGGGGGTCAGGCCGTGAATCGTGAATCGGAATTCACGATTCACGGCCTGACCCCATCCCTACTTCGTCACGCCGAAGCCGGTCACGACCGCTTCGGTGTTGTGGGCGAAGCGGATCCCGTAAACACCATCGGTCGACTTCAGCTTGCCGGCGGCCACGAGATCGGCCTTGGTGTAGCCCGCGACGACGGTGCCGTTGATCGAGCACTCGACGCGGTCGCCCTTGACCGACATGGCGATCTCCTGGGTGACGGGCTGGTCCTTGCCGGCGGCCTTGTTCACCGATGCCCCTGCTTCTCCACGCCTGCCGTTCATCTGGAAGGGCGCGGGCCCGAATCCGCGCACGATGAAGTTGCCGTTGCCGTAGGCGGCGCAGTACAGGTAGCTCTGTTCGGCGGTCCCCATGTCGTTGCCGGCGATGAAGATGCCGTACGGGTGCGGGTGATCGTTGATGTTCATGTACTTCGGCTCGTTGAACGTCGCCTTCACCGTGTAGTCGCCCGCCGCCTTGTTCGCGGGGTTCCAGTAGGCCAGCGGCAGGTCCGGTCGTGACGGTCATGGTCTTGGCGTCGCCGGCGAGCTTGGCGTTGTTGAGGGCCTGGCCCTGCTTCTCCTCGTTGGCGTCAATCTTTCCAGTCCAGCCCGGGATCGAGATACCGCCACCGGCGACGGTGCGGGCGGCATCCTGGCCCTGGCCCTGGAGGCTGGTCACGGGGGGAAGGAGCATGGCGAGGGCGACGGCGATCGCGGAACTATTGACGAGACGCATGGTGTGGTCCTTTCAGGAAAACAGACGGAAACACATAACTATACTGCAGCGCGAACGCCACGCTTCGGTGGAGACGGGACGTTGCCAGATTCCGGGTGGACAGCCGCGGAGCGTTCGCATATCGTTCGTTCCGCTCCATTCGTGAACTTCAATCCATAGGAGGACCTCATGCGGGCAACATGGGCGAAGCAGACCGTCGGCGTCGCGTGCGCAGCCATCTGCGCGATCGTGCTCGGTTCCGCGCCTGGGGCGCAGACCGACCCGCTCGTAGGCACCTGGAAGCTGGATGTCGCGCATTCGACCTACAAGCCCGGGCCAGCGCCGAGGGGTTCGATCGTCACGATCGAGGCGGCTGGTAAGGGGATCAAGGTCGCCGTCCACACGGTCGGCGCCGACGGCACGGAAGTGAAGTGGGGATACGCGAGCGCACGTGACGGCAAGGACGCTCCGGTCAACGGCAACCCGAACTATGACACCGCCAACGTCACGCAGACGAGCCCGACGGAGGGAACGATTGCGTACAAGAAGGGGGGCAAGACCATCGTCACGGTGAAGACGTCGGTATCGAAGGACGGCAAGAGATTGACCGTCACCTACACGGGCGTGGACCCCATGGGTCAGCCACTGAACAACGTGGGCGTGTTCCTCAAGCAGTAACGGCCGTGGCGGGAACGTGCCGGCGAAACCGGCCGGTGGACAAGCTCGGCCGATTCGCGAATCTTCGATCGCACGACTCGTTCACTTCAATCAACAGGAGGTCACATGCGGGCAACATGGACACGACACGTCGGAATCGCTCTCACGGGCATCTGCGCGCTGGCGCTGGGCGTTGCGGTCGGCGAACGCGCAAGCCCCCGACCCGTTAGTCGGCACGTGGCACCTCGACGTCGCCAAGTCGACCTACAAGCCAGGGCCGGCCCCCAAGAGCGCGACCGTCGTGATCACCGCTGCAGGCAAGGGTCTGAAAATCGCCATCGATGCCGTCGGGGGCGACGGAAAGCCGATGAAGTGGAGCTACGCGAACGATCGCGACGGCAAGGACACGCCGGTCACTGGCAACCCCTGCGTATGACACCGTCTCGGTGGCGCAGACCAGCCCGACGGAAGGCACCATCACCTATAAGAAGGGCGGCAAGGCCATCGTCACCTCGAAAACGTCGCTGTCAAAGGACGGCAAGACGCTGACGGTCACGACGACAGGAACAGACCCGACGGGTCAGGCGATGAACAACGTCGCCCTCTACACCAAGATGTAGCCGAACGGCGGGGACACTCAACCGGGACAGTCACGGTTGAGTGTCCCCGGCGTCAGCCCAACCGCGCGGCGGCGGTGGCGGCGTCGATGCCGGTGACCTGGACGCGCTTCAGCCGCGAACGATCGCCGGCGACAATCGTGACGGCGCGCTTCGGCACCTGGAGCGCCCGCGCCAGCACCTCAATCAGTTCCTCGTTGGCCGCGCCCTCGACCGGGGGCGACTGCAAGCGGACGAGCAAGCGCGTCGCCTCGGGTGCCGGCGAGACCGGATCGGCCGGCGCGCGGGATCACGCGCACGGCAATCGCGACTCCCTCAGGGGTGGATGCGATCACCCTTCCTCATCCAACTCGCGGCCGCGGCTCCTGCTGCGTCAGGCAGTGCAGCGTCCCGAGCCCCCACACGAGATCGACGGCATGGATGCCGACCACTTTGTGCGCCGGCAGCGCGCGGGCGAGCAGGTCGAGCGCAACCCGGTCGTTGACGTCGTTGAACGTGGGCACCAGCACGACCCCATTGGCGATGTAGAAGTTGGCGTAACTCGCGGGCAGGCGCTCGCCGTTCATCGTCACCGGGCGCGGGAAAGGAATGGTCACAATCCGAAGCGGTCCGACTTCCGGTGATCGCGCCGCGAGCTCCAGCCGGCGGAGGTTGTCGATCGACCGCTCGTGGTTGTCGTCCTGCGGATCCTCCTCGACGGCGAGCACAACCGTGTCGGCACTGACGAAGCGCGCGATGTCATCGACGTGCCCGTGGGTGTCGTCGCCGACGCAGCCATCGCCCAGCCACAGCGTCCGCCGCACGCCCAGCCACTTCTCGAAGATGGCCTCGTAATCTGCGCGCGTCAACCCGGGGTTCCGAACCTGGGTGTCGCTCAGCAGCCATTCCTCGGTCACGAGCAGCAAGCCCTGCCCGTTGACGTCGATGCCACCGCCCTCGAGCACGATGCGCTCGCCGGTATCGTGGCGACGCGGCTCCTCGAGGCGCCGCCCGGCAACGGCGGCGATCGGACGCGCGATCAGGGCGTCGCGCTGCCAGTTGTCGTACTTCGCCCAGCCGTTGAACGCCCACGACAGCAAGACGACGTCACCGGCCGCATCGTGCACGCCGATCGGCGCCGAATCCCGGAGCCAGACCCGGTCGGTCGGCACGACGTGCAGGCGAGCCCGGTCCGCGGACACGCCGTGGGCGTCGAGCGCGGCGCGGGCATCCACGCGCACGGCCTCGCTGTGGCAAAGGATTTCGACCGGCTCGTGCTCGGCGAGGACGCGCGCAATCTCGGCGTAGACCCACGGGATCGGTCCCAGCTTGCCCGGCCAGTCGGGTTCGTGATGCGGCCAGCTGATCCAGGTCGCGCGGTGCGGCTCCCATTCGGCCGGCATGCGCAATGGCGATGCTCCGGGCGTCACGAGCCGAGATACCTGCTGAGGATCGGCCCGTACGCATCGACGCGCCGGTCGCGAAGGAACGGCCAGTTCCGGCGCACCTCTTCGATGAGCGCGGGGTCGCAGCGGGCGATCAGGATTTCTTCACCGTCGCCGGCATCCGCAAGATATCGTCCGAATGGGTCGGCGATAAACGACCGCCCGAAGAACGTGATGCCCTTGGTGCCCGGCTCGTCCTCATGGCCGATGCGATTGGGAGCGGCGACATACACGCCATTGGCGATGGCATGGGCGCGCTGCGCCGTGCGCCAGGCGTCAACCTGGGCGGCGCCCCACTCGTCCTTTTCGGCCGGATGCCAGCCAATGGCCGTCGGATAGAAGAGCACCTCGGCGCCAAGCAAGCTGGTGATGCGGGCTGCCTCCGGATACCACTGGTCCCAGCAGATCAACACGCCGATCGTCGCGTAGCGGGTCTTCCAGACCTTGAACCCCGGGCCTTCGCCCGGAGCGAAGTAGTACTTCTCGAAGAAGAGCGGATCGTCGGGGATGTGCATCTTGCGATAGACGCCCATGAGACTGCCGTCGGCGTCGATGACCGCCGCCGAGTTGCGATAGACGCCGGCGGCCTGCCGTTCGAAGAGCGGCACGATGAGGACGACCGCGAGCTCCTTGGCCAGAGCCTGCATCCTGTCGGTCGTCGGCCCCGGGATGGATTCCGCGAGATCGAACCGCTCGCTCTGCTGCGCTTTGCAGAAGTACGGCGCGTTGAAGAGCTCCTTGAGGCAGATGATCTGCGCCCCGCGGCTGGCCGCATCCCGGATCAGCCGTTCGGCACGCGCCACAGTCGCCGCGGCATCGGCGTCCGCGTGATCCTGAATGATGCCAATGGTAAACGGAGTGGAGTTGGAGTCAGCCACAGCAGTGATTATACGGTGGGGGTCAGACCGGGGTCAGACCAGGGTCAGACCAGGGTCAGACCAGGGTCAGACCGGGGTCAGACCAGGGTCAGACCAGGGTCAGACCGGGGTCAGACCCCGGCGTGACCCGTCAGCGAGTGATGCGGACGTTGGTCGGCGCGACGAGCGCGCCCACGACTTTCAGGATGCTTCGGAAAAGGCCAGAAATGCGAGTGGAGGGTGTAATATTCGGCGACAGAGGACTATGACCCGGCTGCCGCGGCGGATCTTAACGGGCTCGGCCTGCATCCTCGTCGTGGGTGCGGTTCTGCTGCGCGCGCAGTCAGTTCCTTCCGCCCCAGTCAACTCGCCACAGCCGTCGGCCAGCGGCCAGGCGACGATCGACTTCGCACGGGACATCCAACCGATCTTCAAACAGGTACCTGTGCCGAATGCCACGGGCCGACGAAGGCCCGCGCCCGGCTGCGGCTGCACACGCCAGAGGTGATCCTGAGGGGAGGACTCTCCGGCCCCCCCGTGACGCCGCACAAGAGCGATGTCAGCTTGCTCATGCGGCGCGTGCTTGGCCTCGACGGCGAGGATCAGATGCCGCTCGATGGCGATCCGTTGCCGGAGGCGGCCATCGCACGGCTGCGGGCATGGATCGATCAAGGCGCGCTGATGCCCGGCGCCGCAGACACGGGCGCCAGTTCGGGGGCGCGAGCGACGGCCGACACCGAACATTGGTCGTACGTGAAGCCGGCGCGGCCGGAGCTCCCGCCCGTCGGGCGCACGGCCTGGCCGCGCACGCCCATCGACCGGTTCGTGCTGGCGCGGCTCGAACGTGAAAAGCTCCCGCCATCGCCGGACGCACCGAAGGCGACGCTCCTCCGTCGCGTCTCGCTCGACCTGACCGGCCTTCCGCCGACGCCCGCCGAGCTCGACGCCTTCCTCGCCGACACGACGCCGGACGCCTACGACCGCGTCGTCGATCGCCTGCTGGCCTCGCCGCGCTACGGCGAGCGGTGGGCGCGTCCGTGGCTGGATCTCGCCCGCTACGCCGATACGAACGGCTACGAGAAGGACAACCGGCGCAGCATCTGGAAGTATCGCGACTGGGTGATCGACGCGCTCAACCGCGATCTGCCGTTCGACCAGTTCACGATCGAGCAGATCGCCGGCGACATGTTGCCAGAGGGCAGCGACCAGCAGCGGACCCTGGATCAGAAAATCGCGACCGGCTTCCACCGCAACGCGATGACGAACGAAGAAGGCGGTGTCGATCCCGACGAGTCGATGTACGAAACGCTCGTGGATCGCGTGAACACGACCGCAACCGTGTGGCTCGGCAGCACCATCGGCTGCGCCCAGTGCCACAACCACAAGTACGATCCCTTCAGCCAGAAGGACTACTTCCGGCTGCTCGCCTTCTTTGCCAACTCGGACTACGAGAGCCGTACGTTTGGCGACGGCACACGGTACTTCGAGGCCCGGCTCGATCTCGCGACCCCGGAGCAGGAAGCGGCGCGCAAGCGCGCGCAGGCCGTCATCGACGGGCTCGAGCAGGAGCTCAAGACGGTCACGCCGGAGCTTCGCGCCGCGCAGGAACTGTGGGAGCAGTCGCTGCGAGCGGCCGAGCGTGCCTGGATCCCGCTCGCGCCCGCGCACGCGAACGCCACGAACGGCGTGACGCTGACCGCGCTCCCCGACCACTCGCTCCTGGCGTCGGGCCCGAACCCGGTGCTCACGTCTTACGAGATCACGGTCGACACCACGGCGCAGGGGATAACGGGCCTGCGTCTCGAAACGCTGCCCGACCGCTCGCTGCCGAGGAACGGCCCGGGGCGGGACGCGTACGGGCACTTTCGTGTCACCGGCCTCCACGTCGAGATCGCGCCCGCCACCTCACCCGGCGCACGTCGAGAGGCTGTTCAATTCACGACTATCAAGGTGGACGACTCCGCTTACCCCTTCGCGGCCGCCGACCTGCTGGCGGCCGGACGCGGCCCGGCGAGCCGCAAGGGTGGCTCGTGGGCGATCAACGCCATGCGGGACAGCGAGCGCGTGCCGCGTCATGCGGTCCTCGCCGCGCAGACGCCGTTCGGCTTCCCCGGCGGCACGCGAATCACGGTGCGAATCGATCACCTCGACGGAACCATCGGCCAGGGCATCGGACGCCTGCGGCTCTCGGTGACCACCGACCCCGACCCGCTCGTGGGCAGCGAGCTCGCCGCGCGGCTGCGCCCGATCCTGGCGCAACAGGCGAGCGAGCGCAGCCCGGCGCAGGCCGAAGAGCTGGCCGCGTTCTTCCGCGCGACCGCACCGTCCCTGCAGCCCACGCGCGATGCGCTGACGGCAGCGCGCAAGGCACTCGCCGACCTCCAGATTCCCTCCACGCTCGTCATGAAGGAGCGGCCCTCGTTCGAGCGTCCGTCGTACGAGTTACGGGAGCGCGGCAGCTTCACGGCCAGGGGCGAACGTGTTTACGCGCGCACGCCCGACGCCCTTCATCCGATGCGCAACGACCTGCCCATGAACCGCCTCGGCCTGGCGCGTTGGCTCGTCGACGACAACAACCCCCTCGTCGCCCGCGTCGCCGTGAACCGCTTCTGGGAACAGCTCTTTGGCCGCGGCCTGGTCGAAACGAGCGAGGACTTCGGCGCGCAGGGCGCGCTGCCCACGCATCCGGAGCTCCTCGACTGGCTCGCCACTGAGTTTGTCGCCGGCAAATGGAGCCAGAAGGCGATCCTGCGCACGATCGTCCGCTCGGCGACCTATCGGCAATCGTCGGCCGCGAGCGCGGCGCTCGAGGAGCGCGACCCCTACAACCGGCTGCTCGCCCGTGGTCCACGCGTGCGGATGGAGGCCGAAATGGTCCGCGATACGGCGCTCGCCGCGAGCGGCCTCCTGAGCCCGAAGATGTACGGACCGAGCGTCTACCCGCTGCAACCGCCGGGCATCTGGAACATGCCCTACAACTCCGACAAGTGGGCGACGAGCGAGGGCGAAGACCGGTACCGCCGCAGCCTCTATACCTTCTGGCGGCGCACATCGCCGTATCCCAGCTTCATGACGTTCGACGCCACGAGCCGCGAGTTCTGCCAGGTGCGGCGCGTCCGCACGAACACGCCGCTGCAGGCCTTGACGCTCCTGAACGATCCCGCGTCCTTCGACACCGCTCGGGCGCTCGCCCGCCGCATGCTGGAGGAATCCGTCGCTAGTCCTGCGAACGCCGCCAACCCAGCTCGTGCTCGCGCCGCCTTCGGCATCAAGCTCGTGCTCTCCCGTGAGGCACGCCCCGACGAGCTGACGCGCCTGGTGGCGCTCTACGAGCGCGAGCGCAGACACTACCAGGAGCGCTCCAGCGCCGCCGCCAAAGTCGTCGGGCGCGACGATGACCGGACGAGCGACGAAGCGGAACTCGCGGCGTGGACGATCGTTGCCAACGTGCTCCTCAACCTGGACGAGGCGGTGACGAAACAATGACCGGTTCCAAGCCACCGTCCCTGCGCGGCATCACGCGCCGTCACTTCTTCGAACAGTCCGCCTTCGGCATCGGCGGCCTCGCGCTCGCCTCGCTCATGGACGGATGTCGTGCTGGCCGGAGGTCAGGCGCAGCCGCGCGGCAACGCTCCCGACGCCGCCAGAGCATTTGCCCCGAAGGCGAAGCGGGTCATCTATCTCTTCATGGCCGGCGCGCCCTCGCAGATCGACCTCTTCGATCCCAAGCCGACCCTCACGAAGCACGATGGGCAGGACATCCCCGACGAGCTCGTCAAGGGTGAGCGATTCGCCTTCATCAAGGGCAAGCCGAAGCTGCTGGCGTCACCGTTCCAGTTCAAATCGTACGGTCAGTCCGGGGCGCAGATCTCGGAGCTCCTTCCCAACCTCGCCAAGGTCGCCGACGACCTCACGATCATCCGCTCGATGCGGACCACGCAGTTCAACCACGCCCCGGCGCAGATCTTCATGAACACCGGCCATCAGGTCATCGGCCGGCCGAGCCTGGGATCGTGGCTCAGCTACGGGCTGGGCACCGAGAACAGCGACCTGCCCGGCTTCGTCGTGCTGCTCTCGGGCGAAAACAACCCTGACGGCGGGAAGTCGTGCTGGGGCAGCGGATTCCTCCCCACCGTGCACCAAGGGGTCGAGTTTCGATCGAGCGGCGAACCCGTGCTCTTCGTCTCGAACCCGGAAGGCGTCGATTCTGACGTGCGCCATCGATCGATCGCCGCGATCAACGACCTGAATCGCATCAACAGCCTCGACGTCGGCGACCCGGAAATCAAGACGCGGATCTCCGCCTACGAGCTCGCCTATCGCATGCAGACGAGCGTGCCCGGAGCTGACCGACCTCGCGAAGGAGCCGGCGTCGATCCACGAGCTGTACGGCACTGAACCGGGCAAGGCGTCGTTCGCGAACAACTGCCTGCTCGCGCGCCGGCTCGTCGAGCGCGGCGTCCGCTTCGTCCAGCTCTACCACCGCGGCTGGGACACCCACGGCGCCTCCTTCGGCGAGGACATCGTCGAGAAGCTGCCCCACCTCTGCCGCGAGACCGACCGCCCGGTCTACGGCCTGCTCACCGATCTCAAGCAGCGCGGGCTGCTCGACGACACGCTGGTCGTGTGGGGCGGCGAGTTCGGCCGGACGCCGATGAACGAAGCCCGTAACGGCTCGAAGTTCCTCGGCCGCGACCACCATCCGCGCGCCTTCACGATGTGGCTCGCCGGCGGTGGCACTCGCCCCGGCGTCACCATCGGCCGCACCGACGACCTCGGCTACAACGTCGTCGAGGATCCCATCGACGTTCACGATCTGCACGCGACGATGCTGCAGCTGATGGGCGTCGACCACGAGAAGCTGACCTACCGATTCCAGGGGCGGGATTTTCGGCTGACCGATGTGCATGGAAAGGCCGTGGCGAAGCTGATCGGGTAGCGACACCAGAGAGTGTGCAGACGACTCTGCTACCTCATCAGCTGCCCCCCATTCACCTCGATTGTCTCGCCGACGACGTAGCTGGCCGCGTCGGACGCGAGAAACGCGATGACGGTGGCGCACTCGGCGGCCGTGCCCACGCGGCCGAGCGGGATCATCTTCACGAAGTTCTGAATCATCTCCGGCGTGGAGAAGACCTCGTGGAAGGGCGTATCGATGACGCCCGGCGAGACGGCGTTGACGCGGATGCCCTGCGGCGCCAGTTCCTTGGCGAGGCCCTTGGTGAACGACGTGAGCGCGGCCTTGGACGAGGCGTAGAGGCTGGCACCGGGGCCGCCGCCGTTGTGTCCGGCGATCGACACGACGTTGATGATGGCGCCGCGCTTGCGCTCGATCATCGAGGCGGCGACCGCTTGCGAGGCGAGGACGGCGCTCGTGAAGTTGAGCGCCACGATCTCGTTGAGGCGTTCCTCGGTAATCTCGGCGATGCCAAACCTGGCGACGAGCGAGCCGGCGTTGTTGACGAGGATGTCGATCGGTCCGAGCTCGGCGCTCGCGCGCTGCACGAGCGCGCGAATGTCCTCGGCGCGGCGCACGTCGGCCGCGAGGGCAATCGCCGTGCCTCCCGCCGCCACGACCCGGTCGCGCGTCTCTTCCGCGCCCTGGCGGTTGCGATGGTAGCTGAGCGCCACCTTGGCGCCGAGATCGGCGAGCGTGACCGCGGTCGCGGCGCCGATCCCCGATGACGCGCCGGTGACGAGCGCGACCCTGCCAGTGAGGTCGAGATAGGGTTTCATTATGGTGAGACAGTTTAGATCGAGACCCGAACCAACCATCCTGTCCGCATTTCTCAATGCTCGCGGGGCCCCACCCCCGCTCGCTCTCGCGCGGCGACTTCGCGCCGCGCTCGGGCCGCAGGCGCTGCTGTCTATGTCAGAGTCCCCTCTCTGACCTTCTCCTCAATTCCCGATACAATCCTCCCGTGCACGCCCCTATCGACCGCCGCGCGTTCCTGACCGGCATCGGCGCCGCCGCACTCGCCGCCGGGTGCCGCTCGCGTGCCGGTCGCGGCCCGCTGGTGTTGCGGTTGTCGCATTCCATGGCCTCGGGCACGACGGCCCTCCACGTCTTCGGCGACACCTTCCGGAAGCTGGCCGAGGAGGCGACGGGCGGCGCGGTGACGGTCCGCGTCTTCGCGAGCGGCACCCTCGGCCAGGAACGCGAGGTCGTGCAGCAGCTGCAGGAAGGCCTGGTCGACTTCATGGTCTCGGGCACGGCGATCTGGGGGAGCGTGGCGCCGCGGCTCCAGGTCTTCGACTTCCCCTTCATGTGGCGCGACTGGGGGCACGTCCACAGCATCGTCGACGGCGCGGTGGGACGCGAGGCGGCGGACTACCTCGAGCGCTCGGTCAGGATGCGGCCCTTGGCGTGGGGGGACTCGTTCGGCTTCCGGCAGGTGATCACGCGGTCGCGCGACGTCACCGAAACCAGCCAGCTTGCCGGACTCAAGATCCGGACGATCCAGTCGCCGATCTACGTCAAGGCCGTCGAGCTGATGGGCGCGAGCCCGACGCCGATGGCCTTTGGCGAGGTGTATACGTCGCTCCAGACCGGCGTGATCGACGGCTACGAGCACGACGCGAGCACGACGCTGCAGCAGCGCTTCTACGAGATCGCGGGCTTCATGGCACGTACGCGCCACATCGCCGGCGTGCTCGGGTTGTGGGCATCGGCGGTCACGCTCGCCCGGCTTCCCGCGGAGATCCGCACGGCGCTCGAGGGCGCGGCACGGCGAAGCGGCGCGACGGCAGCGCGCGATGGGTCCTGAGGAGGATACGGCGGCGACCGCGCAGCTGACGAAGAACGGCATGACCATCCGCGACATCGACGGCCGCGCCTTGCAGCCGTCGGCCGAGCGGCTGTGGGCGAGCGAGGCGCGCGCGCTCGGCATCACCTCCTGGCTCGAGGCGATCCGCGGGTGAGCGCGCCGACGGAGTCTCTCGCACCCGCATCGCCCTTTGACAGCGCGCTCCATTCGTCGATCGCGGTGCTCGTGGTCGCGCAAGCCGCGGTCGTCGGCCTGCAGGTCATCGGCCGCCACGTCCTGCACAGCCCGATTCCGTGGACCGAGGAAATCGCCCGCCTCCTGCTGACGTGGTTGATGTGCGTCGGCGGCATCACGGCGCTGCGGCATGCGCAGCACCCGCGGGTGACGGCCCTCGTGCGCCTGCTCTCAGAACCGCGACGCCAAGCGGTCGATCGCGGCCTGCGGCTCGTGCTCCTCACCTTCTTCCTGTTCCTGATCGTTCCGGCGTATCACCTGACGGTCGCGAGCCTGGCCGAGAGCCTGCCGGCGAGCGGCATCTCGGGCGCCTGGATCTCCGCCATCCTGCCGGTCGCGCTCGTGCTGATGTCGTTCGTGGTCATCGAGCAGCTGTACCGCGACGGCATCGGCCCGTGGCGCGATCATTCGTCCCTGACGTGGTCGCTCGGCACCGCCGGTCTCGCCATCGCGTCGGTCCTCGTCCCCCTCG
Source organism: uncultured Acidobacteriota bacterium (assembly GCA_963847975.1). GTDB lineage: Bacteria > Acidobacteriota > Vicinamibacteria > Vicinamibacterales > 2-12-FULL-66-21 > DATBJJ01. Next base: position 258,036 of record CAWKBU010000010.1, on the reverse strand, counting down.
TCGCTGGCGCCGCCCCACTCGTCGTGCTCGTCATCGGCTTCCTCGTGACCGGGGCGCTGGGCCTGCCGCTCGCCTTTACCCTCGCGCTGACCTCGCTCACCTACCTCCTCGGCATCGGCGGCGTCGGCCTGATCATCCTGCCGATCAAGATTCTCGGCGGCGTCGACTCGTTCGTGCTGCTGGCGATTCCCCTCTTCATCCTCGCCGGAGCGCTGATGGAATCAGGAGGGATCTCGGAACGCATCGTCGATTTGGCGATGGCCATCGTCGGCAAGGTGCGAGGCGGCCTGGCGATGGTGGTGGTCGTCGCCGAGATCCTTTTTTCCGGCATCTCGGGATCGACTGCGGCAGACGTCTCCGCGATTAGCTCTCTGCTCGTGCCGTCGATGCGGCGAGCCGGCTATTCCGGGCCCGAATCGGTCAGCGTCGTCGCGGCGGCGTCCGCCATGGGGATCCTCGTGCCGCCGTGCCTGACCATGGTGGTACTCGGGTCGCTGGTCAACCTGTCGATCGTCACGCTCTTCCTCGCCGGGTTCGTGCCGGCATTCATCCTCGCGGCGGCGTTGCTGGTCCTCATCGCGGTGCGGGCGCGGCGCCAGAACTGGCCCGTCACGACCGGGGCCTCGCACGCCGATCTTGGCCGGGCGCTGCGGCGGGCGATCGTTCCGACCGGGCTCCCGGTCCTGCTCTTCGGCGGCATCTTCTCCGGCGCCACGACCGTCACCGAAGCCGCGCTCATCGCCGTCGTCTACGCGTTCGTCGCGGGGATCTTCATGGGCGGCGTGCGCCGCACGGAGATCGTCGCTCAGCTCGCGCAGAGCGGAGTCGTGACCGCGACGACGCTGTGGGTGCTCGCGGCGGCGTCGGCGTTTGCATGGATCCTGGTGCGCGAGTGGGTGCCGCAGACCCTCGGCGAGTGGATCGGCGGCGTGGGCGCGGGCCGCGTCGGATTCCTCGCCCTGACCATCGTACTCTTCGTGGTGATCGGCGCGCTGCTCGAGGGACTGCCAGCGCTCCTCATCTTCGGTCCCATCCTCTTCCCCATCGCCAAGGTGCTCGGCATCGATCCGGTCCACTACGGCATCGTGATCATCGCCGCGATGGGGATCGCGTTCTTCCTCCCGCCCGTCGGTGTCGGCTTGACGATCGCCGCCGGCATCGCGCGCGTCGATATCGACGACGTGAGCCGCGCGTATGTCCCGTATCTCGTGGCGCTCCTCATCGGGCTGGCGCTGCTGGCCGCATTCCCGAGCCTGACGCTCGTGCTGCCGCGGTGGTTGCTGGGTTACAAGGGGTGAGAGAGTGAGACGCTGTCACGACGCTGCCACACAGATGCCCACGGAAACCTCGGCCGTCGGCGGTTCAGCGTAGTTCGGCGCCGATGAGCTAATTTCCCAGCGGCAGACCAGCGCGTCCCGCCAATCACGCATCTGGCGCGACGCGCGTAAAGTGTAATCACTCCCTGACCTCGCAGCGCGAAACAGGCCGTCTCGCACGCGGGAGATTGGGCACATGCTTTGCCCCGCGGTGGGCATGGCCATCGCGCGCGGCACGAAGGGCGTCCTCCTCGTGGCCTTCGTCGCTTTCGGGCCGCCTTCTCGGCCCTGTTCGCGGCCGCGAGCCTCACGCGCGTGTCACCCCTCCATCGAGTCGCGCCCGAGGCGTGGGCCGCGCTCGAGCGGGATGACGCCGATCAGGCGGCCTCTCTCTTCCGCAAGGAACTCCAACAGCGTCCCGGCGATCCCGTGCTGCATTTTGGCGCCGCCTCCGCGGCCTACGCGCTCGGTCAGCGCGGCGCCGCCTTGGCGTCGCTCAAGAAGGCCGTCGAGCTCGATCCGAAGTTCGTCGAGGCCCTGACCGTGCTGGCGCAAGTGGCGTACGAGAGTGGAGACAGCAAGCTGGCGATGCGGTCGATTGAGAAAGCGGCGGCGCTGCGGCCGAGTGACAGCCGCCTGACAGACATGCTCGAGCGGTGGCAACGCGAATCATCGCTCCACAGCTCGTATCTCGAAAAGCCCGCGGGGCATTTCCGCATCCTCTACGAGGGCGGCGCTCAGCAGAGCATCGGTGACCGTGTCGCGCGCGTCCTCGAGAGCGAGTACTCGAGGATCGGACGGACGCTCAACAGCTATCCGAGCGAGACGCTCACGGTCATCCTCTACACGAATCGCGAATTCCAGGACATCACGCGTTCGCCGTCCTGGGCAACTGGCGGGTACGACGGCCGGATTCGCGTCGCTGTCGGCGGGCGACTTCGGCCGGATGATCTGGACCGGGTGGTCACCGCACGAGCTCGTGCACGCGGTCGTGGCGAGCGCCGCGGCACGTCGAGTACCGGCGTGGCTCAACGAAGGGCTGGCCACCTATCTGGAATCGAGCGATCGCTCCTGGGTGCCCGGCGTGCTCCACAGGGCGGGCACGGTCGTTCCGCTCGCCGATCTCGCCAACGGCTTCAGCGGCCTCGACGAGCAGCAAGCGCTCGTCGCCTACGCCGAGAGCGCAGTCGCGGCCGAGATCCTCTGCGCCAAGCTCGGTTCGAACATCGGTGAGTTCCTGAAGATGGTCGGCGACGGCAGGGCGATCGACGATGCCCTGCTCGCATTTCAGGTGCAGCCCGACGCGTTTCACTCCGAATGGCGCCGCCGCGTCGGGCTGCGGTAGTCGAGGCGCAGCCGCGGAGGGAGTAAAACACGTCAGGGGCCAGGAGCTCAGAGTTCAGGGTTATTCCGCTCCCTGACCCTCTGGCCCCCGGCCCCCGATCCCTGGCCTCCGGCCCTGGACTCGAACCCGTTCTCACAAATGCTGCCACGACGTTGCCACACGATGCCCACGATGACACGAAGGTCACGATGGTCTTCAGAAGGTGTTCTTCGTGTTCATCGAGTCATCGTGTTCATCGTGAACCCTGGCCGTCGGCGCGTTCAGCGTGGTTCGGCATCGGCTTCATGGGAAGGCTCCGTCTAACTAGCTAGTAACCGTCGGCGCGGAACGTCATCGTCCGGCCGGACTGCACCATCACGTCGAACGCGATTGGCTCGAGCCCCGGCTCCCGGATCTCGATCTGGTGGGGCCCAGCTTCAAGATTGAGGTGTTGGAACATCCCGTCGAAGTCGTCCACGATTCCGACGTAGTAACCGTCGGCGAAGACCTGCGCCAGTTGAGAGAAGCCGGTAATACGAAGGCCGCCATACGGCCGGCCGGCGATCGGATCGTAGTAGCCGCGCGGCGTGTAGCCGTAGGGATAGGACCCGCCGGTGCCGTAGTAGACGCCAATCCCGATGCTGGGGCGATACACGTACGGCCGATACGGCACGACCGTCATGAAGCGCGGGGTGATGTAGCGCGGCACGATGACGGTCCGTGAGCCGTAACCGTAGCCGTAGCCCTTGTTCGCGTACGGAGCATAGTACCGATTCGAGGACCGACGGGTAGTACGGCCGCTGATACTCGCGCCGCACCGCGTAGTCGCGCCGCGAGTCGTAGTTCTGGTCGTCCCGATACTGGCGCTGCTGCCCCTGATATTGACGCTGCGCCTGGACGCGCTGGTCGCCGCGAGACTGCTGTGACGGCGCCTGCGCTTGGTACTGGCGCTGCACCTGTGCCTGCTGCGCCTGTTCGCGCGGCGCGTTGTCCGATCGCACGGCGCCCTGCGAGCGCGGCACCGCGCGCCCGGTTCGCGGACTCTCCGACTGATCGTTGCGCCGGTCGCCGCCGCTGCGGCGGCGCTGACCGTCCTGGGCGAACACCGGGGCGGCCGCTAGAACACCGAGTAGAACCACACCTGAGATGACGCGTCTCGATACCATGGGCTGTCTCCGGCCATGGACAGATCAACTCCCATGCCAGCAGACGAATCAGAATTCTTTAGTGATCTTGCGAGTGTGCTGGTGGTCGGCCGGGCCCATTCACTGACAAAGGACACCGAACGTGGACAGCCGGATCGGTTCGGGAGCTTGCGCCGCGACCGGCCGTCTCGCTACGGCTGACTGGGGCAGCTCACGGGCCGGATTCGCTTGCCGTGGAAGACGTCCATCGGGATGTGGTGCGTGTTGAACACCCGGCTGATGAGCTCGTTGAGCGCCGGATCGTAGGCCGCGAACTCCTCGGGCGTCTCCACCTTGATGTTCCCCGTGAAGCACTCGCCGTAGTTCGAGAAGAACCACCACTGAACGCCTTCGGCCCAGTACTCGCCGGCATTCGTCGTCGCGTAGTGCTTGCGGCCGTCGGGGTGCAGGTACTTCCCCGCTGCCATGGCGGCGTCGTACGAGGCGCGAATCTCGGCGAACATCGCCGGGTCGACGTCGCGAATGCCGCCGCCCATGATCGCGTGCGCGAACTCGTGCACGAAGATGTGCTCGCCCCAGTAGCGGGTGTTCGGATAGCCCAGCAGATTTTCTTCGGCGCCGGTCGTCGGGTTGCCGCCAAGACCGCGCGAGCGGTTCGCGTGGTAGTCGCGATCGGCCTGGTTGATCGGCTCCTCTTTCGACGCACCGGGACGCTTCAGGTTCGCGTACTCCGGGATGTCCATCGTCATCTCGACCTCGGCGATGACGCCGGTGCGCCACTTGCGCGCAATCATGGCCTTTCTCAGGTCCGGCCGCATCGCCAGCATCGAGTTCACGATGTCGCGGGCGACGAGCAGCGCCGCATCCGGCACCTTCTCGGACGAGATGACGGGAATCCCTTGCGCGTCGACGTACTTCTTGTAGAACGGGCTGACGCCGAGCGACTCGGGGACGGGAAGCATCTGCGCCTTCACGTAGTCGGAGATGAGCTCGACCGGCTTCCCCGTTTCCTTCGCCAGCCGTGCCCGGTCCTGCCGGTGCTTCTCGGCGAGTTGCCGCGCTTCGGCCTCGGTTCTCTGCGGCCGCGCCGCCTGAGTAGTCGCGGCCGGCTTCTCCTGCACCGCCGCCGAGGCGGGACTCGAGGTGACGACGTTCGAGGTGACCAGGAAACAGAGGGCGATGGCGACGGCCGAAGCTGCTGCAGTAGATGTGCGCACGGGTGATTCCCTCACGAAGTCCAGACGAACGCGCTGATGCTCGCGGGCGAATATACCCGGGTTGTCCAGCCGGCGTTCATTCGGAAAAATGATGGGCGCATCACAGGGCGGTCAGTCGAGCACCGGCGAGCGGCAGCGTGAACTCGAACACGGCGCCCCCCAGCTCGTGATTGGCCGCGGTGATCGAGCCGCCATGGGATTCGATGATCGTCCGCACGATCGAGAGTCCCATCCCCATGCCATCCTTCTTCGTGGTGTAGAACGGATCGAAGACGGTGTCTTCCGCGCCGGCGAGGAGGCCTGGGCCCGTATCGCGGACCGTGACCTGGGCGAGCCCCGAGCCCGTCGAGAGGCCGGCTCCGATCCGTCGACGGGCTGCCCTGAGCCCGTCGAAAGGGCCGGCCCTGAGCCTGCCGATCGGCCATTGTCCACGCGCCGGCAGCGCACTGACACCGTGGTGGCGCGCGAACGGCCGTCGGCCATCGCTTCCATGGCGTTGTGCAGGAGATTGAGCATCACCTGCTGGAGTTGCACCCGGTCGCCGAGCACGACGACGGGATAGCCATCGAGGTCGAGGGTCACCTGCACCTGCTTGACGACGGCGTCGCCGCGAAGGAGGTCGGCCACGTCGCGGATCGTCGAGGCGAGGTCGACCGGGACCATCTCGAGCTCGCCCTTGCGCAGGAGATCGCGCAAACGCTCGATGACGTCACTGGCGCGCCGGTCGTCGTTGACGATGTCCGAGAGGATGAGATGGATCTGGGCGACGTCCGGCTTGGCCGCGGCGAGCATCCGCCGGGCGGCCTGGGCGTTGGTCATGATCGCCGTCAGCGGCTGATAGAGCTCGTGGGCGAGCGAGGCGGTGAGCTCGCCGACGGTCGACACGCGACCGACGTGCGCCAGCTCCTGACGGGTGCGCTGCACGTCGAACTCGGCGGTGCGCAGATCGGTGACGTCGGCGCGCGTGACGACGGCACCGCCATCAGGACGGTCGAGCGGGTCGACCACGACCGACCACCAGCGCGGCCCCGTGGCGGTCTGGGTCGTGTACTCGTAGCCGAAGCTGTCGCGGGACCCCTGCAGGACCGAGCGCACGCCCGCGGCGAGCTCGACGGCCGACGTCTCGGATTGACGCGCCACCCCGCCACCGAACAAGTCGTCACCAACCTTCACGACGGGCGCGCCGCTCTCCTCCGCCAGCCGCGTCCAGTTGGCGTTGAGCGCCAGCACGTGTCCCTCGCGATCCACGACCGCTACGCCGCTTCTGAGGGACTGCAGAATGGACGACTTCATCGTTTCGCTGCCGCGCAGCGCGTCTTCGGTCTGCTTTCGCGCCAGCGCATTGGCGAACACTTCGGCCACGAGGCGCAGCCGCATCACCAGCTCGTCGGACCAGGACCGCTCTGTGGCCGACCCGAACGCCAGCGCCCCCAGCGCTCCGCTACTGGACGCGAGCGGCAGCGCGAGCATCGCGCCGTAACCATGCCGGCGCATCGAGGTGCCGTCCTCGGCGGCTTGTGGCGGCAAGCCGCCGAGCGCCGGCACCGCAACCGACCGGCCGTGCTCCAGCCGCGCGAACGTCCAGGGAAACTCGCGCCTGAGGTCGATTGATTGCGGCCCTGTTGCACCCGGCGCGGTCCATTGGTAACCGGGGCTGAAGCTGCCGTCGCGTCCCGGTAGTGTGTAGAGGCACACGCACTCGACGTGCAGGGACGTGCCAATCCGGCCCAACCACTCGGCGAAGCCGGCGTCCATCCGGTCGCTCGGGACCTCGACGAACGCACCCGAGAGCCGGGCCAGCAATTCCTCGAACCCGAGCCGTTCCGCCAGGACGCTCTGCGTCTGCCGCCGTTCCTGCACGAGCGCGGCGAGCCAGAGAACCGTGGCCGCGACCAGGATGAGCGAGAGCGTCAGCGCCGGCACGGTGGTCGTCGGTGACATGCTGGCAAACGGACCCTGCCCGTGGACGGCGGACCAGACCGCGAGAATCGAGGCGGCGAACAACGTCACCCCGGCGCCCACCGTCCCGAACCTGACCGCCGCCCAGAGGAGAAACGGCAGCTGCAGCGCCAGGGGCGCCTGTGTCGACACCGCCCGGAGTGGAGGCAGCTCGATGAGCGCGCCGCCAAAATCGGAGGACCCCATCACGATCAGGCCGACGCCGACAGCCATGGCCTCGGCGACGCGGGTCCACGACACCGATCGGACCCAGCGCGGCAACCCCATCGCCACGCCCACGACGGCGGGAACGATCGTCAGCTGCGCCAGCACGTTGCTGAAGAACCGCTGGTTCCAGACCGTCCAATACGGCTCGCCGAGGAACCACGTGACGGCGGCGGCATCGAGAAAGCCGGAGATCATGGATGCCACCGTCAACGCCGCGAAGAATGTCGACAGCCGCCGCGGCGTGTCGAAGCGCGGCGGTGCGTCGCTCAACAGCCAGATGGTGCCGGCCGAAAGGACGGCCTCGATGCAGTTGGTGAAGGTACAGGGACAACACGAGCGCCGGCGGCCACCCGGTCGGGAGCTGGACAACCAAGTGGACCGGAAGGACGGGCAGCAGCACCAGCCACCACCGCCGCGGCGGCACCAGGAGGAGGATCGCCGTCACGATGGCGTTCGGTGGCCAGATGACCGACGGCGTGGCCGGTGGGATGCGCAGCAGCAGGCCGAGAACGCTGCCGAAGTAATAACCGGCGCACACGCCGAGGGCGATCCCGAGAAACAGAAGAGGTCGTCCGGTCGCGGACTCTTCCCGGTCGGCGATAGCGTCCACGCCTACGGCCCTACCAGCTCTTGAGCCGCAAGTTACGGTACTCGACCTTCATCGGCGGACCGACGTGCACCTGGACGCCGATCAAGCCGTCCGCCGGGCGATTGGGCGCGTCGTCGTCGATGACGACCGTCATGACCCGCTGGTTGATGGTGTGCGTGAGCGTATTGCCGCGAACGATCAGGTGGACGGCATTCCAGTCGTCGGTTACCGCTTTGGCGAGCTCGTCGGGATCGCCGATCGTCGACACCAGCACGGGTGGGCGGCCGCCGACGATGCGCGTGAGCTGACCGCGGACGGCGAGGAACAGGCGGCCCTTCTCTTCGTAGTTGTTGCCCGGGTAGCGCTTTCTGCCGTCGAGGTCGCACTGGTAGCCGCGCATCGCGAACTTGTTCGCCGGGGTGACGGGGTCGGGGACGACGACGCTGCGATAGTTGATGCCGCTGTTGCCCTCGGGCGTGATGCGGTACTCGAGCTTGAGCTCGAAGTCCTTTGGCCGGCCTCCGCGCCAGATGATGAACGTGTTGCTCTTGATCACCGTGGCAGGCGTGATCTCGCCGACGAGCGCGCCGTTCTCGACTCGCCAGTAGGTCGGATCGCCTTCCCAGCCCGAGAGCGTCTGGCCATCGAAGATCGGCTGGAAGCCGGGCTCGTCGCCGACGACGGCTTCCGGGCGATCGCTCTGCTTCGGCGCGTAAGGGACGGCGGGGGCCTGTTGACGGACGCCGGCGAGGGAGGCGACGGCGACCAGCGTGATCCAGAACGTCTGCATAATCTGGTTCTCCGGGTGCGTGACAATCCGGCTTGCCGCTTCAACTTACTCCACACTTCAACTTCCCGCGCCTACTTCCTACTTCTACTTCCTACTTCTACTTCCCACTTCAAACGTCACACTTGAACACGTCAGACTTCCCGCGTCAGACTTCAGACTTTCCCACGTCACCACCAACCACAGCCCGGCTAATATGCACCAAAACACCCGTGGATGAACAAAACCCTTGCGACTGAGCATCATCCTGCCGACGGTTCGGCCGTGGCCGGAGCTGGCCGAGCCACTGGCCGCCAGCCTCGGTCAGCGCTTCGCCGACGACTTCGAGCTGCTGGTCGTGGACGGGCACGGCCGCGGGCTGGCGGAGGACGCGCGCCCGCCCGTGCGCTGGATTCGCGAGCCCGGCGCCGACGTCTTCCGCCTGCGCGCACTCGGTGCCGCCGCGGCGCGCGGCGAGCTCATCCTGTTCAGCGAGGATCACTGTGTGCCCGCGGCCGACTGGTTCGAACGCACGAGCGCCGCGCACCGGCGGACATCGGCGCCCGTGTCGATCGGGCCCGTGAGCGATCACCCGGCGAGCTCGCGCCGCGCCGTCGACCGCGCCAACTTCGCGCTGACGCTCGGGCCGTTCGCGCCCCCGCTCGACGCCGTGCCCGGATGGCGCCTGCCGGTGCCAACCAATCTCTCCATCAAGCGCGACGCGCTCCCAACCGAGGTACAGCGCTCGGGCTGGCTCGGAGTACGAGTTCCTCGCCGACGTCATGCGCCGGAACTCGCTCGCCGTCGCCGAGGGCGCCGAATTGCACCACCTCCAGTCCTGGGGGATGCCGCAGGCGCTCGCCGTCCATTTCCAGAGCGGCCGCTCGTACGGTGCGGCCGTGCGGCAGTGGCCATCCAGCGAGCGGCGTCACTGGTGGCGGACGATACCGGGTGCGCCGCGTCATCTCTACCGCTCGACCGTCCCCGTCCTCGACAGGCATGGCGCCGGCGCGCGGTCGTCCAAGGCCGATCGCCTGTGGCTGGCGTCACTGGTGCTCGCCAACGCGGCAGGGCAGATGGTCGGCGCCGTCGCGGGGCCGGGCTCGAGCCGGCGCTGGCTGGTCTAGCGACTATGCGGCGCTCGTCGAGCGGCGCCGGACACCGTCGACCACCATTCACGATTCACGGCCTGACCCCGTCTGCAGCGTGACGATGCCGGTCAGGGTTGCTTCGTCGAGCACCAGGTAGATCTGGCCGTCGGAAATTGAGAGGTGGAATTTCATGCGGCGCGTGAGCCGTGCCACCCAGGCGGCCAGGAAGTCGCGGTCGACGGCGTAAATCTCGAGCGCGTCGCGGCGGTGAACCCGCTCCCCTTCGAGCAAGCGCAGGAGCCGCATCGGGTCCTTGTGGGTGTAGACGGCGACGCGCGGCGCGGCCTTGCTGGCTTTGTGCAGGCGCGCCGCTTCGGGCACGCCAATGTCGATCCACGCGCGGATCGCCCCGGTAGCGTCGCGCACCGAAATTGGCGGCTCATCCGGGTCCGAGAGGCCCTGCGACGAGAACTGGATGCCCTCGGTGTACTCCAGGCAGAACGCCAGAACGCGGGTCAGGAGCGCGTCGTCGGTCTCCGAGGGGTGCTGGGCGACGCGAAACGCCAGCGACTCGTAGACGCCGCGGTCGACGTGTGCGAGCTCGATTTCGAAGGAATAGACCGTTGCCGTGAGCGCCAAGGCCGACCACGGTAGCACGGTTCATTGCTCGACGCGTACGCCGGCCAATCCAATCCTCCGTCGTTGTGAATGCGCGTCAGGTGTGCCACGCTAGGCTCCCGCTCGAATCTGGTCGGCCGGAGCAACAGAGGTAGGCCTGATGACGATCCCGTCCGCCGAGAAGTTCTTCGACGTGCGCATCACGTCGCGCGTCGAGTTCGCCGACGATCTCTGGATGATACGGGTCGACCCTGGCAGCCAGGATTTCCACTTCGCGCCGGGCCAGTACGCCACCCTCGGCGTCGACAACGGCCAGGGCCTCGTCGAGCGGGCGTACTCCATCGTGTCGTCGCCGTACGAGCGCGAGATCGAGTTCTTCTTCGAGCTCGTGCCGCAGGGCGAGCTGACCCCCTTGCTCTACAAACTCGGTCCAGGCGATGCGGTGAAGGCGCGAAAGGTCGCCAAGGGCCGGTTCACGCTCGATACGGTCAGCGGCCGGACCAACCACCTCCTGCTCGCGACCGTCACCGGCGTCGCCCCCTACGTCAGCTATGTCAGGGCATTGCGCAAGGACGCGACCGACGGCAAGTTCGCCGGCGAGCACAAGCTGTTCATCATCCAGGGCGCCAGCCTCTCGCGCGAGCTCGGCTACCTGCGACGAGCTCGAGCGCCTGGCCGCGGAGCTGCCGTGGCTGACCTACGTGCCGACGATCAGCCGGCCGTGGGATGACCCGGCGTGGACCGGGGAGACGGGAAGAGTCGACGACATCATCCGCAAGTACACCGACCTCTGGGAGCTCGACACCAGCACGACGTGCGCCTATCTCTGTGGTCACCCCGAGATGATCGAGCACGGCAAGTCGATCCTGAAGCGCCGGGGCTGGAAGAAAGACGCGATCAAAGAAGAGGTCTACTTCATCCTCAAGCACGGGCCGGGAGAGTGAGCTTCAGCGGCCTGTCGTTCGCGCTCGTCTATCAACCATCTACGCTGCGGCCTTCGCCTGGATTCTCGCCGGCGTGCGGAAGAAGAAGAACACGAGCAGCATGATCGCAAACGACATCGATGCCGACGTCAGCCAGAAGGCGGACCAGTCGCGGGTGATGGCACCATCGGCGGCGGTGACGGAGAAGTAATCCAGCACACCGCCCGAGAGGAGTGACCCGACGAGCATGCCGACGCCGTAAGTCATGGCGGTGATGAAGCCCTGCGCCGTGCTTCGCAGGTGCGGTGGCGCCTGCTGGTCGGTATAGAGCTGGCCGGTGACGAAGAAGAAGTCGAAGCACACGCCGTGCATGACGATCGCCAGGTAGAACATCCACAGACCTGGCCCCGGATCGCCGTAGGCCAACAGCACGTACCGCGCCGCCCAGGACATCAGACCGACGAGCAGAATCCAGCGAACGGTCGCGACGCGAAAGACCAGCGGCATCAGCAGCATCATGCCAATCTCGGATACCTGGCCCAAGGTCATCTTGCCGGCCGCGTTGACCACGCCGACTTCGTTGAGATACGCGTTGGTGAACGAATAGTAGAAGGTGAGCGGAATGCAGGCCAGCACCGACGCGATCACGAACACGAGGTAGGTCGGGTCCTTCAGCATCGCCAGCGCATCGAGCCCGAGGACGCTCCTGACGGTGGCCTTCTGCCCGGAGGCCCGTGGCGGCGTATGCGGCAGCGCCATCAGGCTGTAGACGCACATCACGACGCACGCCCCGGCGCCGAGAACGAACGGCATCGTGCCGGCCTCCACCCGGAGGTAGCCGACGACGAAGCCGATGACGATCCAGCCGATGGTCCCGAACATGCGGATGCGAGGAAACTCGCGGCCCGGGTCGGCGACCTGCTGCATCGTCAACGAGTTGGTCAGCGAGATGGTCGGGAAGTAGCACAGGCAGAACGCCAGGAGCACGACGTAGACCGCGACGAAGCTCGTAACCTGGGTCGCCAGGAGAAGGAACACGGCCCCGAGTGCGTACAAGGCGGCCATGACTCGCTCGGTGGCGAAGAGCCGATCGGCGATCAGTCCGACGAGAAATGGCGCCACGAGCGAGGCGAGCGCCGTCGTCCCGAACACCGCCCCCGCTTCCGTGCCCGAGAACTTCAGCGTGCTCGTGAGGTAGGTATTGAGCGTGACGTACCATGCGCCCCAGATCACGTACTGCAGGAACATCATCGCGCCGAGGCGCGTCTTGAGAAACGAAACCATTGTGGGCACTATCCTACAGTCGGTTTTAAGGGGTTGACGGCGCGAGCGCGTCGCCTCATCGATCCGGGATCAGTGACGGCGCCCGCATCGAGACACCGCGCCGCTTGAGGCTGACGTTCAGCCGGCGATCGGGCTTGACGCCGTCAGGCAAAGTGTACTGAATCACGTACTGCGCCGTGAGGTCGTTGGCGATCTGCTGCAGCCCCTTCGGCACGCCGATCGTCGAGGTCACTTCCACGCGCCGGCCGCCGGACTGCTTCGCGCCGTCGCCGATCACCTGTTCGCGATTGCTCGCGTCGGCCAGCGACCCGAGCGGGTCGCTCTGCCCCTGACTGGTGGAGATCGTCACGGCGAACATCCCCGCGCCGCTCTGACGCAATTGGTTGAGCACTTCGTTCGACGACGCGCCACCCGCCTGACCACCTGACACCGCGACGACCACGACCACCGGACGCTCGGGACGGTCCCGCTCGATGGCCTTGCCGATGTCCAGGATGCCCTCGGTCAGGTTCGTCTGCGGCGGCGGGTTGAGGCTCAGGCCGTTGAGGCCGGCCACAATCGCGTTGATGTCGGTCGTGTAGTCGACGATGGTCTTGTTGCGCAGGCCGATGGTAATGAAGGCCGTCTCCGAGACCGGCTGGAGCCGCTTCATGAACTCGAAGAGCCCCATGCGCACCCCGCCGTCACCGAGGAGTCGCTCCTCGGCCATGACGGTCAGGCGCATGCGCGCGGTCGCGGGCGCCGCCTTGACGATGTCGCGTTCCTTGCCGCCTTCCTTGACCGCGAAATCGGCCGGCGTCAGGTCCGGAACCGGCATCCCATTGCTGTCGGTCACCGAAACGTAGACCGTTCGGACGACGGGCTCGACCCGGGCAAGGTTGCCTGGGGCCGCACCCAGGATGGCGGACAGCCCAATCAAGCTGGTCACGCAGGTCAGGCTTGCGATGGCCAGGGTCGGAGACACACGCATGAACGTCCTCCTTGGACTGCAAACACCTCAGCGGCGCTGGACGCCGGGACTATATACCACGTCTGATTTGGCCGGTCTCCGAGCCGCGCAAACGCGCCGACCGGCAGGGTCGAATCCGCTTGATTTCCGTCGGCCACTTCCCCATAATTCATAACAGCGTAAAGATTTAGATCCGCGGGGCCGCCGATGAGGTGCCACCGTGCGTAGGAGGTGCGTGCGGCCGCTCCTGATTCTCAGCCTCCTGTGCTCCGTCGTTCTCGTGGGCTCCGCCCAGAGGGCCTCGGAGTCCGCGCGCCAGGGCAAGCCGGCGGCGAAGCCCACGGCACCGGCCCACCCTCCGGCCGGCTTCGATACCATCGTCAAACCGTTCCTCGCCGAGAACTGCTTCACCTGCCACGGGAACAAGAAGCAGGAGAACGACCTCAACCTTCAGTCGTTCACCTCGAGCGCGTCGCTCGTCGAACATCGCGACCAGTGGGACGAGGTCGTCGGCAAGCTGCGCCGCGGCGAGATGCCCCCGCTCGAAGAGGAACAGCCGACCGAGGAGCAGCGCCAGGCCGTCACGACGTGGCTCGCGCGCGAGCTGGAGCGTATCGACGCCGCTACGCCGCCCGATCCGGGCCGGGTGACCGCGCGCCGCCTCAACCGCACCGAGTACAACAACACGATCAAGGAACTGCTCGGCGTCGACATCCGGCCGGCCGACGACTTCCCGCAGGACGATGCCGGGTACGGATTCGACAACATCGCCGACGTCCTGTCGCTCTCTCCCGTCCTGATGGAGAAGTACGTCTCTGCAGCGGGCCGCGTCGCGCGGGTGGCGCTCTTCGGACCACCGGCGATGGAGCCGACGCTCCTCCGCCTCCGCTCGGAGGGCCGCCGGGTGATCGAAACGCGGACGATCCCCGCGTCGTACGACGTCACCGGGCTGAGCCTGCCGAACGCCTTCCATTCCATCCACCGCATCCCGATCGAAGGCGAGTACATGGTGCGCGTCGTCCTCGGTGGCCTGCGGCCGAAGGGCTCGGATCCGGTGACCATCGCTCTCTGGGTCGACGAGAAGCAGATGCAGGTCGCGACGCACGATCAAGAGAACGCCGCGTCGTTCTCCGGTGACCGGCAGGACTTCGGCGGTCAGGCCGTCCAGATGAAGGTCAAGCTGACGGCCGGCGACCACTGGATCTCGGTCGCCATCCCGCTCATCTACGAAGGCCTCCCGGCGCGCTTCGGTGGTCCCAAACCCTCGACGCGGCCAGACATACCTGCCCAGTTCACGCCGCCGGCCAACACGCCGCCGGATCGCCTGGAACAGTTGCGCAAGCGGTTCGACGACGCGCAGGCCGAGCTCGTGAAGATTCCGGCAAACGGGGTGCGCGTGAGCGCGGTCGAGATCGGCGGTCCCTACTCATACGCGAAGGGGCCAGCGCGCGCGAGCCTCGAGAAGGTGTACACCTGCGGCCACCTCAACGGACGTCACCAGGCCACCTGCACGCCGCGCATCATGACCGATCTGGCGCGCCGGGCGTTTCGCCGTCCGGTCACGCCCCGCGAGGTCGCGAAATACATCAAGCTGACCGAGGGCGCCCAGAAGGAGGAAGGATCGTTCGAGGAAGGCCTCGCGGTCGGAATCGAGGCCCTGCTGGTCTCCCCCGACTTCCTCTTCCGGCTCGAACGCGACCGCCCCGTCACCACCCCGGCGGCGTCGTACCGCATCACGCCGCACGAGCTGGCGACGCGGCTCTCGTACTTCCTCTGGGCGAGCATGCCGGACGCCGAGCTGCGGCGCGCCGCCGACACCGGGACGCTGCGCGACCCGCAAATCCTCGCCTTCCAGGTTCGACGGATGCTGCGCGATCCGAAGGCACGTGCCCTTGCCGAGCACTTCGGCGGCCAGTGGCTGCAGTTCCGCGCCCTCGAATCGCTCACCCGCGACCGCGACAAGTTTCCCGAGTTCGAGGACTACCTCCGCCTGTCGATGCGGCGCGAAACCGAGCTCTTCGTCGAGGCCATCGTCCGCGACGATCGCAGCGTGCTCGACTTCATCAACGGACGCTATTCGTTCCTGAACGAGCGACTGGCGCGTCACTACGGGGTCCCGAACGTCTCGGGCCCCGCGTTCCGCCAGGTCGACCTGTCGGGGACGCCGCGCGGCGGCGTGCTGACGCAGGGCAGCATCCTGGCGGTGTCGTCGTACGCGACTCGCACCTCGCCGGTTCTGCGCGGCAAGTGGGTCCTCGACAATCTGCTCAACGCTCCACCTCCCGAGCCGCCGGCAGACGTGCCGAACCTCGACGAGTCGAACATCGGCACCTCGGCCTCGATGCGCGAACAGCTCGAAGAGCATCGCAAGAACGCGATTTGCGCCTCCTGCCACCGGCGGATGGACCCGCTCGGGTTCGGTCTCGAAAACTTCGACGCCGTCGGCGCGTGGCGGACGATGGAAGGCAAGTTTCCGATCGACGCCTCGGGCCAGCTTCCCGACGGGCGGACGTTCACCGGACCCAACGAGCTGCGGGAGATCCTGTCGGCCGATCGCGACGCCTTTGCGCGCGCCATCACGTCGAAGCTGCTGACCTACGGGCTGGGCCGCGGCCTCGAGCGCTACGACAACCGGACGGTCAAGCTCATCGCCAGCCGCCTGCCGAACTACGACTACCGCTTCTCCGGGCTCGTGCTCGAGATCGTCAACAGCCTGCCGTTCCAGTCGCGCCGCGCGGCTGCGCCGTCACCATCGTCGACTAGTTCTGCCACGCTTGATACACCGGCCCGAGACACGCGCAAGAACGTCCCGGGACGCATTCAATAAGGAGCGCCGCGTCATGATCGTCACGCGCAAGCATCTGCACCGCCGCACGTTTCTGAAGGGCATGGGCGCCGCCGTCGCCCTTCCCATGCTCGACGCGATGACGCCGGCGCTGGCCGCGGCAGGACGGATCGCGAAGGCGCCGGTGAGGATGGCCTTCACCTACGTGCCCAACGGCATCGTCATGGCCGATTGGACGCCGGCGGCCGCCGGACGTGCCTTCGAGTACTCGCGCATCATGAAGCCGCTCGAGAAGTTCCGCGAGAACACGCTCGTCTTCTCCGGCCTCGCGCACCGCAACGGCTACGCGCTCGGCGACGGGCCCGGCGACCACGCCCGCGCCGGGGCGTCGTACCTGACCGGCGTGCACCCCAAGAAGACCGCGGGCGCGGACATCCAGAACGGCATCTCCGTCGATCAGATCGCGGCGCAGCAGCTGGGCTCGGCGACGCGCTTCGGCTCGCTCGAAATCGGCTGCGATGACTCGCGCACGGTCGGCAACTGCGACTCCGGGTATTCGTGCGCCTATACCAACAGCCTGGCGTGGCGGGGACCGGCGACGCCGATGCCGCCGGAAACGAACCCGCGGCTGGTCTTCGAGCGGCTCTTCGGCGACATCGACACCAGCCTCTCCCCCGAGGCCCGTGCCCGCCGCCTCTACTACCGTCGCAGCATCCTCGACCTCGTGGGCGAGCGCACGCGAGAGCTCTCGGCCGGCCTCGGTCCCGCCGACAAGCGGAAGCTCGACGAGTACCTGTCGTCCATCCGCGAGATCGAACAGCGCATCGAACGGTCCGAGAAAGACATGACCGGGCTCGTGCCGACGATCGACAAGCCGACCGGCATCCCGGTGCTCTACGCGGACTATGTCAACCTGATGTTCGACCTGCAGCTGCTGGCCTTCCAGACCGATTCGACGCGCATCGTCACGATGATGATGGGGCGCGAGGGCAGCATGCGGACCTATCCCGAGATTAACGTCCCCGATCCCCATCATCCGCTCACGCACCACCGCAACAACAAGGAGTGGATCGAGAAAGTCACCCAGGTGAACACCATGCACGTGGAGCTGTTCGCCGGGTTCATCCAGAAGATGAAGGACACACCCGACGGCGACGGCTCGCTGCTCGATCACACGATGATCGTGTACGGAAGCGGGTTGAGCGACGGCAACCGCCACACGCACGAGGATCTGCCCGTGCTGATGCTCGGTGGCGGCGGCGGCTTCCGCCTCGGGAACCACATCGTCTATCCGAAGGACACGCCGATGACGAACCTGTTCCTGACGATGCTCGATCGCATGGGCGTGCAGGCGGAGAAGATCGGCGACAGCACCGGCCGTATCGAGCACCTGACCGAGCTATGACAGTCATCAGTCGGCAGTCGCGGGTCGTGAGTCGCAGTCGGCAGTCTCAGTCGTCGGTCACAGTCGGCGATGGCTTGCGTCTGTGCGTTGGCCTGGCGCTCACGGTCCTCCACGGCGGCGCCATGCAGCCCACGAAGAGCACGCTCGTTTACATCGGCACCTACACCGGCGCGAAGAGCAAGGGGATCTACGTCTCTCGCCTCGATTTGTCGACCGGCACGCTCTCGGCGCCGGTTCTGGCGGCGGAGAGCGCGAACCCGAGCTTCCTGGCCGTGCACCCGGCGCGCGACTTCCTCTACGCGGTGAACGAGATCGGGACCTACGAAGGCAAACCGGCCGGGTCCGTCAGCGCCTTCGCCATCAACCGCGACACGGGCGTGCTGTCGGCCTTGAACCGGCAGTCGTCGATGGGAGGAGGCCCGGCGCATCTGACCGTCGACCACGGCGGCCGCAACGTGCTGGTGGCGAACTATGGCGGTGGAAGTGTCGCGGTCCTGCCGATCGGTCCGGACGGCGCGTTGAAACCAGCCACGGCCTTCATCCAACACACGGGTTCGAGCGTCAACCCTGCGCGCCAGAAGCAACCGTACGCGCATTCGGTCAACGTCGATTCGAGCGATCGATTCGCCTACGTCGCGGACCTCGGCATCGACAAGGTCATGATCTACCGCCTCGACGCGGCCAAAGGCACGCTCGCGGCCAGCGAACCCCCGTTTGCTGCGACTCAACCCGGCTCCGGCCCGCGTCACCTCGCACTCCACCCGCAAGGCCGCTTCGCGTACGTCATCAACGAACTGCAGAACAGCGTGACGGCATTCGCGCGCGACCCGGAGCGTGGTGGGCTGACGTCGCTGGAAACGATTTCGACGCTGCCGCCCGAAGAGAAGCCCCTGCCCAACTACAGCACCGCGGAGGTGCTGGTGCACCCGTCAGGCCGGTTCCTCTACGGATCCAACCGGGGGCACGACAGCATCGCGGTCTTCAGCATCGACTCGAAGTCAGGACGGCTGACCTTCGTCGAAACGCAGCCGACCCGAGGGCTCGACCCCGCGAGGGTTCGGCATCGATCCGACGCGGCGCGTATCTTCTCGCGGGCAATCAGCGGTCGGACTCAGTGGTCGTCTTCCGCATCAATCAGGAGACGGGCCGGCTGACGCCCACGGGGGCGAAGATCGACGTCGGGGCACCGGTCAGCGTGAAGTTCGTCGCCGCGCGGTGAGCGCGTCACTGACGTCGTAGGAGCCGCGCATGGAACGATGGCTGCGAAAGACCGAGACGATCGTCGTCGGCGTCGCTCGTGGGGATTCTGGTCGCGTACGTGGTCCGGTTTCGAGCGCGCGAACCTCATCGCTGACTCGGCGTCTCGCGCGAAAGCTCTTCGGCGATCTCCTGCACGTCGCCCGATCGCAGTCCGCGCTCCGCCGTGCTCCACGGGCACCAGCGTGCCGCCGGCGAACGCGCGCTCAACGGCGTGCTCGATGGCGCGGGCGGCGCGCTGGCACGCCGGGACCGAGTGCCGATCGCCAAGCCAGTCGAGCATCATCGCCGCCGACAGGAACATCGCGGTCGGATTGGCCACGGCCGCGGCCGGCGATGTCGGGCGCGGTGCCGTGGCACGGCTGAAACACGGCGTGTGCATCGCCGACATCCGCCGACGGCGCCATGCCCATCCCGCCCATCAGACCGGCGCCCAGATCCGAGAGGATGTCGCCGAACATGTTCTCGGTGACGAGGACATCGAGATCCCACGGCGATTGCACCAGCCGCAGCGCGGCGGCATCGACGTACAGGCAGTCCGCGGCGATGTCGGGATGGCGCGCGGCGCATTCGAGGAAGAGGCGGCGGAAGAAGGCCATCGACGGCAGCACGTTGGCCTTGTCGACGCAGGTGACCCTGGCCGCCCGCTCCGGACGGCGCCGGCGGCGCGCGAGCGCGAACGCCGACTCGAACAGCCGCTCGGACCCGCGCCGCGTGATGCGCATCGTATCGAGGACGGCTTCGTCGCCGTCGCGACGGCTCTCGGTCCGCGCCGCGAACAGCCCTTCAGTGGACTCGCGGACGATCACGAAATCGATGCGCGTGCGCGCGCGGATCGGCGAGCGGGATGCGCACGCCGGGGAACACGCGAACCGGCCGGAGGCCGGCGTAGAGCTGGAAACGATCGCGCAGGTCGATCTGCGGCACGACCTCGGTGCCGTTGGGATAGCGGACGTCGGGGTGTCCCATGGCGCCGAGGAGGATGGCGTCGGCTGATGCGGCCGCGCGCACCGCGCCTCGGGAAGCGCGACGCCGGTCTTCAGGTAGAGCTCGGCGCCGGCCTCGTGCGATTCGAACCGCAGCCGGAACTCTGGTGCCTGCGAGGTCACCGCCTCGAGAAGCGTCAGGCACGGCGCCATGACCTCGCGCCCGATGCCGTCGCCGGGAAACACGGCAATCCGAAACTCATGCGACATGCGGGCGGCTCACCAGGAGGCTCAGTCTAGCAAATCGCCCCCGGTGAGCCGCTTGCTCCAGCCAGTTCGGAAGGCTCAGTCCAAGATGTTGACCGTCAACGGTGACGTCAGCCGCACGGACAAAACCGCGCCCCGGCCAACGCGTACGTCCTTGCCGCGCGTCGTCAACACGGCGGCCGTACCCGCGCCGCCGCCCACGGCTGCCCCGATGCCGGCGCCTTTCTTCCCATCGACGAGCGCGCCGATGGCTGCTCCGCCAGCCGCGGGAAGCCCAATCGTCAACGCATCCTTCTTCTTCGTCGCCGGGGCGACGGCCACCCACGATCGCGTCTGCATACGGTACGGCTCGCCGCCGAGAGCTGGATCGATGCGAGTGAAGCGGACCGCCACCCGTCCGCGGCCTTTGACTTTCCCAGGCCGCACGGCTTGCGAGACGTAGCCGGCGGCGGTGCTACCCTCCGGCAGGACCGTCCGTCCGTCGATGACGACCGCGCGAGCGAGCGTTGCCGGCACGGAATCCTCGACCCGCGATATGTCGGATCCGAAGCCGCGATCGACGCGCAGGCGCAATACCGTGCCCGCGGGAATCGTCACGCGACGAGCGGCGCGCGCGGTAGCGGCGCGTTGTCGCATCTGGAGAGGCCGTAACCGACGGACCCGCCAGGCAGCAGCATCGCAGCACTGAGGACCGCGAGACTGGTGATTGTTCGCATCTCTCGAATCATTTGCACCATGGCATTTGCTCCTGCAGCCGGTGTCGCAAGCGCCTATGCCCGTATGCCGACGCAATTCGGGCAAATGCCTGAAGGCGCTGAGCGGACAGTGTTTTATCGAGACCAGCCGAGCCAGCTCTGACGATGGACGGTGAGGTGCGGAAGTGTGATCAGCTGACACCGATGGATGTCACTCCGCACGGCTGATCGGAGCAAGCCAGCGCTCCGCCTGGCTTCATCCGATGAGCGTGTCCCAGCCCGGCGATACTGCTCGCGCCGGACGAACGCATTGGCTTCCGGCGCGTTGGTGAACTCCATCCGCTGCGCATCCCAAAGCAGACGCTTGTAGGGAACGCGCAGGGCGATGTTCGCGAGTGTCACGGCCTCGGCGAGCGCCGCCACCTCCTCGAAGCTGCCCTTGGACTTCTTGCCGGACTTGATCGCGTTGACCCACTCGTCTTCGCGCTCGTCGCGTCGAACTCGGGCACGGTGACGGAACCGGCGAACGCCTGCTGGCGGCTCTTCGGCAGCAGGCGCGGTGCGTTGCCGCGGAAGTCGCACAGGATCTTGCCCTTGTCGCCGATGATGAGCATGCCCTCGGCCGCGAGATCCTCGCCGTCGGCGTACAGTTCTTCCGGCGTCTGCGGCTTCATCCCGCCGTCGTACCAGAACGTGTCGACAGCCGGACGACTGGCGGTAGCGGGGTGCCGCCAGCGGACGCTGCTCGCCCGCGGGAAGCCGACTGTCGAGACCCGGCCACCGGTGCTGACGTTCTTCTCGTTGACCCACGCCTCGTTGTTCGGCCGCCCCTCGACCCATTCCGGCACGCCCAGGTTCAGGATGCGGTAGGGCTGCCACAGGCTGTAGTGGCCCATGTCGCCAAGACAGCCGGTGCCGTAGGCGTACCAGCCGCGATAGACCGCGAAGGTGTAGCTCGGATGGTAGGGACGTTCGGGCTCCGGCCCCTGCCACAGCGCCCAGTTGAACCCGTCGGGCACCGCCGGCCCCGACGCGTGATACTCCTGCATGCCCTGCGGCCAGAACGGCCGGTCGGTCCAGTTGTGCACTTCGCGGACGGTGCCAATCACCCTGGCCGGATCCACGCCGCGAGCGTGTGCCGATCCGGGTTGTTGCTGTAGGCGAGCAGATGCGACACGGCCGAGCTCTCGCGCGCGGCCTGCAGCGTCCGCCGTACTTCGTAGAGCACGCTCGCCACCGGCTTGTGCGAGATTGCCGCCTTCCCTTTCCTGAGCGCGGCAATGTTGATATTCCCGTGCTGATGGTCGGGCGTGATGTTGATGACGCCCTGGATATCGGTCTCCTTCTCGAGCATCTCGCGATAGTCTTCGTAAGCGCGAATGCCCCCCGGACGCTGCTGCTTCCGGTAGTAGGTCTCCATGATCTCGCGGGCGACTTCGCGTCCGCCGCGGATGCCCTTGTCGGCGGCGCCCCACTGCGGATCCTCGAGAAAGCGCCGAATCTGGTTGCGGTTGCCGAACTCGCTCCAGTCGACATAGTTCTGGCTGTCGCGGTTGGGATCGACGACGGCCACGAACTGGACGTCCGGACGCTTCACGAACCCGGTGTTGACCTGGCGCTGCGACTGCAGCCCGCAACCCACTTGCGCCAGACGAATCATGTCGCTCGGGGCGACAAACCCCTGGCCGCCGAGCACGCGGCGCGGCACGATGGTGAAAGCCGACGCGGCAGACAGCCCGGTCAGGAACGTGCGGCGATCGATGTCGGTCATGGCGCCCCCCTGATGGCGGCGAGAGTGACGGACGGCGCCTCAGAGAATACGCCTAAAGCGGGGGACGGCGGAACAGGAACGATCAGCGAAACGGCGGGAGAAGACCAGGCAGGCAACAAACACGGCGCGAGCCCGAAGGGCCCGCGCCGTGCCGAAGATGTCCGTGTTGTCCGTGTCTGATCCGTGGCCTAGAAACGAACCTTGACCGCCAGCTGCACCTGCCGTTCGACCGTGCCGCAGAGCGAGCACGACGGGCTCGACAGCATCGCCGAGATCGTGCCGTAGGCGGCATTGCCAACCGTCGTGTTCGGGTTGCCGAACTGCGGGTGATTCAGGATGTTGAACGCCTCGATGCGGAACTCGGTCGTATAGCGGCCGAACCGCGTGTTCTTGATGAGCGACGCGTCGATGTTGAACGACCCCGGTCCGCGGATGACGCCGCGCCCGGAATCGCCGTAGGTCCCGGTAATCTCGGTCGTCTGGACGAAGCAGGAGGTGTCGAACCACCTGTCGATCGTCGGGTTGTCGAGCCTGCCGTCGCAGATCCGGTTCGGGCGGTTACCCGTCCCGGTGGACTGCACGCCCTGCGTCGACGTGACCGTGAGCGGCAGGCCGCCGCGCGCCGTCAGGATACCGGCCACCTGCCAGCCGCCGTAGAGCTTCTGGTTCGCCCACGGGACCTCGTAGATCACGCTCGAGGCGAAGGTGTGCGTGATGTCGTAGTCGGCCGGCCCGCGGTTGTACTGCGGATCGTAGACGTTGGTCAGCGTCACGGCGCCATCGTTGTCGGAGTTGAGGTCGATGGCCTTGCCGTAGGTGTACGAGTTCAGCATCGAGAAGTTGTTGGCGAACCGGCGCTGGAACTTCACGAGCAACGCGTTGTAGTCGAGCGTGCCCGTGCTCTTCACCTGGCCGACCGAGCGCAGCGCCGGCGAGACCGCCGCATAGGGCCGGTTGACGTTCGCATCGGTCATCCCGACGACCGGCCGCGCCTGGTTGGGGTCGCCCTTGAGCAGCATCTGCCGGCCCTGCGATCCGACGTAGGCCACTTCCAGCATGTAGTTCGTGAAGAACGAGCGCTGCACGTTGATGTTCCACTGCCGCGCATAGGCGTCGCGGAAGTTGACGTCGAAAATCGAGCGCGTCGTGCCCGCCGCCGGCCGGTTCGGATCGACGCCGGGAGGCGGCGGCAGACCGTCCTTGAGCAGCACGTTCGTGCCGTACGCCGTCGGCGTCGGCGTGATCGTCGTCGACTGCAGGAACGGCGGGTTCTGCGCCTTCGACGACGACGTGCCGCCGGGCGTGAAGTTCCAGAACACACCGAAGCCGCCGCGAATCATCGTCTTGCCGTTGCCGCCCAGGTCGTACGCAAAGCCGAACCGCGGCCCGAGGTCGCGCTTCGAGTAGGTCTGGAGGTAGCGTCCCACTTCGATGCCGTTGACGACCGCGCCGTCCGACGCGACCACGAACTTGCCCGTCGCCTCGTCGAAGTTCGACTGCCGGTCGTCGATCTCGGTCCAGGGCGGATACACGTCCCACCGCAACCCGAGGTTCATCGTCAGGCGGTTGCTGAGGCGGTAGTCGTCCTGCACGTACAGGGTGTACTCCGGCCGCTTCTCGGTGTAGGTGTTGGCGTCGAAGAGCGTGCGGTTCTTGGAATTGACGAAGCCGAGCATGAAGCTCGCGACGTCGAAACCAGTGGCGCTGTTCACCGCGCACCCGGCGGCTGTCTGGCCGGCGCAGTTCGACGTCATGTTGTTGTTGAAGTTGAAGACGCCGACGATGGTATCGGCGTTGAGGATCTCCCGCGAGCGAAGAGTCAGGCTGCCGCCGGTCTTGACCGTGTGCTTGCCCTTGACCCAGGTCACGTTGTCGAAGATCTGGAAGTCGTTCTGGTTGGTGATGAGCGGCTGGTTGCTGTTGGCGCCCAGGTTGCGGATGTTCTGGAACGTCAGCTGCGTCATGGCCGACGTCGCGTCGTTCAGATTGATGCCGGGCAGGCCCACCGCCGTCGCGGGATTGGTCAGGTAGTCGATCGGCGTCATGTTGAACTTGATCGACGACCAGCCGAACCGGAACTCGTTCAGCCAGTTCATGCCGAGCGTATGGGTATCGTTGAACGCCAGGCTCTGGGCCTTGATGTCGCCCTCACCGGCACCGAAGGTCGCGCCGGCGTCGCCGTGCGGCAGCGATGCCGGCTGCAGACGGTGCGTCTTCTGGAAGCTGTAGCGCGTGAAGAACCGGTTGTTCGTCGACAGCGTGTGATCGACCTTGACGTCGAACTGGTTGTCCTCCCGCTCCTTGATCGGATTGATCAGGTAGTTGTTGATCGTCTGGCCGTTCGCCTGCCGCGTCCCCGCCGTATTCGGCTCGGGATAGAGCTGCGTCAGGATGTTGCGCGCGACCGTATCGATGCGGCCGCTCGGGAATGACGTTGCCCGGGAACGGCAGGCCCGTTGTCGGGTCGTAGATGACGCGAGTGAGCTCCGAGAAGTCCCCCGCGCGCATGGCCATCGACGGTACCGTCGAGAGGAACGTCTGGCCGAGCGACTCGCGATGGCCCTGGTAGTCGGTGAAGAAGAAGGTCTTGTCCTTGAACACCGGGCCGCCGATGGTGCCGCCGAACTGGTTCTGCTTGAACTCCGGCTTGGCGCGTCCGGCGCGGTTGTTGAAGAAGTTGTTGGCGTCGAACGCGTCGTTGCGGTGGAACTCGAACCCGCTGCCACGCAAGCTGTTGGTCCCGGACTTGATCTGCAGGTTCACGACGCCGCCGAGCGACCGGCCGAATTCGGCCGAGTAGGTGGACGTCTGCAGCTTGAACTCGTCGAGCGCATCCACGCTCGGGAAGATGACGACGGTCTGCAGCCAGGTCTCGTTGTTGTCGACGCCGTCGAGCATGTAGTTGTTGTCGCGCGGCCGCTGGCCGTTGGCCGAGAAGGACGCCGACGCGCGCCACGCGAGGCTGCCCGCGCCATCGATGTTGGCGCCAGGGATACCGCGCAGAACGCCTGGGATCGATCGCGTCAGGCTGACGAAGTTGCGGCCGTTGAGCGGCAGCGCTTCAATCTGCGCGCTGCCGACCGTCGTGCCCAGTTCCGATGAGGACGTCTGGATCAAGGGCGTATCGGCGGTGACGCTGACCGATTCGGACATCGCGCCCACTTCATGCTTGATGTTGATCCGGACGCGCTGGTCGACGCCCACTTCGATGTTGGAGAGCGCGACGGTCTTGAAGCCCGTCATCTCCGACGTGATGGTGTAGTGCCCGGTGGGAAGCCCCGGCGCCGTGTATTCGCCGTTGCTGTCGGCCGTGAGGACGCGTGGACAAGCCGGTCCCCTCGTTGACGATGGTGACCTTGGCACCTGCGACGGTGGCCCCGGTCGAGTCCGTGACGGTGCCGAGAATCGTGCCGCTGACCGATTGCGCAACCGCCGTTGGCGCCAGCCCGAGGGCCATGGCCCCGAGCAGCACGCCGACGCCAAGTGCCCTGGCGACCGCAGAACCTGCGTACCTGATCATCTGTCCTCCTCCTCACTCACTGCCGAATGCCGACGAGAGACCTGTTCGCGAGAAAAGACGGTACGGCCCAAGGCCGAGGAACGTCGAGACTGGTGGACGACGCGCTTAGTAAAACACTGTCCAGAAAGGGATTGCGAACGCCATATATCATATGCCATGGCGGGATGGCAATAGTTTGCGAGACAAACTAATGATTTGTCGCGCTCTGCGCAACAAACACCGGGAGACGGTTGAGACAGGGTAGCGACGAGGCCTAGGCCCCGTCGCCGGGCCGCAGGACGTGCATGATCCGAGCCGGGCTCTACAACCTCGGCGGCGGGGGCTTGATGGCGGCGCGCCACGACATGACGCCCTTGACCTTCGTCTTGCGCTTGAAGACCTTGTCGCCGTTGGTCACGTACATCTCGTCGAAGTTCGGACCGCCGAACTCGACGTTCGACAGCGCCAGGCGCTGCGGCGCGGGGATAATCGCGTGGCACTTCCCAATCTGATCGAAGACCTGCACGCCGAGGGCGGTCGCGATGTAGACGCGGCCTTCGGCGTCGACGGCCATCCCGTCCGACGAGCTGCGCGTCGCGGCGTCCGGCATGTGCACGTAGAAATACTTCTGCTTGTGCGTCAGCGATCCGTCAGGCTGAATCTGGAACACCCACGAGAGCTGGCCGACGTAGTCCGACACATAGAGGAGCGTCTGGTCAGGCGAGAACAGCACGCCGTTCGGAGACTCGATCCCTTCGTCAACGACCCGCGGCGTGCCGCCCTTCGGCAGCAGCCAGATCTTCTTGTTGGCGGTATCGGTGAAGTAGAGATCGCCCTTGACGTTCACGGCCAGGTCGTTGACCGGCATGTTCTCGGCGAGGACCTGCGGGCTCGGCACGCCGCCGCCGGCGACGTCGTAGGCGACGATCTGGCGCGTGCGCGTCGCCCCGGTGTAGAGGCGGCCGTCGGGGCCGAACATCATGCCGTTGGCGCCGTTCGTGTTCTCGGCGAAGACGCTGACCTTGCCGTCGAGCCCAACCTTGTGGATGCGGTTGTTCGGCGGATCGGTGAAATACATTTCGCCGCTGGCGCTGACGGCAGGACCATCGGTCGCGCGATAACCCTCGCTCACGAGCTGCCATTCCTCGCCGGGCACGAGCACCTGGAAGACGTCCTGGCGCGACTTCCCTTCCGGGTTGGCCTTGATCGGCGCTGGCCAGTCGCGCCACAGCCAGGTCACCGCGGCGGGAAAGAGCTCGGTCGCATGCCGTGAATTGTGCTCGCCGTCGCCCCACTCGTGACGCACGTCGTAGCCGGCGTACTCGAGCGCCGACTGCATGTCCTGGTTGGCGACGAACCAGCTTCCCGGTGTAGTTGTTCAGGTCGTTCCGGCCGTCCTGAAGAAAAACGCGGATCGGTTTGGGCTCGGTCTTGCGGATGAGGACGGGAAATTCGTTGCCGCCGCGCAGTCCGACGTAGGTGCCAATCGCGCTGAACACGCGCCGGAAGGCGTCGGGCCGTTGCCAGGCCGCGGCGAACGCGGCAATCGCGCCGCTGCTGTTGCCGGCAATCGCCCGGTCGTTGGGATCGTTCGAGAGGTTCAACCCGTGGGTCTTGGCGACGTGCGGCAGAAGCTCGTCGAGCAGGAAGCGCGCATACTCGCCGCTCACCGAGTCGTACTCGTAGCTCCGGTTCATGCGATCGAGGGCATCGGCCGACGGCGCCCGTACACGGCCGTGCATGACGAACACGCCGACCATCGCCGGGATCGCTTTCGCGTGGATCAAGTTGTCGAAGACGATGGGGGCGCTGTACTGCAGGCCGTCCTGAAAGACCATGACCGGCGCCGGCCGGGCGCGATCGAGCTGCTTGGGCACATAGACCCAGTACTCGCGCCAGGTGCCGGGATAGACCTTGCTCTGGTCGAACTCCGCCTTGATGACCTCTCCAGCCGGCGCGCCGGCCACGCGCTGCACCGGCGGGGGCGCGGGCGGCGGTGGCACCGCCTGACGCGCGGTCAGCAATTCGTCAGACCACGTCGAGGCCGCCAGCGCCAGGACGGTCGCGAGACCAACCAGCATACGTACCGATCGTGTCCGCCGCACGGGTGCAGTCATCAACGATCACCTTTCGGAGGAAAAGAACGCGTTCGCGGCCGGAGGATACCACGAGCGGTTTGAGGGAGGAGAAGGACGGAGGAGACAGAGCGAAAGGCAGAGAACCACGGCGCCGGGGACACGGAAGGAGCTTCGCGCCGGTGAAAAATGGAAACGCGGACTGCAGGGCAGTCCGCGCTCCGTACCGCTGGTTGTCGAGCGGACGCGCTAGTCGAGCGTCACGCGCTCGGCGCGCGGGCCCTTCGGGCCCTGGCCCTTCTCGAAGGAGACCGACTGTCCTTCCCTCAACTCGTCGAAACGCACTCCCGTGCAGGCCGACTGATGAAAGAAATACTCCGTGCCATCCTGCGCCGCGACGAAGCCGAAGCCCTTGTCGCTCACCAGCCGCTTGATCGTGCCCTTCACTGATGCCATCTGCAACACTCCTGAAGCGAGCATTCCTGCTCTCGTTCTTCCCACCGACTCGGCTGATGCCGACGCCGACCTACCAGCGCGGTTCGCGCCGGCGACCACCCTTGCCCCCGCCGCCGCCGCCACCGCCGTAACCGCCCGAGGACTGCGGCTTCGGACGCGCTTCGTTCACCGTGAGATTGCGTCCGCCGAGCGAGTAGTTATTGAACTGGCTGATGGCGTTCTGCGCATCTTCGTCCGATCCCATCTCAACGAAGGCGAACCCACGGGCACGTCCCGTCGCCATGTCGCGCATGACGCTGACGGACTCAACCGTCCCGGCAGCCGCGAAGAGCGACTCGAGATCCTGTTCGCCCGTATCGTAGGGCAGGTTGCCAACGTAGAGTTTTCGAGCCATGTCTGAATGCTCACTTCTGCCTCGCGGCACGAGGCACGTCACGAGTGGATAATCCGAAACGGATCGGGTGATGGAGTCGGCTCTATGCTCAGGCGATCACGTTGGCAGAGGAAGCGAGTCGGAGGGGCTCGGTTCGGCGCTTGACGCGGTCTCAAGCAGGATGGCTGTCGTCCACCTGACGGCAGGGAGTATAGCACGGCCCTCCGGACTGTCCAGACCCCCGCCTTCCCCGCCCCCTCCGGCCGGGACCCCCTGACTAGGCAGGGGTTACCGGTCGGGCTTGCTCGGTCCGGGCCGGCGGAAGTGCTCGATGTGGCCGCAAAGGGCGGTCGTCACCTCATCGGGATGACGCAGGCCGTCGACGGCCGCAAACCGCGGCCGGGCGCGATACAGAGTCGTAATCGGCTCGGCAAACGACGCGTAGGTCGCCAACCGCCGCCGGACGGTCCCCGGCTCGTCGTCTTCGCGCCGAACCAGCGCCCCGCCGCAATACGGACAGGGATCCGCCTGCGGGTCGCTGTCCTCCGACACCGACTGGGTAATCGCGCACGAGCCGCACACCCGCCGCCGGCTCAGCCGGCCGACGATGGCCTCGTCTGCGACGTCGACCAGCAGCACGATTAATGAGGCGGAACCGGCAGCTGACGGCGCCGCCAGGAGCATGTCATCCAGGGCGTGTGACTGGACCACGGTGCGCGGAAATCCGTCGAGCACGAACCCAGCCCTGGCGTCAGGCTGGCTGAGACGCTCGCGTACCAGATCCGTTATCAGGTCGTCGCTCACCAGCGCGCCGCTCGCGAGCGTCGCCGCCACCTGCTGTCCGAGGGGCGTCTTGTCCCGGACCGACGCGCGGAGGATGTCGCCCGTCGAGATATGCGGAATCCCATATTTTGCGGCCAGCCGAACGGCCTGCGTGCCCTTGCCGGATCCAGGCGGGCCGATGAGAACCACGTTGAGGACCACGAGGTCGGAGAGCGCATGTCGTCGGGTTGTGTCCGGTCGGTGGGCATGTGCGATACGGCCGCCAGGGCGAGAGCTCATGGATAGCGTCCCTGAGCCCGGTAGCATACCCGACACGAAGGCATGGTGTCGATGCCGCCAGTCAGCTATGCTGATTGGCTGTCCCTGTAATGCCGCCGCGCTCTCGTCCGTCACCGCCCCGCTCCCGCGTCTCGTCGTCAGACGCCAGCCGCACGACGCGTACGGCGACATCAGTCCGCGGTCAGAAGCCGGGCGCGCTCCCCCTCCTCCGCTCGGGCCAGATCGTGGAAAGCCCGGAGACGGGCTTTGCCTACGCCGTCGATCGGCTGCTCGGCGAAGGCGGCTTCGGACAAGTGTACCTCGCCCGCCGGCAGGGACGGTCCCGCGACGTCCCCGAGATCCTCTGCATCAAGGTCAGCACGCGCATCGACGGCTGGCTCCGCGAAGCGTACTTCGGGCAGTTGCTCGACGAACATCCGCGGGCCATTCGGATCTTTGACGCGTTTCCGCTGCTCGCCCCCGGATCGCAGGTCCGCTACTGCCTGGCGCTCGAGTACGCGCGCTTCGGCGACCTGAGCGCGTATCTGCGCCGGCACGGCGACGGCTGGCCGGAGCGGACGGCGCGCCGCGAGATCGCCGGCATCCTCGAAGTGCTCGGCAAGCTGCACCGCGGCCAGCTGCTGCATCGCGACCTGACCCCCCTCAACGTCTTCGTCTGCGACGGCCGCCAGCTCAAACTCGGCGACTTCGGCATCGTCCAGCAGCAAAGCGACCGCCGGGGCATCACCGCGCGCACGATGAACGCGCTCACGGCGCCGAGCGATATCCTGGCC
Organism: uncultured Acidobacteriota bacterium; assembly: GCA_963847975.1. Taxonomy (GTDB): domain Bacteria; phylum Acidobacteriota; class Vicinamibacteria; order Vicinamibacterales; family 2-12-FULL-66-21; genus DATBJJ01. Next base: position 227,304 of record CAWKBU010000010.1, on the reverse strand, counting down.
GGCACGGCGCCAAAATGGCAGGCGCGTGACGATGTGTATCAGGTCGGACAGCTGCTCGGGATGCTGATCAAGGGCGACGCGCAGTCGCGCATTCGCACGCCGGACGTCCGTGGGCTGCCGTGCAGCGACCACCTCAAAGAGATTGTCTACCGCTGCCTCGGCGAGCGCCGCAAGCGCTACGAGAGCGCCGACGAGCTCATCGACGCGCTGCGCAATCCGCCGACGGCGCTCAACGTCGGTGTCCTGCGCACGCTCAAGGGCGTGCACCTGACCTTCACCGGCATCCTCAGCCAGCCCCGCCGCGACGCCATCCGCGCCGCGCGGCGCGCCGGCGCGCTCGTCCACAGCGGACCGTCGGCCAAGACCACGGTCATCGTCCGCGGGCGTCCCAACGCGCTGCAGGCCGCGGGCCGCGACGGCGGCCTGAAGCTGATGGAAATCAAGCGGCTGCGCGAGAAGGGCCACAAGATCACGCTGCTGAACGACGCGCAGTTCTGGCGGCTGGCGGCGAAGCGCTAGAGGACCGGCGATGCGGCTGCTCATCGTCGAAGACGACGCGACGATTGCCGACTTCGTCGCCACAGGGCTGACCGAAGCGGGGTTCGCCGTGGACGTCGCCGCCGACGGAGCGCGGGGGTTGGAGCTGGCAGCCGGCGGCGCCTACGACGTGGCCATCGTCGACATCATGCTGCCGCAACTCGATGGCCTGACCGTCATCGATCGGATGCGCGCGCGCGGCGTGCGGACACCGGTGCTCATCCTGAGCGCCCGGCGGACCGTCGACGATCGCGTCCGCGGCCTCCAGGCCGGCGGCGACGACTACCTCACCAAGCCATTCGCGTTCGCGGAGCTGCTGGCGCGCGTGCAAGCGCTCATCCGCCGCTCGACGGGAGCGGCCGAACCCACCCGGCTCACCGTCGCGGACCTCACGCTCGACCTGCTGACCCGGCGCGCCGAACGCACCGGCCGCGCGCTCGATCTGCGCCCGCGCGAGTTCGCGCTGCTCGAGTACCTGATGCGCAACCCCGGCCGGGTCCTCTCGAAGACGATGATCCTCTCGCACGTCTGGGGCTACAACTTCAACCCCGGCACAAACGTAGTCGATGTCCTGGTGTCGCGGCTGCGCGAGAAGATCGACAAGGACTTCGACCCCAAGCTCCTGCACACCGTGCGCGGCGTGGGCTACGTGCTCGAACCCCGCGGCCCTGCCTGACGCTTTAACAGGAGTCAGGAGTCGATCGCAATGACAATCGCAGTTGATCACCTGAATCCTCTGAACTCCTGCCCTCGTTCAACGGCCGCCCACAGCCTCTTAACAAGAGTTCACGAGACCACGAGCCATCAGCAAACCGAATTCCTCCTGACCTCCTAGCCCTCTTGTTCGAACGCACTAAAAACCAATCCCTCCTGATCTCCTGGCCTCCTGTTATCTTGGGAACGACAGTGGCCGACGAACCCACCCCCACCGGCACTCCGCCCTCCGGGCGATTCGGGCTGCGCCTTGCGTTCTGGTACGCGGGCGTCTTTGTGGCGAGCTCGCTCGCCATCGTGCTGCTCACCTACACGCTGCTCGCCTCGTCCTTGGCCGAACGCGACCGCCAGATCGTCGCCTCGACGCTGCGGGAGTACTCCGAGCGGTACGCGGCGGGCGGGCTGCCCGCGCTCGCGCGGGCGGTTGACATCGAGCAGCGCTCCGGCCGCCACGAGCGACTCTTCGTGCGCGTGGTCCGCGGCGGCGCGGAGACGCTCTTCGTCAGCATGCCGCCCGAGTGGGACGACTTCGATATCAGCAGGCTCGGCGGGCGCAGTGGTTTGTGGGAGCAGGCGCAGTCGGGCTCGCGCACGGCGCGCCTGGAGGTCGCCACCGGGCAACTCCTCGACGGCACGCTGCTCCAAGTCGGGAAGAGCACCGAAAGCCGCGAGGAACTCCTGGCGCGGTTCCGCACCATCGTCACGCTCGTCTCGGTGGCCATCGTCCTCATCGGGCTCGCGGGCGGGATTCTGGTCACGCGCCGCATGGTCGCACCGATTCACCGGCTGATTGGCGCGGTCAGCGGGATCACCCGCACCGGCAACACCGAAACGCGCGTGCCGGTCGGCACCGACCGCGACGCCATCGACGAGCTGAGCGCCTTGTTCAACGCGATGCTCGATCGGATCAGCACGCTCATCGCGGGCATGGGCAGTGCCCTCGATAACGTGGCGCACGACCTGCGGACGCCCATGACCCGGCTGCGAGGAGTGGCCGAACGGGCCCTGGCGAGCGACAACGTCGAGGTCCAGCGCGAGGCGCTCTCGACCTGCCTCGAGGAGTCCGAACGCATCCTGGCGATGCTCGACACGCTGATGGACATTTCGGAAGCCGAGACGGGCACGATGCGGCTGACCCTCACCGACGTCCCACTTGGCGACGCTCGCCGAGGAAGTCGTGAGCGTCTACGAGGACGTGGCGGACGAGAAACAGGTCGCTGTCCGATCCTCGGTCGACGCCGGCCTGACGGTGAGGGGCGATCGCGATCGGCTGCGGCAGGTGCTCGCCAACCTGGTGGACAACGCGATCAAGTACACGCCCGCGGGGGGAACGGTGACCGTCAGCGCACGTGCCGACGAACGCGATGTGCGCATCGAAGTCGCCGACACGGGCATCGGCATCGCCGCGCACGACGTGCCCCGCATCTGGGAACGCCTCTATCGCGGCGACCAGAGTCGCACCGAACGCGGCCTCGGACTCGGCCTGAGCCTCGTCCGCGCCATCGTCAAGGCCCACGGCGGGACCGTGGAGGTCAGCACCGAGCCGGGCCGAGGATCGACGTTCGTCGTGAGCCTGCCGCGGGTGACGTAATTGGAGTGAGGCGGACTGTACTGGCTTTCTGTCTGCATTTATCAATGCTCGCGGGGCCCCACCCCCGCTCGCTCTCGCGCGGCGACTTCGCGCCGCGCTCGGGCCGCAGGCGCTGCTGTCGATGTCTTCGTTCCTACCCCGAACCCCGAACCCCGAACCCCGAACCCGAACCCCGAACCCCGAACCCCGAACCCCGAACCACGCCCAATTCATTACACCGTTGTAATGATCCAGTAACGACCTGGCAACCCTGATTCTCGTCTTACCTTGTGACCGGTCGAAAAGCACGGCCGGTGATCGCAATGGAGAAGGAGATCAAGATCGCCATGGCCAACATTTCCCCGCGTCGTCTGCTGACCCGGGCCGGCACCGGCGCCGCAGTCCTCGCGCTCGTGGCGCTTGCCGGATACAGCGTCGGACAGACCCAGTCGCCGCAGGCCCTCGTCGCCGCGTCAGCGTCGTCGACGGCCGCCAACCCCGCACCCTCGACGCGTTCCGGGCCCGATCCCGCGAACGGGTCGTATGCCAGCATCGTCAACGCCGTCGCGCCGGCGGTCGTGACCGTCCGGGTCGAGAAGAAGTCGTCGATGGTCCCGACCGGGATGCCGCAACTGCCCGACGACCCGATGTTCCGGGAGTTCTTCGGCCGCCGGTTCCAGTCGCCGCGGCAGCAGCGGACACCCCGCCAGGCCGGCCTCGGGTCGGGCGTCATCACCACGGCTGACGGCTACATCCTGACCAACAACCACGTGATCGACGGCGCGGACCGCGTGCGCGTCGAGCTGACCGACAAGCGCACGTTCGACGCCAAGGTCGTCGGAACCGATCCGGCGAGCGATCTGGCCGTGCTGAAGGTCGACGCGCAAGGCCTGCACACGCTGCCGATCGGCGACTCCAACCGCGTCAGCGTCGGCGACGTCGTGCTCGCGATTGGCAACCCGCTCGGTGTCGGCCAGACCGTCACGATGGGCATCATCAGCGCCAAGGGCCGCGCGACCGGCGTCGGCGACGGCAGCTACGAGGACTTCCTCCAGACCGACGCGGCGATCAACCAGGGCAACTCCGGCGGCGCGCTGATCAGCCTGAGCGGCGAGCTCGTCGGCATCAACTCGCAGATCCTGACGCCGACCGGGGGCAACATCGGCCTCGGGTTCGCGATTCCGTCGAACATGGCGCGCCGGTGATGGACCAGTTGAAGACCGACGGCAAGGTCAGCCGCAGCAAGCTCGGCGTCACGGTCCAGAACGTCACCGCGGACATCGCCGCGAGCCTGAAGCTCGCCGACGTGAGCGGCGCACTCGTCAGCGGCGTCGAACCCGGGAGCGCGGCGGCTCGCGCCGGCCTGCGCCAGGGCGACGTCATCGCCGCGCTCGACGGCGAGAAGCTGGCCGACAACAACGCGCTGCGCAACCGTATCGCCGGCACGAAGCCCGGGTCGAAAGTGGCGGTCGAGGTCCTGCGCGAGGGACGCAAGGAAGACGCTCCACGGCGACGCTCGATGCCAGGATCCAGAGCGGGCCGCGAGCGGCGACGAGCGGAGACCCCGACGGACGCACAGGGCTTCGGGATGACCGTGCAGCCGCTGACGCCCGAGGTGGCACGGGAGCTCGAGCTTACCGGCCGGCGCGAAGGCGTCGTCATCCGAGGACGTGGATCCTGATGGTGCCGCGGCCGCGGCGGGCCTGCAGCCTGGCGACGTCATCGCGCAGGTGAACGGACAGGCGGTGAAGTCGGCGACCGACTTGAAGTCGGCGCTCGGCCAGGTCAGCGACCGGCCGGCGCTGCTGCTCGTCGCGCGCAAGGGCGGCGAGGCGTTCGTCACGCTGAGCCGCACGAAGTAATGAGCTGACGCGCGCGCTGTCGGGCGCGGCAGGAACAACAAGGGCCGGGACGCTGCTTCATCCGAACGGATGGAGCGGCGCCCGGCCCTTGCCGCTTTATCGGCGGCGGAGGACGAGGACCGCGACCCGGCCGTCGGTCGTCATCGCGTCGCCGGTGGCGTTGGTCAACTGCGCCGGAATCGCCACCCGGCGCGCGAGCGCGGAGCGCTCGACGCACACCGGCGAACCGCAGATCGTCCACGATCTTCTGACGCTCGAGATCGATGTCGGCCTCGACGCGATGGGTGAACGTCCGTTCCGCGCGCGCGAACTTGATGCCGATGTCGTGCGTCGCGCTGGCCGCCCAGACGGGCCTGCCCTCGATGCAGTCTGCGCCAGGCGCCAGATGCGGACGTGATGGCGCCGGTCGAAGGTATTGGTCTGCTTCTGGAACACGCGATCCGGCGGCCGGCCGCTCAATGACTGCAGCGATACGGGACCGAGCGTGTAGCCGCGATCCTCGGCCACGGCCAGGACCGTCCGCGCGTCCGCGCGAAGGCCGAGCGCAACGGCGGTGGTCCACCCCGCGGCGGCGAACGCCGCCTCGAGCTCGTCGTCGGTCGCGCTGAATCACCAGGTTGATGACGTCCGCCGGCCGGGCGGGCGTGCCGGCCATGGTCCGCGGCGGCTGCGCCGCGGAGAGCGACCATCAACCCCGGCGTCGGGAGCGGCATCGGCGCGCGGCTCGCGAGCGGGAGCGCCGGGTGTCGGCGCGAGCGTCTCGAGGACGAAGTCGGTTCCGGGGCCGTAGACGATGTCGGGCCGCTCGAGCTCGCGGATGCTGAACGACGGCGAGCGTCGTAGAGCTCGGGCACGACGGCGCGCAAGCATCACCGCGTCTTCTGCGCTCGACGGCGCCTCGCGCGGCGGCGTGATGCCGAGGATGCGGCCGGTCGCGTCCACCGTCTCGCGGGCATTGTCGATGGCGACGACACGAGCGGCGATCGCGATGGCGGCGCCAGCCGGAAGGTACCAGCTCGCGGAAGTCGAGCGCCAGCACGGCCTGCGACGCCGACCACGAAAACGGCGTGGCCTGACGGATGACGCCGCGAATCACAGTTCCGGCGGGTACGACGAGGCCCGACGCGGCCGCGTCGACCGTGAGCACGGCGGATACCGCGTCACCGGCGCGCGACTTCGCGCTCGAAACTGCGGTCGTCAAGCGCGCCTGAAGACGTGCCCCGGAGGGAAGGATGCGCGGTGCGGCTGCAGTGATGCGGGTGCGCGGCAGAGCGCCTGTTCCTGCCGGGCGTGCCGGCGCCATCACGAGTGCCGCCAGCAGAAGTGAGCGCTCCAGCCGCCGCGCATTACCCCTGGAACGTCTTGAGGCGGCCGCTTTCGACCAGCGTCGCAAAGCGTCGACGAGGTCGGCGCGCCGCCAGCCGCGGGCGACCTGGCCGCGCAGGATGTCGATCGCTTCCTGCGCGGTGTGCGGGCCCTGATACGGGCGCCGCGTGGTCACGGCGTCGTAGACGTCGACGAGCGCCCATGATCTGCGCGACGAGCGGGATCTCGTCACCTGCCAGGCCGTCGGGGTAACCGGAGCCGTCGTAGCGCTCGTGATGGTGGCGGATGATCGGCCGCACCGAGTCGAGCGAGCGCAGGTTGCCGCAGAGCGAGTCGCCGACGGTCGTGTGCGACTTCATCAGCTCGAACTCGTCGGGGTCGAGCGGCCCGGTCTTCCGCAGCAGCGAGTCGGGAATGGCAAGCATGCCGATGTCGTGCAGGAAGCCGCCGCGGTGGAGCGCCTGCAGATCCTCCTCGCCGAGGTCGAGCGCCCGGCCGAGCGCAGTGGCGTAGTTGGCCATCCGGTGGCAGTGGCCCTCGGTATTGCCGTCGCGCGCCTCGATGAGGAGCGCCATCGCGATGATGATGGACGCGGCCGAGTCGAGGTCGTCGGTGTAGCGCTTGATCCGGACGAGCGAGCGCACGCGGATCAGGAGCTCCTGCGGATCGACCGGCTTGGCGAGAAAGTCGTCCGCCCCGGCTTCCAGTCCTTCGAGGCGCGCCTCGCGCTGTGCCTGGCCGGTGACCATCACCACCGGCGTCAGCCGGTAGGTGGGATCCTGCTTCAAACGGCGGCAGACCTCGATGCCGGTGATGCCGGGCATGTTCACGTCACAGAGGACGAGATGCGGGCGCACGTCCGACATCGCATTGAGCGCCTCCTGGCCATCGTTGCGGACGTCGACGCTGTACCCTTCCTTGACGAGCAGGCGCCGAAGCACTTCGGCCACCGCCGGCTCGTCGTCCACGACCAGCACGCGCGTGGTCGAGCGCCGCGCGTCTGCCTGAGCATTAGTCATTGTTCCATCACCGCTGCACGACGCCGATCGGACGAACCCGTCGGCCTGCTCAGCATACCCGAGATGGAACCGCTCGTGGATCAGGGAACCGGGGATCCGTGCGCCGGCGTATGGCGCACGGATCCGAAATCCGTCAGTGCGCGAGATTCTTGGCGAGGAGCGATCCTGACCGCGCACCGGCCACCGCCCGGCGGCGATGCTCGGCGCCGACCGTCCCTTCCTTCATCAAGGAGGCCGCGAACTCCATCTCCGGGTTGGCACCGGCCATCGCGATCGCCTTCACGACCATGGCATAGCCGTCGACGCCACCCGGCTCGGACCGCAAGGTCCATTTCGCTCGCTCGGCTGCGCTGAGCATGTCCCACTTGTAGATGTGGCTGGCTTGGCGGTACGACTCCGCCAGGTAACCGGCGTCGAACCAGGCGAGGCCGTCGCGGGAGCCGCCCTCGGCGCGCTTCATCAGCGCGCTCATGAGCTCCGCCGCGGCCTTCTTATCCCGCGCGGCGTAGATCGTCGCGCGCCGCAGATTCTCCATGCGGGCAAGAATCGGCGCGTCGGGCGTCAGCAGCGCGACGGTATCGGCGGTGAGGCGGCTGACGTCGTACGAACGGTCGGGCGTGTCCCAACCCTGCCCCTGCCCCCAAGTAAGGAGCGGTGCCGTACCGGCGTCAAAGGCATGACAGATGAGTGGTGGACCAGCCTCGGCGGCAACCGCCACCGAGAACAGGAATCCAAGGGCCGCCAGCGTTCGGTGCGTGAATCGACGTGCATTCGACATTGTGAACCTCCTGAACAGGTCAGACGGAGAACCAGCCCCGAGTGTCGCAGCCAAATGACCGGCCTGTCAGTGAGTTGCGGTGAGTGTCACGGTTACTAACCCCACCTGGCGGCGCGCCGGCCGCCGGAATCTGGTCCATACTGGCCTTTCGGAGATCAGGACGCCGTGGAACCGTCAGCCGACGAGATTCGCCTCCAGCTCGATCGCCTCCTGGCGAGCGACGGCTTCGCCAACGCCGATCGGATGAGCGGCTTCCTCCGCTACATCGTCGAACGCTCGATTGCGGGGGAGAGCGATCAGCTCAAAGAGTACGTCATTGGCGTCGCGGTGTTCGGGCGCGACGAACAGTACGACCCGCGAATCGATTCCATCGTCCGGGTCGAGGCGCGCCGGCTGCGGACCAAGCTCGACGAGTACTACGCGGGCAGCGGCCGCCACGACCCGATCGTCATCGGGATGCGGCGCGGCGCGTATGTCCCGGACTTCGCAAAGAGAGCAGCGCCCCTACCCGAGGCGGCAGCGCGCTCGGCAATCGATCGCCCGGCGCGACAGACGCGGTGGACCCCAGGGCTCGTCGCGCTCGGCGCCGCGCTCCTGGTCGTGCTCCCGCTCGCGTTCACCGTGTGGCGCAGCGGGCTCGTGACGTCGGTCGGCAGTGCCACCCCGATCGTCACGATCGCGGTGCTGCCCTTCGCCGAGTATTCGAACAGCCAGGCCGACGTGCTCCTGGCGGCGAGACTCACCGATAGCCTTACCGGAGAGCTGGCCCGCAACCGCGTGCTCGGCGTCGTGTCGCACACGAGCGCGTTGCAGTTTGCCGGCACCCGCCGGCCGCTGCGCGAGATCGCACAGGCGCTCAACGCCGAGCTCATCCTCGAAGGCAGCCTGCACGTGGACGGCGACCGGCTGCGCGTCGAGGCGCGCCTCGTCGACGCCGCGAAGGATCGGAAGATCTGGGTCGACGACTTCGCCGGAACCCTCACCGACATCCCGGGCCTGTCGCGCCGCATCGCGACGACCGTCGGACCGATCGCCGAACGCTCGCGAGCCCGGTGAGATGCCAAGACCCAGCTGAACGCGCCGACGGCTATGGCTCATGTACGTGATGCCGTGACACCCGCCGGAGTTCTTACTGCTGCTGTTGTTGTTGCTGGGCGAGGTCTGGCCGCGGCAACGACGATGGGACCTCGCGCGAGACCCACGGCATGTGGGTCGGCACTTCGTGCGCGGTCATCGACTGGCTCTGGCCGGTCGTCCCGACGCGGACGGCGACCGACAGCTCGCTGCGCGCCGCGCTTGCCCCCTTGAAGACACCCCTCGTCGGCGGCACGTCGGCGTAGTCGCGGCCGACGGCGACGCGGATGTGGCGATGGTCGGCCACGAGGTTGTTGGTCGGATCGAAGCCCACCCATCCCAATTCGGGCAGCCACGCTTCGCCCCAGGCATGCGTCGAGCCGTCCGGCGAGCGCACGTCGCCGTCGGGCTGATGGAACAGGTACCCGCTCACGTAGCGGCACGGGATACCGAGCTGCCGCACGAGCGCGATCATGATGTGGGTGAAATCCTGGCACACGCCCTTGCGCGACTCGAGCGCGTCATCGATCGGCGAATCGACGCGCGTGCTCTTCGGGCTGTACGTCAACCGGTCGAACAGCTCCGCGTTGATGCGTCGCAGCAGTCGCGAGGGGATCCTCGGCGCGCTGGAGATCGATCTCGCGGGCGAAATCCTCGAGCCGTGGGGTCGGCCGCGCAAACGGGCTCGGATGGAGCACTTCCCAGAAGGCGCCCGACGCCGTCGCGGCGTCCAGCCGCTCCCATGCCCCGGCCGCGAGCGCTTCAGGCACCGGCGCCAGCGGCTCCGCACTCGACGAGCGCATCGGCCACGACGGTCAATCGCGACAGTCGCCCGGGAATATTGAAGTGATGGACGATGTTGCCGTCGTGATCCTGATACATGCGCACGCGCGCAATCGGGGTCGTGCTCAGGTTGAAGCGCACGCAGCGCTGCGCCCCCTCGCTGCGCGGTTGCACGCGCGCCTCCATCACGCTTTCGGTGATGGGCGAATCGTAAATGAACCGCGTCACATGCCGGATGGTGTACTGCACGGTCTCTTCTTCCTGAACCTTGAACCCTGAACCCTGAACCCTGAACCGATCAAGCGGGCAACGCCGACTCGATCGGATACGAGATGTAACTCTGATACGCCGCGGCATGGATCTGGGCGCAGTAGCGGCCGACCGCCTCGAGGTAGGCGTGTGGATCCTCGCTCAGGATCTCGTCCACCTGTCCGTAGTCGAGCGAGGCGTGCAACCGTCCCGCGAGCCGTTCGGCACGCCCGTCGTTCGTCCGTCCGGCGAGCTGTGCGACGGCCCGCAGCGCCGACTCCACTCGCGCCGCCGAGAACCGCACCGACCGCGGGAAGTCCTGATTGAGGAGCAGGAACTCGGCGACGAGCTCGGGCCGGAGGTGGGCGGTGTACACGCGGCAATAGGCCTCGAGCGCCGCGCACGATCGCAGCAGTCCCACCCACTCGGCGTGCGTCGGCGGCAGGCGCACATCCTCGCGGAAGTAGAGATCGACGAGCGCCGCGGTCGCACCGGCGCGCTCCAGATACCGGCCGGCCTGCAGGTATTGCCAGCCCTCGCCGTACGACATCGTCGCGTCCGTCACCCCCGCAAACAAGTGGACGCCTTCGATCGCCATGCGGCAGATGTAGTGCGGCCGGCTCGACCACGTCCCTTCGGTGCGCGCCTGCTTCAGCCGGAGGAAGAGCGCGTTCAGCTGCTCCCACATGTCCGAGTTGATCTCTTCCCGCACCTGGCGCGCGTTCTCCCGCGCCGCCGTGACGCAGGCGAGCACCGAGTCGGGATAGTCGAGGTCGAAGACGAGCGCATCGATGAGGGCCGCCGGGCTCGTCGGCGTCTCGGCGAGCGGCGCCAGCCTGAGGGCGGCAAACAGCCGGTCGAAGTCCCAGCCGTCGCCGCTCGGCCGGCGGTCCAGCCCGAGGTCGAGACGGACGTCCATCAGCCGCGCGGTGTGTTCGGCGCGTTCGAGGTAGCGGCTCATCCAATAGAGGGCGTCAGCGACGCGTGATAGCAACATGTCCGGCTAGAATTCCTCCCACCGCAGTCCGTGTTGTCCGTGTGATCCGTGGCTCTACTCCTCGAGCACCCAGGTGTCCTTGCTCCCACCGCCCTGCGACGAGTTGACGACGAGCGATCCTTTCTTGAGCGCCACGCGCGTCAGCCCCCCTGGGACGACGGTCACCGTCTCGCCGTAGAGGACGTACGGCCGGAGATCGACGTGGCGCGGCTGGACTCGTTCGTTGATGAAGCACGGCGACTGCGAGAGCGCCAGCGTCGGCTGGGCGATGAAGTTGCGCGGCTCCGCCAGGATCTTGGCGCGGAACTCCTCGCGCTCGCGCGCGGTGCTGTGCGGCCCCACCAGCATGCCGTAGCCGCCCGACTCCCCCACCGCCTTGACCACCAGCGAATCGAGGTGCTCGAGCACGTAGCGGCGGTCGTCGGGATTCGACAAGAGATACGTGTCGACGTTGTCGAGGATCGGATCTTCGGACAGATAGAAGCGGATGATGGCCGGGATGTAGGCGTAGAGCGCCTTGTCGTCGGCGATGCCGGTGCCGATGGCGTTGGCGAGCGACACCGAGCCGGCGCGATAGGCGTTGAGGAGACCCGCGACGCCCAGGTGCGAATCGCGCCGGAACGCCAGCGGGTCGAGGAAATCGTCGTCCACGCGGCGGTAGATGACGTCGACGCGGCGCAGCCCGGCGGTCGTGCGCATGTAGACGACGTTGTCGTGCACCAGGAGATCGCGGCCCTCGACGAGCGCCACGCCCATCTCGCGGGCCAGGAACGCGTGCTCGAAGTAGGCCGAGTTGCCGACGCCCGGCGTCAGCACGACAAAGGTCGGATCGGCGACGTGCGGGGGCGCGAGCGCGCGCAGCGTCGCCAGCAGGGCCTGGCCGTACTGGGCGATCGGGCTGACCTGATAGCGATCGAAGAGGCCGGGCATCACGCGCTTGGTGACTTCCCGGTTGGCGAGCATGTAGGAGACGCCGCTCGGCACCCGCAGGTTGTCCTCGAGCACGACGAAGCGGCCGTCCTCGAGGCGCACGAGGTCGCTGCCGGCGACCGAGACGTAGATGTCGCGATGCACCCGGACGCCGCGCATCTCGCGCCGGAAGTGCTTGCAGCTGTAGAGCAGGTCGCGCGGCACCACGCCTTCGGTGAGAATCCGGCCCTCGTGGTAGACGTCCTTGAGGAACAGGTTGATCGCCGTCAGGCGCTGCGTCAAGCCGCTGACGAGCGTGCGCCACTCGGCGGCGGTGATGATCCGGGGCAGGAGGTCGAACGGAAAGATCCGCTCCGTCCCCTCCTCGTCGCCGTAGACGGTGAAGGTGATGCCCTGGGTCAGAAAGGCCCTGTCCGCCTCGACCTGGCGCAGGGCCAACTCCCCCGCCGAGGAGGCGCGGAGCTCATCGAAGAGGGGCCCGTATTGGGGCCGGGCGGCGGCGGCGTCGAACATCTCGTCGTAGCCAACCCCGCCGTCGTAGCTGGAAAAGAGCTCGCCCGCTGAGGACATCGACGAACGTGAGGGCGTCATGGCACGCATGGTAGCAGGACCGGCTCGTTTCAGACACAAATGTAGGCACGTGCCACACGGCCGACGGTTGTGTCGGCCGCTGACGCGCGCATCCCGTCGGCGCGACGGGCGGTGCGGCTAGTCGTCGGCTCGCGCCACCGCCCCGGACGCGGTTCGCTGCAGGAACTCGCTTTGGACCAGGACGTCGACGACCGCCTCGCACGACGGCCGGTCGAGCCCCCAGAGCCGCGCCGCCTGCGGGATCGTCAGCCGCAGGCCAGGCATCTCGAGGAACTCGCCGCGCACGCGTTCCACCAATCGCTGGAATTCTAACGCCTGGCGCTCCCCTGACAACATGGCGGGCGTGTGTCCTCGTCCGAGCGAGGTAGCAAGAGGTGATCCGCTGACGCAGAGCGGCAATTTCGCCGGATTTCGGCGGGTCTGGGTGCGGCGGAGGCGACCAAGCGCCCCGCACTGGGACCGAAGACAGCATTTGTGTACGGCTCGGCGCCGGCCTCCTACAAAGATGTCCGAAAGCGCATCCGCCCGCGCCGCCAGACGCGTCAACTCGCCGGTAAAATGCCGACCGAGGCGCGGGACGCGGGGGCAGCATTCTTGCTCAGTGGTGATAGTTTCGTTTCGTCCCCAGGTTGCAATCGGAGGTTTGGTGAGCATCAGAGATGTGGCGCGCAACGAGGACTCGGACCTCTGGACGCTGGAAGAAATTGGCCGGCTGGTGTCGACGAGCGGCAACGCGTCGGAAACCCTCAACAACATCGTCCATCTGATCCAGCGGCGGTTCGAGACCGACGTCTGTTCGGTCTACCTCCTCGAACCCGATCGCGCCAATCTCGTGCTGGCGGCGACCGTCGGTCTGCGCGCCGAGAGCGTCGGGCGCGTCCGCATGCGACTGACGGAGGGCCTGGCCGGCCTCGTCGCCGAGCGCATGCGGCCGCAGTTTGTCGCCGATGCCGCCACCCATCCCCGGTTCAAGTACTTTCCCGAGGCGGGGGAAGACCCCTATCGCTCGTTCCTCGGCGTCCCGATCGTCGAGCGCGGGCTGCTGCAGGGCGTGCTCGTCGTCCAGACCATCGAGGCCCGGACCTTCGGCGCCGAGGACATGCGGCTCTTGACGATGGCCGGGGCGCAAGTGTCGCCGATCGTGACGGAAGCGCGAACGCTCGGACAGTTCGTCGCCCCCGCGCATCAGCGGCTGGGCGCGCTGTCGCAAAACCTCTGGTGGAGCTGGGACCCCGATACCACCAGCCTCTTCCGCGAGCTGGATCCGGTGCTCTGGCGGACGCTCGACAACAACCCGGTAGCCCTGCTCCAGCAAATCTCGGTCGAACGGCTCGAGGAGCGGGCCTCGCAGCTCGCCCTCCACAGCCGCATCAACTACGCCTACCGGCGGTTGCAGGAGTATCTGAACTCCAAGCACACGTGGGGGGCGCGTCATGCGGGCGTGCTCTGGGCGCGGCCGGTGGCGTATTTCTCGGCGGAGTTCGGCATCCACGAATCGCTGCCGATCTACTCGGGCGGCCTCGGCATCCTGGCCGGCGATCACATCAAGAGCGCCTCCGATCTCGGGATTCCGCTCGTCGGCGTCGGTCTTTACTACGACCAGGGCTACTTCCGGCAGCGCCTCGATCGCGACGGCTGGCAGCACGAGGATTACATCGACGTCGACCACCGGTCGCTGCCGATGCGGCCGGCGCTCGCCCAGGGCGTGCCCGTGACCGTCTCGGTCGAGACCCGGACGGGAACGATCTCGGCGCGCGTGTGGCAGCTCGCGATCGGGCGCAACACGCTCCTCCTGCTCGACTCGAACGTCGACGGCAACCAGCCCGAGGATCGCGAGCTGACGTCGCGGCTCTACGGCGGCGACGACCGCATCCGCATCCGGCAGGAGCTCCTGCTCGGCATCGGTGGCGTGCGCGCCCTGGCGGCGCTCGGCATCGCGCCTGGCGTCCTCCATCTCAACGAGGGCCACAGCGCGTTTGCCCCGCTCGAGGTCGTGCGCCAGCGCATGGTCGTCGAGGGCGTCGACGCGTGGGAGGCCCTGCGCCGGGTGGCGGCGCAAGTCGTCTTCACGACGCACACCCCCGTGCCAGCCGGCCACGACCGCTTCAGCGCCGCCCTCGTCGACGAGCACCTGGGCCCGCTGCGCGAATCACTGGGCGTCGATCGCGAGCGCTTCCTGGGTCTCGGCCGCGTCAACCCGTCGGACGGCAACGAGACGTTCTGCATGACGGTCCTGGCGCTGAAGTCGTCGCATCGGGCCAACGCCGTCTCGTCGCTCCACGGCCAGGTCTCGCGCGCGATGTGGAGTCCGCTCTATCCCGAACGCAGCGAGGATCGCGTGCCGATCGGCCACATCACCAACGGCGTGCACGTGCCGTCGTGGCTGGCGCCCCAGATGCGGCAGGTCTACGACCGTCATCTCGGGCCGGACTGGACCGCGCGCGCGAGCGACGCCTCGCTCTGGGACCGCATCGACAACATCGACGACGGCGAGTTGTGGGAGACGCACCAGACGCTTGAAGGTGCAGCTCATCGAGACCGTGCGCCGCCGCACCGCGCAGCAGGCCGAGCGGCGGGCCGAGCCCGCCGAGCTCATTGCCCCGCTCCGCAAGGCGCTGAGCTTCGACGCCCTCACGATCGGCTTCGCGCGCCGCTTCGCCACCTACAAGCGCGCCACGCTCATGCTGCGCGACATCGAAGCGTTTGCCGGGCTCGTCAACAACCCGACGATGCCGATTCAGTTCGTCTTCGCCGGTAAGTCGCACCCGCACGACGGCCCCGGCAAGGCCCTGCTGCGCGAGATCGCGCAGCTCGCCCGCGACACTCGCTTCGCCGGCAAGCTCGTCTTCGTCGAGGACTACGACATCAACGTCGGCCGGCACCTCGTCCAGGGCGTCGACGTGTGGATCAACAATCCGCGGCGCCCGCTCGAGGCCTGCGGCACGAGCGGCCAGAAGATCGTGCTCAACGGCGGCTTGAACCTGTCGATCCTGGATGGCTGGTGGGCGGAAGCCTACGACGGCATCAACGGCTTCGCGATCGGCATGGGCGAGACGCACTCGTCGACCGACGTCCATGATGCGCGCGACGGGGACGCGCTCCTCGAGGTCCTGCGCGATGTCGTGGTCCCGCTCTACTACAAGCGTGATCGCGACGGCCTGCCGCGCGAGTGGATCGCGCGCGTGAAACGTGCGATCCGCACGCTCGGCTGGCGGTTCAGCGCCGACCGCATGGTCAAGGACTACCTGCTCAAGACCTACATCCCGGCCGCGGGCGGGACGAGCAGCGACGTCAGCCGGACCTGAGCCCGGTCACGTCCGCTTTCAGCGGCCGGCAAGTCAACCCTCCCTGTCAACAGCTCATGTATTAATCGGCGCGCCGAAATGTTTCTGCACGACCAGCGCGACCGCCCCGCGGAGCCGGGGCTGCGTCGCCGGGTCCGTCGGCACGATGCGCGTGACGACGTGCGGCAGCGTGCGTTTCCTCACTTCGTCGAGAACAACCGGGCCGAGGCGATCCCAGGCGGCCGTCATCTCCCCGATCATCACGATCACTTCCGGGGCCAGACCGGTCGCGAGCCCGGCGAGGCCAAACCCCAGGAAGCGCGCCATGCGCTCGAGCGCCTGGATCGCCCGACGATCGCCGTGATCGGCGAACCGCAGCAAGTCCTCGAACCGGGGAATGTCACCGACTTCCGAGCTCGGCCCGTGCACGTAGTGCTGCACCGCCGCCGAGTTCGAAGCGTAGCGTTCCCAGCAGCCGCGCTTGCCGCAGGGACACGGTGGGCCATCCTCATCAATCGTGATGTGGCCAAACTCGCCGGCCATCGCCTGGCCGCCGTGCACGAGCTGACCATTGACGAGCATGCCGACACCAATCCCTTCCGAGACGGTGACCGCGAGCAGATGCTGAATATCTTCGCTGTGCCGGCCGAACCACAATTCGGCCAGCGCGCACGCGTTGGCGGCATTCTCGAGCACGACCGGCAGCCCGACCGCCGATTCGATTAGAGAGGCGAGGTCGACGTCACCCCACCGCAGGTTCGGTGCGAACACCAGGCGGCGGGTGGCGCTGACGCGTCCGGGGACGCTGATGCCCATACCCTCGCAGACGATCTTCGGGTATGCGCGCCGCATGGTCGCGACGGTTCGCGCCAGCTTGCGCACGAATGCCTCTGGGGTGTGAGGTGTCGGCCACGAAGCCTGCTCCACGAAACGGGCGTCCACGCCGCGCGAGTCCGACGGTCGTGATCTCGGGCCGCAACTCGACGGCCAGGATGCCGGCGCGCTCGACGTTCAGATGCAGGAAGCGCGGCCGCCGCCCACGCGGAGCCCGGCCGACGGCGCCTTCAGTGACCCAGCCTTCATCGATGAGTTGATCCACGATCGCGGAAACGGTGCTGCGCTGGAGACCGGACAGCCGGGCCAGATCGGCGCGCGACATCGGATCGTGCCGGCGGATGAAGTTCAGCGCGATCCGGCGATTGATCTGGCGCGCGGTCTCGCTCGTGGCGACCTGGAAGTTGGTAAGGTCGATCTTGCGCATCGGTTCGGCGCCTTCCGGTATTTTGTTCGCGTCACGAACGATACTAGAACCGCACGCCAGTTTGTCAACGATCAAGTGATTCTCATCACAGTTCGCCGATCAGCAGGTAGGACGAATCGAGGCTTGCCGGGAGCTTGATCCGGAGGGCGAGTTGTTTCTTACGGCGGTGGAGATCTACCCGGTCGCCGCCGGTCGCGTCGCGGGAGCGTACGCGAGACGTCGGCGTTCGACGCAACGCTTCGGGGTAGGGCGAGGACTGGTTCCCGAGCACCTACGCCGCGCTGTGGACGATCGGAATCCAGAGGTCGTCTTCGTCGACTTCGGACACCGACTCGTGTCGAAACGCCATCATGACGGGAACACCGGCCTGGACGAGTCGCAGCGCCTGTGACTCGGCATCGAACGAGACCGGCACCATCGGCAACTCGACCTGTTGCGATCCCGCGGCGCCGACCACGTCCATCACGAGGCTGCAGAGGTGGCGGCCTTGCTGGTCGACCACGAACCCGGCCAGCTTGCCAAGCTCGCTACCGTCCGAGTTGCGAACGCTTACGCATCCGAGACCGAGGCTGCGCACCTTCGTGCGGGCGGCGGGCAAGTAACTTGGGACGCTCATGATTGGCTCCTGGCAGCTATTAGGCAAAAGCGATACCAGCTGAACACAGCGCATAATCAGCGCGTTTCACGGTCTTGCGACCCGCGAGTGTCTCACTGTAGGCTTTCGGTTTCAGACTCGTCGGTCGCCGGTTACACGATCCCGAAGCCGGTCGGTAGCGGCGCCGGCCGGGATTTTCGAGGAGTTTGGAGGAGTTTCGCGTATGAAGTGTGCGATTGGGGTTGTAGCGTTGGTGCTGTCAGTTGCCGCGCCTGCAGCGGCCCAGACCGAGGGCCGCATCAGCGTCGGCGGCACGGTCACGTTCTACCAGACTACGGACAGCGAGGTCGGATCGCTCGTCGGTTTCGGCCCCCTGGTGCGTCTGAACCCACGGAAGGGCTGGGGCGTTGCGGGCGGCCTGAGCTGGTTCCGGGCCGACGTGGACAACCCCACCACCGGCGATGCGTTCGCGAAGCTGCGAGTCCGCCCGCTGATGGGTGGTGTCGCCTACACCATCGGCGACCAACCCGTCCTCATCAGTTTCTCCGTGGTCGCGGGCCCATCATTCAACGATCTCGACTTCGACGAGGGTTTCCTCGACACGCTGCCCGAAGGCCCACGACCCGACCTCGACGCGAAGAACAGCTTCGCGGTGCGGACGGGGGTCGGGCTCACCTGGACCGTCGCGCCGCGCGTGGCGATCGTCGGATTCGGTGGCTACATGGTCAATCGTCCCGATGTCGTCTACCGCGATGTCTCGGGCGTGGAATACCGCAACCGCTGGAAAGCCGACGCCATCCTTCTCAGCGTCGGCGCGGTCTATTCGCTGTTCTGAGGCGCCGCGCGTGAAGGCCCTCGTCCTCGCCCGCGGCAAGGGTACCCGGATGCAACGCGCGGACGAGCGCGCGGCCGCGGATTCGGCGCAGGCGAAAATCGCCGACACGGGACTGAAGGCGATGATCCCTTTTCGCCGGCCGTTCCTCGATTACATCCTGAGCGCGCTCGCCGACGCCGGCTGCGACGACATCTGCCTGGTCATCGGGCCCGAGCACGATCTCGTCCGCGACTACTACGAGCGCACCCACCCTCCCGAGCGGACGCGTATCCGGTTTGCGATCCAGAGGGAAGCCCGCGGAACGGCCGATGCGGTTCTCTCCGCCGAGGCATTCGCGCTTGGCGAGCCCTTCCTCGTGCTCAACTCCGACAACTACTATCCCGTCGAGGTGCTGCGCGCGCTCGTGTCGCTCGACGGCCCGGGGTTGCCGGCGTTCGGACGATCGACGCTCATCGCGCACAGCAACATCGACGCGGACCGCGTCCGCAGCTTCGCCCTCCTCAGCATCGGGGCCGACGGCATGCTGCAGGACATCATCGAAAAGCCCGACGACGAGACCTTTGCGCGCTACGTCCAACTCCACCAACAGTACGGAGACGAGATCCGCGTCAGCATGAACTGCTGGCGCTTCGGGCCGTCGATCTTCGACGCCTGCCGCGGCATCGAGCCTTCGCCGCGCGGTGAGCTGGAGCTGCCGAACGCCGTGCGCCACTCGGTGCGCGTCCTCGGGGAGCGCTTGCGCGCACTGCCGGTCGATGCCGGCGTGCTGGACCTCTCACGCCGGGAAGACATCGCCGAGGTCGAGCGTCGGCTTTCAGGCATCGACGCCAGGCCTTGAGTGGATACACCACTGTGACCGCGGACGATCTGGCACGCGCACTCGAGGCGTCCGGTTACACCGAAGGGACAGCGAGCGCCCGACGCACCCGCTTCGACCATCTGCTGGCGACGATGGCGATCGAGCGCGGTGAAGGGGATCGGGCTGGCTGGGGGGCGTGGTTCGTGCCGGGCCGCATCGAGGTCCTGGGGAAGCACACCGATTACGGCGGCGGACGCAGCCTCATCTGCGCCGCCGAGCGCGGGTTCCATGTTGTCTCCGCCGCGCGCGCGGATCGGCGCCTGTCTCTGACCGATCTCGGCCGCGGGACCTCGCTCGTCCTCGACACGGACGAGCCGCGGCCGGAGGCGAGCTGGGCAACCTACCCGTTGACCGTGTTGCGGCGGCTCTCCCGTAACTTCCCGGAGCTCAGTCACGGCGTCGATGTGGTGTTCGAGAGCGACCTGCCGTCGGCCGCCGGGATGAGCAGTTCGAGCGCCCTGATGGTGGCCGTCCTGCTCGCCCTCGTCCATGCCAATCGCCTCGATGAGACCCCGCGCTGGATCGAGAACCTGCACGACCGGCGTGAGGATCTGGCCGCGTACGCCGCGACGATCGAGAACGGCCAGACGTTCCGCGGGTTCGTGGGCGAGAGCGGCGTCGGTACCGAGGGCGGGAGCGAGGATCACACGGCCATCCTCTGCAGCAGGCCCATGGCGCTGGCGCAGTACGCGTTCTGCCCCACGCGCCACGAACGATCGGTCGCCTTTCCGGCGGGGCTGGTCTTTGCCATCGGCGTCAGCGGCGTGGCCGCACGCAAGACCGGTCAGGCGCGCGACGACTACAATCGCGCGTCGAGGCTGGCGGCGCGGGTACTCGAACGCTGGCGGACCGACACCGGCCGCGAGGACGCCTCGCTCGCCGCGGCGCTCTCGTCGTCGAGCGACGCGCCCGGGCGTCTGCGCGCACTCCTTGGATCCGACGGCGAGCTCCTCGACCGCTTCGAACAATTCTTCGAGGAAAGCACGCGGCTCGTGCCAGCGGCCGCCGACGAACTGGCGCGGGGCGACCTGCACGGGTTCGGCCGAACGGTCGCCCGCTCGCAGCAGCTCGCCGAGGAGCGGCTTCGCAACCAGGTGCCCGAGACCGTGACGCTCGCACGAACGGCCCGCGCGCACGGTGCCTGGGCGGCATCGGCGTTCGGGGCCGGGTTCGGCGGCAGCGTCTGGGCCCTGGTGGACCAGCCGGACGCGCGCGCCTTCCTCGATCGATGGCAGAATGCGTACCGGACGGAGTGCCCGGCGGCCGCGCCACGCGCGCGGTTCTTCCTCACGATGCCCGGGCCGGGGGTCGTGCGGTTGAGTGAGTGAGTGTTGACGGAGAGTACGGAGGTAACGGGTTCAACACGAAGAAACGAAGCGAACAAAGACGCACGGAGAGAACTCGACATGTCGCGGCTTCCTGCGCCGGCTTACACCGCGCGGAGCGCGGTGTAAGCCGTCACACAGCAACGTGACAGCCTCCGTGCGTCTCCGTTCGCTTCGTTCCTTCGTGTTGAACCCGTTGCCTCCATTCCCTCCGTCGACCGCAAATCGAAAGAAACTGCTCAGGAGCCATACCATGTCTGACCCGAACAGCACCAACCCCGATCGCCGCACGTTTCTGCAGATCGCCGGCGCCATCGTTGGGGCCTCGGTATCCGGGGCCAGCACGGAGGCTTCGCCTGCGGTCGTGCCACAGGCTGCGGGGACACTGTCTGCGGGTTTCGCGGCGCCGCCTATCCCGGAGGTCCGCGTCGGCTTTGTCGGCGTCGGCGGACAAGGCGGCGCGCACGTCCGCAACATGCTGGCGATCCCGGGCGTGCGCGTGACTGCGGTCTGCGACATTGCCGAGGAGCGCGTGAAGCTCATGCAGAAGTTGGTCGTCGCGGCAGGGCAAAAGGAACCGACCGGGTACAGCCGGGGCCCGCGCGACTTCGAGCGGCTGTGCGAGACCGAGGACGTCGACCTCGTCTTCACCGCCACGCCGTGGGAATGGCACGTCCCGGTGTGCGTCGCCGCCATGAAGAACGGCAAGCATGCCGCGACCGAAGTGCCGGCGGCCATGACCCTCGATGATTGCTGGCAGCTCGTCGAGCACGCGGAGAAGCACAAGAAGCACTGCGTGATGATGGAGAACTGCAACTACGACCGTCCGGAGATGATGGTCTTCAACATGGTCCGGCAGGGCGTCTTCGGCGAGATCCTGCACGCCGAAGGCGGCTACCTCCACGATCTGCGCGGTATCAAGTTCGCGGACCGCGGCGAAGGGCTCTGGCGCCGGGCCTGGGCGTCGAAGGTCAACGCCAATCTCTATCCGACCCACGGACTCGGACCCGTGGCCAACTGCATGGACATCAACCGCGGCGACCGCTTCGAGTATCTGGTCTCGATGAGCGGGCCGTCGCGTGGGCTGCAGGCGTGGGCGCGCGACCACTATCCGGCGGACGCGCCTCAGCGCGCGGAGAAGTTCGTGCTCGGCGACGTCAACGTCTCCCTCATCCGCACCGCGCGCGGACGCACGATCTACGTCAGTCACGACACCAACCTGCCCCGGCCGTACAGCCGCATCCACCTCGTCCAGGGCACGAAGGGGCTCTTCCAGGGTTACCCGAACCGGGTCTACGTCGAGGGCCGGAGCCGCGAGCACCAGTGGGAGGACGGCAAGGTTTACCTCGAGCAGTACGACCATCCCCTCTGGACCGATCTCACCAAGAGCGCGCAGGGCGCCGGCCATGGCGGCATGGACTACATCGAGGACTATCGCCTCATCAAATGTCTGCGCGAGGGCGTGCCGACCGACATGAACGTCTACGACGCCGCCGCGCTGAGCGCGGTCGTGCACTTGAGCCAGCAGTCGAACGCCCGCCGCAGCAGCGCCGTCGACTTCCCGGACTTCACGCGCGGCAAGTGGCAGTCGACACAACCGCTGGGGATCGTGCGTGCCTGAGCCAGAACGCCGACGGTGGCGGCGCCGGTAGCGGCCGCATCGGGGACGGCCACCTGGCGAAACTTTGCCGGCGCGGCTGCGTAGAAATAAATATGCTGATCAGCACCACGGCGGTTCTGGAGGGAAGGCCCGTCAACCGGTACCTGGGCATCGTGACCGGCGAAGCCATCATCGGCGCCAACATCTTCCGCGACATGTTCGCGGTCGTCCGCGACGTCGTCGGCGGGCGTTCCGCGACGTATGAGAAAGCGCTCGCGGAAGCCCGGGACGTCGCGCTGACGGAGATGCAGCAGCGGGCACAGGAGCTCGGCGCGAACGCGGTCATCGGCGTCGACCTGGACTACGAGGTGCTCGGGCAGTCAAACGGGATGCTGATGGTCTCGTGCAGCGGCACGGCGGTCGTCTGCTGACGCGCCTCACGAGGGCACGACGGCTGGGTGCCGATTTACTTGGGCTTGCCAACCATCGGCACGAACATCACGGGCAGCGTTCGTAAGGTTTCGAGCCCGCGATCGGTTCGACGCAGAATCCTCAACTCCTGGTCGAGCGTGCCGACGGGGATGGCCATGAGACCGCCGATGCGCAACTGCTCGACCAGCGCAGGCGGAACGGCGTCGGGTGCGGCGGTCACGATCACCCGGTCGTACGGCGCATGCTCGGGCCATCCGAGATAGCCGTTCCCAGTCTTGACGTGCACATTCTTGTATCCGAGACCCTCGATGGTCTGGCGCGCGCGCTCGGACAGAGCCGCGACGATCTCGATCGTGTAGACCTCCCTGGCCAGCTCGGCCAGAATCGCCGCCTGATATCCGGAGCCCGTGCCGATCTCGAGCACGCGGTGGTGCGGCTCGACGTCGAGCGCCTGGCTCATGAACCCGACGATGTAGGGCTGGGAGATGGTCTGGCCATCGCCGATCGGCAGGGGAAAATCGCCGTAAGCGTCGGCCCGGACGGCGTCGGGCACGAACAGATGCCGTGGCACGCGCGCCATGGCGTCGAGCACACGAGGATTCACAATGTCGCGGCCCCGCAGTTGATCGCGGACCATCGCCGCGCGCGCTGAAGCCCAGTCGGGGTCCGGCCGCTGGTAGCCATTCGGCTGACACGAAGCAACAACGAGCGCCAGGGCGACGCCAGCCGATTTTCCGATGCCCACCCAGCCACTCTAGCAAACGGGGGCCTCTAAGGGACCCCACCCAATTTTGAAACAGCTACGACGATGAGCCGCCCTTCCGACCCCTCTAGAACTCCCGCAATGCGATGATCGGATCCACCCGCGCGGCCCGGCGCGCCGGCAGCCAGCTTGCGAGCAGCGCCGCGCCGGCGAGGATCGCGGCCGCCGCGCCGACGCTCGACACGTCGAGCGGACCGATGCCGTAGAGCTGGTGCCGCAGCCCGTGGCCAACCCACGCCGATAACGTCAGACCGCAGAGTACGCCGGTGAGGGCAAGCAGCACGCCTTCCCTCACCACGAGCGAACGCACGTCCGTGGTGCGGGCACCGAGCGCGATGCGCACGCCGATTTCGCGCGTCCGGCGACCAACCAGGAATGCCATCGTGGAGTAGATGCCTGCGGTCGCGAGCAGAAGCGCGACCAGCGCCAACGTCAGCCCGATCGCCATCGACATCCGTTCGTCGGCGACGTTGCGCTCGATTTGATCGAGCAACGTGTGCGCACGCGTCACCGGCACACCGATGTCGACGGCGCCGACGACACGCCTGAACTCGGCCATTCTCGGCGACGGATTCCCAGAGGTCCGGACGTGCAGCACGCCTGCGCTCGCCGGCCACTGCGCCAGCGGTACGTAGAATGTCGGGGTCGCCGACTCCCGCACCATGCGATAGTGCACGTCAGGCACGACGCCGATGACCTCGACATCGAAGGGCCCTTGCGAGCTGAAGCGCAGCCGACGTCCGACGGCCGAAGCCGTCGGCCAGAACCGTCGCGCCATGGTCTCATTGACGATCATGCGTTCCGGCTGCCCGGCCCGGTCTCGTTCGTCGAAGGCCCGTCCCTCGTTGCAGCGGCAGGCCGATCGTGCGGAAGTACTGCGGCGAGATGCGCACGAAGTTGATCTCCATGTCCTCGCCTTCCGCCGGCGAATAGCCGGCGACACCGATCGTCGTGCGAGACCCGCCGAAGTCGAGCGGCATCACGTGTGCGACGGCCGCGCTTTCCACGCCCGGGAGAGCCGAGACCACTTGCATCGCCCGGTCGAAGTAGACGGCGGCGGCATCACGGCCCAGGCGCCCCATCTCCGGGGACACTTGGAGAACGGCAACGTGGCGCGGATCGAAGCCGAGATCCGCGTGGCGAAGCCGGTCGAGGGTCCGCACCAGCATCGACGCGCCAGTCAACAGGGCCATCGACAGCGCAACCTGCGCCACCACCAGAACCCGCTGCGCCGGACGCCGGCCGCCTGATTCGCTACGTCCGTCAGCCAGACTGCCAGCCGTCGGACGGCGAGCGATCTGCCACGTCGAGAGCACACCAATCACCAGGGCCGTCGCAGACGACAGGACGAATGCGGTGGCCACGACGCGGTAGTCGAGGGGAATCGACAGCGACACCGGCTGGCCATAGAACGCGATGAGCGACGCCGCACTGTTCCTGAACAAGGCGGCGACGTAAAAGCCGGCGACGCCAGCCGCCGTGGACATCAGGCATCCGTCGATGAGCAGCAGGCGCACCAGCTGGATGCGGCGGGCGCCGAGTGCCGACCGCACCGCCAGCTCGCGGCGGCGCGCCTCGGTCCGCGCCAGCTGCAGGTTGGCGACGTTGAAACACGCCACCAGCAGCACCACCGCGCCCGCGGCCAGCAGCAGCGCCATCGGCGAGGCGAGTTGCTCGGAGAGAATCGAATCACCACGCGCGCCAGGCTGGAGGACAACGGGCTCGATCGGGCGGCCGCTCGATTCGCGGACGCGGCGCAGGATGGCGTCGAGCTCCTCGCGGGCGACATCGGCGGCAGTTCCCTCTCGCAGCCGGCCGATCACCGTCAACCACGACGTCGTCGGGCGCGGAAGGAAGTCGTCGCCAGTCAGCGCGCGCGCATGTGCGAGCGGCACCCAGAACTCGGCCTTTCTCCCCACCTGCATGCCTGAAAACCGCGAGGCGACAACACCGACGACGGTAAAGGGTTGGCCATTGAGCGTGACCGTCTGGCCGGAGAGTTGGGCCGCGCCCAGACGATCTCGCCACAGAGGTTCGGACACGACCGCGGCGGGTGGCGCGCCGGCGCTGTCGTCGGCACGGGTCAGCGCGCGGCCGGCGTGCAGAGGCACCCCGAGCGTCGCGAAGAAATTGCCTGAGACGACCTCCCCCTCGATCGCCGCCGCGCCTCCCGATCCTGCGAGGGTCCCGCTCACCCCGCCATATGCGACCAGTCCTTCGAGCGCTCGTGCCCGTTCGCTCAGGTCGCGATAGTCAGGGTACGAGAAGTTGTGCATCAGCCCGGATTCGCGCTGCAGCAGAAGCACCACCAGGCGGCCGGGATCGCGCACCGGAAGTGCTCGCGCCAATGCGGCATCGGCGATGGTCACGAGCAGGATGTTCAGGGCCAGTCCCGCCGCCAGGGATAGAAACGCGACCAGCGACATCAGGGCTGGCGTTTCAGCAGACGAAGGGCAAACCGGAGATCCGTGCTCAGGCCGTTCAACATACGGGCTCCATGAGGGGGCTCGGGCACCGCCCTCGATCGACGATTCCGCAAGCGCCGGCGCAGGTTCGGGACAAGGGAACGGCCGGTCTGTGCCCAGACCCACAGACGCGCCGCGCGCGGGTCGTGAGCCGCTCGAGAGCAGAACTCTTCAACGAGATCACCGACGACGGCCTCGCGCTCTTCTGACGCGAGCGACTGTGCGTGCAACCAGAGCGCAACTCGTGGCGGCCGAATCATCCGCGACTCCTCTGGACGTCGAGCTCGACTCCGGCCCACATACGGGTCAATGCGTCGCGCGACCGGCCGAGCGCCGACGCACCGGCGGGCCGCAGCTGGAAGAATCGCTTGGCGCGCCCCCCGCGCTGCGGTGTTGGATCCGAGAGCCGCGAGCTGACATAGCCCTTGCGTTCCAGCCGGTCGAGCGCAGTGTAGAGCGCGCCAATCGCAATCGACCGGCTCGTTCGCTCCTCGATTCTCGCGCCGGATGGTGGAGCCGTACGCGTCCGCACCCAGACGAACAATCGCCAGGAGAACCAGCTGCTCGAACTCGCCGAGGGTCTCGGTTCGACTCATTTGAACTGCATCGTAGAGGAAATGGTGGTTGAGCGCAAGAGGGTCGGGTGCGGCGTTGTCGTGGAACGGCGATTCGATGGACAATTCGGACCGTCATGCGAACACATCACGCCCACGTCCCGCTGCTCATCATCACGACCATCGCCACCCTAAGCGGCGCCGCGATCCTCGGCGGCCAGGCGCGACCCGCTGTCACCCACGCCGATTACGGCAAGTTCGAATCTCTAGTCACGCAATCGCGGGGTGGGCTCTCGCCCGACGGGCGCTGGCTGGCGTATGGCATCAATCGATCGAACCGCGAGAACGAGCTCCGACTCGCCCCGGTCGCAGCGGGCTCGACTCCGGCTGGCGAGACCAAGACGATTCCGTTTGGCGCCCAACCGGCGTTCTCCGCCGACTCGCGCTGGGTGGCCTACGCCATCGGCTACTCGGAGTCACAGGAAGAGAAGCTCCGCCAGCAGAAAAAGCCGATCCATCGCAAGCTCGGCACTCTCGAGCTGGCCTCGGGCACCATGGCCACGGTCGATGGCATCGAGACCTTTGCCTTCAACGCCAGCGGCAGCCATCTGGCCATGAAGCGCTACGCGCCCGAGCGCAAGGATCCGCCTGACGCGTCAGCGCCGGCCGAGGAAGCCCCAGTCGGCGCGACGCTCATCGTTCGGCATCTCGCAACCGGCCAGGACACGACGTTCGGCAACGTGACCGAGTTCACCTGGCAGGAGAAGGGCGCCCTGCTCGCGCTCGCCATCGGCGCCGACGACAAGACCGGGAACGGCGTCCAGCTCTACGACCCCGAAACGGGATCCTTGCGGGTCCTCGACTCGGCAACGGCAATCTATAGCGGCCTCACCTGGCGCAAGGACGCCAACGACCTGACCGTCCTGCGCAGCGCGACCGACGACCGCCACGAAGGGCCGACGCAGGTGCTCCTCGCCTGGCCGGCGCTCGGCCAGATGGTGCGGTACGACCCGACCTCGGCGCCCGGCTTCCCCGCCGGTTCGCGCATCGTGTCCTTCCGCCGCCCGTCGTGGTCCGACGACGGCCGGACCGTGTTCGTGGGCGTGGCGCGATGGGACGAGAAGCCGAAGACGGGAGCCAAGGACGGCGACAAGCCCAACGACAACGGCGCGGCGAGCTCGCCCGACAAGAAAGATGACAAGAAGGACGACAAGAAGGAACCCGAGGAACCAGCCGCCGTCGAGGTCTGGCACGCGCGCGACATCGACGTCATGCCGCGCCAGAAGATCAACGCCCGCACCGATCGCCAGCGCAACACGCTGGCCGCATGGCACGTCGACACCAACCGGTTCGTCCCGCTCGGCACCGATCTCTTCGAGCGCGTCACACCCCTCCGCCGCCAACGGCTGGCCTATGCGGTCAACTGGTCGTCGTACGCGATGGAGCGCACGATTGGCCGGCCGGCGGCGGATATCCATCTCGTCGACATCGAGACCGGAGCACGCACGAAGGTCAAGGACGGCATCGACGATCAGACCCTTCAGGCCAGCCCCGGTGGACGCTACCTGCTCTATCTGCAGGCCGATCAGTACTGGACGATCGATACGGCCACCCGCGCGACGGTCAACATTTCGAAGGCGGCGGCGACGTCCTTCATCAACCGGGAATCGGATGCGACGGTGAAGCAGAAGCCCTCATTCGGCGTCGCCGGCTGGACGAAGAACGACGACGCCGTGGTCCTCTACGACAAGTTCGACGCCTGGCGCGTGGCGGCCAACGGCTCGGGCGCATCACGCCTGACCGATGGCTCGACCGAACAGCTCCGCCATCGCTACGTCAGACTCGATCCCGACGAGGAATGGATCGACGCCGGCCAGCCGATCCACTTCAGCCTCTTCGGCATCTGGAGCAAGCGATCCGGCTACGCCCGGCTCGACCCTGGCGCTGGCGCGATCACGCCGCTGCTGGTCGAGGACAAGAGCATCACCGGACTTGCGAAGGCCAAGGATGCCGGCGTCTACGCCTACACCGTGCAGGGCTTCGACGATCCGCCTGACGTGATGGTGGGCGGTCCCGGTCTGAAGGATGCCCGCGCGGTCGCCCGGACGAACCCGTTCGCCGCCGACTACACCTGGGGCAAGTCCGAAGTCATCGACTACAAGAACGAACGCGGTGAACGGCTGCAAGGCGCCCTCTATTACCCGGCCGGATACCAGCCGGGCCGCAAGTACCCGATGGTCGTCTACATGTACGAGCGCCTGTCGGACGGCGTGCACCGCTGGAGCAGCCCGTCGGATCGCGATCCCTACAACGCGACGGTCTTCACGAGCCTCGGCTATATGGTCCTGCAGCCCGATATCGTGTTCCGGCCGCGCGAGCCTGGGCTCTCGGTGGCGGACTGCGTCGGGGCCGCGGTCAAGAAGGTCATTGCCATGGGCAGCGTGGACGCCGCCCGCATCGGCATCATCGGACACTCGTGGGGCGGCTTCGATACTGTCTTTCTCGCGACCCACACGAACCTCTTTGCCGCCGGCGTGGCGGGGGCGCCCATCACCAACCTCGTCAGCAACTACGGGAACCATCACTGGAGCGCTGGCATTGCCGAGACCGACCACATCGAGACCGGTCAGCAACGCATGGAAGTCCCGCTCTGGGAGGACCTGCCGGCGTACATCCGCAACTCGGCGGTCTTCGGCATCAGCACGATGAAGACGCCGCTGCTGCTGGCGTTTGGCGACAACGACGGCACGGTGCACTGGCACCAGGGAGTCGAGTTCTACAACATCGCGCGGCGGGCGAAGAAGGATGTCGTGATGCTCGTCTACGGCGGCGAGGATCACAGCAACCGCCGCAAACCGAATCAGATCGACTATCAGCGCCGCATCGTGCAATGGTTCGGGCACTATCTGAAGGGCGAGCCGGCACTGCCCTGGATCGCGAGCGGGGTGAGCTTTCTCGATCGCGAGCAGGAGTTGAAGAAGGTCAAGAAGGGTTCGTGAGATGACCAGGGTACGCCTGACGTGCCTGCTCGTCGCTCTGTTCGCGATCGCGACGGGCAGCGCGCAGACGTCTCCGCGCCACTCCTGGCCGCAGTGGCGCGGACCGGCCAGGACCGGTGTCCTCACCGCCGACGAAGCCCCGGCGACGTGGCCGCCGGAGTTGAAGAAGGGCTGGAGCGTCGAGGTCGGCGAAGGCTATTCGTCACCGGTCTCCGGCGATGGCCGCGTCTTCGTCCACGCGCGCCGCGATCCTGAAGAAGTCGTGTCCGCCATCGACCTCGCGACAGGCACCGTTGCCTGGACACAGAAGTACGCGGCGCCCACGCAGAAGAACCCGTACGCCAAGGAGATGGCCAAGGGACCGTACTCGACCCCGCTCCATGCCGATGGACGGGTCTACACGCTTGGCACGACGGCGATCGTCTCAGCGTGGAACGCGGCGACGGGCGCGCTCGTCTGGCGCCGGGACTTCTCGTCGCAAATCGACACCTCGAAGCTTTTTTGCGGTACGGCCATGTCGCCGCTGCGGTCGAAGAGCGGGCTCATCGTTCAAGTCGGCGACGATCGCGGTGGCACGCTCGTGGCGCTCGACCCTGCGACTGGCAAGGACCGATGGACGACGTCCGTTCGAGGCCCGGGCTATGCTTCGCCGATCGAAGTTACGCTCGGCGGCCTGGCGCAAATCGTCACGATGACGACGCGGTCGGTCATCGGCGTCGAGAGCGCGAACGGGAAGATGCTCTGGGAGTTTCCGTTCGACGACGAGTGGAACGAGAACATCGTCACGCCGGTGGAGACCGCGTCGGGCGTGATCGTGTCGGGGGTGCGTCAGGGCACGCGCCGCCTGACTATCGCAAAATCCGGCCATACGTGGTCGGCGACCGAGGCCTGGCACACGCCCGACGTCGCGATGTACATGAGCTCGCCGGTGCTCGTGCGCGGGACGCTCTTCGGCCATTCGTCGAAGCGCAAGGGACAGTTCGTGGCGCTGAACGCCGACACGGGCAAGATCCTGTGGGCGACCGAAGGGCGCAACGCAACGAGCGCGTCCGTCGTCGCAGCGGGTTCCCACCTGGTATTCCTGACGACCGAGTCGCAGATGATCGTGACCCCGGTCGATCCGGCCGCGTACCACGAGGTGCGGCGCTACACCGTGGCACCGAGCACGGTCTACGCGCAGCCGATCGTCCTGCGCGACCGGGTAATCGTGCGCGATGCGACGCACCTGACGCAGTGGACGCTGCGATAGGACGCCGCGCGCGCGAACCGATAGTATTCGACCATGTCGCGACGCTCGACGCCGGTAGTCCTTGTGCTGGTCGCCGCTGCGCTCGCCACCGGGATGGCGGGCAACCCGCGGGCGCAGGACAAGCCCGCGGTACTCCGCATCCTCTTCATCGGCAACAGCCTCACCGCCGCCAACAACCTCCCCGCGATGGTCGAAGCCCTTGCCCGCGCGGCGGGCACGGTCGCCGTCGAGACAACTGCCGTAACGGCCAGCAACTTCAGCCTGGAGGACCATTGGAATCAGGGAAAGGCGCGCGCGGCGATCGCCCGGGGCGGGTGGTCGGCCGTGATCCTCCAGCAGGGGCCGTCGGCGCTCCCGGAGTCCCGGGTGCTATTGCGCGACTATTCAAAACGGTTCGCGGTCGAGGCGCAGAAGGCCGGCGCCCGTCCCGCGCTCTACATGGTATGGCCGTCGCAGGCACGAGCGCGCGACTTCGACGACGTCAGCAAGTCGTACGCGCTCGCGGCGCGAGATGTCGCCGGCCTGTTGCTCCCGGCCGGAGACGCCTGGCGCGAGGCATGGCGGCGCGATCCGTCACTCGCGCTCTACGGAAGCGACGGGTTCCATCCGAGCGGCTTGGGATCGTACCTGGCCGCGCTCGCGATCTGGAGAGCGTTGTCGCACGAGTCCGTGGTCGGCTTGCCGGGACCTCCAGACGTGAGCGCAGGCACGCTCAGGCAACTGCAGGAATCCGCTGACCGCGCCGTCGCCGTCAGTGCTTCGACGCCGAAGGAATTCGCCGCCCTTCGATGACCGAGCGTCCGTCACGCCCCTCGGCCATCCACAAGACGACCCAGAATCCCTCGGGCGCGGCCACAACCGGATAGCTGGCGCCGTCGCTGTTGAACATCTGCGCCGGCTGGGCCACGCCATCCGCGATCGGTCGAAACACGATGCGCCGCGTGTCACCCGCCCGCTCGTCCCAGACGGCGGCGGTGTTGGTGTGGATGTCCGAGGCAATCTGCGGGTGGGCCGGTTCGGTGTCACCCGAATCGAGCCGCGTGCGCGGGCCAAAGGCATCACCAGACAACGCCGAGTAGAAGATGCCCTTCCGCGGCGTCTCCCCAGCCACGAGCGTCGGCCACACGATGTGAATGCCGCCATGGCCATCTGCCACCATCGACGGGCCATCGTCGGGGCATGCCTCGATCTTCCAGCCGTCCTCGCTGACCCGGATAGGCGACCCGAAAGTCGTGCCGTTGTCGGTCGAGCGCGCGACGGCGATGTCCCGGAGGCTGCCGGGATAGATGTGGCGCCACGCGGCATAGACGTGCTCACCGGCGGTAGTGATGGCCGTCTTGCAACAAAAACAGACGGAGGACTGGACCAGCTGCTCGGACCGCTCGTCCCCGCCCTTCCACGAGGCGTGGAAGATGTCCTGACGCGGGCCACCGGCGGCACGTGTCGGCGTGGCACCGGCCTTCCCATGCTGGTGTCCCGAGCCGGTGGCCATGGGCGCCGCATTCCGGCCATCGAGCCAGACGACGTGGACACGGCCGTCATAGCCGAGCGTCATCGCGTGCCATCCCCTGGCGCCGGTCGTCTTCGCGCCGGCGATGGTGACCGCTGGCGAGAACGTCCGGCCACCATCCTTGGATCCGGCATAGCGAATCACCGAGATCCCGTCCTGGCGCGCCGGCCACGCGACGTGGATGGCATTGCCCGCCCCAACCGCGACCCTGGCGGCCTGCTCGCCCGACGCGCGTGCGTCGCCTTCGATGTCGTTGACGCGGACCGGCGCGCCGAACGTCGCGCCGCCGTCAGTGCTGACGCTGAAGTAGATGTCCGAAACGGTCTCCGTGGACGCCGTCCAGACGGCGGCGACGGTATGGCCGAACGCCGCCACAGAAACGGCGGCATTCGAGCGGCCCTCGACCGCGAGAGCAATCGGCGTCGGCACCGCCTGCGCCGGCTCAGAGGCGCGTTGATGGCCGCTCACCGCCACAGGCGCCAACCGACATCGTGAGGACCGAAGAGCAGCCACGCTGCTCCCAAGTGTCTACTAGTCGTCATATGGACGAGCGAGCTCCGGAGATGTTGCGCGCGTTCCCCACCATGGACCCGGCTCTGGCCTTCTTCACCGGCTCATCGGTCGGAGGTACAATCCTGACATGACTTGCAAGATTCGAGGCGCCGCATCGGCCGCCGTGGCCCTCCTGCTGATCACATTGTTACTCCTGCCAACGCCAGTTGCGGCGCAAGCCAAGCCCAAGCCCACGCCCCCGCCGCCTCCTGCTGCGGGCACCAAGCCTCAACCAGCAGCGCTCGAGATCGCGCCGAAGCCCTGGACCGGTGACTTCGATGGGATGGTGAAACGGCGGATCATCCGCGTCCTCGTTCCCCACTCCAAGACGATGTACTTCGTCGAGCGTGGGCAGCCGATGGGACTCGTCTACGAGGCGTTCAAAGCCTTCGAGGACGAGCTCAACAAGAAGCGGGGCACCCTCAAGGTGAACGTCGTCTTCTTCCCGACCACGCGCGAGAAACTGGTGCCGAACCTGCTCGCGGGGCTGGGTGACGTCATCGCGGCCGGATTCACCATCACGACCGAGCGTGACAAGGTCGTCGATTTCGCGATGCCGTCGACGACCAAGCCGATCAACGAGATCGTGGTGACGGGCCCCCAATCCCCGCAGCTCGCTTCGGTCGACGATCTTGCGGGCAAGGAGGTCTTCGTCCGGAAGTCGTCGAGCTACTGGGAGCACCTCGAGCAGCTCAACGCCCGCTTCAAGAAGGAAAGCAAGGCGGCGATCGTGCTGCGTCCGGCGCCAGAGGACCTCGAAGACGAAGACCTGCTCGAAATGTTGAACGCCGGCCTCTTCGGCATCGCCGTCGTCGACGACTACAAGCTCGAGATCTGGAGCAAGATCTTTCCGAAGATCAAGGCTCGTCCCGATCTGGCGGTCAGCACGGGTGGTGAGCTGGCGTGGGCGATCCGGCCGAACAGCCCACAGCTCAAGACCGCGCTCGACGCGTTCCTCAAGACCCATCGCCAGGGCACGACGTTCGGCAACACGCTGTTGAAGCGGTACATCGGCAGCACGAAGTTCGTCGAGAACGCGCGCTCGCCCGAGGAGCTCAAGAAGTTTCAGACCGTCGTCGAGCTCTTCAGGAAGTACGCCGGCAAGTACGACGTCGACTTCCTGCTCATGATGGCCCAGGGCTACCAGGAGTCGCGTCTCGATCAGAAGGTCAAGAGCCAGGTGGGGGCGGTCGGCGTCATGCAGGTCATGCCCGCCACCGGCAAGGAACTGGCCGTCGGCGACATCAGCCAGCTCGAGCCCAACATCCATGCCGGCGTGAAATACATGCGGTTCATGATCGATCGCTACTACGCGAATGAGCCCATGACCCCCGTCAACAAAGGCCTCTTCACGTTTGCCTCCTACAACGCCGGACCGGCACGAATTCGCCAGCTGCGAGCGGAGGCTGGGCGGCGCGGTCTCGATCCGAACGTGTGGTTCAACAACGTCGAGATCATCGCGGCGGAGAAGATCGGCGCCGAGACCGTCACCTACGTCAGCAACATCTACAAGTACTACGTGACCTATCGGCTCGTGGTCGAAGACTTGGAGCGGCAGAAAAAGAAACCGTAGCGGCTCGTCCAGGGCCGGGGCGCATGAATTCGCGAACGAGCGGCAGCGAGTGAGCCACGCGACCGGAGCGCGCCGACGAAGCGGCGCGCGAGAGAGCGTGTAGGGGAATCCGAGGGGCGAAGCCCCTCGGTAAATACTAGAGTGGAGCGCGCCGCAGCCTGAGCGCATTGGCGATGACCGACACCGAGCTGAAGGTCATCGCCGCGCTCGCCCAGATCGGGCTGATGAGGACGCCGGTGAACGGATACAGCACGCCGGCCGCGACCGGCACGCCGACCGCGTTGTACACGAACGCCAAGAACAAGTTCTGACGGATATTCCGCATGGTCGCGCGGCTCAGCCGCCGCGCTCGTACGATGCCGCCGAGGTCCCCGCCAACGAGGGTGATCGCCGCGCTCTCGATGGCGATGTCGGTGCCAGTCCCCATCGCCATGCCGACCGATGCGGCGGCGAGCGCCGGTGCGTCGTTGATGCCATCCCCCGCCATGGCCACCACCCGGCCTTCGCGCTGGAGGCGCTCGACCACGTCGCGCTTGTCGTTCGGCTGCACCTCCGCGATCACTTCGTCGATGCCGACCGCCCGCGCGACCGCCTGCGCCGTCGCGCGGACATCACCCGTCAACATGACGATCCGCAGGCCTTCGGCCTGCAGCTGGCGAACGGCATCGGCCGCCGTGGACTTGACTGGATCCGCGACGATCATGGCACCAGCGGGGGCACCATCGACGGCCACGAAGATGGCGGCGCGCCCGTCGGTCCTGAGGCTGTCCGTCGCGCGTTCGAGCTCTCCGGGCTCGATGCCCTTCGCGCGCAGCAGCTTCGCGCTGCCGACCAGAACCGCGTGCCCCTCGATGCCGCCGGACACGCCCAGCCCGGACAAGGCCTGAAATCCCGACACCGCCGAGCGTTTGATTCCCCGCGCGCGGGCGGCCGCCACGACCGCGGCGGCGAGCGGATGCTCGCTCGCCTGCTCGAGGCCGGCGGCATACTTGAGGACATCGAGGTCCGAGAATGGCGCGACGGCGGTCACGTCGGTCACGCGCGGCCGGCCTTCGGTCAGCGTCCCGGTCTTGTCGACCACGATTGTGTCGACTTTCTCGAGCCGCTCGAGGGCCTCGGCATTGCGGATCAGCACGCCGGCGGACGCGCCCCGGCCCGTGCCCACCATGATCGCCATCGGCGTGGCGAGCCCGAGCGCGCAGGGGCAGGCGATGATGAGGACGGCGATGGCACTGAGCAGCGCCAGCGCGAACCGCGGCTCCGGCCCGAAGACATACCAGGCCGCGAAGGCGACGACGGCCACGACGACTACCGCCGGCACGAACCAGGCCGACACGGCGTCGGCCAACCGCTGAATCGGAGCGCGCGTGCGCTGCGCCTCGCCGACCATCCGGACGATCTGCGCCAGCACGGTCTCGCTCCCAACGCGTTCCGCGCGCATGACGAAGCTCCCCGTGCCGTTGATCGTCGCGCCCGTGACCCGCTGTCCCGGTTCTTTGACGACCGGTAACGGCTCGCCTGTGAGCATCGACTCGTCGACTGTGCTCTGCCCCTCGACGACGAGGCCATCGGTCGGAATCTTCTCCCCGGGCCGGACGCGGAGGCGATCGCCCAGCCGGATGTGCGCCACCGGCTCGTCGAGCTCCTGGCCATTACGGATGATGCGCGCCGTTCGCGGTGCGAGGTCGAGGAGCTGCCGGATCGCGGCGCCCGTGCGGCCACGCGCCCGAAGCTCGAGAATCTGGCCGAGAAGAACGAGGACCGTGATCACGACCGCGGTATCGAAGTAGGTCTCGACCGCGCCGTGCACGCGGAAGCCGGCCGGAAACACCTGCGGCGCCACGGTTGCGGCGGCACTGAAGAGCCAGGCGGTGCCGATGCCGAGCGCGATGAGCGTGAACATGTTCGGCTGACGGTTCTTGATGGACGCCCACCCGCGTTCGAAGAACGGCCAGCCGGCCCAGAGCACGACCGGAGTCGAACAGATGAGGCCGATCCAGTTAATCACCGTCATCGGCAGCACGTCGACAGGCAGTGCCACCCAGGAGCACGGTCGTATGCCAGCCGCGAAATGCGCCGAACATGTCGGCCATCGCGAGGAGAAACACCGGCAGCCCGATCGCTGACGCTATCCAGAACCGCCGCGTCATGTCGACGAGCTCCGGA
Organism: uncultured Acidobacteriota bacterium; assembly: GCA_963847975.1. GTDB lineage: Bacteria > Acidobacteriota > Vicinamibacteria > Vicinamibacterales > 2-12-FULL-66-21 > DATBJJ01. Next base: position 190,852 of record CAWKBU010000010.1, on the reverse strand, counting down.
TTCGGGCCATCGTCGGCCGAGATGGTCATCGGCTCGAGCGCCATCCCGCATTTCGGGCACGCGCCGGGGCCATGCTGGACGATCTCCGGGTGCATCGGACAGGTGTAGAGCGCGTCGCTCGACCCCGGTGGCAGCCTGCTCCGCGCGCGGCTGCAAGAAGGACTCGGGAGCCGCCTTGAACCGTGTCAGGCACGACGGGTTGCAGAAGTAGTAGCTGGTGCCTCGATAGTCGTACGATCCCGCAGCGGTCGCCGGATCGACGGTCATGCCGCAGACGGGATCTATAGGCACTGGTGATCTCCCGCCAGGTCGTCGAGGATCGGGCAGTCGGGACGACGGTCGCCGTGGCAGTGCTGCACGAGTTGATGGAGCGTGCGGCGCATGGCCTGCAGCTCGCCAATCTTCTGATCGAGCTCGTTGATGTGATGCTGCGCCACGCGGCGGACGTCCGCGCTCGCGCGCCGGCGGTTGCGCCACAGGCCGAGAAGCTCTTCGATCTGCTTCATCGAAAAGCCCAAGTCGCGGGAACGGCGGATGAAGCGCAACGTGTGGATGTCGTTGGTGTCGTAGATGCGGTAGCCGCCGTCGGTCCGACGGGCGGCGGCGACGAGCCCGATGGACTCATAGTGGCGAATCATCTTCGCCGACACGCCCGATTCCTGCGCCGCCTGGCCAATGTTCATAGCTCCAAGCATTAACCTTGACATGATTGGAATGTCAAGCCGGGAATTGCTCTTGGCCCCGGGGCGCGCCCTGCCGTAGCATGCCGGCATGACAACATCGCCCCTCCTGACACCGGTCACCACGGCTCAGCTCCCCACGCCGGTCGGTCCCTACTCTCCAGGCGTCATCGTCGGCAACCTCGTGTTCGTCTCCGGCCAGGCCGGCCGCGACCCGCAGACCGGGCAGCTGGCCGACGATGTGGAGGCGCAGACCGAACAGACGCTCCGCAACGTCGCCGCCATTCTCGAGGCCGCGGGATCGAGCCTCAGCCAGGTGATTCGCTGCGGCGTCTTCCTCGTCGACATGACCGAGTTCCAGAAGATGAACGCCGTCTACGCCCGGATGTTCGGCGACCATCGCCCCGCGCGCACGACCGTCGAGGTCTCGGGTCTACCGGGCGCCGGCCTGCGCGTGGAGATCGACGCGGTGGCGGTGGTTGGTTCGCGGTGAGATGCGAGGTCAATGTCGACGGAGTCGTACGGAGACAACGGGTTCAACACGAAGCAACGAAGCGAACGAAGACGCAACGAAGAGAACCGGGTGAGTCCGCCGGCTGTCTATGAACACCGGTCGCGTCGCCGGCCCGTCGGGCCGGCGAGTCGTATCGAGAGCGCACCGGAGATCGCGAGCACCACTGAGATGCACGGTGCTCGCGATCTCCGGTGCGCTCTCGATACGGCCCGCGCGAACGCGCGGCGCGACCGGTGGCAAGAAGGTGATTTTTGCCCCGAGGCCTCCGTTACGTCTTCGTTCGTCTTCGTTGCTTCGTGTTGAGCCCGTTGCCTCCGTACAACTCCGTCAAATTCTGTACAATCCTCGAATGCGAGAAGTCGCGCTCGTGACGGGTGCGTCGGGGGGAATCGGCGAGGACCTGGCGCGCTTGATCGCCGCCGGTGGCCGTGATCTCGTTCTCGTGGCGCGCAGCGCGCCGAAGCTGCAGGCGCTCGCCGACGAACTTTCCCGTGCGCACAACATCACGGCGACGATTCTCTCGCAGGACCTGTCGGAGCCCGACGCGGCCAGCAACGTTGCACGAATCATGGCCGAGCGACAGGTGACGATTGACGTGCTGGTGAACAACGCCGGCTTCGGCACTTTCGGTGAGTTCGCGCGCGAGAATCCGGAGGAGCAGCTGCGCATGCTCCAGCTGAACATCGTGACGCTGACGTCGCTCACGCGATTCCTGCTGCCGGGGATGCTCGAGCGGCGGCGCGGACGCGTCCTGAACGTGGCCTCGACGGCGGCCTTTCAGCCGGGGCCGCGCATGGCGGTCTACTACGCGTCGAAGGCCTACGTGATGTCGCTGTCGCTGGCGCTGACCGAGGAAACGGCGGACACCGGCGTCACGGTCACGTGCCTGTGCCCCGGCCCGACGCGCACCGGGTTCCAGGAGCGCGCCCAGATGAGCAAGTCGCGGCTCTTTCAGATGACGAGCGTGATGAGCTCGGCCGATGCGGCCCGCGCCGGCTACGACGCGATGATCGCGGGCCGGGCGCTCGTCGTGCCCGGCATCGCCAACAAGATCGGCGTGCAGGCCGTGCGGTTCGTGCCGCGCCGCATCGCCGCGAAGATCGCCGGCGCCCTCAACGTCGAGCATTGATGCCGCGCTTCAAGCTCGTCATCGAGTACGCCGGCACGCGCTACAGCGGCTGGCAGATCCAGAAGAACGCGCGCACGGTGCAGGGCGAGATCGATCGCGCCATCCGCGAGGTCGCGGGACGCCGCGAGTTCGAGCTGTACGGCTCGGGCCGGACCGATGCGGGCGTCCATGCGCTCGCGCAGGTCGCGCACCTCGAGCTCTATACCAGCCTGGCGCCCGAACCGCTCAGGCGCCGCCTCAACGACGAGCTCCCGGCCGACATCCACATCCTGTCGATCGACAAGGCGCCGCATCGCTTCCACGCGCGGCACGATGCCGTCTCGCGCAGCTACCTCTATCAGATCTCCCGCCGGCGCACGGCGTTCGCCAAGCCGTTCGTGTGGTGGATCCGCGAGCCGCTCGATCTCGACGCCATGCGACACGCCGCCGAGGCCTTCGTCGGCCGTCAGGACTTCGCCGCTTTCTCGGACGACGACCCCGACGAGAAATCCACCGTCGTCGTCCTCGAGCGCCTGGAGATCGTCGAAGCCGGCGCGCTCATCCTGGTCCGCGTCCAGGGGTCGCATTTTCTGTGGAAGATGGTGCGGCGGATGGTCGGCGTGCTCGCGGCTGTCGGCCGCGGAGAGATGAAGCCGGCCGACGCCGCCGATTGCTCGCTGCGCGCGGCGGTCGACGGCCGGCGGCGCCACGCCGGCAGAGCTGACTGCGCCCGCCGCTGGACTCTTTCTGGAGCGCGTCAGCTATAAAGGCGACCCGGGCCCGGGCCCGTGCGACCGGTGATCGCACATCGACTGAGGCCGCAGTGGCGCTACCGCACAATCCGCAACCCGGTCGGCGGCGCGGCGGCGTCGCCGCGACCCCAGCCGAGCTGCACGACTTCGAAGTCGTCGGCGCGCAGCGAGTGGAACGCGGGGTTGAGCACGTCGTTGTTCCAGCGCGCGTCCATCGTCCCGGTGATGTACATGTCGGAGCCGTTGTCGGCGACGATGAGGCCGTAGCGCTTCATCGCGCGGAAGATCCTCTGCATCTCGGGCGGGTAGCCGGAGATGTCCTTCGACGCCTTCATCCGCAGGCGCGCGCCCATCGGCGGCGCGCCGGCGGTCGATCCGGCGCGGTGCGACGCCGGCCAGACGTAGCCGTTGGTCGCGCGCGTCGTGAACCGGAACGCGTGCGTGATCTCGCCGGCGCCGTACACTTCTTCGTAGCGCACGAGCCCCGGAAAGAATCGCCAGGCCCGCGGCGTCGGCCGACGTCCAGGTCTCGGGACGGCGATCGTTGGTGCTCAGATTGAAGATCGCGCCGGAGCCGGCTTCCCAGCGGCCCGCCGCGGCGTTCCAGCGCGTCGCGAACGTCTCGTAGAGCAGCCAGCGATCGCGATCGATGATGAGCAGGTGGCGATCGCCGGAGGTGCCGCCGCCGGGAACGTCGCCTTCGATGTAGTGCGGCTGCGTCTTGGCCTCTTCCGGAATCGGGTAGCCAGGCAGGCCCGGGCACGCCCGTGTCGCTCTCGTCGCCGTACTCGAACGTCGACTGGCACGCGCGCCTGATCGCCGGCGACGACGACGTACGGAATGCCGTACGGCGGCGGACCGAAGTCCGGATGCAGCTGACGCGTCGCGCCAATCCAGGAGACGAACTGCGCCGAGTTCGCGTCAACCGGGGCCGCGCTGACGTCCTGGTTCCACCAGTTGGTGGCCGGGAAGACCTGACGTCCGTCAAGCGACTCGAGGAGGACCGGTGGCGCGGCCGCCGAGACGACGACCACTACGACGACAGAGGCGAGCGCGGCGGCAGACTGTACGGAGGGAGCACGCCGACCGGTGCCTTCACGGCCCGTGCCGGCGCCACAGATTCTCGACTAACTGGCTGATTTGGCGGCACTTACTAGCTATGCGAAGATGCGAGGAAGGATACGGCTCAGTGTCCGATCCTGTCGCCCGCCCGGCATCTCTGTAATTGCTACGCGCGGCCGCATGCCGACGTCCGAGGGCGAGGCCCCGTCAGCTGCCGATGTCCTCGTTCCACAGCGCGGGATGCGCCTGGATGAACGCGGCCATCAGCTCCATGCAGCTCGGATCCTGCACGACCTCCACCGACACGCCGCGCGCCGCGGAGAAGCTCCTCCTCGCCGAGGAACGTCTGGTTCTCGCCGACAACGACCCTGGGAATGCCGTAGAGCAGGATCGCGCCGCTGCACATCGCGCACGGCGAGAGGGTCGTGTAGATCACCGACTCGCGGTAGACCGACGCGGGCTGCCGGCCGGCGTTCTCGAGCGCATCCATCTCGCCGTGAAGGATGGCGCTTCCCTGCTGCACGCGCCGGTTGTGCCCGCGGCCGATGATCCGGCCGCGGTGCACCGAGCACCGACCCAATGGGAATCCCGCCCTCGCGCAGTCCCCGCTCGGCTTCCTCGATCGCGGCCTGCATGAACTCATCGACCATCAGAGATCCTCTCTTCGCGTCGTCGCGATCCCTCGCGCCGGATCGTCAGCTGTCCGCCGGTGGATCGTGTTGCCACGCCTCGCCGCGGCGCGCGATGAATCCTATTCGGACATTCGCGCCCCGTCGACACGCGTTGCTGACGGCCAACCGATTGCACTGCTGCGGCCCTTACAGAATCGAGATCGGAGGAGAAGAAGACAAAAGCCGGCGGCCGGACGTCTGAGATGTCGCAGTGCACGGTGTCATCCGAGGGGATCGCAAGTTTTCGCCGGTCCTCCGTTCTCTGTCTATAGCCGGCGTGTGTACGCCGTAGCTCAGGGAGGCGGCCGATGTTGATGCAGACGCGAACGTTGAGAGCCCTGCTCGTCTTGGGCATTGCGGCGGTGACGGCATCCGCGGCGCACGCGCAGGACCCCGCGCGCACCGAGGGTTGGGTCGTGCTCGCCCTGGATGACTACCGTGCCCTGAGGGCACGCGCATTTCCATCGAAGCCGGACCCGCTGCCGCCGCCTGTCGACGCGACGTTGACCCGGGTCGATTACGACCTGCGCGTCAACGGCGATACCGTGACGGGCGAGGCGCGCCTCACCGTCGACGTGCTCAAGCAAGGTTGGGTCAGCATCCAGATGCCCGCCGGCATGCTGGTGCGCGGCGCGCAGGCTCGACGGCCGCCCGACCGCGCTCGTCGACGGCACGCCGCCGCGCGTGCTCGTCTCCCGCAGCGGCCGCTCGGTCATCGCGCTCGAGATCGTCATGCCAATCGCGTCCTCCGGAGGTCTGGAGTCGATGACGCTGCCGCCGTCCGCATCGGCCCTCTCGGCCGTCACCTTGACCGTGCCGCGCGCCGGTGTCGACCTCACCGTCAGCGGAGGATTCGTCGCCGAGCAAAGCGAGAGCGCGACCGAGAACCGCTGGATGGTGTACGGCGCCGCCGGGCCGCCCCCTGGCCTTCTCCTGGAAGCGCAAGATCGACGACCGGCGTTCGACGTTGCCGCTGCGCACGCGCGCACGCGTCACCGAGCTCGTCGCGCTCGGCGAGGAAAGCAGTCAGATCACCGCCAGCGTGCGCATCGAAGTCGTCCAGGGCCTGGCTCGAGACGTCGTGCTATCGACGCCCGAGGGCGTCACCGTCAACCAGGTCACCGGCGCCACCGTCGCCGAGTGGTCGCACGCGCGGGGGTGCTCACGGTCTCGTTTCTCGAACCCCTGACGACCTCCACGTCGCTCGTCGTGTCGGCCGAGACGCGTGCGCCGCGCGATGGCGTCGTCGGCATTCCGATCATCCGCATGCCCGCAGCCGAACGCGAGACCGGCGGCGTCGCCGTCGACGTGGTCGGCGCCGGAGAGATCACCGACCGTCAGCCGCGCGGCTTCGACCCGGCCGACCCGAGCGACCTCGGCGACATCGTCGACGGCCGCGAGTCGCCGTCGATGGTCGCGTTCGGCTTCACGCCGCTCGCCGGCGCCGCGCCGCGCGCGCCTGACGGTCACGGTCTCACGGTATACGCCGAAGGCCGTGCTCGTCGCCAACGTCGAGGAAGCGCGGTATGACGTCCTCGTCGCCGAAGACGGCAAGCGCCTCGTCCGCGCGCGCTATGCGGTCCGTAACAACCAGCGGGCTTTCCTTGCCCTCACGCTCCCGCCGCAGTCGGTCCTCTGGAGCGCGCTGCTCGCCGGCCAGCCCGTCAGACCCGGCCTGTCTGCCGAGGGCGCTTACCTGCTGCCGCTCCAGAAGGGACGCACGGGCGAGAACGCGCCGACGTTTGCGGTCGAGCTCGTGTACCTGCAGCGCGCGACCGCGTGGGACGTCAAGGGCAATGCCCGCGTCGAGCTGCCCGCGGTCGATCTTCCAGTGTCGCGCACCGGCCTCCTGGTGCACTACTCGCCGCGCTTCGAGGTGGAGCCGAAGTCCGGCGCCTTCAGGCCCGAAACCGATCCCGGCCCGTGGAGTGCCGCGTTGCGGGCGGAGATGACGGGCATCAGCGCGGGCACGCCGGCACGCCGCCGCCAGCGCCCGCGCCCGCCGCGAAGCCTGGCGGCGACTCGGCAAGCCTTGGCGGGCTCGTGGAGCGCTTCCGCAAGGATATGGGGAAGACCACCGCCGGCGTCGTGCCGGTGCAAGTCCCACTACCTGACATCGGTCCATCGTTCTTCGTCGCCGCGGAGCTCACGGCCGAATCGCAGGCGCCGGCGCTCGACCTCACCTACAAACGGACCGCAGCGATTCTGAGGACACTGACATGACCAACAATCTTCGTTGCCTCGCCGCGCGGGCGGTGCTCCTCGGACTGACTCTCAGCGCGCCATTGATCGCGTCGGCGCAGGAACGTGGACCAGCAGGGACGGTCACGCTGTCGCGCACCGACTACGACCGTCTGCTCGATCTCGCGAGCCGGACAGCCGCGCCCGCCCGATGGCGCACCGCTCCCCGCGGCGCTGACGCGCGCGGACCTGCGCGTGCGCGTCGCCGCCGGCAACGTCCGCGCCACGATGACGGTCGACGGCGAGGTCTTCCAGACCGGCGCCGTCAAGGTGCCGCTCATCAGCCAGGCGACGCTGCTCGACGCGCGCACGGGCGACCGTCCGCTGCCGCTCATGCGCCGAAGGCAACGCGCACGTCGCGATCGTCACTGGGCCGGCCACGTTCTCGGCCACGCTCGACTGGGGCGCGGCGGTCACGACGAGTCGCCAGGCCGCGGTTCGTTCGTGCTGCCGGTGCCTCCGGCCGGAAGCGCGACGGCGACGTTCGACGTCCCAGGCGAGCAGTCCGATCTGCGCGTCTCGCCCGGCCTGGTTGTCCGCCGCACGTCGGCGGCCGGACGCACGATCGATCGAAGCCACGCTCGATCCCGGCACGCCGACGACCGTCTCCTGGTCGGCGCGCGAAACCGGGCCGACCGCCACGCCGCGCGACACCCGCATGCTCGCCGACGTCAAGAGCGCTGGTCACGATCGGCGATGCCGACGTACGGCTGCTCGCGCTGGTCGACCTGACGATCGTCCAGGGCGAGCCGGCCTCGATCGAGGTCCGGCTGCCCGCCGGCTACGAGCTCGTCGGCGTCACTGGCAGCTCCCTGGAGCGCAGCGAACCGCAAGCCGATCGCGTCGTCCTGTTCGTGACGCCGGCGACGCGCCGGCGGCATCAGTTCCTGCTGAACCTCGAGCGCTCGAGCGCGGCGCGGATCGTTCAAGCTCGACACCGGGATTTCCGACCATCCCGGCCGTGCAGCGCGAGACCGGCGAAGTCGCCGTCGAGGGCATCGGCACGCTGGAGATCACGACGCAAGGACGTTCCCGGGCCTGCGGCGTATGGACGTGCGCGAAGTCGACGCCGCGCTGACCTCCGCCGCACGCCAGTCGCTCCTGGCCGCCTTCCGCTATCAGCGAGGACCGTCGGGCCCGCCGGCGCTGGCGCTGAACGTCACGCGCTTTCCCGATGCGGCCGTCCTCGCCGCCATCGCCGAACGCGCCGTCGCGACGACGCTCGTGACGAAAGAAGGCCGGGCGCTGACCGAGGTATCGCTCCACATCCGCAACCGCGCCCAACCGTTCATGAGCGTCGTGCTGCCCGCTGGCGCGACGATGCTGTCGGTCGACATCGCGGGCTCGCCCGCCAAGCCAGCCGACGGCGCCGACGGCGTGCGCGTACCGCTGCTGCGGCGCGGGATTCCGGCCTGACGGGCCGTACACGGTCTCGTTCGTCTACCTGCACGCCGGCACCGGCTTCGCGAAGAAGGGCGACATGCAGATGACGCTGCCCCGCATGGACGTTCCGGTCAGCGTGGTCGAGTGGGAGCTGTTTCGTGCCTGGTCGAGTACCAGCGCCGACCGGTTCAGCGGCAGCGCGATTGCCGCGCACCTCGATCAATCCGCCGGAGCCGCCGGTGGTCATCGGTGGACTGGCGGAAACCGTCACCGTTACCGCGGAGACGCCGATGATCGACACCAGCACGTCGGCGCGGCAGTTCACCGCCAACGACCCAGCGGGGCGCTCAGGCGGGCGAGGCGGCCGAGCCAATGAAGAGGCGAGGCGGGAGAGCCGGGATCAGGACGTCGCCCAACTGGCGGCCGCGCCATCGGCGAACGTCCAGAGCCTCCAGCGCCGCGCCGCCGGCGTGCTGCCGGTGCGAATCGACGTCCCGCGCGCAGGCACGTCGCACCGTTTTCTCAAGCCGCTCGTCGTCGACGAGGAGACGGTGGTCCAGTTCAGATATTCGCGGCGATGAAGAGGTCCGGCCGAAGCCGGACCAGCTCACTGCCCCGTCTTCTCCGGCACGAGCGTCACGATCGTGTAGCGGTCGGCCGGGAAGTACTTCTTGAACGTCTCGTGCAGCACAGCCGGCGTGACGGCGTCGATCCGTTGCAGGCGGCTCAGGATGAGGAGCGGGTCGCGCCCGAGGATTTTGGCCGACTGCAACCGCCCGAGCCAGAAGCCGTTCTGCTTGACCGACGTTTCGTACGCCCGCCGCGCCGTCTCCTTGGCGCGCGTCGTCAAATCCTCGGTCGGACCGGCAGTCTGGAGCCGCGCGACTTCCTGCTGCACGCGGGCGATCATCTTGTCGACGTTGTCCGGCGACGCGCTGAACGAGATGTCGATGTGGCCGCCGCCGCGCTGCGGCGTCAGCTGCGACAGCCCGGCCGAGACGCTGTAGGTTTCGCCCAGCTCTTCGCGCAGGATGTCGCGCAGGGCAATCTCGAGCACCTCGGTCACCGCCTCGACGCGCGTCTGCTCGTTCTCCTCGATGGGCGGATCGGCGAAGTAGCTGATGACGGTCTGGCTCTTCGGTTCCTTCCCCTTCTCGACGCGCACGCGCTCGACCTTCGCCGGGAAGCTGATGGCGACGTCCTTGAAGCGGCTGGCCGGCGTCTTGGCGGACGGCAGCGACCCCACGTAGCGCGTGATCATCGGCAGCACCTCGTCCACCTTGAACGCGCCCACCATGAAGAAGCTGAAATCGGCCGGCGCTCGCGAACCGCTCGCGATAGAACGACACCATCGCCGCCCGATCGAGCGCGCTGATGCGCTCGACGGTCAGCGGCCGTGAGGTGTAGTGGCCCATGGTCAGGACTTCGCCCAGCTTGTCGCCGTAGACCGCAGTCGGGCTGCTCAGGCGGTTGACGACCGCCGCTTCGAGCTGGCGCTTGATGAGCGCGAAGGCGTCGGGATCATCGCCAGGGGCCGTGAACTTGATGTTGAGCAGTTGCAGCGCCGTCTCGACGTTGGCAGGCGTGCTCGACCCCTGGATGCCATGCGACGAGAGCGAGATGAAGGGCGACGCCGAGGCGATCTTGCCGGCGGTCAGCTTGGGCAGGTCGATCGCGCGATGCCCGCCGGCGCCGGAGAGCTCGACCTGGCCGGTGGCCAGCTGGGCCTCGACGAACTTCTCTGGCGCGGCCAGCGAGCTGCCACCTGAAGCCGCCAGCGCGAAGAGGACCTGATCGTTCTTGAAGTCGGTGGGCTTCAGCCAGGCTTCGACGCCATTCGACAACCGCACGACGGTCACGCCGAGCTCCGCGATCTCGCGGCGGTCGACGACCGCTCCCGGATCCGGTGCGCGCGCGAGGAGCGTGGCGCTGCTGGACGTATCCGTCCACGGGGTCACCGCCACGGCATCAGCCGACGTGATCGCTGCGGTCAGCTGCGTATCGGTCGGCACCGCGACCCCCGCCTTCTGCGGCGACACGCCCAGGATCACGCGGCTCGTGTCGGCAAACATCGCCTTGGCCGCCTTCGCGACTTCCTCGGCCGTGATCGTCGGCGCCAGTGCCTGCACCAGCTTGTGTTCGTACTCGATGCCAGGGAAGGGCTCACCCTGGAGGAAGTTGTTCACGTACTCCTGCACGAACGATCCGCTCTCCGCTTTGTCGCGCTCCGCGTAGGCGCGGTCGTAGCTCGCGAGCAGCCACTTGCGCGCCCGGTCCAGCTCGCCGGCGCCAAAGCCGTGCTGCTCGACGCGGTTGGCCTCCACTTCGAGCGCCACCAGCCCGCGCTCGATCTTGCCGTCCGGCACGCTGGCGGCGAGCGTGAACGTGTCGACCGTCGGCGTCAGACCGCCGCCGTACACACCGGCATTCAGGAACGGCGCATCGGCCTTGCGCGCGATCTCGTCGAAACGGTCGTTCAGCATCTGGTAGGCCAGCGAGCCGACGAGGCTGCGGCGATAGTCGCTGACCTTGTCCTGCGGCTCCTGCGGCCGCTTCCTGACGATGGAGACCGACGACTGCGTCGCCTCGGCGTCAGTCGCCATCTTCACCAGCGTCTCCGGCTGCAGGGGCATCGGATAGTCGCGCGCCGGGGCTGGCGTCGACGGCTTCGCGAGTGGGCCGAATTCTTTCTTGATGAGCGCTTCGAGTGCCGCCACAGGCATGTCGCCGACCGCCACGACCGCCATGCGGTCGGGACGGTACCACTTGGTGTAGAAGGCACGCAGTTCGGCGGGAGGAAACGTCTTGAGGATCTCGGGCTTGCCGATCGGCAGCCGTTCGGCGTACTTCGACTTGGCAAAGAGCACCGGGATCTGCTGATCCCGCAGGCGCGACCCGGCGCCGAGTCCCCCGCGCCATTCTTCGACGACGACCCCGCGTTCCTTGTCGATCTCCTTCGGATCGAGCGTCATGCCACCGGCGAAGTCGGCGAGCGCCTCCATCCCTTTTTCGACGATGCCCGCCTTGTCGGTGGGCAGCTGGAACATGTAGATCGTGTCGTCGAAGCCGGTCTGGGCGTTGACGTGCGGGCCGAGGCGCGCGCCGGTCGATTCGAGCGTCGGCGATCAACTCACCCGGCTTGAAGCGCCTCGTGCCGTTGAAGCCCATGTGCTCGAGAAAGTGCGCCAACCCCTGCTGCGCGTCGGTCTCGTCGACCGATCCGGCCTTGACCGCCAGCTGCAGCATCACGCGCTTCTCGGGCCGCGGGTTCTGCCGGACGTAGTAGCGCAACCCGTTCGGGAGCGTGCCGGTCGTGACCGCGGCATCGAGCGGCATGACGGCCGTCGGCGCGAAGGCCGACGGCGCCGGCGGTGCCGGCGGCGCGGGCACTTGCGCGTGGCCGAACGGCTGCACCAGAATGCCGAGCACGAGCGCGGCCAGGGCCGGGTGAACAGTCTTGATCAGCATGAAGAAACTCTACCCCAATCGCGGATTGGAAAGCGCGTCAGGGCGCGCGGATCACGAATCTCCGGGACGCGGATTACGGGATGACGGGACGCGGATTTCGCAGATCACGGATTTACGGGACGCGGATCACGCGGATTCCAGGTGGCGCGGGACGAATGCCGTGACGGACGCGGTTCTCGATTGGAGCAGAAGCCCATCCTGAAGAATCCGCGCAATCCGCGTCCCGTCAACCGTGATCCGCATCCGGTGGCTGCGGACCGTGATCCGGGTACCGTGGATTGCCGTCCTGCAATCCGCGCGACGACTGCGTCAGCACATTCTTGTAAGATCGCCGCAACTCGTTGACAGAGCATGGCCGCGCCACTGGCGCGACCTTCGCAGATCTTCGGCGTTTCCCGTCAGGGCCCTCTGGAGTCTCGCTGCACGACAGAAGGAGCGCGTCATGGTGTTGCGGACCCGTCTTGCCCTCATCCTCGCGGCCGGTGCCGTCGTCGGTCTGTCCGGACCGCTGACCGCCCGCCAGCAGCCTCCGGTCGGGCCGCGCGCGCTCCGCCCTGACTTCGACATCCGCGAGCGGCGGCCGCCGGCGGAGGGGTCTGCGCGTGCGCGGGCCGAGCTCGCGGCGCGCAACGCTCGCGCGTCGTCGCGGTTCTCGTCTGGACCCGTATACCGGTGCGCTGCGCGTCCTGGATGCTCCCGGCTGGTCCGGAGCCCGGACGGCTCTCCCGATCGCCTTACGGAACCAGCTGGTGCGCGACGTCGATCGCCTCGGACTCGAGGACGAAGACCTGGACGCGCTGACGGTCGTGCGCGACTACGTGAGTCGATCCACGGGCATGCGTCACGTCACGTTCGCGCAGTCGTTCGACGGCATTCCGGTGTTTGGTGGCGCCATCACCGTCCACGTCGCGGCGACGGGCGAAATCGTGCGGGTCACGTCGAGCGCCGCGCGCGGAGAGCGTCGACGACGGCAGCCGACGATCACCGCGGAAGCGGCCGCCAGCCTGGCTGCCGGCGACGTCGACCCGAATACGCCCTTCGTTCCGGTTCGCGTCGGAGACGCCACCCGACTCGAGGCCGCTCGATTCGAGCGCGGGGCGTTCTTGCGCGATGTCACGGCCTCCCTTGTCTGGTTTGCCATGGACGGCGGCCTGCGGCTCGCCTGGCACGTCGAGCTCGAGCCCGATGGCCTGGCGCAGTACTACGACCTGCTCGTCGACGCCGAATCGGGCGAGCTCCTGCTGCGCCGCAACCGTGTGCTGGACGCCAATGGCACGGGGCGCGTCCTGCAGTCGGCCGCTACAGAGGCAATCGATCCACGCCGGCCCGACGCGATGCCGGCGGGCGTCACCGCCTGTCCTCCGCCGGTGAACCACGAGCTCCGCGACCTCGCCGCGCCCTTCAGGGACGCCTCGACCGTGCTGTCGAACACGGGCCAACTGTCGGGCAACAACGTCCGCGTCTTCCGCGGCAACACGGCGACCGAGGCCGCGTCCGGCACGTTCGACGGTTCACGCTGGGTGTTCGACTTCCCGTTCAATTCCGCCGGTGCGGCCGAAACCGCGCTCTTCTTCGCGCTCAACTTCGCGCACGACTTCTTCTACGATCTCGGCTTCGACGAGGCCGCTGGCAATTTTCAGGTCAACAACTTCGGCCGCGGCGGGCTCGGCGGCGACCCGATTGCCGGCGTCGCACGCGCCGCCGGCCGTAACAACGCCACCTTCCAACCCGCCCCGGAGGGCTCGAGCCCCATCATCCGGATGTTCCTGTGGGACGGCTCAGGATGCTGGTCCGAGGACGTCGACGGTGACGGCGTCCAGGACATCGACGGCGACTTCGACACCGACATCGTCCTGCACGAGTTTCACCACGGCGTGAGCCATCGCCTCAACCCGTCGTTCAGCGGCAACGAAGCCAACGCCATCGGCGAGGGGGGCAGCGATTTCTTCGCCTACTCGATTAACGGCGATACGGCGCTGGCCGAGTACGCGCGCCCGGGAGGACTGCGCACGATCAACGGCAAGACCTATAACGACTGGTTCTGCCAGTCGGGTCTCTTCTGCGAGCCGCACGACAATGGCGAGATCTGGGCCAACGTGCTGTGGAACATCCGTGAGCGGTTCCGAGCCGATCTCGTCCGCGGCAGCGACGCCGCTGCCATCAACGAAGTCACACCAGCTGTACATCGACGGCCTGAAGCTCTCGCCACCGTCGCCGACCATGCTCGACCTCAGGGACGCGATGCTCGAGGCCGATGCCATCCGGAATCCCGGCTCGCCCGAAAGCGTCAACTTCTGCGCCCTGTGGGAATCGTTCGCCGCCCGGGGCATGGGCCTCAACGCCACCGACACGGCTGACAACGGCCTGAACCAGGTCGGGGCGAACTTCGCGGTGCCGCCCGGATGCACGGCCCCGCCCTCGCCGCCGTTCGTCACGCTCGCGGTCACCGCGGCGACCGCGACGGAGGCCGGGCCGACGAGCGGCACGATCACCATCAGCCGCGAAGCCGCGACCGATGCCGCTCTCGTCGTCAACTTCACCGTCGCCGGGACTGCTACCCGCGGCGTCGACTACGTCACGCTGCCGGCAACCGCCACCATTCCCGCAGGTGCAGCGTCGGTGGACTTACCCGTGGTCCCAATCGATGACGCGACGCTCGAGGCCAACGAGACAGTGGTTCTGACGCTTCGCACTGGGTCGGGCTATGTGCTCGCGCCGCCAACCGTCGGGACCGTGACCCTCGTCAGCGACGATGTCGCGCCGGACTTTGCCGTGACGGGCTTGACGGCTCCGAGCATCGGCGGTGCCGGGCTGACGCTGGAAGTCACGGACACGACCAGAAACCAAGGTACTGGCCCGTCAGGCACGTCGACGACGTCCTTTTACCTGTCGGTGAACACGCTCCTCGACGCGAGCGACCCGCTCGTCGGGACCCGCCCGGTGGCGGCCCTCACCCCCAGCACGAACGACGCGGCCACGACCACGCTGACGGTGCCCGATGGGACGGTCACCGGGTCGTACTGGATCATCGCCAAGGCCGACGGACCGGTACGGTCAGCGAATCCAATGAGTTCAACAACACGCGCATGGTGCTCGTCCGCGTCGGTCCCGACCTGGCGGTGACGGCGCTGACCGCGCCTGGCATCGCCGGGCCAGGCTCGACCGTCATCGTCAACGACACGACGAAGAACCAGGGTGGCGGCAACGCCGCCGGTACCGCCACCCGCTTCTATCTGTCGTCGAACCTCACGGTCGATGCTGGCGACGCCGCGCTCGAGTCACACAGCGTCGGACCGCTCATCGTAGGCGCGTCTACGACCACAGCCACCAACGTCACGATGCCCACGAGCGTTTCGAGTGGCACCTACTACCTCTTCGCGGTCGCCGATGACGGCAACGCGCTCCCGGAATCGACCGAGAACAACAACACGCGCTTTGTGACGATTCGCATCGGCGCGGACCTGTTCGTATCGGCGCTCACGGCACCGAGCCGTGCGGCCTCGGGCTCGACCATCTCCGTAACCGACACCATAAAGAATTCCGGTGGCGGCGGGTCTGGAACGTCGACGACGGCCTTCTACTTGTCGGCAAACCTGACGTTCGACGCGGCTGATACGCGGCTGAGCGGCACCCGCACGGTGGCGTCGCTCGACGCGGGCGCCTCGAGCATGGGAACGACCGGCGTCACCCTGCCCGCAGTGCCACCCGGCACGTGGTACCTCGTCGCGGTTGCCGACGATGCCGGCGAGGTGGTGGAGACACAGGAGACCAACAACACTCGGCAGACGACGATTTACGTCGGACCTGACCTC
Source organism: uncultured Acidobacteriota bacterium (assembly GCA_963847975.1). GTDB lineage: Bacteria > Acidobacteriota > Vicinamibacteria > Vicinamibacterales > 2-12-FULL-66-21 > DATBJJ01. Next base: position 175,161 of record CAWKBU010000010.1, on the reverse strand, counting down.
CAGGCCGCGGGCGTCAACGCACCGTTCACCGTTACTGCGGGCACCACGATGACGGTGACGGACTCGGTCAGAAACATCGGCGCCGACGTTGCCGGTGCCTCGACGACCCGCTTCTACCTGTCGCTGAACGGCACGCTCGACGCTGCCGATATCCTGCTCGACGGCGAGCGGACGGTGGCGGCGATCGCCGTCAACGGCATCAGCTCGGGCACAACGGCGTTGCTGATTCCGGCCGGCCTTTCCGGCCGGTACAACCTGCTCGCGGTCGCCGACGCCCTCGGCGCCGTCGCCGAATCGAGCGAGATCAACAACGTGTCGTTGCGATCGATCACCATCAACCCCTAGCGCGGATCTCACGTTACGCGGATCACGGATTGTCACGGAGGTCTCACGGGACGCGGATCACGCGGATCTCACGAAGTTCACGGGACGCGGATCGCGCGGATCTTACGAGCTCACGGGACGCGGATCGCCGCGGATAGCTACGAGTCTCATCGGGATACGGATCCGCGGATCTCACGAATCCACGGATGCGCGCCGGGCGGTGAGTCCCTGTGTCGCGACGTGATCCGCGTCCCGTGAATCCGCTCATCCGCGTGATCCGCGTCCCGTGAGATCCACATCATCCGCGTGATCCGCGTCCCGTGAGCCTCCGTCAATCCGCGTGATCCGCGTCCCGTGAATTGACATCACCCGCGTGATCCGCGTCGCGTGGCGCCAGAGAATCAGCGGCCACCGTTGCCTCGGCGCGGCCCGGCAGGATACGCTTGGCGCTCACTCTCACCATTGAGGATGTCCCAGGCATGAATCCCATCACCGGATTGCTCACGGCGCTCGGCGTATTGACGGCGGTCTACCTCACCGGCTGGACGAAAGCGATTCGCGAGGCGCGGGCGAGCTCCACGACCGGCGATTCCCCCGCTACCGATGGGCGCTTCCCGGATGCCGGCCAGCTCGCGGTCGGCGCCGTCACCAACTTCTTCGATACGCTCGGCATCGGCTCGTTCGCCACGACGACCGCGATGTTCCGCCTGCGCAAGATGGTGCCGGACCGCCTGATCCCCGGCACGCTGAACGTCGGGCACACGATCCCGACGATCGCCCAGGCATTCATCTACACCTCGGTCATCCCGGTCGACGTCCTGACGCTCTTTGCGATGATTGCGGGCGGCGATGCTCGGCGCCTGGCTCGGCGCCGGCGTGGTCGCGGGCTGGCCGAAGCAGCGGGTGCAGTTTGGCATGGGCGCGGCGCTGCTCGTCGCCGCCACGCTGATGCTCATCACGCAGCTGCAGGCGCTGACCGGCAGCCGCATCCTGCCGCTCGGCGGCGACGCGCTCGGCGTGCGCGGCACGCTGCTCGTCGTCGCCATCGTCGGCAACTTTCTGCTCGGCGCGCTGATGACGCTCGGCATCGGGCTCTACGCCCCGTGCATGATCCTGGTGAGCCTGCTCGGTATGAACCCGACCGCGGCCTTCCCCATCATGATGGGCTCGTGCGCCTTCCTGATGCCGGTCGGCAGCCTGCGCTTCATCCGCGAGCGGCTGCTACAGCCTCAGAAACGCCATGGGCCTGGCGATCGGCGGTCTGCCCGGCGTGCTCATCGCCGCCTACATCGTGAAGTCGCTGAACCTCGGCACGGTCCGCTGGCTCGTCATCGTCGGTCGTGCTCTACACGGCCATCACGATGCTGATCGCGGCCTCGAGCGAGAAGGCCACGGAAGCTCGGAAGGCGTAGGGCAGGGCCAGGGGAGCCTACGGAGGTCTCTGCCTAGACGAACACGCCCCGCATGGTCGGCGTGAAGCCAGGGAACACCAGGTCGAGGTTGGTGTTGCCGAGGCGCCGCAGCACGGTCTCCGCGAGGATGTCGCGGTAGTCGATGGTGACGTGCAGGTCCTGGCCCTGATAAAGCTGTCCGGGCGCGAGCCCGGGCCAAATCGAGAGCACCCGGCCACCACGCACGGCCCCTCCCATCACCAACATCACGTTGCCGTGCCCGTGGTCGGTCCCTTGGCTGGCGTTCTCGCGCGCGACGCGGCCGAACTCCGAGGTCGCGACGAGGGTGACGTTGTTGATGCGGCCGGCACCATTCATGTCGGCGTGGAACGCACCGATCGCCTGGGCGAGCTGCAACATCGTCGCCGCCATCCCGCCGTTCACCGGTCCCTGCGCGCTGTGCGTGTCCCAGCCGCCGATGTCGATCTGCACCGCCTCGACGCCCATGTCGGCACGAATCAGGGCGGCGGTCGAACGCAGGGCGGCGCCGAAGCTGCCGCCAGGGTAGACCGCGCCGCCGGCCGGCACGTAGCCGCCGATGTTGAGTGCGCTCAGCGAGTTGATGGTGCGCTGCGTGTTGAGCGCGGCCGTCCTGCAGCGGATCGCGCTCGATCTGGTAAGCCGTGCCGAGCCAGGCGAGGCGCTGCGCGGCCGAGCTCGAGTTGCCCGAGAGGCCGAAGTTCGCCGGATCCGGAATCGGCAGCGTGTCCGGGGCGCCGACGAGCGTCTGCGGCAGGCCGAAGTTGAAGCCGATGCCCCGCACCGCCGCATCCGCCTTCATCGGCGGCAGGCTGGCGAGGTGCCGGCCGAGCCAGCCCGTGACCACGTTCAAGTCACCGGGCTTGCCGATCTCCATGAAGAACTGCGCGTCGAAATGCGACCGCGACGGGTCCGTCGAGCCGGTCGCGTGAACGATGAGCAGTTGTCCGGACTGATACGCGGGCAGGAGCGGCGCCATCGCCGGCGGAAAGCCGAAGAAGCCGTCGAGCGCGATTGGCGGTGGTGGGCGGAATGGCGATCGTCGGCCGCAACGCGGAGTAGTTCGCCCATTCGCCCCAGGGCGCGACGAGCGACATGCCGTCGGCGCCACCGCGCAGGAAGATCGAGATGAGCACGTCCCGGCTGGAGGCACTCTGCGCGTAGGTAACGCGCGGCAGCCACGCGGGGACGCTCAGCGCGACCGCCGTCGCCGTCGTCCGCGACACGAACTCGCGGCGCGAGAGCTGACGGTATTCGTCGCATGCATTGCAGTCGTCGTGCGAAGTGTTCCTGGACATGACGGTAGCGCTCCTCGTATCAAACGTCCCTAAAGTCAACGAACTCCTGGCGTCAGTGCCACTGGAAGGCCGGCGAGGCCAGTGCCAGGCCGAACGCATCGCGAATCTGCGTCGTCGAGGGCACGGTGTTCGTCCCGGCTCGGCCGCAGATACGTGATGAGCGCCGCCTTGTCCGCGGACGGCATCTCGCCGGCGAAGAGCAGCGCGTCGATGCGGTCGGCAATCTGGATCGGGCTCGTGGCCCCCGCGAGCAGCGCCGTGCAGGTCCACCGTGGCGCCGCTGACGCTGTTGTTCGCCAGCTGGAAGGCGAAGTTCCAGCGCGGGAGCGGCAGGCCGCCCCAGTACTCGAACTCCTGCGGGTAGCCGTCGGGCGGACCCCAGGCGTACGGGAGTGTTGCCGGTGCCGGTCAAATAGGTCTGGCGAATCGTGTTGAGCGAGGTGATGTTCGCGTTCATGACGCGCAGCGCCGAGACGATGTAGTGGAACGGACGCTTGAAGAGCGGCGGCGCCCAGAGCACGTTGTCGTAGTGCAGGATGCGGCGCACGAGCGCCTTGATGTCGCCGCCGGTGCGCGTGAACTCGCCGGCGATGTCGGCCACGAGCGCCGGTGACGGGTCGTAATTGAGCAGCCAGCGCAGCAGCTTCTTCGAGACGAAACGCGCGCAGCTCGGATGCGTTGCGAGGATGTTGATGACGTTCAGGCCGTCGTTGAAGCCACCGCCGGCGGCAATCGGGACGCCGAGCACGAGCTTGCTGTTGTTGTCGTGCCGGTTGGCGTCGTAGTAGAACGTCCCAGAGCGGAAGTCGCCGGTGTTGAAGTAGGTGCGCCAGCCGGTGAAGCAGCGCGCCACGTCGACGACGTCGTCCTGGGTATAGCCGCCGTCGACGCCAAGCGTGTGCAGCTCCATGATCTCGCGCGCGTAGTTCTGGTTCGGCACGCGTCCCGGCCGGCCGTCGCTCTGCGTATTGTTGAGATACGTCAACATCGCCGGGCTCGACGCGCTGGCGCTCAGCATGCCGGCAAAAGTCCCGAGCGCCTGACGCCGGTAGACCTCGCGCACCTCGAGCGTCTTGAAGATCCCGACCGAGGTGATGTTGGTGTTGAAGTGGTCGGCCCAGAACTCGACCATGCGCTCGAGCAACTGCCGGTTCGAGTAAATCGCGCGCGTGATGGTCGCTTCGGTCAGCTCGCGGATGACGACCGCCGAGTCGGACTGGTAGAGCGACAGCGGCGCCAGGTTGATCGTCGTGAGCGGGGCGACCCGCGCCTCGGCGTCAGGATCGCCCATCGCCTCGGCGTTGAGCTGCCATTCGAGGTAGCCGTAGTAGCCGAGCGAGTTCATCCAGGCGACGTCCTCGGTCGTGACCCCGACGGTGACGCGGCGCAGGAGCCGCATTTCGCCTCTGGGCACGACCGTCGGCCGGGTGCGGGTCGGCGTGCGCACCTGCGCCTCGGCGCGCGCGGCCGCACCGAGCGCACCGAGACCGAGAAGCGCGCGCCGTGAAACACGGCTCGCCTTCCGGTCCGGCTGATCCAGACGTGGTTCCGGATTCCCCTCAAGAGTCTTTGCGGACGACGGCATGGCACCCTCTCCTTGACGATCCATCACGGTCAGTTCTGCACGCGGAAGAACCGGCTCCCGATCCCAGACGTCTGCCCGGCGCTGTCGGTCACCACCCATTGAATGGTGTGCAGCCCGTTGGTGAGCGTCGTCGTGTCGAGCATGAAATAGCCAACGGCGCCGTTGGTGTTGCTCAGCCCGGGGAAGAGCCCCGCGATGTCGGCGCGATAGTTGTTGTACACCGGATGGCCGCGATAGACGCCATCCACGTACACGTCGATCGTGCTGCCGTTGGTCGGGATCGTCTTGCCGGCCGGCGTCAGCGCCCAGCCGAAGTTGACGATCGACCCGGAAACGGTCTCGCCCTGCCCTGGCGTGTCGATGGTGCCGAACGGCTTGACCGACGTCGCGTTGGCGGCGACGATGCGGCGCGACCCGAGCAGTGTCTGCAGGCCCGGCGCCGTCGTAGGCATAAGCATGGAGCGTGAACGTCCCATTCCCCTGGTTGGGCAGGAAGTTGGTCAGGACCATGAAGCCCCAGCCGCCGTTGTCGTTGTCGGCCGCGTTCGGGAAGAGCGATTGAACGTCGGGCCGCGCGCCGCGGATGAAGACCGCCCGGCCGACAAACAGCAACCCGGCCGGCTCACCGGCGACGGACGAGCGGAAGATGTCCACGCGCGACACGCCCACGTCGTCGAGGGCCCAGCCCGTCATCGCCATCTCGCCGGTGACGGTCACGCCGTCGGCCGGCGTGTCGACCGCGCCGAATGGCGCCGTCGGTCCGAGGAGCGTCACCCCGACGGCGGCCGAGGCGTTGAAGGCGCCCCCGGTCGTGTGCGAGTAGACCGTGATCGTGTAAGCGCCGGGCGGCAGCGCCGACGGCGCGGTCAACGTGAAGCCCGATGGTGTGAAGCGCGAACCGTGCGCGCTGCCGACATCGGGACGCGACTGCCCGTACGTCGCCGCGCCGAGAAACACCGCTGCCCCGCCCGCGGGCGTCGCATAGACGTGCACCGCATCGACGCCGGTACCGGTCGGCACCGTGCCGTCGACCGCCCAGCCGCGAACCGTCAGCGGCTGACCGACAGACCCGGCCACCGGTGAATCGATGACCACGAACGGCCCAGGCGTCACCCGGAGGATGGCTCCGCTCGATGCGCCCTGCGCGTCCGGGTTGATGACGCTGATTGTCTTGAGCCCTGGGGTTGCGCCCACCGTCGACACGTTGATCGTGACCGTCGTCGGTCCGGTGCGCGTGACGCTGTTGACGGTGACGCCGGGGATGATCGCGCCGATCCGGCACAGGTAGCCCGCCCCGTAGTCGAAGAATTCGGTGCCGCCGCTCGACGTCGCCGTCACCTGCAGATTGACCGACGCGACGCCGCTGGCGATGACGGAAGGCGTCACGCTGACGGGCGTCGGCGCGCCGAGGCCGACCGTGCGGCCCACCGCCAGCCCGTAAGAGTTGACCGCGTCGGTGAACTGCTGCATCGTCCAGATCGTGGAGCCGTCGCAGCCGTCGACAACGGTGGACGAGACGCCGCCCCACCGCCGGCCACGAGTCGGCGAGCCGGCGTCCCCGGGCGGGTTGTAAGCCGCCGCGGACGTCGTGTAGAGCTGCGGCGAGCGCAAGCTGCCGGCCGCGTCGGACGAGAAGCGCTCGACCACGCCGCCGTTGATGTACTCGCTCGTGCCCGCGGCGCTGTAGCCGATGACGGCGCGCCCAGCCGACGAGGTCGCAATCGACGGCACAAAGTAGTTGCGCTGGTCGAAGCTGCCGGAACCGGTACTCGAGAAAAGCGTCCCGGACTGCACGACCGTGGGCGTCGTCGTCACCGACCCGAGCTCGTACCACCGCACGCCGTTGCGGTTCGCCGATCCGCTCGCGACGCCGGTGTGCGTCACGCCAATCGTGTGCGCTGTCCAGAGGCGGCCGTTGACCAGGGTCGCCGAGGTCAGGCGGTCATCGCCGCCGTCGACCTGTCCGTTGGTCGAGCCGAGATTCCCGAGGTGCCGCACGGTGATCGGCGCGGCGGTCGCAGGTACGGTAATCGCGATGTTGCCTGAGATCGTCGGCGTGCCGCCGGGATTCGAGATGCGCCGGAGCATCAGCGTGCCGAGCGAAGCGTTGTCGACACCGATGAAAAAGCCCGTCGCGACCGTCGGGTCTTCGACGTCGACGCCTTGCGGGGCGAAGGGACCGGCGCCGGCCGACGAGCCCGTGAGGTTGTGGAACGGCGTGACCGCGATGGTGGCAAAGTCGATCACCGAGGTCTTGCGGACGACGAATCCGGTCGTGCCCATGTAGACGCCACCGGGATCGCAGAACTGCACGACGCCGATGTAGAGCGCATACGGGTCGAGCCCGAACGTCGGCGAGTCGACCGCGCAGGTAGCTGCGCCCGGGAACCCGGTGTTGTCGAAGGCGAAGAAGCTCCACAGCGTCCCCGCGGTGATCGTCGAGGAGTTGCTCGAGGCGATGACGATGCGGCCCGGAACCGCGTCGGTCGCGGCGATGATGAACCAGCGGCCTGCCAGCCGGTCGTACTTGATCTTGGGTCCGAACGTATTCGCGCCGGCGCGCACCGGCGAAAAGAACGCGTTGGTCGAGAGATTCAAGACCTGGTCGGCAGCCGCCGTCGCCTTGGCAAAACTTCGGATCTTCCCGTTGGCCGCGACGATGAACTGCGCCGGCCCGGCGGCACCGCTCGGATCGGGCGGCAGCGCGCCGGTCTCGCCGAGAGTCGCGCCGACGAAACTTTGCAGGAACGCCACCGGCTCGCTGGCATTGAGGTCGTCGGCGGCGCCGGTCACCATTTCCTGCGCGCCACGGGTCCGAGTCGAGTCCGGGAATGCCGGTCGCCGCACGATGCGGCGGCGCGGAGCGGCCACGTCGAAGGCGGCCGTGAGCGCTTGCTGCGCCTCCAAGTTCATGAGGTGCTCGCTCGTGGCGTAGCCGACGCGCGGGCCAGACGTCTCGCCCGCCGGAGACTGCGCCGAGATCGTGGGCGCGCCGAAGCCGCCCGTCAGAATGGCGACGGCGGCCGCGGCCGAAAGACCGAACGCGGCCCGCGCGGAGCGGATACGGCCGGACCCGACACGGTCAGACGTCACGCGAGCATGGGGGCGCAGCTCCCCATTACGGAAATGCAACATGAATAGGCTCACAAACAAGCGCCGCCCGACAGGGGCGGCTGCCCGCCTCCTGCAGAGCCCGTACCGACCCGAAATGCGCTGAAACTCGAATGAAATAGGCCGAAACCGCTCACGGGTGGAACTGCCGCCGAGTCCAGAACCGTGCCCGAACGTGCAAGTCTGTCAGTTTTACTCGCCAATCCGGGTCAGACCGGGGTCAGACCGGGTCAGAGGTCAGACCAGGGTCAGACCCCTGATGCACCCATAACAGAATCGAATTCGCATGCCGGGCAACCGGCCCGCTAGAATGCACCCCAATGGCCGGTCTTCCGTTCTTGAAAAGGGAGCTTTGCATGCGCTGTTCTCGTGTCGCCCTGATGGCTGTTCTGGTATGCGCGCCGCTCGTCTCAGTCCTCCCGGCGCAGGCGCAAGGAACTGTTGCCGACTATCAGCGAGCGATGGGGCTGCGCGACAAGTATCAGGGGCTGTCGCCGAACATCCCCGAGCCGGCGACCTGGATCGAGAAGACGCCGCGTTTCTGGTACCGCAAGTCCGTCAAGGGCGGCAATGAGTTTGTGCTCGTTCAAGCGACGGACGCGACTACGCCGGTGAAACGGCCGGCGTTCGACCACGAAAAGATGGCGGCGGCGCTGACCAGTGCCCTCACGCCGGAGAAACCGTACACCGGCGTCACGCTGCCGTTCGCGACCTTCAACTTCGTCGACGGCGAGCGCGCGATCGAGATCACCGTCGCCAACGTCGCCTGGCGGTGCACGCTCGAGGATTACGTCTGCCGGACGGACCCGCCCGGCGGACGTGGCGGGCGCGGCGGCCGCGGCGGACGCGGCGGCGGCGGGCTGGGAGGGCCGGTCCGGGCCGAGTTCGACGTGAACGGCATCGAGGCGAAGAAGTCACCCGACGGCAAGCTCGAGGCGCTCGTCAACAACTACAACATCGCCATCCGCGAGACCGGCAAGCCGGCGGTGACGCTCCTCAGCATCGACGGTTCGGAAGGCGGCTACTACGACCCCAACTCGATCGTCTGGTCGCCCGACTCGAAGAAGATCGCCGCCTACAAGGTCAAGCCCGGCTATCGACGCTACGTGCACTACGTGCAGTCCTCGCCCGAGGATCAGCTCCAGCCAAAGCACTCGACGCTCCAGTACGCCAAGCCCGGTGACGTCCTCGACGCCGAGAAGCCGGTCCTCTTCCATATCGACACCAAGAAGCAGATCGTCGTCGACGATGCGTTGTTTGCGAATGCGTACGACAACCTGCCGCTCGCCTGGCGGAAAGACAGCAGCGCCATCACCTTCGAATACAACCAGCGCGGCCACCAGGTCTACCGCGTCATCGAGGTCAACGCCATCACCGGCCAGGCGCGAGCGGTGATCGCCGAAGAACCCAAGACCTTCTTTGCGTACTCGGGCAAGCGCTACCGCTTCGATGTCGCCGACGGGAAGGAGACCATCTGGATGTCGGAGCGGGATGGGTGGAACCACCTCTATCTGTACGATGGGGCCACCGGAACGGTGAAGCAGCAGATCACCAAGGGCAACTGGGTGGTCCGGAACGTCGTGGGCGTCGACGAAGAGAAGCGTCAGATCTGGTTCAGCGCGAGCGGGATGTATCCGGGCAAGGACCCGTACTTCGTGCACTACTACCGCATCAACTTCGATGGCACCGGACTGACCACGCTCACGACCGCCGACGCGAACCACGTCGTGAACTTCTCGACCGACCGCGCGTACTACGTCGACACGTATTCACGCGTTGACCTCGCCACCGTGTCGGAGTTACGCCGCGGTGCGGACGCCTCGCTCGTCACGCAGCTCGAGGCCGGTGACATCGCCGAGCTGAAGAAGGCCGGCTGGAAACCGCCGGAAGTCTTCGTCGCCAAGGGACGCGATGGACAGACCGACATCTGGGGCGTCATCTTCCGGCCGACGACGTTCGATGCCACGAAGACGTATCCCGTCATCGAGAATATCTACGCCGGGCCGCAAGGGTCATTCGTCCCGAAGTCCTTCGCCGCCTACAGCGCCATGCAGGCCACGGCGGAGCTCGGCTTCATCGTGGTCCAGATCGACGGCATGGGCACGAACAACCGGTCGAAGGCGTTTCACGACGCGGCGTGGAAGAACCTCGGCGACGCGGGATTCCCGGATCGCATCCTCTGGCACAAGGCCGCGGCTGCGAAGTACGCCTACTACGACATCACGCGCGTCGGCCTCTACGGCACGTCAGCGGGTGGACAGAACTCGCTCGGCGGCTTGCTCTTCCACCCCGAGTTCTACGACGTCGCCGTGTCGTCGGCGGGCTGCCACGACAATCGGATGGACAAGATCTGGTGGAACGAGCAGTGGATGGGCTGGCCGATCGGGCCCGAGTACGCCGCCTCCTCGAACGTGGACAACGCGCACAAGCTCCAAGGCAAGGTGCTGCTCGTCGTCGGCGAGATGGACAACAACGTCGATCCCGCGTCCACCTTCCAGGTCGTCAATCAGCTCATCAAGCACGAGAAGAACTTCGACCTGCTGGTGATTCCCGGCGCCGGCCACACCTCCGGCGGCGCGTACGGCGATCACAAGCGCTACGACTACTTCGTGCAGCACCTGCTCGGCGTGAAACCGCCCGAGTGGAAGGATCTCGAGGCCAAGACCAAGACGACGCCGCCCGCATCGGCGGCGCGCTAGCGGCGGGCGACGGCTTCTTCGAGGAGGGCGAACGGGGACGCCGGCGCCGGCGCGAACACGCGCGCCTGCCAGTTCGGGACCAGCGCATCGACGAGAAGGAAGAGCGCCAGGCCTTCGTCCTGCGACCAGTACTTCTTGTTGTCACGGACGAGACGCAGTGCCTCGGCGTCGTTGTTGCCGGCGCGCCTGCGGGCGAGGCGGTACGCCGCCCACTGCCCGACCCCCTCCATCGTCAAGAACAGGCTCTCGAGCTCGGCATAGGCAGCGTTCGGCCCGGTGAAGTACCGGGCGTGCCTGGCGCGGACCAAGTCCAAGGCCTTGACCGTCAGCGCCCGCTGGCGGTCGGCGATCGGTTCGAGCGCGGCGCGGTAGAACTGCTCGCGCTCGCGCTTGACGGCCGCCTCGAAGCCTGGCGCGCGGCGAAATTCGGACTGAATCACGTCGTCGTTGATGGGATAGACGAGATCGTTCTTGCGCGTCAGCTCACGCACGCGCCGATTGATGTCGACGAGCAGCCGCGTGTGCGTCATCTCGTGGCTGAAGACGCCCTGCAGATACTCGGCGCGCGTCGGCGCGCTCACGTCCTTTGTCTGCCACACCGACGGCATCGCCATGACGAAGAATGTGCCGCGGCCGTTGCGATAGAGCGACGTGCTGGCCTTCATCTCGACCGCCACGGGCACGCCGCTCGGAAGGAGCACCGTCCCCTTGTGCCTGAGAGCACGCACCGGCACGGGACGGCCGGCGAACGTCAGCGGAATCTCGACGGGCTGTGCGTCGCGGTTGAGCGTGCTGTCGGACGACAGATGCCAGACGCACGAGGCGTCGAAGAGGACGATCCAGGGGAGAGGCGACGGGTCGATGAGGAGGAACTCGCGGCTGGCCAGATGCCAACTATCGAGGGCGCGCTGGAGCCAGGCGACTTCACCCGCTGGGAACGTGCACGGTACCGGGTCGGCAGGGACCTGTGCCGCCCTGGGGACAAGCTGCAGGACGAGCGCGGCGACAAGGACGCTCGGAACGAGCCGCCAGACACGCACCGTTTGCTCCCCCTCCCCGTCTACTGATGCTCACGGCCCTTCGTTCTGCAGTTGTAGACGGCTCGCGCCGACTGGCGGTTGGTTGAACGGAGTCTATCAGATGACGAACAACGGCCGGCCGCCCGGCCGCGGAGTGCGAGCACCATGACGGGGTGAAGCGACCGACCGGATAGAATGCGCAGCATGATCCGCCACTCCTTGTTCGCGCTGACGTTTGTCGTGCTCATCGTTCAAGCGCGAAGCGATATGCCGTTGACGGCGGCGGGTCAGCAGCGAACTCGCCCACAGACGCCGGCGCCAGCCGAGTTCTTCGAGGTACACGAGCGGACCATCCTCGAGCTGCAAACGGCGCAAGCCGAGGGCCGGGTCACATCGCGCGGGCTCGTGGACGCCTACCTGGCTCGCATCGCCGCCTACGATCAGTCAGGGCCGCGGCTCAACGCGATCGTCGTGCTCAACCCGCGCGCCCGCGAAGAAGCCGAGGCGCTCGACCGTGAGCGCGCCCGCACCGGCTCGCGTGGCCCGCTGCACGGCATACCCGTGCTGGTCAAGGACAACTACGACACCGTGGACATGCCGACGTCTGGCGGCGCGCTGGGCCTCGCCACGATGCAACCGGCGGTGGACGCGTTCCAGGTCAAACGGCTGCGTGCCGCCGGCGCGGTCATCCTCGGCAAGACCACGATGCACGAGCTGGCCGCCGGCATCGTGACGATCTCGTCGCTCACCGGACAGACACGAAATCCCTACGACCTCATGCGCGTGCCGGGAGGCTCGAGTGGCGGGACCGGCGCGGGCGTGGCCGCGAGCTTTGCGGCCGCCGGCATGGGCAGCGACACGTGCGGATTGATCCGCATTCCAGCGGCGAACCAGAACCTCGTTGGTCTGCGTCCGACCCGTGGCCTCTCGAGTCGCACGGGCGTAGTCCCACTCTCCGGCACGCAAGACGAGGCCGGCCCACTCGCGCGGACCGTCACGGATCTCGCCATCATGCTCGATGCCACGGTGGCGGCCGATTCAGACGATGCCATCACCGCCGAGGGCGCTGGGCACGTGCCGAAGTCGTACCGGGACACGCTGACCGCAGGACGGCTCAAGGGTGCCCGCATCGGCGTCTTGCGCGGGCTCTTCGGGTCGGCGCCAGAAGATGAAGAAGTCGGCGAGCTGATGCGGAAGTCACTCGATGCGATGAAGACACAGGGCGCAGAAGTCATCGATGTCGTGGTCCCGGGGATGGACGACCTCTTGCGCGACGCCAGCGTGATCAACGACGAGTTCAAATTCGATCTGGCGGCGTATCTGGCGCGTCATCCGAACGCGCCGGTAAAGTCGCTCGGTGAGATCATCGAACGCGGGCTTCACCACGACGCACTCGACCAGACGTTCCGGCTCCGGAACGCGCCCGAGAAAAAGGAGACGGAGCACTATCGTCAGGCCTTGCTGAAGCGGCGAGCGTTGCGCGAAGCCGTCGAGGTCGCGCTCGAGGTCCAACGGGTGGACGCACTGGCCTATCCAACGTTGCGGCGCAAGCCCACGCTCATCGGCGAGGCCCAGGCGGGCACGAACTGTCAACTCAGTGCGGTGACCGGACTGCCGGCGATCTCCATGCCGGCGGGGTTCACCCCCGATGGTCTCCCGATAGGCCTGGAGCTCCTCGGAGCGGCGTTCTCCGAGCCCGCGCTATTGGGACTGGCCTTTGCGTGGGAGGAAGCCGCCAAGCCGAGGCGCGCGCCGTTCAGCACGCCGCCGTTGGTGAAAGGGGCGGCGCCAAGGCCGGCAACCTTCGTCGTCACCGCCGGCGCCGCGCCTGGTCCCGCCGCACGAGTGGCCTTCACTTATGACGCGACGACGGGCGTCCTGCAATACGAGGCGACGACCACTGGGCTCAGCGCGGAGCGCGTGATCGCGTTGACCCTTCAGCGCAGCGTTGACGGCGCGCCGGGACCGATCGTGGCGCATCTCATGACGACGGGACAGACCGCGGCCTCGTCCGTCCTCACGATGCGAGGCCGTCAGCGGGAGGATCTCGTGGCGGGACGTATGTTCGTGCACCTGTACACGCAGCGGGCGCCACTGGGCGCCGGACGCGCGAAGGTGGTGTTGCCGTAATCTCGCCCTCTCCTGCTGTTCACCGATATAATCCACAACCGTTGGCCCTCACACCCGGCTCACGCCTCGGCATCTACGAAGTCACCGCGCAGATCGGCGAAGGAGGGATGGGACAGGTATACCGGGCCCACGACACGAAGCTCAATCGTGATGTGGCTCTGAAGGTCCTTCCCGACGCCTTCGCCAGTGATCCCGATCGGCTGGCGCGGTTCACGCGCGAAGCGCACGCGCTCGCGGCGATGAACCACACGAATATCGCCCACATTCATGGTCTCGAGGAATCGAGCGGTGTCCGCGCGCTCGTGATGGAGCTCGTCGAGGGACCAACGCTTGCCGACCGCATCGCCGAGGGCCCAATTCCGATCGACGAGGCCTTGCCGATCGCCAGGCAGATCGCGGAAGCCCTGGAGGCGGCACACGAACAAGGGATCGTTCACCGCGACCTCAAGCCCGCCAATATCAAGGTGCGGCCGGACGGCACGGTCAAGGTGCTGGATTTCGGGCTGGCCAAGGCGACAGAGCCGGTCGTGGCGTCGTCACCGAGCATGTCGCGGTCGCCGACCATCACGACACCGGCCATGACGCAGGCCGGGATCATCCTGGGCACTGCCGCGTACATGAGCCCCGAGCAGGCGCGCGGAAAGGTCGTCGATAAGCGCGCGGACATCTGGGCGTTCGGTGCGGTGCTGTACGAGATGCTGACGGGCCGGCGCGCGTTTCCCGGGGACGATCTGTCGCTCACGCTCGCCGCGGTCATGATGCAGGACCCTGCGTGGGCTGCCTTGCCACAGGCGACAACGTCGAGCATTCGGCATCTGCTGCGCCGTTGTCTGGTCAAGGACCCGCGTCAGCGCATTCGCGACATGGGTGACGTGCGCCTCGCGCTCGAGGGCGCGAATGACCCTGCGCCGGCCCCGAACCGCCAGACCCGGCCCCTGTGGGTGTGGGCATCCGCTGTGGTTGCCGTCGTGTTATTGGCATTGACGGCGTCCGCGTTGTGGAGCCGGCCTGCGGCCGTTCAGAAGACCGCCGTTCGCTTTACGATTCCGCTTCCGTCAGGTCAGGAAATCATCTCTTATCCGGCCATTACGCGCGACGGCCAGACCGTGGCGTACGTCGCGCAACAAGGGACCGATGATGCGCAACTCTATTTGCGCGATCTGAATTCGTTCGAGCCTCGCGCCGTGGCCGGTTCGAGCGGCGCCCGGCAGCCGTTCTTTTCGCCGGATGGCAAGTGGGTGGCGTTCTTCGCGCAGGGGCAGCTGCAAAAAGCTGAGGTCAAGGGGGGGACTCCCGTCCGGCTGGCCGAAGCCTCCTATCCCTTCGGCGGAACGTGGAACGACGACAACACCATCATCTACACCGTGTCGCTCGGCTCCGGCCTCATGCGGATTCCCGCCAGCGGCGGCATGCCTGAATCCCTGACCAAGCCCGACGGCGCGGCACAGGGGTACGCTCACGTATTTCCGCAAGCGCTCCCCGGGGGTCGAAGTGTGCTCTTCACGATGTGGGGGCAGTCGCAGGGAAGCGCGGTGCTCGCGCTCGATTCCCGTCGCTGGGACCTGGTTCTGCCCCAGAGAGGGTTCGCCGTCGGGACGTTCGCCGCCAACGGCGGCTCGAAGGGTCGCCTGTTGATCGTCAACGATGCCGCCGGTATCAGAGCCGCGCCGTTTGATGTCACGCGCCCCGCGCTCACTAGCGCCGATACGTCAGTCCTGGCCAATGTGTACCACGATGTGGAAACCGAAGGCCTTGGCTGGCTAGCGGTCTCGAATACCGGCACGGCCGTCTACGCGACCGGCAACCCGGCACGAACATCGCTGGTGTGGGTCGACCGGGAGGGAAAGGCCGAACCGCTAGGCAATGACCAGGATGCGTATCGCGAGGCCATCCTCTCACCAGACGGCGTCAAGGCGGTCGTCAGACACGGCCTCGACTTGTGGGTTCATGATGTGCAACGCGGAACTCGCAGCCGTCTGACGTCGGGCACCGGCAGCAATCTTCTGTCGGTGTGGAGTCTTGACGGCACGCGGATCCTCTTCGCGTCGAATCGCGGCGGCAATTGGGACATCCACACACAACCCGCCGACGGATCGCGGCCGGCGGAAGCACTCCTCCAACGGCCTCTCGACCAGTTCCCGCTCTCGATGCTGGCCGACGGCACTGTGCTGTACACAGAAATCGCTCCCAACACGGGCCGGGACTTGTGGATTCTGTCGCCCGACGGCAAGACCTCGCCATTGCGGGTCACTCCATTCAACGAAACCCAGGGCCAATTCTCGCCTGGCCCGGCCGGTGCGCCGCGCTGGGTGGCGTTTGCGTCAGACGAGTCCGGGCAAAGCGAGATCTACGTGCAGTCGTACCCGGGTGGAGCGAACCGCATCCCGGTCTCCACGACCGGCGGCATCCTGCCCAAGTGGTCGCGCGACGGCAAAGAGCTGTTCTATGTCAGCGGGGACGCCTTCGTGGCCGTGGCGGTGCAGGCGGATGGATCCGTCGGCGCTCCCCGCCGGCTGTTCGACCGTTCGAGTTTTCTCTTCAATCATCGGTTCCACAGCTACAGTGTCTCGCCGGACGGCAAGCGGTTCCTGATGATTCGGCGCGATCCGGGATCGGTGCCGCGCCAGCTCAACGTGATTCTCAATTGGTCTGACGCCGTCGACCAGTCCGCGGCCGACGGGCGCCGCGACGACGGCGGCCAGTGAGCGAACGCCGCAAGGCAGCCGGCCCGGGCTCGGAACGAACCTACGCGCGATCCATCTCCAGGATCGCGCCCAGCAGGACGTCCGCCCCTCGAGCGCAGTCATCCCAGTGCGTGAACTCCAGCGGCGAATGGCTGATACCACGCACGCTGGGCACGAAGATCATCCCCATCGGCGAGAGCCGCGCCATCATCTGGGCATCATGGCCGGCGCCGCTGGGCATGCGCTGGGTGGCCAAACCGAGCCGCCCGGCACTCCGTTCGATCGCCCGCTGCACATCGTCGGCCGCGATTGCTGGTGGAGTGCGACTGATGTTGGCGAACTCGATGGATGTCTTCGTCTCTCGCGCGATCTCAACCGCGCGTAACCGAATCCGCTCCGCCAGCCGCGTGAGCTTCTCGGGCGAGAGATCGCGCAGTTCGATCGTCAGCCGGACGAGGCCGGGAATCACGTTGGGCGAGTTTGGCGTCACGTCCAACCGGCCGACGGTCCCCACCTGCCGGCCGGGTTCCGACGTGACGATCTCGCGCACGCCGAGCGTGAGGTGGGAGGCCGCCAGGAGCGCGTCCTGGCGATCCGCCATCGGCGTGGTGCCGGCGTGATTGGCCAGGCCGGTCACGGTGACCTCGTAGCGATCTATCGATACGATGCCCTCCACCACACCGACGGGGGTGCGCTCGCGTTCGAGCACGCCGCCCTGCTCGATGTGCAGTTCGAGGTAGCAGTGATGCGCCCCGCGCGGCCGGATGGCGTCGGTAATCCGCTCGGGAGCGCCGCCGATCTTCCTTATTGCGTCGGCGCGGGTCATCCCGCTCCAGACCTTGTCCATGTCCGACGGCTTTACGTCGCCGGCGACGATGCGACTGCCGTTCAGTCCCGTGAAGGTCGCGGATTCCTCCGCAGACCAGACGACCATCTCCAGCGGATGGCGCGTGCGCACGTTTACCGCCGCGAGCGACTCGAGTGCGCTCACCGCGGCGAGCGTTCCGAGGTCACCGTCGAAGTTGCCGCCGTTCGGCACCGAATCGATGTGCGAACCGAAAAGGATCGGCGGCAGGGACGGGTCGGTGCCAGCGCGGCGTCCGAAGATATTGCCGGCAGGATCCACACGAGGGTCGAGACCCGCCGCGCGCATCAAATCCATGGTGTAGCGGCGGCCCGCGACATCAGCGTCCGAGTAGGCCACCCGGCTCACGCCGTCGGCGAACGTTCCACCTGACGGCCGGCCAAACACGCTGAGCGCCTCAATCCGCTGTCGCAATGCCAGGCCATCGACGCGGGCAGGAGGGTTCTGCGCGAACGCGCCCCGGCCCAGGACGACCGGCCCGAGCGCAGCCGTTGCAACGTTTGTCAGGAACGCGCGCCTGGACGAATGGGAGATCATCGGTCAGTGCCTGTCTTTGCCATCATCTCGGGCGCAGCCGCTGCTGCGAAGCCTGAAACGCCTTCGCCGTGATGCCGGCACGGTAGGCAGCGAGCTTCTTCCCGATCTCGATGGTACGGCTGATGGGCATCAGCTCGACGCCGTGCAGGGAGAACAATCCCGCCTTCAGCCGCTGGTCCATCCGAATCAGCTTCGGATCCTGAACAGCAATCTGCGACTCGTAATAAATGTCGTCATGGATGCCATTGCGCCAGTCAGCCGGGCGATCCTGTGGCTGCCCTGGCGGCGGCGTCCGATCGATCTGTGTAATGCCCAACGACTTCAGGTAGTTGTAGCTCCACTGATCCTCGAAGTAGTACTCCCTGAGATAGTGGACCCGCGCCCGCTCGGCCGACCACTTCCGATTCAGCGCATCAGCGACTTTCTCCATGCCTGTCTGATTGCCGCCGCTGTCGCCGAGGAGAACGATGTCGAGAAAGCCGTGCGCCTTGTAGCTGCGGCAGATGTCGCTCAGCAGCGCCTCAAACGTGGCCTGCTCGACACTGATCGTACCGGCGTACGCCATGTGCCCGGACGCGACCGGCTCGATACTGCCTTCGGGAACGAATTTGACGATCGGCGCAATCAGCGCCTTCCCGATGGCCCGCGCGATTTCCGGCAGGACGGTCTGGAGGACGTAGTTGTGCTTGCCTCCGGCCACGTAGGGCCCGTTCTGCTCCACCCCGCCCGTGCCAACGATGATGGTCGTGGTGCCCGCCCGGAGCGCGTCGCGAACCTCCATGGACGTGAGCTCCTCCGCCCAGAGGCTCTCGGCCGCGTCGATCGGCCGAGGCGCATCCGGCGGCAGCCGATTCTGAGCGAGCATCGCCGACCCACCTATAGCCACCGTTAGACCAGCGAATACGACCACGCCAACGATCCTCATCATTTCGTCTCCTGACGAACGTCTACTTCCGTTTGCGCGGACGACTTCCAGTTGGCGAGAACGTCGCGCTGCGCCGGCGCACGTGAGCGACAGCGTACCACCTGGCAGCAAGTGCGAGTGGAACCTCGGGGGCAGCCTGACAGCACCGCGATTCGAGCGCGGGCCCGCATGATGGCATCGGCCGCCGACGCCTGCAACGGTTGTGGGGCTGCCGTAGCACTAATATGCTACAGTATCAGGGATGACCAAGGAAGTAACCCTCCGCCAGGCGGGCGGCTCGGTCAGTGCCACGCTCCCCAAGGACATGGCTGACCGCTTGCGGTTAGAGGCCGGCGACCGCGTCCTGGCGGTGGAAACCGATCGCGGGATCTTGCTGACCCCCTACGACCCTGACGCCGAACGCGCCTTGCGCGTGGCCGCCAAAGCCGCGAAAAAGTATCGGAATGCGCTGCGAGAGCTGGCGAAGTAGCCGGTGGCCAAGCGTCGAGCCGAACCCACGTGGCTCAGTCGTGTCGTTGTCGACGCCATCCACAACGATCAGATGCGAGAACACGGAGGATTGCGCGGAATTCGCGACGAGAACGCTCTCGAGTCCGCCCTGGCGCGTCCGCAACAGAAGTGGCACTACGACAATGCCACCGATGTGCCCATGCTCGCTGCCGCCTACGCGTTCGGTCTCGTGAAGAACCATCCCTACCGCGACGGCAACAAGCGCATCGGGTTCCTGGCCATGGTCACCTTTCTTGGCGTGAATGGCTATGACTTTTCCGCCACCGACGCTGAGGTCGTCACGGAGATTCTGGCCCTCGCCGACGGCAGTGTTTCAGAGGAGGCTATGGTGGACTGGATTCGACAACATAGTTCTCGACGGCGGTAATTTCAATCAGGCAGCAGGTCACGCCAACCGCCGCCCGGCAGCGCACGCCTCGATCAGCCTCTTCAGCCGCTTCAGGCGCGTCTCCTCCTGCTTGGCGCTCACCACGAACCAAATCAGTGTCCGGCGGTAGGACGGCGACTGAGCCTGGAAGTACGCCCACGCCGTCTTGTCCTTCTTCATCAGGCCGAGGTAGGGCTCGTCGAACTCTTGCGGGCGCTGCTCGTACGCGTAGATGCCTGAACGGTTCTCGCGCTTCGCCTCGAACGCCTTCAGCCCAGCGGGTTGCATGCGTTTCTCGTCGGTCAGCACCTTCACGCGCCTGATGTTGATGGCGCTCCACGTGCTGATCTTCTTCCGCGGCGTAAAGCGGATCTTGTAGCTCTCGTCGTCGATGGTCTTGCGGATGCCGTCGATCCAGCCGACACACAACGCTTCGTCCACCGACTCGGGCCACGTGATGCTCGGTTTGCCGGAACCGACCTTGTAGAAGCCGACCCACAGTTCCTGCGCGGTGGCGCAGTTCTTTCGTAACCACTTCCGAAAGTCGGCGGGCGTGCGAAAGAACGTCGGTTTCTCTTCCATAGCTGCGGGCGCCCGGTTAGCTCGCCAGACACCCGCGTGCCAGGCGCTCGAAGCCGTCGACGGCGGCGTGGAGCTCGTCGAGCGTCACGAACTCGCCGTCGGTGTGCGCCACGAGAATCGACCCCGGGCCGAAGAGGAGCGGCGTGCCCCAGCGGTCGAGAAACGGCACGTCGGTCGTGAACGGGAACACGCGGGTCTCGAAGCCGCTGACGGTGTGCATGCGGATCGGCCGCACTCGAAGGACCTCCGAGAATCGCCACCCGGGGCTCGAGACGCTCGAGGACCGCAAGGATGTCGTCGGCAGAACCGATCGTCCGGAACATCACCTCCGCGGACGCATGCGCGGGTACGACGTTTGGCGCCACCCCGCCCTCGATCAGGCCGACGGTGTAGAAGGTCGCGCCGAGATCGGGATCGATCGGAAGCGGCAGGCCACGCAGCTCGACGAGCGCGTCGACGAGCTTCTCGATCGCCGACTCGCCCTCCTCCGGGACCGACGAATGCGCCGCCCGCCCGGCCGCGGTCAGCCGCACGCGCAGGACCCCGCGCGTCGCCGTCGCCAGCCGGCTGTCGGTCGGCTCGCCATTGATCAGGAACCGGCAGCGATTGGGAATCGTATTCGCCGCCACCGCACCGTCACTGCCCCGCTCCTCGCCGACGACAAACAGCAGCCCGACCCGCCGCTCGCCGGCTCGCCGCAGCCGCTCGGCGGCCGCGACCTGCGCCGCGAGGATCCCCTTGGCATCGCAAGCGCCCCGCCCAACCAGCCGGCCATCTTCTATCCGGCTCGGAAAGAATGGCGGCACACAATCGAAGTGGGTGGAGAACACCACCTGCGGATCGTCAATCGTGGCGAGGATGTTGGTGCAACCGCGCTCGACCGGTTGCTCGGTGACGTGGTACCCGAGCGCGCGCAGCCGCCCGGCAAGCCAGCGGCCCGCCTCTTCCTCGCGGCCGGTGGTCGAATCGATGTCGATGAGCGCTCGAGCGAACGCCAGCGTGTCTAGCGGATCCATTGCTCGAGCGCCGTGCGCGCGTCGGTACGCTCGTCACGGTATTTCACGATGATGGGCGTCGCGACCGACAGCCCCCACTCGCGTCCTTTTCCAGACGTCACCGGGCGCGCGCCAGGAACGACGACCGCGCCTTCGGGCACCACCAGCGGCTGGCCGGGCAAGGGCTCGATGATCCGTTCGTTCGGCAGGTCGTAGATCGGCGTCGAGCGCGTCAGGATGACGCCCGACGCCAGCACCGCGCGCCGCTTGACCACTGCGCCCTCGTAGACGCCGCAATTCCCGCCGACCAGCACATCGTCTTCGATGATGACCGGCAGGGCGCCGACAGGCTCGAGGACGCCGCCGATCTGCGCCGCCGCGCTCAAGTGCACGCGGCTGCCAATCTGGGCGCACGAACCGACCAGCGCGTGCGAGTCGACGAGCGTGCCCTCGCCGATCCAGGCGCCGATGTTGATGTACATCGGCGGCATGCAGATGACGCCGCGGCCGAGATAGGCGCCGTCACGCACCGTGGATCCGCCGGGGACGATGCGCACGCCACTCTGGACGTCGAGCGGCTTCAGCGGCAGCGTGTCTTTGTCGAAGAACGGCCAGCGTCCGTGGTCGGACGACATGTCGGCGATGTCGCCGAACTTGAAGCCCAGCAGGATCCCCTGCTTGACCCAGGTGTTGACGCGCCAGCCCGTTTCGGTCGATGGATCCGGCTCGGCGGCCCGTACCTCGCCCGACGACAACTGCGCCCGCAGCCGCGCGAACGCCTCGCGCGCTGCCTGACGATCGGTGGCTGGACCCGCTGCGCTCAGCGCTTCGACCTCCGCTGCCAACGTCATGAACGTCCGCCGACGAGCGCCGCATCGGTCTTCAGCTCGCCAATGACCTGCCGGATTCTCGCGCGCGACGCCTCGCGCGGCGGCACCATCGGCAGCCGGTACACCTCTTCGAGCAGCCCAAGCGCCGCCATCGCGCTCTTGACTGGAATGGGATTCGACTCGATGAAGTTCACCATCATGAGCGGCAGCAGCTGGTTGTGGATCTGCCGCGCGCCGGCAAAGTCGCCCTGCTCGGCACGCTCGACCATGCGCGCCATCTCGCCCGGCACTTCGTTCCCGGCCACCGAGATTAACCCGTGGCCGCCCACCGCCATCAACGGCAGCGTCAGGGCATCATCTCCGGAGAGCACGAGAAAATCCTTCGGTACGGCGCCGCAGATCTCGACCATCTGCGTGATGTTGCCGGATGCTTCCTTGACGGCGACGATGCCCGGCACGGCGCTGAGGCGGACGAGCGTAGCCACGTCGACGTTGCAGCCCGTCCGGCCGGGCACGTTGTAGACGACGATCGGCAGGCCCACTTCGCCGGCAATCGCGCTGTAGTGCTGGAAGAGCCCCTCCGGCGTCGGCTTGTTGTAGTACGGCGTCACCGAGAGGATGCCGCCGGCGCCCGCCTGCTTCATCCGCCGTGCCGAGTGGATGACCTCTTTCGTGTCATATCCGCCGGCACCGGCCAGCACCGGGACGCGCCCGGCGGCTTCCTCGACGACGAGCTGGACGACCCGGACGCGTTCGTCTTCCGTCAACGTCGGGCTTTCGCCGGTCGTACCGCACGGCACCAGAAAATGGATGCCGGCATCGATCTGTCGCCGGGCAAGACGCCGGACGCCCGCTTCGTCGACTGCACCCTCGCGCGTGAACGGCGTCACCAGTGCCGTTCCGCATCCCGTCCATGGCGTTCGCATCATTGCTGCCTCAACTCCCGCGGCCTCCTCAGATCCCATGGCCTTCCTCAGATCCCAGGTCTCCTCAAGCGGCCAGCTGTCACGCTGCATTCCTGATTACGACGCTCGTCACGATGGCCACGATGGGACGATGAACACGATGGATTCATTGTCTTCATCGTGACCATCGTGTCATCGTGTCCATCGTGCGAAAGCCGTGTGTCGAAATCATCTTGCGAACTCGCTCCGACTACAACCCCAAAACGTCGCGCATCGAAAACCATCCCCGGCGGCCGTTGACCCACTTGGCGGCCTCGAGCGCACCCCGGGCAAAGCCGGTGCGGTCCCTGGCGGTGTGCGTCAGCGTAATCGTCTCGGACGGGCTGTCGAAGCCGACGGTGTGGGTGCCCGGAATCGACCCGACCCGCGACGAGGCGACGTCGATTGGCAGGCCGTAGCCGGCGTGCTGCATCGCGTCGCGGATCGCGAGGGCGGTACCCGAGGGTGCGTCCCGCTTGGCCCGGTGATGCAGCTCGTGGATCCAGGCGCCGAACTCCGGCCGGTCGGCGAGGAGCTCGGCCCCCCGCGCGGCGAGCGCCACGAACAGGTTCACGCCAAGGGCGAAGTTGGGGGCGAAGACCACGCCAACCGGCAGTGCCGCCAGCTCGTGACGGAGCCCCTCCTCCTGATCGTGCCAGCCGGTCGTCCCAATCACCAGGTTCGTCCCCCGGGCGGCCAGCCGACGGGCATTGTCCGGCACCGCCGCGGCGATCGAAAAGTCGATGGCTACGTCAGCCGCGGCCCAGTCGCCCGGCCGATCGGCGTTGTCGATGTCGA
The DNA here is from genome assembly GCA_963847975.1 of uncultured Acidobacteriota bacterium. GTDB lineage: Bacteria > Acidobacteriota > Vicinamibacteria > Vicinamibacterales > 2-12-FULL-66-21 > DATBJJ01. The sequence continues at coordinate 151,528 of CAWKBU010000010.1, read as the reverse complement.
CCCGGCCGGCAATCTCGACCCCCGTCTCGGGCGCCAGTGACTCGACGAGCCGGCCCATGCGGCCGTACCCCATCAACAGCACCCGCACGGCGCTCACCGCGTCGCCTCGACCGCAGCCGCACTGGCGGGGGCGGCGAACCAGGCGTTGTGCAGCCGCGACATCGCGATCGGCAGGTCGTTGTCGCGGATGACGACGGTGACGTTTCGCCTCGAGGCGGCTTGCGACACCATGCGAAGCGGCACGCCGTCGAGGCCGGCGAGCATGCGGATGGCGAACGCGGGATCGACGCGCAGGTTCTCGCCGACGGCACAGAGGAGCGCCATCTGCGGCTCGATCGTCACCTCGGCGAACTCGCGCAGCGCAGACGCAATCTCCGCGAGTCGCCGATCGTCGTCTATCGTCACTGAAACGCTGACCTCGGACGTCGTCACCACGTCGACCGCGGTGCGGTAGCGTTCGAATACCTCGAACAGCCGGCGGAGGAAGCCGTGCGCCATGAGCATGCGCGTCGACGTGACCTCGACGACCGTGATGTTGCGCTTGCAGGCGAGGGCGACAATCGGACGGTCGTTGACCGGCGGCTTGGCGGTGATGAGGGTTCCCGGCGCGTCAGGCCGGCGGCTGTTGAGGATGCGGACCGGAATGTCGGTCGAGACGGCCGGCAGGATCGTGCTCGGGTGCAGGACCTTGGCGCCAAAGTACGCGAGCTCGGAGGCCTCGCCGAACGAGAGGTGCGCGACCACGCGTGGGTCGCGTACGACGCGGGGATCGGCGGTGAGCATGCCGTCGACATCGGTCCAGATCTGAATCTCGGCCACGCCCAGGCCGGCACCGATGATGGCCGCGGAATAGTCGGAGCCGCCGCGCCCGAGGGTGGTCGCGACGCCGTCGCGGGTAGCGCCGACGTAGCCTCCCATCACCGGCACGAGCCCGGCCGCAAGCTGCGGCGCCACTTCCCGCTTCAACGCCTCGGCCGTCTCGGCGGTCAAGGGGGCCGCTGCCGTGTAATGGTCGTCGGTGACGATCGCCTTGCGCGCGTCGACCCACGCGGTATCAATCCCGGCGGCCTGGAGCGCACCCGCCACGACGCGGCTGCTGAGGAGCTCGCCCGCCGCAGCGATGCCGTCGCAGGACCGCGGTGAGGCCTCGCGGAGAATCGCCAGCGCCGTCAGCATCGCCCGCAGCTCGTCAATCTGCTGCTCGACTTCCGCCACGACCGCTGTCCGTCCGGGGAGCGGCACCAGCGCCTCTACCGCTGCGAGGTGGCGCTGCCGGATCTCGTCCACCCCACTCGAAATCGTCGCGCGCTCGCCGCGCGAGGCGTCGGCGGTCATCCGCAGGAGCTGATCGGTGACCTTCGACATGGCCGAGACCACGACCACCGGCGGCGCACCGGTGCGAGCGGCCTGAGCCGACACGATCGCGATCAGCCGGCGGATGGCGTCGGCATCCGCCACGGATGTCCCGCCGAATTTCATCACCACGTTCTTCATCGATGCGCTGTCCTTTCAGTTCATTGAGTCGGCGGAGAAGACGAAGTCAACGGGTTCAACACGAAGAAACGAAGCGAAACGGAGACGGACCGAAGAACGGCCACGGATAACACAGACAACACGGATGTCCACTGGCTCTGCGCTGGTCGCACGCCGGCCTTGGCCGGCGTGTTGGCAGTCGTGAGGTCGGGCGGATCACAAGCACTCTGCATGATCGAGCGAGTGCTTGTGATCCACCCGACCTCACGGCTGCCACCCCGCGCGAAGCGCGGGGCGACCAGATCCACCTGCCGATCGAAGCTCGTTCTCTCCGTTCGCCTTCGTTCGTCTTCGTTCCTTCGTGTTGAACCCGTTACCTCCGTCCCCTCCGTCAACCCCTATCGCCAACCTCAAACGCCAATCTCTAATCCAGCATCCCCTCGGCCACCATGATCTCGGCATTCAGGATCGCCGCGCCCGCCGCGCCGCGGACCGTGTTGTGGCCGAGCGCCACGAGCTTGGTGCCGAGGATCGAGCAGGGACGGAGTCTGCCCACCGAAACCGTCATGCCGTTGCCACGCTCGACGTCCAGCCGGGGCTGGGGCCGATCGGCGGCGTCCAGGTAGACGATCGGCGCCGGCGGCGCGCTCGGCAGCTCGAGCTGCTGCGGCCGGCCGCGAAAGCCCTCGAGCGCAATGCGCACGTCCTCGAGCGAAGGACGGCTTTCGAATTCGATCGCGATCGATTCGGTGTGCCCGTCGATGACCGGCACGCGCGTGGTCGTGGCGCTGACGACCATCGGATGCGGCGTCACGCCGTCCCGCTCGAGGGTGCCCAGGATCTTCTGGGTCTCGCTCTCCATCTTCTCTTCTTCGCCGGAGATGGCCGGGATGACGTTGCCGAGGATGTCGAGCGACGCCACGCCGGGGTAGCCCGCGCCTGACACCGCCTGAAGCGTGGTCACCATCACGCGCGACAGGCCGAATGTGCGCAGGGCCGCGAGCACCACCGACAAGACGACGGTCGAACAATTCGGGTTGGTGACGATCGCTCCCGACCAACCCCGCTCACGCCGCTGCCGCGCGATGAGCGCCAGGTGGTCAGGATTGACTTCGGGAATCACGAGCGGCACGTCGGCGAACATCCGGTAATTCCGGGCGTTGCTGACGACGATGTGGCCGGCGGCGGCGAAGGCGGGCTCGATGTCCTTGGCGGCGCCGGCGTCGAGCGCCGAGAACAGCACCTTCGGCGCGCGCCCGGGCGTGCACGCGTCGACATTCATCCCCAGGACGTCGGACGGCGGCGGGGTCGAGAGACGCCACTTCATCGCCTCGCCGTAGGTGCGCCCCTCGGAGCGCTCGCTCGCCCCGAGCCAGGCCGTCTTGAACCACGGGTGGCCCGCAAGAAGCCGCACGAACTGCTGTCCGACCATGCCGGTGGCGCCAAGAACGCCAACCTCGAGCTGCCGCATGCCACCGCTGTCCACTGCACTCATTTCCTGTTCCTCAATTTAAAAGCCGTGTTCCCGACACCAGGTAGAAAGGCCCGAAAACGAAAAAACCCGCCGGCCTGGTGAGAGGCCGGCGGGTTCATTTGTTCGTTCGTGTCCTGTTCAGATCACGCGCGCACTCAGACCAGCGGCCTCCGGAGTCGCTTGACTCGCTTTCGTCCGTTGGTTTTCGTCGCGCGCGGCAACATAGCCGGGAAGTATAGCCTCAGCTCCACTCTTGCGTCAATAATGAGCTCACGTATGCGAATCCAGCCCGTCATTACAGCGGCGACAGCGGCGACGGCGGCGCTCTCGATGGCGCTCTCGCTCGGCTCCTCCCGCCAGCCGGGGCCACCGCTCCAACCCAGGCTCGAGATGCGTGGCGATGGACGCCGCTCTCGACCGGTTCGGGCGCGAGACTCCGCGGCGTCAGCGCCGTCACCGATCGCGTGGTCTGGGCCAGCGGGACGAACGGCACGATTCTGAGGACCGCCGACGGCGGCGCGAGCTGGCAGCAGCTCCCCGTCCCGGGTGCGGAGAAGCTCGACTTCCGCGACATCGATGCCGTCGACGAGACGACCGCCTATGCGCTCAGCATCGGCTCGGGCGAGCTCTCGCGGATCTACAAAACGGCGGATGCCGGCCGGACATGGACCGAGCAGTTCGTCAATCGCGACCCGAAGGCCTTCTTCGACGCCATGGCGTTCTGGGACGCAAAGCGGGGCGTGGCGATCAGCGACTCGGTCGACGGCCAGTTCGTGATTCTGATGACCGCCGATGGCGGCGCGTCGTGGGAGCGCGTGCCAGCGGCGGCGCTCCCGCCGGCGCTCGCCAATGAGGGGTTCTTCGCGGCGAGCGGAACGAACGTCACCGTCGCCGCGCCGAATCACATCTGGCTCGGCACCGGCGCCGCGAGCGAGGCGCGCGTGCTGCGCTCGAGCGACGGTGGCCGTACCTGGACGGTCGCGAAGACGCCGCTCGACGCCGGCCCATCCGCCGGGATCTTCTCGATCGCCTTCAGCGACGCGCAACACGGCATCATCGTCGGCGGGGACTACAAAGCCGAGACTGTCGCCGGCAACAACGCCGCGACCACGACCGATGGCGGCGCCACGTGGACCGCAGTGAAGGGGCTGTCGGGCTTTCGATCGGTGGTGGCCTATGCACCGGGCAACGCCTCGACCATCGTGGCCGTGGGCCCGGCCGGCACGGACGTCTCGAACGACCGCGGACGGACCTGGTCCCCGATCACCGGACCGGGCTTTCACGCGTTCAGCTTTGCTCGACGAGGGACGGCCGGATTTGGCGCGGGGGAAAAAGGAACTGCCGCTATCGCTCGGCACCTCGCAGTAGACGCCATCCACTAGCCGGCTTTCACTGGTCAGTTCTTACAGGAGACCACGAGCCTTGAACAGGAGAACACGAGGTCAGGAGCGGGTTTTGTAGAAACGCCAAAGAAGCTCCTGTCCTCCTGATCTCCTGTTCAAAAAAACACCAGAAGATTAGTGGCTCATCGCGTAGAGCAGGATATTGATGCCGACCGCGTAGCCGTTCGGTGAGAACAGGTAGAAGAAGCGCGGGTCTTCGGCTTCGCGTTCCCAGGCGTCGGCGATGTCGGTGTTGTGGGTCATCAACACCATCACCCGGCCATGCCCGTCGACGATCGCGCGCAAGTTGACGTGCTCGCTGTCGTAGCCCCGTTCTGAGGTCTCGCCGCCGGAACGGCGCCAATGATTGATCGACGGGATCTGCGGGATCTCGTCGAACTCAAACATCATCCGGAAGATGGGATGGTCGGGCTTGAGATCCACGACCTTGTAGTCCTTCTCGGGCAACACGCGCGCAAGCTCGGCCTCGAAGTTTGCCAGCGCCTCCGTCCCCCAGAAGTCGTCGGACCACAGGAACCCGCCTTTCAGCAGGTACTCGCGCAAACCGGCGATTTCAGTGGCGGTGAACCGGGCGGTCCCCGCGTCTTCGATGGTCACGAACGGACAGCGGAAAAGCTCGGCCGAGTCCGCGGCGACGACCAGATGATTCGGCGTGCCATCGAGGTTCTGGCTGACGCGCGTTTTGGTCAGCTCAGAGAGCCGAATCATGAAGTTGTAGTCGGCGTCGGGGTAGTCGGTCCACCACCCCTGACCGCCATACTCGCTGCGCACGCTCGTGTAGTGCAGCCGGCAGAAATTGAACGACCCGTCGAAGCTCGTCGTCGGTGGCGAACTTCGGCACCTGCCGGAATCGGCGTTGGAACTGAAAATAATCCTGCGCCGCCACCCCCGCAGCGAACGTGAGGGCGACGAAGCCGGCAATGATGACGCGGCGCATGGACCTCAGTCGGTCGCCGCCTGTCTTACTGCTTCCGGACAGGCGGCTTGACGCCCTCGGGAGCCTTGGCGGCCTCGGGGGCCTTCGAGAGCGAGCGATAGTACTGCTCGACGCTCTTCCTGAACTTCTCGGGCACCTCGTCGGAGCCGGAAAGCAACAGCTGGGCATCGGCGCCTTCGACCTTGCGCCGCAGGTCGTATTCGACGCGCTTGGCGCTGTCGGTCACCTGCGCCTGCAGGCGCGCAAGTTCCTCGACGTCCTTGTAGACGCGCTCGTCATTCAGCTGGCGGAGGTTCCGGAGCATCGCGTCGATTTCCTTCGGGTCGATCTTCTCGCCCTGAAGCATGCGCCGCAGCCCTTCGGCCTCGCGCGTCCACCGCTGCACCTCGTTGCGGAACTGGCGGACATCGTCACCAGTCATCGCACCCGGACGACGGTCGCCTGAACCGCCGCCCGTGAACGGCGACTGCCCGAACGTGAGTCCCTGTCCATCGCGGCCGCCGGCCGTGGCATTCGGGTTCGCTCCACCCTGGCCACCCTGACCCTGCTGCCCCTGACCTTGCTGCCCTTGACCTTGCTGACCCTGCTGACCTTGGCCCTGCTGGCCTTGGCCCTGACCTTGGCCCTGCTGGCCTTGGCCCTGCTGACCCTGGCCCTGCTGACCCTGGCCCTGCTGGCCCTGGCCCTGCTGGCCCTGACCCTGCTGGCCCTGGCCCTGCTGGCCCTGGCCCTGCTGACCCTGGCCCTGCTGACCCTGGCCCTGCTGACCCTGGCCCTGCTGACCCTGGCCCTGCTGACCCTGGCCCTGCTGGCCTTGACCCTGCTGGCCCTGACCCTGCTGGCCCTGGCCCTGCTGGCCTTGCCCCTGCTGGCCGGCGCGCTCGCGCATGCGCTGGTCGAGCGATTCCATCCCACGTGCCAGCTCGCGTGCCTTGTCGAGCGCGGCCGTTTTCGAATCGGGCTTGGTGCGGCCCAGCGCGGCCGCGGCGTCGGCGATCTTCTTCTGCATGTCGCCGACGTTGTTGCCGATTTCCTGCTCGAAGTTCGAGGCGTCGCTGCCCTGCACGCCGGCGCGGATCATGGACCGCGAATAGCGAATCTTGTCGCGCAGCCGGTTCTCGCGCATGGAGGTGGACGCTTCGGTCAGCTTTCGTGACGCGTCGCGCTCGGTCTTGGCCAGTTCAGCGGCGGTCTTGTCGACCTGCTGCTCGAGCTCCGCGACCTTGGACTCGAGCTGGTCCTTGCGCTCGCTCAACTGCTGGACGCGCTCCCGCCGCCCGTCGCCCGCGGCGTCGAGTCCCTTGACGCCTTCGGCAATCTGCTGCTGCTCGCGCGCGATCTCCTCGGCCTGGCGCAGCGCATCTTGCACGTCGCGCTCGGCCCGGCCGGTCTGCGACTGCTGGAGCTTCTTCTGCGCTTCCTGCAGACGATCGAGCGCCGACGCGGCCTGCGCCGTCCCCGCCTGTCCGTTGGCCGACGCCTGCCGCATCTGATCGGCAGCCTGCCGCAGCTGGCGCGCGGTGTCGCCGAGCTCGGGCCGGTTCTCCTCGCGCGAGAGCTGCTCCAGCCGCCGCGCCGCTTCCTCGACCTGTTCGGCGAGCGAGCGCTGCTGGTCTCCGCCGCCACCACCCTGTCCGGCCTGGGCGCGCCGTCGCTGGCGCTCGGCTTCCTGTTCCTGCCGGCGCGCCAGCTCCTTCAACTTCTCGAGCAGTTCGTCGACCTGCTGGTCGGACTGCTGCTGCTGCGCGCGCTGCGCGGTCTCGTACTGGTTGGCCATCTTGTCGAGCTCGAGCTCGAACAGGTCGGCCAGGTCCTGGGCCATGGCACCGCCGCCGCCACCGCCACCCCCGCCGCCCTGCTGGCGGCCCATCTGCACCTGCGTCTCGTATTCTTCCTCGGCGTGCTGGAGAATCTGCAGGGCCTTCTGTTCCGGCTCGAGCGCGCCCTGCGGATCGGCCTTCTGCAGCTTCGCCTCGGCGTTCTTCATCTCCGCGACGGCCTGCGGCAGGAGATCGGCAATCTTCTTGAACGACGGATCCTGCTGGATGAGGCGGCTGTTCATCCGCGTGAGCAGCCCGTCGACCTGGTCGCGCAGCTTCGCCTGCGAGAGCGCGAGCACGACCGAGTTTTCACGCACCTTGTCGGCCGTCATCGTCTTGCGATCGCGGTTGACGTTGAACGTCGCGGCGACGATTTGACGCTGCTGCTGCGACAGCGCGCCGACCTGGCCGCCTCCGCCGCCCCCGCCGCCACCGCCGGCGCCGGCATCAGACTCAGCGCGCTTGAACTCCTTGCGCAGCGGACGAATCTGGAGGAAATAGATGTCGCTCGTCTGCCGTCTTGCCGCCATTCGTGTCGTTGTCGGCGGCGCGCGCGTAGTAGGACACGAAATCCCCGGCCTTGACGTTCAGCTCCTCGAGATAGAACGTATGGCCGGCAGTCACTTCCGCGAGCCGATTCTTGCCGTCGAACAGGCGGATCGACTTCTCGGCCGCGCCGTTGATCGAGTACACCAGCTCGAGATCCTTCACGCCGAAGTCATCTTCCGCGCGCGCTTCGACGAACACTTCCTCGATCGGCGACGCATTGGTGTCGCGGCCCGGCTTGGCAATCGAGACCGACGGTCCCTGATCGGTCAGCACATCGATCGTGTACTGCGGCGACGCCGACACGCGCTCGCCCGACGGCGCGTCGAGCTCGAAGCGGTAGAACCCGTCCTTCTCCGCCTTGAAGGTCGCGGTCAGGGTGCTGTCGGCCGCCACCGTCAGGGGCACCTTCAGCTCGTCCTGGAACAGAATCTGCCCCCCGCGCGCCGTCATGGTCGGCGTGACCTTGACCCGCACTTCCGTTCCCTTGAGGACGGCCAGATCGCCGCCGTCCTCGACCTTGCGCGGCGCGAGCCCCGTGTAGGCCGGGAAATGCAGCTCCAGCTCGAGCCGCTGCACGTATGGCAGATCGACGACCTTCAAGGTGTAGATCGCCGACTTCACCCCTTCGGCCTCGACGAAATACTCGATCGGTGCGGCCAGATCGAACAGCATGCCTTTGTACTTGTTGGCTTCGTTCGGATTCTCGCTGCGGACGAGCGGCAGGCGCTCGAACGGGGCCTCGGGCGTCTTGCGGATCATGAGCGACGCCTGGTCGGCGTCGAACCCGCCGAGTGTCGCGGTGATCGTCTGGTCGACGCCACGCGGCACGCTCGCGTTGCCGGGACTGACCTCGATCCGGTACGGCGCGGCGGCCTCGACGCTGCGCGACATCACGAAGATCGCCGACAGCCCGTGGCGGAGGAAGCGCGGACCGAGCGTGAAGAGGGCAATCGCGGCGACCGCGATCACGGCAAAGGTGGTGGCGTGCCGGCGGAGCGGCTGCCGCTCGACGTTGCGGCCCCAGTCGATGGCTTCGCACTTGGCGACGGCCGATTCGATCAGCCGGCGGACCAGCACCTGCGAGTGCGGTGAGTTGTCGGAAGCCGCGAGCCGGCTCGCCTCGATGGCGCTGATGATCTCGGCCTGCAGCGACGGCTCATGCTCCTCGAGGTAGAGCGCCACCTGTTCGTCGGACACGCGCCAGAGCAGCGGCCGGACGATGAACCAGCCGACCAGGCTGGCAAACGCGAGGGCGATGAGCACGCGGAAGGTGATGATCGAGGCCGGGCTGAACCGCCACGACTCGAGGCCCCAGGCGGAGAACACGAGGGCCGCGGCGCCAAGCCCGAGCACGCCGACCGCGCCCCGCAGCATCAGCTTGTAGCGCCAGCGTCGCCGGATCTGATGAATGACCCCCATCAAATCCGAAGGATTTTCCGACCGCCGCTCAGTGATCCTCATAGGCGTTCAGCTCCCGTATCCCGCTAAACCAGCTTACACCGTCAACCGATTGGCCACGACAGTTTCGGCGCCGAGCAGCAGCAGCCCGGCAAAAAGCAAATACCACCAGACGCGCTGGGCCGATTCCTGCGCATCGTCGGTCGGAGGGGCCAGCGGCCCGGCCGTCTCACCACCCGCCCGTCCGAGCGCGGCAGCCGCGATCTCCTGCGGATCGAGGGCGGTCAAATCGGACTCGGCCAGGTCGACGTTGCTGGCCACGACAACCGGCACATCGGCGTCGCGCCCCTGCGCCCGGAACTCGTAGAAGCCCTGCTCGGCGAGCTCGAGCACCTCGGGACCATCGCCATCGAGCGAAATTCGCGCGCCCGACGGCGTCAGGGCCACGCGCGAGACGTCGGACCCCTTGGCCGGCGCCTGCAGCCCGGGATCGACGACGTCGCCGACCGTTCGCCAGGGCTTGGGCTCCCGATACGCGCCCAGGTAGCGGACGACGCGATGAACGAACGGGACGAATACCGGCTTGAGCGCCAGGTCGGTCCACGTCGTGTCGAGCGTCGAGGTCCACATCAACACGCGGCCCGTGCCCACACGCCGCTCGAGCAGTGCCGGTTGCCCATCGTCGAACCGCGCCAGCGTGGAACTGTTGGGACCGGGCGTCACGCCGCGATAGCTATAGAAGCGCGCCGAGGCGAAGTCGCCCGTGCGCGGGCCGCGAAACACCTCGAACAGCGGATGGCCGTACTCGAGCGCGCCGAGGCGCGCCGCCGCACCGCGCGAGCGATCGACGGGCGGGCCCGGCACGCCGGGCAGGATGTCCGCCACCGAGGGCCAGCTCGCCCGCTCACCCGCGACGACGAAGAGGCCGCCACCGCGCTGCACGAATGCCTGCAGCCGTTCGGCGGTCGTCTGCGCGATCGGCGTGTCGTTGAGGATGACGACCGAGGCCGTGGCGAGATCCTCGCTGGACAGCGAGTCGGCTTGACGGACCTTGGCCTCAATCCGCGGGGTCTCGCTCACCGCGACGGCACGCGTCAGATACAGGCTCGTATTGCGAGCCGACCCTGAGCGTTCGCCAATGATGACGTCGACCGGGTTCTCCGGAGAGATGACGAAATTGAACACGTTGTCGCTCGCCAGAGCGTCGGGAGCCAGGCGGACCGTCGCGCGGACGTTGGGGTCGGCGACGGTCACCGGATCGAACGTGGCCGAGGCCGAGCCGCGGGCCGTGATGTTGAGGCGCCGCGACTGAATCGCCCGCCCGCCGATCTCGAGCGCGATCTCGACGTTCGACGCGGCGACGTCGGTGTGATTGACGGCGCCGGTCGTCACCGTGATCCGCTGCTGATTCTGAAACTCCGTCTGCTGCAGGGACACGGGAGCGATGGCGAGATTCGCCTTCCCCGAGTCGGTGATCGCGACCGGCGTCAGCACGGCTCCGTCCGGCAGGCGGACGCCCTCCCCACCCTGCCAGCCGCTGCGCTGGAAATCGCTAATCAGGATGGCCTCACGCCGCGGGATGGCGGACTCGCTCAGGATGCTCCCGGCGAGCTTCAACGCCGGACCGAAGCGCGTCGCGCCGTCCCCCGGCTTCAGGCCGGAAACGGCAGCGAGCAGCCGCCCGCGATCGGCCGCCGATCGAAGCGCGACTTCGGTATTCGAGCTGAAGAGCACGATCGAGGCGCGGTCGGCCGGCGTCAGGCCGTTGATGGCGCGCTCGGCGGCCGCCAGCGCCTGGGCCCACTTGCCGCCGTAGCCCATGCTGTAGGACCGATCGAGCAGGATGACGACCTCGCGCGCGCCAGACGCGCCGGCCGCGATCTCGGTCCGGCGCAGGAACGGCCGGGCAAAGGCGAGCACGATGAGCGCGAGCGCCGCCAGCCGCATGAAGAGCAGCAGCCAGTGACGGATCCGGCGCCGGCGGACCGACTGATAGGGAATCCGGCGCAGGAACATCAGCGACGGAAACTGGACGACGTTCTTCCGCTCCTTCTGAATAAGGTGCAGGATCACCGGAATCGCGAGACCGGCGAGGCCGACGAGAAAGAGCGGGGTCAGAAAGGACATCGGTCTACCGAACCCTCGACAGACGCTCGCGCGTCGAGAGATAGCTGAACAGCGCGTGATCGAGCGGCGTCGACGTGTTCACCATCGTGTAGTCGATGCGGTTGGCCGAGAAGCGCGCGCGCAGCGCGTCGATGTGCGCCTGCACGAGTTGCTTGTACTGGTCGGCCAGGGCATCCGGCACGATCGGAATCTGCTCGCCGCTCTCCAAGTCCTCGAAGGCCGACGGCTCGCGGAACGAAAAATCGAGCTCCGCCGGATCGAGCAGGTGAAACACGGCCATGTCGTTGCCGCGAAAGCGCAGCGGTCCGATGGCCTCGATCACCGCATCGGGTTCTTCATACAGGTCGGAGATGAGGATGAGCAGGCCGCGGCGGCCGAAGTGCTCGGCCATCTTGTGCAGCGGCGCACGCAGGCTCCCGGGGTTCGCCGGCTTCAGCCGGTCGAGCATATGGAGCACGACGTCCATGTGCTTGGCCGACGGCGGCACGTGCTCGACGATGTCGCTGTCGAACGCCGTCAGGCCGACGCGATCGCGCTGCCGGTGGACCAGGTACGTCAGGCAACCGGCGAGCATCTTGCCGTACTCGAGCTTGGTCACGCCGCCGCTGCCAAACCCCATCGATTTCGAGACGTCCAGCAGCACCGAGAAGTTGGAGTTCGAGTCGGCTTCGTACTCCTTTATGTAATAGCGATCGGTGCGTGCGTACAAACGCCAGTCCACGCGGCGGATGTCGTCGCCCGGCACGTAGCCGCGGTGCTCGGCAAAATCGACCGACGCGCCGAAGTACGGCGAGCGGTGAATGCCGTTGATGAACCCGTCGACCACGGCGCGCGCGACCAGCTCGAGGTTGCCAATGCGCGCGAGGACGGTCGGATCAACGAACCGGGCGCCGGGAATGGCTGATTGATCCATGCAATTAACGGATGCTGACTGCTGAATGTTGAAGTGAACGTCGCCCTAGAACGCTGAACCGTGAACCCTGAACCCTGAACCGACCCTACATCCCCGATCGCGGCACCGGCACGGCCTCGAGCAGCCGATCGACCAGCGTATCGCTCGTGATGCCTTCGGATTGGGCGTGGAAGTTCGTCAGCACGCGGTGCCGCAGGACCGGGTGCGCGATCGACCGGATGTCCTCGAAGTTCACGTGATAACGCCCGTTCGTGATGGCGCGCGCCTTGGCGCCGAGCACGAGGTACTGCGCCGCACGGACGCTGGCGCCAAACGCCGCCCACTTCTTGATCTGGTCGGGGGCGGTCGGTGACTTGGGACGGCTGGCCCGGACGAGGCTCAACGCGTATCGCATCACAGGCTCCGCGACCGGCACGCGCCGCACCAGGCGCTGGAACGCAATCAGATCCGCACCATTGACCGGGCGCTCGAATTTCGGGTCCAGAATCGCCGTCGTCGTGCGCACGACTTCGAACTCTTCGTCTTCGGGCGGGTGATCGATCACGATGTGGAACATGAAGCGGTCGAGCTGGGCTTCCGGCAGCGGATACGTGCCTTCGAGCTCGATCGGGTTCTGGGTCGCGAACACGTAGAAGGGCTCTTCGAGCTGATACGTGCGGCCCTGGATGGTGACGCGGTGCTCCTGCATCGCTTCGAGCAGCGCCGACTGCGTCTTGGGCGGCGTGCGGTTGATTTCGTCCGCGAGGACGATGTTGGCGAAGATCGGCCCGGGCGCGAACACCATCTGCCGGCGGCCGGTCGTCGCGTCTTCCTGGATGATGTCGGTGCCGGTGATGTCGGACGGCATCAGGTCCGGGGTGAACTGAATCCGGTTGAACTTCAGCTCGAGGACGCGCGCCAGGGTGTGAATCAACAGCGTCTTGGCCAGCCCCGGGACGCCAACGATGAGGCTGTTTCCGCCGACGAAGAGCGACAGCAGCACCAGCTGAACGGTGTCACCCTGACCGATGATGAGCTTCTGGAGCTCCGAGACAATCTGATCGCGGCCGTGCTTCATCCGATCGGCCAACGCCACGTCATCAGGGGACTCGATATCGACGACTTGCTGCGCCACACGCTCCACGGGGCCTCGCTTTCAGGGAATCAGATCGGCTCAGGGCTCAGGGCTCAAGGCTCAGGCAAAACCTTCGAACATGCTCTTGAAGCTCTTGCCTGAGCCCTGAGCCTTGAGTCTTGAGCCCGTGTCAGTGAATCAATCCATAGATAAAGTAGTTCACGCCGAACTTGTACGCTTCGTTCGAGAGATCCACCGGCATCATCCCGGTGTCCGAGAATTCCCAGAACTCGCCGAGGTCCTGGTTGTGCCCGGCAACCGCGAGGAGCCGCTTGCTCGGATCGTTGTCCTCGAAGATGCCGAAGTACGTCTCCTTGCCGTAGTACCCGAAGTTGAAGTTCCGGATCTCGAAGAACGAGTTGAAGACGGTCGCTTCCGGCGTCAGCGTCACCCAGCGCGCGTCAGGCAGCACTTTCTTCATCTGCTCTTCGAGGTTGTACCAGTGGTTGTCGCGGAAGTCGTCGAAAATGATGAACCCGCCCTTCTGCAGGTACACGCGCAGGCCATTCATCTCCTCGTCGGACATCGACCAGTACCCGGGCTCGGACATGTAGGCAATCGGATAGTCCAGCAGGTCCGGATCGTCGAGCGTCAGGACGTTCGACTCGTCCACATGCGGATTGGCGACCGTCAGCTCCTTCAGAATCCTCATCAGGTGCGTGTCGGCGGTCGGATAGTCGTGCGCCCACGGCGGCTCACCCCGGCTGCCGCGCGACTGGAATCCGCCGCCGCCGAACCCCGAGTTGTAACGAATGCGCACGAACGTGAGGCGCCCGTCGTACTCGACGTTGCCCGGAAATGCCTGCCTCGCCTCACGCTGCCCCCCGGAGGCGTAGTCGGCCGCGAGCACCGCGGCACCAGCCACGGCCAGCACGAGCGCGAGTACCACGGCTCTCCGCATTACTTCTTTTCCAGCTCCCGGATCTGGCGCGTCTTGAGCGCCAGGTCCGTCGCCATCTTCTCGAGCTCGCCGGTGTAGCGATCGGCGGGCATGCTGCCCTTGAGCAGCTTCAATGCTTCAATCCGGCGTTCCAGATCCCGCCGTTCCAGATAGAGCGCCCGAAGCTTCGGGTCGGCCGGCAACGGGTCGGTCGCCGCGATGCTACCGAGCGACAGGACCGCCGCCACCTTGCCCTGCTTGCCGTCGGCCGACGGATTCGGAATGCCTTCGCCTCCGCTGTCGCTGAGGAGCGCATGCTCGGTCGACATGATCCCCTCGCGCTCGTACGCCGTGGCGACTTCGCGCTTCGCGTAGGTGAAGGCTTCGAGCACCGAGATGCGCCGGTTCTTGTCGGCGTCGGCGTCGGTACCCGCCAGCGCATCGACGAAGTAGCCGCCAAACAGCGTCGCAAACCGCTCGGCGCCGGTGCGCGTCGCGGTCACAATCGTCCGGCCGGATCCGGCCAGCGCCTCGATGAACGGCCCGCTGGCACTCGCGGTATTCACGAACACGACGTTCCTCGATCGCACCTTCTTCAAGAGCGGCTCGAAGTCGGCCGGGGTCAGGTCCGGTCCCGGCAGATTGAACTTCGCCACCTTGCCGTCGAACGTCCCATGGCCGATGAGGACGATGAAGACGACGTCGTCTTCCCCGGCGGTGGCGAGCTTGTCGAACGCCTTGACGATCTCGTCCTTGGTCGACCGGCCGGTGACGCGCTTCGCGTCCGCCTCGGGCTTCTCGGCCAGGTAGATCACGTCCTCGACCCCCAGCTTCGCGGCCGCATCGAGCAGCGTGCCGGCCCAGCGCGTGAAGAGCTCGGCATGCTCCGGCTCGCCAGCAAGCCCGACGATGACCGCCAGGCGCGTGGCCTGCGCGTACGCAGGTGCGGCCGACAGGATCAGCGTCAGAAGCAACAGGGCGCGGATTCTCACGCCATCCCCACGGCTCGTCGATAGCCCCATTCGGCGCACGTCAGGCGCGACCAGCAACAACAGGATGATCGGCATGTGCCAGAGGTCGCGTTCTTCGACCGTCGTCACGCCGCGGCCTGTGTACTTGAGGTCCTCGGCCAGCGTCCCCATCGTCTCCGGCGTGTAGAAGCGTCCGCCGGTTTCCTCGGCGATCCGCCGCAGCCGCGCGGCGTGCATCGTCGCGTCGAAGTACTCGGCGTCGCCGGGCGCCGCGCGCACGTGCGTTTGGCCCGAGCCGAGGGCCTTGCCTTCCCGACTGGCCTCGACCTTGGTCGCATACATGCCGGGAGCGCCCGAGACGAACGTGCCGCGATACTGGCCGTTGCGCTCGCCGGTCCACTGCATCGGGACGTCGATGATCTCGCCACCCGGCCCGGTCACTTTGCCGACCACCTTCGCGTCGTTGATCTCCACGAACGTGTCGTCCACCACGTCGGCCGTGACCGCGACCTGCTCGCCGGCCTCGACCCGGTCGGCTGACGTGTGCACCTCGACTGGACCAGGCACACCGTCGACCAGCCAGCGGAGGAGCTGACGCCAGTAGTTCTCGTGCGTCATGTCCGCGAGCGGAATGCTGGCGTGCATCTGCCAGCGCCAGGAATCGAGCGCCGTGAAGGCCAGCGCCTTGCCACGGCCGTAACGCTGAAACGCCAGCACGGGCTGCGTCGCGCGCTTCTCGTCGGTGCCGCTCAGGAGAACCGTCGCGCCCGGCTTCACGCCCTTGACGGCGTTGACGCTGATGAGGGTCGGCAGGTCGTTCCAGCGGTTCAGCGACGCGGCCTCGGTCGGCGCGATCTGGGCCAGCGCGTGCCCTTCGCCGGCGCGCGTTGGCCGGACCTTCAGTCGGGACACCGGCCAGGTGTCGAGCGATCGCGCCACGCGCTCCAGGAGGACCGGCAGCGCATCGGCGACCGGCGTGCCCGCGTACCCGCCCTCCGAAAACGAGCGCGCACCGCCCAGCATGAGCAGGCCGCCGCCACGGCGCTCGACGAACTCGGCCATCATCCGCAGCTGATCCCCGGTGAACGCGCCCGCTTCGATGCTGCCGAGGATCAAGCCGCGGTAGGCGAAGAGCTCGTCGCGCGTCTTGGGAAAGCCGCCAAGGAGCTGGTCCGGCGTGTCGAGCACCAGGCGGTAGTACTTGTTGTCGGCGGTGCGCAGCAGCGTCACGACCTGCAGGTTCTTGTCGTCGTCGACGGCGCGGTGCAGGAACTTCAACTCGGGCCGCGGCTCACCCTCGAAGTACAGGATCTTCTCGGTCCGGTCGTAGACGTCGACGAGCGACTCGCGCTGGTTGTTCTGCGTCACCAGCTCGCCGGCCCGCGGAGCGATGCGGAAGCGAAACACGCGCGGACCGGCGTCCGATGCCGTGAAGCGCACGCGCACGGTCGCCGGCTCGCCGTCGATCGGCAGCTTGAGCTCCTGCGACCCGACGATGCGGCCCTCGTCTTCCACGTCGAGCGTCACCGTCTCACCGGCGTAGCCGGTCTGCGTCACGAGTGCGTCCACCATCAGCGACGTGCCCTTGAGGGCGGCCGCGGGCGTCGACACGCGATCGATCTGGACGTCCTTGGTGAGCGACTCACGGCCCAGGCCGATGGCGAACACCGGAACGTTGGCGGCCTTCATCGCCAGGAGCGCGTCGGTGAGCTCGGCGTCGGTCGTGTCCGCGCCGTCGCTCACCAGGACGAGGCCCGCCAGCGGCAAGCCGGCGAGCTCCTGCCGCGCGCCATCGAGCGCCGCACCGAGCTTCGTTTGCGCGCCGGAGAAGGCGAGCTCCGCCGGCGACGCCAAACGCTGGGCGGTCGAGGAGAAGCGGAAGTTTCGCAGCACGAACCGGCTCGACAGCGTCTTGAGGACGTCGCCTTCGGGTGAGGTGAGATGTTGCTTCACGAAGGCGCTGCGCGCCTGGCCGTCCACGTCCGCTATCTGCATGCTCCGTGAGTCGTCGATGAGCACGCCGAGGAAATTCTGTTGGGGCACGGCGGCCTTCACGACCAGCACGGGACGGAAGAGGCAGGAGAGAACCACGAGCAGCGTCGCGAGCCGGATGGCGACCAGGACCGCGCGATGACGGGCGTTGCCTTCGCTACGGGTGCGGCGATACGTCCAAATCGTCAGCGCGATGGCGGCGACGACGACGGCGGCGGCAATGTACGACCCGGTCGTGGGCACGAAGCGGAACTCGCCCTGCTGAAAGACGACCGGCCGGTAATTGAACAGCAGCCGAAAAAGACCATCGAGCACGCCTGTCCCCCGTGGCAGGAAATCGAGCCAGCCCAGGCGTGGATTGTATAACCGCCCGCGGCGCAGTCCGACAGCTAAACCGCCCTAGCTAAGTAATACCACTTATGACGACGGCCGGGGCTCGGCAGCTTCACCTCGCGAGGACGCACAAATGTGTCGTGATCGGGCAGGAGGGACGAAGAATGGACGAACGGCGACCAGACGCGACGCGATCTCGGGATTGCCACAGAACTTTCACCATTGAGACCGCCGAGCTCGCCGAGACGATCGGCGTGATCGTCTCGGCGTGCCCGCGCTCACCCGATCATCGCGGGAGGGGCAGAACCTGGAACGGCTGCGGCTCGCCGATGGGTGTGACGATGTCGCCGACCATCCGTCCGAGCGTGGCTCGGTACCGGCCGGCGGCGACGAGCGGTGCTACCGGGCCGCCGCGCCCGCCAAACGCCGGCTGTTCGTCCTGTTCCTCCTCTTCGGAGTTCTCCGACTGAGCCACGGGCGCGGCCCCGCGGCCGCCACCGCGACCCCCGCCCGCCGGCGCCTCGCCGCGCAGATTCCACGCGATGCGCTGGAGGCCGGGCTCCTTCGCCAGGTCGAGCCGGCGCACCGGCCGGCCCGTATCGTCGGCGATGGTCAGCACGAGCTTCGCATCGGCGGCGGGCGCCTGGCCGACGTGGTACGTGAACACCGCGCCGAACGGCGGATTCGGCGTCGACTCGTTGCCCCACGCGGCGGTCTGGTGACTGAGCTCGCCGAAGGTATAGGCGTCGCGGAGCGGAAAGAGCCGCGCCTCTTCCGTCAGCGCCTGCGAAGTCACCGCCCGGAGCGCCGAGTAGTCGTCGAGGATGTACGCGCCGCGGCCAAAGGTGCCGACGACCAGATCGCTCTCGCGCCGCTGAATCTGCAGATCGCGCGCCTGGGTCGTGGGGATCCCGCCTTTGAGCTGGGTCCATTTCGCGCCGCCGTCGACGGTGAACCACACGCCGAACTCCATGCCGGCAAACATCAGGTCGCCGTTGAGATGGTCCTGCACGATCGACCAGGCGCCCGAGCGCGGCGGCAGGTTGCCCGCAATCGAGGTCCAGGTGCGGCCGCGATCGGCGCTCTTGTAGACGTAGGGCTTGAAGTCACCGCGTTGATAGTTGTTGAAGGTCGCGTAGACGGTGTTCGCGTCGCGCGTGGAGGCCGCGACGTCGGTGACGGCGGTGTACTCGGGCAGCCCCGGCAGTTTCTCGACCTTGCGCCACGTCTTGCCGCCGTCTTCCGTCACCTGAACGAGCCCATCGAACGTGCCGATGTAAATCAGATCCGCGAGGAGCGGCGATTCGTCGAGCGCGGTAATCGTGCTGAGCTGCGTCGTCGCCTGATTGAACGCCACGGAGTTGCGCGGCCAGACCTTCCCCATGATGGGGATCTCTGCCGGGTCGAGGTTTCTCGTGAGGTCGGCGCTGATCGCGACCCAGTTGTCGCCACGGTCATCGCTGCGGTAGACGCGATCGCCCGCGACATAGATGCGGCGCGCCACATGCGGGCTGACAACGATCGGCGTGTCCCAGTGCCAGCGTCCGCCGGCGCCACGGCCACCACGGCCGCCACCCGCCGGGGCGCCCTGCCCCGCCCCGGCCGCGCCTGCTCCCGCTGGCTGACCGGCCCGGCGGGCCGCTAGCGAGGCCTGCCCTGAGCCCGCCGAAGGGGCCTGCCCTGCGCCTGCCGCGGGCGGCGCGAGCGACTGCGTCAAGCCGCTGGCGCATGTTGACGCGCTCACCCGTGCGCAGGTCCAGCCGGCTGAAATTCCCCTCCTGCGACTCGGCGTAAACGATGTTCGGATCGTCGGGGTCGCTGGCGGTGAAGAACCCGTCGCCGCCGCCGACGACATACCAGTCGCTCGTCCGGATGCCGGCACGGCCGTTGAGGGTGCGCGACGGCCCGCAGATCGAACCGTTGTCCTGCATGCCGCCGCAGACGTTGTAGAACGGCTTGGCGTTGTCGGTGCTGACGCGGTAGAACTGCGACAGCGGCAGGTTCGTGAAGTGCCGCCACGTCTTCATCCCGTCGTAGGTCTCGTACAGCCCGCCGTCGTTGCCCAGAAGGACGTGGTTGCGATCGGTCGCATCGAAGACGATCTCGTGGTGATCCACGTGCACGCTCGGCATCGCTACCGAGGACCACATCTTGCCGCCGTCCGTGCTCCGCCACATCAGCGTCTGGGGTGACCAAATCGTTTCCGGGTCGTGTCCATCGACGAAGATCTCGTTGTAGTAGCCAGGATCGCCACCGCGGTAGCAGTCGTCGGCCGGGGCGCCTCCGCGCCCGCCGCCGGCCGGAGCCGCGGCTGCTGGCGGAGGCTCGGCAGCGGCGCGGCGGTCAACGGTCCGCACGTTGCCTGGACTGGGGCCGGGGGCGCTGGCGCCGGTGCGCCCTCGCGTCCGCCGCCGCCCGCGCCGCCGCGCCCGGCGGGTGCGGCGCTGCGGCCGATGCGCATCCAGCTGGCGCCGGCGTCATCCGATCGGAAGAAGCCGCCCTGCCCGAGCTGCGCGGTGACGAGCGCGTAAACCGTCTTGGGGTTCTTCCAATTGATCCCCAGTCCGATTCGCCCGATGTCCACCGTCGGGAGCCCTTTGGTCAACTTGGTCCACTTCGCGCCGCCGTCGGTCGTCTTGTAGAGCGCGCTCTCGGGACCGCCGCCAACGAGCTGCCCCACCGCCCGCCGGCGCTGGTAGGCCGCGGCATAGAGCACGTTGGGATTCACCGGATCCATGACGACGTCGGTCACGCCGGTGTCGGGGCTGATGGTGAGGACGGCCTTCCAGGTCTTGCCGCCGTCGGTCGTCTTGTACAGGCCGCGGTCGCCGCCCGCGTTCCAAAGCGGGCCAATCGCGCTCACGTATACGACGTTCGAGTCGCGCGGATCGATGAGGACGTTCTGAAGGTGCTCGGAGTTCTCGAGGCCCATCCGCGTCCAGGTCGCGCCGGCATCGGTCGACTTGTAGATGCCGTCGCCGTAGCTGACGCTGCGCTGGTTGTTGTTCTCGCCCGTCGCCAGCCAGACGACGTTGGAGTTCTTCGGATCGACGACGACGGCGCCAAGCGAGTACGAGCCGTAGGTTTCGAAGATCGGCGTCCAGGTGTTGCCGCGGTTCTCGGTCTTCCACAGGTTGCCGGCGCTGGCCGCCACGTACCACACGTTGGCGTTCTTCGGATCGACCGCGATGTCGGATATCCGGCCCGTCGTGAGGCTCGGCCCAATCGTCCTGAACTGGAGGTTCTTGAAGGTCTCAGGCGTGAGGCGATCGCTCCCGCCTTGCCCGAACGCCGTCGCCGCCATCGCCACCACGCACACCCATGTCCAGACCCGTGTCATCGTTCGCTCCCGGAAGGCGGAAAAACCAGGACCGCTGGCGCAGGTCCTAGCGTTGATAGTTCTGGCGTCGTTACGACGCCCGACGATGCGTCATTACATTCGCAACGCTTATGGGTCTATCGTTCGTGGCCGTGCGAGGGATCGTTCTGGTGCGCCGCGTAGTGCTGGCGCAGGAGATCCTTGCCGTAGTCGTTGCCGTTCGGCGTCCTGACGACCGAGTGCACGTGGATGCGGCCCGGAACCTTCGGTCCCGGGAGGGCGACCGGCGTCTGGTGGTCGAACTCGATGAGGATGACCGGGCTCTGGATGCGGTAGTAGAAGACGGCCTCGGCGCCAGTCCCGCCGACCCACGCGAAGTAGGTGTCGCTGAGGTGCTTTTCGACTTCCTGCATCCTTATCTTGGCGTGCCCAGCCGGCATGTTGCCGACGTACTCGTCAATCACCGCCAGCAGTTGCTTCTGCTGCGCACCATTGAGCTCTGACGCCCGCACCCCCGCGTAGTCGAGCACGAGGTTGTCGCGGAACGCCTGCGCCAGCGAGTTGTTCGCGGTCTTCTCCGACTGCAGGGTCGCCTTCTTCTGCTGCTCCGGCGTCAGCGCCTGCATCAGGGACAGGCCCTTGTTCTGCTCGTCCTGCATGACCGTCGTGCCGGCATACTTCCCGGCCGCGGCATGAACCGGCTCGGATCCCATGAAGGTCGGCGTCATCACGACCTGGTCGCGCAGGATGAAGTAGTTGATGATCAGATGATGGCCGTCGAGCTGCCAGCCCCACGGACTGGTGTCAGACGGCTCTCCCATCACGGTCAGGTTGTACAGGCCCTCCCCGTACTCGTCGAGCCGCTGGGTCATCTCGGCGATGGTTTCGTTCAGCCGCATGATGTCGCGCGATTTCTGGAGGCCCTTGGCGCTGAGCGCTGCCTGCAGGAGACCAAACGCCCGCGTCCGCTGCGCCTCGGACATCTCCTTGAAGCTCACGCCCTGCCGCGTATAGCGGTGGACGTTGTTCCACTTGCGCCATTCGAGGTCATCAACGGGAAACGCCGTCTTCGCCCGCTGCTCCGGCGAGAGCGAGGCCAGGAAGGCCACCGCCGCCGTCCGCACGGGCGCGGTCGAGACACCGGTCGAGCGGATCGGAAAGAGACCTGGCGTCACGGTCCCGCTGGCCGTCACCCCTTTGTAGGGTTCGTCGAGCGGATCGGGCTTCTGCGTCGGGCCCTGCGCCGCGACGACGGCGACAACGGGTACGGCAGACGCCCAGAGTGCGATTCGGAGGTAGTGGCGGTAGTTCATGCGCAGCTCCCAGCTTCCAACTTCCAGCTTCCGACTTACTTCCAACTTCCACTTCCGACTTCAACCTTCGAGCTTCCCCACTTCAGACTTCAAACGTCAGACTTCCACACTTTCGCGGGACAGCCTACCGTACGCCTCCCCGAGTGTCATAATCCCGCATCCCCATGTTGCGGTTCGTCCACGGCACGCGCGCGATCGCCGGCCTCTGCCTCCTGCTCGCCATCGTCCACACCTGGCCGCTCGCGACCAATCCCGCGACGCTGTCGCGCAACGACAACGCCGACGCCCAGCTGAACGAGTGGATCCTGGCGTGGGTCGCGCACCAGCTCCCGCGCGCGCCCGCGCACCTCTTCGACGGCAACATTTTCTATCCCGAGCGCGACTCGCTCGCCTTTTCCGAGCCCCTGATCGTCCAGGCTCTGATGGGCGCCCCGCTGCACTGGCTCGGGGCCTCGCCGGTGCTCGTCTTCAACCTCGTTCTGCTTCTGGGCTTCGCGCTGACGGCGTGGGCCGGCTACGCGGTTGCGTACGAGTGGACCGGGGACCGCACCGCCGGGATGCTCGCCGGCTCGATGTTCGCGTTCAACACGCACACGCTGACGCGTCTCGCGCACATCCAGGGCATCCATGCGTGGGGACTGCCGCTCGCGCTTCTGGCGGCCGATCGCATTCTCGTCCACGCGCGCTGGCGCGACGCCATGCTGCTGGCCGTCTGGATGACGGCGATGGCATACACGTCGGGCTATCTCATCGTCTTCGCGGCCATCATGGTGGCGGTCATCGTGATGGCTCGAGTCGCGGACTGGTGGGCGCGACCTGGACGCATCGCGATCCTGTTTGCCGGCGCAACCCTTCTGTCGGCGAGTCGTCGTCCTGCCCATGTACCTGCCCTATCGCCGCGTCGCCAAGCTGGGAATGGTTCGGCCCATCGACACGGTGGCCGAGTTCTCCGCCAGCATCGGCGGCTATCTCGCCAGCGCCGGACGCATCCACTTCGCGACGTGGAGCCGCGGGTTCTGGCAAAACGCCGTCGACTCCTTCTTCCCCGGGTTCGTCGTGATCCTGCTGGCGGTGGCGGCGATCTATTGGACGGTCCGCCGCCGTGGCCCGGACGGGGACGCTGGCCCTCAGCCCGCTGCCCTGACGCGCCGCCGCATCGTCATGCTCGTGGCTATCGCGCTGACGGGCTTCCTGCTCTCGCTCGGTACGCGGACCCCGGTGTACGGCTGGGTCTATCACGTGTTCCCTCCCATGCAGGGACTACGCGCCGCCGCCAGGTTCGGCAACCTGTTCCTCCTCGGCATGGCCGTGCTCGCCGCCTTCGGCCTCGCTGGCCTGCGCCGGCGCCTGCCAGCCCGCCACGCCGGCCTCATCGTCGTGGCTCTCGTCGTGCTCGCGAACCTCGAGTCGCTCCGCGCGCCATTTCTCTACACGCGTTTCGAAGGCATTCCGAAGATCTACTCACTGCTCGCGAAAGAACCGGGACGCGTCGTGCTGGCGGAGGTCCCGTTCTATCCGGCGCAGGCCGTGTTCGAGAACGGCGCATACGTCCTCAACTCCACCGCGCACTGGCGGCCGCTGATGAACGGCTACAGCGGCTACGTCCCAGGCGCCTATCGGGAGTACGCCGCGACGTTCTGGTACTTTCCGCAGGAACACGCAATCCAGGCGATGCGGCGGGCTGGCGTGACGCACGTGATGGTGCATCCCGGCGGGTTCGGCACCGAGGCCGAAGTGGAAAAGATGTGGCAGGCCGTCGCGGCGAGTCCGTATCTCGAACGGATGGCCATGACGCCGGGGGGACCGGCGCTCTACCGGCTGCGTTGAGGCCTCGAAGGCGGGACACTCAACCGTGACTGTCCCCGGGGACTGTCCCGGTTGAGTGTCCCCAAGCTCAGCTATTTGCCCGTCGCCCCGAACCCGCCTCTCGAGCCGGCCCGCAACTCGCCGACTTCCTCCCACTCGACGCGCGGTGAGGGCAGCAGGATGCCCTGCGCGATGCGGTCGCCTTTCGCGATCTGTACCGGCAGGGCAGTGAAGTTGAGCGCCGGAATCTTTACCTCATCGGTCGGGCCGCAGTAGTCGGAATCGACGACGCCGACGCCGTTGGCGACCATCAGGCCGCGCTTGAGCGGCGTGCTGCTGCGCGCGAAGACGGCGAGGAACATGCCTTCCGGCACCTCGATCACCAGTCCCGTCGGCACGAGCCGAACTTCACCCGGCGCGATCGTCGTATCCGCGGACGCGGCCAGATCGAAGGCGGCCGAACCATCCGTGCCGTACGCCGGCAGCTCGACCGACGGATCGAGACGACGAATCCTGACTTTGGGCATGTCCGGAGCGGACTACTTGTCCTGCACCGAGGCCGGCGAGGTCGTCACGACCTTCGGCTTGAACATGTCGGTCACGTCGCGGCGGCCCTTCTCGAGATACGGGACGCCCTTGTCCATCCACTCCGGCTTGGGCTTGCCGAGCAGGAAGTGGTCGAAGAACTCGTCCTGATGGACGGTCCAGTGCTTCTGGTTGTCGCGCTGGCGCAGGCCGTGCGGCTCGCCGTTGTAGACGAACATGTACGCCTCCTTGCCAAGGCGTCGCATCGCCGAGAAAAACTCGATGCCCTGATACCACGGCACCGCATCGTCTTCATCGTTATGGATCGAAAGGTAGGGTGTGTGGACCTTCTCGACCCAGAAGATCGGCGAGTTCTCGATGAACTGGAGCGGCGCGTCCCAGGGCGGCAGGCCGATGCGGCTCTGCGTCTTCTCGTACTGGAAGGCGCGCGACATGCCGGTGCCCCAGCGGATGCCGCCGTAGGCGCTCGTCATGTTCGACACCGACGCGCCGGCCTGCACGGCGGCGAACATGTTGGTGCGGGTGATGAGGTGCGTGATCTGGTAGCCGCCCCACGAGTGGCCCTGGATGCCGATCCGCTTCGAGTCGATGTAACCCTGAGCGACGACCGTGTTGACGGCCGGGATGACGCACTTCTCGGCGCTCTCCCCGGGGTAGCCCGTTTCGTAGACGATGTCGGGCATCAGCACGACGTAGCCGTTGCTGACGTAGCGCGTGATGTTGATGCTCGTGCCCGGATTCGGGGCGCGGTAGCTGTGCAGGCCCTCGGACAGCTCCTCGTAGATGTAGACCATCAGCGGGTACTTCTTCGACGGATCGAAGTTGTCGGGCTTGGCGATGATGGCGCGCAAGGTCTTTCCGTCCGCGTTGATGTACTGCATCAGCTCGGCCTTGCCCCAGAGGTACTCGCTCTGCTGAGGATTGGCGTTCGAGACCTTCTTCATGTCGCGGAAGGTCGTGTCGCTGATCCAGAGATCCGGGAATTCGTCGAACCGCGCCTGCGTGAACACCACGCGATCGGCGGCGCGCGCCTTGATCACCGGACCGAACGACTTGTCGACCATCACGATCTTCTCGGGCGCGGCGGTGCCGCCATAGGCGACGCGATAGAAGCCGCTGCTCTCGGTCTTGTCGTCGTTGGCCGACAGAAGCATCGGCTTGTCGGTCGGAATCGCGCGCTCTTCGGGGTCGAGCGAGCGGTAACGGTAGACGATCTGGTTCTTGCGCCCGTCGCCGGCGGTCAGCATGCGCGGCGCAGTGCCGTCGGGCTTGATCTCCCAGACGTCGTACTTGTCGTAGAGAAGGACCGACGCGTCCTTGACGGTCCACCCGGCCGACCCGTACGCGGGCGCCAGGCTTGGTGAATCGTGGTCCTCGCGCCAGAAGTTGAGGCCCAGCTTCGACGTCAGGTTGACCTTGGCGCCGTCGGAGATCCGGTACGTGAACCAGTCGGCCTCGTTCTCATCGAAGTACAGCAGGTAGCGGCCGCCCGGCGACATCGTCGGCGTGCCGCGCCAGTGCGTCAGGATCGGCTGGCGCTGACCGGTTTTGAGGTCGACGAGAGCGACGTCGTTGTAGGTGGTATCCCAGGACATCTCGCGCCGATACGCGAGCTCCGAGGTCCCGATGGCGCGCGCCGGATCGTCGCCCTGGGCCACGTTGGGAAAATCTGGCGTCGCGAGCTGGACGAACCGCTTGTCGGCAAGATGCACGACGGCGCGATAGTTGCGGTTGCGCTCCTGCTGCGCGCGCACGCGCTGCATCGGCTGCAGGAGCGGATCCTGCCAGTGCCACACATCGACGCCGCGCGGCGCCGGCGCGCCGTCGGCCGCGGGCGGGACCGGGGGAGGCGCCGTCCCGACATAGAGACGCTGACCATCCGGCGAAAACCGCGGCGCGGCCTGATCGCTCACGACCATCCCGGCGGGCACGCCGCGCGTCGCCGCCGACACGAGCTCGGAGGCTGCCGCCTCTCCCGCTTTCCAGTAATAGACGCGATACGGCGAGACGTCCTTGTCGTACTCGGCCTGGTCGCTGAGGAACGCGAGCTGCGCGCCCGCTTCGTCGAAGGCGAGGCTCTTGTAGTTGCCCTTGCCCTTGAGAAGGGGGACGGTCGTGCCATCGCTCATCTTGCGTGCGAACGCGCCGTCTTCTTCGGCCTTGGCTGACGAAACCGCGTAGGCGAGCCAGGACCCATCCTTCGACCATGCGAAGTCGCTGACGAGCGGAATCGTCGTCTCCTGGCCGGTGACGAGATTGCGGACGATGAGGTCGCTGCCGTTGTCCTTGCGCTTGGCGCGCGTGGCGCCCTCCGGCTGTCCTTCCGGCTGCGCCCCGGCTGCCGCCCCGGGCGTCGCCGCCGCGGGAGGTTCGCCGCCGCGCCCGCCTGCCGCGCGCCGCCGCGTCCCGCCTCTGCCCCCGCCGCCACCCGCACGCCCGCGGTGCATGGCCGCCCAGGCAGACGATTCCTCCGGCATGCTGACGCCGCCAACGCGCTCGACCGTCGTGACTTGACCGGTCGCGAGGGTCATGACGCCGGCGGACGTGCGCGGGGCCGCATTCGCGCCGCCGCGACCCGCAGCGCCCTCGCCGCCCCTGCCGGCCGCTCCCTCACCCGCGCGGCCGCGGCCCGACAGCCGCTCTTTCTCTTCTTCTGCCTTCGTCTGCGCGATCGTGAACGTCACCACCTTGCCGTCCGGCGTGAAGGCGGGGTTCGTGCCACGCGGGTGCTTCAGTTCCTGACCCGTGCGCAGATTCCGGACCACCAGCTGGCCGTCGAGCGCCTGCGAGGTCAACGCGTACGCGAGCCACTCGCCATCGCGCGATAAGGTCGTCCCCTGAATCGACCACCAGGCATCGTAGGCGTCGTAGGAGAGCGCCTTCTTGCCGGCCACCGCGCTTTGCGCCATGAGCGCAGTGCCCGGACCGACCGGCAACGACACGCCGACGCACACGAGCAACGCGGCACAGAGCACTACACTCGCGTGACGCTGGAATCTCAACAGCATGCGAACCACCTCGTATCAGGGTGCGGGGTCGACGGGAGTCGAAGGCGAGCTTATTATTGGCGCTAGTGGCAGGTGCGTTCAAGTGGGCAGCGGGTTCACATTTGTATAGCTCTCGACGAAACGCGTACAAGAATGTCCGCCGCCTGACGGTGGTGGCACTCGTCGGGTGCGTTGCGTGCCTCCACGTCGCCACCCAGGGCCGTCCGCGCGCGCGTGACCTCGGCATCCAGCCCGGCGCCGGCAGCCCGGGGGCGCTCAACGCCATCACGGATGTCGCTGGCGTGCGCGTCGGACACACGACTCTGGTGGCGGGCGACGCCGTGCGGACGGGCGTGACCGCGATCCTTCCGCACGCCGGGCAATCTCTTTCGTCAGAAAGTGGCCGGCGCGGTCTTTGTCGGCAACGCCTTCGGCAAGCTCGCCGGATCGACGCAGGTGCAGGAGCTCGGCACCATCGAATCGCCGATCGTCCTGACCAACACGCTCGGCGTCGGCGTCGCGGTCGACGCGGTCGTGCGCTGGACGCTCGCCCAGCCCGGCAACGAGAACGTCCGGTCCGTGAACGCGCTCGTCGGCGAGACCAACGACGGCGGCCTGAACGACATCCGTGGCCTCCACGTCACGCGCGAGCACGTCGACTCGGCCATCACGTCGGCGCGAGAGGGTCACGGTCGAGGAAGGCGCGGTCGGCGCCGGCACGGGCACGGTCGCCTTTGGATGGAAGGGCGGCATCGGCACATCGTCACGGCGGGTGCGGCAGCAGAACGACGACTGGACCGTGGGCGTGCTGGTCCAGTCGAACTACGGCGGCCGCCTCACGATCGCTGGCGTGCCAGTGTGGAAGGAACTGACGCCGCAGGGCCCGTCAGCGCGAGCCGCCAGCGAACCCCGAACCGCGAACCAGAACCCTGAACCACGAACGACGAACGCGGAACCGATGCCGACGGCTCCTGCATGATCGTCGTCGCGACCGACGCCCCGCTCGACGCCCGCAACCTCGAACGGCTGGCGGCGCGCGCGATCTTTGCGCTCGCGCGCACGGGATCCACCTACTCGAACGGCAGCGGCGACTTCGCGATCGCGTTCTCCACTCACCCGTCGCTCCGCGTCACCACCACCGACGGTCCGCAGCCACGCACGGTGCTGCCGACCGACAGCGTGTCGGGTCTCTTCGAGGCGGTGCTCGACGCCACCGAAGAAGCCATCTACAACTCGCTGCTGAGGGCCACCGACACGACCGGAAGCGGCCGCACGGTGCGCGCGATCCCGATCGAGCCCTTGACCGCACTGCTGAGGAAATACGGACGATGACGCGGATGGCGACGGCGGCGATCGGCGTGCTGCTCGGCGCGGGCCTGATGGCTCAGGACGCCGCAGGAAGGACGGTTCCGGACGAGCGTCGACACCGTCTCCATCTACGCGACCGTCAACGATGCGGACGGACGGCTCGTGCCGGATCTGACCAAGGACGACTTCACCGTCCTCGACAACGGCGCGGCACGCGACATCAGCTTCTTCTCGAGCGACATCCAACCCATCACCGTCGTCGTCATGCTCGACATGAGCGAGAGCATGTTCCCGCGGTTCCTGCGCCTGCGCTCGTCGACGCTGTCGTTTGTCGACGCGCTCCTGCCGCACGACCGGGCACAGATTGGCACGTTCGGCGACGAGATCGCGATCAGCCCGCACCTGACCGGCGACAAGCCGCTGCTCCGGCGCGTGCTCCACAGCGAGCTCTGGCCGATGGGCGGCACGCCGATCTGGAATGCCCTCGACGCGGCGATGACGGCGCTTGCGCCGGAGTCCGGCCGGCGCGTGGTGCTCGACGATCACCGACGGCCAGAACTTGTGCAACTTTCCCCGCTGCCTGAAACCGGACGCGGTCGCCAAGCGCGCCGTCCGTGAGGGGTTCACGCTCTATGCCATCGGCATGGACGGGACCGGCCTCGATGGCGAGATCCTGGAGATGACCGAGGAAACCGGCGGCGGACACTTCGCGCTGCCGCCGGGCGCGGATCTGGCGGCGACGTTTGCCCGCGTCGCCGACGAGCTTCGACGCCAGTACGTGATCGGCTTCGCCCCGGCCGCGCTCGACGGCAAGTTGCACCGCGTCGAGGTTCGCGTCGGCCGTCCGGGAACGAAAGTGACGGCGCGCCGAACGTACCTCGCCGGACGATCGTGATGTTCGCGGGTCCCTCTTTGCGCCTCGCCGTAGCCAGCTGGTTCTTCGTCGCGATGGCGGCGGCTCCGCGCCAGTCGCCAGTCTCGCCGCTCGTCCTGGTGGACGTCGCCGTCGAGAGCGCCGACGGGCAGGCCGTGGCCGGCCTGACGAAGGAGGACTTCGCGATCAGCAGCGGCGGCGCGACGCCGCCCATCGAGTTCTTTGCTGCGAGCGCCGGACAGCCGCTGTCGCTCGTCCTGCTCTTCGACACCTCGGCGAGCGTGAACGACGTCATCAGTCGCAGCGTGCGTGCGGGCGAGCGTCGAGAAATGGTTCCTGCCTCGGCTGGCGCCGGACGATCGCGTCCACGTCGGATCGTTCGCCCGCCAGATCGCGATCGGGCCCTCCCTCGCAGGCAATCGCGAAAGAGCTGCAGCCGGCCATCCGCAAGGCGCTCGACCCACGCGAAGCCGATACCTTCGGCCCGTCGCCGATCTGGGATGCGGTTGCCGCCGCAGTCGAGACACTGTCGCCAAGACCGAAGGCCGGCGCGCAGTGCTGCTCCTCACCGACGGGCGAGCCACCGGTAACCGGCTCAGCATGGAGGAAGCGGCCGCACCTCGCCGTCGCGGCGGGCGTTGTCGTCAGCGTGGTGGGCAAAGACTGGGAGATGACGATCCAGCAGGACGCCGAAGACCGGCGTCCGCGTGCGCCCCGGCGTGGCCCTCGAGCGGATCGCGAGCATCACCGGCGGGCTGTACGTGCGGGATGGCGGTGTTCCCGCCGGCACCGGGAGAGATCCTCGCCCGCCTGCTCGCGGATCTGCGCGGACGCTACACGCTGGGCTTCAGGCCACCGATCCGCGACGGCAAGCCCCACGAGCTCGAGGTCCGCGTCAGCCGCCCCGGCCTCACGCTGCGAGCCCGCCAGTTCTACATCGCCCCGGCCGAGCCCTGAGAGGCCGGCGGCGGACGATCTCGTGCCATCCGCCGCTGCGCCAGAATCCGTGAACCCAGAACCCTGAACCGTTTACTTGACCGGCGTCGGCGCCGTCAGCGTCAGGCTGTACTTCGTCAGGGCGCTGCTGAGCGTCGCCGCGCGAGCAAACAGTGAGTTCGCGTCGGTGATGGCCTTGGGGAGCTGCGTCTTCGCATCGGTGTAGGCGCGCATCGTGATCTCGTTGGGCCACATCCCGCCCATGAGCCCGGTCTTGGCCTGCGCCACGCGCGCGACCAGGCTGTCGACACCGCCACCGCCGCGACCGCCACCGCCCGCCGCCGCCACCGAAGCCACGCCCGCCGCCTGCCGGCAGCGTCAGCTTTGGCGCCAGCGCCGCGACGTCTTTCTGCAGCGTCTCGACCGACGTCTTGAGGTCCGCCGGCAGGTCCGTCTTGCTGCCCGCTTCCTTGGCCAGCTCGGGGAGCCGCGTGTTGAGCGCGCCCATGCCGGTGGCGACCTCGGTGCTGCGCCGCTGCAGTTCGTGCATCTCCATCGCCATGTCGAACAGCTTCTTGCGCTCGGCTTCGGTCAGGACGACCTCGGGATCCGACAGGACCTTGAGCGGCTTGGTCTCGAGCGTCTTGCCGTCGACGACCGAGCGCATACGTTGTAGGTCCCCGCGAGCACGTACGGGCCGGGATTGCCGCCGCCCGCGCCGCCGAACCCGCCGCGGCCTCCAGCTGCCGCCCGCGCCGACCGCATCCTGCGCCGAACGGGCTCTGCGCGGCCGCACCACCCGGCCCGCCCTGGCGTCCGGCCTGACCGCCGCCAGCCTGCGCCGCCCCGCCCTGACCGCGGCCAGCGGCCCCGCCAAACGCCGGCGCCGGCGCCGGCTGCACGCGCAGATCCCAGCACGCCGACTGGATGCCGGCGCGGTTCACGCTCGTGAGCGCCGTCCCCGAGATTTCGCGCACGTCGCGGCCGGCTGCGTCGGTGATCTTCAGCGCCAGGCTGGTCGACCGGCTTCTTCTGGTAGCCACGAAATGATCGCCGCCTGCGGCGGGTTCTCGCCGAGGAACGTCTGGTTGCCCCAGAACTCGTAGTTCTTGTCGCGCACCGGCCGCCGGAACATGGCGTAGCTCGGCGGCGTGAACAGGCGCGCGTCGGCGGTCGTCGTCTGCGCCGCCGCGTACTCCTGAATCGGCTCGAGGTGGTCGAGGATCCAGATCGCCCGGCCGTGCGTGGCGAGAATCATCGCGTTGTCGCGCGGATGCAGCGTGATCTCGTCGATGCGCACGGTCGGCAGGTTCGCCTTCAGACGCTGCCAGCTCTTGCCGCGATCGATCGTCAGGAAGAGCCCGGTGTCGGTGCCGAGATAGAGCACGTCGGGATTGCGCAGGTCTTCGGTCAGCGTCCGCGCGACCTCGCCCTTGAGGTTCGACGACACGGCCCGGAACGTCTGACCGTAGTCGTTGCTGACGAAGATCCACGTCTCGAAGTCGTTGAGGCGGTGGCCGTCGAAGGTCGACGTAGACCGTGCCCTCGTCGAATCGCGACGGCACGACTTCTGACACGAACGTCCCTTTCGGCACGCCCGGCACCTTCTCGACAATCTGCGTCCAGCGTCTTGCCCGCGTCCCGCGTCACCGCGAGGCTGCCGTCGTCGGTGCCGGCGTAGAGCAGGCCCGCGCGCTTGGGCGACTCCGCCAGCGAGACGATCGCCGGCCACGCCTGGATGCCGTCGTGGCGCGAGAACTGGATGTCGCTGCCCTTGACGCCCATCGTGTCGAGCGCGTCCCGATCCTGTCCGGTCGTCAGGTCGGCGCTGATCGGCACCCACGACAGTCCGCGATCGGGCGATCGAAACACCTTGTTGGCCGCCGCGTACACCACCTTCGGATCGTGCGGCGACAGAAGGAGAGGCGTATCCCAGTGCCAGCGCAGCGCCGGCTCGCCGGGCCCTGGCTGCGGCCGCACGCTCATCGTCTCGCCGGTCACGCGATCGACGCGCACGATGTTGCCGTCCTGCGATTCGCTGAACGCGACGCGATAGTCGGTCGGATCCTGGAGGACCACGAACCCGTCGCCGCCCTGCAGAGTGCTCCACTGATAGTTGGCGATGCCCGCGGCGCCACGGACTTCGCTCGGGCCGCACCAGTTGTAGTTGTCCTGCATCCCGCCGCAGACGTTGAACGGAATCGCCATGTCGTAGCTGACGTGGTAGAAGAGCCCGACCGGCAGGTTGGGCAGGAACGCCCACGTCTTGGCGCGATCGTACGAGACCGCGAGGCCGCCGTCGTTGCCGATCAGGACGTGCAGCGGATTGGCGGGGTTGATCCAGATCGCGTGCACGTCGTCGTGGATGGGCTCGGCCACGTCGGTCGCGATCGTCTTGCCGCCGTCGAGCGTCTGGTGCAGGCCGACGCCGCCGAGATAGACGACGTCGGGATCGGTCGGATCGATGTCGATCTGGCTGAAGTACATCGGCCGCGGGTTGGCGTTGTTCACTTTCCGCCACGTCGCGCCGGCATCGTCCGATCGATACATGCCCGTCGGCGAGTTGTTGAGCGCGCCGCCGCCGCCGCGGCCGCCACCCGGAAACTCCTGCGCCGCCGCCGGCGCCGCCGCCGCGGCCGCACCCGGTCCCTCTTCCCGCCGCCCGCGCCGCCGCCCCGTCCGCCTCGCCCGCCGCCGGGCGGCGTCGGGCCCTCGATGAGCGCATACAGAATGTTCGGACGCTTTCGGTACACGTCGATCGCGACTGCGGCCGAGCTGACCGTCGAGCACGCCGCCCTTCAACTTCGTCCAGGTCTCGCCGCCGTCGGTCGACTTGAAGATGCCGCTGCCGTTCCCGCCGCCGTTGAAGCAGCACTGCGTCCGGCGGCGCTGATACATCGTCGCGTAGAGCGACCTGGCTGTTCGAGGGGTCCATCACCACCTCGTTCGCGCCGGTGTCGTCGTCGACTTTGAGCGTCTGCTTCCAGGTCTTGCCGCCGTCGGTCGTCTTGAAAATGCCGCGCTCGCTGCCCGGACCCCAGAGGCTGCCGGTCACCGCCACGAGCACGACGTTGTTGTCGCGCGGGTCGATGACGATGCGGTTGATGGCTTTGGAGGCGCGCAGGCCCATGTGCGCGAACGTCTTGCCGCCGTCGGTGGACTTGTAGATGCCGTCGCCCCACGAGACGCTCTGACGGTTGCTCGATTCACCGCTCCCGACCCAGACGAAGATCGGGATTCGACTGCGAGATGGTGACGTCACCGATCGAGAGCGGTCCCTGATCCTGGAAGATGGCCTCGAACGTCGTCCCGTTGTTGGTCGTTTTCCAGACGCCGCCGTGTGCCGTGGCAACGTAGTAGAGCGCGGGATTGGCTCTCGGACACCGCGAGATCCGTGATGCGCCCCGACATCGATGCGGGACCGATCGGACGGAAGTGGAGGCTGTCGAATGGCGACGCCGCCGGCGGCAGGCGCGGCTGGGCCCTGTTCGGAGCCGCTCGGCAAGCGGACGTCCAGCCAAGAGAACGGCGGCGGCAAGCGCCACGCCGATCAACCGATAGAGCTGCATCATCAGCGGCCTCCAGAGCACGGATTGGATGACGGGATTATATACGGGATGCCCGTGGCCGAGCGCGCGGGTCACGGATCTCACGGGACGCGGATTGACACGGATCTCACGGACCGGATCTACGGATCGGACCGGTGCGCGCCTTGGTCGTGAGATCCGCGATCCGCGTCGCAATCCGCGTCTATCCGTGTCGATCCGCGACTCTACTCGGGCCGCCCGCAGCAGCGGCTCGCAGGTCTCGAGCCTCGGCCCCTTCTCGTCGCAGACGGCAAAGCGCTGGCCGCGCGGTCCGGGGAACATGGTCACGCCCGCGTACTCGCCCTTGGCGTTGAGCATGTAGAAGTTGATGTTGAAGTTCGGCTCGCCGCGGGCATTCAGCAGCCGCTTCTCGATGGTGTTGGCCTTGATGCGGCGCAGCGCTTCCATGCCGGCGTCCTTGGGACTCTTGCCGCGGCGCATCTCCTCGACGATCAGGAACGACGCCAGGCTAAAGAGATTCGCCTCGCCGCGGCCGGTCGAGCCGGCAGCGCCGATCT
The DNA here is from genome assembly GCA_963847975.1 of uncultured Acidobacteriota bacterium. Classification (GTDB taxonomy): domain Bacteria; phylum Acidobacteriota; class Vicinamibacteria; order Vicinamibacterales; family 2-12-FULL-66-21; genus DATBJJ01. Next base: position 116,950 of record CAWKBU010000010.1, on the reverse strand, counting down.
CACCATCGACGTAGAGGCCGGCGCCGAGAATCGGCGAGTCGCCCACCCGGCCGGGAATCTTCCAGGCGAGCCCGCTCGTCGTCGTCACACCGCAGATCTCGCCCTTGGCATTGATGCCGTTGCAGTTGATGGTGCCGTAGAAGTGGTTGGGATCGACCCAGCCCTCGTCCATCATCTCGCGCTCGACGCGGCGGAGGGCTGCCTCGCGCTTGACCGGGTCGAGGTAGCGCGCGGGATCGGTGCGGCGCTTCCACTCCAGCCACGCGGCGCGCGACCGATCGGTGTTGAGGTCCTCTTCGATCTTGAAGCCCATGGTGCGCGCGAAGCGCTGGGCGTCCCGGCCGACGAGGAGGTGATGGTCGGTATCGCTCAGGACCTTCTGGGCGACGAGCGACGGCGTGCGGACGCCCTCGATGCAGGCCACGCCACCGGCACGCTTCTTCGGTCCGTGCATGCACGAGGCGTCGAGCTGCACGACGCCCTCGGCGTTCGGCAGTCCGCCGTAGCCGACACTCGTGTCTTCGGGATCGAGCTCGCACAGGTTGACGCCGGCGATGAGGGCATCGAGCACGTCCTTGCCTTCGGTCATCATGCCGAAGGCGATCTCGACGCCGGTCTTCGTGCCGCCGTTCTTGTACTGGTGGCCGTTGGCCGACGACACGACGACGGGCTTGACGCTGCTGCGGATCATGGCTGGAGCCTGTGCCGACGTCCGGGTCTGGGCGGCCGCGGCCAGGCCTGCGGCCGCACCGGTGGCGACAAACTCGCGGCGGTTCAACTTGCGCGGCATGAGTACCTCACTGAATCATGTTCCATTTGCGAATCGTGTCCTCCACGAGCTTCCCCATCTTCTCGTTCACGCGGTCGAAATATACCTTCGCTTTGACGGGATCGAACTTCGGGAAGCCTTGCCCTTCCTTGTAGAGGCCGATGCTCGACGGCGACGGGTAGGCGCTCCACGTGCCGGCGGCCGGATTGGCGGTCGTCATGTCCGGTCCGCTGTAGCGCTCCTTGTGGACGAGTGCCGGATCGATCGCCAGCATGAACGCGTTCTCGTTCTCTCCCGCGTGGCCGCCATCCTCGCCGAACACCGCGAGCGTGATGTCGGCGCAATAGCTCCACCAGTTGACTACGAGCGTACGGGCGCCGGTCTCGCGGCCGACTTCGACCCCGAGCGCGTTGAGGACCGCCGTCTGCGGCCCGCCGTGGCCGTTGATGAGGATGATGTTCTTGAACTGGTTCTTCGCGAGGCCGAGGAGGACAGCCTTGACGTAGGGCCGGTAGACCTCCTCGGGAATGGTGAAGGCGCCGGGATAGGCGTCCATCGAACCGGTGATGCCGTAGGGGATCACCGGGGCGATGAGCGCGTTGGTGCGGACCGCAATGGCGCGCGCGATCGCCACCGGCGCGATGATGTCCGCGCCGTTGGCCGTGACGCCGTGCGGCTCGAGCGTGCCGAGCGGCACGAGCACGGTGTCGATCCGCTTGGGCACGACCTCGCGGAACTCCATCCAGTTGATGCGTTCGAGCTCGCGCGTCGTCGGCGCCTGCGCCGCGGCGGCGCCCGGCATCATCAGACACGCCAGCGTGGCACAAGTCAGTCGCAGCCTCATGGTCGCTCTCCGGGACGGCGGTAGTGTAGCGTGTTATTGTTCTTCTTGGCTCAGAGCTCAAGGCTCAGGGCTCAGGCAAGAGCACGCTTGACCCGCGTTTCTTCGTGGCAGCATGCTTTGCCTGAGCCCAAAGCCTTGAGCCCTGGGTCTACAACCCCAGCGACAGTGACCAGACGCATCTCCATCGACACCGTTCGTGACGCGGCCACGCGCGTCTACGAGGCGGCCGTACGCACACCGCTCGTGCCGCTGCCGACGGCACCGGGACAGCCCGAAGTGTTTCTCAAGCTCGAAACGCTGCAGCCGATCGGATCCTTCAAGATCCGTGGCGCCTATAACGCCGTACGCCAGCTGACGGCGGCCGAGCTCGCACACGGCGTGTGGACGGTCAGCGCCGGGAACGCCGCGCAGGGCGTCGCGCTCGCGGCGCGAAAGGTCGGCGCCAGCAGCAGCGTCCTGGTGATGGACACGGCGCCCCAGACCAAGCTGCGCGCCATCGAGCGGTTCGGCGCGACGATCGTGCAGGCGCCCTTCGACGAGTGCTGGCGCACGGTCGAGCAGCATCGCTCCGATCGCATGAAGGGACACTTCGTCCATCCCTTCGACGACGATCACTTCATCAGCGGCAACGGCACTATCGGTCTCGAGATCCTCGAAGACCTGCCTGACGTCGACGCCGTCGTCGCGCCCCTCGGTGGCGGCGGGCTGCTGGCGGGCGTCGCGTGCGTGATGCACAGCCAGCGCCCCGATGCTCGCATCTACGCCGCCGAACCGGAGACCGCCGCGCCGCTGGCGGCGTCGTTCGCTGCCGGGCGCGCCAGCACCTTCGACGCATGGCGGGCGTCGTTTGTCGACGGCGCCGGCGGACGCTCGGTACTGGCGTCGATGTGGCCCCTCCTCGAGGCCTGGGTGTCCGAGTCGCTCGTCGTCTCGCTCGACGACGCGGCGCAGGCCATGCGCCTCGTGGCCGATCGTCTCCACGTCATCGCCGAAGGCGCTGCCGCCTGTGCCGTGGCCGCCGCCGTATCGCCAGCCATGGCCGCGCGCGGGCACAAGAAGGTCGTGGCCGTCGTTTCAGGCGGGAATATCGACCTGAAAAGGTTTGCCGAGCTTGTGGGCGCCTGCGCCGGACAACCGGCGCCTTGATCCCTGAGCCCAGATCCCTGATCCTAGACAGCTGTGCCCGGCGCCGGCGGATTGGCCGCGGCAACAGATTCTGTTACTTCAGCCGATTCTTACTAATAAGGACCCTTAGTGGACGTCTATCTCACCGAGTCTCAGCCCCCCCGTGTGCCCGATCGGCTCCGGCGCCTGCCCGAGCTCGCCAACGACCTCTGGTGGACGTGGAACAGCCGAGCGCGCGAGGTTTTCCGCAAGCTGGACTACCCCTTGTGGCGGCAGACGGCGCACAACCCCGTCATGATGCTGCGGCTCGTCTCGCCAGACCTCCTCGAGGAGCGGGCGAAACACGAACCATTCTTGCAGTTGTACGACAGCGCGATCGCCGCGCTCGACGCGGCCCGGGCGACGCAGGACACCTGGTGGCATCGTCGCTATGCCGATGCCTTGGGCCCGATCGCCTACTTCTCGGCCGAGTTCGCGCTGCATCAGTCGCTCCCGATTTACGCCGGCGGACTGGGCGTGCTCGCCGGCGATCACTGCAAGGAAGCCAGTGACCTCGGGGTTCCGCTCATCGGCGTCGGCTTCATGTATCCGCAGGGCTATTTCCACCAGGCCGTCTCTCCGGAAGGCTGGCAGCAGGAGGTCTACGAGCGCCTGAATTGGGTCAACGCCCCGGTCGAGCCGGCTATCGGCACCGACGGCCGGCCGTGCGTCATCGCCGTGCCGCTCGGAAACCGCACCGTCCTCGTGTCGGTCTGGCAAGTGCTCCTCGGCCGCGTCAGGCTGTTCCTGCTCGACACCGACCTCGAAGAGAACGCCCCCTGGGACCGGGAGCTGTCGGCGCGACTCTACGGCGGCGATCGCGAAACGCGCATCCAGCAGGAGATCATCCTGGGGATCGGCGGCGTGCGCGCGCTCAAGGCCATGGGCATTCAGCCAGCCGCGTGGCACCTCAACGAGGGCCACGCCGCGTTTGTCGTCCTCCAGCGCATACGCGATCACATCGAGAGCGGTACATCCTTCGAATCGGCGCTCGACGCCGTCCGCAAAACCACCGTGTTCACGACGCACACACCGGTTCCGGCCGGTCACGACGCGTTCCCATTCAGTCTGGTCGAGACGCATCTGGCGGGGGCGTGGGGCACGCTCGGCGCCTATCGTGACGCGTTCCTCGCGCTCGGCCATTACGACAACGGCAGCGGCAGCGGCCCGCTCTTCAACATGACCGCGCTCGCGCTGCGCACCGCCAACTTCGTCAACGGCGTCAGCCAGCTGCACGGGCAGGTGACCCGCGATATGTGGGCCCCGATCTGGCCGGGCGTGCCGAGCGACGAGCGTCCAGTCCGCGCCATCACCAACGGTATCCACGTCCCCACCTGGATCTCGCTCGAGATGGCGGCGATGCTCGACGAGTTCCTGCCCGCCGACTGGCGCGACCGCGTCGACGAACCGGCGCTGTGGGACGCGGTGGCCCATATCCCCGACGAGCGAATCTGGGAGACCCGGCAGGCGCTGCGGACGTACCTCTTCGCGTTCCTGAGAGAACGCGCCCGCCAGCGATGGAAGGAAGAACACGTCACCGCCGCGCGCGTCGTCGCCGCGGGCACGCTGCTCGACCCGAGCGCGCTCACGATCGGGTTCGCGCGGCGCTTTACCGGCTACAAGCGATCGGAGCTCATCTTCCAGAACCCCGAGCGTCTGGTGGGCATCCTGACCGCGGCGCGCCGGCCGGTGCAGCTCGTCTTTGCCGGCAAGGCGCATCCCGCCGACGAGACCGGCAAACACAACATCCAGAAGGTCTACCGCCGCGCCATCGATTCCATGTTCGCCGGCCGCATCGCCTTTGTGGACGATTACGACCTTCACGTCGCGCATTTCCTCGTGCAGGGCTGCGACGTCTGGCTCAACAATCCCCGCAAGCCGCTCGAGGCGTCGGGCACGAGCGGCATGAAGGCCTCGATCAACGGTGTGCCGCACCTGAGCATCGGCGACGGCTGGTGGGCCGAAGGCTACTCCGGCGCGAACGGCTGGCTGATCGACGGGCACGCGCAGGGTGCCGATGCCGATGCCGTCGACGCCGCCGACGCCGAGTCGCTCTATCAGCTCCTCGAGCGTGACGTGGTGCCGGCCTTTTACGATCGGGACGCGCAGGGCATCCCGCATCGCTGGTGCGCCATGGTGCGCCAGGCGATCATGTCCGTCACGCCGAGATTCTCGGCCCGCCGCATGGTCAAGGAGTACGCTGACGCGATGTACGCGCCCGCGATCCGAGAAGGCCTGGCCAAGGTCCACAACCAGCCATAATGCGCTAGGATCGAAAGATGTCTCGCAAGACCATGGCCCAGACACGGTGCGCGCTCTGCGGCGCGAAGGACGTCTCCGAACCGCGCGGAGAAGAGCGCTACTGCCGTGACTGCTGGGACAAGAAGATCGCGGTCGAGGAAATCGTCGCGCGGGAATTCGCCCTCAAGCGTTACATCCGCGCGCACAGCGCCGAGAAGTACCTCGTCTACCACTCGACGCTCAAGCGCCCCTGCGGTCAGCTCATCGTTGTGGACGATGGCTACGATTTGTTCCTGACCATGGTTCTCTACCCCAGCTTCGGCTGGGACGAGCCCGCCTACCACCTCGAAGGCGACCCCGAAGGCCGCACGTTTGCCGAAATCCTGGTCGATGTCGTCGCTGCCGAGGTGATCGAGCCGTGGGGCGGCGGCAAATGGCACCTCGAAATCTTCCGGTCCTCCAATCCCGAACCCGAGGACTGGAACGGCGAAATGTAGCGCGGATCACGGAATCTCACGGGACGCGGATCGCGCGGATCACTTTCTGGCCCGATTGTCTCCAAACGCTAAAGAAACGTTCCATCTAATTCGCGTCCCGTCGGGCCTGGATCCGCGTGATCCGCGTCCCGTGCCCTCCGTGATCCGCGTCCCGTGCGATCGCGCAATCTGTGCTAGCTGTGCCGCAAAGCACTCTCGGCTATACTTGCCGTACAAAATTGTCCGCTTTCAGCGTTTCAGCTGAAGGCTGGGAGCTGATAGCGGAACGTCTGCCGCTATCGGGGAGGCTGCCATGAACCGCCGCATTGCGTTGATAGCCGCCGTGTATCTCGTCGCCGCGTCGATTCCTTCACTTTCACACGCGCAGGCCGCACCGGCTCAGGCGGCTCCGGCCGCTAAGTGGGTGCCTCCCATCAAGGGGGAAGCGTCGGTCGAGTTCGTCCAGGGCACCCCGTCGCGGGTCAAGGGCGAAGTGCTGACGAAGATGAAGGTCCGCAATACCTCGAAGGGCTCGATTGCGCTGCTCTCGGTCGAAGAGATTTGGTACAACAGCAAGCGCGAGATCGCCTCGAGCGGCATCTTCCGCGTCAAGAGCCTCATCCCGCCTGGGGAAATCGTCGAGTTTACGATCAGCTCGCCGGAGAAGCCGGACCTGCAGCAGAACATGCTGATGTTCAAGCACGCCAACGGGACGATCAAGCCGACGAAGGTCAAGAAGCTGCCCTGAGCGGAGTCCAATCACGGCACGGCCTGTTGCAGGCAGCGGCCAGGGCGTAGGATCGACGGTCATGGATGACCTTCGTTTCCCTGTCGGCCCGTTCGCCTTCGACGCGGCCACGACCCCCGACAAGCGGGCCGCCTGCATTCGCGAGATCGCCGACGCGCCAGCGCTCATGCGCGCGGCCGTCGGCGGTCTCACCGACCGACAGATCGAAACGCCGTACCGGCCGGGCGGCTGGACCGTCCGGCAGGTCGTGCACCACGTCCCCGACAGCCACCTCAACGCCTACTGCCGCTTCAAGCTGGCGCTGACGGAAGACAACCCCACCATCAAGCCGTACGACGAAGCCGCGTGGGCCAACCTGGCCGACACTGCCCGCACGCCGGTGGAGGTATCGCTCATCGCCCTCGAGGCGCTGCACACCCGGTGGGTGGCGCTCCTCGCATCGATGACGCCCGCCGATTTCGCGCGGCCGCTGCAGCATCCCGAGCGCGGCGCGATCTCGCTCGACTGGATGCTCCAGCTCTATGCCTGGCACGGCCGGCACCACGCGGCGCACGTAACGGCGTTGCGCGCCCGCGAGGGTTGGTAACGCAGCCCGACTTCTGAAGCGCGCCCAGAGCCTCTCACCGCGGAGTCCGCTGAGGCCGCAGAGAAAAACACATTGGTTTGATCTCAGCGTTCTCGGCGTTCTCGGCGGTAGAGGCTCTTGTCGCCGAAATGCTTTGAGGGAATAGGCTAGCCCGCGACGTGCCGCTCGGCGTAGTTGCCCGCGAGCGGCAGTTTCAACGTCCGGCCCTTGTAGGCACTCACGACGCACAGCGCCCACACGCCAATCCACGCCGCGCCGGTCGCGGCGGCCAGCCAGAGCATCGTCCAGAACGCCATCGGCGACACGATGAGCAGCACGAACGCGAGGCCAAGGAATACGACGGCGGCGACCCCGAGCAGGCCGAGGCCAAGGACGGCCTGCCAGGCGTGGAAGCGCACGAACCGGCTCGCCGGTTCGGTGGCGAGCAGCAGGGCGCCCGAGAGCGGACCGGCAAGGTAAGCCAGGCTGGCGGCGACGCGCGGCGTCAGGCCGGTGTAGGCCGAAGCGCCCTCCCCGGCGTCGATCGCCGACGACTGGTGGCGTGCCGCGACCGTAGCGGCCGAGCCGGCGCGGCGCGGCTGAGGCTTGAAGACAATCGTCTGCTGTCCGCCGGGATCGGGAAGATTGAAGCGAATGTCACCATCGTCTCGCGGCAGCGTGACCATGTGATACGGCGAGACGACGACCTGCGCCGCCACGCGGGTGGGGTCGGGAGTGACGTTCGTCGAGCAGCACGACGAGATCCGCGCCCTCGCGCCGCGTGCCGATCACTTCGACGGCAAAGCCGGGCGTGGGACGCTCGCCGGCGAAGACGGCCGCGACCATGCGCGTGTCGAAGTCGACCGCCGGCACGGCCGCGTCCTGCCCGGCGTGGGCGGCCTAGACCGCGGCGAACGACTGGCGATCGCGGATCAGGAAGCGGCGCGGCTCGACGAGCCGGCTGTCATCGCCGCGCGCCAGCGTCTCGACGTCTGCCATCGGCGCGGGCTTGGCGTTGTCCCTCAACGGGCCTTATCCATCATCGGGCCTTATCCCTCACCGCTATCTCAACGAGCAGCTCGATCTCGCGCGCGGCACTGGCGCCGTTCGACAGCGTGGACTTCGCTTCGACGCGCAGGACATAGCGCCCGGGCGCGACGCCTTTGAGCGGAATCGTCGTGACGTGCCCGTAGGTGCCGTTCACGCCCTTCAACTCCTCGGTACGACGCTCGTCGGTCGCGCTGAACACGACGCCCCCGTCGTCGGCGGTCATGCTCGTGCGAATCTCGACCTTGTGGGGCGTCGCGACCTTGTTGTCGTAGACGTCGACGGCCAGCGTCAGCTGATCGCCGGAGGGGAACTCCCGGACCGCGGTCGGCGAGCCGGGCAGGATCTCCTTGAAGTCGGGATCGGGATTCGCCGTCGGGATGCGGCCCGGCTGACGCCGCGGTGAGCAGCATGCCACCCATCGAGAGGTCCGTCTTGCTGAAGTCCGGCACGTCGAGGTCGTACATGACCGAGCCGACGAGGCCGCCGATGCTCTCGCGCGCGCCGATGCGCAGCTGGTAGCTGCCGGGCGGGAGCTCGAGGCGGCGCGTCAGACGCACGCCGTTTTTCATCACCAGCGCGTGCGTTTCGGGACGCAGCTTGAGCTCGGCCATGTCCTTGGCGCCGTCGCGAATCTTCCCGCCCTCGTCCATCGCCAGAATTGCCACTTCGACGTTGTTGGCAAAGAGCGGGCCGTCCTGCTTGAACTTGAGGGCCTGGCCTTCGAGCTCGACGACGACCAGCACGGAGGCCTTCGGCCGGGCTCCCATCATCGGCGCGGCGAACGCTCTCATCGCCAGCCCGGTGACCGGCACGGGACTGTCGAGCGCTTCGCGCATGGCGATCGACGCGGCGATTCCGGCGGGCGCGGGCGTTCCCGCCGGCGGCCGCCCCTTGGCGGCGACGTATCCCTTGCGGGCGCGCACCTGCAGGCCCGGGCTGCTTCACGCGCACGGTCAGCGTGCGGAACTGCCCGTCGCGCTTGGTGTCGTCTCGAGTAGTAGCCGAGGACGTAGTAGCTGCTGTTGTCCCGGATGATGCGCTCGAAGCCCTTGGCGAAATCGTTCGAGTTGACCGCGGCAAACCCGCCGGTCTCGTCGGACAGCGAGCGCAGGCTGTCCTGCGAGATCTGCAGCTCGCGCTGCAGCGCCGACAGCCCGAGGTTGAGCGACGGGTCGTTGGGGAGCGACGAAATCTCCGCCGCATCGTCGAAGCCGGACAGACCGCGCGGGTCGACGCCGTAGAAGCTGACGTTGGCGCGCGTCGCGGCGGCAATCGCGTCCTGGCTGTACTGCCGGATGTCGGTCGCGTAGGTGTTGGCGATCGGATCGTAGATGTCGTAGTCGATCCCTTCGCTGAAGAACACGACCGCCTTGCGGCGGCCGCGGATGCCGGCCATGTAGTCGGCGACGTTCTTGAGGACGGTGATACGTGTTCCGCGCCTTGTAGACGCGAATCGCCTCGTTCGGATCGCGCGGCCGGCCGGTCGCGCCGGTGCCGAGCGTCCGGTAGTACTCGTCGATCCGGCTCGAGCGTCGCCGAGCGCTCCTTCTGGCCCATGAAGTTGTTGACGGCGCGCAGCAGCCGCTCGCGGCTGCTGGTGAACTCCTGGCCCGTCGCCTTCGCGCCGCCGGTCTGCACGATCGCGGCGACGTCGTTCGCGCCGAGGTAGCGCTCGATGAACTGCCGGGCGGCCAGCTTGACGCGCGCCGTCCGCGTGAAGCTGGTGTTGAGATCGTCGAGCACGATGACGAACACCCGGCCGTTGAATTCCTTGCGGTTGCTGCGGACGTCGGGCTCGATCGGCTTGGTCTTGAAGAGCGGCGGGTCGAACTTCTCGACCGGGATGTCGACGAGCGAGGCGATCGACACCGTCTGCGGCTTGCCCTGCTCGAGGACCTGAAGTCGTCCTTGGTCAGGTTGCGGACGAAGTTGCCCTGCTGGTCGGTGACGATGGCGTCGATCTCGACGTAGTTGACCTCGACCTTGAAGGTAATCGGCGGCTGGTCGCCGGCGGGCCGCGGCGGCGGAGTCTGCTGCGCCGCAGTCCCTGGGAACGCTCGTCGAAAGGCTGGCGAGCAGGATCAGAGCGCGTCAGGCCAAGCGTGTGGGTGCGCATAAAGTCAAGCAACGTCAGAAAGGCAGGGCTCCTTCATTATAGGACTCCGGCGGGCCCCCGAGGTCGGCTGGCCCGGGTTGTTAAGCATGTTAAGCGCCATCGCCCAAACTTTACGAAGAGTTTCGTCGTCATAGAGAGCACCCATGTGCGGGCGGTATACTCGATGGATGGCGTTGCCGATAGAGGCGGTCCAGCGGGCCCTCAAGGAAGAGAAGCTCGACGGCTGGCTGCTTTACGACTTTCATGGATCCAACCCTATCGCGTCCCGGCTCGTCGGGCCTGGCCGGGCTCAGGGAAGATGGCCACGCGGCGGTGGTACTACTTCGTGCCCGCCACCGGCGCGCCGCGCGGGCTCGTGCACGCCATCGAACGCCACAATCTCGATGACCTGCCGGGCGAGAAGCGCGTCTACGCGGGACGCGAGCAGTTGGCCGCGGGTCTGCAGACCTGCTGAAGGGCGTCGGCCGGGTGGCGATGGAGTACTCACCGGGGAACGCGATCCCTTACGTGTCCCGCGTCGACGCCGGGAACGATCGAGACCGTGCGGCAGTGCGGCGCGACGTCGTGTCGTCGGGCGATCTCGCGCAGCGCTTCGAAGCGGTCTGGACCGACGCGGCGTTGGCGACGCACCTCGCCGCGGCCGAGCGGCTCTATCGCATCAAGGATCGCGCGTTCGACCTGATTCGGCAGCGCATGGTCGCCGGCGCCCCGCTCACGCGAGATCGAAGTCCAGGAAGCGATGGTCGAGTGGTTCGCGCGAGGAGGGCCTGGTCGCCGACACGCCACCGAACGTCTCGGCGCAGGAGAACGCGGGCAACCCGCACTATCAGGCCACTCGGGCCGTGCACCGGGCGATTCGTCCCAACGAAGGCGTGCTCATCGATCTCTGGGGTAAGCTGCCGACACCGGGTGCGGTCTTTGCCGACATCACCTGGATGGGCTTCACCGGCACGAGCGTCGCCGGAGGATTTCTCGGCGGCGTTTGCGGCGGCGCGCGACGGACGTGATGCCGCCGTCGACCTCGGTGCAGTCGGCGGTGCGCGACGGCCGCGAGCTCCGTGGGTTCGAAGTCGATCGCGCCTGCCGCGACGGTGGTCGAGCGCGCCGGGTTCGGGCGCGCAGTTCATCCACCGCACCGGACACAGCCTCGGCGAAGAACGTGCACGGCAACGGCGTCCACATGGACGACTACGAGACGCACGACGACCGCCGGCTGCTGCCGGGACGGGCTTTACGATTGAACCCGGCGTCTACACGGACCGATATGGCGTCAGGACCGAAATCAACATGTTCGTCGGCGAGCGCGAGGCCCGAGTCACCGGCCCGCTGCAGCAGGAAATCGTCACGCTGAACTGATAATTACGTGAAATCCGCTTCCGCCCGAGTTCGGGCGGGAGCACGGTCGACAGCCAGGGAGAAAGAAGATGCCCACTCGCAAGACCACGCTGTTCTACGTCGTCCTCATCGCCGTCGCCTCGGCGGCCGTCGGCATGGTCATCGCGTCGCAGTGGGGTCTGCCCCAGAGCTCGTCGGCCCAGACGGTCGCCGTGCCGGCGGCCAACTCGGCGCCGCTCGGCGGGCCGATCGACGCGACCACGTTCCGGAACATCGCCAAGAACCAGGCGCCGGTCGTCGTCAACATCCGGACGCAGGCGCGCATGCGCGGCCGCGAGCTGACGGAGTTCGAGGGCGGCGACGACTCTGCCGGCGCTTCTTCGGCGGGCGGCGCTCCCCGCGATCCGCAGGGCCGCGGCCGCGCGCCGCGCGAGGAAGAGGCGCCGGTCCAGCAGGGCGCGGGCACGGGCTTCGTGATCGACAAGGCGGGGTTCATCCTCACCAACAACCACGTGGTCGAGGACGCCGACGAGATCCAGGTCGGACTCTACGGCGCGAACATGTCGAACCCCAACGAGCACCTCTACGCCGCCAAGGTCGTCGGCCGCGACATCCTCACCGACAGCGCGCTCATCCAGCTGACCGAGATGCCGGCCACGCCGCTGCAGGAAGCCAAGTTCGGCGATTCCGATCAGATGCAGCCGGGCGACTGGGTCATGGCGATCGGCAACCCCTTCAACCTGAGCCATACCGTCACCGTCGGCGTCGTCTCGGCCCTCGGCCGGCCGTTTGGCGGCCTGCCCGGCCGTCCGCAGAACATGATCCAGACCGACGCCGCGATCAATCCCGGGCAACTCCGGCGGGCCGCTGCTGAACGTGCGCGGCGAGGTCGTCGGCATGAACACCGCGATCTACACCGACCAGCGCTCGGCCAACATCGGCATCGGGTTCGCGACGCCGATCAACACGATTCGCGCGATCCTGCCGCAGCTGCGCTCGGGCACGCGTGACGCGCGGCGTCATCGGCGTCCAGGTGCGGACCTACCCGCTCACCAAGGAGGACGCGCAGGCGTTCGGCCTGCCCAACACGAACGGCGCCGTGCTGACGACGGTCGACCGAGGGCAAGCCGGCCGACAAGGCCGGGCTCCAGCCTGGCGACGTCATCACCGAGTTCAACGGCAAGCCGGTCGCCGACAGCGATGCCCTCGTGGCGATGGTCGTCGCCACCAAGCCGGGAACCACCGTGCCGCTGACGGTCTACCGCGACCGCGACCGGCAGCGCAAGTCGATGAACATCACGATCGGCGAGCTCGACCTCGAAGCCGAGCAGGGCAGCCGACCGCACCGAGCCGGATGTCGACAGCGAGCCGACCTCGACCGGCTTCGGCATGGACGATCGAGCCCATCACGCCCGACATCGCGCGCGAGCTGCAGGCTGCCCGAGCGGCAAGGGCGGCGCCATCGTCAGCAACGTCAGCCGCACCAGCCCGGCCATCAACGCCGGCGTTCTGCCCGAACGACGTCATCCTCGAGGTGAACCGCACGCCGGTCACCAACGTCAGCCAGGTCAAGCGCGAGCTCGAGAGTGCGGCGCCCGGCTCGACCGTGTTCATCGTCGTCTGGCGCGTCGGCGCCGCCGGCGGCCAGGAGACGTTCCTGACGCTGAGGAAGAGATAGGACAGTCGACAGTCGTAGTCGAGTCGACAGTCGTCGAAGTCGGAGTCACAAGCGAGCCGCTGGCGAGATTCGTCAGCGGCTTTGCTGTTTTCGGGCGCGACTTGCGCCGGGGCTCAATGTCTGTATAATCCGCGCGCCTGGAGCGCGATCTGATGCCGACAACAACGATCGAGCGCGAGATCAAGCTGCGATTCGCATCGGTGGACGAGGCCCGCACGGCGATTCTCGCGTGCGGGGCGACGCCGCTCCTCGGGCGCCGGCTGCAGGAGGACTCGCTCCTCGACAGCGACGACGAGGCACTCCGCCGGCGCCGCTGCGTCCTGCGCGTGCGGATGGAGAACGGCAAGAGCCGCCTGACGTTCAAGGGGCCGGTGCAGCCGGGCCTCATGAAGGTACGCGAGGAGCTGGAGACCGTCGTCGGCGACGGCGACATCCTCCTGCGCGTGCTGAAGGAGCTCGGCCTCCACGTGTGGTTCCGCTACGAGAAGTACCGCGAGGAGTTCGCCCACGAAGACGTCATCGTGGCCATCGACGAAACGCCGGTCGGCATCTTCGTCGAGATCGAGGGCAGCGAGCCCGGCATCGCCGCGATGGCCGAGGCGCTCGGCCGGCAACGAGTCCGACTACATCCGGGACTCGTACCGCGGCGTGTTCCTCCAGCTCCGCGAAGCAGTTCGGCATCGCCGGCCCGGACATGGTGTTCGACGAATCGGATGACGGCAGCTGACCGGCGGGCGCCGCGCGCGCTCCTGCTCACCGCGGGTCTTGGCACGCGACTGCAGCCGCTGACCTACGTCCGCGCCAAAGCCGCCGTCCCCATCAACGGCGAAGCGCTCGTGCGCCGCGTCATCCGCGGGCTGGCCGCGTGCCGGCATCCGCGATCTCGTGCTCAATCTTCATCACCGTCCGGCGTCGATCGCGGCGCTCGTCGGCGACGGCAGCGATCTCGGCGTGCGCGTCCGGTACTCGTGGGAGCAGCCCGTGCTCGGGTCGGCGGGCGGACCGCGGCACGCGCTGCCGCTCGTGACCGACTCCGACGATGACGACTTCCTGATCGTCAACGGCGACACGCTGACCGACGTCGACGTCTGGTCGCTCCTCGCGCGCCATCGCGAATCGGGCGCGCTCGTCACGATGGCCCTGATTCCCGAACCCGCGGCCGAGCCAGTACGGCGGCGTCGTCGTCTCGCCCGAGGGACTGGATCACGGGCTTCACGAGAGCCCGGCCGCGACCCGCGACGGCCGGCGGCGGCGCCGCCGCACGTTTCATTTCATCGGCGTCCAGGTCGCGAGCGCGCGCGCGTTCGCGCGCGCTCGAGGACGGCGTGCCGGCGGAGTCGGTCAACGCGCTCTATCCCCGTCTCATCGCCGAGCATCCGCGGAGCGTGGCCGGCTACGTCTCGCAGGCGTCGTTCCTCGACATCGGCACGCCGCGCGACTGCCTCGACACGTCGCTCGCGCTCGCCGAGAGCGAAGGCGCGCGGTTCATCGGCGCGCGCGCGCGCATCGGCGATTCGGCGGTGCTCGTGCGCAGCATGGTATGGGATGATGTGACGGTCGGCGCGCGAGCTCATCTGCACGAGTGCATCGTCGCCGACGGCGCGCGCATTCCAGACGGCGCGCGCTACGAGCGCTGCGCGATCGTCGCCGGCCGGGGAGTCGGACGCCGATCGACGGGTGAGCGCATCGACGGCGAGCTGCTCGTGCGAGTCGTTCCTGAAGTCCTGCCGAACGGTCAATCTGACCATGAGCAACCAGGTAGCCGACGCCGCCGGTCAACGCGAGCGCATCGACGCGTATCTCGAACGGAGCGATCTGGCGCGGCACTCGCCGCGCGTCGTGCCGCTCACGGGCGACGCCTCCGACCGGCGCTACTACCGCGTCCTCCTGCCCGACGCGCCGTCGATCGTGCTGTCGCTCTATGCCGGCGCCGTTCGATCTCGACACGCTGTCGTTCGTCAACGTCGCGCGGCTGCTCGAGCAGATGCCGGTGCCCGATCCCGACCGTCCTCGGCCATGCCGGCGACCTCGGCGTCCTCGCGCTCGAGGATCTCGGCGACGTCACGCTGCAGGCGCACCTGGGCGCCGTGTCGCCGGCCGAGCACGCGGCCCGCTATCGACAGGCGGTCGCGCTGATTGCGACGCTGCAGCGGCGCGGCGCCGAGCTCGAGAGCCCGGCCTACCTCCCCTACGGCATCGCCTTCGACGTCGAGAAGCTCACGTGGGAGATGGACTTCTTCACCAAGCACTTCATCGAGGCGTATCGCGGCGTCGTCATCGCGCGCGGCCGCGCGCGACGAGCTCCGCGCAGGCGTTCGGCCAGCTGATCGCCGAGCTGACCGCCGAGCCGCGCGTGCTCTGCCACCGCGACTACCACAGCCGCAACCTGATGCTCCATCACGACCGGCTCTACATCATCGACTTCCAGGACGCGCGGATGGGGCCCGGACACCTACGACCTCGTCTCGCTGCTGCGCGATTCCTACGTCGATCTGCCCGAACAGACGGTCGAGGAGCTCATCGCCTATTTCCTCGCGCTCAAGGGTCAGACCGGCACGGAGGCGGCCTTCCGCGAGCGCTTCGACGCGATGGCGCTGCAGCGCAACCTGAAGGCGCTCGGCACGTTCGGCTACCAGACCACCGCGCGCCGCAACCCGGTCTACATCCAGTACATCCCGCGCACGCTCCGGCACGTGCGCAACAACCTCGAGCACCTGCCGCGGTTCGCGCGCCTGCGGGAGCTGCTGGGCGCCCACGTCGAGGAGTTCCGGTAGAACGGCTCAGGGCTCTGGGCTCGAGGCTCAGGCAAGAGCCTTCGAGATCAGCTCTCGAAGATTTTGCCTGAGCCCTGAGCCTTGAGCCTCTGAGCCCGGCAGGCGTGGTACAATTCGAGGTTCACTCAGCCACGAGCGAGCCGTTCCATGCGCTTCGGGATTTCCACGCACCTCTATCACGACCGCCGGCTCGAGCGCGGCCATCTGGCGCAGATCGCCGGGTATGGGTTCGAGACGCATCGAGCTCTTCGCGACCCGGAGCCACTTCGACTATCGCAACGACGCGGCGGTCGCCGAGCTCGGGCGGTGGCTCGGCGAGACCGGGCTGACGCTGAACAGCGTTCACGCGCCGATCACCGACGTGTTCGGCGGGCCCGGACCGCGGACGACCTACTCGAACGCGGTCGCCGCGCACGACCGGCGCGAGGCGGCCGTGCGCGAAACCGAAGCGGCGCTCGGCATCGCCAGGCGGATTCCGTTCGACCTCATGGTGCTGCATCTCGGAACGCCCGCGAACATGAAGAACGCAGACGACAATCACCGCGCCGCGGCCCTCCGCAGCCTCGACGAGATCTGCCGGCTCGCCGAGCCGCTCGGCGTACGCGTCGCCGTCGAGGTCATCCCCAATCGCCTGTCCGATGCCTCGTCGCTCGTCGCGATCCTCGACGACGAGCTCGACGCCAGCCGCACCGGCATCTGCCTCGACTTCGGCCACGCGCACCTGATGGGCGACGTGGCCGATGCCGTCGAGACCGTCGCCGAGCACATCATCGCGACGCACGTCCACGACAATCACGGCCGCGAGGACGAGCACCTCGTGCCCTACCGCGGATCGATCGACTGGGATCAGGCGCTGGTGACGATGCAGAAGATTGGCTACGAGGGCACGTATCTGATGGAGCTGGCCGGGACCGGAGACGCCGCCGGCGTTCTCGAGGAAGCGCGGCGCGCGAGAGCACCGGTTCGAGCGCACGCTGGCGCACGCATGATCGTCTACATCGAAGACATCGCCGGCCACGCCGGCCAGGCCGTGACGCTCCGCGGCTGGCTGCACAACCGCCGGTCGAGCGGCAAGATCCACTTCCTGACGCTGCGCGACGGCACCGGGTTCATCCAGTGCGTCATGTCGAAGGCGGCGGTCGGCGAGGAGGCGTTCGGCCGCGCCGACCACCTGTCGCAGGAGAGCGCGATCACCATCACCGGCACGGTCCGCGCCGACGCGCGGGCGCCGGGCGGCTTCGAGCTCGACGTCAGCCAGCTCGACGTCGTGGCCGAAGCGCAGAACTACCCGATCACGCCGAAGGAACACGGCGTCGACTACCTGATGGACCGCCGCCACCTGTGGATCCGCGCGCCGCGCCAGCAGGCGATCCTCCGCATCCGCCACGAAGTCATCAACGCCGTCCGCGACTTCTTCAACGAGCGCGGCTTCATCCTCGCCGACACGCCGATCTTCACGCCGGCGGCGTGCGAGGGCACGACGACGCTCTTCCCGGTCCAGTACTTCGACGACGAAACGGCGTACCTGACGCAGAGCGGGCAGCTCTACAACGAAGCCAACGCGATGGCGCTCGGCCGCACGTACTGCTTCGGCCCGACGTTTCGCGCCGAGAAGTCCAAGACGCGCCGCCACCTGACCGAGTTCTGGATGGTCGAGCCCGAAGTCGCCTACGCGACGCTCGACGACGTGATGGATCTGGCCGAGGGGCTGGTCGTGTCGGTCGTCGGCGCGCGTCCTCGAGCGCCGGCAGAAGGAACTGAAGGTCCTCGAGCGCGACACGAGCAAGCTCGAGAAGGTCCAGGCGCCGTTTCCGCGCATCTCCTACGACGAGGCCGCGGAGATCCTCAAGAAGAAGGGCCTGCCGTTCGAGTGGGGCGGCGACTTCGGCGCGCCCGACGAGACCGCGCTCTCGGAGGAGTTCGATCGCCCGATCTGCGTGCACCGCTATCCGTCGGCGGTCAAGGCGTTCTACATGAAGCCCGATCCCCAGCGCGCCGACGTCGCGCTCTGCGTCGACGTGCTCGCGCCCGAAGGCTACGGCGAGATCATCGGCGGCGGGCAGCGCATGGACGACTACGACCTGCTGCGTGCAGCGGATCAAGGAGCACAACCTGCCGCAGGAAGCCTTCGAGTGGTATCTCGATCTGCGCCGCTACGGCAGCGTGCCCCACGGCGGCTTCGGCATGGGCATCGAGCGCGTCGTCACCTGGATCTGCGGCATCGATCACCTGCGCGAGGCGATTCCGTATCCGCGGATGCTGTATCGGATTTACCCGTGACGGAGGCTCAGGGCTCAAGGCTCAGGGCTCAGGCAAGAGCTCGAGAGCTGCGGCGATTGATCGGCTTTTCCTGAGCCTTGAGCCTGAGCCCGACTGAAAATGAAAATTGGCTTTCTCAGCCTCGGCTGTCCCAAGAACCTCGTCGACGGCGAGGTGATGCTGGGCATGGCGCGCGAGGCCGGACACGAAATCACGACCGACGCCTCGAACGCCGAGGTGCTGGTCGTCAACACCTGCGCCTTCATCGACTCGGCCAAGCAGGAATCGATCGACGCCATCCTCGAGATGGCCGCCCAGAAGCGCGACGGGCACTGCTCGCGGCTCGTCGTCACCGGTTGCCTCGCCGAGCGCTATCGCGACGAGCTCAGGAAAGAGATCCCCGAGATTGACGCCGTGCTCGGCACGGGGGAAGTGCCGCGGATTCTGGACGCGATCGGGATTCGGGACTCGGGGCTCGGGGCTCGGGATCAGGGAGTCGGGATCGCTCCGGCTGCGGTGCCCGCTGACGTTCTTTCGAGAAGTCACCCGGGCGTGGCCGTGGCATGCGCCCGTAGAAGCTGTGCCCCGGACCCCGAGCCCTGATCCCAGAATCAGTCCGGCTCGAGCCCCGAGTCCCCGACTACCTCTACGACGCCGACACGCCGCGCTACCTGACGACGCCGAAGCACTTTGCCTATGTCAAGGTCGCCGAGGGCTGCGACTACACGTGCGCGTTCTGCATCATCCCGACGCTGCGCGGCTCGTATCGCAGCCGGACCAGCGAGTCGATCGTGCGCGAGGCGCGCGCGCTCGCCGAGCGTGGGGTCCGCGAGCTGCTGCTCATCTCCCAGGACACGACCTTCTTCGGCATCGACCGCGGCGAGCGCGGCGCGCTCGGACGGCTGCTGCGCGAGCTGAACGCCATCGACGGGCTGGCCTGGATCCGGCTCCTCTACCTCTACCCGACGACGATCACCGACGACGTCCTGGCGGCGATGGCCGAGTGCGAGAAGGTCTGCCGCTACATCGACCTGCCGCTCCAGCACGCCTCGGCCGAGGTCCTCAAACGGATGAGACGGCCCGGCAACCGTCACACTTACGACAAGCTGCTGGCCCGGATCCGATCCCAGGTGCCGGACGTGACGCTCAGGACCACGCTCATCGTCGGCTTCCCCGGCGAGACCGAGGCCGATTTTGCCGAGCTGGAGGGTTTCGTCGCCGATACCGGGTTCGATCACCTCGGCGTCTTCACGTATTCGCACGAAGAAGGCACGCGGGCCTTCGGCCTCGCCGACGACGTGCCGGCGGCCGTCAAGCGCCGGCGACGAAATGCCCTCATGGCGCGTCAAAAGAAGATAGTGGCGCGGGCGCACCGGGCGCGGATCGGCACCGAGGCGGCGGTACTCATCGACGGACCGTCGGCGGAGCACGAGATGGTCCTGCAGGGCCGGCTCGAGGGGCAGGCGCCCGACATCGACTCGGTCGTCTACCTCACCGACTGCGACCCGAGCGGCTTTCGAGACCGGCGCGCTCATCCAGGCCAGGGTCGTCGGGGCGCGCGGCTACGACCTCGTCGCCGCTCCGCTCTGCCTCCTCGCTCTGCGTAGCCTTCCAATCGAAGAGGCTCGGTGAGGTCTGGTAGCCCGGCTATCGGGGCCAATCCGGGCGGCTGATCCTTGCGCCGAGCGCTGTGCTATATTGATGGGTGGCAGCTTCGAGTAAGTCAGTACCCGAGTGGGCCTGTGCCCACTCTTTGTTTTTAGGGGCGGTTTTTCGAGGGCCTTGGACGCGCCGGGCGCGGACAGCGCTGCTCACGCATGTCGTCGGAACGGTTGACCACGATCCGGGCCGCCGCCGAGAGAGTCGCGCAGAGCTACGAGCTCGAGATCTTCGACGTGCAGCTGCGTCGCGAGTCGATCGGGACCGTGCTGCGGGTGACGATCGACCGCCCGGACCGCGGCGTGCCCGAGCGGCCGGAAGACGCGGTGGGCATCGAGGAGTGCCAGCGCGTCAGCCACGATTTGAGCGCGATCCTCGACGTCGAGGAAGAGCAATTGGGCGAGGCGGCGCTCGGCCAGCACTACACGCTGGAAGTTTCGTCTCCCGGGCTGGATCGGGTGCTGCGGCACGAGGCGGACTATCGCCGTTTCGCGGGACGGCTGGCCAAGATCGTGACGTCGACGCCGCTCGACGGGCAGTCCGCTTTCTCCGGACGCATCGTCGGCGTCGAACGGTGGAACCAAGGGACGAGGACATCGTGGTTCTCGAAGAGGGCCGCAAGACGCACCGGGTGCCGGTGGCCAGCATCAAGCGCGGGCGTCTGGCGGTGGAGTTTGAAGTGAAGCTGTCAGCTCTCAGCTGTCAGCTCTCGGTCATGGCGCCGAGAGCTGAAAGCTGACGGCTGAGAGCTGAGAGCTAGATTTCTTATGGCAACAACGACCAATCCGCTGCTCCAGCAGATCGACGCCATCGCCAAGGAAAAGGGCGTCGAGCCGGAGATCATCATCAGCGCCGTGCAGGACGCGCTCGAGGCGGCGGCGCGGAAGAAGTTCAAGAGCGAAGCCCTGCGCGCCCGCTTCAATCACCGAGACGGGCCAGCTCGAGCTCTACGCGGTCAAGAAGATCGTCGACCGAAGTCACCGACGCGTCGACGCAGATCTCGCTCGGCGAAGCGCAGCAGCTCTACGGCGAGGAAGCGGAAGTCGACATGGAGATCGAGTTCCCGCGTCCGACCGAGGATCTGGGCCGCATCGCCGCGCAGACCGCCAAGCAGGTGATCTTCCAGAAGGTCCGCGAGGCCGAGCGCGAGAACGTCTACGGCGAGTACAGCCAGCGCGTCGGCGAAGTCGTCAGCGGCATGGTGAAGCGGTTCGAGAACGGCGACATCATCATCGAGTTCGGCCGCGTCGAAGCGCAGCTCCCGCGCAAGGAACAGTCGCGGGCGGAGAACTACACCGCCGGCGATCGCGTGCGCGCGGTCATCCGCGGCGTGAACCGCAGCGCCAAGGGCCCGCAGATCGTCCTGTCGCGCACCGATCCGGCGCTGCTCATCAAGCTGTTCGAGCAGGAAGTGCCGGAAATCTACGACGGCACGGTCATGATTCGCGGCGCCGTGCGCGAGGCGGGCGATCGCGCCAAGGTCGCGGTCTACTCGCGCGAGCGCGACGTCGATCCGGTCGGCGCCTGCGTCGGCATGAAGGGCACGCGCGTGCAGTCGATCATCCGCGAGCTGCGCGGCGAGAAGATCGACATCGTCGAGTGGTCCGAGGATCCGATCCTGTTTGTCACCAACGCCATCAGCCCCGCCAAGGTCCAGCGCGTCTCGATCGTCGACGACGCCGAGCGGGTGATGGAAGTCGATCGTCGAGGACAAGCAGTTGTCGCTCGCCATCGGCAAGAAGGGACAGAACGTCCGGCTCGCCGCGAAGCTGACCGGCTGGAAGATCGACATCAAGAGCGAAGAAGAGAAGCGGCGCGAGGTCGAGATCCAGCTCGGCGCGCTCGAGATCGGCGAGCCCGGCGTCGGACGACCGGCGGCTGAGGCCGCGGCGGATGCGAACGCCGAGCCGAGGTCGACGGCCGACGCCGACGATGGTGGAGTCGGACGCGCCCGCCGCCGAAGCGGCGATGGCGACGCACGGCCAGCGCGGCGGACGCAGGCGTCGAGGCGGCGCCCGAAGCGATCGAGGCCGAGCCGACGACGGAGTGGCGACCGCGCGAGGCTAGGCGTAGCCCGCAGCGAGGGCGAGCCCGACAGGGCGAGCCCGCCAAGGACGTAAGAGAGGTAAATGGCGACAGTTCGGATTTACAGGGTCGCGGAGCTGCTCAACACGTCGAGCCAGGAAGTGATGGCGCTGCTCAAGCGCGATCACGGCATCGACGTGAAGAGCGCGTCGAGCACGATCGAGGAGGTTGTCGCCCGGCAGTTCGTCGAGCGGCTGGCGCGCCAGCGGAACATCACCGTGCCGTCGAGCGCGTCGTTCGCCGACGCGCCGGCCGCCGTCCGCGGACGGAAGCCGGCCGCCAAGGCCCCCGAACCGCAGCGCCCGCCGGCGGCCGCGCTGCCGCCGCCGCGCCTCGTCAAGACGGCCAAGCCGGCGGCGCCGCCGCCCGAGCTCGAGGCGGAGCACGCCGCGGCCGCGCCACGCCCGTCACGAGCGATGACGCCGCGCACGTGTCGCCGCTCCACACGAGGTCGTGCCGGAAGTCCCGCCGGAGCCGGAACCCGTCGCGACTGCCGAGCCCGTCGCCGTCGTCGAGCCCCCGTCGTCGAGGCTCCTGTCGAAATCGAAGAACCGGTGGTTGCTGCGCACGTGCCTGAATCTGTTGTCGAAGAACCCGCGGAAGCCGCCGCGCGCCCGCGCGCGAGCGCGCGACGCCGCCGCCGGCGCCGCGGCCGGTGATGCCGCCGCCCACGGGACGCATCGTGCCGCCGACGCTTCGGCTGCGCGTCGAAGATCCGAAGACGGGCCAGGCGCCGCCGGCGCCACCGCGCCGACCCGTGCTCGTGCGGCCGACCGGCGCCGAGCGCGCCCGCCGCGTCGCAGGCACCGACCGGCAACCTGAGCCGCCCGGCCGGCCGGTGCGCGTCCTGGAGCACCGGCGGCGCCGGGCGTCGGCGCCCGTCCGCCGCAGCGCCCGGGCGGCGGCTTGCCGCCGCGACCGGCACCCATGGGCGGTCCGCGGCCGCTGCCGTCGCAGCCGGTCCGCCCGTCGGCGCCGCCGCGGCCGGGCTCGACGCCGGGCTATCGCCCGCCGCCGCCGCGATTCAGCGGCCGTCCGGGTGGCGGTCAGCGCCGTGACCACACGCCGCGCGTCGAACATGCCGGCGGCCGCGCCAGCGGCGCCGCCGCCCGTCACGCGCACCATCACGCTGGCCGAAGGCATGACCGTCGCCGATCTCGCCACCAAGCTCGACGTCAAGGCGAAGGACGTGCTGCGCAAGCTGATGGATCGTCGCATGATGATGACCATCAACAGCACGCTCGACGACGAGACCGCATCGATGATCGCGCGCGAGTTCGGCGCCGACGTCAAGATGCAGACCTTCGAAGAGGAGATGCTGCAGGTCGAAGCCGAAGACGTCAGCCCGGCCGACGTCGTGACGCGCGCGCCGGTCGTGACCGTCATGGGCCACGTCGATCACGGCAAGACGACGCTGCTCGACGCCATTCGATCCGCGCGCGTCGCCGAGCGCGAGGCGGGCGGCATCACCCAGCACATCGGCGCCTACGCCGTCCAGGTCAACGACCGCAACGTCGTCTTCCTCGACACGCCCGGCCACGAGGCCTTCACGATGATGCGCGCCCGCGGCGCGCGCGTCACCGACGTC
The DNA here is from genome assembly GCA_963847975.1 of uncultured Acidobacteriota bacterium. Taxonomy (GTDB): domain Bacteria; phylum Acidobacteriota; class Vicinamibacteria; order Vicinamibacterales; family 2-12-FULL-66-21; genus DATBJJ01. The sequence goes on along the minus strand of CAWKBU010000010.1, from coordinate 93,599 downwards.
GTCATCCTCGTGGTCGCGGCAGACGACGGCGTCATGCCGCAGACGCGCGAGGCGATCGACCACGCGAAGGCCGCCGGGGTGCCGATCCTCGTCGCGATCAACAAGATCGACAAGCCCGACGCCAACGCCGAGCGGGTCAAGAAAGAACTGGCGGATCTCGGCCTCGTCCCCGAACAGTGGGGCGGCCAGACCGTCATGGTCGAGGTGTCGGCGAAGAAGAAGCAGAACCTCGACGCGCTGCTCGAAATGATCCTGCTCGTCACCGAGATGAGCGAGCTCAAGGCGAATCCGAAGCGCAGCGCGTCGGGGACGGTGCTCGAAGCCAAGCTCGACAAGGGCCGCGGCCCGGTGGCGACGATCCTCGTGCAGGACGGCACGCTCAACATCGGCGATACGCTGATCGCCGGCACGATCGTCGGCAAGGTTCGCGCGCTCATCGACGATCGCGGCCGGCAGCTGAAGCACGCCGGCCCGGCGACGCCGGTCGAAGTCCTCGGCCTCGGCGGGCTGCCGCAGCCGGGCGACGCCTTCCAGGCGCTCGCCGACGCGACCAAGGCGCGGCAGATTGCGCTCTTCCGCCAGACCCAGGCCAAGGAAAAGGCGCTCGGCGGCAAGGGCTCGCGCCTCACGCTCGAATCCCTGCAGCAGCAGATTGCCGAAGGCGGCATGAAGGAGCTGCCGGTGATCGTCAAGGCCGACGTGCAGGGGTCGGCCGAAGTGCTGGGCGACACGCTGACCAAGCTGACCGACGAGAAGGTCAAGGTCCGCATCATCCACAGCGGCGTCGGCGCGATCAACGAGTCGGACGTGCTGCTCGCCTCGGCCTCGAACGCGATCGTCATCGGCTTCAACGTGCGGCCGGATCGCAACGCCGCCGATGTCGCCGACCGCGAGAAGGTCGACATCCGGCTGCACTCGGTCATCTACAACGTCATCGACGAGATGAAGAAGGCCATGACCGGCCTCCTCGATCCGACGTTCAAGGAAGTCCGGATGGGCGCCGCGGCCGTGCGCGAGATCTTCAAGGTGCCGAAGTTCGGCACCATCGCCGGCTGCATGGTCACCGAAGGACGCATCACCCGCTCCGGCGACACGCAGGCCCGCCTGCTGCGCGACAACGTCGTCGTCTACGAGGGCAAGATCGGCTCGCTGCGCCGCTTCAAGGACGACGTCTCGGAAGTCAAGATCGGCTTCGAGTGCGGCATCGGCTTCGACAAGTTCAACGACCTCAAGGTCGGTGACGTCATCGAAGCGTTCGCCATCGAGCGGGTCAAGACGGCGGTCTAGGCAATGCTGAATTCTGAGTGCTGAATGCTGAAGTAAATTCAGAATTCACTTCAGCATTCAGCATTCAGCATTCAGAATTGCCCATGGCTTCCCCCCGTTCCACCCGCGTCGGCGAGCAGATTCGTGAGGACCTCACGGAGCTGCTGGCCCGCGAGGTCCACGACCCGGGCATCGGCTTCCTGACGATCACGCGGGTGCAGGTCACCGCCGACCTGCAGAACGCCCGGGTCTACTACACCACGCTCGGCGACGCGCAGGCGCGCAAGCAGACGAGCCGCGCGCTCGATCGCGCCACGCCGTTCCTGCGCCGGCAGCTCGGCCGCCGGCTGCAGCTGCGGCGGATCCCCGAGCTCCAGTTCTTCTTCGACGAGAGCATCGAGCGGCTGGACCGGGTCGAGCGGATCCTGCAGGAGCTCAAGGCCGAGCGCGCCGCGCCGCACCAGGCGACCGGGCCGACGCCCGACCCCGATGCCGCGCCCGACGGCCGATGCCCCGGGTCCGACCCCAATGCCATCAATGAGCGAGACGACGACCGCTAACCACGCGCGACACCGCGGCGGGCTCCGATGTCGTGACGTCGATCTGCGAGGCGATTCGCCGGCGCCAGCGGTTTCTGCTGACGTCGCACGCGCGTCCCGACGGCGACTCGATCGGATCCCAGCTGGCCATGGCCTACGCCCTCGAGGCGCTCGGCAAGGAGGTGCGGCTCGTCAACGCCGACGCCGCGCCGGACCACTATCGCGAGTTCCCGGGCGTCGACCGGATCGAGATCGCGAGCCGGAGCGACGCCGAGGCCGATGCCCTCATCGTGATGGAGTGCAGCGACCTCAGCCGGACCGGCGTCGCCGGCCTCGACGGCCACTTCATCATCAACATCGACCACCACGCCGGCAACCGGATGTACGGCGCGCTGAACTGGTTCGACGAGTCGGCGGCGGCGTGCGGCGAGATGGTGTTCGACGTGATCCGCGCGCTCGGCGTGCCGCTCAGCCGCGAGATCGCCACGCACATCTACCTCGCGATCCTGACCGACACCGGGCTCGTTCCACCACTCGAACATCACGCCGCGGACCTTCGACATCTGCCGCCAGGCGGTCGAAGCCGGCGTGAACCCGGCCGCCATGGCGCGGCGCGTCTTCGACAGCAACAGCTTCGGCAAGCTCAAGCTGATTGGCGCGCTGCTCGACGCCATGGAGCTCATCGACGACGGGCGCCTCGCGGTCCTCTACCTCGACGACGAGATGCTGGCGACGTGCGGCTGCACGCACAACGATACCGAGGGCGTCATCAACCTGCCGCTGACCGCGCGCGAGATCCAGGCGGTCGTGTTCTTCAAGGTCGGACCCGACAGGCGACGTCCGCGTGAGCATGCGATCGAAGTACGACGTCGACGTCCGCGCCGTCGCCAACGCCTACGGCGGCGGCGGCCACAAGAACGCCGCCGGCTTCACCGTCCCCGGCCGGCTGGCCGACGTGCGCCCGCAGATCATCGAGCGGCTCGTGGCGGCGATCGGCGAAGGCCTCAAGAGCCGGCCGTAGCAATGCTGAATGCTGAGTGCTGAATGCTGAAGTGAATTTCGAATTGCGCACTTCGACATTAGGTTCGACTTGCCAGTCAGCCTTCAGCACTTCAGCATTCAGCATTCAGCATTCAGCATTTCATGAACGGTGTTCTGGTCATCGACAAGCCCGCGGGCCCGACGTCGCACGACGTCGTGGCGGTCGTGCGCCGGGCGATCGGCTCAGCCGCGTCGGCCACACCGGCACGCTCGACCCGCTGGCGACGGGCGTGCTGCCGCTCGTCATCGGCCGGCGACACGGCTCGCCTCGTTCATGAGCGGCGCCGACAAGGAGTACGTCGCGAGGATTCGCTTCGGCGTGGCGACGGCGACCTACGACGCCGAGGACCGCGCGCGGCGCGTCGCCGCGGCCGCGGGCTGCCGCCGTCGCCGGGCTCCACGAGTCGGCCATCGTCGACGCGCTGCCGGCCTTCGCGGGCCGGTTCCTGCAGACGCCGCCGCCCTTCTCCGCCAAGAAGATTGGCGGGACGCCGGCGTACAAGCTCGCGCGACAGGGGAAACCGGTCGAGGTCAAGCCGGTCGAGGTCACCGTCCGGGAGATCGAGCTCGCTGGCTACGCCGACGGCCTGGCGGAGGTGCAGGCTGGTCTGCTCGAGCGGCTTCTACGTCCGCTCGCTGGCGCACGACCTGGGACAGCGGCTGGGATGCGGCGCGCATCTCGAGGGCCTGCGGCGGACCCGGGCCGGGGAGTTCACCCTGGACGACGCGGTGCCGCTCGAGGCGGTCGCGTCCGTGGACGGGGGCGAGCTGGCGGTCGCCGAGCGCCGGCTGATCCCCATGGACCGGCTGCTGACCCACCTGCCGGCGGTCGTCGTGAGCGACCTCGGCGCGAAGCGGGCGAGCCATGGCGGCGACCTGAGGCCCGAAGACTTCGCCCGCTGGCCGCGGCGCTTCACGCCCGGAGGCGTCCGGCGAGCGCCGGCTGAGGCTCCTTGACGGCGCAGGATCGCTCCTCGGGCTGGCCGAACCGCGCGGCGACGGGCTTTTGCATCCGGTCGTCGTCCTGGTGTAAGATGTTGAGTCGTTTGGAATTGTAATTTCTCAATCTAGGGACATACGGCGGTTTGGTGCGGCGGGTCGAACGGACCCTGCCGAGGTCTGGACCGTGCGTGGAGGTTTCGACGTGGCTTTGACCAAGGACAAGAAGACCGACATCATCGGTTCGTACAAGACCCACACTTCAGACACCGGCTCTCCCGAAGTTCAGGTCGCGCTCCTCAGCGAGCGCATCAATTACCTGACCGAACATTTCAAGACCCACGCCAAGGATCATCATTCGCGCCGCGGCCTCCTGAAGCTGGTCGGCCAGCGCCGCCGCCTTCTCGACTACCTCAAAGGGAAGGACACGGACCGCTACTCGGATCTGATCAAGCGTCTGGGCATCCGAAAATAGAAGCTAGGAGCTCGGAAGCTGGGAGCCAGAGTGATACGCGTCACGTTCACCTGCACTCTGGCTTCCCGCTTCCGGCTCCGCTCTTCTAACTCCTGGCTCCTAGCTTCTAGCTCCTTACAGAGAAAGACACACAATGCATACTCGCAACATCTCCGTCGGTCGGCACACGCTGTCGATTGAAACCGGCCGCCTCGCCAAGCAGGCCGACGGCTCGGTCATCGTGCGCTCCGGCGACACCATGGTGCTCGTCACCGCCTGTGCCGCCTCCAACCCCCGCGAAGGGCATCGACTTTCTGCCGCTGACGGTCGACTACCGCGAATACACCTACGCCTCGGGACGGATTCCCGGCGGCTTCTTCAAGCGCGAAGGCAAGGCGACCGAGAAGGAAGTCCTGACGAGCCGGTTCATCGATCGGCCGATCCGGCCGCTCTTCCCGGCGGGCTGGCGGCACGAGACGCAGATCATCGCGTTTGTCATCTCCGCCGACACCGACCACGACAGCGATGTGCTCGCGATCACCGGCGCCTCGGCCGCGCTCGCGCTCTCGAGCATCCCCTTCACGCGGACGATTGCCGGCGTGCGCATGGGCCTCGTCGACGGCGAGTACCTCGTCAACCCGACCTTCGAACAGCGCCGCAAGAGCAGCCTCGACCTCATCGTCGCCGGCAGCAAGGACGCCATCGTGATGGTGGAAGCGGGCGCCAAGGAAGTCAGCGAAGACGTCATCCTCAAGGCGCTCGACCTCGCGCACGTCGCGATCAAGGAAATCATCGCGGGCATCGAGGCCCTGGCGAAGGAAGTCGGCAAGGCCAAGCGCCAGTTCGCGGTCAAGGAGATCCCGGCCGACATCCATCGCGAGGTCGAGGCCAAGGCCCTCGCCCCCCTGACCGAGGCGATGCTCATCAAGGACAAGCTGGAGAACTACAGCAAGGTCGACCAGGTGCTGGCCGACCTCCTCGCCAGCATCCCCGAAGACGAGGCCGAGAAGCGCAGCGCCGCGAAGCACGTCTTCAAGGACCTCAAGGAAAAGGTGATGAAGGACGAGGCGCTCGAACGCGGGCGCCGGCTCGACGGCCGCAAGTTCGACGAGATTCGCGCCATCACCATCGAAGCGGGCGTCCTGCCACGCACCCACGGCTCGACCGTGTTCACGCGCGGCGAAACGCAGGCCCTCGTGACCGTCACCCTCGGCACGGCGGAAGACCAGCAGAAGATCGAGATGGTCGACGGCGAGACGTGGAAGCGCTTCATGCTCCACTACAACTTCCCGCCGTTCTCGGTCAACGAAGTGCAGTTCCTGCGCGGTCCCGGACGGCGCGAGATCGGCCACGGCGCGCTCGCCGAGCGCGCGCTCATGCCGATGATCCCCAGCCGAAGAAACCTTCCCCTACACCATCCGCGTCGTCTCCGACATCCTCGAATCGAACGGCTCGTCGTCGATGGCGTCGGTGTGCGGCGGTTCGATTGCGATGATGGACGCGGGCGTGCCCCTGAAGGCGCCGGTGGCGGGCGTCGCCATGGGCCTCATCATGGACGAGGCGACCGGCAAGCACGCCATCCTGAGCGACATCGCGGGCGCGGAAGACCACTACGGCGACATGGACTTCAAGGTCGCCGGATCGGCCGCGGGCATCACGGCGCTGCAGATGGACATCAAGGTGTCGGGCATCACGCACGACATCATGAAGAAGGCGCTCGAGCAGGCGCGCGTCAGGGCCGCCTCTACATCCTCGACAAGATGAAGCAGGCGATCGAGACGAACCGGTCGGACGTGTCGGCCTACGCGCCGCGCATCGTGACGATCCGCATCCCGGTCGACAAGATCCGCGACGTCATCGGACCGGGCGGCAAGATGATCCGGAGCATCATCGAGCGCACCGGCGTCAAGATTGACGTCGAAGACGATGGCCGCGTGAACGTCGCGTCGGCCGACGAGGCGTCGGCGCAGAAGGCGATCGGCATCATCCAGGAGCTGACCGCCACGCCCGAGCTCAACAAGACCTACATGGGCAAGGTGCAGCGGATCACCGACTTCGGTGCGTTCGTCGAAATCATGCCCGGCCTCGACGGCCTGCTCCACGTCTCCGAGATCGCGCACTATCGCGTCAAGGACGTGCGCGACGAGCTGAAGGAGAGCGACCAGGTGATGGTCAAGGTCATCAACATCGACCCTTCCGGGCAAGATTCGGCTCAGCCGTAAGGCGCTCCTGGCGCCGCCGGCGGCCGAAGAAGCGCAGGGCCGCAAGGGCTGAGCTGGCAGCAACTCGTGGACGCGCTCAGCAGGGACGGCCTGCCTCGCCGAAGCCGAAAGGCGAAGGCGGAGACAACCAAACCCTCCCCTGACGCGTCTTTTAACAGGGGTGGGCTCTGCCACCTCCGGTTCTCAGACGGGTCCAAACAAAGGGGCTGGCGATTGATGACTCGAAGCGGCGCTCATCGTGGTCGGCATCGCCGCGGCGGCGCTCTGGGCCGGCGTATCGGTCCGCGGCCGGACTCAGGTCCGGGAAGTCGCCATCAGCGGCGACGGGTTTGCCTTCTCCCCTGGCCGGATCGAGGTCCAGAAAGACGACCTCGTCCAGATCAAGTTCACCGCCAAGGACATCGCCCACAGCTTCACCATCGACGTGCCCTACCGCATCTCCAAGCGCGCGGGCGCGGGCCAATCCATCGTCTTCGAGTTTCGCGCCGACGAGGCAGGCCGCTTTCCCTTCTATTGCAACCTCACGCAGGATGAGCGCTGCAAGCAGATGAAGGGCGAGCTGGTGGTTCGGTAGCCTGTCGGCTCTAGGCTCTAGGCTCTAGGCTTTCGGCTTCAGGAAAACCGGCTTCTCTTGCGACGTATGCTCTTGCCAGAGCCAAGAGCCGAAAGCCAAGAGCCGTTTCAAAACGTCAGGTTCCGCAGGTAGGTATAGCTCGCGCCGAGATCCTCGATCGGCGACTTCGGGTTGTCGTGCTCCACGATGAAGTGCTTGACGCCCGCCTTCTCCGCCTGCGCAAAAATCCGCTTCCAGTCGATCGAGCCGGCGCCGACGTTGGCCATCTGCCCCGTGAACTTCGTCCCAGGGCCCAGCGCGCCGGCGTAGGCCTTCGACTCGGTCCCGTCCTTCAACCAGTCCTTCACGTGCACGAGCGGAAACCGTCCCGGGTACTTGGTGAAGTAGGCGACCGGATCCTGCTCGGCCGCCACGGTCCAGCAGATATCGAGCTCCATCTTCACGAGCGCCGGATCGGTGTTCTCGAGGAGGTAGTCGTATGGCAGCTTCCCGCCGAGTGCGTCTGACGGGACGAACTCGAAGCCATGCTGATGGTAGGCGAACTGAATGCCCGCCCGCCCGGCACTCCTGGCCCGCCTTGTTGAAGAGGGCGGCGGCCTTCTGCCAGATATCGGGCTGCTTGCGCTCCTCCTCACCGACCCAGGGAACGACCAGAAACCGGTGACCGAGAATCCGCGCGGCCGCGAGCGTCTCGGGCAACTTGGTCTCGGCCGTCGCCCAGTCGACGTGCGAGGCCGGCGCGGTCAGGCCGTTCTTGTCGAGCATCGCCCGCACGGCTTTTGGCTCCTGGCCGAAGAGCCCCGCGAACTCGACCTCCTTGAACCCGATCGCCGCGACCTTGGCGAGCGTCCCGGCGACGTCGGCCTTCATCAGGTCGCGCACCGAATACAACTGCAAGCCAATCGCGCCGAGCTTGCGCTGCGCGAGAGCGTTGGCGGGAACCGCCGACGCCGCTGCGGCGGCGAGGGACGTCTGGAGGAATGTGCGTCGGTTCATGACCGCTATCCTAGCGCCCTGGCTGCCGGATATCAAACGACCAGGCGAACTCGACGGTGGGCTGCTGTCTTTGGAACAGGAGGTAACGAGTTGTTGCACCCATAGGGGGCGGCACGCTCCGACGGCCATGACAGCCGTGACACGCGTGCCGCCCTCGAGCACGTCATCGATACCGTCTACGGCTCAAATGCACTGTGCAAGCGGATGTGCTCCAGCTTGAAATCGTCGCACCAGACTTTTCCCGCAGCGGTGCTGCCGTAGAAGCCCAAACGGCACGCCACCTCGACCTGAGTCGCCTCGGCGGTGAAATCGACGCACGCCTTCGTCCAGTCGAACGTGCCGGAGAGACCCTCGGATCGGATGAAAGGCCCGATCAATGAAACATTTGCGCCGACGCCGCCCTGGACGCCGGCTACCGAGATCCCCTTCAGCGATCCGCAGAGCTGATAGTGTTCCCCGGGTGTTGTCGCGACCGAGTTGCGACCAGCGGATGTCATTGCCGTGCACGGACTCGAGCGAGACACTGCTCGCCCCGTCTACCGCGCTCGACTCGGGCCACACGAAGCCGGCGTCCTGCGGCACGTACCACCCTGGCGACCACGCCTGGGGCATACCGGATCCGCCCGACTCGAACGACCCGTTGAGCAACAGGTTCTGGGCGGGAGACGGGCGCGGATTGCGGAAGAATGACGACATCGAAGGCAAGTCCGCCGTCACGCCAGACGACGTTGTCGATCCGGAACACGTTCTCTCGGTCATCGTAGTACGAACGGACGACGAACGGGCGAAGCAGTTCAGGATTCTCCGGGTAGAGGAAGTCGTTCGGATCGAGCTCCTCATTCGGCGCAATGATTCCGTCCGCCGGTTCGATCTTGACGATCGGTGGATCCTGCCACATCGACGAGTCGTCCAGCACGTGATACACAGCCAAGCCTTTGTAGCCCTGAGTTGCTGACCCATAGCCCGTTGGCGGCGGATTCCTGTATTCGATCAGGAAGTACTCGTTCGAACGGACCGTCGGTACCTTCACAGCCGCGAGGTTCTCGTTGGCTGAAGGGAGCCAGACGCCGGACGTCGTTCGCTCGATAACCTGCGGGTCGACCCAGCCGAGAACAACCCGCTCGTAGGCGGAAAAATCCTGCGGCGGCAATGCCCACGAATCGTTCATGAAGGTCAATTTGGTCAGGGTGCTGAAGCTGCCGTACAGATCTGGCAGCCCGAGGCAATGGCCCAGCTCGTGGTTGAAGTTGCCGGTTGCGCCGGCCTGAACGCTGCCGCTCGCCTGGCCATCGACGAAGACGCAGCCGCCGCTGGTGCCGCTGGCTCCGCCAATGGCAAACGGCACGGGCTCCAGACCGCTAGAGACAATCAGCCACGCCGCGTCGATCAGGTCGTCGCTGTTCACGTCGTAGTCAGCGGCAGGGACCTGTTCCCGCACCAGCGCGATGACGGCCTCTCGGAACGTAACCCAGTCTGGATACGCATCGGCGACGGCTGCGTACGGCAGCTGAACGCGAATGACGTCCCATTGGAACCGCTCGAGGTCGCGGCTGAGCCAATCCCAGTGTTGCTCCATCTCAACAAGCTGCGCGCGCACATCGTCAGCGCTCCGGAATCCCGCTCCCGTCCAATCCTCAAGGCGACGGTTTGCGAAATCGACGATGACCGCCAGCCCTTTGCGGATTGCCGCGGTGTATTCCGCACCGCTCGTGTCGATCACCGCGCCGATCCTGCGGCTCACTTGCACGTACAACTTCTGGCCATTGAGTGGCAGACCCGACGCGATGTGTTCGTGCGCCGATCCCAGCGACCCGCTGGAGTAGATGTCCGAGCCTCCCGGGACGCTGCCCACTTTCAGCCAGTATTCGTCGCCATCCGCGTCCCACCGGAAGCCGACGGCGGTCGAGGTCAGCGTGGAGCCCGGTGTCGGCAGGGTGATTGTGAACGAGGGAGGCGCTGCCGGGAGCGGTTCGAACTCGAACAGCTGCGAACGATGCTGGCAATGCTTCGTGATGGCAATCACTCCTTGCCCGCGCTGAGTGGCGCAGGCAAACCCCTTGGCTACCGGCGACCTCAGTCGGACGAGCCCGGCAGATCCGCCAGGTGTGCGGAACTGTTGTGCTGTTCCGATGTGCTCGGCGTCCGCGCGCACAGGTTCGAGGCCCCGTGCGCTCACAAACTTTCCGTTAGCCATCGCCCGCAGGGCGATGACGCCTTTGCCGATGTCGTGCACCTCGAACTGTTCAGCAGTGCCGACGCTCGTGCTTGCCGGAGCAAGCGTGCCGTTGGCCCTGACGGTCACGGCCAGGCCATTCACCGTCGCGCGAATCGAGATACGCTCGGGCGGTGCTGGGCCGCGCGCGGATGCGGCGGAAGCCAGCACACGACTGTTCTCCGTCAGGCCGCAGACCACAGACGCAAACAGGCAGGCGAGCGCCACAGGTCGCCAGGCATGCATGATGCCCTCCCCACGATTTTGAGCCCCTAACTGTCGACGGACTGATCACCGGTGTGCACGAAGTCTGCCGTCAGCCGAGGAGTCCTCGAGACCGAGAACACTGCGAGTGACCGACGATTGCCGCAGCGGCCGAAGACTGAACGGACTTGCGACTGCTGCTTGCAGCCGAGACCATGGAAGATTTCGGGGAAGGTGCGAGATTGTCACAGCTCTGCTGACGCAAGTTCCCTCCGGCACCGGCGTGAGGGTCAACCGAAGAACATTCTCACCACAGAGGCAGCAGAGCTAGCAGAGCGATCGTCTCATCACGGTCCGTCCTCACTTCGCGTCGGATCCAGTCTGCAAACCACGCGTCCACGTTTCCACCGCGCGCTGACGAGATCGGCGACGACATTCGCGAAGACCGATAGTTGATAGCGCCAGCCCTGGACGTGCTCATCGCGCGGACCGGCCTCCGCGAACTCGTGGCGCAGGCCGAGCCGCTGACGATTTTGTTACCGGCCGATATCCGCACTTCGGCCGTACACTCGATTCATGCAGCAGGTGGGCCAGACCACCTTCGCCGCGCGAACCCTGACGCTGATGATCGTGCTCAGCGCCGTCGGGCTCAGCGCCACCAGTCGAGCCCGGCTTCCGCCGGCTCCTTCTACGACATCCCGCGGCGGTGATACGCCGGTACTCGAGCACATTCCGGGAGGAGGTCCCGATGGCGGCGCTGTCTCGAGCCTCGCCGTCGTTGCGGCCGTGCCGTCGTCGATCGTCTTTGCCGCGTTCGAGAACGGCGGCGTGTTCAGATCGTCGGACCGCGGCGAAACTTGGACGCCCGCCGACCGCGGGCTGCCGGCGGCTGACGAGTGCGAGCTCGTCGCGGTTCCGATGACGCCCGACAGCTTGTTCGCGGCGTGCGGAGACGGCTTGTTCAAGACTGCGAACGCCGGTAGGTTGTGGCAGCAACTCGATCTCGACCACGCTCTGCCGCCGCTCGTCGCGCCCTCTGATCCACGCGTCGTTTATCAACCGCCAATTCATCGAACCGTGCGCAGCCGTGATGGCGGTCGTCGATGGGAACGTCTCACGACCGCGGCACCATCGCCCTGCGCGTCGGCCGCGATCGATCCCGTCGACCCGTTCGTGCTGTTCTGCGGCAGCGACGAGGGGATGAGCGTCAGTCGCGATGGTGGGGCGTCGTGGAGACCAGCCGGCAAGCACCAGGACGCGCCGAATGACATCAGTGCCATCGCCATCGATCCGTTGCGGCACAACACGATCCTGGCTGGCGACGATGACGGCAGGATCTTCCAGACAACGACCGGAGGCGCGAACTGGATCGCCCTCGGCGCAGGTCCCGGTTCTGGCAGCATCGAGCAACTCCAGTTCGTTGGCGATTCGGGAGTCCTGTGCTTCGCGCGTCAGGGGTCGAGTATCGTGCGAAGCGTCGATGGCGGACGCGCATGGGACGTCGTTTTCACGGCGTCGCCACACCTCTCGATTCTCGGCCCGGTCTTCGCCGTCGATCCGGTCGCGCCGTCCGTCATCTACGTCGGCACGCGCCAGGGCGTCATGGTGACGACAGACGCCGGCGCGCTTTGGACAATTCGTAATCGAGGCATCACGAGGGCGACAACCTCGATGGCATTGCGAGAAGGCGAATCGCCGACGCTGTATGCCAGCAACGGTCGCGAACTCGTCGCCAGTGAGGACGATGGCGCGAGCTGGACGGTCGTGCGTCTGGGAGCCGGCGCCGCTGACGACCTCGTGCTCTCGGTGGAGAGTAGAGGGGCTGAGATCCTGGCTCGGACACTCAACACGACGTACCAGTTGAAACCCGGCGAGACTGCCTGGCTGCCGCTTGCGGCACCCGACGCCAAACAACCGCTGTCGTTGCTTTCCTCACAGATGGTCCGCATGCGGCAAACGGGCGCTGGAGGCGTCGAGTATGTGGTTGCCGGCGGGGGCGCGGAGTGGAGGCCTGTGCGCCTCCCTAACGACAGAGTTCCCTCAGCGATTGCAGTCGCCGCCGGTGATGCCAATGTCCTCTACGCGAGCACGGGTGGGGCCCTTGGCGGTCTGCTCGGGCACAACGGGATTTGGCGTTCGACGGACGGAGGCGGCGCCTGGCAGCTCGTGGACGAACCTGACAACCGCACGATCGCGCGGTGCTGCGGGCTGCTGGCAGACCCACGCGACTCCCGGACGGTCTATGCGGTTCTTCATGGTGTCGGCATCGGTGGAGACGGAAACCTGATCCGTCGAACCATCGACGGTGGAGACACGTGGACCGAGCTGTCACATCCGGGTCTCGCCCTGACACTCACGGTTGTTCCAACGGACCCGGTCAGACTACTCGTTCAAGTGATGGACACCACCGGTGCAGGACAATACGCTCTGGTTTCGAGCACCACCCGCGGCGATCAGTGGACACGAGTCGGCACCGGGTTCCCCACGAACTCGCGGATCACGAACGTTGTGATCGATCCACGGCAGCCTCAGCGCCTGTTCGCTGCGACCGACGGTCGGGGTATCTACCGCAGCCTCGACGCGGGCGCGACCTGGCAGCCGACCGGAACCGTTCGCTGAACCGGCGGCGCCACTTACCCGCGCCTGCCCCCTTGAGCTTCCTGCACTCCGGAACTCCTGTTCCCTAACCGGCTATGCCGGTATCCATACGCGAAATAGACCGCGACTCCGATCGCCATCCAGATCATCAGCCGCTCCCACGTGCTCCAGGGCAGGCTGAGCATCAGGATGAAGCTCACGACGGCCGACAGAATGGGCAGTAGAGGCACGAGCGGCATGCGGAATGGCCGCGGCAGATCGGGACGCGTCCGCCGCAGCACGATGATCCCGAGCGACACGATCACGAAGGCCATGAGCGTGCCGATGCTGACCAGGTTCCCGAGCGTCCCGATTGGCGTCAGGCCAGCCGCGAGGGCCACGACCACTCCCGTGACGATGGTGGAGATGTGGGGCGTGCGGTAGCGGGGATGGAGACGGCCCGCCCAGGCCGGGAGCAGTCCGTCCTTCGACATCGAGAGGAAGATGCGCGGCTGGGCGAGCATCATGACGACCATGACCGAGCTCAGGCCGGCGAGCGCGCCGACCGTCACGAGGATCTGCACGATCGCCATGGGCGTTTCCCAGCCGGTACCGGCGGCGCGGCCGGCAGCGGCCTGGATCGCGACGACGAGCGGTGCCGCCTCATTCAACATGGCCTTGTAAGGCACGAGGCCGACCATGACGCCCGACACGAGCACATACAAGATGGTGCACACGGCAAGCGAGCCGAGGATGCCACGGGGCATGTCCCGCTGCGGGTTCTTCGCCTCCTGCGCAGAAGTCGAAACCGCGTCGAATCCGATGTAGGCAAAGAAGATCACGCCCGCCCCGCGCAGCACGCCGCTCCAGCCATACTCGCCGAACGTTCCCGTGTTCTCGGGGATGAACGGGTGCCAGTTCGCCGGCACGATGAAGAACGCCCCGGCGCCAATCACGATCAGCACGACCGCAACCTTGATGACGACGATGACCGAGTTGACGGTCGCCGACTCGCTGACGCCGAAGATGAGGAGCGCCGTGACGGCCACGGTCACGAGCACCGCCGGCAGGTTGAACACGGCGGTGACCGGATCGCCGCCCGCGACGGCGACGAGCGTCCCCGGTGCGGCGCTCAGGGCGGCTGGGAAACTCAGGCCCAGCTGGCCGAGCAGCGTGACGAGATTGCCTGACCAGCCGACGGCCACCGTCGCGGCACCGAGCGCGTACTCGAGAATCAGATCCCAGCCGATAATCCAGGCGACGAATTCGCCGAGCGTGGCGTAGGCATAGGTATAAGCCGATCCGGCGACCGGAACGCTCGCCGCGAACTCCGAATAGCAGAGCGCCGCCAGCACGCTCGTGAGCCCCGCCAGCACCATCGACAGGACGATGGCCGGACCCGCGTTGGCGGCGGCGGCCTGCCCGGTCAGGACGAAGATGCCGGTGCCGATGATGGCGCCGACGCCGAGCATGATGAGCTGGCTCGGGCCGAGCACGCGCGGCAGGCCGCCGCCGTGTCCTCCCAGCTGCTCCGATTCAATCTGTTCGATGGGCTTGGTCGCGAAAATGGACATCAGGACTCTCCGCCGCCAGCTTGTGCGGAGGCCGGCCGCGAAGTCATGAAGGCGCGGTCAAACGCCCGTAAGAAACCTTCAAGTTCTTCTCAAGGCCGCGATAACATTCGGGTTTTCCCATGCCCGCCGCTGCGACCCCGCCGCTCGTCACCGACCGTCAACGCCTTCCCTGCCTCGCGTTTGGCCCGTTCACGTTCGACGCCCATACGCGCCTCCTCAGCCGCGACGGCCGGGAAGTCGCGCTGCCTCCGCGCGTGCTCGGCGTCCTGGAGCTCCTCCTTCACCGCGCCGGTGACGTCGTCTCGCGGCAGGAACTGATAGATAGCGTGTGGAAGGACGCGTTCGTCACCGATACGTCGCTCGCCGAAGCCGTCAGCGTCCTGCGTCAGGCGCTTGGCGACGAGCCGCAGTCGCCGACCTACATCCAGACGCTCCACCGGCGCGGCTATCGATTCGTGGCACCCGTGTCGACGGCCGGCGTGCCGGCAGGCCAGCCAGGCGCGGCACGAGTCGAGGCGCCGGCCACCGAACCACCCGTCTCCCCTTCCATCGCTGGCCAGCTCGTGCCGTGGAGCGCCGCGGTCATCTGTGCGCTGCTGGCGCTCGCCGCGGTCTGGGAACTGACTCGAGATCGTCAGGCCGCGTCGCCGCCCGCGGCGCGCTTCACCATCACGCCGGCGCCGGGAACCGCGTTCGACGCATCAGCCCCCGCACTGGCCATCTCCACCGACGGCACCCAGCTGGCGTGGTCGGGCTGCGATGCCAGCGGGTGCCGGCTCTATCTCAGACCGCTCGACCGTCTCGAGGCGGCGGTCGTACCGGGCACGGATGACGGCCACGCACCGTTCTTCTCTCCCGACGGCAGATGGCTGGCGTTCTTCGCTGGTGGACGGCTCAAGAAGGTTGCCCTCGCCGGGGGGACGCCGGTGACGCTCGCCGACGCGCCCTCGATTCTCGGCGGCACGTGGGCGGGCCGGGAAATCATCTTCGCGGGATCGCCGTCCGGCGGGCTGATGCGGGTGCCGGCAGACGGCGGCGAGCCGCAGCCGCTGACCACGCCTGCCGAGGCCAGCGGCGAGGTGCGGCACGCGTGGCCCGCGCTCGTTCCGAATCAGCGCGTGCTGCTCTTCACGATCGATACGATGGCCGTTGACGGTACTCACGGCGTCATGGGAGCAGTGTCGCTCGAGGCCGCAGGATCGGGGGAAGTGTCCCGGTGGCGTACGCTCGTGGCGGGCGTTGATGTCGCCCGCGCGGCAGCCGCGGACACGATCGTCTTCTCGCGCGGAGCCGAGATCGAAGCGATAGCGTTCGATCCTCTTCGTGTCGCGACCGCCGGGGTGCCGCGTGCCGTGGTGGCGCCGGTCGGCACGGCTCAGGGGCTGGCGCAGTTTGCGGTCTCGCCGACCGGATCCCTCGTATGGGTCGCCACGCCGGCATCGACTTCCGCCGCGTCACCAGGGCTCGCGTGGTGGTCGCCGTCAGGATTTCAGGCTGTGGCTGACGAGGTCCGCCGGCTGCGCGGCGCGACCCTCTCGCCGGACGGCACACGAGTCGCCGGCGTCAACATCGAAGGCGCCCGGGCTGACGTCTGGATCATCGACGTGCGCCGCGGTTCCGCCACCCGCCTGACCCACAGCGGTATCAATACATCCCCGGTATGGTCGGCCGATGGGCGGACCGTCTACTTCGCGTCACGTGCCGACGGCGCGTTCGAGTTATGGAAGACGAGACGCGGAGGGCATCCAGGCCGCGACGCGGCTGACAGCCGCGGGCGGTTCGCGGCATGCGCTGCCGCTGGCGGCGTCACCCGACGGCAGCATGCTCGCATTTCAGCAGACCACGGCGAGCACCCGCGCCGACATCCTGTGCTGCCCCTCGATGCGGGTCCTGCGCGGACGCTCGTCTCGGGAGCGTTTGACGACACTGCCGCCACCTTCTCGCCCGACGCGAAGCTGGTCGCCTTTCAAGCCGCCGACACCGGGCGCTGGGAGATCTACGTGCAGCGCCTTCGCGACGGACGCCGGATGGTCGTCTCGACCGACGGCGGCGAGCACCCCCACTGGGGGCCGGACGGACTGTACTTCCAGTCGCGGGGACAGCTGATGCGGGCGGCGATTGCCGGCGCCGACTCGATGCGGGTCGAATCGGTGACGCGCCTCGCCAACCTCCTCGGCGCGACACTGCAGGGAGTCGCACCTGACGCCCGGGTGCTCGTGCAGCGGGACGCGGACATGTCGCCGGCAGCTGCCGTCGTGAGCCTGGAGTGGCTGCGCGAGGTGCGAGCCCTCCTCGGACCGCCGGCGGCGGCGCTGCCGCGTTAGAGACAGCGGCAGCAACCCCGAGCGATCCTCTTCATCACCCTGCCTACTTCCAGAACCCGGTCACCGAATCCACTTTCCCATCCGCCTGAAGCACGAAGACATTCGTGCCGGCACCGCGCTGACTGCCATCAGTGGCGACGGCGACCCAGTCGACGAGGAGCGTGCCCTGGCAGTGCCTGATCTCGCCCTGCCGTCGCAGCTGCAGGCCCGGCATGAACCGCTGTGTCGCGCCGATGTGAAGCACGAGGTCGTCACGTCCGTCGAGCAGGCTGAAGCGGTCGCGGAACCTGACCTCGCTCGTAGCGATCTTCGTGAGCGTCTGCCGCCTCCCCTCCTCGCTCGCATCGGACCAGACGGCAAACCACGCGTCAACGGTATCCACCGCGCGAGCGTTGACGAGATCGGCGACGACATTGGCAAAGACCGATAGTTGATAGCGCCAGCCCTGGACGTGCTCATCGCGCGGGCCGGCCTCCGCGAACTCGTGGCGCAGGTCGAGCCGCGTGGCGGCCCCCTGCGGCTCCAGGCTGATGGTGACGCGCGAGCTCCCGGGCGGGATAGGATTGCCGCTGTTGAAGCCGTAGGTGAAGACAATCCTCGTCGGTGGCTGGACCTCGATCACCTCTCCCGAGCTCTCAATTCCGTTGGCATGCCGGATATAGACGCGCCCGCCGCTCTTGGAATCGATCGTGGAGCCCGCGCCCCACCACGACGCCCAGCGGTCGTTGTCGGTGAAGAAGCTGAAGACAGTCTGCTGATCGGCTTGGATGACCACCGTCCGCTCGAGGCTATGCGGGAGGTTGCGATGCGGGAGGGTCATGATGTGCGCACTCTCTTTCTGGTTGACGCCAATCGGGCCTTGGCGCGCGCGGCCCCGGGGCCGCGGCGGGTCGCGAGCAGTTCTGCCTGCAGCTTGAGCCGCCAGAGCGCGTCGCTCCACATGCCCTCGAGCATTCGCCCCACGGGCCCGAGGGCCTCGCGCCGCGCGCGATAGAGGCGATGGCGGCCTTCGGATCGCGATTCGACGAGCCCGGCGTCGAGCAAGGTTCGCAGCTGCAGGGACACGGCGCCGAACGTCACGTCCGGCATGGCGCGGTGAATCGCGCCGGCTTCCAGCTCCTCGCTCCAGACCAGACGGAGAATCTCGCGCCGTCGGGGTGAGGCGATCGCGGCCAGCGTCGGCGTGTCGGCGAGCACTCTTATATTTTAGTTATAACTAAAATATTGTCAAGAGCTCCACCTCCGAAGGTAAGGCCCCGGCGCTACCGCCGGAACACCAGGAACCACTTGTCGGGAAAGAGAGAGACCTCCTCGACCCGCGTGAATCCCGCCGCCGACAGGAGCGCTTTGGCCTGGTCGGCCGAGACCTGGAGCTTCGGATCGTCGCGATGCGGGCTGTTCTCGGGCTTGTAGTCGATGACGACGATGCGGCCCGCCGGTTTGAGATACTTCGCCAACGCTTTGACGTAGCCGGCGCGATCCTCGACGTGGTGAAAGACGTCATGCATGAAGGCGACATCGACGTCAGCTGATGGCAACCGCGGATCGGTGAACGCGCCCAGGTACCGTCTGCACGTTCTTCGCCCCGGCGGCATCCGCTTTCTGCTGGATGTAGGGCAGGAACTTCGCGTCAACCTCGACCGCGTAGAGCTTTCCCTTGGGCACGGCGCCGGCCATCGCGGCGACGAACGGACCCGTGCCGGCACCGACGTCCGCCACGACATCGCTCGGCGCGAGCTTCAAGGCTGCGACGACCTCCGGAACCCTGAGGCCGGCAAGTCGCTCGGGCGCGTCGAGGACCTTCGCCCATTCCTCCGCCGGGCGCGTGGCGAGCTGTGCGGCCATCGCCGCGGATCCCAGGATTGTCAGCGCCAGCACGATGGCGGTACGAGCACCGCGGAATGGTTCGTTCAGCATCAGGACTTCCCCTCGTCTTGGTTGGAGGACATTGTACGGCGCATTCGAATTCTCGCTATGTGTCCTGGACGATTGGCTTGATGACTACGACGCAATCGATACCAGCACCTCGCGCGGCCCTGGGTGATCGCGGTGCTCCCAGACATACACGCCCTGCCACGTTCCAAGCGCCAGCCGGCCGCTGACGATCGGAATCGAGAGGCTCACTTGCGTCAGCACCGACTTGATATGCGATGACATATCGTCGTCGCCTTCAGCGGTGTGCGTCATCCATGCGGCGCCATCAGGCACGAGGCGATCCATAAAGGTCTCGAGGTCCGCGCGGGCGCTCGGGTCGGCATTCTCCTGAATGATCAGGCTCGCGGAGGTATGGCGAATGAACACCGTACATATGCCGTCAGCCACCGCCGCTTTGGCAACGACCCGCGCGACGTCGGGGGTAATCTCGTGGAGGCCGCGACGTCCGGCCCGGATCTTCAGCGCGTGTGTCTCAACAGCCACCTCGTGCCCCGTTCTTCAGCCTTGTCGAAGTAGGCGCGCCGGCTCGATCCGAAGCGCGCGCCGCGCCGGCAGATAACATGCTGTGAGAGCCACGAACAGCAGAGCGGCGGCGGCGGCCATCAATGTTAGCGGATCGAATGGCGACACGCCGACGAGCACGCGCTGCACCAGACGGTTGGCGATGAAAATGCCGGGGGCGCCAATCAGGAGTCCGATCGCAACGAGCAGTGCTCCTTCTCGCAGCACGAGCCACAGGGCATCGCGATGCTCGGCACCGAGCGCGAGGCGGACCGCCAACTCGTGGTGGCGTCGTATCACCGCCCCTGACACTACGCCGAAGAGGCCCATCGCGGCCAGCAGCAGCGCTCCGACCGCGAGCGCGCTGACCAACGCCGCGCCAATCGATTGCGGGCTGAGCGACAGGTCCACGATGTCCTCCATGGCCCGAGGGTCGCCGACGGGAATTCGCGGCTCGAGCCGGCGAATCGCTGCCCGCACGTCAGGCGCGAGCGCATGCGGATCCCGACTCGTCCGCATCACGTAGAACAACGGACGCATACCGAAATCCTCCGACCGACCAGGACCTGCGGTCGTCCGTCGGCATGGACGTCATACAGTCTCGCTTGCCGCATCACTCCGACCACGGTCAGTGGCCGATCACCGACGCGGATTGTCGCGCCGATCGCCTTCCCATCCGGAAATAATTGCCGCACGAGCGCTTCGTCGATCATGGCTTCCGCGACGCCGGCGCGTCGGGGTTCCGTCAAAGGCACGCCCGGCCAGCAGCCGCATGCCCATCACTTCGAGATAGTTCGCGCGCACGCCGATGAGGTCGCTGAGAATCCTGTCGCGCTTGACGTCGCCGGTGTTCCCCGACGCGGCCGGCGCGGTCACCATGACCTGAAACGCTGTTGCGGTCAGTGGCAGCGCCGAGGCGGCACTGGCGCCACTCACGCCGGGAAGGCCGGACAAGACTTGCGTGACGCGATCTCTGAAACGCCATCGCATCGTCCATACGCGGGAAGAACTCGGGTGGTGTCCGCAGGCGGACTGTGAATACCCCCTCTGGCCGGAACCCCGGATCGGCCCGAAGCAAGCGCTCGAAGCTGCGCGTCACCAGGGCGCCGCTGCTCAGCAGAATGAGCGAGAGCGCGACCTGCGTGGCGATGAGACCGATCGACGGCTGACCGAGGACGTCCGCCCGTGGCACGACCCAGTCTGTGAGGAAGGACGGACAGCCCCGCTGGCCGGCATCGATCGTCATCGGCGTAAAGTTCTGACCGATCGGGTTCTCGAAACGCAGATCGACGATCGCGCCGTTATCCAGGTACGGCACGCGCCCGAACTGGAGCCAGGCCCTGACCCGGCAGTTGCTGGCGTAGAGCGCGCGAATCGGCTCGAGGTCAATCGTCCACAGGCGATGCCACACCACGACGTCTGTTGCCGGCACTTCGGTTGACCATCGACTGGCGCTCAATCGAGCCGAGGCACACGCCGAAGCGGACCACATCGAGGGCAGCAGCGACACCGTCCCACGGCGCGCTACGAGTGTCCCGTGCGGATCGCGGCTGGCCCTCTCGAGCGTCAGCACCGTCCAGCACCACGGAGTGCCGGGATTGGCGTCCGCGACGATGTCGATGACTTCGCCGGCGCCGAGCGCCCCGACGGTGCGTCGGGCTTCGGCCTTCGCCGCTCGCGAGACGCCAGCCATCGTCAGGAAGATGGCTGCCGTGCCGAGGAGCACAAACCCGGCACGCTGCTTCCTGTCCCAAGCACGCAATGCGACGGCTGCGGCCGTTACAACGACGATGATCAACGCTGCCACGACAGTCGGCATTAGCGTCATATAGGCCAGCGTCCCGATCAGAGAGAG
The DNA here is from genome assembly GCA_963847975.1 of uncultured Acidobacteriota bacterium. Taxonomy (GTDB): domain Bacteria; phylum Acidobacteriota; class Vicinamibacteria; order Vicinamibacterales; family 2-12-FULL-66-21; genus DATBJJ01. Next base: position 72,386 of record CAWKBU010000010.1, on the reverse strand, counting down.
TGTGAGCAGCGCGATCGTCACTCGCCAGAAGCGACCGGCGTTCAACGCCAGCGTGCCGCCGAGGATGGCCCACAGCCACGGCTCGAGCACGAAGACGCTGTCGCCATATACCCAACGCGACGAGAGCGGGTAAAAGAGATGTGCGCCGTAGCCATTCGCGGTGTCCATCACGAGGTGGCTGGCGAGCGCTGCCGCAAGCAACAGCAGCCATCGGGACTTGGAGCCGCGTGCCGCCTCCCGGGTTCTCGGGAACAGGCTGCAGACCTCCCCAGATCAGGAGTCCGAGCGCGGCGAGTCCAGGCCAGGTGTGACTGTGGCCGCGATGGTGCAGCAGGTAACCGAGCGGCTCCTCGATGATGTTGCTGTAAACGAGATCGATATCGGGCGCGTTGGCGGCGACGATGCCGACGCCCATGAGCAGCGCGCGCGTGCGCGCGGTCGCGCCTGTCGGCGCGACGCACTCACCGATGGCCGCGCCAACAAAGGCATGCGTGACATTGTCCACGTCAGCCTGATGGTACCGTAGATTGCGCCATCGTTCGCCGCCGCGCGGCCGCGGACGGGCTCGCGCGCCAGCAACCAAGTGTTGTTACAACTGGCGAAATGCGCCCCGCCGTCAGACTGCGGCAGGAGGGTGCGGCCCGCCGGGTGGCGCGCCGAAGATCGCCTCGCGCTCCGAGCGGCGCCGCGCCACGCCGGCGGCGGTGACAGCTAGCGAGCCGTTACGGAACATCCAGAAGATGAAGGCCATATGCCAGAAGATTTCACCCGCTGGATCGGCGAGACCGAAAAGACTGAGCGACATCAGCACCGCGACGTGCCACGCCAGATGCTCGCGCGGGTGCATCACGGGCCAGCGGGCCGGATACGAGACAAGGGGCCGAACCATGAAATACATGAAGCGACCAACGCCCAGGAGGCAGATGCCGAAGAGGACCGCGAAGAATGCGCCGTCAGTTGGCTCGGGAACGCCTAGCCATGCCAGACGATTGCCGATGAGCAACGCGCCTCCCGCGAGGGCCGCCGCGGCGCCAAACGAAGCGAAGCGCGCCGCGCCATGCGCCGCCGGGCTCCCCACGAACGGGATCCAGACGTTGGCGTTCGCGATGTACCACCACCAGAAGACCTTCTGAAACCACGGCAACCCACTGCCCGGATAAGGCACGCCCAACAGTCCGAGTACCAGCGCCGACAGGCCGACGAGACCCGAGAACGTCGCTGTGACGGTCAGCGACTCGCCGACGGTGCGAGGCGGAAGCGGCTGGCCGTCGATGACAGGCTCGCCCTCCCAGAGCTTGGCCCCGGCGATGGCGCGGGCGCGCTCGACGAGGGCCGCCGACGACACGTCCGCGACCGTGCGCCACGACAGCCCGGTGTCGGCGACCAGCGCAAGGAACTCGTCGCCGTAGCGCGCCCGCCACGCGCGCGGATACAGACGCAGGAGCGCCCGGGCGAGGCGATCGTCAGACATCGGCCAGCCTTGCCTGCGCGGCGCGCGTCATCGCGCGGAGGCTCGCGAGCCTGGCCCGCAGGACTGTCGCGCCAGACGACGTCAGCTTGTACGGGCGCCGGCGATCGTCGGCCGGCAGCGGCTCGATCCACTTCGCCGCTTCCAGCCTCGTGATCGCACCGTAAAGCGTCCCCGGCCCCAGCTTCTGGCCGGCGATGCGCTCGATATCCTGGGCCATCGCGTAGCCGTGCTTGGGGCCATCGGCGAGCGAGATGAGCACCAGGAGTGCCGGCTCAGAAAAGCGGCCAAGATCCTGGAGCGAGTCCTGTGGCTTCATGGTGGCGTCGTCGGCCGCATTATTACGCGGGACGTAGTAACATGCAACCCCCGAAGGGTTGACTAACGCCTGGCGGACGACTGATTCGTGCGATAGCTCGCTAGCGAATCGCGACGACGACGAACGTCAGGTCGTCGTGCTGCTCGGCGCCGCCAATCCAGGCTTTCATCGCGGCCGCCAGGTGGGACGCCACGTCGTCGGCGGTCGCGCCGCGCACGCTCCGCAACAGATCTTTGAGCCGCTCTTCGCCGAACTCGTCACCTGACGGATCGAGTGCTTCCGTCACGCCATCGGTGAAGGCGACCAGCAAATCGCCGCTCTGGAGCTCGACCGACGCGGACTCGTATGGCATCTCCTCGAAGAGACCGATCACCGTGCCTCCAGCCGTGAGTTCGACCACGGTCGCGCCCGCGTCGCTCGCGCGCACGAGGAAGGGCGGATTGTGGCCGGCATTCACGTAGGCGAGCTGGCGCGTCGTCCTCGTCGAGCTGGGCGTAGAAGAACGTCGCGATACTTGTTGGCACCCGTCGACTGATAGAGGAACGCGTTCATACGCGAGGCCAGTTGCGAGAGCGGAACCTCTCCCGCGCTGGTGATGACGCGCAGCGACGCCTGCACGACCGACATCAGGAGGGCAGCGGCGACCCCCTTGCCCGACACGTCGGCGACCGCGATGCCGATGCGGCCGCTGCCAAGGTCCAGGAAATCGTAGTAGTCGCCGCCGACGAGCCGCGCGGGCAGCGTAAATGCGGCGAGGGTCGCGATCGTGCTTCGTGGCGGAGCGGCCGGAAGCAGACGCCGCTGGACTTCGGCCGCGAGCGCGACGTCCTTGCGCAGCTTCTCCTGCTCCACTGCGCGAGTCGTCAAGTGCGCGTTCTCGATCAGGAGCGCAAACACATCCGCCGAGCTTCGCAGCAAGTGTTTATCCGACGAGGTGTAGCGCGCGCGCGCACCTGGCGCACCGAGGCTGGGCGCGCCAGAGGAGCACGCCAATGAGATCGGTCTTGGTGCGAAGCGGCACGGCCATACGCACGCCGCTCTGACGGAGCCGCTCGATCTCGGCGACGTGTCGGGGCCGGAACTTTCTCGCCCAGCGCAGCCAGGCGTCGAAGTCCTGGTCGGTAAACGCGACAGGATGTGGGTAATGCGCGAGCCGGTTGAGCAGAAAGCCACGGGCCGGTATCGACAGCTCTTCGCAGCGATACTCGTCGCCCGACGCTTCGAGCAGGACGACCGACTGGGCCCCTGCCCACTCCCGCAAGCTCTCGAGCGCGACCCGCGTCGCTTCCGGAAACGACTCAGCCCGGCGAACCGAATCGGCGACCTCCGCAATCAGCGGACCGATCGCCGTCGACGTCGAGTCTTCCTCCGCCATTCCACGGATCGCCAGGCCGACGCGCTCGCGCGCGAGCAACCACATCGTGGTGGGCTCGTTGCGGATCGCGACCATCGGCGACAGCAGCGACGCCTGCCACGCCGGCAGACACGACGCCACCAGCGCCACGCTGCCGACAATGAACGCCGCGTACAGGAAAGGCGGTGGACCGATCGTCCCGACGTCGAAGACCCGTCCGAGTGACAGGGCCGCCGCGACGGCCACGGCAATGCCAGCGAGGACACCATAGAGGGCGGTCTTCAGCCCGCCACCGACGATGAGCTTCAGGATGTCGCGGCTGGTCGCGCCGATGGCCAGACGGGTGCCGATCTCGACTGTCCGCTGGCGCACGAAATACGACAACACCCCATAGATGCCGAGGGACGCCATCAACACCGCCGTCGCGGCAAAGAACGTCGTCAGGTACGACGCCACGCGCTCGAGCGTCATCGAACGCCGGACGATGTCGGACAAGAGCGCGACGTCGTGGATTGGTTGTTCGGGATCGACGCCGCGAACCGCCTGCCTCGCCGCGGACACGAGCGTCGCCGGCGGCACGCTCGAACGCATCACGACGTTCATCGTCTCGACGCGCGTGACCGCACTCGGAAGATAGACTTCGGGGACGGTGGGCTTGCCCAGGCCATCGTTCTTCACGTCGCCGACGATGCCGACCACCTGGAACCGACTGCCGTCGGATCCGAGGAATCTGCCCTGCGCGCCGATCGCATCCTTCCCGGGCCAGTAGTGCTTTGACGCCGCGTCATTAATCACGATAGCGATGGGATCTTCGTTCGTGTCCTGGTCGGACAACTGCCGGCCGCGCAGGAGCGGCATGCGCAGAACCTGGAAATAGCCGGGGCTCGATCATCATCACGCTCGTCCGCGGATCCGAACGCCGTTCCATCGGCTGGCCATCCGGGAAGATGGTCGTCGTGAAGCAGCAACCGTCGAGCGGCAGGTCGTTCGCAAACGCGACGCCAGTGACGCCGGGAATGACCTGAAGCGCCTCGACGAGCTGACGCTGCGTCGCCGTTCGCTTGGCGTCATCGTTCGCTACCGGCCCAGGGAGGCTGACGGTGAACGTGAGGATTCCGGCCGGGTCGAAACCTGGTGCCGTCCGCGACAACTGCCGCAAGTGCAGCAAGAGCACGGCGCTGACGGCGAGCAGCGCGAACGCCAGTGCGATCTCCGCCACGACCAGCCACTGCGAGATGCGGCGGCTGCGCACGCCCGCAGTCGTGCGCGCCCCGTCGCCGAGCGCATCGGCCGGCGCAATCCTGAGCGCCTGCCACAGAGGCACGACCCCCGAGAGCACGGTCGCAAGAACTCCGGCCGTCAGCGCGAATCCAAGGACCGTCCAGTCGAGAGCGACCTCCTCGGCCCGAGGGATGTAATCGGACGCCAGCGACACGATCGCGGGCGTCAGGGTCACGCTCGCGAGGATTCCGCCGACGGCGCCGGCAAACGCCACCGGCACGTTCTCGAGGAAATAGAGCGTCGCGAGATGGCGTCTCCCGGCGCCGAGCGATACGCGCGTGGCCGTGTCGCGCGTGCGTTCCACGGAGCGGGCCAGCAGCAGCCCCGCTGCGTTGGCGCACGTAATCAGGAAGAGGAAACCTGAAGCGGCGAAGAGCAACAGGAGCGTCGGCCGAATCTCGGTGATGGCTACCGTCCGAAGATCGAAGAGGCGGGCGGTGTATGCCGGGTGGCCGATCGGGTCGGCCTTCGCCATCACTGCGGCAACCCGCCTGGCGTCAGCCGCGGCCGCATCGATCGACACCCCTGGCTTGCGCCGCGCATACGCGAAGTACGCGGCGCCGGCATTCTCCGCGGGGTCGAGCGCCAGCCACAGATCGGTGCGTCGTGCCTGTCCCGCCGATGTCCGCGACCGGCAGGCGGAACGTCTCCGGCATCGACCCCGGTGACGGTGTAGCTACGGCCGTCGAGCGTCAGCGGCTTGCCGACGATGGCCGGATCACCACCGAGGCGCTGCCACAGCGATCGCGAGAGAACAACGCCGGTCTCGTCGGTGAACCATTGACCGTGGAGCGGAGTCACGCCCAGCTGCTGAATGAGCGGTACCGTGACCGATACGCCCTGCACGTGATGCGGCTCGCCAGCAAAGGTCAGGTTCTTGCCGGCGCCGCGAAACCAGCCGAACGCGTCGAACGCCTGCGTGGCCGCCGAGTACGTCCGGGCATCGTTCGAGGACAGCGATGAAAAGTGCTCTGGATCGGTGTCTGACCCGCCGAAGATGGCCACGAAGCGCTCGCCGTGGGCGTAGGGCAGCGGCCGCAGCATCACCGCATTGACGACGGTGTAGATGGCGGACGCCGCGCCAATGCCAACCGTGAGGGCGCCCGCCGCCAGCACGGCGACGCCCTTGGATCCGCGCCATGATCGCCACGCTTGCAGGACGAGCATGACGGATTATGTTCCGAAAGGAGGCTTGCCGCACCCGTGCTGGGCGCCGGCCTACGACAGAAACGCGCGCGCCGCCTGGATGCGCTGCTCGAAGGGCGGGTGCGTGTGGAACAGCCAGAGCGTCGTCGCCGAGGGACGCTCCTCGGCCAGGTTCTGGGCGGCCAGCCGGCGCATCGCGGACACGAAGGCGTCGGGACGCTCGGTCAGCCTCAGCGCGAACCGGTCGGCGCGATGTTCGTTGCGGCGTGACCACGCGTTCAGTACCGGGGTCGTGAGGAACGACACGATTCCTGCCGTCAGAGCCAGAAGCGGCAGGCCGGCCACGTCGGTCGGCCCCTCGAGGCCAAGCGGCCGCCACAGGAAATGCAGCGCCACCGCCGCGGCGGCGCACGCGACCGCAATCAGGATGGTCTCGATCACGAGGCCGTTCCTGATGTCACGGTGCGCATGGTGCCCCAGCTCGTGGGCCAGGATGACTTCGATTTCGTCGTCGGAATAATGCGCCAGCAAGGTGTCCGAGAGCAGGATGCGGCGGCTCCGGCCCGTACCGACGAGCGCCGCGTTGGCGCGCCGGGTTTTCTCACCCAGGCTCCACTCGTACACGCCGAGGACGGGCACGCCCGCACGCTGCGAGAGCGATTCGATCCGCGATCGTAGCGTCGCCCGGTCGAGCGGCTTGAAGCGGTAAAAGAGCGGCAGGAGCACGATCGGCGTCAGGCGGGCGAGCCCGATGACGGCGAGGGCGCCGGCAGCGGCAGTCGCCGCCCACCACCAGCTCGGCCAGCGCGCGAGCGCCACGTACACGAACTCCGCCGCGGTCAGGACGAGGACGACGCTTACCCCGAGCCCTTTGAGCTCGTCGACGAGCCACACCCGCAGGGAGACGTCAGACAGGCCGTAGCGGCGCTCGAGCACGAAGGCCTGGTAGAAGCGCTGCGGCAGCGCCACGAGTTCCAGGACCAGAAGCATGAGAAGTGTGAACGCGGCGACCGTCGCGGGCGCCGATGCGGACGTGCCGGTCAGGGAAACGGCAAGCTCACGAATGCCGATGGCGAAGCCACCAGGAACCAGCGCCAGCAGTGTGAACGCCCTGGTCCCGACAGAGAACCAGAAGCAGCGGCGCTGCAGGCGATGGAAGCGGGCGGCTTTGTCTTCGTTCACGGACAGGTCTACCAGACAGGGCCGGCGCTATCTGTCGGCTACGTTCCCCGCACTAACCCCGGCGCACGTCACTCGCACAAAGCCTTCACCGCCGAGGGCGCCGAGCACGCAGAGTCAACTGATGTTCTCGGCGTCCTCGGCGTCCTCGGCGGTGAGAGGCTCTTGGCGATTGAACAGCGTCGTGTCACGCCCGAGCTCAGTTCAGCTGCACCGAGATCAGCTTCGACACGCCCGGCTCCTCCATCGTCACGCCCCAGAGCCGATCGGCGATTTCCATCGTCTTGCGGTTGTGGGTGATCAGGATGAACTGGGTGTGCTCCTGCATCCCCTGCAGCATCTCGACGAAGCGTCCGATGTTGGCGTCGTCGAGCGGCGCGTCGATCTCGTCGAGCAGACAGAACGGGCTCGGCCGGTACTTGAAGATCGCGAACATCAGGGCCATCGCGGTCAGCGCCTTTTCGCCGCCCGACAGGAGCTGCACGTTCTGGAGGCGCTTGCCGGGAGGCTGGGCGATGATGTCGATGCCGCTTTCGAGCTGATCGCTCTCGTCGAGCAGCATCAGGCCGGCGCGGCCGCCGCCGAAGAGCGTCGTGAAGGTGTGCTCGAAGTTCTGGTTGATGACGGCGAAGGCTTCGCGGAAGCGTTCCTTGGTCGTCTTGTCGATCTTGCGAATGGCCTCGCCGGTCGAGGCGATGGCGTCGATGAGATCCTTGCGCTGCGTCGTCAGGAAGGCGTGGCGCGACTCGAGGTCGTCGAACTGATCGATCGCCATCATGTTGACGGCGCCCATGCGTTCGACCTTGGCGCGCAGGTCGGCGACCATCTCGTCCGGCGTCATGTGCCGTCCGCCGGGGGCGGACTCGGGTTCGGCTGCCGCGTCGAGGTCACCGGCCGCAGACGCAGGGGCATCGTCGCCGTCCGCGTCGGTCTCGGCCGCATCGGGGCGGTCGTCGATCGGCCTTGGGCTGGCCAGCAAGCCGTCGCGTTCGAGCGCCTCGACTTCGGCCGCGACCTCGTCCAGAGTGGCCTGCACGGACTCGACGCAGGATGATGCCAGGTGAGACAGGTCGGCCTCGGCGGTCGCGCGCGCGACCTCGAAGCGCAGCGCCTCGGCGCGAATTCCTTCGAGGGCCTTACGGGCCTCGCGGATGTGTCCGTCGTGCTCGTCGAAGCCGCTGCGCAGCGTCTGCGATCGGTCCTCGGCCTCGCGCACGCGTTCGCGCTGCTCGTCGAACGTGCGTACCGACGCATCGAGCCTGGCCTCTGAGCCGACGATCCCTTCCTGTAGCTCGGTACGGCGCACGCCGGCGCGGCGGAGGTCCTCGCGCCTGGTCGCGAGCCTGGTCTCGAGCTCGGCGCTCGCGTCTTCGAGCCGCCGGACCTCAACCGCCAGCGCGCTCGTCCGCTCGACGAGCGCCGCGTGCGTGGCCTTGGCCTCGGCGGTGCGATTCGACTGCGCCTGCATCGCTTCGCGCGCGTCGAACAGCCGGCGCTGCGCCCGATTCAGCTGGTCGTCGGCCTCGCGCTGATCCGCCTCGATACGTGCGATCGACTGCCGCGCCTCTTCCTGGCGCGCGTCCTGCGTCCGCTGCTCTTCCTCGGCGGTCCGCCGTTCGGCGGCAATCTGCTCGCGCTTCCTCGCGATCCGCTCCGACGCACCGTCGGCCGTACCGATCTGCAGGTCGAAGCCGACCATGGCCTTCTCCTGCCGATGCTGCTCGCCCTGAAGCGACGCCGTGGCCGATTCCGCCGCGGCAATCCTGAGGTCGATGGCGGTGAGCTCGTCCCGCACGCGATCGACCGCCGAGCGCTGCTCGTCGGCGCGCTCGCGCAGTTCCTTGATCTCGCGCTTGGTCGTGAGGATGCCCTTCGCCTCGGCGCGCACACCGCCCTCGACGACGTGGGCGCCGCGGAAGACGTCGCCCTCGAGCGTGACCACCGTGCCTGGGACCTGGCGGGCGGCGGTACGCGCCGCCTCGAAATCCGGCGCCACCCAGGCGTGCGCCAGCACGGCCCGGATCACGTCCGCGACCGGCCCGGACACCGCGACCACCTCGGTGAGCGGCGTCAGGCCCGGGGGCGTCTCGATCGCCACCGGCGAGGCCTCGACCTGCGCCTGGTCGGCGCCCTCTTCGACGACGACAAACCCGACGCGGCCCGCGTTGCGTTCGCGGGCGAGCCGCAGGCCGGCAGCCGCGTGCGCGTGCGACGCGACGACGACGTGCTGCAGCGATTCGCCCAGGGACGCTTCGACCGCGCGCTCGTAGCGGCGATCGACTTCGAGGTAGTCGGCAACCGATCCCATCTGGCCGACGTCCTCGGGCGACTCGGCGAGGATGGTGCGAGCGCCGTCTCCGTACTGTGCGCGCGCGGCGTCGAATTCCTCGAGCGATGTCAGGCGCGCGACGAGCGCGGCGAGATCGTGCTCACGGGTGCGCAGCTCGGTCGCGCGAGTGTCGCGATCCGCGCGTGCCCCGAGGAGCTCCGACTCGCGCGCGGCACGGTCGAGCCGCAGGGCCTCCATGGCCGAGCGCGCGCGATCGAGCGCGTCGGCGGCCGCGGTGCGCTCGCCGGCGGCACGACCGGCGTCGACGCCGAGGTCGTGGTCCTCGACGTCGAGGGCGGCAATCTGCTCGGCCATCCGCGCCCGCGCGGCCACGGCATGCTCCATGGCGTGCCGCAGCGCCGTCGCGGCGTTGACCGCGGCGAACACCTCGCTCCGGGCGGCCTCGACATCGGCCTCGAGTCCTTCAATCTGGCGCTGGGCGGCGACGTACGCCGACTCTTCGGCCGCGAGCGTGGCGGCCGCTTCGTCGCGTTCGGCGCCGGCGCGGCGGGCGGCCTCACGCCGGGCGTCGAGCTCCAGGCGCGCGGGTTCCTGGCGCGCGTCGAGCGCCACGACCTCCGCCTCGATTTCGGCGGCCGCGACCGTCAACTGCGCAATCTGCTGGCGGTCGAAGGCGATCTGCTGCTGGAGGCGGCCGATCTCCATCTCGCTCGCGTGCGCGGCCTCCCGCGCCGCCGTGGCCTGACCGTCGGCCTCCATCAACTCGAGGCGCAGCCGCTCGAGCGTCGTCTCGAGCTCGGCGAGCCGGGCCGCGGCCGTGGTCTCGCGCTCGCGCGCGCCGGCGAGCTCCGTGCGCGCGGTTTCGATCGCTTCGCCAAGCACGCGGTAGCGTTGGGCGAACTGCACCTTCTCCCACCGCCGCAGCTCTTCGCGCAGCCGCTTGTAGCGGCGCGCCTTGGCCGCCTGTCGCTTCAATGTGCCGCGCTGCTTCTCGACTTCGAACACGATGTCGTCGACGCGCGTGAGGTTCTGCTGCGCGGCTTCGAGCTTGAGCTCCGCCGAGCGCCGGCGGCTCTTGTACTTCGTCACGCCCGCGGCCTCTTCGATGAGCTGGCGGCGATCGGTCGGACGCGCGCTCAGAATCTGGCCGATCTTGCCCTGCTCGATCACCGCGTACGCCTTGACGCCGACGCCGGCGTCCATCAGCAGGTCCTGCACGTCGCGCAGCCGGCACATCTCGCCGTCGATCAGGTACTCGCTTTCGCCCGATCGATAGAGCCGCCGCATCACTTCAACGTCGCGCACGAAGAGCGGTTCCTCCTCAGCGAGCGTCTCGATGATCTCGGGAATCACGTCTGGCGCCACCGCCACGCCGCCGCCGTCGGCATCGCCGGCCGTGCCGCCGTCCATCAGTCCCGAGTTCGACGGCCGCATGGCCATTGCCACCTGCCGTGAGCGAGCCGCCAGAAACAGACCGCGAGGGGCCTGCCGAGCTGGTTGGAACGCGTGCCGCGACACCGCTGAGCTTGAGCCGAACCTCAGCCGCAGCCGTCGGCTTGCGCGCGTCGCTCCCGCCGAAGATCAGGTCCTCCATGCGGTCGCCGCGCAGGCTGCGGGCGCTCTGCTCACCGAGCACCCACGTCAGGGCGTCGACGACGTTGCTCTTGCCGCAGCCGTTGGGGCCAACAATCGCCGTCACCCCCTGCTCGAAGGTCAACTCCGAGCGGTCGGGAAAGCTCTTGAAACCCGCGATTTCGAGACGTTGGAGCCGCATGAAAACCCTTGTCCTTAAAAAGTCCCGCTAACGGGAAAGCCGCCCACGGTCGGGAGACACACTCCGACCCGGAAGCGGCTGGGAGCGCTTCGATTGTTGAGTGATTTCTGGGAGTCGACGCTTCGGTGTCAAGGACCGCACGGCCGACGCCACACCCTGCACAGACAGGATGGCCCCTGGGATCGGCGAACGGCGGTCAGTCTAACAAGCCCCTATTACATGGGGCAAGACTAAAGTGCACCCCCAAATATGGGGCCAAAGCCCTACCGATCACGCTCGTTTCCGGTCGCTTTGGCGCGCGCGAGCTCGGTCAGCTTGACCGCGTCCGGAAACTGCTGCAGGGCGAACTGCGCCTGCGGATCCTTGGCGACGAGGTTGCGGCGGGCCTCCTCGACACCGAAGAGCGCCAGATCGATGTCGTAGTGAATCATCGCCCGGATGAACGCGTCGTCCTTGGCGAGGCTCGCCTCATCGATCGCGAACTTCTTGCTGGTGAGGAGCGCCTTGTACTCGCCGAGCATCGCGTCGGTCACCGTGAACCCGCGGGCGATCCGCTTCTGGTTCTTGTTCGCGGCCACGAGGCGCGTGTCGCCCTCGGCGACGAACTGGTCGGCAAACGCCGCGAAGGTCTGCGCCGCCCAGAGGGTGCGGCCAAAGCGCGTGGGGTTGAAGCCTTCGATCGGCCCGGCCAGGAACTTGTCCGGCTCGATGCCGCCGCCGCCGTAGACCTTGCGCTTGGCGTCCGTGTAGCGCAACTCCGCCGAGTCATGGGGCCGGTCCGCCGACTGGTCGCGCAGCGAGTAGGTCAGGTACTCGTCGAACGCGCCATCCCAGGGGCGCTGAATCATCCGCCCGCTCGGCGTGTAGTAGCGGCCGGTCGTGAGCGCCAGGCCGGCGCTGCTGCTGCTCCCGCGCGGGCCGACGTTGTAGACCGACTGCACGAGGGCCTTGCCGAACGTCGTCTCGCCGACGATGAGGCCGCGATCGTGATCCTGCAGGGCGCCGCTGACGATCTCGGACGCGCTCGCCGAGCTGCGGTTGACGAGCACCACGAGCGGCTGGTGCGTGTAGTCGCTGTCCTCGGTGGCGCGATACTCTTCGTTCGAGTTCGGCGTGCGGCCCTTGGTGTAGGCGATGAGCTCGCCCTTGGGCAGGAACCGGTTCGAGATCCGGATCGCCTGATCGAGCGGCCCGCCAGGGTTGTCGCGCAGGTCAAGGATCAGCCGCTTCATGCCCTTCGCGGTGAGCGACTTGAGCGCGTTGCCAATCTCTTCGTTCGAGGTCTCGGAAAAATCCCCGAGCTTCACGTAGCCGGTATCCTTGTCGATCATGAACGCGCCGCGCACGGTCGACATGTTGACCGCATCGCGCTCGATCTGCAGATCGATCAGGCCGTCGTAGCTGCGGCGCTTGATCGCGATCCCGACGGTCGTCCCCTTGTCGCCCTTGAGCTGCGTCACCGCCTGATCGGAGGTCCAGCCCTTGGCGTCGTACCAGCCGTCGGCGTCAGGCTTGATCGGTTCGCCCTTGTCCGACTCCGGCCTCGGGTTGTCACTCTTGATGCGCGCGATGACGTCGCCGCGCCGCAGACCCTTCTTGTAGGCCGGCGAGTTCTCGAACACCGACATCACCGTGATGTCGCCGTCGATCGACTGAATCTGGATGCCGAGGCCGTAGTACTTGCCCGACTGGCGCTCGCGCAGCTGGCGGTAGCTGCGCGGGTCGAAGAAGCTCGAATGCGGATCGAGCTGCTTCAACATGCCGTCGATGGCGCCGTACACCAGGCGGTCCGCCGGGAGTTCGTCGACGTACTCCCGGCCGATTGCGTCGAGCGCCGACGTGAAAATCTTGTACTGGTTGGCGACTTCGTCCTGCCTCGCCATGAGGCTGCCGCCAAGGGCGCCTCCGGCCATCGCCGAGAGCACCACCGCCAGGATCGCCACGGGGAAGAACCGGGAAGTACGCATGTCAAGGATCGTAACAGACGAAGTGTCGTAATTGCAACGACTTCGGGGGACATGACAAGGTTTGCGGTTGACCCTTCCGCGGGCCGTTCCTATAATCGTGGGTACGGCGTACAACCGCCCGGTTTTTCAAGGACTTCCCATATGTTCGGTCCCATCGGCATGCCCGAGCTCATCGTCATCATGGTGATCGCCCTGATCATCTTCGGGCCTCGCAAACTGCCCGAGCTGGGGCGTTCCCTGGGACGAAGCCTGAACGAATTCAAGCGCGCGTCGAACGAGCTGAAGCACACGCTGGATGAGGAAATCCGGGTCGAAGAGCAGAAGTCGACCGAGCGGCAGCAGCCGCCGGAAATCCCCCGCCCGGTGGTGGTCGGCGAGGAAGACGACGCGAGCATTCCCCGGCAGTCAGGCAGCGCCTAAGGCCGTATGGCCCTCGTGCCGTTTCCCTCCGCATCTCCGAGCCCGCGCGACTCGGACGACGAAGAACTGCAAGACGACGATGGCGCCGGCGGAAAGATGTCGTTTCTGGAGCATCTCGACGAGCTCCGGAAGCGCCTGATCGCGTCGGTCTACGCCCTCGTCTTCGGCTGCGCCGTCGGGTTCCTCTTCGTCGGCAGAATCCAGCAGTTCATCATGCTGCCGCTCTACCAGCTGATGCCGACTGGCACGAAGTTCATGTACACCGCGCCGACCGAAGGCTTCATGCTCATGATGAAGATCGGCGCCCTGGCGGGACTGTTCGTCGCGCTGCCGTTCATCATCCTCCAGCTGTGGCTCTTCATCGCGCCCGGCCTGTACTCGAACGAGAAGCGCTTCGCCATCCCCTTCGTCCTGCTCGGCACGTTCTTCTTCGTCGCCGGGGCCGCCTTCTCTCACTACGTGGCGTTTCCGTACACGTGGAAGTTCTTCCTCGGGTTCGAGACCACATACCTCGAATTCAGGCCGAAGATTTCCGACGTCTTCTCGCTCTGGGTCAAGATGCTCCTGGCCTTCGGTGTCATCTTCCAGATGCCAACCATCGTGTTCTTCCTGGCGCGGATGGGCATGGTCACGGCCGGCTTCCTCATCAAGCACACGAAGTACGCCGTCCTCATCATCTTCGTCCTCGGCGCAGTGCTCAGTCCGGGAACCGACGTCGTCTCGCAGGCCCTGATGGCCGGACCGATGCTGGTCTTGTACGCCCTGAGCATCGTCATCGCCTGGCTCTTCGCGAAGCGGAAGCCGGCGGAGCCATAGGCTCAGGGCTCAAGGCTCATGGCTCAGGCAAGGCCTTGAACTCCCCGCCGGTCGGTTATGATCTCCGAGCTCTTCCTTGAGCCCTGAGCCTTGAGCCTTGAGCCCGAACCAACACCATGGTCATCAAAGCGTCGGCTTCGGCCGAGGTCCGTACACTCGTCGAGGCGCTGGACGCTGACGACGAGGTGCATCGTGAAGCGGCGATCGCCCGGCTCGGCATCATCGGCGCGCGCGCCGTCGATCGCCTGACCGACGCCTACGCGAACACCGCTTCCCGCGCCACCCGCCTCGCCATCCTGCGCGCGCTCGAAGGGATCGGCGATCATCGCAGCGCGCCGCTGGCGCGTCAGGCCCTTGGCGATGGCGGTGACGTCGCCGTCGCCGCGACCGGTATCCTGCGCGCCCTTCTGTCCTCGACGAACTCGACGGTCGCCGCGGCGGCTCTCGACACACTCGTCGCCACGGCCCTCGACCGGCACCACGAGCGCCGGCTCCGGCTGGCCGCGTTCGACGCGCTCCAGGAACTGCCCGACGATGTGCGGACGCGCGTCGCCGCCGCGTTGCACGGTGATCCTGGCGGTGGATTGAACGACGTCGCCGGCGTGATCACGACGGCCGGCAGCGAAGCGGCACGTGCCGAAGCGCTCTGGAAAGATGCCCTCGAAGGCCGATTGCCCGATGCCCCCGACGAGTTGCGCGCGGCGGTCGCCACGCGGGCATCGACCGCGCCCCTCAACACCCTGAGGACGCTCGTCGACGTCGTCCGGTCACAGGAACGCGACGCTGGCGGTGATGGCGCGAGGCGAGGATGGACCGCGTTGCGCGGCTCCCTGCATCAGGCGCTCGCCTTCCGCGGCAGCCGCGTGGCCCTGTACGACCTCCGGGAGACGCTCGCGGACGCGGCGGCGCCGCTGCCGACGTCGTTCCTGACCGCGCTGCACGTCCTCGGCGACGCGTCGTGTCTCGAGCCACTCGCCGCGGCCTGGGGCGCCGCCGAGCCGGACCGGACCACGGACGGACTCCGCTGGCGCCAGCAGCTGGCGTCAGCCCTGCGCGCGATCGCCCAACGCGAGAAGATCACGAAGCGGCACGCGGTGATGAAGAAGATCGCGGCGCGTTGGCCGGGGGTGCTGACGTAGGCTCTAGGCTCAGGGCTCAAGGCTCTAGCAAAAGCTTCGAGAGCGTACCCGAAGGTCTTGCCTGAGCCCTGGGCCTTGAGCCCTGAGCCCATCAGTAGGACTTCGCGAACCACGGCTCGCCGACCGACGGCTTGCCGCACTTCACGCACTGCCCGGGACCGACTCGCTCCCGAAGGGGATATTGCGGAGCGTCGCCTGCGTCTCGGCCTTGATCTGGGCCTCGCACTCCTCGCTCCCGCACCAGGACGCGATGACGAATCCAGGCCGGCCTTCCATCGCCGATTTGAACTCGTCGTAGTTCGCCGCGCGTGAGGTGTGCTCCTCGCGGAACTTGAGCGCGCGCTGAAAGAGCGCCTTCTGGATCTCGTCGAGGAGCGCCGCGACGTGCGCGGGCAGGCCGTCCATCGGCACGAACGACTTCTCGCGCGTATCGCGCCGGGCGAGGACGACGGTCGACTTCTCGATGTCCTTGGGCCCGATCTCGAGGCGCACGGGCACGCCGCGCAGCTCCCATTCGGCGAACTTCCAGCCGGGCGTGTAGGCATCGCGATCGTCGAGCATCACGCGCACGCCCTGCGCCACGAGCGCGTCGCGGATCGCCTGCGCCTTGGGGAGGACGGTCTCCTGCCAATTGCCGCGCGGGATGGGGACGATGACGACCTGATAGGGCGCGATGCGCGGCGGCAGAATCAAGCCGCTGTCGTCGCCGTGCGTCATGATCACGCCGCCGATGAGCCTCGTCGACACGCCCCATGACGTCGTCCACGCGTGCTGCACCGCCTTGTCGCGCCCCTGGAACTGGATCTCGAACGCCTTGGCGAAGTTCTGGCCGAGGTTGTGCGACGTCCCCGCCTGCAGCGCCCGGCCGTCGCCCATCAGCGCTTCGATCGAGTAGGTCTTCGACGCGCCCGCGAACTTCTCGCTCTCGCTCTTCTGGCCGTCGACGACCGGCATCGCCAGCTCGTTCTCGGAAAACTCCTTGTAGAGCGCGAGGATCTTGAGCGTCTCGGCCTCTGCCTCTTCGGCGGTCTCGTGGGCGGTGTGCCCTTCCTGCCAGAGAAACTCGGTCGTGCGGAGAAAGGGCCGCGTGACCTTCTCCCAGCGCACGACGTTGGCCCACTGGTTGATGAGCACCGGCAGGTCCCGCCACGACTTAATCCACTTGGCGTAGAGCGTGCCGATAATGGCTTCGGAGGTCGGCCGGACGACGAGCGGCTCGGCCAGCTCTTCGTCGCCGCCGCGCGTGACCCACGCCACCTGCGGCGCAAAACCCTCCACGTGCTCCTTCTCCTTCATCAGGAGGCTCGCGGGGATGAAGAGCGGGAAGTAAGCGTTGACGTGCCCGGTCGCCTTGAAACGCCGGTCCAGCCCCTGCTGAATGAGCTCCCAGATCGCGTAGCCGTACGGCCGGATGACCATACAGCCCTTGACCTCGGTGTAGTCGGACAGCTCTGCGCGCCGGACGACGTCGAGATACCAGCGCGAGAAGTCCTGGGACTGGGGCGTGATCTCGGTGACGAGCGCGTCTTTCTTGATGTCTGTAGTCATGTGTTGTATCGATCAATACCCGGCTCAGGGCTTCAGGCTCTGGGCTCAAGGAAAGAGCCTTCAGATCCCAATCGAACGGCTAGGAGCTCAGGGCTCTTGCCTGAGCCCTGAGCCTGAGAGCCCTGCCGATCGTCTCCGACACCCTGCGATTCCAGTGTATATCGTCGCGTGCCGGGTAATCGTCGCGGTAGTGCGCGCCGCGGCTCTCCTCGCGCCGGAGCGCCGCACGCGTGATGAGCCGGCCGACGGTCAACAGGCTCGCGGCGCGCCAACCGGCCGCATCGAGCGTCCCCCCGTCGCGAAGCCAGCCGTCGATCGCCGTCCAGGCCGGCTCCAGGTGCGCCAGCGTCGATGCCAGCCCGATGCGGTCGCGGAACAAGCCCACGTCACGCCACATCCGCCCCTGAATATCCGCGGCGTCCACGTCCGGCCCACCGCGCGCCACGCCTGAACCTGACGAACCTGCCGAACCTGATGCCCCCCTCGCCCCTGTGGAGCGCATCGCCCGGCCCGCCCTGGCGCCGAACACGAGCCCCTCGAGCAGCGAGTTGCTGGCGAGCCGGTTGGCGCCGTGCACGCCCGTACACGCCACCTCGCCGGCGGCGAAGAGTCCTTCAATCGTCGTCTGCCCATCGAGGTCGGTCTGCACGCCGCCCATGACGTAGTGCGCGGCCGGACCGACAGGAATGCGGTCGCGCGCGAGGTCGAGTCCGGCCTGCCGGCAGGCGCCCGAGATCAGCGGAAACCGCCCGTGCACATAGTCGGGATCGAGATGTTCGAGCGAGAGATACACCGGCGCGCCGGTCCGCCGCGCTTCGAGCTCGATGCTGCGCGCGACGCGGTCGCGGGGCGCGAGATCTCCGGCCGGATCGTAGCGAAGCATGAAGGCCTCACCGCTCCCGTTGAGCAGTCGAGCGCCCTCGCCACGCAGCGCCTCCGAGAGCAGGAACCGGGGCTGGCCGGGTACCTTCAACGCCGTCGGGTGGAACTGCACGAACTCGAGATCGGACACGGCGGCGCCGGCCCGATACGCCATCGCCACACCGTCGCCCGTGGCCACAGGTGGATTGGTCGTATCGCTGAAGACATGACCCGCACCGCCCGTCGCCAACAGGTACGACCCCGGCATGGGCCACGCTCGTCGTGCCGTCTTCGTGCAGGATCCGCGCGCCGGTGCAGCGGAGGTTCCCGGCCGCCGCGGTCCCGCCTGCGGTCACGAGCTCGACGACGCGCGCGTGATCCGAGGTCTCGACGCCGGCGAGGCCCGACGCCCGGCGCCAGAGCGTTCGGCCGATTTCCCGCCCGGTCGCATCGCGCGCGTGCAGGACGCGGCGCGCGCTGTGCGCCCCCTCGATTGCCAGCGACGGCGTGCCGTCCGGCTCGCGATCGAACGCCGCGCCCCATGCCATGAGCTCCCGCACGTAGCCGGGGCCTTCCTCGACGAGGACCTCGACCGCGCGCGGATCGCAGAGGCCGTCCCCCGCGGCGATCGTATCGGCGGCATGCAGTGCCGGTGAGTCGCCCGGCCCGACCGCCGCGGCAATCCCGCCTTGCGCGTAGCCGGTGTTGCCCTCGCGAGGCTCCGCCTTCGTGAGGATGAGCACCGACCCCGCGCCGGCGAGTTCGACGGCTGCGCGCAAGCCGGCGATCCCGCTGCCGATGATGAGGAAGTCTGCGTGAAGGTCCACGGCCATGGTCCGATCCTGTTATCCTACCATCCGACGTTTGCCCGCCCGGCGAGCGTCAGGAAAGCGGTCAGGGGTTTCTTCATTCGATGTCCGACGCACCCGGTCTGCAGGTCCGCACCCCCTCCGGCACGTATCCCGTCGAGATCCAGGTCGGCATCGCCAAACGTCTCGCCAGCGTCATCGACGCCCTGGGCTTGCCGCGCCGGCGCTTCGTCGTCTCGAACCCCACGGTCTGGAGCCTGCACGGCGACACGTTCTCGGGGCTCAGCACGGAGGACCCGATCCTCATCCCCGACGGCGAGCGCCACAAGCAACTCGCGACCGTCGGACGCATCTACGATGCCCTGATTCGATCCGCGGCCGATCGCGCGACGGCCATCGTGGCCATCGGCGGCGGGGTCGTGGGCGACATCGCCGGGTTCGCCGCCGCGACCTACCTTCGCGGCGTGCCGGTCGTCCAAGTCCCCACCACGCTCCTGGCGCAGGTCGACAGCGCGATTGGCGGTAAGGTGGGCGTCAACCACGCCGCGGGCAAGAACCTGATCGGCGCCTATCATCAGCCGGCGGCGGTCGTCGTCGACCCCGAGATCCTGGCGACGCTGCCACGCCGGGAGTTCCGGGCTGGCTTGTACGAAGTCGTCAAGTACGGCGTCATCGCCAGCCGGCCGCTCTTCGACCAGGTCAGCGCGCAGCTCTCGCAGCTGTTCGCGCGCGACCCGTCGGTGCTCGTCCCAGTGATTGCCGAGTGCTGCGGCATCAAAGGCGACGTTGTCGAAAAGGACGAACGTGAGTCCGGGCCGCGACGGGCGTTGAACTTCGGCCACACCCTCGGGCATGCGCTCGAAGCGGTCACCAAGTACCGCCGCTTCCGGCACGGGGAGGCGGTCGGGTACGGCATGCTGGCCGCCGCCAGCCTGGCGGTCGAACGCGGTGCCATGCCCGCCGCCGACCGCGATCGCCTGGCCACGCTCGTCGCGCAAATGGGGCCGCTGCCGTCGGTATCGGATCTCTCGGCGCGGCAGGTCGTCGAGGCGGCCGGGCGCGACAAGAAAGTTATTGCCGGCCACCTGCATTTCGTCCTCCCCATCGGCATCGGCGCAACCACAACCGTGACTGACGTCACGATGGAAGAATTGATCGCGGCGGCGAGGGGGCTGGGACTGCAGGCCTGATCCAGTCGCTGGGGGTCGAGCTACTCGAGGCGATGTTCCTTGAGTTTCGCGAGGAGCATCTTGTAGCTGATTTGCAGGAGTTCGGCCGCCCGCCCTTTGACGTTGTCGGCTTCCTTCAGCACCTGCTCGATCTTCATCTTTTCCACGACTGCCAGGGCGCGCTTGGTTGCATCCATCAGCGACCCCGAAAGATCCAGATCGGCGAGCGGATTCACCGGCTCGTGCATCGGCTCGGCGGCCACGAAGGACAGGTTCAGGTGACGGGGCAGAATTGAATC
This sequence comes from uncultured Acidobacteriota bacterium, assembly GCA_963847975.1. Taxonomy (GTDB): domain Bacteria; phylum Acidobacteriota; class Vicinamibacteria; order Vicinamibacterales; family 2-12-FULL-66-21; genus DATBJJ01. Next base: position 52,547 of record CAWKBU010000010.1, on the reverse strand, counting down.
GCCGTCGGTGAGGATCACCGCGCGCTCGATGCAGTTCTGCAGCTCGCGGACATTGCCCGGCCAGCGGTACGAAACCAGCGTCTCGAGCGCCGCCGGCGACAGCGTGAGCGGCGGGTTCTTCTTCATGTCGCGGCAGAAGCGCTCGACGAAGAACCGGGCGAGGAGCGGAATGTCGCCGGACCGATCGCGCAGCGGCGGAACGGTGATCGGAAACACCGAGAGCCGGAAGAACAGATCTTCGCGGAACCGCCGCGCGGCGACGGCGGCGCGGAGGCCGCGATTGGTCGCCGCCACCAGGCGGACGTCGACTTGCACCGTCGCCGTACCGCCGACGCGTTCGAAACGGCGCTCTTCGAGCGCGCGCAGAATCTTGGCCTGGAGCGCGAGCGGCAGGTCGCCGATTTCGTCGAGGAAAAGCGTCCCGCGGTGCGCCATCTCGAACTTGCCGGGCTTGCGCGCCACGGCGCCGGTAAAGGCGCCCTTCTCGTGTCCGAAGAGCTCCGTCTCGAGCAGGGTCTCGGGAATGGCCGCGCAGTTGATGGCGACAAACGGGGCCTCGGCCCGCGGGCTGAGCGCGTGCAGGGACCGGGCGAAGAGCTCCTTGCCGGTCCCGCTCTCGCCCTCGAGGAGCACCGTCGTGTCGGTCGCCGCCGCCTTCTGCAGGCTGGCAAACACTTTCCGCAGCGACAGGTCCTCGCCAACCAGCTGGGGCGCACCACGTCGCACCGCCAGCTCCTCCTTGAGGAGCAGGTTCTCGGTCACCATCCGGCGCTGTTCGAGCGCGCGCGCCACCAGCAGGGCGAGGTGATCGGGATCGACGGGCTTGGCCAGGAAATCGAGCGCGCCCTCTTTCATGGCGGCGACAGCGTCTTCGATGCTCCCGTACGCCGTCATGACGATCACCGGCGTGTCGGCGTCGAATTCCTTCGAGGCGCGCAACACGCCGAACCCGTCGCCTTCTGGAAGTCGAAGGTCGGAGAGCACGATCGCCGGGCTGTGCTGGAGCATCCGCACGGCCTCGGGCTGGTCGCGGGCCTCGAGCACGGCGTGGCCCTGACGCTCCAGCGCGTAGCGAAGCATCGTCCGGAGCGAGTCCTTGTCTTCGACGATCAGAATCTGGGCTGGAGCGGCCACTCGCGCGGCAGTCAGCGGACCCAGCCTGGGGGGACCCCGGCTTTGCGCGCTTCTTCTTCGATGTCGGCGATCTGCTTCTTCGAGAGCTCGACGTCGGCCTTCACGCGCTCGAGCTCCTCGAGTGACTTCAGCCGGTCCTGGGTGACCTTGGCCTGCTGGCCGGAGTCGCCGCTGTTGCGGAAATCGTTGCCGAGGGCGTTGACGCGGGTTTGCAGCGCCTCGAGAAACGTCTCGTTGCGGCGCAACGTTTCCCGGGCCTGCGTGATCCGAGCGCGCCAGGCAGCCTCGTCGCCTTGCCCGGCAGGCGCCTTAGACGCAGATGACGTATCGCCGCTCGGAGCGGGCTTCTGGTCTCCCCCGCCCTGGGCAACCTCTGCCGCTGTGGCCGGCGCGGACGCGGGCTTGCGAGCCGATTCGGGCAAGTCCTTCGTGGTGATGACCTTCTTGGCGTCCTTGGTCGTCTTTCGGCGCTCGGCTTCCTTCTTGGCGATTTCGGCGAGCGACGGCGGCGCGGCCTGGGTCTGCGGCGCGGCGGCAACGGGCCAGGCAAGTGCCACTGCGAGTGCCAGCGACAGGACGAGGCGACCCGTCGAACGCGAGATAATTGAGGCTCTCATGGTCGGATAAATACCTGTTGATTGTAGCAGATACGGGCGCCAGAGACCAGTCCGAAGCTCCTGCCAGGGGTCTCGCGGGGACCGCCCGTCGCCTACCGACGCTTATCGGCGTCAACCCGGGCCAGCTGAAGGGAAATCGACAGACGACATCGCCGCCGCTAGCGCCGGGCCAGGATCTGGAGGTCACCCCCGCCCGTCCGTCGCGACCCGCGCTTCTGCCGATCGCTCAGTGCCACCTGCCCCGAACGCGTGAGCGCGGACCAGGATCCGTTCATTGCTGTCGACGGCCGGATTGCCATCGCCATCCCACTCGTCGTCGGCAACCCAAACGACCAGATAGAGCGGCAGGTCGAAGCCGTCACCCGGCAGCAGCGCGCCGAGCGGCGCGTGCGCGAAGAGGCGCCACTCGGGACTGTCGGCCCCGAAGACATCGGGCCCGGCGCGAGCATCGCTTTCGGCCTGACGTTCGGACGTCAGACGGGCCAGGTCCAGGCTTTGGCCCGCTGGGGAGCGCGGCACGGTCTGTCCATCATCGAACGTCGAGGTGACGTTGCCGGGCGGCACAGCCAGAGCGGCCGACCAGTCCCCTATCGCCGCGAGGTCGTGGAGTGCCCGCTCGAGCGCGGCCTCGGCACCATGCGAGGCCTCCTGCGTATGGCGGAAACTCAGGCTGATGGATGTCTCCGTCGTCGTCAGCGTGACGAGCGCGGCGGCAATGGCGCCGAAGAGCAACGCGAGCAAGAGGGCAATGACCACGGCGATGCCGTGGTCATTCGCCAGCAGTCCGGGACGCGATCGCACCCCGACGAGAGGCGACGGCCACGGCTGGAGATCAATTCGGTGGTGGCTGCTCATAACAGGACGTCTCACCGAGCAAAGACAGCCGGCGTCATGTTCCGAGGCGCGACGTCGAATGTCACTTCGAAGTCGGGCACAAAGCTGTACGCGCTCGACGATCGGCCGGGTTGCGAAAAGAGGGCGCCGCGCCCACGAACCTCGTCCGCGCCAGCCTGGAGTCGCAACGTGACGCGAACCATCCGGATGCGGAGCAGGTCGCCATCGAACGCGTTCGGCCCGGCGCCGCACACCGGGCCGTCGGTCATCTCGCCGGGCGCGAGCGGATACAGTCCGTCTCCGCCGAGATCGTCGAGGCGCGGAACGGGAGGCAGCCCCGCATCGAACACACAACTGCTCATCCCCTCGGGCGGCTGCGCCACGCTCGACGCCAGCCGATCGGCGAAGTACTCGAAGCGCACGTCGACGACGTTGTCGATGAACGGCATGTCGCTCTGGTAGCCGTCGTAGACCATCAAGCGGCGGCCGGGGCGATCGAAGTAATAGACCCGCTGCACTACCGGAACGACGAGTGAACGACCCGCGGCGTAGGGCCGGTGGAACGCCGGGTTCGGCGCGTCGTGCGCAAGCGCGCCAGCGGTGCCCGTGACGGTGAAGAAATCGTGTCCCGCGCCGACTCCGCTCGTATCGAACACCAGTGCCCGCGTTCCGTCCGTGAATCCACACATGCCAGCATCGGGACACCCAGTGGCGGTCGCGCTGATAGCAACCGCCTCCGCCGCGCTCGCCATGTCGACGGTCAGCGCCGACGGTCCGGCCTCGGCGGTGGCGTAGACGAGGCTGATGCGATCGGTGAAGGCAGACAACGGTAGGTCCGGTGCGCGCGCACCGAGGCGCGCCGGCACGAGCGGCGCGAGATATCCGGCGAGGCTGCCGGACACGTCTGAGACGGGTCCCTCGAGACCGCCGGCGCCGGCGAGCGTCAAATCTGTCCGCAGTTTCTCCACCGCCACGCGCAGGCGCTGATGCAGATCGGTCGCCTCGCCGTGGGACCGCGACAGGCGTTGCCCGCTGGCGGCGATGTGAAGCAGCGGCGCCGTCGCCGCAAGCACAATCGTCAGGGCAATCAACACTTCGACGAACGAGAATCCCCGATCGGCACCGTTGCGCATGTCATCACCTCACAGTCGCGCTCTCATGAAACCGAACTGTCCGAAGGTCTCGAAGCCCACGCGCCTCGCGAAGGAACGCAGGCCGGCTCATTGGCCGGTCCGCGTCCGCACGCTCACGAGCAGCGCCTCGGTGCCGGTCCGCCTGCTCCACGGCGTCAGTCGTGACCGGTCGTCGCGCACGGTGGTCACGAGCACCTGCAACACGAGCGTGCGTTCGGGGGCATCGGGAAGCGGTCGCACCGACCAGCGGCGGACGTAGACCGCATCCGCCGGTGGATCGCTGTCGTGCCCGACCCACCGGCCGGCGCCATCCAGGTAGTCGACATAGTTGGTGGTGTTCGTGACGAGAGCCGACGGTGACGAGGCCTGCAAGCCCGCGCCGCCCGCGGTGAGGCCGGGATGGCTCACGTCGGTCGTACGGTCGGACCGCGGGACGGCTGCGAGACCGGAACTTGACGGCTCGTACGTCCACGCGAGCGAACGCAGCTGGTCGATCTTGGCAGCGGCCAGAACAACCGCTGTCGTCTGTTCGCGGGATGCACGGACGGCTCTCGCCGATACTGCGACGAGCTGCGCGATGCCGGCCGCGATGGCGACGAAGATCGCGACTGCAATCAGCGCTTCGACGAGGGCAAAGCCCTGGACGGTGGCAGCGTGGCGCGAAGGACGCATGACCGAACCAAGCAGTGCAACTCGAGGTCCGGCTGGAAGCGAACGCGATAGCGCGAATTTTTCTAAGAAATTCTCGATACCCGTCAGGACGTGTTCGACCCGCGGCGCAGAAACTGCGCGCCGCTCACCGTCGTCCGGATTGCAGAAAGTGCGCGGTCAGGCGAGCTTCGCCGGCAGGGCGCCGACGGAACTGACCGGCCGGATCGACGCCGGGAGGGTGACGACGAACCGTGCGCCGCCGCCGTCGTCGTTCGTAACGGTCACGCGGCCGTTGTGCGTGACGACGATCTTCTGGACGAGGGCGAGGCCGAGGCCCGTGCCCTGCGCCTTGGTCGTAAAGAAGGGGCGGAAGACACGATCGGCGATGTTGTCAGGGACGCCAGGCCCGTTGTCGCTGACGCTGATGCGCAGCATGCCGTGGACCTCGTCCCAGTGTCCTTCGATGGCGATCCGCGGAACGATCCGCGCCTGGTCGCAGGCCTCGAAGGCGTTGCGGCACAGGTTGCTGAGCGCCTGGCGAAGGAGCACTTCGTCGCCCTCGACGCGGCCGAAGTGGCCCGAGACGCTGACGTCGCCGCCGCGGGCGCGTACGTCCGCCCGGATCTCATCCGCCGCGCGCTCGACGAGCGCCGCCATCTCCACCGGCGCGAGCGCCAGCTCGGTCGGCCGGGCGAAGCCCAGGAAATTGGTGACGACCTGTCCGAGCGCTTCGGTCTCGTCGCGAATCCCCTGCACGTAGGGACGAAAGTCGAGCGGCAGCCGCTCGAGCTCGAGCAGCCGTCCATAGCCGTGAATGGTCGCGAGCCCATTGCGGAACTCGTGCGCGATGCCGGCCGTCATCTCCCCCAGGCGCGCCAGGCTGTCCTTGAGCCGCAGCTGTTCTTCGAGCTCCATCACCTCGGTGAGATCGCTGAAGAGGCAGATGACGCCATGCGTTTCGCCGCTGGTGTCCTCACGAATCGGCGAGACGGTGAGGCCGAGGTGCGACGCCGCCCCGCCCGTCAGCGGTACCGCGCGCCGCACGACGGGCCGGGCCGTCCTCAGACACTCCTCGAGCACGTCGGCGAGCGGCCCGGCGTCTTGCAACACCTCTCGATAGGGCCCTTCCCAGCGGTTGCCCGCCAGGCCGAGCATGGTCTGGCCGGCGGGATTCAGGGTGCGGACGATGCCATCGCGATCGACGACGAGGAGTCCGGAGGTGAGGCTGGCGACGATCTCGCTGCTCAGGCGCTCCGAGGCTTCGGCGCGCGCCTTCATCGCGCGTTCGCCGTCGCGGAGCTTGCGCACGGCCTCTTCCATGGCCGCGGCCATGAAGGCCGTCTCGCTTCCGGCTTTCCTCTCGTCTTGGGTGGCGGCGCGGGCGGCCGCGAAGATGCGCGAGAACGGCGTAGGCGAGCACGGCCGACAGCGCGGCGACAATCGCCGTCAGCCCGAGGAAGAGGTAGCCGCTCTGGGACACGTCAGTCTTCAGTCTTCAGTCGGTAGTCGTGAGTCACAGTCGTCAGTCGCAGTCGTCAGTCAGAGTCGCAGTCGTCAGTCCGCAGTCGGTAGTCCCGGTCGGCAGTCCCAGCTCGCAGTCGTCATTGCCTGGCCAGAGTCGCAATCGTAGACGAATCCGCTGACGACTGGGACTGACGCGACTGGAACTGACGACTGCGACTGACGACTGTGACTCCCGACTGCCGACTGCCGACTCACGACTACTGTGTCGGCCTGAGCAACTGCCGGAACGTCAGCGTGTTGACGTCGCGGAACATCGGCGTGCCCGGCGGCAAGAGCGACGGCGTCAGGAAGTCAGAGTCGAAGTTGAAGCCGCGGTTCGGTGCCTTGTAGACATTGTTGCAGCACTTGTAACTGCCGACCGCCTGCCGGCTGGTGAAGAAACTGACAATCGAGCCGCGATAGTTGAGCGTCGAGCCATTGTCCCAGGCTTCGAGCAGGCGCAGGAAGTTGTGGGCGCCACCGTCGGTGCCGAAGTCCTGCGCCGACGCCCAGGCGGTGGGGCGCGGGAACTGCAGACTCTTGCCGCCGACAATCGCCATGCGATATCCGGTGGTGGCAGCCGGCCGGTTGACCGGGTTGGCGGGCGACGTGAACGAGCGGAGATCGTTCCAGTTGTTCGACAGGAGCGTGACCGCGTCCGCGATGATCGCTGCCGGCATGTTCGGCTCGGCGAGCGTATTGGTCGCCTGGGCGTTGTAATCGCCTTGCACGTAGACCGGGTTCTCCGATGCGATGGTCAACCCTTGCGGAAGGTTACCCAAACCGCCGTTGACGATCTTGAGGGCGCGGCGGAAGAACAGCGGCCGATTCGCGCGGGCGATGAGACGCTTGACAGTAGTCGTCACGGTCGTCTGCACAGTGACCCCGCAGACTGGCACCGCCAACTGCGCCAAGCCAACGCCAACGCTGGCATCGGTCAGCACCTGCGTGACTTGCGTGGCTCCATGCAGCGGGTTCGGATAGACCGCAACGCAGGGCGTGCCGGTCGGGGTCGCTGCGGGAAAGGCCGGCACGTTGCGCGCGGTCCGCCCATACCGATCGAGCACATTGTTGCCGTTCACATCCTCCCCGACTTCGGGCAGCCCGCCATTGGGGGCACCTGCGGCCGTGGCGGGGTTCACGTTGTCTTCAAAGCCGAACTCGCCTGTCTCCGCCGCCGGTGGCGCCTCGGAATTCTTGTCGCCGCGCCGGTCCGAGAAGTAGACGATGAAGCCGTTGTCGTTCTTGGCGTTCGGGCCGTTCGGCGCCCCGATCGCGGCCAGGTTACCAGCCAGCCACCGGCGGAGGTTGTTGACGTCGAGCTCGACGTAGTGCATGACGCCGCTGAGCGCGATGTCCGTGCTCCCGACGGCGATCGCGTCGCGGGTCGACGCTTCGCGTGCGTCATAAAGCGTGTTGGGCCAGTAGTCGTGCTCGTTCTGGCTCACCGCCGTGACTACACCGCCGGCGACGGTGACGCCACACGCGCCGTTGTTGATCGGGATGTCGCGGATCCGCTGGAGGCGAATGATCGCATTCGGATTCGGCTCGAGCGCACACGTCGTCGGCGGCGTTGTCTCAGGCACCTTGTTCCATCGGTTCGCGAGCGGGCCTCGGTCGAGTCCGCCAGGTTCCTGCCGGCGATGCCGAGCGCCGAGGACCTCGCCCGTGACGTCCTGCCACACACCGTTCGTCGGTGTCGGTGCCCTGACGCTGAATCTCGATCTTGATGAAGCCGCCCAAGACCGGCTCGTCGTGGTCGCCCTTGTAAACGGCGCCATGCAGCTGGCCCGCCGGCAGGACCGACCACCACGCCCGGCGTGTCGTAGCTGCCGAGCGGCGCCCGCGTGCAGCGGGCGGCACGCCTGGTGCGTAGTTCAGAACCGGCCCGGCACCGAAGAGCGGCACCGGCTGCGGTCCCTGGGTGACGGTCGGCAGACTCTGAATCTCGGCCGCCGTGTCAGACAGCAGGATGCGCACCGCCGCCATACCGAAGAAGCGCTGATCGTAGATCAGCCGAGCGGCGCCGACGTTCTCGTTCGAGTTCTGCGCCGGCCGGCGAATCAGATCGACTGGCCTGGCGCCCTGGGAGACGAGCGGCAGGTCGAGCCGGCGCGCGCCGGTCCGGCCGTTCCGAATGTTGCTCGCGTAGGTCCCGACCGAGAGCGTCGTCCAATTCGGCTCGTTCTGCACCGCCGGGTTGTTCGTGACCAGGCTGCCTTCGGTGCGGGCGAGATTCCGAAACGTAGCCGGCGCGGCGCGAATGACTCGAACCGTGCCGGTGTAGTTGGTATTGGTGTCCCACCCGTTCGACAGGTTGGTCCGGATCACCTCGCCGACGGCGGTGACGCGGTCGGCCAAGGTGAGCGTCGTGCCGTTACCGGACGCCAGGTACACGTTGGCGTTGGTATGCACACGGCCGCCGAAGTTGAAATCCGGGCCGGCAAAAAAGCTCAGGTCGTTCTCGGAGAACAGCCCGAACTGAAAGACGGGGACGGCAACGGTCTGCAGCGTGCGCCGCATCCGCACTTCGGCGCCGCCGGTCGACCGTGCGGTCACCGTGATGTTGTAGGGCGTGATGATGCCGCGAAAGCCCTGATACGGACCGGCCGAGATCGTGCTGCCCGCGGGATCCTCGGGCGCGGGGTTTCCCGCCCCGTCGGGCGTGAAGAGGATCCGATACCCGGACGTGCCATCCGGATCGATGAACTGGAACCCCGGGCAGCGCCGGCGGCGTTGCGGTCAACGTCCCGATCCGCGCCGCGTCGGGGGAAAAGTCCTGCGTGAAGAGACCGGAGAGGTCCGACGTCAGCTGCTCGAGGCCCGCATGCGCGGCGGCGTAGGCCTGCGTCTGATCGCGGTCGAGACCACTGGCGCGCTGGTCGGCAACGATGGCCGTCACGAACCCCACCATCAGCGCCGAGACGAGCATCAAGACCATGAGCGTCACGATGAGTGCGATGCCCTCCTCGCGTCGCGCGGTCGAGTGTCGGGCCGAATGTTTAGACTTCATGAATCTGTCCTCAACGATACCGATCGACGAATGCCAGACTGCGGAGACTCACCTGGGTGACGAGCGTGTTATGAAAGAACTGGCGCGTGCTGCGCAACGGCAAGCGCGACCGCCCCGAGAGCAGGAGGTTGATCTTACGAATCTGGTTTGGCGAGCAGACCCGCGGCGCGCACGCGCCGGTGCCGTCGAGGTCGGCGTCGTCCATCCGGACGTTGGTCGGGTTGGCCACACCGTCAGCCAGGTCGTATGAGATCTGCAGGTTCTCGACGTCGAACGCCACGACTACACCCAGCGAGTTGTCGAAATCCGTTGGATGCCCGTTGTTGCTGCGCCGGATGAGGCGCGGCCGGAGGGGATCGGTGGTCACGTCGAGGTAATAGCTGATCATCCGGATCCGCGTCGCGGTCGTGGCCACAAACACGGCCGGCGCCACGGGGTTGCTGTCAACGGGCGCGAAAGCGCGCAACTGGGCCAGCGTGCCGGACGGCGCAGCCGACTGATTCAGGTTGAGCGAGTCGCCGTCGGCGAAGAAGAGTTGCTGGCCGTTCACGCTCGTCACCTGCACGAGCGAGCTGTTGCTGCCCTTGGACAGCATGATGAGGTCGCCCGCCTCGATGTCGTCCGCCCCGCCATTCGTGATGTTCACGGCCGGATCGACACGGACGTTGGAGCCGTCGGCCGCAAATGACGTCAACCGCACCTGGTCGAAGGCGCTGTCGGCGGCAATCATGGTGATCATGTCGGTCGGCTGGCCGCCGTCGGGAAGCTGCGGCCCGCGCGCCGGCCCCGGTACGACCGCAGTGAATTGCTCGCAGACGGTGTCGGGGGTCGCGTCGTTCGGGTCGGGAGGACAGAACGACGGGCCGTCGAGCGGGTAGTTCGATCCGATCGGACCGGGCAGCTGGATCGGCGCAACTCCTGCGCCACTGACGATGCCCGTCACACGGCCCGCCGGCAGGCCCTGGCCGACCTGCATGGCGTCGCGGACCATCATGTCCATGGCTGTCCGCAGCCCGTTGTTCAGGTCGGTGATCTGCGTCGCCGTATCGGTCGCCTTGATCGCATCGTTCATCGCGAGCATCGTTGACCCGAGGATGACCGTCGTGACCGCCATGGAAATGAGCAGCTCGACCAGCGTGAACCCACGCTCGCGGCGCGCCGATACTCGCGCGCGTCGCTGGCGCGCGTGAACACTTCGATGGACGGGGCTGTAAGGCATGGCGGTCCTCAGGAAATCGCCGAGATGTACGTCGTCAGCTCGTACACCCGCTCGGGGATGCTCTCGCCGCCCTGGACGATCATCCGGCCGTAGCGGACGCGAACGCGCAGCCGGCGAAGGTTTGGATTCGCGACCCCGCCCGTCAGGATTTCGCTGATCTCGATCTCCCTCGAGTAGTTCGTCAGCTCCGTCTGCAGGTCGTCCGCGCTACCGAGAACATTGTCCCGCCCGGGATTGATGAGCGTTTCAATCGGCTGGGCCAGGTCGTCCGCAGTGTTGACCAGGCCGTCAGTCCCAGCGCGATGAAGAGGCTGCGGACCATCCAGAAGACCCCGGCAGGGGCGGCCGCACACGCGGCACCGCGCGCCGACGACACGTTGTAGATCTGGCACCACGTGATCACGCGGGTGTCCCGGGCCGTGTGCACGCTCTCCACCGCCTCGCGCGCTTTCTCTCGTGCGATGAGCGACGCGGACGAGCTGGACAGATGATTCAGTCCCATGATGAACACGCCCGCGAGGCTGAGGAGGCCCGTCGCCAGGATCGCCATCGCGATCATCGTTTCGATGAGCGAGAAGCCGGCATCGGAGGCGCCGGTCCGGCGAGACCCGGACGCTACGTTTCGCTTGCAAGCTGACCCGGAGTTCGTCATGGTTTCACTCCACCCACTCGCGGCCGTTCCAGCGCCACGCGCGCACCAGGCCGGTCGAGCCAAAGATCGTGATGGCTCTCGGACTGAGCGGATCGCCCGCGATCGACAGGAACGCAGTGCCATTCAGGACGTCGCCTTGCTGGTTCACGAAGCTGCCTTCGCTCGTGAACATCCGCGCGGGAGACGGCCCGAACGCCCAAGCCGCGGCCATCCCAAACCCATCCGGGGTATCCGGCAGTCCGGGTTCAAGCCTGATCTGCATCCGATTCTCGAACTCGACCGTCCGCAGCACAGTCGTCCCCGTGACCACCCCGCCCGCGCCGATATCCTCCCGCACCGTCTGAATGGCCGTCAGCCCGACCGGGACAACCCGGACATTGCGGCGTTGGCTGATGGCGGTTTCGCGGGCTGACCGGATTACGTCCAAGGCCTGCGCGACCCCGGCCTCGGCCTTGGCGTGCCGCGAAAAGGAGGGCGAAACCATAATCGCCATCGCCGACAGCACCCCCATGATGCCGACCACGACGAGCAGTTCGAGCAGACTGAACCCTGTCTGGTTGCTGAGTCGACCGCCGAATCTCCGCGTGTGCTGTGGATGCATATCGAGCATTCGGGGCCGAGATTGCCAACCCCCGCTTCGCGCAGGAGTTAGCAAGTGATGTTCCATCGTGGTCTAACTTATTGAAAGAACAGGAATTAGGTGGTGTCGAACACAGTCTTGTCGGTGCTGAGTGCACCACGATGTTCCGGAACGGAGCAGTCGATCGACAGAACTGTGACTCTGGGGGTAAAACCCGTCGATTTTTACTGATAAAACCCCAAGTACCAGTCGAGAATCCGGCTGCCGAAAAGCGAGGAGAAGAGCGCGGCGAGCGACAGAAACGTACCGTACGGGCAAAGCGTACTTCATCCCGCCGGCCTTCACGGCGATGACGATGACCCCCACGACCGAGCCGAGGATGGAGGACAGCACGAGGGTCAGCACCATCAATTTCCAGCCGAGGAACGCCCCGATCATCGCCAGCATCTTGACGTCGCCTCCGCCCATCCCCTCCTGGCCGGAGTATCGGTAGTAAGCCTCGCCGACCAGCCACAGGACCCCGCCTCCGGCGAGGATGCCGATGAGGGAATCGACGACACCCGGGGGCGAGCCCGCGGGAAGCAAAGCGCTGAAGGCCAGGCCGACGACGATGCCGGGCAGGGTGATGACGTTCGGCAGCAGGTGGTGTTCGAGATCGATCGCAAACAGGGCGACGAGCGCGGTCGCGAACACGAGTCGCGGCACGAGGATGATGTCGAAACCAAAGACGAGCGCGTGGATGAGGTAGATCGCCATCGTCACGAGCTCGACGATCGGGTAGCGCATCGAGATGCCGGCCCGGCACTTGCGGCACTTGCCGCCGAGAAACAGGTAGCTGAGCACCGGAACGTTGTCCGACCAGCCCAGCACGTAACCGCAGTGCGGGCAGCGCGACCCCGGCCGCACGATCGATTCACCGCGCGGCAAGCGGTGGATGCAGACGTTCAGGAAGCTCCCGACCGCGAGGCCCAGTATCGCCAGTCCGATGAGCGCGAGGGTCGCGTCGGTCATGAGGGCGGAGTCTGCAGGTGCTGTGGCAACGGGGAAAGGCTCGAGCTCCTCGAGACCGCGACTCGACCTGTGGCGGGATCCAGATCGAAGGGTGTGCCAACCGGATCGAGTGGAATACCGCGCAGGACACGGCGGCGGACGAGAGCTTCCCAGGAGTACTGCCCACCGGCGGGCGGCGGAAACCGGTTGACGATCGCCTGCAACTGGTCGACGGCGTCGACGGCGTCGAGCTGGCTGAGGGCACGCGCCGCATTGCGCCGCAGCCACTCCTCCTCAGACTGGAGGATCTGGTTCCACAGGAACCTGGCGGACGCGCGGTCGCTCCCCGCACCGAGGACCGACGCCGCGAGCGGCTTGAGCCAGTTCGGGGCGTTGGGAAGCTCCGACGCGCGCTGGAACCACATCGCCGCGGTATCGAAGTCGCGGAAATGCCAGTAGTAGACGAACGCGATGTCGTGCAGGTACTGCCACTTCTCCGGTTGGGCGGCGACGCCCTTGCGGAGCAGCGCAATCGCCTGATCGGGTCGCCCGGGGCCACCGGGCGATGCCTCGCTCAGGAAGATCGCCCCGAAGCGATAGGCGATGCTGAAGTACGGATCGAGCGTCGTCGTCAGGTCGAGGAGCGGGAACAGGAGCTCGTAGTTCCGCCGACCGACACTCTGCAGGCGCTCGCCGCCGTAATGCTGGATGGCCCGAATCCAATAGACATCCGCCCACAGCGCATCGAAATCGAGCGCCAGCCGCTTCACGGCCTCTCCCGATCGGACGTACAGAATGCGCGCGGTCTCGCGCGACTGGTCGCCGTACAGGCGATCGCGGGCGATCTGCAGGCTCACGGCGCCGGCTACGCACAAGACGAGGCCGGCAATCGCGGCCAGCGTCACTGCCGGGGGACCTTGACGTGTGCGGGCCGTCACTTGAAGTCCCGCCGCGAGAAAATCAGGATCGACACGATGAGCAGCAGCGCAATGTAGAGAAAGCCGTATCCTGCCGTCAGGGCGAGATATCCGGCCGGCACCTCGAGGCCGTGCACGACCTGCGTCTTGACGTCGAAGGCGGACAGGTCGGGCAGGAGATGGTACAAGCCGCGCGCCAGCCACGCGGCGGTCTTCGACTCGACGACCTTCTCGAAGTTCCGCAGATCCGCGTTGAAGTGCCCGACGATGTAGAGGCCCAGGGTCAACGCCGCCGACAGGAGCGGAGTCGAGAACGTCGAGAAGAAGAGGGCGAGCGCCGTGATGAGCATCAACTCGACGAAGATGAGAAACACTGATTTCAGCAGGCGCGGGTCGATCCCCGGCGCGTCCCACGCGGTCTGGAGCGCAGGGGCGGTCGTCCAGGTCATGTACCCCAGCACGGCGTAGAGCGCGATCGTCATCACCGTCACGTTGACGGCGAGCGTCAGGACGAGCCCGGCGTACTTTCCGAGGATGAGCTGCGGCCGGCTGATCGGCTTGGCCAGGAGCCCGTAGATGCTTCGCCGCTCGACCTCCTTCGACACGAGACCGATGCCGATGAAGATGGCGATGAAGAGGCCGAAGACGGCAGTGGCGGCGAGCCCCAGGTCCTTGATGATCTTGACGTCCTGGCCGGCCGTCAGCTGCCCGAGAAAGAACGACGAGGCGATCAGCAGGATCGCGAAGATCACGAGGTTGTAGGGAACGCGGTCCCGGACCGACTCGCGGAAGACGCTGAGGGCGATGCAGCTAATCGCGCGCACTCGGCATCTCCCGGGCTGATCCCGCCGCGGCCACACGTTTGACGAAGAAATCCTCGAGCGTATCCCTGATGGGGTGGAGCGAAACGAGGCTCCCGCCGGCGGCGATGAGATCGGCGAGCACGCGCTCGGGCGGCGGATCGGTCGCCAGCTCGATGGTGAAATGCCCCGGCGAGATCTCCGACGTCCGCCGCGCGCTCGGGGCCACGCGTGCCAGCACCTCGCGGGTCACGCCGGTGACGGCCAGTTCCCAGCCGCGGACTTCGAACGCCAGGATGTCGCTGACCCGGCCCGCCGCAGCCAGGCGGCCGCCGGCGACAACGGCGATGCGGCTGCAGAGCGACTCGGCGTCGGCGAGGATGTGTGAGCTGAAGAACACGGTCCGGCCCTGGTCGCGCAGCCGCAGAATCAGGTTCCTGACCTCCCGGCGCCCAAGGGGATCGAGTCCGGACATGGGCTCGTCGAGAAAGACGACTTCGGGATCGTTGATGAGTGCCTGTGCGATCCCGACGCGCTGCACCATCCCCTTCGAGAACTTGCGCAGCTGCAGCCGTCGTTCGCCACCGATGCCGACCTCGTCGAGCAGGCGCGCGACCCGCTTCCGGCGCTCGGCGGCGTCGTAGCCGAAGAGCTGGGCGAAATAACCGAGCAACTCCTCCGCCGTCAGGTAGTCGTAGTAGTAGGGGTTCTCCGCCAGGTAGCCGATGCGCTGCCGCGTGGCGACGTGGCCGACCGGCTGGCCGAGAATCTCCGCCCGGCCCGAGGTCGGAAAGATCAGCTGCATCAGCAGCTTCAGCGTCGTCGTCTTGCCGGCGCCGTTGGGCCCGAGGAAGCCGAAGATCTCGCCTGTTTCGATCGAGAGTGATAACCGGTCGAGCGCTCGGTAGGGCCGTTTGCGCCAGAAGCCGACGGCGTAATCCTTGGTCAGCTCCTCTATCGCTATCGCCGGAGGCATGTCGCTATCGTCGTGGCAACGGACCGCCTTACTTGGTCCGTTGCAGCTCCAGCTGGATCAGGATCTCGAAGTACTGGGGTGGGAGGATCTGCGTCGGCGTCCGGCCGTTGATGTAAAAGGTCGGCGTCGACTTCACGCCGAGCAACTGGCCGAGCCCGGCGTCGGTCTTGATCTCTTCTTTCGCGCGCGCGTACTGGGCGTCGAAGTCGGTGATGCCGCCGACCGTGCGCGCCGCGTCCTTGACCTGGTCTGGCGTCAGCGCCGGCGGACCGATGTGCGAGAAGATCCACTCTTCCAGCTTATCGGACGTACCCTTGGCCTTCGCCATGAGGACCGACGCGGCGGCCTCGCACGACGCGTAATGGTTGCCGCCCGGCACGTACGGATTGCACTCCGGCTCGAGCGGGATAGTGCTTGGTGACGTATTTCACCTGACCGCTGGCAATGTACTTCGGCAGGATCTGGCGATAGCCGTCGAACGTGATCTTACAGGCCGGGCACTGATAGTCGTTGAACTTGACGATGAGCACCTTGGCGCCGTCGGCGGGCACGGGCACCTCGACCTTCGGCTGCACTTCCCACCATTTGGCGATCTGCGCGCGCTGTTCGTCAGTCACCGCCGGCAAAGGCGCGGCGGCCTGCGCCGCGGTTGTCTGGGCGCTCACCGCCGCTTCGCGCGGGAACACGGAGACGGCCATGACGGCGCCCGAGAGCAGGACGAGCGCGACGACGAGGGCGAGCGGACTCGAGACGAGCGTCTTCAGGTCACGACGAGCGCGCGTGGGCAAAGTCTTCATGGGAAAGCTGGTCGCTCCGCCGGAAATGAGAAAGATGCCGATGACGGCCGCATACGTGACCGCACAGAGGATGCAGAACACTTTGAGCACGGCGTACGATGCCCAACCGAGGTAGAGCACGAAGGCGAGCGCCAGCGTCGACAGCGCGAACACATAGCCGGGGACGTTCTCGCGCGACTTACCGCTGGTGAGGCCGACGATGGCGAGCACCACGGCGAAGAACATCACGCCGCCGACGGCGACCGGCACGCCGGCTACGCTGCCGTAGCGGCTCAGATAGGCCTGCGTGCAGCTCATCGTATCGCCGACGTCGCAGAAGCTCGTATAGCTCGCGTCGGTGAGCAGTTGATAGTGAACGTAGCTCGCCATCACCGACACGACGAGGCCGGCAAGCGCGAGAACGAGAATCAGTTTGTGCTTCGACGGTGTCATAAAGATTGGTGTCGTGTGGCCCTAGCGGGCGATGCCGCGAATCTCCTGCCCGAGCGACGGCGATCCATGATCGGGCATCTTGCCTTTGAAGCTGTCGTCCAGCTGCTCGTAAATCACCAGGTCCATGTTGGTGGCGAAATAGCGATAGCCGGTGACCCGCGGCAGCACCGGGTCGGCGGTCACGTGATACGACTCGAGCGGAACGTCCCCGGTGCACGTCAGCAGCGGCTCGGTCACCTCCTGGCCCGCCATGGAGATCCGGTAGCCGCTCTTGTCGACCTCGTCAGCCGCGGTCAGATCCGGACTCAGGAACGGCGCGTTGGTGCTCGGATTCGGCCGGCCGAGGCTGGTGAGCTTGGGCGCGAACTTCTGGCTGCCGCACGTCTGCATGAAGGCGAACTGGGCCTGATTGATCGCCGAGAGCGACGCGATGGCCGACGCCTCGGCGCCGCGCAGGCGTGCCTGCCGGTAGTTCGCCATCGAGATCCCGAGCAGGACTCCGATGATGAGCAGGACCAGCAGAAGCTCGATCAGGGTGAAACCGCGCGAATCGCGCACGTCCACTAGATTACCATCCTCGGCGCCCGCGGCGACCGAGGCCCCCGAGGGGCCGAGGGCGCCAATTTCCCTGAATTTCCTACCTTGTCACCTTGAAAAAACTGGCAATCTCGGCCACCTGCCCCCGGATTTCGCGCTGGTTGACCTGACGCAGGCCGTGGTCGACCGTGGTTTCGGCTCCCACGGCGCCGCGGCTGAGGTCGTAGGCGAACTCCCGGCGTTCGACCAGGTCGGTCACGTAGAGGCCGCGGCCGTTCCGGCGCAGCAGCCCGTACGTCGCGCCATAGCTCGCGGTCAGCAGGAACGACCCGCGACGGCGCTCCGTCAGGCCGTCGCCGGTGGGCACGAAGAGCGGTGCCCCGAAAAGCGGCCCCAGGTCTCGAACGGAATGGCCGAGCAGCGCGTACAGGGTCGGCGCGATGTCGGTGGAGAACGCGAGCCGCGCCAGGTCGGTCGTGACCGTGCTCCGGGCCGACGCCGGAATCTTGACGATGAGCGGGATGCGCACGACCTCAGGTGGCAGCCACGTGGCATGGCCCCAATGGCCGTTCTCGCCGAGCGAATCGCCGTGGTCGGAGGTGATCACGATGATGCTCTCGTCGTAGCGGTCCGTCCGCTTGAGGTAAGAGAGGAACTGCCCGAGGCAAGTATCAAGCCGGCGCAGCCTCGACGCGTAAGGCGCAAAGAACCCCGGGTAGTCGCCGTCGAGCGACCGCTGTCCGTTCCTCTGCGTGTTGAGGATGTGGACGTTCATCGGCGAGAAGTAGCCGAAGACCGGCGGGGCATCGTCGCCGCGGGCGTCGAGCTCCGTCTGCAGCGCTTCGAGGTTGCCGCAGAGATCGGTGTCCGCGCTCGGCACGCCCGGATTGAGGCGCGTCACCGGCGTCGACGGCAGGATGTTCTGGGCGATCGTGAAGTCGTTGATGAGGATGCGATAGCCCTCGGTGTTCACCAGCTTCTCGAAGGCATTGACGCGCTCGAAACCGCGGACGCGCACCTGACGCACGAGCATGCCGCCCGCCCAAATCGACGGAATCGCCAGCTCCGTGCCGCCGTGCCGCGTGAACGCGTTGTCGAAGACGAAGCCGTCCGCTGCCAGCTGACCGATCGACGGGGTGAACGAGACCGCGGCGTTGTAGGGCGAGAGGTAGTCGCGCCGCAGGCTGTCGAGCGCGATGACGTAGATGTCCGGGCGCTGGCGGCGCGCGGGCGCCAGCGGCGCCGCAAGGTCGACGACCGGAACCGTGACCGACGCGGCGCCGGAGAAGTTCGCCTGGGTGTGGAGAAAACGGTAGTACTCGGCGTCAAATCCCTTGCGGGCGACAAACAGGTTCGAGACCAGCTGGAACGCGACGTCGGCCGCAGCGTGCCGCTCGAAGGCCACCGTCGGCTCGAAGCGGCCATCGCCCTGCGCGGTCGCCAGGGTCGAGGCGGCATGCGGCAGGGCGAGGACCGCGACGAAGACCACGAGCGGCGGCGCCGCCCATCGCCATGGCGAGAACGCGGAGGGCGCGCGTTCGTGCCGAACGAGGTCTCGAGTCGCGCGCAGCGCGAAGCCGAACGTCAGCGCCCACGCCGACACGACGATGAATCGCTGCCCGACGAAGGCCCAGTCGATGCGCTCGACGAGGCCCAGGGCCAGCAACGACAACGGCGGCACGAGCAGCGCTCCCGCCGCGGCGATGGTCCGGGCGCGACCGCCGGGCGCGACCGCGCCGCGCTGCGCCAGCGATGCCACCCGCCGGCGCGCCACACCCGACCAGCTGATCGCGACCGCCGCGCCGGCGCACGCCGACACGACCCACGCATCGAACGTCTGCAGCGACAGCGTCGGCAGGACTATGCGGCGCAGAAATACGGCGACGACGACAGCCGCGACCGCGACCAGCAGCAGCCGCTCGGCCGTGCGCCGCGCACGTGTCAGGGCCGCCAGGCTCTCGATCAGCCAGCCGATCGTGTAGACCAGCGCGAACGTCGCGAGCGTGAGCGTCAGCGTCCAGAGGCCGGTCACGATCCAGACCGCGATGCCACCGGTCAGGTCGCCGCGCGTCAGGGCGCGGACCACGTGGACGAGCCACACGTAGACCGCCACGCCCGCCGACGTCATGAGTAACCGCCGCCCGTCGATCGGCCGCCACGCCGCATCCTCATCGACGATCGTCTGCTTCGCGACCGACAGGTAGTCGATCGCCGCCAGCCAGACGAGCGGCACGAGCGCGACGAGCGTCGTCGGCAGCGCGCGGTGGTCGTTCCAGAGCGTCGGCAGGTGCGGCGAGGCCTGCTGCCACGAGACGACGGCGCCGAACACCACGGCGTACGCGATCGCCACCCAGTGGGCGGCGCGGCCGCGCCCATCGCGAGAACGCCGCCAGTCGAGCTCCGGCCACACGCTCAGGACGCTGAGGAGGTAGGCGCCCGTCAGCCACAGGTGGTGCCAGGCCACGAACTGCCCGATCCACGGAAAGAGCTGCGGCCTGATGAACATGTCGAAGGCAAACGCGCTGCAGTTCAACACGCCGTAGGCCGCCGTCAGCAGACAGAACGTCGCAACCGCCAATCGGAGAAGGACGAACACCAGGAACGTCATTCCGGCGCCCCAGACGCGGCGACACTCGCCGATTGCAACAGATCGACGAGGGCGCGCCGGTTCGGCTGGATACGGAGTGCCAGCTCGGCCTGGTGCGCGGCGTCAACGGCCATGCCCTTCTTCAGGAGGAGGTGTCCCAGCCGCAGCCGAAGTTCGGCGTAGCCGGGATCGATGGTCAGGGCGCGGCGATACGTCGCCTCCGCACGCGCCGCATCGCCGGCCGCCTCGTACGCGGCCGCCAGATCACCAGCGAGCTCGGCATCATCGGCGTAGAGGCGGCTGCATCGTTCGAGCAGCGGGAGCGCATCGAGCGGTCGGTGAGAGGGGGCGTCGGCGAGCGTGACGCACTGTTCGTCGTTGGCGCCGGAGGCGCCGGGGAGCGCGGCCGGAAGGACCGCACCGAAGAGAGCCAGAACCAGGAGCGGGAGCAGGGGCCCGCGAGCGGAAAACGCCTCGTTCACTGAATCGGCGTCGCTCCGCCGCCGGGCTGTATGGCAGCCTCGGCGGGAGGCACGCCGCTCACGTCGAAGTAGATGACCTGGGCGTTCGAGGTCGAGAAGCCGCGGCGCCCGTTCGCGGCGTTGGTCGGCGTGGCCGTCAGGTAGTAGCTCGAACGCGAGGGACTGCCGTTGCAGTCGGTCGGGCCGGGCGCGGATGCCGCCGGCCGCCAGTACCATGGAATACCCGCTCTTCATCGACGGGTCGGCGGCGAGCTCGGGCGAAATGAACGCCTGGGACGACCCGGGCAGGCTGCTCCGAGCACGCTCAGCTGCGTCGCGTATCCGCCGGCGGCCGCCGTCGACGAGTAGGCCGCCTCGGCCGGCGTTGATGGCTTTGAGCGAGCCGATCGCCGAGACCTCGTTCCCCGACATCTTCGCGCGCATCAGCGCCGGCACCGCCAGCGCGGCCAGAATCCCGATGACCGCGACGGTCACGAGCAGCTCGATGAGCGTGAAGCCGTGCGAGCTCGAGAGCGCGGTGCGGGTTTGGGTGGCCATGGGGCTGACATCTCAAAAAAGAGGATGCCCGCTCTCGCGGGCATCCCATCAGTGCTAAGAGCCGCTGCCTACTGAATCGGCACGTTGGTCGCATCGCCGCCCGCGAGCGTGAGCGCGGCGCTCGGCGGAACGCCAGCCGCGTTCTGATAAATCGTCGCAGCGGCCGAAGTCGAGAACGCGCGATTGCCGGTCGAGCCGACCGTTGCCGGCGTCGCCGACGCGTAGAAGTCCACCTCGGTCGCGCTGGGCGTTGCAGTCCGCAGGACCCGCGCCCGCGCCAGCCGTCGCGAGCGTCACGTTGTAGCCGCTCTTGAGCACCGTCGCCGCGGCCGACATGTCGGGCGGCAGGAAGCCCTGGCCAGTGGTGCCGCAGGGGTTGCCGAGGGTCGTCAGGAGGATCGCGTAAGCACCGCCAGCCGCCGCCGACGAGTAGGCCGAGTTCGCGCTGCTGACCGCGCGCATCGAGCCAATGGCCGAGGCCTCGTTACCGGACATACGCGCACGGAGCAGACCCGGGACCGCGATGGCCGCGATGATGCCGATGATCGCCACGACGATCAGCAGCTCGATAAGCGTGAAACCCTTCTGGTTACGAACCTTCATTGTCATCTCTCCTCAGTAGTGGTCGAAGTTTTGTGTGTTGGCCGCGGGGAACACCCGCGTCGGCTCCCGACTGGTCATTCCCAGCGGCCGACGGACAGCCAATGAGCAACGGCAATGCCAGACCGTGAAGCGCGTGCCAGTCTAGCGATAAGTCACTTGATTACCTATGGTTAGCAAGAACAGCCTGTTCGCTCTCGGCTCGAAAACGGTGCCAATTTTTGGCGACCTGACAATTTGTGTCGCCCCGGGTTGTCAGAAAGTGTCGGTGGCGCGGGGCTCTGGGCTCTAGGCTCTAGGCTCTAGGCTCTAGGCTCAGGCCAGAGCCTCAGAATGCGTATTCCGAGGGTTTTGCCTAGAGCCCTGAGCCTGAGAGCCTGAAGCCCTACTTCAAGTCGTACTTCTTCATGTAGTAGCGGAATGACCGGAACGACATCCCCAGGAGCTCGGCGGCCTTCACCTTGACTCCGCCGGCGCGCTTCAGCGCTTCGGCGATGTACTCGCGCTCGATGTGCTGGACGTGCTGCTCGAGGTCGAAGCCGTTGTCGGGGAAGTTCTCGGACGGCACGGCCGCGCCGGCGGCGGCCGCCGCCGCGCCGCGCACCTGCTCGGGCAGGCTCTCGACCAGAATCGACGGGCTGCGCTCGAGCGCGACGGCGCGCTCGATGGCGTTCTCCAGCTCGCGGATGTTGCCGGGCCAGCCGTACGCCTGGAGACACGCCATGGCGGCTCCGGAAATCCCGGCGATGGTCTTCCCCATCTCGGTGGCGAAGCGCATGACGAAATGGTCGGCGAGGAGCGGGATGTCCTCGATGCGCTCGCGCAGCGCCGGCAATCGGATCGGGATGACGTTGATTCGGTAGAACAGGTCTTCCCGGAACGTCCCCTCGGCGACCATCTTCGACAGATCGCGGTTGGTGGCGGCGATCACGCGGATGTCAGCCTCGACCTCCTCGGTCCCGCCCAGGCGCCGGTACTTGCGCTCCTGCAGCACGCGCAGCAGCTTGACCTGGACGAGGGCGCTCATCTCGCCGATCTCGTCGAGGAAAATCGACCCCTTCTCCGCCACCTCGATGAGCCCCTTCTTGTTGGTGTCGGCGCCGGTGAAGGACCCCTTCATGTGGCCGAAGAGCTCCGAGTCGAGCAGCGTCTCCGACAGCGCGCCGCAGTTGAGCGCCACGAACGGGCGTTCCTTGCGGAGCGAGTTGTAGTGAATCGCCCGCGCCGCGAGCTCCTTGCCGGTTCCCGACTCGCCCGTGATGAGCACGGTGCTTCCGGTCGGCGCGATGGTTTCGATGAGCTGGAACACGGCCAGCATCGGGTCGCTGCGGCCGATGATGTTCGAGAACTTGTGCGAGCTCTGCAGCGCGCGCTTGAGCAGCACGTTCTCGCGCTGGAGGTTCTTGCGCTCGAGCTCCTTCCGCACGCGCAGCCGCAGCTCGTTGGCCGCGCTCGGCGACTTGTGGACGTAGTCGGCCGCCCCGAGGCGCAGGGCTTCGACCGCCGTGTCCGTCGAAGCGAACGCGGTCATGACGATGCTGATGATCTCGGGATCGATGTTCTTGGCTTCGCGCAGCACGTCGACGCCGCTCATCTGCGGCATGCGGATGTCGGTGATCAGGATGTCCACGCGCTGCTTCTTCAGGAGCTCGATCGCGCGCACCCCATCGTCGGCCACCAGCACCTCGTAGCCGTCGCGCTTGAGCACGATGGACAGCAGTTCCCGCATCGAGCGCTCGTCGTCGACGACGAGCACGCGCGGGGGCGCCGTGGTGACGGGTTCAGTTACGGTGTCGGTTGCCATAGTCAGCTTCCAGCTTTCGGCTTCCAGCTTCCATCGTTTCGGCGAGCCCGTTGCCCTTCGAGCTCCACGCTTCACTTCAAACTTTTCACTTCGGACTTCCCACTTCCGACTTCCCTACTTCAGACTTCCCACTTCAGACTTCAGACTTTCTTCGGCCCGTCTCCACCGCCGGCAGCTTGACCGTCACCGTCGTTCCCTTGCCGCGCGCGGACGTCATCAGCAGCTCGCCGCCGTAGTCGCTGACGATGCGGTGGACGATCGAGAGGCCCAGCCCGGTCCCGCGCGCGAACCCGCCGTGGAACGGCTGCAGGATGCCGTCGAGATCCTCGGGATCGATGCCGATGCCCTCGTCGGTGACGGCGAGGGCGATCATGTCGGGCTTGCCGGGCTCGGAGCGCGCCGGTGCAGCCGCGAGCGTCAGCGTCCCGCCCTCACCCATCGCGCGCAGCCCGTTGGTCGCCAGGTTCCAGACGATCTGCCGGATCTGGGCCTCGTCGGCGAGGCACCACACCGGTTCGGGCGGCACGTCGCAGCGGATCGCGTGCGTCTCGAGCCGCTCGGGGCTGTTCTGCAGCAGCGTCGCCGTGTCGGTGACGATCTGCCGCACGTCGAGCTTCGCCGACGCGTTCCGCTGCGGCCGGGCGTAGGCGAGAAAGCTGCGAATCGTCTCGTTCAGCCGGTCGGACTCGCGGAGCACGATATCCATCAGCTGCGACTGCTCGTCGCTGAGCGGCAGCTCCTGCCGCAGGATCTGCAGCGACCCGACATCGACGCCAGCGGATTGCGAATCTCGTGCGCGATCCCGGCGGCCATCTCGCCGACCGCGGCCAGGCGCTGCTGAATGCGCGCCTCGCGCTCGTGCCGGCGGGCCTCGGTCACGTCCTGGAAGGTGAAGACGAACCCGACTTCGCCGCGCGGCGTGCGCAGGATCGCCGTGCTGATGCCGAGCTCGATCTCGCGTCCGTCGGCGCACTTGAACACGTACTCGACGCGCGGCAGCCGCGGCCGGCCCTCGCGCGAGCCGAACAGCTCGGCAAACTCGGACGGCAGCTGGAGGACCTCGGCCGCGCGGCGTTCGACGACCTGGGCCGCGGTCACGCCGGTGATCCCCTCGGCCGCCTTGTTGAAGCTGAGGATCCGGCCCTCGATGTCGGTCGTCGCGAGCCCGCCGGTCAGGCTGCTGATGACGTGATCGCTGAACGCCTGCAGATCCGCGAGCTGGTTCGACGTCTGCTCGAGCGCGGCGCCGGTCCGGCGCAGACGCTCGGCCAGCCAGCCGCTCAGCAGCGCGATGGCCAGGAACCCGAAGATGTTCAGGAAGACGATGAAGAGCGCCACCCGCTCCTGCGGCCGCGAATCGGCGCCGACGACCACCGGCAGCGCCGGCGTCCCGAAGTACTGCGCGCTCGCGAGCCCGGCGTACATCACCGAGCTCAGCACCCCCACCATCATGCCGGTCCGCTGCGACTGGATCGTGCTCGCGGCGATGATCGGCAGCGTGTAGAGCGACGTGAAATAGCTCGACACGCCGCCCGTGAGGTAGACGAGCGCCGACACGATGAGCCGCGTCGCACGCCAGCTGCACGTCGACGATCCAGCGGTGCTGCTCCGCGTGCCGGAGGAGCAGCACGTAGACGACCGTCAGCGCGTAGGTCAGGCCGATCAGGAAGAAGAACGGGTCGATCGGCAGCGACCCGGGCGCCTGAATCTGGATCAGAATCGCCGACCCGAGCAGCAGCGTGACGACCGCGGCGCGGCCGGCAATCAACCACAACAGACGGCGTCGGAAGTTTGGTGACATTCTCAGGTTCAGGGTTCAGCGTTCAAGGTTCAGCAGTTCAGCGTTCAGGGTTCACGTCCGACCGGGAAGCTGTGAACCGTGAACTCTGAACCATGAACCCTGAACCAGTTATCCCGTCAACTTGCTGATCAGGTCGAAGATCGGCATATACATCGCGATGACGATACCGCCGACGACGACGCCCAGGAAGGCAATCATGATCGGCTCGAGCAACGTCAGCATGCCGGCCACGGCGGTGTCGACCTCGTCCTCGTAGAAGTCCGCGATCTTCGACAGCATCGTGTCGAGCGCGCCCGTCGTTTCACCGACGTTGATCATCTGGACGACCATCGAGGGAAACACGCCGGTCTCGCGCAGCGGGCCCGACACGGTCTCGCCGCGCTCGATCCCGGTACGCGTCGTCTGGATGGCCTTCTCGATGATGGCGTTGCCCGACGTCCGGGCGGTGATGTCGAGGCCGTCGAGAATCGGCACGCCCGACGACAGGAGCGTCGAGAGCGTGCGGCAGAAACGCGCCACCGACGACCTTGCGGATGATGTTGCCGAGCACGGGCGTCTTCAGCAGCAGCGCGTCGATCACGAAGCGGCCGTTCTCGGTGGCATAGTAGCGCTTGATCATGTAGCCGGCGATGCCGAGCGCGATGACAATCAACCAGCCCCAGGCCACGACGAAGTCGCTCGCGGCGATGACGACGCGGGTCGGCAGCGGCAGCTCGGCGCCGAGGCCCGAGAAGAGCGACGCGAACGTCGGGATGACCTTCCACAGAATCGCGCCGACGACGATCACCGCGATGACGATGACCGCGACCGGGTAGATCATCGCCGACTTGACGTCGCTCTTCAGCTTGACGTTCTTCTCGATGTAGACCGCGAGGCGCTTGAGAATCGTGTCGAGGATACCGCCCGCCTCACCCGCGGCAATCATGTTCGAGTAGAGCGCGTCGAACGTCTTCGGGTGCCGCTTCATGCTGTCGGCCAGCGCCGCGCCCCCCTCGACGTCCTCGCGCACCTTGAGGATGACCGCCGAGAAGTTCTTGTGCGGCTCCTGCTTGCCGAGGATGTCCAGGCACTGCACGAGCGGCAGGCCGGCGTCGATCATGACCGAGAACTGGCGCGTGAAGATCGCGAGGTTCTTGGCCGGCACGGACTTGCCGGGCTTGGGCGCGCCCGGCTTCGCCTCCGCCTTGGCCTCGGCCCTGCGCCGCGGCCTTGGCGGGATCGATCCGCGTCACCATGATCTGCTCACGGCGCAGCGCCGATACCGCCGCGTCCATCGTGTCGGCGATGTGCTCGCCGGTCACCGTCTGTCCTGTTCGCGTGCGACCCGAATAAGCAAATGTCGGCATAGATCCTCTCGTCTGGCTTCGCTGTCCGGCTCAGGGCTCACGGCTCTGGGCTCAGGCAAAAGCTTCGAGTACGTGGTCGAAGATCTTGCCTGAGCCTTGAGCCGTGAGCCTTGAGCCCTACCTCACCGTCGTCCGTGGCGGCATCCCCGCCCGCATCCCCGCCCCGGCCACGACCCCGGCGCCGCGGCTGATCATCTGTTCGAGCTCGTCTTTCTGCGACGACGCGCTCATCGCGGTCTCGATCGTGATGAGGCGCTTCTGATAGAGCGTCACCAGGTTCTGGTTCATCGTCTGCATCCCGAGCTTCTCCTGCCCGGTCTGCATCGTCGAGTAGATCTGGTGCACCTTGTCGTCGCGGATCAGGTTCCGGATGGCCGGCGTCGGCACCATGATCTCGAGCGACACGACCCGGCCCTTGCCGTCGGCGCGCGGCAGGAGCGCCTGACAGACGATGCCCTCGAGCACGAGCGACAGCTGCGTCCGGATCTGGCCCTGCTGGTGCGCCGGAAAGACGTCGATGATGCGGTTGATCGTCTGCGCCGCCGAGTTCGTGTGCAGCGTGGCGAACGTCAAGTGCCCGGTCTCGGCGATGCGCAGCGCCGACTCGATCGTCTCGAGGTCGCGCATTTCGCCGATGAGGACGATGTCGGGGTCTTCGCGCAGGGCGGCGCGCAGCGCGGCGCCGAAGCCGAGGGTGTCGGCGTGGACCTCGCGCTGGTTCACGAGACAGCCCTTGTGCTGATGGATGTACTCGATCGGATCTTCGATGGTGATGATGTGCTCGCGGCGCTCGGTGTTGATCTTGTCGATCATCGCCGCCAGCGTCGTCGACTTGCCGCTGCCCGTCGGGCCGGTGACGAGGACCAGACCGCGCGGCCGCTCGGACAGGTTGCCGATGACCGCCGGCAGACCGAGCTCGTGGAACGGCTTGATCGTTTCGGGAATGACGCGGTAGACCGCGGCGACGGCGCCGCGCTGGTTGAAGACGTTGCAGCGGAAGCGCGCGACGCCCCGGATACCGAACGAGAAGTCGAGCTCGAGCGTCTCCTCGAACCGTTTCTTCTGCGAGTCGGTCAGCACGCTGTAGGCCAGCGTCTTGGTGTCGGCGGCACCGAGCGGCGGCAGGTCGAGGACCTGCAGCTTGCCGTGGACGCGGATCTGCGGCGGCGTCTGCGTCGTCAGGTGCAGGTCGGAGCCTTCGTTGTCGACGAGCGTCTGTAACAGTTCGGGTAGTGTAGCCATCAGTTTCGAGCTTCCAGTCTCGAAGCTTCGCCGCTTCCGGCCTTCGAGCTTCCAGCTGGCAGCTGGCAGCCTGAAGGCTGGAAGCTATTTCATCGTCTCCCGCGCCACTTCCTCGATCGTCGTCACACCTTCCATGACCTTGCGCAAGCCGCTGCGACGGAGCGTGATCATGCCTTCCTCGACCGCCTTGCGCTTCAGCTCGAGACCGGAGGCGCCGACGAGAATCAGCTCGCGCAGCTCTTCGGTGATCTCCATGACTTCGTACAGACCGACGCGGCCCTTGTAACCCGTCTGGTTGCAGATTTCGCAGCCCGTACCGCGTTTGGGAACGACCTTCTGCGCTTCGTCGGGCGTGAAGCCGGCCTCGACGAGCGCCTGCGGCGGCGTCGGGTGGTCGGCCTTGCACGCGGCGCACACGCGTCGCACCAGGCGCTGGGCGCAGATCAGGTTGACCGAACTGGCGACGAGGAACGGCTCGATGCCCATGTTCATCAACCGGTTGATCGTGCTCGGCGCATCGTTGGTGTGAAGCGTCGAGAGCACGAGGTGGCCGGTGAGCGCGGCCTTGACCGCGATCTCGGCGGTCTCGAAGTCGCGGATTTCACCGACCAGGATGATGTTGGGGTCCTGGCGCAGGAAGGACCGCAGCGCGGCGGCGAAGTTCAGGCCGATGTTCTCGCGCACCTGCACCTGGTTGACGCCGACGAGGTTGAACTCGACCGGGTCCTCCGCCGTCATGATGTTGGTTTCGGTGGTGTTGACCTTGGAGATCGACGAGTAGAGCGTGTTCGTCTTGCCGCTGCCCGTCGGACCGGTGACGAGCACCAGGCCCCAGGGCTTCCCGATCGCGACCTCGAGCTTGCTCAACGACTCGGCTTCGAAGCCGAGCTTCGTCATGTCGAGCATCAGCTTGTCCTTGTCGAGCAAGCGCATGACGATCTTCTCGCCGAAGAGCGTCGGCAGACAGGAGACACGGAAGTCGATCTCTTTGAGCGCGCCGTCGACGGCGAAGCGGATCTTGATGCGGCCGTCCTGCGGCAGCCGCTTCTCGGCAATATCCAGCTTGGCCATGATCTTGATGCGCGAGGTGATCGCATCGCGGAACTTCATCGGCGGCGCCATGACGTTGTAGAGGATGCCGTCGATGCGGAACCGGACGCGGAACTCCTTCTCGTACGGCTCGATGTGGATGTCGCTCGCCCCCTTCTGAATCGCCGACATCAGCATCAGGTTGACGAGCCGGATGACCGGCGCCTCGCCGCCCTGCCGCTCGAGCGAGGCCACGTCGATCTGCTCGAGCTCCTCGAGCAGTTCCACGTCGTCGTCGACGACGGCGGCGGTCGTTTCCTCGAGAGCCTTGGTGACCAGTTCGAGCGTCGCGGCGCTCGAGAGGCTTGCTTGCTGCGGCTGCGGCTTGGGCGCTTTCTCGGGTTTCTTCTCGGCCGGCTTCTGCGCCGTCTTCGGTGCGGACCCCGCCGCCGGGTAGTAGCGCTTGATCGCGTCGGTGACCGCCGTTTCCGACGCGACCACCGGCTCGACGTTGTAGCCCGTCATGAACTTGATGTCGTCCATGGCGAACACGTTGGTCGGATCGGTAATCGCGATCGTGAGCGTCGCGCCCGAGCGGCTCAGCGGAACGATCTGGTACTTCTGAGCCGTGTCGGGGGGGATGAGCTTGATGACCGACTGGTCAATCTCGAACTGCGTGAGATTGATCGAGGGGACACCGTACTGCTTGCTGAGAAGCGACGTGATCTCTTCGTCGGTGACGAAGCCGAGCTTGACGAGGTTCAAGCCGAGCTTGCCACCGTTGGTCTTCTGGTAATTGAGCGCCTCCTGCAACTGGGCAGGGGTGATGCGCTTTTCTTTCAGAAGCAGGTCGCCGATACGGACGGCCATCGTTGCAACTCAGATCGCGAAGTTGGCTGCGCGGATCGCGGCCTGAGGGCCGGACCACGTCAGTCGGCGAGGGAGAACACGCTGGGGGAGATGGATAGTGTACATGGTTGACATTTTTTGTCAAGACGGGCGGACAAAACGGATGTTGAACTGACACGAACGGACATCCGGGCGGCCGGAAACACAGAATTCGTCCCAAGAGCGCCTTACGGCTGAGCCTGGCGTGCCTCCTGCACAGATCTGATATCGGCAGGATGGGGACGGGGGTGAGGGGAGGCTCACGGGGTTCAAGGTTCAGGGCTCCTGGCTCGAACCTTGAACCTTGAACCTTGAACCCTAGTAAACGAGCCGCGCCGCGATGCCCCAGCCGCGGTCACCCGCGCGGGACCCGAGGGTGACCTGGGCGTCCACCAGGAGCTGGCGGTAGGTCGCGACGCTGGTACCGAGGCTGTAGACAGGTGCGTGCCCGCCGGGCTCGTCGCCGAGCGTGTTGTAGCGAAAGCCGCTGCGCACCGCCACGCGCCTGAAAAGCTTCGCTTCCGCGCCGGCCGCCAGGTCGCGCACCTCGCCGAGCGACCCGGCCGCGCGCTCGACGTCAAGGTCGGCGGCGAGGATGAGGCCCGCGACGCCGACGTAGGAAACACCGGCCCGGGTCTGGCGCTTCATGGTCAACACGGTCACGGGGTCGCGCGTGGCGGTTGAAAAATCGGGTTCCATCACGTTGCGCACCGTCACGCCCGCGCGCACGGCCCCGAGCGACGCCATGACGCCGATATCCGCGTCGAACTTGCTGGTCGACGCGTCCGGAAGCTCGCCGGCACCATCAAGGAGGTCGTCGCGGTCCCCGTCCGGCACGAAGCCGGACGCCGCGTAGCCGCGCACCCATTTCAATGTCGCACCGACGGCGAAGCGATCGGTGAGGGACTGG
The DNA here is from genome assembly GCA_963847975.1 of uncultured Acidobacteriota bacterium. GTDB lineage: Bacteria > Acidobacteriota > Vicinamibacteria > Vicinamibacterales > 2-12-FULL-66-21 > DATBJJ01. Next base: position 22,536 of record CAWKBU010000010.1, on the reverse strand, counting down.
ACGAGCGTCACACCCGCATGATGCGTCGTCAGACGATCGAGGCGCACGCGCTGGGGATCGATCGTGGGGGTCAGCCGGCTCGACGTCAGCCGGTAGTACGACACGCCGACGGGGAGCGTGCTGAACGCGATGATGTTCGACGATCGGCGGCCAGCCTGGCTGATGTCGTCGGGCTCGGCCTGGCCCTCGTTGTAGTCGAGGACCATGCTGAAATACGAGCCCCCGAGCACGAGGCCGGCGGGATTCCAATAAACCGCGCTGGCATCGTCGGCAACGGCCACGAACGCGCCGCCCATGCCGGCGGCCTTGGTGCCGACCGCCTCAAAGGTCTGAGCCACGGCCGGAACTGAGGTGAAAAGAAGGATAATGAGTGCCATCGAGGCACTCGAGAACGACCTGCCCATCCTGAGTCAGCTTAGCGTACGGCGAGGTGCCAGGTTCGGCGACTCTACGGCAGGATGGCTGGCACCTTAGCCGGAGGTGCCAGCTGGGCCGTGGCCGGGGGCCGGTCCCGTCGCTCGACCCTAAGCTGCAGACGGGATTGAAGTTCCGGGAGAGAAAAGGGCGAAACCTGGCGGGCACTTCTATCGTATTCTCCTGCAGTAAAATCGCACGGTACCCTTCACCGGCTCGAGTGCCGGCGAAGTTTGCCACTTCCCCACACTATGACCACTCCCTCGACTGCCGCCGGGGCGCCTGCCGCCCCCATGGGCCTGCTGTCCCGGTTCGTCGGCGTGATTACGTCACCTAAGGAGACGTATCAGAACGTCGTCGCCTACCCGCGCTGGTTCTGGATGCTCGTCATCGTGACGGTCATCATCGCGGCAGGCGTGACGCTGCCGATGACGACCGAAGCCGGCCGCCAGGCGGCGCTCGAGAACAACGTCCGGCAGATGGAAAACTTCGGGATGCAGGTGAACGACGAGATGTACGCGAACATGGCGAAGGGGATGCGGTTCGCGACGTATCAGACCTTCGTCAGCGTGCTCATCTTCGGCCCGGTCATCTCGGTCGTCATCGCGGGCATTCTCTGGGGCGTCTTTACCATCCTGATGGGTGGGCAGGCCACGTTCAAGCAGCTGTTCGCGGTCTACGTCCACTCGTCGGTCATCTCGGCCGCCGGCCAGCTCTTCACCGGACCGCTGAACTACTTCCGCGGCTCGATGACGAGCGCGACGAACCTGGCGGTCTTTCTGCCGATGATCGACGACCAGTCGTTCATCGGCCGGCTGCTCGGCATGATCGACCTGTTCATCGTCTGGTGGTTCGTGCTGCTCGCCATCGGGCTTGGTGTGTTGTACCGGCGCCGGACGGGACCCATCGCGATTGGCCTCTTCGGCCTCTACGCGGTGATCATCGTCGTGATCGCCGGCGTCATGAGCGCGTTTGGGAGATCGAATTGACGAGGAACAAGAAGATTCTGATCGGTGTCGGCGTAGTGGCGGTGCTCGGCGGCATTGCGTACGCCAATTTCAGGTTCAAGCGGGTCGAGGGCGTCACGGTCCACACCGAGGCGATCCAGAAGCGCGATCTGAAGGCGATCGTCTCGGCGTCGGGCAAAATCCAGCCGAAGCGGTTCGTCAACATCAGCGCCGACACGAGCGGACGCGTAACCGACCTGGCGGTCCAGGAAGGCGAGCGGGTCAAGCAGGGACAGTTCCTGCTGCAGATCGACCCGCGCAACCTGCGCACGCGCGTGCAGAGCGGCGAAGCCTCGCTCGGCGCCGCCCGATCGCAGCTCGAGCAGATGCGGCTCTCGCTCGAGAGCTCGCGTACGGCGCTCAAGCAGGCCGAGGATGCCTACCGGCGGCAGCAGAACCTCGCCAAGGGCGGGCTGACGACGAAGGAAACGCTCGAGCGGGCGGAGAACGACCTGGCCATGCGAAAGGCCGACCTGGCCTCGCAAGAGCAGAACCTCCGCACGCTGCAGCTGCGCACGGAGCAGGAGCAGGCGACGCTCGAGAACGCCAGGACGGATCTCAGCAAGGTCCGCATCGAATCGCCGATCGACGGCATCATCACCCGCCGGAACATCGAGCAGGGCGAGACCGCGGTGGTCGGCACGATGAACAACGCCGGCACGGTGCTGCTGCAGGTGGCCGACATGTCGGTCATCGAGGCCGAGGTCGAGGTCGACGAGACCGATATCCCGAACGTGCAGCTCGGCCAGACCGCCACGATCACGGTCGACGCGATCAGCGGCAAGACGTTCATCGCGAAGGTGACCGAGATCGGCAACAGCCCGATTCAGGCGACCGGTCAGGCCTCGACCCAGGCCACCAACTTCAAGGTGACGCTGACGGTCGAGGGCGAGATCCCAGACGTCAGGCCCGGCTTCACCTGCACCGCCGACATCACGACCGCCACCCGCGCCCAGGCGCTGGCCGTGCCGATCCAGGCGACGACGGTCCGCGAGGTCGTGGTCGACGACAAGGGGCAGGTCGTGCGTGCACCAGCGACCGAGGGGCGGCGTCCGTCGTCGACCACCGTCCAGGCGTCCGAGTTGAAGCCGGGGCAGGAGCGCAAGGAGCTCGAGGGCGTCTTCGTGGTCCGTGACGGCAAGGCGGTATTCGAGCCGGTCAAGACCGGCATCGCCGGCGAGAAGTCCTTCGAGATCCTGAGCGGCCTCAAGGACGCCGACAGCGTCATCGTCGGTCCGTTCGCAATCGGTGCGGACCCTCGCCGACGGCGCGGCGGTCAAGGTCGAACAAGCGCCGCGCGCGACCGGCGCCCCAGCGCAATGAGTTATTTCTTCGAGTCGGCGACGATCGCGCTGCAGGCGATCTGGGGGAGCAAGCTCCGCTCGTTCATGACCGTGCTCGGCAACATCGTGGCCGTGACCTCGATCATTGCCGTGGTCTCGCTCGTCCAGGGGATGAATGCTTACGTCTCGGACACCATCGTGTCGGGCGTCGGGGCCGACAACTTCACCATCTCGCGGATGCCGGTGGTGCGGACGGAAGCCGACGAGGAGCGCGTGCGGAACAACCCGCGGATCACGCTCCATGACCTCGCCGCCGTCCAGCGCTACAGCGAGAACGTCGGCGCCGCCGCGGCGCAGTCCCAGTCGAACGCCAGCCTCAGCTACGTCAACCAGACCGTCGAGGGCGTGCAGGTGCGCGGCGTCACCCGCGACTACGTGCACTTCTCGACCTTCGATATCGAGCGCGGACGGCTGATCAGCCCCGCCGAGGTCGACTCCAGCCGCCCGGTAACCGTCATCGGGTGGGAGGTCGCCGACAAGCTGTTCGGACCGGCCGACCCGCTCGACAAGATGGTGAAGATCGGGCCGCTGCATCACCGCGTCGTCGGCATCAGCAAGAAGAAGGGATCCGCCTTCGGGAATTCGCAGGACAACTTCGCCGTCGTCCCGTTCGGCACCTTCCGCAAGATGTTCGGATCCCGCCCGTTCGGTGTCCAGCTCCTGGTCCGGCCGAAGACGCCGGAGCTCACTCGAACGGCGATGGACGAGGCCACCGTGGCGATGCGGATCGAACGCCGGCTGCGGCCAAAAGAACCCGACAACTTCGGGATGTTCTCCTCGGACACGCTCCTCGGCATCTATCAGACGGCGACGGCCGGCATCTTCGCCGTGCTCATCGGCGTCGTCTCGATGTCGCTCGTCGTCGGCGGCATCGTGATCATGAACATCATGCTGATGGTGGTCAGCGAGCGCACCCGCGAAATCGGCTTGCGCAAGGCGCTCGGCGCGCGCCGGCGCGACATCATCTACCAGATCCTCACCGAGTCGGTCACGCTGTCGACGTTCGGCGGCGTGGTCGGCACGCTGCTCGGCGCGGCGCTCGCTCAAATCATCAGCAAGGTCTCGCCGCTGCCGGCGGCGGTGCAGCTCTGGTCGGTGGTCATGGGCATTGGCATCACGGCGTTGGTCGGTCTGTTCTTCGGCATGTATCCGGCGATGCGGGCGGCGAAGCTCGACCCCATCGAAGCGCTGCGGAGGGAATAGGCTATGGCTGGGATGCGCACGGGACTGCTCCGCGAGATCGTCGGCATGGCCTTCGATACGCTGCGCACGAGCAAGATGCGCTCGGCGCTGACGGTGCTGGGAGTCGTGATCGGCATCACCTCGATCGTCGGCATGACGTCGCTCATCCGCGGCTTCGACAACTCGCTGCGCGATTCGATCAGCCAACTCGGGCCGGACACGATCATGGTGCAGAAGTGGGGCGCCCTGAGCTTCGCCGCGGGGCGCAGCTTCCTCGAGGTGGCGCGCCGGCCCAATCTCACGATGGAGGACGCACGGGCGATCGAACGGGAGTGCCCGTCGGTGGCGCTGGTCGATGTCTGGCTCGGCATGTACGGCAACTCGAGATCGCGCATCTATTACGGCCGCGAGCGCACCAAGCAACTCTCGGTCTTCGGCGCGACCGAGAACTGGGCCGCGGTGAACTTCGCCAAGGTCGAGGCCGGCCGCCTCTTCATCCCGGCGGAGGTCGAGCATCGGCGCGCCGTGGTGATGCTCGGCAACGGTCCGTGGCAGTCGCTCTTCCCGAACGTGGATCCGATCGGCAAGACCGTCCGCATCGGCAACAACCAGTTCACCGTGATCGGCGTGCTCGGCAAGCGGCCCAGCCCGGGCGGGTTTTCGACCGAAGTGGACGATTTCGCCGTGATTCCCTACGGCGCGCACGAGAAGTTCTACGGCAAGGTGCTGCGCGGCTCGGCGCGCATCTCGGCGAGCAGCTTCAACCCCGCCGTGTTCCGGACGGCCATGGTCGCGGTCGTGCCACGGGCCGGCATGCGTGAAGCGGCCTTGCGCGAAGTCGAAGCGCTGATGCGCGTCCGCCACCGCCTCAAGCTCGACGAGGGCAACGACTTCGATCTGGTGACGCAGGATGCCGTGCTGCAGGTCTGGGAACAGATCAGCCGCGCGACGTTCCTCGCGCTCGTCGTCATCTCCTCGATCGCGCTGATGGTCGGCGGCATCGGCGTGATGGCGATCATGATGATCTCGGTCACCGAACGCACGCGCGAGATCGGCGTGCGGAAGGCCCTCGGGGCCAGACGGCGCGAAATCCTGTGGCAGTTCCTGATCGAAGCCGCGTTCCTGACCTCGGTCGGCGGCCTCATCGGCATCATCTTCGGCAGCGGCATCGGCATGGTCGTCCACTGGCTCTCAGGCTTCCCCGTCTCGCTCCCGTGGTGGTCGTTCGCCATCGGCATCGGCTTCTCGGCCGGCGTCGGCATCTTCTTCGGCCTCTTCCCGGCGATCAAAGCATCCAGGCTCGATCCGATCGAAGCACTACGCTACGAGTAGGGCGGTTCGCGGGCGCCAAGAGCCCTTCACCGCCGAGTTCGCCGAGGCCCGCAGAGACAAACCCTAAGAGCTCAGCGTTCTCGGCGCTCTCGGCGGTGAAGGGCTCTTGGCGCAAAACATCGCTCGAATGGGCCGATGCGTGACTTCTGCTCGCTACGAACACGCTTGGGATCCCTCAACGAAGTTGAGTATGATTTGCTTCTTGCTCGGGATCTGGGATTCCTGCCCGCTGCTGAGCATTCCCGGCTCTCGGCGCAACTGGAAGAGGTCAGACGGATGCTGAGCGGCCTGATGGCCAGCTTAGAGCGCTAATCGTTTCGAGCTGGCAGCTGGAAGCGGGAAGCTGGCAGCTTCGGAGGCCACCTCCCATGAAAGTCTACGATGCCCAGAGCCTGAGAAATGTCGCCCTAGTCGGTCATAGCGGCGCCGGCAAGACGCAGTTGCTCTCCGCGCTGCTCTTCGATGCCGGCGCTGTCAACCGCCTCGGCCGCGTCGACGACGGCACGACGGTCACCGACTACGACGAGGAAGAGATCGCCCGCAAGCACACCCTGTCCGCCAGCCTCGCCTACGTCGAGTGGAACCGCACCAAGATCAACTTCATCGACACCCCGGGCATGGCCAACTTTCTCAGCGATGCGCGCGCCGCTCTGCGCGTGTCGGACGCCGCGCTCGTGGTCGTGGACGCCGTCTCCGGAGTGCAGGTGTCGACCGAGAAGGTCTGGAGCATCGCGGCCGAAATGGACGCGCCTCGGCTCGTCGTCTTGAGCCGTCTCGATCGTGAGCGAGCCAACCTTGGCCGCGCCCTCGACTCGCTGCGCGGCGTCTTCGGCCGCACGGTGATTCCGGTGCAGATTCCGATCGGAGAGGAGAAACACTTCCGCGGCGTCGTCGATCTCGTCGCGCTGAAGGGCTGGACGTTTCCGGCCGACGGCAGCGGCAAGCCGTCGGAAGGGCCGATACCCGACGAGCTTGCGACCGAGGCACAGGCCGCGCGCGACGCGCTCATCGAGATGGTCGCCGAAGCCGACGATGCCCTGATGGAGAAGTTCTTCGAGTCCGGGACTCTCACGCAGGAGGAACTGGTCGACGGACTCAAGCGCGGCGTCGCCGCGGGGCGGATCTTCCCGCTCGTCTGCACCTCGGCGATGGCGAACATCGGCATGCAGCCGCTGCTCGACGCAATCCTTTCCTTCGTGCCGTCTCCGGCGGAGCGGCCGTTCAGCGCCACCGCGAAGAGCTCCGACGAGAGCGTCGCCGTGAAGGCGGCCGACGGTGGCCCTGCCGCGGTCTTCGTGTGGAAGACGGTCGCGGATGCGTTCGCCGGACGGATCACGATGTTCCGGGTCATCTCCGGCACCGTGAAGGCGGACTCGGCGCTGCACAACCTCACGCGCGACGTCTCCGAGCGGTTCGGCCACCTGACGCTTCTGCAGGGAAAGACGGCGGCCAACGTGCCCGAGATCCGGGCCGGCGACCTTGGCGCCGTGGCCAAGCTGAAAGACACGCAGACGAGCGATCTCCTCGGCGACAAGGCGATCGCGTTCAGGGTGCTGCCCGATCAAGTTCCCGGAACCGGTGATCTCGTACGCCATCGAACCCAAGACGCGCGGCGACGAAGAGAAGATCAGCACGGCGCTGCACCGGCTGCAGGAGGAAGACCCGAGCATCAGCTACAACCGCGACGCGCAGACCAAGCAGCTGCTCCTCGCCGGGCAGGGACAGTCGCACATCGAAGTCACGGTCGCCAAGCTCAAGCGGCGCTTCGGCGTCGAGGTCAACCTGAAGATCCCGCGCATTCCTTACCGCGAGACCATCACCGCGTCGACCGAGGCCCACGGCCGCCACAAGAAGCAGACCGGCGGCCACGGACAGTTCGGCGACTGCAAGGTCAGGTTCGACCCGCTCCCGCGCGGCAGCGATTTCGAGTTCGTCGACGACATCTTCGGCGGCTCGATCCCCAGGCAGTTCGTGCCGGCGGTCGAGAAGGGCCTTCAGGATGCCCGGCTGCGCGGTTTCCTGGCCGGCTACCCGATGGTGGACTTCCGCGCCACGGTCTTCGACGGGTCGTACCACCAGGTCGACTCGAACGAGTTGTCGTTCAAGATGGCGGCGTCGCTCGCCTTCAAGGATGGCATGTCACGCGCGCGCCCGACGCTGCTCGAGCCGGTCATGGACGTCGAGGTCTACGCCCCGAGCGACTACGCGGGCGATCTGATGGGGGATCTCAACAGCCGCAGGGGCCGTATCGCCGGCATGGATACGCGCGGCGTATCGACCGTCATCCGCGCCAAGGTCCCGATGGCCGAGATGCTGACCTACGAACAGCACCTCACCTCCGCGACCGGCGGGCGCGGCTCCTATCACATGGAGTTTTCGCACTACGAAGAGGTGCCGTCGCACCTCCACGGCAAGATCATCACCGCCGCGAAGGCCGAACGGGGGCAGGAGGCGGTGGAAGAGGCGTGATGGATGCAGGCTCAAGGCTCTGGGCTCTCGGCTTTAGGAACGCCGGTCGACAGGAATAGTCGAAGGTCTTCCTGAGCCTTGAGCCCAGAGCCCTGAAGCCCGGATCTTCTCAGCTCCCGCCGGCCTTGCGCGGGGCGGCCGTCGTCTTGGCCTTGCCGCGGGTGTCGGACTTGGCGGACTTGCTCTTGGTGCGCGCGGGCTTGGCCTTCTTCGCTGGCGCATCGCCCTCGGCGGCCTCGGCGTCGCCGGCTTCGGCCTTCTTGCCGCGCAGCCGATTGGCCGCGGCGCGCAGACGTCCGCCCACGCCCTTGGGCTTGCTGGCTTCGATTTTTGCCGCCGCGTCCTTGTCCGCGTTGGGGTCGTACTCGCTCCCGACGAGCTCGATCTGCGCGACCTCGGCGCTGTCGCCGCGGCGGTAGCCGAGCCGCAGGATGCGCGTGTAACCGCCCGGTCTCGCCTCGAAGCGCGGCGCAATCGTGTCGAACAACTTGCTCACGACGTCGCGGTCCTGGATATCGCGCAGCACGAGCCGGCGCGCATGCAGCGTGCGCGCGTTCGCGTCGCCGGCAGCCAGGCCCCGCTTGGCGATGGTGATGATCCGCTCGACGAACGGGCGGAGTTCCTTCGCCTTCGGCATCGTGGTCTCGATGTGCTCGTACTTGATGAGCGCAGATGCCTGATTGCGCAGCATGGCGATGCGGTGCTCGGTGACCCGCCCCAGCTTGCGGTGACTGACTCGGTGTCGCATGATTCTGATCCTTGTGGCTCAGGGCTCAAGGCTCAAGGCTCAGGCAAAACCTTCGCGTATTCGGTCGAAGATCTTCCCTGAGCCTTGAGCCCTGAGACTTGAGCCTTTCTTGAGCCTATTCCTGTGACTGCGCCGCCGGCTGGTCGAGCCGCATCCCGAGGCTCAGGCCCATGCCGGACAAAATCTCTTTGATCTCGTTGAGAGACTTGCGGCCGAAGTTCTTGGTCTTGAGCATCTCGCCTTCGGTCTTCTGCACCAGCTCGCGAATCGTGCGGATGTTCGCGTTCTTGAGGCAGTTGTAGGAGCGCACCGACAGCTCGAGCTCCTCGACGCTCTTGTCGAGATTCTCGTTCAACGGCCGGACGCCCTGTTCCGACGACGAATCCTGCTGCAGGTCACCGGCATCTTCGAGGTTGATGAAGATGTTGAGGTGATCGCGGATGAGCTTGGCGGACAGCGAGACCGCGTCGCGCGGAGTCACCGAGCCGTTGGTCCACACGTCCACGGTCAGCTTGTCGTAGTCGGTCGCCTGGCCGATACGCGCGGCCTCGACGAGGTAGTTGACCTTCTTGATCGGCGAGTGCACCGAGTCGATCGGGATCCAGCCGATGCCGAGGTCCTCGTCGAAGTTCTTGTCGGCCGCGACATAGCCGCGCCCGCGCTTGATGCGCATCTCCATGTGCAGCTTGCCGCCCTCGGCGACCGTGGCGATGTGCGCATCGGGCTCGAGGATTTCGATGTCGGCGTCGCCTTCGATGTCGCGCGCCTTGACCTCGCCCGACTTGTCGACGCGCAGATACAGCGTCTTGGTCGTGTCGACGTGCATCTTGAGCGGAATCTGCTTCAGATTCAGGATGATGTCGGTCGCGTCCTCGACCACGCCCGGGATGGGCGAGAACTCGTGCAGCACGCCGTCAATCTTGACGGCGGTGACGGCCGCGCCATCGATCGACGACAGGAGCACGCGCCGCATGGCGTTACCGATGGTCGTGCCGAAGCCGCGCTCGAACGGCTGCGCGTAGAACCGGCCGAACCGGTCGGTGAGCGTCTCGCGTTCGAACTCGAGCCGCTTGGGTCGCTGAAAACCTTTCCAGAGCATGTCGCTGGCTTCCTTTCAATCGTGCGCCCGTGGTTGAGCGCCCGCCGGATCTGCGTTGAGCCCCCTGCCTCCCACCGCAGATCCGGGAAGGCTGCGGGCAAGGGGCGGCGAGCTGCCAGCTCCCAGCTGCCAGCTCCCAGCACGTGTCGTGCGGGAAGCCGGACAGCTGGAAGCCGGAAGCTATTTCGAATACAACTCGACGATCAGCTGCTCCTGCACCGGCAGGTTGATCTGTTCCCGCGTCGGCAGCGAGGCGATGCGGCCGGTCAGGTCGCCGGGATTGAACGACAGCCAGTCGGGGATCCCGCGGCCCTTGACCTCTTCCATCGCGTGCTTGATCGCCGCGTTCTCGGCGCTCGTGCCGCGCACGGTCACGAGGTCGCCCGCCTTCAGCGAGTACGACGGCACATCGACCTTGCGGCCGTTGACCGTGAAGTGGCCGTGGCGCACCAGCTGGCGCGCCTGGGCGCGCGAGGTCGCCAGGCCGAGGCGGTAGATCACGTTGTCGAGGCGCCGCTCGAGCAGCTGCAGCAGCGTCTCGCCGGTGATGCCGCGCGTGCGATCGGCCATCTCGAAGTAGCGCCGGAACTGGTTCTCGAGCACCCCGTAGATGCGCTTGACCTTCTGCTTCTCGCGCAGCTGCAGGCCGTAGCCCACGAGCTTGGCCTTGCGCAGCTTGCCGTGCTGCCCGGGCGGCAGGTTGCGCTTCTCGATCGCGCACTTCTCCGTGTAGCAGCGCTCTCCCTTGAGGAAGAGCTTCATGCCTTCGCGCCGGCACAGCCGGCAGACAGGTCCGATATAACGTGCCATTCTGTGAATTCCTCTGCTCTCAGCCTTCAGCTTTCAGCTGTCAGTAAATGCTTTTCAGCTCTCAGTCCAGCGGTCGGGCTCTCTGAGCCTTCAGCCGAGAGCTGACAGCTGATCGCTGACGGCTGACTACACCCGTCTACGCTTCGGAGGACGGCAGCCGTTGTGCGGAATCGGCGTCACGTCGCGGATCGACTTGACGTCGATCCCGATCGTCTGCAGCGCCCGAATCGCCGACTCGCGCCCCGCGCCCGGTCCCTTGACCTTGACCTCGACGCTGCGCATGCCGAACGCCTTGGCGGCGTTGCCGGCGGAAATCGCCGCCTGCGTCGCCGCGAACGGCGTGCCTTTGCGCGAGCCCTTGAAGCCGATGCCCCCGGCGCTCGACCACGCGACCACGTTCCCCTCGGGATCGGTGATCGTCACGATCGTGTTGTTGAACGAGGCCTGGATGTGCGCGTAGCCGTGGTGCACAATCCGCTTCTCGCCGCGCTTCTTGAAGGTCTTCTTCTTGGTTGGCTTGCCGGCGCCCTTTTTGCCGCCTTCAGGGGGTGCCGACGCGTCGATCGGGTCGTTTTTTGCCATGATCTCGCTATACCGTCTTCTTCTTCGCCACCGCGCCCTTGCGGGGACCCTTGCGCGTGCGCGCGTTGGTGCGCGTGCGCTGGCCGCGGACCGGCAGGTTGCGGCGGTGCCGCATCCCGCGCCAGCTGCCGATCTCCATCAGGCGCTTGATGTTCATCGAGATCTCCTTGCGAAGATCCCCTTCCACCCTGCCCTGTTCCTCGATCACCCGGCTGATCTTCCGGACGTCGTCTTCGGACAGGTCCTTGACGCGGATGTCCGAGCTGACCCCGGCTTCCGTCAGGATGTCGTTCGAGCGCTTGCGCCCGATCCCGTAAATGTAGGTCAGCCCGATCTCGACCCGCTTGGTGCGCGGGAGGTCGATGCCTGCGATACGTGCCATTCTGAACCTCTTAGCTATCAGCTATCAGCGTCAGCTTCAGCGTGCGCAGCTGAGCGGAGCTGAGCAAGCTACCCTGCCTCTGCTTGTGCTTCTGATTCGAGCAGATCACCCGCACCACGCCGCGGCGGCGGACGACCTTGCACTTGTCACACATCCGTTTGACCGACGCTCTGACCTTCATTGGGCCCTTCTCTAGCTCAGCTCTAGCCGCGCCGACGCTCGAACCGCTGCTGACAGCTGGAAGCTGAAGCTGTCCGCGCTACAGCTTCTCGACAATCCGTCCCCGCGTCAGATCGCGCGGCGACAGCTCCAACCGCACGCGATCGCCGACGAGGACGCGGATGAAATTCCGTCCCGGCCCGCGCGGCGCGTGCGCCACGACTTCGCGCTGCCGATCGATCCCGACCCGGTAGAGCCCGTGCGGCAACGTCTCGAGCACCGTGCCTTCGACGCTGACCGGCATCACTTCCCGTCCCGGGCATCCGCGCCGCTATCCCGCCGCCGCCGACGCCGCAGCCGGTTCCGTCAACACGAGCGGCCCGTTCTTCGTCACCGCCACGGTGTGCTCGAAGTGCGCCGACAGGCTGCCGTCGCGCGTCACCGCCGTCCATCCGTCGCGCAGCACCTTCACCGCCGGCCGGCCCATGTTCACCATCGGCTCGATGGCGAGGACCATGCCCTCGGCCAGTCGCGGTCCGCGCCCGGGCTCGCCGTAGTTGGCAATCTGCGGCTCCTCGTGCAGCTGGGCGCCGATGCCGTGGCCGACGAACTCGCGCACCACCGAAAACCCCGCCGCCTCGACGTGCTCCTGAATCGCGTGGCCGATGTCCGACACCCGGCCTCCGAGCCGCACCTGGGCAATGCCCTTCTGCAGCGACTCCTGCGTCACGCGCAGCAGCCGCTGCACGTCCTCGGACACCTGCCCGACCGGGACGGTGACCGCCGAGTCGCCGTAGAACCCGTCGAGCTTCACGCCCATGTCGAGCGAGATGATGTCGCCCTCCGCCAGCGCGCGATTCGCCGGGATGCCGTGCACCACCTCGTCGTTCACCGACGCGCAGAGCGTCGCCGGATAGCCGCGATAGCCCTTGAACGCCGGCTCGGCACCCGCCGCCAGCACCAGCCGCTCGGCGGCCGCATCCAGGTCCGCCGTCGTCACGCCCGGCTGCGACCATGCCGGCCAGCTCGGCGAGCACGTCGGCCACCAGCACGTTCGCCCGGCGCATCTGCTCGATCTCGCGCGGCGACTTGCAGACGATCACAGCGTTACGCCTCCAGCGGACGCCGCCGCGTTCACCGCGGCGTCCACCGCCGCCGTCACGACGTCGGCCGGCTGGTTGCCGTCAATCGAGCGCAGCGTCCCGCGCGCCGAGTAGTAGTCGACGAGCGGCTTGCTCTGGCGCTGGTACACCTTCAGGCGCTCCCGCACGATCTCGTCGCCATCGTCGACGCGCGCCACCAGCCCGCCGCCGCACTTCTCGCACTCGGTCTTCCAGTGCACCGCGGCGTTCGAGCCGCAGCTTGCCGCAGATGCGCCGCGTCGCCAGCCGCCGGACCAGCACGTCCTCCGGCACGACGACGTCGAGCACGACCAGCGGTCCGCGGCCGTTCACCATCCGATCGAGCGCCGAGGCCTGCTCCACCGTGCGCGGAAAGCCGTCGAGCACGAACCCGTGCCGCGCGTCCGTCGCGGTCGAGCCGCTCCTGCACGATCCCGATCATCACGTCGTCGCTGACCAGCCGGCCCGCGTCCATCGCCGCCTTGGCCACGGCGCCGAGCGGCGTCCCCTCCTGCACCGCCTCGCGCAGGATGTCGCCGGTCGAGATCCTCGGCAGCCCGCGCTTCTGCGCGAGGCGCTCCGCCTGCGTGCCTTTTCCGGCGCCAGGCGGGCCGAGCATCACGACGTTGAGACCCGAGGCTGCGCCACCGTCGCCAGCGTGCAGCCGCACCTACTGCCCTCGTCTCCCGCGGATCCGTGTCTTCTTCATGAACCCGTCGTAGTGCCGCATGATGAGCTGCGACTCGACCTGGTTCACGGTATCCATCGCCACGCCGACGATGATGAGGAGCGAGGTGCCGCCGAAGAAGAACGTCACGCCGAGCCCGTCGGTAATCCAGCGCGGCGTATAGGTGTCGAGCGTCGGGCCGATGAACGGAATCGGCGCGACCTTGAACCCGTTGATCAGGAACTCCGGCAGCAGCGCGACCATCGCCAGGTAGATCGCACCGACGAGCGTGATCCGCGTCAGGATCGTGTCGATGTGCTCCGCCGTGCGCTTGCCGGGCCGGATCCCGGGAATGAACCCGCCGTACTTCCGCATGTTCTCCGCGACGTCATCGGGATTGAAGATGATCGCGGTGTAGAAGTAGCAGAAGAAGATGATGCCCGTCACGTAGAGCAGGTTGTAGAGCGGCATGCCCCACGCCAGCTGATCGCTCAGGCTGCGCATCCAGCTGCCCTCGGCGAACATCGACGCCAGCGTCGCCGGAAACGCCAGGATCGACGAGGCGAAGATGACCGGGATGACGCCGCCGGTATTCACCTTGAGCGGAATGTGCGTGCTCGAGCCGCCGTACATCCGCCGCCCGACGACGCGCTTGGCGTACTGCACGGTGACCCGCCGGTGTCCGCGCTCGACGAAGACGATCGCGGCGATGACGCAGACCATCAGCACCAGCAGGAGCAGCAGCCGGATCGGGCCCATCTGTCCGGTGCGCAACTGATCCAGGGTCACAATCGCCGCGCGCGGCAGGCCGACGACGATGCCGGCGAAGATGATGAGCGACATGCCGTTGCCGATGCCGCGCTCGGTAATCTGCTCGCCCAGCCACATGACGAACGCCGAGCCGGTGGTCAGCGTCAGCACCGTCATCAGCCGGAAGCCCCAGCCGGGGCTGTAGACGAGCGGCAGCCCGCCCGCCACCTCGGTCGTCCGTTCGAGGAAGAACGCGATGCCCAGCGCCTGGACGACGCTCAGCACGATCGTGCCGTAGCGCGTGTACTGCGTGATCTTGCGCCGGCCGAGCTCGCCTTCCTTCGACAGCCGCTCCAGGTACGGCCACACGACGGTCAGCAGCTGCAGGATGATCGACGCGCTGATATACGGCATGATGCCGAGCGCGAAGATCGTCATCTGCGACAGGTTCTGGCCGGAGAACATGTCGTAGAGGCCGAACATCGTGTTCTTCGCCTGCTCGGCCAGGAGCGCAGCGCCTCGCGGGTTGATCCCGGGCGTGGGCACGTGCCCGCCGACGCGATACACCGCCAGCAAGCCAAGCGTGAACAGCACGCGCTTGCGCAGCTCGGGAACAGCGAAGATGTTCTTCAGACTGTCTTGCAGCATATAAGTGGTGTGCGGGGACTTGTCGTCATTTTAATAACCGGGCTCCGCCCGGACCGCACCGTCAGCTACGCCAGTACTTCCGCTTTCCCGCCCGCGGCCGCGATCTTCTCGGCCGCCTTGCCGCTGAACTTGTGCGCCCGCACGGTCAGCGCCTTCTCGATGTCGCCGCGCGCCAGCACCTTGATCGGTCCGCGGCGGCGTGACGACGCCGCGCTCGCGCAGCAGCTCCGGGGTCACCTCGACGCCGGCGTCGAAGCGCTCCTGCAGCGTGTCGAGGTTCACGACCTCGTACGCCTCGCGGAACAGGTTGTGGAATCCCCGCTTGGGCACGCGGCGATGCAGCGGCATCTGGCCGCCTTCGAAGCCGCGCTTGCGCTTGAACCCGGAGCGCGACTTCGCGCCCTTGTGGCCTCGGCCGGCGGTCTTGCCGTTGCCGGAACCCTGGCCGCGGCCGATGCGCTTCTTCGAATGCGTCGAGCCCTTGGGCTTGCGCAGATTGCTGAGATCCATGACTCGTTATCTCAGTCCTTCACACCGCGCTATTCCACCACGACCAGATGACGCACCTTGAGGATCATGCCGCGCGTCTCCGGCGTATCGGGCAGCGTCACCGAGTGCCTGATCCGGCGCAGCCCCATGCCCATCACCACGCGCGCCTGATCGCGGTTGAACCCGATCGGGCTCTTCACCAGCGTGATCTTCAGCCGCCGCTGCTCGGTCGGCGCGGAGCCTTTCTTCGCTCTAGGCATTGACGGCCTCTTCCTCTTCTTCCTTGCCGCGCAGCCGGCGGATCACTTTCGGATCCTTCAGCCCGGCGAGCCCGGCGAACGTCGCCCGCACCACGTTGTGGGAGTTGGCGGAGCCGAGCGACTTGGTCAGCACGTTCTGGATGCCCGCCGACTCGACGACCGCGCGCACGGCGCCGCCGGCGATGATGCCGGTGCCGTCCGGCGCGGGCTTGAGCAGCACCTGACCGGCGCCGAAGCGGCCGACGATCGGGTGCGGCACGGTCGTGCCGCTCAGGGGCACGCGGATCAGCGACTTCTTCGCCGCTTCGATCCCCTTCTTGATCGCCGAGGGCACTTCCTTCGCCTTGCCGACGCCGAAGCCCACCACGCCGTGGCCGTCGCCGACGACGACGAGCGCGCTGAAGCTCAGGTTCTTGCCGCCCTTGACGACCTTGGTGACGCGGCTGATGTTGACGACCGTGTCCTTCAGTTCGAGCTGCGACGCGTCGATTCTCTCTCGTGTCTCAATCATAGCTATCAGCTTTCAGCTTTCAGCTCTCAGCCGCTCCAGCTCTCAGCCCCAGCGACATGCCTGACGGCTGACAGCTGACAGCTGGACAGCTTGCCTAGAACTCCAGCCCCGCCTCGCGCGCCGCCTCGGCGACCGCCCGAATGCGGCCGTGATAGAGAAACCCGCCGCGGTCGAACACGACGCGCTTGATGCCCTTGGCGATCAGCCGCTCGGCGATCGTCTTGCCCAGCAGCTGCGCGCCCGCCTTGTTGCCGGGCCGCGCCGGCCCGCCCAGCTGCGGCTTCAGCGCCGGCTCGGTCGTCGCCACCGCCGCGAGCGTCGTGCCGGTAAAGTCGTCGATGACCTGCGCGTAGGTGTGCGACACGCTGCGAAACACGCGCAGCCGCGGCCGCTCGGCGGTGCCGGAGATGCGCTGGCGCTGCCGGAGCGCGATCCGCCGGCGTCGATCCTTCTTGGTGTTGATCTTCATGGCTCAGCTTCAGCTCAGGGCTCAGCGCTCAGGCGCTCAAGTCGTCTGCAGGAACGCTGTGCCTGAGCCTTGAGCCATGCAGCCTTGAGCCTTTACTTCGCTCCCGTCTTGCCGGCCTTCTTCTTCAGCACTTCACCCGTGTAGCGAACGCCCTTCTGCTTGTAGGGATCGGGCTTGCGCAGCCGCCGGATGTTGGCGGCCACCTGCCCGACCGCCTGGCGGTCGACGCCGGTCACGGTGATGTGCGTCTGCTTGTCGATCGCGATGTCGATCCCGGTCGGAATCTCGAACACGACCGGATGCGAATAGCCCAGCGCGAACACGACCTGCTTGCCCTTCACCTCGGCGCGGTAGCCGACGCCGACGATGTCGAGGTCCTTGCGGAAGCCCTCGGTCACGCCCTTGACGGCGTTGGCGACCAGGCTGCGCGCGAGGCCGTGGAACTTGCCGAGCTGCGGGTCCTCGCGCAGCAGCCGCGCGCTGAGCGTGTCGCCCTCGAGCTCGAAGCCGATCCCGGCCGGCAGCGCCTGCCGCAGCGTGCCCTTCGGCCCCTTGATTTCGACGAGGCCCGGCTGGACGTCAATCTTGACGCCCTTGGGAACCGCGATCGGTTTCTTTCCGATACGTGACATGGTCTTTAGCTTTCAGCTTGCAGCGGTCAGCGCTCAGCGTCACAACAACTCTCAGCGTGCTTGCTGAAAGCTGACAGCTGATGGCTGACGGCTGGCTACCACACGTTACAGAGCACTTCGCCGCCGACGCCGGACTTGACCGCTTCGCGGCCGGTCATGACGCCGCGCGACGTCGTCAGGATGCTGGTGCCGAGGCCCGCCAGCACGTCCGGCACATCGTCGCGCCCGAAATAGACGCGCCGGCCCGGCCGGCTGACGCGCTGGATGCCGGTGATGACGCGCTCGCCGCGCGGGCCGTACTTCAGGAAGACCCGCAGCACCGCCTGGACGCGCTCGCCCGGCTGGACGTCGAGGACCTTGAAGCCCTGGATGTACCCTTCGCTCTCGAGGATGCGCGCGATCTCCACCTTGAGCCGGGAGGAGGGCATCTCCACCCGGGCCTGCCGGGCGAGGGTCGCGTTGCGAATCCGCGTCAGCATGTCTGAAATTGGATCGGTCATGTTTCTCAGCTCTCAGCTTTCAGCTATCAGCTTTCAGTTCTCAGCCGCGAATCGCCAACTCTCCCGCCCCTCGGGCTGAAAGCTGACAGCTGAGAGCTGACGGCTGTCTACCAACTGCTCTTTGTCACGCCTGCGATGTCGCCCTCGAGCGCCAGCTTGCGGAAGCACAACCGGCAGAGCGCGAACTTGCGCAGGTAGGCGCGCGGCCGGCCGCAGCGCTTGCAGCGGTTCCTCAGCCGGACCTTGAACTTCGGCGTCTTCGCTTCCTTGGCGATCTTTGCAGTCGTGGCCATGTTGTGCCTTTGTCTTCTTTCTCTATCGAACCGGCGCGTCTCCCGAACCGGCGCGCCCCGTCGAGCAGGGCGCCTGTCAGCGAATCAGTTACGCGCTCCGGAACGGCATCCCGAGCAGCTGCAGCAGCTTGCGCGATTCCTCGTCGGTCTTCGCGGTCGTCACGACCGAGATGTTCATGCCGCGCGCCTTGTCGACCTTCATGTAGTCGATCTCGGGGAACAGCAGCTGGTCCTTGAGTCCGAGCGTGAAGTTGCCGCGGCCGTCGAAGCCCTTCGGCGACACGCCGCGGAAGTCGCGCACGCGCGGCAGCGCCACCGACACGAGACGATCGAGGAACTCCCACATCCGCTCGCCGCGGAGCGTGACCATCGCGCCGATGGGCATGCCCTTGCGCAGCTTGAACTGCGCGATCGACTTCTTCGAGCGCGTGATCACCGGCTTCTGCCCGGTGATGCGCGCGATCTCGTCGGCGCCGGTGTCGGCGATCTTCGCGTTCTGCGTCGCCTCGCCGAGCCCCATGTTGACGACCACCTTCTTGATCTTGGGGATCGCCATCACGTTCTTGTAGCCGAACTCCTTCGCCAGGGCGGCCGCGACTTCCTTCTCGTAGCGCTCTTTCAGGCGGGGCATCTGACTCACTTGTCTACCACTCCCTCGCACTTGCGGCAGATGCGGACCTTGCGGCCGTCGCCGAGAATCTTGCGGCCGAGCCGGGTCGGCTTGCCGCAGTCCGGGCACACCATCTGCACGTTCGAGGCGTGCAGCGAGGCCTCACGCTCGACCACCCCGCCCTTGATCTGGCGCTGCGGGTTCGGCTTCGTGTGCCGCTTGATGAAATTCACGCCTTCGACGACGAGACGGTTCTTCGCCGCATCGACCTTGAGCACGCGCCCGCGCTTGCCCCGGTCCTTGCCGGTGATGACCACCACGTTGTCGTTGCGGCGAATCGGTGTTGCGAGTTTTGACATGACTCTTTCGCTTCCAGCTTCCGGCTTCCAGCTTCCCGCGGCTTCCAACTAGAGATTGGAAGCCGGCAGCTGGCAGCTCCCTAGAGCACCTCTGGCGCCAGCGAGATAATCTTCATGAACTTCCGCTCGCGCAGCTCGCGCGCGACCGGTCCGAACACGCGCGTGCCGACGGGCTCGTTCTGGTCGTTGACCAGCACGGCGGCATTGCGGTCGAAGCGGATGTAGCTGCCATCCTTGCGGCGCTGTTCCTTGCGCGTCCGGACGATGACCGCCTTGACGACCTGGCCCTTTTTCACCGTCGAGTCCGGCGTCGCTTCCTTCACCGAGGCGGTGACGATGTCCCCGAGCCGGGCGTAGCGCCCGGTCGAGCCGCCGATCGGGTTGATGACGGCGATCTTGCGCGCGCCGGAATTGTCGGCGACGTCGAGAATCGATCGCATCTGGATCATGGCTAGACCCCCTTCGCTTTCTCGACCACCCGGGTGACGACCCAGCGCTTGCGCCGGCTCAACGGCCGCGACTCGACGATCGCCACGCGGTCGCCGACCTTGGCGTCGTTGCCCTCGTTGTGCGCCAGGAACTTCGACGTCCGCTTGCTCGTCTTGCCGTAGAGCTCGTGCCGGATCTGACGCTCAACCGCCACGACAACGCTCTTGTCCATCTTGTCGCTGACGATGACGCCGGTGATTTCCTTGCTTGCCATCTAGCGACTCTCCTTCTCGCGCAGCACGGTCTTCACCCGCGCCAGATCGCGGCGAAGGGCCTTGAGCTTGTGTCCCGCTTCGAGTTGCCCCATCGACTTCTGAATCCGCAGCCGGAAGAGCTGGTCGTCCCACTCCTTGACGCGCTGCTGCAACTCGTCGACGCCGAGGTCACGTATCTCGGCTACCTTCATGACGCCTTCTCCTGCGCAAACCGGGTCGCGAACCGGGTCTTGATCGGCAGCTTGGCCGCAGCCAGCTGCAGCGCCCTGCGCGCGTCGACCTCGTTCACGCCTTCCATTTCGAACATGATGCGCCCGGGCCGGACGACGCACACCCACTGTTCGGGTGCGCCCTTGCCCTTGCCCATGCGCGTTTCCTGCGGCTTCTTGGTGATCGGCTTGTCGGGGAACACCCGCACCCAGATCTTGCCGCCGCGCTTGATGAAGCGCGTCATCGCGATGCGCGCCGCCTCGATCTGCCGGTCGGTCAGCCAGCAGGGCTCGAGCGCCTTCAACCCGTAGTCGCCGAACGACACGTCGGATCCGCGCCACGCCTTGCCGCGCATGCGGCCGCGCTGCTGTTTCCGATACTTGACCTTCTTCGGCATCAACATGACGAATGTTCCTTATTGCTTCCAGCTTCCGGCTGCCAGCTCCCAGCTGACCGTCCGGGCGTTATCACAATCGTTTCCCAGGCCGTCCCGTGCCAGCTGATCGCTGGCAGCGGCGAGCTAGCGTCGCTCTGCCCCCGCCGGACGCCGCGGCGTCCGGTAATCTTCCTCGCGGCCGATCTTCGGCACCAGGCGCTCGCCCTTGTAGAGCCACACCTTGACGCCAATGGCGCCGTAGGTGGTGAACGCCTCCGCGAAGCCGTAGTCGATGTCGGCGCGCAGCGTCTGCAGCGGCAGCTGCCCGTGCAGGTACCACTCCGAGCGCGCGATCTCGGCGCCGTTCAACCGCCCAGACACCCGCACCTTGATGCCGCGAGCGCCGAAGCGGAGCGCCGACTCGACCGCCTTGCGCATCGCGCGGCGGAACGCCACCCGCTTCTCGAGCTGCATCGCGACCGACTCGCCGATGAGCTGGGCGTCGAGCTCGGGCTTCTGGATTTCCTGGATGTTGATGAAGACTTCGCGATTCGTCTGCTTCTGAATCTCGGTCTTCAGCTTGTCGACCTCGGTGCCCTTGCGCCCGATGATGATGCCCGGCCGCGAGGTATAGATGTCGATCTTGAGCTTGTTGGCGGCGCGCTCGATCTCGATCTTCGAGACGCCGGCGTGCGCGAACCGCTCCTTGAGCTTGTCGCGCAGCTTGAGATCCTCGTGCAGCAGCTTCGCGTAGTCACGGCCGGCGAACCAGCGCGAGCGCCAGGTCTTGTTGAAGCCGAGCCGGAACCCGTTCGGATGAACCTTCTGTCCCATAATGCAATCGCCTCAGGCTTTCGCCGATTTCTTCTTCGCGCCGCCGCCCGCCGCGGACTTCGCCGCCGCCGGCTTCTTCGCTGCCCGGGCTGCCGGGCGCGCCTTGGGCTTCGCGCCCCGCGGCCGCTTCGGCGCCTCGCCGTCGGGCCCCGCCACGAGCGCCACCTTCGACGGCCGCTCGGTGACCGCGACCGTCAGGTGCGCGGTGCGCTTGACGACGCGGAACGCGCGCCCCATCGGAGCAGGGCGGATGCGCTTCTGCGACGGACCCTGGTTGGCGTAGCACGCGGCGACGAACAGCCGCTCCACGTCGCCGCCGAACCCTTCCTTCTGCTGCGCGTTGGCGATCGCCGACCGCAGCACCTTCTCGATGTCGCGCGCCACGCTCTTGCGGGCGAACTGGAGCGTCGCCAGCGCGGCATTCACGTCACGGCCGCGGATGAGGTCGAGGACGAGCCCCGCCTTCTGCGCCGACGTGCGCACGTACTTCGCTGTCGCGTGTGCCTGCACCGCCATTACCCACCAGCCTTCGGCGCCGCAGCCGCTGGCGCCACCGACGCAGCCTTGTCGGCCTTGGTCGTGTGTCCCTTGAACGCCCGCGTCGGCGCGAACTCGCCGAGCTTGTGCCCGACCATGTTCTCCGTCAGGTACACCGGGATGAACTTCTTCCCGTTGTGCACGGCGAGCGTGTGCCCGACCATCTCCGGAATCACCGTCGAGCGGCGAGACCAGGTCTTCAGAACCTTCTTCTCACCGCCGCGGTTCATGATCTCGACCTTCTCGAGCAGCGGCAGGTCGACGAACGGGCCCTTTTTCAACGATCTGGACATGATTTCTAGCTCTCAGCTCTCAGCTGTCAGCACGCGGCTGACGGCTATTTCTTGCGCCGCTGGACAATAAAGCGATCCGTGATCTTGCGATTGCGCGTCTTGTAGCCCTTGGCCGGCTGGCCCCATGGCGACACCGGATGCCGTCCGCCCGAGGTCTTGCCTTCGCCGCCGCCGAGCGGGTGGTCGACCGGGTTCATCGCGACGCCGCGCACGTGCGGCCGCTTGCCCAGCCACCGCGTCCGCCCCGCCTTGCCGATCGACACGTTCTCGTGGTCGACGTTGCCGACCTGGCCGATGGTCGCGAGGCACTCGGTGTGGATCTTGCGAATCTCGCCCGACGGCATCTTGACCGACGCATAGTCGCCGTCTTTCGCCACCACCTGCACCGACGAGCCCGCGCTGCGCGCGATCTGCCCGCCCTTGCCGACCTTGAGCTCGACGTTGTGCACCTGCGTGCCGAGCGGGATGTGCTTCAGCGGCAGCGCGTTCCCCGGCAGGATGTCGACGTTGTCGCCGGCCACAATCGTGTCGCCGACCTTCAGGCCGAGCGGGTGCAGAATGTAGCGCTTCTCGCCGTCGGCGTACGTCAACAGCGCGATGCGCGCCGACCGGTTCGGGTCGTACTCGACCGTCGACACCGTCGCCGGGATGCCGTGCTTGTCGCGCTTGAAGTCGATGATGCGGTAGTTGCGCTTGTGTCCGCCACCGCGCCACCACGACGTCACTTCGCCACGGTTGTTCCGGCC
>CAWKBU010000009.1:0-39605 GCA_963847975.1 uncultured Acidobacteriota bacterium | reverse complement strand
AGCCAGGCGCGCTCCGGAGAGGACTCGGTGCGGTAGGACGGCTCATTCCGAGCGGGTGCACGTGTAGCTGGCTGCCGCTTTCGGATCGCCTGTTCCCTTGTAGCGCGGATACATCGGATAGGCGCACATCGGAAACGTCGCGTTCACGGTAAACGGCGGAAGCGTATCCATCTCGCTCAGCACCTGGGTGTCGGCGGGAGCCTTTCCATGCTCGACCCAGTCGTCGAGCATGGCGATGAAGTCCACGTAGCCCGGTACCAGCGCATTGGTGATCGGATTGCGGCCGACGTTGCGATTGTGAAAGAGCCCGATCGCGACGTAGAACCGCACGAACTGATCGACCGCGTCAGCGCCCATCGTCTGCCGAACCTTGTCGTAGTAGTCCATGACCCAGCGCGGATTGACCGTGTAGTCGGTCGTGTTCACCTTCAGAATGAGCTTGCCGCCGCGCCGGCGAAACGCGGACAGATCCGGATTGGCGGCATCGATCAGCTCCGACAGCTGCCGGAGCTCCTTCGCATATTTCGCGAGGTCTACGTCGAGCAGGTTGGCGGCGGGATCGCGGACGATGCGACTGCGAAGGACGCCGAAGTTGCTGGCCGGCGTGGGGCGCGCCGGCAGCGTCTTCCAGTTCGTGGCCGACTCGCTCCCGGTAGGCCATCCGGAGAACGTCGTCCACCCGTTGGCCAGCGCGAACGGATACGACATCGAGCCGTGCACCGCGTTCACCGCGCGGATCTGGGCATCGGAGAGGCACGAGTCGCCGGTATCGCCCCCGCCCTCGCAGCGGACGGCCGCCAGAGGATTCGCGGTCACCGCCGGATCGAAGCGTCGATCGCAGGCCTTGTAGTTGCTGACGAGACCGTCGGCGATGCCGTCCAGCGCGTCGCACTGCCGCAGCACTTCCTTCCCGATGATCGCGACTTTCGCGGGCGGCACCCACCCGTCGCCGGCCTGTGCCTTCGCTCGAGCGAGCGGCTCGCCGATGCTGAGGTGGACGTAGCTGTTCGCGGGGACCTGCGCGAACACACCGTCGTAGTCCTGAGGAAACCGCTGGGCGACGATCAACGCTTCCCGCCCGCCTTGCGAGGAGCCGAGGTAGTAGCTGTGGCGGATGGATTCACCGTAGAAGCGCGCGACGAGAGCGACGGCGACGTCGTGCGTCTTCTTCATCTGCGCGTAGGCGAAGTTCGTGAACGCTTCGTCGTGCGTGGTCCAGTCGGACGGCGGCGGCGTAGCCGGCGGCGCCGCGCCCGCCGCGCTCTGATGCCCCGAGTCGCTGCCGTAGACCACGAATCCCCGCGACAACGCGTACGGCGCATTCGGCGGAATGGATTCCGGGCCCCAATGCATGCCGGTGGTGAGCGCCACTGGAATCACGCCGTTGTTCCCGCTGCCGCCCAGTTGCGCGAGTTTGCGGTTCCACGACGCCGGCAGATTCACGTGAAAGTTGATCGGCGGCGCGGCCGGATCCACCGGTGCGATGCGCCCCGTCACACGGCAGTATTCCGGGATCGCGAGCACGGCGCGCTCGGACGTGACCGTCTGCGGCGAGGCCGGAACGACGTCGGCGGCGGCGATCGTCGCCCCTGACGTCGGCAGGCCGATCGCCGTGGCCGGGACGGTCATTCCTGCCAGAGCGTCGCAGTTGACACGATTGACGCACCGAGCCGCTCTGAACGGCGGCAGGACCTGAGCTGAATCCGGCGATCATCACGAACAGCGTCATGCCGGCGAAGACACGCATCGTCAGACTCCTTCACTTCCGTCGGTATGCCTTCAGTTCCAATCGGCGGCGCAAGCGACTCGGTCCCATAGTATAGGGGCCTGCGCGACCGGTCGGCGACGCCTGAATCGCGCTGACCACTGGCAATCTCCATGTGTTGACGTCGACATGCCCGTGAGCGAGTCCGGCGTGACCGCCTGCAGCAGGGCATCACTTGCGTGCTGGACTTTTCCCCTGTTCCGCGAAGGCCTGCGCGATTTTCACCGCAACAGCAGACGTGTCCGCGTAGGAGATGTTCGACGTCACGGACACGACGATCCCGTGCTCGGGGAACGTCATGAAAGACGCCACCATCCCGCCCAGCGACTCCCCGTCGTGGCCGACCAGGCGCGTTTGTTTACCCGCCAGCGCGACGGTCTCGAGGTCCCAGCCAAGACCGTAACCCGTCTCCTGCCCCGAGGCCAGTCGCTGTGACGTCTGGAGTAATTGCACCGTGGCGGGTTGCAGCAGCTTGCCGCTGTTGATCGCCATCGCGAAGCGCACCAGGTCGGACGGGGTGGACAGGAATGCGCTGGATCCCGCGTAGCAGGAATAGTCGATCTCGCGCATCAGGTGCAGGCCGTAGCGGGGATCCGCCGCGAACCTCGGGAAGTAGAACGTCGCCCGATCCGGGATCGGCTCGCGTCGCGGAGTCGGCCCTCGTGTCGTCCATGCCCAGCGGCTCGAAGATCTGCTTCCGCATGAACGTGAAGAACGGCTCGTCCGCGGCGGCTTCGACGGCCGCGCTCACCAGGATCCAGCCGTAGCTCGAATAGCGGTACTGGGTCCCCGGCTCGAACAGCAGCGAACTCTCCGCAAAGTACTGCAGCGCCTTCGACCGGCCGCTCGCAGTGCTCCGAGAACAGCGGCCCCTCGTCACCGCCGTCGTTCCTGACGCCGGCCACATGCCCCATCAACTGGCGCAGTGTCACGGGCCACTGTTTCTCCGGGAACGCAGGCACGTACGTCTGAATCATCGTCGTCGAGCTTCAGCCGGCCTTTCTCCAGCAGCAGGCCGACCGCGGCCGAGGTGAGCGCCGTGGAGGCGGTGCCGATCCTGAACCGCGTTTCTGGCGCGACGGGCACCCGTTTCTCGAGATCCGCCCAGCCAAAGCCTTCGGCCCACACGATGTCGCCACCGGCACCGACCGCCACCGACAGTCCCGGCAGGTTCTGCTCGGTGAGACGCCGCACGGACGATCTGCCGCCCCTGCTCCACGGCGTCGGCCCACTTCGGCAACGGGGCCGAATGCGTCACGGATGGCACGTCCTGCGGGTTCGGGTGCAGGGGCGGCAGTGGCGCTCATGTACACCAACAGCCCCAGAATCGCCGCGAGCAGCAGGCCGACGGCCAGGACGATCAGCGCGAGCCAGGTCTGCGTCCGACGTTCTTAGCTGCCAATCTGTGTCAATGCGTCCTGCTCTCGCATCGCGTTGTCCGCCGGCGCGACAGGCGACAACCAAAGCGCGGAAGATCGGCAGATTCGATCGCACGGAGGGGCTACAATCGCCCCACCCAGGTGCCTCTCAGCCCGGAATCGGGTTCGGCGCTCGAGCACTACCGGATCCTCTCGCTGCTCGGCCGGGGAGGAATGGGGGAATATACGCCGCCGAGGACGACCAAGCTCGGCCGGAAGGTCGCGATCAAGTGCCTGCCACCGAGCCTGTAGAGGGAGGCCCCATGCGACGTGCGGTCGCGCCACTGCTGCTGGCGCTCGCGATCATCAGTCCGCTGCTGGCGCAATCTGCCGGCCCCCCGGGCAACCGGAAACGACGCGGTACTCCCGGCTGTACGTGTTCGGCGACAGCTACTCGGACATCGGCGCCGGGTACATCGACGGCAACGGCCCAACGGCAGTGGCGTATCTCGGCTGGTTGATGGGCCTGCAGGTCGCATCGAGCAAGGCGGCCAACGCGGCCGGCAAGAGCCTCGTGTTCGCGGTGAGCGGCGCGGGTACGGGTGAAGGCACGGGACGCCAGGTGAAGGAGGCGCTCCTCGGCTACGGGATGATGAATCAGGTGCGAGATTTCGCCGCGCGCGTGAAGTCCGGCGAGATTACGTTCGACCCGCAGACGACGCTCTTCTTCCTCGCCGGCGGCCTCAACGACGGACGGCGAGAGACCGCGATCACGCTCGCCAATCTCAAGCAGGAACTCCAGATCCTTCGGGAACTCGGCGGGCGGCACTTCACCATTGCCCGGCTGCCCACGAAGATCCCGCAATTCGCGGCCGTGGGGCTTCGCCTGAATCCCGCCTACGAGCAATTCGTCCGTGAAGAGGCCGGAACGGCGGGCGTCGATCTGTGGTTGAACCGCTGGGGCGCCGCGTTCGACGAGGTGATGGAACATCCGTCGGCGCACGGTATCGTCGATACGACGAACGCGTGCGCCGGACGGGCGATCTTCGATCAGGATTCAACCCCGGTCGGCGATCCGGCGACGTACTTCTTCTACCATGAAGGCCACCCCTCGACGGCGGTGCATCGAATCGTGGGAAAGAAGCTGTTCGACGAAGTCGCGGCGCGTTCGCCGGCCGTGCGCTGAGACCCTGACGTGCACCAGCCCATGGCGCCCGGCGACATCGTCCGGCACGCGGACTATCCGCAGTGGGGACGCGGGTACGTGATCCGGGCGCGGAAGACTTCGGCCGACGTCTTCTTCCGGTGGGGTGGGAAGCGAAGGATTGATGCGCGCGAGCCGCTCGAACCCCAATCGGCGACCAGAGTCGAAGCGGAGTTCTTCTCCCTGTGCGCCGGTCTGTCGGCGAGATCGTGGTCACGCGGCCACCACAGCGTCTACGCCATCGAGCTCGATCGCGCGGTCTGGAAGAACCGCGCGTTCCGCGAGCGGAATCCCGGCGGCGCGGCGGGCGGGTGCTTGTACGTCGGTGTGACCGGGCTCGCCCCCGAGGAGCGGTTCGAGCGTCACCGGCTGGGAACCCAGTCGGGACGTTTCGTGCGCGCTCATGGTCTCAGACTGAGACTGGACCTGGTGGAGGGATTCTCGCGCCTGCCGTACCGGATTGCTGCCTGCATGGAACCGACACTCGCCGCGTGGTTACGGGCACAGGGGTTCGCGGTGTGGCAAAACTGACGGGCTGCGATAATGCGATGGACCCGTGCTTGGTTCTTCACTCTTGGTGACGCCGCCGGAGGCTCGCCACTACCGGCTCGAGAGGATGCATGCTGAGGTTGATTGCTCATTCCATTGCGGCGTACGCCGCGCTGACCGTCACGCTGCCCGAACCCTCGTTGACGAGTGGCACCGAGCAGGAGCCTGCAGCGGCGCTCGAGTTCATCGATACCAGCATCGAGAACGGCTCTCCGTTGTGGTACGAGATCGTCGGCAACGTCGTCCGGATCAATCTGATTTACGACCACGAACGCTCGTCGCCGAACCGCGCTGCCGGTCACGTGCATTTCGTGCTGCACGGACGCCCGGGCGCGTCGCTCACGCTCGAGTTCCGCAATCTGGACAACGTGTGGAACGGCCAACCCGGTTCGGTCGCCGGCGAGCTGAAGACGGTTGCGATCTCCGACGACGGGAAGGCGTGGCGGACCGTGCCGACGGATAGTCTGCCCGGTAACCGGGTGCAGCTGCGCATGACCATGACCGCCTCGCGCCTGCATGTTGCGCGCATGGAACCCTATCGACTGTCGGACCTGGAGCGCCTGCTCGACAGCATCCGCTCACATCGCCTCGTCCGGATCGAGTCGATCGGCCACACGGTGGCCGGACATCAGCTCCAGATCGTCCGCGTTGGCGATCCGGCGGCAGCGAATCACGTCTTCGTCCGCGCCCGGGCGCATCCTTGGGAAGCCGGCAGCAACTGGGTTGCGCACGGGCTCATCGAGCGTTTGCTCACCGACGACGAGGAGAGCAGGCGTTTCTTGCGCAGCTACAGCGTCAGCATCCTGCCGATGGCGAACGTGGACGGGGTCGCGCGCGGCGGAACACGTTTCAACCTGCGCGGGATGGATCTGAATCGCGGCTGGGACAAACCCGCCGATCCGACGCTGTCACCGGAGAACGCCGCGCTCGAGCGCTGGCTCGAGGGCGAGATCGCCGCGGGCCGCAAGCCGCAGCTGGCGCTGGAACTGCACAACGACGGCAACGGCCGGCTGCATATCAGCCGGCCGCCCGTTCCCGACCTCGATCGCTACCTCTCGCGGATGACGATTCTTGCGGAACTGCTGCGCCGGCACACCTGGTTCACCGAAGGCACGACGAACCCGGAGTTCCGCAACAGCGGCACGCTCGGCGAGGGCTGGCTGCTGCGCTACGGCATCGACGCGGTCGTGCACGAGTTCAACTGCAACTGGATTGAGGGCCTGAAGGAGCCGACGTCCAGTACTCACTGGCGTGCGTATGGAGCCGCGCTGCCGCGAGTCTTCCATGAGTACTTCGAGAGAGTGAAGCCCTGAGCGGTCACGTTGGAGACTGCGACTCGAGCGCCAGCAGGCGCGCCTTGACGTCGAGGCCGCCGGCGAATCCCGTGAGCGCGCCGGTCGAGCCGATCACGCGATGGCACGGTGCCACGATCGAGACCGGATTCCTGCCGTTGGCGGCGCCGACGGCGCGCGCGGCGCCGGGACGGCCGATCTGCGCCGCGATCTGCGCGTAGGATCGCGTCTCGCCGAACGGGATCGTCAGCAGCGCGTCCCACACCTGTCGTTGGAAGGCCGTTCCCGACCAATCCAGGGGCAACGCGAACTGCGTCCGCTGCCCGGCAAAGTACTCCGCGAGCTGGCGCTCGGCGTCGGCGAGCACAGGGTGCCCGCTCTCTTCCGCAGCGATGTTCAGCCGTACCCGGCCGGGGCGGTCGTTCTCCCACAGGATGGCCGCGAGGCCATCGTCGGTCGCCACCAGCGTGAGCGTGCCGACGGGGGATTGCATCTGCTTGGCAACCTGACGCTTGTGGGTCGAGGATTGAGACTTGGTCATGGCACCCTCCGTTTGACTACCCACCGAGAGTACTGCCGTCAGGTCGGTCGCTGCTAGCCGTTTTCGGACGTCTGCATCCCGTGGCAGTGATGTCCGAAAATGGCTGGAATATCCCGAGTCCTCCACGTATCGTGGGTGGATGGACAACGACCATCGACGGCTCTACAAGGCGCTGACCGCGCGCGACTCGCGCTTCGACGGCGTGTTCTTCGTCGGCGTCACCTCGACCGGTGTCTACTGCCGGCCCATCTGCCCCGCCCGGACGCCCAAGGCACCCAACTGCCGGTTCTTCGGTGCGCCGCACGAAGCCGAGCAGGCCGGCTTCCGCCCGTGCCTGCGGTGTCGCCCGGAGCTCGCCCCCGGGAGTGCGCCCGTGGACGATGCGCAACGGATTGCGCGGTTGATCGTGCAGCGTCTCGAGGAGGGGCACCTCGACGAGGAAGCGGGACTGGAAGCGATCGCGGACCAGTTCGAGCTCAGCTCGCGCCAGATCCGCCGCATCATCCGGAAGGAACTGGGAGTGGCGCCAATCCAGCTGCTGCTGACGCGCCGGCTGCTGCTCGCCAAGCAGCTGCTCACCGAGACGGCGTTGCCGATGACCGAGATCGCGTTTGCCAGCGGTTTCTCCAGCCTGCGCCGGTTCAACGACGCGTTCAGCAGCCGCTACGGGATGCCGCCAACACGACTGCGCAGAAAGGCGACCGAGCATCCAGCGGCAATCGGCGACAGCGACACGTCGATCCTGCAGCTCGCGTATCGAGCGCCGTACGACTGGCGGGGCCTCCTGGCGTTCCTGGCCGGACGCGCACTCGCCGGCGTCGAGCACGTCACGAGTCACTCGTACGCGCGGACCGTGCGGCTCGGAGAGTCGACGGGATGGATCCGGGTGACGCAGTCGAGCAGCCACGACGCCTTGCTCGTCGAGTTCACACACGGCCTGACGCCGGTGCTGCCGGCGCTGCTCAGCCGCGTGCGGGCGCTGTTCGATCTCGACGCGCGGCCGGATGTGATCGCGAAAGGACTCCGGAGGGACCCTCGCTTGGCCACTGCGATCAAGGCGAATCCCGGCCTGCGCGTGCCGGGCGCCTTCAACGGATTCGAGATGGGCCTGCGCGCGATTCTCGGCCAGCAGGTGACGGTGAGAGCGGCCACGACCATCGCCGGCCGGTTCGTCACGGCGTTTGGCGAGCCGATCGCCACGCCGATGCCCGAGCTGACGCGCCTTTCCCCGGTCCCCGCCCGCATCGCGAGAGCCACTGTGGACGACATCGCCAGACATGGCATCATCGCCACGCGAGCGAAGAGCATCATCGCACTGGCGGCAGTGCAAGGATCGGGCGAGTTCTGCCTCGACGGGGGCGCGCATCGCGATCCCGACGAGGCCATCAGGCGACTGACGGAGCTGCCGGGCATCGGGCCGTGGACGGCGCACTA
Source organism: uncultured Acidobacteriota bacterium (assembly GCA_963847975.1). Taxonomy (GTDB): domain Bacteria; phylum Acidobacteriota; class Vicinamibacteria; order Vicinamibacterales; family 2-12-FULL-66-21; genus DATBJJ01. The sequence continues at coordinate 31,462 of CAWKBU010000009.1, read as the reverse complement.
CATTGCCATGCGCGCGCTACGGTGGCCGGACGCCTTTCCCAAGGAGGACATCGCGGTGCGCAACGCGCTCGGTGGCCTCACGGCGCAGCAGGCTGAGGTACAGTCGCAGCCCTGGCGGCCGTGGCGCAGTTATGCGGTCATGCACCTCTGGAACATGCCGACAGCGCCAAAGACGGCTCTCATCTGATGTTCAAGCTGCCGCATCCTTTCGTTCTTCTCCTCGGCGGCGTGGCGGTCGCCGCCGCGCTGACGTGGATCCTGCCGGCTGGGACCTACGAGCGGCGGCCCGATCCGGCGACCGGCCGGAACCTGGTCGTTCCCGGGACCTACGCGCGGACCGAGCCGACACCCGTCGGGCCGATGGCTGCGCTCCTGGCGGTGCCGCGCGGCATCGTCGCCGGCGCTGACGTGGTCCTGACGGTGCTGTTCGTGGGAGGCGCCTTCGCGCTCCTCGACGCCACCGGCGCGCTCGCGCGCCTGGTCGGCGCGCTCGTCGGGCGCACGAGTAATCCCCGGATCATCGTTGTGCTCGTCTGTCTCGCGTTTGCGACGCTGGGCGCGCTCGAGAACATGCAGGAAGAAATCATCGCCCTCATCCCCGTGCTCCTGGTGCTCAGCCGCGGCCTGGGGTTTGGAGCGATCACTGCCCTCGCCATGAGCGTCGGTGCCGCCGCCGTCGGTTCGGCCTTCGGCCCGACGAACCCGTTCCAGACCGGCATCGCGCTGCGCTTCGCCGAGATGCCGCCGCTCAGCCAGCCGGCGCTGCGGGTTGGCTTGCTCGTGGCCGCCGTGGCGGTGTGGATCGGGTGGACGGTCGCCATGACCGCACGCGACCGGGTCCCGCCCGGCACTGCACCAGTGACCGCGGGGCCGGCGACCACGCGCGACGCCGTCCTGCTCGCCGTCGTGCTCCTGCCTTTCATCCCCTATGTCTTCGGCGTGCTGCGGTACGACTGGGGCTTCAACGAGCTGTCGGCGCTCTTCCTCATCGCGGGATTCGCCGTGGGACTCTTCGCGGGGCGCAGCCTCTCGGACACGGCGGCGGGATTCCTCAAGGGGATGGAGGGCATGCTCGCCGCGGCGCTCTTCGTTGGCGTCGCGCGCGCGATCAGCGTCGTCCTGTCGGACGGTCAGGTGCTCGACACGATCCTCCACGCGCTGGCGACGCCCCTGGGCCGTCTCCCGGGCCTGGCCGCGGCGATCTTGATGGTCCCGACGCATGCGCTGCTCCACGTGCCCGTGCCGTCGGTCAGCGGTCAAGCCGTGCTGACGATGCCGGTGATGGCGCCGCTCTGTGACCTGCTCGCGATCTCCAGAGATGCCGGGGTCATCGCGTACCAGACCGGGGCGGGCCTGATGGACATGATCACGCCGAGCAACGGTGCGCTGCTCGCGATGCTGCTCGCCGCCGACGTGGCCTATGGCCGCTGGATCAGGTTCGCCGTGCCCGGGGCGCTACTCGTGTCGATCGTCGGCTTGGTCGGGATCGCCCTGGCGCGCTAGGGCACGGCGGTCCACCGGCGTCGATGAACGCAAGCTCCGAGGCGGCGTCGCCTCTATCGGGGATCAGTCGCCGCGCAAGGCGATCACCGGGTCGATGCGGGTCGCGCGAATGGCCGGCACAGCACACGCCAGTCCGGCCACTCCCGCCAATGCCAACGCGGTCAGCACGAAGGTGAGCGGATCGGCGGCGGAGACGTCGAAGAGCAGGCTGCTCGATGGCGCGACTCATTGACCACGCGCCGAGCAGGCCGAGCACGATGCCACCGACTGCCCACGTCATGCCGGCGCGCAGCACCAGCCCGACGACAGAGGCTCGGCCGGCACCCATCGCCATCCGCACGCCGATTTCCTGCGTCCGCTGGCTGACGGCATAGGAAATGACCCCGTAAATCCCCACGGCCGTGAGGAACAGCGCCGCGCCGGCAAACGCGCCTGCGAGGGTCGTCGTCAGGCGCGGCTGCGCCGTCGCTTTCGGCGATCCACTCCTCCAGGCGGCGCAGGTCGGGGACCGGCTGCGCGGATCGATCTCGCGGACCGCCGCACGAATCGCCGGCAGGATCGCTTGGACTTGGGCGTCCGTGCGAATCGACGAGCGCACAGCGCTCTGCGGGAATTGCGCCGACGACAGGTAGAGCACGGCCTCGGATCGCGATCGAGTCCTCCGCCGCGCGCCGACGCCGTCGTTCCCACGGATGTCCTCGACCACGCCGACGACTTCATGGCTGCGCCCGTCGAACTCGAGAACCCGCCCGATCGCGTCCATGTCGGCCCAGAGCCGTCGCGCGAGTCCCTCGCTGACAATCGCGACCAGCGGCGAGCCCGGTTGATCCTGCGCGCCGAACTCGCGTCCTGTCAGCAGCTTCATGCCGAGCGCTCGAAACAGACCAGCGCTCACGACCTGTTCAACCGCAGACGTCGACGCATCCGACGACGCGGCCGGCAGCCGCACGGTCGCGCAGCGTGACGCCCGCGGCGAACCCCGGGCGCGAATGGAGCGCTCGTCATGAGACCGACGGCCTGAACCGACGGCAGCGTTTCAAGCGATCCGAGCAGCGTCCGATGGAACGCGAGTATCGCGGCGCGCGTCCGGATACTTCGCCCGCGGGACACTCACGCGTGCGGTCATCACGCCGCTGGGCTCGAATCCGAGCGGCACGTGCTGCAGCCGCACCAGGCTTTGCAGCAGCAGCGCCGCCAGGACCACCAGCATCGTGGCCAAACCCGTTTGCGCGACGACGAGGCCGTGGCGCCACGCCTCGCGCGACGAACCGAGGACGCCTCTGCCGCCCTGCGTCAGCGCCGACAATAGATTCGCGCGTGCGCCGCGCGTGGCGGGCACCATGCCGAAGAACAGGCCACACGCAATCGTGATGAACAGCCCGAAACCGAGGACGGTCGCGTCGAGACCGATTTCATCGGCGCGTGGAATCGTCGCCGGGATGAGCGTGCGCAACGCCTGCATCGAGAGGATGGCCACCGTCAGTCCACAGGCGCCGCTGACCATCGCCAGCGAGACGCTCTCGGTGAGCAGTTGTCGCGCCAGACGGGCGGGCCGCGCGCCGAGCGCCGTGCGGAGCGCGAATTCCCGCTGTCGGCTCGTGGCGCGTGCGAGCAGCAGATTGGCGACGTTCGCGCAGGCGATGAGGAGCACGACGCCAACCGCGCCAAGCAGGACCAGGAGCGACACGCGGACGCGAGGATCGAACATCGAGTCGTGCAGTCGCTCGATCCGCACGCCCCAGTTTCGATTCGTGGCCGGGAATTCCTCCTCCATGCCGGCGGCGAGGCGATGCATCTCGTCCCGTGCCCTGATCCAGTGAGACCTGCGGGCGCAGCCGCCCGACCACGCGGAGCGTGTGGTTGCCGCGGCTCTGCGCCGTATCCATCGTCAGCGGGACGAAGATTTGGGCGGCGCCGGCCGATCCGATCTGTGTGCGTCCGACCTCTCGAAACGCGGTCGGCACGATGCCGACAATCTGGTGGCGAGTGCCGTTCAGAGTGATCGAGCGGCCGACGACCGCCGGATCTCGGCCAAACCCGCGTACCCAGAGTGACTCCGCGAGCACGGCCACCGGTGGCGCGCCGGGCTGCTCGTCTTCTCCGCTCAGTGGTCGCCCGACGATCGGCGCGACGCCGAGCACCTTGAACAACGATGCGGTCACGGCGCTTGCCGACGATGCGCTCCGGATCGCCATGCTCGGTGACGATGAAGTCCCTGCCGTTGAAGGCCGCCAGCGCGTCGAAGCTCCGGGCGCGCTCGACCCACGACAGATAGTTGAGCAGCGACACGCGGAAGAAGGGCCCGCCGCCGGCGCGGCGTATTGTCCTCGAAGACTTCGACGAGACGATCCGCCTCCGGATACGGCAAGGCCGCAGGAGCACGCCGTGCACCACGCTGAAGACGGCGGTGTTCGCGCCGACGCCCAGCGCCAACGTCAGAATGGCCGCCAGCGCAAGGATTGGCGTCCGCCGCCATGTGCGCCAGGCATGTCGCACGTCCTGCACGAGCGTCGCGGCCTGTTCCCTGGGCGCGGTGCGCACCAGATCGGCGACGAGCGCGAGCCAGACGCTGCCGCCCCTTCACCGCGCACGCGGTCGCGATAGAGGCGCGTCATTTCGTCGGCGTAGTCGTCGGAGAAGTCGCGCGGGTAGAGCCGCAGCAACCGTCGATAGAGGCGCTCGCCGATCGTGCTTTGGCCATCAGGGTCCTCCTCCGAACTAGGCGCGGCCCGGCGCCAGTCCTACCGCTTTCGCCTGGCGCAGGAGCGTCGCGAGCCGCGTCGCCTCCGCCTGCGCGACGGACCGCCCGAACGGTGTCATCCGGTAGTACCGTCGCCGCTCATCGTCCTCGTCCGGACGCTGCCGGTCGCTGAGTTCGACGATGAGCCCCTCTTCGAGCATGCGTTTGATCGACCCGTACAGCGTGCCCGGGCTCAGCTTCAGCGCGCCGTTCGTTCGCGCGGCGACGTCCTGCATGATGGCGTAGCCGTGGCGGTCCTGATCGGCGACGGCGACGAGGATGTGGAACATCGCGGCGGGCAGCGGCAGCAGGTCGTGGGGATCGGGCTGCGACGGCGGTGGCATGGGACGCATATATAACGGATTTCGTTATATCCGTCAACGTTGCAGTTCGCCGTGTGCAGGCCGGGCAAGCTATGCCTTGGAGGCACCGCTTGACATGTGACCAAATGGTCACATATTATCGGGACCGATGAACGACGACCGCGTCTTCAAGGCACTGGCGGATGCGACGCGTCGTTACCTGCTCGACCTGCTCTTCGCGCGCGATGGCCAGACGCTGACGGAGCTGGAATCGCGCCTGGAGATGACGCGCTTCGGCGTGATGAAGCACCTCCGCGTGCTCGAGGCCGCGGGCCTCGTCGTCACGCGCTGGTCAGGCAGGGAGAAGCTGCATTTCCTGAACCCAGTGCCCATCCGGTTGCTCCACAACCGGTGGATCCACAAATACGCGGAGCACCAGGTGTCGGCGCTCGCGGAGCTCAAAGCGGAATTGGAGGCAAAGGCATGTCGGCAGACACGAAGGCGGGCGTGACGACGCAGGTGTACGAGGTCTACATCAAAACCACGCCTCAGGCCATCTGGGACGCGATTACCTCGCCGGAATGGACGGTGAAGTACGCCTACCGCGGCGCAGTCGAGTTCGAGCTGCGTCCGGGCGGCGCCTACCGCGCGCACGCCACACCCGATATGCGGTCGTTCGGCTTGCCCGACGTCGTCGTTGACGGCGTCGTCGAGCAGGCCGACCCGCCGCGAAAGCTGGTGCATACCTATCGCTTCCTGTTCAGCGACGCCAACAAGGCCGAAGGCTTCACGCGCGTCACGTGGGAGATCGAGAAGGTCGCCGCCGGTTTCTCGCGGCTCACCGTTGTCCACGAGCTCGAGGGCGCGCCGATCATGGCCGGCATGGTGGCGAGCAAGTTCTCCGAGCAGGGCGCGGGCGGCTGGGCCTGGATTCTCAGCGACCTGAAGTCCTTGCTCGAGACCGGGAGCGCGATGTAACCCGTGTGCCTGCGGCTGGGGTCGTCGATCCTGACGATTCCAGCCGCAGCCAGTCGAGTTTGAGAACGGTGACCGAGGCAGGTATGGTGGATCGGATGCTTTCGAGTAAAGGAGGCTACCGATGAGTCAGAACGTCAAAGAGACCGAACCTGCGGTGGAGATGATGCACGCGAAGCCGCAGAGACAGCACCAGTGGCTGGAGCATCTGCTCGGTGATTGGACCTACGAAACGGAGGCGGCGGCGCCCGGTGAACCGGCGGCGAAGGCCACCGGCACCGAGGCCGTTCGCTCGATTGGTGGCTTGTGGATACAGGCCGAGGGCCGCGGTGCGATGCCTGGCGGCGACTTTGCCACCAGCGTGATGACCCTCGGCTACGACACCGGCCGCAAGCGATTCGTCGGCTCGTGGATTGGCTCGATGATGACGCACCAGTGGGTGTACGAAGGCGAGCTCGATGCGTCCGAGCGCGTGTTGACGCTCAATTCCGAAGGTCCGAGTTTCTCCGGCGACGGCTCGATGTCGAAGTACCAGGACGTGATCGAGCTGAAGGGCAAAGACGTGCGGACGCTGACCGGCCGCGTGCTCACGCCGGACGGCAAGTGGCAGCCCTTCATGACGGTCGAGTATCGCCGGAAGAAGTAGGACTCCGTCCACCGCCAATCAGGTGGCCGAGATGAACCCCGGCTGGGCAAAGGCTGGGTTCGGGTAGCGGTAGAAGCCCTGACCGCTCGCGACCCCAAGCCGGCCCTTCTGGATGAAGTGCTCGTCGATGTAGCCGGCGTAGTCGAGTGCCTTTGCGTTCGGCGTTGTCTCGCCGACGAGCTTCGCGACGTGGTGCACGACGCCGAGGCCCATGCGGTCCATCATGCCGCAGGGGCCCATGCCGCTCTGCAGCGCGATCATCCACGTTCGATCGATGCTTTCGAAATCGCTCACGCCGCGCACCAGCAAGTCCAACGCGGCGGTGCACCAGGGCACGATTAGGCTGTTGACGATGTAACCGTTCTGCTCTTTGCGAATCGGGATGGGCACGAGACCGATCTCCGCGGCGAAGGTCAATAGGCGCTCGAACACCGCCGGGTCGGTACCGGGATGGCCCATCACCTCGCCGATGTTGGAATCCCACACGCCGATGGCAAAGTGCAAAGCCAGGAACTGCTGCGGCCGATCGACGTAGCCCGCCAACGCGCTCGGCGACAGAGTGGACGTGTTGGTGGTGAACACGGTGCGCGCCGGAGCGTGCCTGGACGCCTCGCGCCAGAATGATTCCTTGATGGGGATGGATTCTGGCACGGACTCGCTGATGAGGTCGGCGTCGCGCACCGCCGCCGACAGGTCGGTCGTGTACGTGAGGCGACTGAAGGTGTCGTCGATCTGCGTCCGGGTGGCGCCGCGTTCGGTGCTGAAGTGCTCCGCGTAGTCCCGGTGGAACGCCTTGCCCTTCTCCAAGCCCGCAGGGATGGCGTCGTAGACCGTCACGTGCTTGCCGTGAAAGGCCATCTGCCAGGCGACTTGCGAGCCCATGGTGCCGGCACCGGCGGTGGTGATCTTGGTGAAAGTCATCCTCGGTCTCCTGGCGAAGCGTGGCCGTGCAGGTCAATCAACCTCACGCCGCAAGCGGTCAAGCGGAATGCATCGCTCAGGTTCGCACGAGCGATGTCATTCCGCTGCGGGGCGTCGCCGGGGCCGCCGCGCCCTGGCCTGCGGCTCGCGCCAGATCTTCGAACATCGCCTGGTTGGCCGCGCGCAGCCGCGGTGCCAGGACCAGCCGGCCCAGTCGCGCAGACAGCCCGACCTGAGTTTCATGGCTGACGACGACAGTTCGCAAGCCGTCGGGGGTGGGGCGGAGCGTGAACTCGCGCTCGGCGTGCAGCCCCACGGCGTCGGCATCGATGGCGAAACGATGCGGTCGATCGGCCGCCACCACGCGGCTCCGCAACTCGACCGGGTGTGCCTTCCACCGGAAAGACAACGGTTGCGCCGCACCAGTCGTGGATGCCGCTCGACCGGTCGACTCGACGCGAACCCACCGGCACGCCCGATACCACGACGGCCACCTTTCGACATCGGCCAACAGGTCCCATACGCGTTCGGCCGAGGCCGGAATCACGATCTCATTGCGGACTTCGATCGGTGGCCGCGCGGCGGTGCTCACCGGGCGGAGCAATCTGGCAGTGAACAGGGTCAGCCACTTGCGCGGCATGAACCGGCCGCCGACGGCCATCACCTTGTTACGCACGCCATGGATGACCACGGCCCGGCCCTGGTCGAGTGCCCGCAGTCCTGCCGCGATGACTGGTTCCGGCTCAGCGAGACGGCTGTAGATCGCCGTGTGGCCGACATCGGCGCCGAGAGCGTCGACGAAACCCGTGCGGGTGGGACCCGGACAGAGCGCGGTAACCGCCACGCCGGCGGCGCGCGCCTCGGCCCACAACGCCTCGCTGAACGACAGCACGAAGGCCTTGCTCGCGCCGTACACTGCCTGATACGGTGCGGGTTGGAATGCGATCGTCGACGCCACGTTGAGAATCCCGCCGCTTCGCCGGGCGAGCATTCCGGGCAGAAACGCGCGCGCCAGGGCGACCACGGCGTTGACGTCGACGGCGACCTCGTCGTTCTCTCGCGTCGCGTCGGCCTCGGCGAATAGGCCGTAGCTGCCAAACCCTGCGTTGTTGACCAGCACCTCGATGGGCCGGTCGCCGACATGATCGAGGAGCGCCGACACACCTGACCGGGTCGAGAGGTCGGCGGCGACCGTCTCGACCGTGACCTGAGGTGCCGCGTGGCGAATCTGCTGCGCCACTTCGTCCAGCCTGGCCTCGCTGCGACCGGTCAGGACCAGGGACATGCCCCGGTCCGCGAGACGGGCGGCGATCCCACGACCCAATCCCGAGGACGCTCCGGTTACGACTGCCCAGCGATCTTGATAGTGGATCACGACTCCTCCTGACCGAGGATGAGGCTCGTGCGACCGACGGAGGTCATCCTCGCGTTGTCTCCGATGGGCCAACGATAGCGGTGGCGCCACCGCGCCGCATCACGCAATCGAGGCGTCGTGGGGTAACACGGGGCCGAGAAGTGGGAACTAACCAGATCGAGGTAGGCAGAGATCCGCCGGCGCACCGACGCCGTGCCGGACCGGAATCCCGACTAGAGGCGGTTCATGATCCGCACGGCCAACTCAGGCCGGCGTCGCGCGTAGGTGGCTGATGGCATGCCGACGAGATGCGCTCGCCGGTAAAGAGGACGATGCCCTTCGCACGTTCGGCGGGGAATCCGGCGAATGTGTCAGCGTAGGCCCCGGGCAGTCCCTGGCGTGCGGCGATCCACCGGGCGACCTCACCGCGCTCAGCCGCCGTGAGCGTCCGGCCGTCACACTGCGCCGCATTGATGGCGTCAACGGTCTGCGACAGACTCCCCCGGTCGATCAGCATGCTAGGGCTCCGCATCCCAGAGCTTGCTGACAATCCACCATTGCTCGTCCAGTCTTCAGCAAGTGAAAGTGATCGATCACGGCGCCGTGGTGATCGTTTTCCCGCACGGTGGCTGCCGCGACTCTGCTCGTCACCTCGATCTCGAGAATCTCACAATCGAACGGTTCTCCGGTTGCGCTCGGCGACGGATTGGCATCGACCCACTCGTACAAGGCGGCGATCGGCGCCGCAATCAACTCGTCACCGAGATAGCCGCAGAGGATCGCCTGCTCGTGAAAGCCTCGCTTCAGCCGTCTCGACGTTGCCGGTCCGCATGCCGTCAACGTAGTGTGCAATCGCCTCACGAATGCCTTGCTCTTCAGACGACTTCTCCATATGGCTCCTGTGCTCGGATCAGTGGAAACGGCCGTGAACGATCACGGCAGGTTCATGCTGCGTAACAACGCGGTGACTCTCGGCTCGTCGCCAAGGAGGCGCAGCGCATCGCCGGCGGCGGCGCCGGCAATCTCTCCCGCCAGGAACACCATCTCGCCATTTCTCTCCGCAAAAGCCGTTTCGAGCCACTCCACCGCTTTCGCGGTGTCGCCGACGCGGCTGTACACGCGCGCCAGGCAGATGGCCGGCACGTATTGCCGGCGCCGCAGCTCGAGCAACTGGTGAAGGATCGCGGCCGCTTCGTCGTCTCTTCCGGCAAGACTGCAAGCCGAAGCCAGGTCCGCGACAACGACCTGATGACCGCCGAGGGACACGGCCGTCTTCAACCGCTCGACGGCGCTGTCCGAACTCGCCGACGCTCAGATGAATCGCGCCCTGCAACCAGTAGGCGCCGTAGAAACCGGGATCACTCTCGATCATCCTGGCGGCCTGCTGTGACGCCTCGGCCAGCATCCCGGCGCCAAAGTACGTCCATCCGCCATTCATGTTGATGAGCGGCGCGAGCGGATCCAGGGTGAGCGCTCTCCTGTTCAGCCCGATGGCCTCGTCGACGCCGTCCGGCAAAGGCGAGAAACATCGCGAAGTAGGACAGCGCCTCGGCGTTGTTCGGATTGAGGGTGATGGCCTGCGTGAACTGCTCCTCCGCTCGCTGCCAGTCCCACTCGTAGAAGAAGGTGATCATCGCCAGCGACAGATACGCATCCGACAGGCCGTCGTCAATCGCCAACGCCTGGCTGTTGGCGCTCTTGCTCTGCGGAATCGTCTGTTCGGCCGGCAGAATGCCGAAGAACCATTGACAGCCGCGCGCGGTGGCGAGCGCCGGCGTAGGCCAACGCGTAGTCGGGCTGCCGGTCGATCGCTTTCTCGAAGACACTCGATCGCCCGCTTCCAGCCCTGCGCCGTGTACGTGTTCGCGTGATAACGGCCCTTCAGAAACCAGCTCGTAGGCCTCGGCGTCCTTGGTGTAACGCCTCAGCACCGCCGCCTTCTCACTGCCGAAGAACGTCACCTTGAGCGCCTCGACGACGGCGAGGGTGATGTCGTCCTGGAGCGCGAAGATGTCGCTCATCTCGCGGTCATAGCGTTCCGACCACAGTTGGTAGCCGTCCGCGGCGTTGATCGAGCTGAACCGAAATGCGCACGCGATTGCCCGATCGCCGGATGCTGCCCTCGACGACGTTGTTGACGCCCAGCGTCCGTGGCGATCGTGCTGACGGTCGCGCTCTTGCCTTTGAACGAGAACGCCGACGTTCGTGCCGCGACCTTCAACGCATCAATCTTGGACAGCGCGTTCAGGAGCTCCTCCGCCAGACCGTCGCAGAAATGCTCGTCGTCCCCGTCCGCGCTCATGTTGACGAACGGCAGAACGGCGACGGATTTCACGTCGTGGGTGTCCGACCTCGTGCCGGCGCTGGCCGTGGGCTGGGCCTGCCGACGCTGCGCAGCGCCTTCGGCGTCAGGGCGCGAAGCTGCGGGCCCGCGCAAGCCGTCGGCGTCCAGCTCCTGTTTCACCTCTGTCAGGTCGCGCAGCAGATCCGTCGCCGTCTGATAACGCCGCTGCTTGTCCTTCTGCATCGCCTTGCTGACGATGGCGGCGAGTCTGGGCGGAACGTCCGCCAACGGTGGCGGATCTCGAGTCAAGACCGCGACAATGACGTCGCTGACCGTGTCGCCCGCAAACGGCGACACACCCGACAGCATTTCGTACATCACCACGCCGAAGCTGAAGATGTCCGTCTGGTGATCGACGTCCGTGCCGCGCGCCTGCTCTGGCGACATGAACTGCGGCGTGCCGATCAACAAACCGTGCTGCGTCTGCACCTGAATGCCGGTGGCGGCGTCGGTAGCGGCCGCGGCCGGCCTCGACAATCTGGCAATGCCGAAGTCGAGCAGCTTGACCAGGCCGCTCTGGCCGGATCATCACATTGTCGGGCTTGAGATCGCGGTGAACGATGCCCGCGTGATGCGCTTCGACCAGCGCCGACGCAATCTGGATCCCAATCTCCAGCGACGACGCGAGGTTCGCGGCCGCGCTGCTGGCAAACTCGCGCAGCGTCATGCCGTCGATGAACTCGTAGGCGATGAAGGGCGTGCCTGCGGCCTCGCCGATGTCGTAGACGGTAATGATGTTCGGATGATTCAAGGCCGATGCGGATTTCGCCTCGCGAATGAAGCGATGCAGCCGGTCGCTATCGGCGGCCAACTCGGCCGGAAGGATCTTCAACGCGACGCGGCGGTCGAGGCGGGTATCTTGCGCGAGATACACCTCCCCCATCCCGCCTTTGCCGAGCGCGGCGACGATCTCGTAATGCCCTAGCTGGGCGCCCTTGTCCACGTTCTCGTCGCCTGGTTTCGGCCTGGTTCCGCCGAACGATTGTAGGTCACGACTTGACGGTCGCGAGGAAGAACGACATGCAGTGTGCAAAAATACCGGCCAGCGTCGATGCCGACATGGATGCCGTTCGCATGACCTTCCCGGCCGCGACGTTCAGAGAGTCCCTCGAGAAGGCCTGGCGCCGCCGCGCTCCGCTGGTCGAAGCCGGCGGTGTGACGGCGTATCGCGTGCTCGATGGTGGCGGCGACGCGGTGCCAGGCATGTACCTGGATCGCTATGGCGCAGCGGCGGTGCTGAACGTCTACGCCGACGCCCACCTGTCGCAGGCGTCGGTCACCACCGCCGCGCAGCTGACGCTCGAGGTGCTCGGACCGGCTGGCCTCGAGGCGGTCTACGTCAAGCCGTTTGCGCGCGACCGCAGTCGGCTCGGCGGCCAATCCCCGGATGAATCGCGCGCGGCCGCACCTCGCGTTGGCCGGCCCCAGCCGGAAACCCTCGTGGTACAGGAGTACGCCTCGCGCTTCGAAGTGCGGCTCTACGATGGGCACTCGACGGGCCTCTTCCTCGACCTCCGCGAGCACCGGCGCGCGTTGTCGGAGCGGAGACCCGCGCGGGTGCTCAATCTCTTCGCCTATACGTGCGCCTTCGCCGTGCCGCTGACGGCGGCTGGCGCGCACGTGACGAACGTGGACGTCTCGGCCCGCTACCTGGAATGGGGCAAACGCAACCTGGCGCTCAACGGCTTCGCACCCTCGGTGGGCCGGTTCTTCCGCATGGATGCGTTCGAGTATCTGGCCTACGCCGCCAGACATCGCGAGGAGCGATTCGATCTCGTCATCATCGATCCGCCCACGTTCGCGGCCGGTGAGCGCCGCCGCGGCGTGAAACCGTGGAAGGCCGTGGACGACTACCCGGCGCTCGTGCAGGCGGCGATGCAGGTGCTGGCGCCCGGCGGCTCGGTGTTTGCCGCGTCGAACACGCGAGAGCTGGCTGCCACTGGCGCGCTCGCGCAGCTCGTCACGAGCGCCCTTGGTTCTGCGCCGGCGTGGCAGCCTCTCCCGCCCTGGCCCGTCGACGTCACCGAGACCGGCCGCGTGGCCGCCGTGCTCTTCACGCCGTGACGCCCGCTCGGTAGCCAGTTGCTCGTTTGGTTGGACTGTTTCAGCGGGTCCGATGCCACTAACTCTTGCCGCCGGCCGACGCGAGCTCGGTGGTAAGCGCACGCACGCGGGCGTCCACCGCATCCGACAGCGCAGGCGCCCACGGCGGGCGGTCGACATCGGCCGGCGCGAGCCACACGCGCCACTCGTCCGACGCAAACGTTCGGGCCCCGAGGATCACCTGCTCGAGATACATCGTCTGCCCGGGTGGGCCGCCGTAACGAACGTCGCCCGTGAGGGGCGCTCCCAGGTGCGCCAGCATCGCCCGAATCTGGTGCAGGCGGCCAGTGTGAAGCTGCACGAGCAGATGACTCTCGCCGGGAACGCCGGGCACGGGCGTGGCCAGCGCCACGTCAAGAAACGACGGCTTGCCGCCCGCACGAACGACCCGCACCGAGCGGCCATCGACTTTCAGGTACGATTTGTGAGCGCCGACGAGCTGCCCGGCCTTCCGAGGCGAGATCGAGATCTGCGCGACGTACCACTTGTGCCAGCGGCGGGCGGCAATCTCTCGCGCGTAGTGAGCCGCGGCCTCGGCCGAGCGCGCCACCAGCATCAGGCCGCATGTCGGCGCGTCCAGCCGATGCACAAGGCGAACACCTGCATATCCCTGCGCCGCCAGACGTCGCACGAGCGAATCGGCTGCCGGGTCGCGAGGGAGCTCGCTGGCCACGCCAGCAGGTTTCAGCGCGACGATCTCGTGCGGGGTGACCTCAATCAGACGCACGGGCGATCGCCGCTGAGTGGTCGAGCACGTATCTACCGAGCTCGGCGCGCTTGGCATCGGCGGACGCGAGCGTGAGCTGCAGCCGCATGGATGGCAGCCGACGCACGACGGCGGCGGGCGTGGCCCAGAGCACCTCGGCGTCCGGCCCGGACACCGGCACGTTGTCGAGCTGACTGAACGGCGTGTCTTCTGGTCCCGTCACCGACAGCGACACGGCCTCCACGGCGGAGAAATCGGCTCGCAAGACGGTGACGACCAGATCGTCGCCGGGAAACACCGCACACGGCACTGTCTCGCCAGGCGCGAGCGAGTACAGGCGTATATGGATGCCCTCACGCTGCATGCGGTTGAGTAGGGCGCGGGACACGGACCCCGAGACGCGACCCTGTCGGACGAGCGTCGCCAGTCCGGGCCCGAGTGCCGCCAGGCCGTGCAAACGCGCCGAGCAGTCGCCGCACGCGAACAGGTGTTCCTCGACCTGGTCCGTCTCGACACCGTCCGGCAGGTCATGCGCCCAGTAGTCGAGGAGTGTCCCATCGGGAATCGGGGCCTGGCATCTCGCCATCATTGAGCCACCTCGCGGGTCGCCGCCTCGCGGGACGTCATGCACGTGCGCAGGCGTTCGACCGCGCGGTGCCGAATCACCCGGACGTTGCCTTCCTTGACCCCAAGTTCCTTCCCCACTTCGCCCGCGGTTCTCTCCGCATAGAAGGTCAGGAGCACGACCATGCGTTCGCGCTCGGCGAGCCGCGCGAGGCACATCTCGAGCGCGGTCGGCGTCGAGTGTGGCATCTTCCACGGAGGCCTCGACCACGTCCGGGAACACGAAGACTTCGCGCAGCTTGTCGCGCCGCCATTCCAGGCGCTTGAGGTCTTTCACCATGGTTCGGCTCACGCCGAGGACAAACGACGCGATCTGGTCGAGGTCGCGAACCGAGCCGCCCCGCAGCTTCTCGATCGTCACGAGCATCACCTGCTGGACCAGGTCGCGCGCCGCGTCCTCGTTGCGCAGGTGCCGAAGCCCGTAGAGCCGGACGCGTGGAGCAAAGCGCCGATACAACTCGCTCTCGGCCGCCTCGGCCTTCCCCGGCGCCCCCGCCCCGATCGCGCGTGCGAGATCACCGTCGCTCGAGTCGACGATCGTCTGCATTCGGCGTTGACGGTACTACCGCCCGCGCGTGCGGTCAATCGGACCGGAGCCGAGTGCGGTCAGACCGTCGCCGACACACCGGTCACCTGCCGGATGACCTCGCCACTCGCGACGAGCGCTGCCGCGCCGTCGCCGACGAACGTCGAACCGTGCATGGCTGCCAGCATGCGGGGCTGCAGGGCCGCGAGGTTGGCCAGCTGCCGTTTCGTGTTCTCCGTGTACGGCACGTAATCCATCAGCACGGGCGACTGCTGGTAGATCTCGAAGGCCTGTCGATACCGGCCCACGACATCGCCGGTCGTGACCGGCTCGACGTCGCCGATTTGATGCATCAGATCCGAGCAGAGCAGCACCCGGTCGGTTTCCTCGAACAACACGCCCGCGTCCCACCCATGCGGCAGGTGCGGTGTCGGAACGAAGCGGAAGCGATGCCGTCCAGTGCCAAGGATCTCGTCCGGCTTCAGCGCGCGCGGCGGCCGATTCGAGAAGTCGGCGATGTTGATCATCGCGCCGACTTCGCCGCACACCGGGATGGCGTTCGGAGCTTCGGCCAGCCATTCGTTGAGCGCGCCGCATTCGTCGACTTCGAAGTGGCTCCAGCTGATCCAGCGCAGGCTCGCGGGATCGATCAGCGTCGCGACGGCCTCGCGCACCGCGGGAAACATCCCGCGCATGCCGGTGTGAAACAGCAACGGCTCCTCGTCTTTGACGAGGAAGTGATTGAATTGCAGGTCGAAGGCCGGCACATACAGAGAAATGCGATACAGGTCGGGGGCGATTTCGTCGATCCGCGCAGTCATGTTGCCTCCTTTCAGGCGCGCTCAGGTACTCAGTCCATTCCCCAGGGGTTGTCGATCAGGGTGCAGTTCCGTGGGATGGTGGGCAGTGATGCCGTGCCTCCGTAGGCCTCTCCCCATCGACATACAGGAAGTGTCGCGACTCCTGGCACCGTTACACGGCGATCCCAGATAGTTGCGCCGGTCAGAGCGCGAGGACGTGCCGTGCGAGGGGGCTGAGCCGCTGGTGCGTCTCGGGGTGCATGCGGGCCGCGAAGTCGATCGCGGCACACCCGCCGCGCGGTATGAATGCGCCCTGAATCGATCGGCGCGGTGCGCTCGACGTGTTCGCGGTATGGCCGTGCCATGCGGACCCGTTGAAGACGAGGAGTGAGCCGGCGGTGCCGCACGCCAACACCTCTCCGTCGCACGCAGCCCGTTCGTCGGACGAGGGTGTCCGCCGGCGAACCCGGCCAGCGGTGCGAGCCTGGAATGAAGCGGGTCGCGCCGTTGTCGGGCCGGAACTCGTCGATCATCACGATAAAGCCGAGGAGCGGCCAATCGCCGGAGTGGCGCGGCACGTCAACGTGCAGTTCCTGGGCGGTCGTACGCGGCCGCACAGTCCGTGCGTGCAGCGAACTGAGCTTGAACGGCCCGCCGATGACCCGGCAGCACGCGTCAAGGAGTGGCGGAAACACGTAAAGGTCGTCGAACGCGGCGCCGCGATTCACGAGATCGCTCAGCTTCGTCGACGTGCTGCCGACCCTGATTTCTTCGCTGGTTGCCGACGCCATGGCGGCGGTATAGGCGCCGACCAGCAGCTCCATCCGATTGGGGGGCACGGGGCCGGGAATCACGACGAAGCCGCGCTCCCGAAGCGCTGAGGCCGCGGCCGACGGAAGAGCACCACTCGTGGCAGGGGCGCGGAACCAGTCATCCATACGGGCAAGTGCGGTCGTGCAGTCGAAGGCTGACTCAAAGAGAGCCTATGCAGGCAACCTCCCTTCAATGTACCCTCCCCACGTGGTGGCTCCCGCGGCGCTCGTCGATGCACTGGCCGATCGCTATCGCCTCGACCGCCAGCTCGGTGCGGGCGGCATGGCGACCGTCTACCTGGCACACGACCACAGGCACGGCCGACGACGTCGCGATCAAAGTGCTGCGTCCCGATCTCGCGGAAACGCTTGGCCGCGAGCGCTTTCTTCGAGAGATTCAGCTGGCCGCGCAGCCTGAACCATCCGCACATCCTCCCGCTCTACGACTCGGGCGAAGCCGGCGGTTGCTTGTTCTTCGTGATGCCGGTCATGGAAGGCCAGACCCTGCGGGATCGTCTCGCGAGCGGCCCACGGTTGGCCGTGGACGAAGCGGTCCGCATCGCGATGGAGGTGGCGGATGCCCTCGACTACGCGCATCGGCACGACATCGTCCACCGCGACATCAAGCCGGAGAACATCCTGCTCCACGAAGGCCACGCCGTCGTCGCCGACTTCGGCATCGGCAAGGCGCTCGTGGCTGCCTCGGCGGCGACCGGCGTGATGTTCACGCAGGTCGGCGTGACCGTCGGCACGCCGGCCTACATGAGCCCCGAGCAGGCCGCGGGCGGCGACCTCGACGGGCGCAGCGACCTGTTCGCGCTGGGCTGCGTGATGTACGAAATGCTGACCGGCGAGGTCGCCTTCGCCGGTTCGTCGGCGCAGGCGGTCATCGCCAGCCGCTTCTCCTATTCGCCGCCGCCCGTCACCGACTCGCACCCTGAGATCCCGGTTGCCGTCGGCGACACGGTCAGTCGGCTCCTGCAGCGTGTCGGCCGAGGATCGATTCGCCAGCGGTGCGCAAGTCGTGGCGGCGTTGCGCGGACAGCTAACCCCGCCCGCGTCGACGACCGCGGTGGCGCCGGACGATACCAATCGCAACAGCTCGATTGCAGTCCTGCCGTTCGCGAATCTGAGCGCCGATCCTGACAACGAGTACTTCAGCGACGGACTCACCGAGGAGCTCATCACCGACCTCTCGGGCGTGAAGGCGCTGCGCGTCATCTCTCGGACGTCGTCGCATGCAGTTCAAGGGGACGACCAAGAGCATGCGCGAGATCGGCCGGACCCTCGGTGTGCGGTATGCACTGACCGGAAGCGCGCGGAAGGCCGGCAATGCGCTGCGCATCACGGCACAGCTGGTCGACACCACGACCGACGCGCAGATCTGGGCCGAGAAATACAGCGGCACGATGGACGATGTGTTCGACGTGCAGGAACGCGTCTCGCGCGCCATCGTCACGGCGTTGCGGGTGACGCTGTCGGCGTCCGAGGACGACCGGCTCTCCGCGCGTCCGATCAAGAACCCGCGGGCGTTCGAGCTGTACTTGCGGGCCCAGGTGCTCGTGCGGCGGTACGGCGCGTCCATGGATCAGGTGAACGCGCTGCTGGATCGCGCGATCGAGATCGAAGGACTGTCGCCGCCGTTGCGCGCGTTGCGCGCTTACCTCTGGGTCACCCAGCTCCGCGCCGGGATGAGCACGGACACGGTCCATCTCGCCCGCGCCGAGGCCGAGGCGCGCGCCTTGATCGACGTCGCGCCGAATGCGGCCTACGGGTACACGCTCCTCGGCCTCATCAGCTATGAGCGCGGCGCGCTCGTCGACACGGTGCGATACTTGACCAGGGCGCTGGAGCTGGATGGAAGCGATACGGATGCCTTGTTCTTCCTGGGCATCGCGCTCGAGGCGGCCGGACAGGGCGAAGCGGCCGATCGTGGCCGGAAGGCGCTTTCTCGACGTGGACCCACTGTCCGCGATGGCCGGCGCCCTGCTCAATTCCGCGCACTGGTTCGTCGGACGGCCAGCGGAGGAGCTCGGCGCCCATGAGCGTGGGCTCGTGCTGGACCCTGAGAATCCCATCATTCACTGGTCGCTGGGCTACACCTACGCGCTGCTCGGCCGGGTCGAGGACGCCAGAGTGCGAGTGCAGTGGATGCAGGCGCATGTCCCTCAGATGCCCTACACGGTGCAGCTCGCGGCGTTACTCGAGGGCATCGCCGGCCAAACCGCAGAGGCCCGAGCCACGTTGGCGAGCCTCGCGGACATGTCGTTTGATGGACACATCACGTTTCATCTAGCCGAGAGCTTCGCGTTTGCCGGCGATGCTCCGACAGCGCTTCGTCTACTCGATCGAGCGGTCGAACATGGCTTCTACCCGCACGACTATATTGCGAAGCACTGTCCATTCCTTGCTCCGCTGCGCGGCCTGGACGCGTTCGATCGCATCGTCGCTCGGGCGGCCGAACGCACCGCGGCATTCCGCCGTGACGTGTAAGTGAACCTGCTCACCGATTTGCCTTTCAGTGCAACGCTCATCCAGCTTTGGGGGCCGAGGGGCCCTGAATCGTGCCGGACGAGCACCGGCAACGCGCGTCGGACACGGACCCGCCATAGCCAATAGAACATCGCGCCAAACAGCAGCACGATCGGCAGCGCGCGCATCTGCCCAGTCGTGAATGGCTCGGGAAGGACGCTTGCCACGCGCTCACGGATCGAGAAGAACGAGCCGGCCGCCATGAAGAGCGCGAAGCACATTCTCCACAGATGGCGCGCCAGGCGCGGCCCGCCGCGCGGCTGGCCGAATCGCATGACGCGCACGTCACCAATCGCCGCCAGGAGGAGGACCGTGGCGAGGACGAACGACATCACAGCAATCGTGCGAACGGGGACGCCGCCGGGGGAAAGGCCAGGGTTGTTGGCGGCCCTGACGCCGCCCACGATCGCAAGCATCGCGAGGCTAATCGCGATCGTCAGCGCCGCGGCATTGATGCGTCTGGTCCATGGCGACGCGGGCCGGACGGTCGTCAATGCCGTGCCGACGAAGTAGGCCGTCATCACGCCCGCCATCACGTTGCCGTCGGCGATGCCGTTGCGAAGCCCCATAATCGAGGCGCTGGTGCCCATGACGAGCATGGCGTAGACAAACAGCAGCCCGCTGCGGCGGTGGAGGGTCCCGCCCTTCTTTACCGAGAGCGCGACGGCGCCAAGAACAATCGCCAGACCGCCTGCGGCAATGTGGATGGGTAAGAGCACTGATTACCTCGTCTGGCCGCGCCGCAGACTCCACAGTCCGCGCCCCGACAGGATGAAGGTGAGGCCGCCGAGGCCGCCGAGCGCCCAGAGTGTCCAGACGAAGAAGAAGCCGCCAGCGGACCTGGCGATCTCGCCGTAATGGACCCCCCTCATGTGGATGACGGGCATGGCTGCTGCAAACAACCCGACGAGCAGCATGACGACGTATCCGGATCGCCGTTCGGCGAGCACGAGCGTCCCGTACAGGCAGAGCACGAGGACGAGCAGCGCAGTGTTTGAGGACTCGGCTTTCGATATCCCACGGACGATGTCGTCCGTAATATGGAGCGTCAGCAAGAGGATCGAGAGCAGCGAGGTGATGGTCAGCGTGACGGTGTGTTTCATGCGCGCCACCATGGTGGGGGCAGGCGCGCGCTCGAACAACCGGCTTGCGACGAAGGGCGGAATGGCCCCGCCGAAAGACGGTGACACCGGCCGAACGGCGGCCTTCGGCGACCTCGCCGGAGCGCTTCGCGCGGAGGCGGGGCGAAGGCGGCTACATCTGCCGGAAGAGATGCAGGTAGTTGCGGCTCACCGGCAGCACGTCGGTACGACCCTTCACGTGAATCTCCGCCGTTTCGTTGTCATGCCGCTTCACGTGGCTGATCGCGCGCAGATTCACGACGACCGAGCGATGGACTTGCGCGAACTGCTCCGCATCGAGCTGCTCGAGCAGCTCCTTCAGCGGCGTCCGCACGACCGCCTCGGCCGCCTTCCCTCCATCGCGCCAGGCGACGATGGTGTACTTCGCGTCGGCGCGCAGGTAATCGACGTCGTCGATCGCGATGAGACGCAGCGTCTTCCCCGCTTGCGCGCGAATCCATCGCAGCGCGTCTTTCTTGCCTGTGCCACGCTGCAGCGTGGCGAGCTGCTCGCTCAGTTGCTGCAGGAGCTGCTCGGTGTTGATCGCCGGCCGCGACGACTGCAGACGTTCCCGGAGACGGCTCACGGTCTCCGCGAGCCGCGCCTCTTCGACCGGCTTCAGCAGGTAATCGAGCGCGCCCTGCGCGAACGCCTGCACAGCGTAGTGATCGTACGCCGTGACGAACACGAGATGCGCGCGCCGGCCGATGTGGTTTGCGGCATCAACCCCAGAGAGTCCTGGCATGTGGACGTCGAGGAAGCAGATGTCGGGATGACGCTCGTCGAACAGCCTCACTGCCTCCCGCCCGTTCCGCGCCTCGGCGACAATCTCGAGCTCGGGCCACACGACGGCCAGCTGCCGCCGCAGCGCATCGCGCAGCAGCGGTTCGTCGTCCGCGATCATCGCTGTCGCGTGGCCGTTCATGTTCGTGCCGGCATGTCGATTTCGGCGACGGCGCCTTTGGGACTGTTCGGTGCCAGGCGCAGGTACGCCGCGTCGCCGAAGATGAGGTGCAGCCGCTCGCGCAGGGTCGTCAGCCCGGTCCCGAGTCCGTCCGCCGAGGGATGAAGGCCGGCGCCGGTATCGGTGACGCGGACCACACACCGTTCACCTCGCCTGGCGATGTCGACGTCGATCCGGCCTCCTTCTTCGCTGGGGTCGATTCCGTGTCGCACGGCATTCTCCACCAGCGTCAACAAGGTGCTCGGAGGACAGCGAACCTTCAGCGCCGCCGGGTCGATGTTCATCGCGTACTGCAGGCGATCCGGCATGCGCATCTGCATCAGCTCGAGATACGGCCGGACAAGCTGCAGCTCGCGCTCGATCGTTGCGGCGGACTCGTGGAGCTGCGGCACCGCTGCGCGCAAATAGGCGGTGAGGCTGCGCAGCACGACCGACGCATGCGGCGAGCCCGCATCGACGAGCGCCTGCACGTTGGCGAGCGTGTTGAAAAGGAAATGCGGGGCGACCTGCGCCTGCAGCAGACGCAGTCTTGCGTCGAGCGCCTGGCGCTCGAGCTCACTGCGCTCGAGCGCGAACGTCAGCTTCTGATCCCGTGCGAACGCTTCTTTCTGCCGGACGACCGCGACGAGCGCCGTCCACGGCGCGAGGAGAAGGCCGGTGAACGTCAGATGCGTCCAGCCATCCATGCGGGAGGGGCTCTCCCAGAAGGGCGGCGCACCCTGGGGAGTGGACAGAACGTAGAACAGCACCGTCGTCACCGGCATGACCACGCCGACGGCAACGACTTGCAGGGCCCAACGTTGAATCCACCGCGGCAGGCTCCGCGGCCACACCTCGAAGAATGCGAAGACTGCCGTCGCCGACAGGCCGAGGATGATGGTGCGGAGGAAAAGTGCGGATGGAGAACTCGTCCAGCCGTGCAGCATCAGGAGGCCGACGGCGATCGACATCGTCAGGGCGACGGCAAGGCGCCGTGTCGTTTTCACGACGATGCCGGCCGGCCGCGCGGCCGTCGCCAGTTCGGACATGACGTCGAGCATACCTGCGTCGGCGGCTTGTGGCGACACCGCTCGCGTTTCTAGCCGGTCGGGCGCGTGGCCATCTCCTCCCATTTGGCCGACGTCCACGCCCTTCACGGTCAGCCACACTGCAAACGCCAGCTCGCCGATGAATGCCGGCACGAGGATTGATGGGAACAGGATCGACGCCAGTCGAGGCGAGAGGATGAGTGCGGCGCTGTTCGCGAGATAGCACGCGCCGGCAATCGCCATCATGACGCCGAGGGCCTTGGGAAGGAAGCCAGAGGCAAAGGCCAGATACCCCAGGGCGAGGCACGAACAACCGAAGAACGTCAGAGCCACGCCGAAGCCGAGGGAATGTGCGTTGAGCGATAGCAAGGCCATCGCCTCCAGTTGCGGCCGGCTGAAGACCTTCAGGTAGGCGGCGTCTCCGAGGAGTTGCAGGGGCCGGTATGCGTTCAGCGCATTCAGGCCACCAATGCCGTCCTGGACCAGGTTGAAGCCAAGCAGGAGCAAAGCCGCGGTGCGATTGACCCGCTTCAGCAACACATAGAGGATCATCGTCAGCGCGACCGCGCACACGAACGTGGACAGGTCGGCAGCGATGCCGAGTCGAAACAGGAACGCATGGCCGGTGATGTTGCTGGCGGTGGCCGCTGCGTCGCCCGGCACGACGAGCCGATTGCGGACGAATGCTTCGGCGAAGAGGCCCGCGGCAATGATGAGCAGGTACAGCACGCCGCCGGTCCGGGCGTAGGACTGCGGCGAGAGTTCCGCGGACACTATCGCGCGCATCGAGCGTCTCTCAACATGCGAGCCATTGTCGCGGCGTGCCTCCAGCGAGGACCACGCGAATGCGACGAACGGCGGATTCGTGCGACGAACGGCGGCGGCCTTGCCTAGGCGCTCGAGACCTCAGCGATGAAACTGGCGACGTGCCGCTCGATCTGGGCTGGCGGCAGGTCGTAGCGGGCGAGGGAGTCCGGCAGGCCGAGATTGCCGCTGATGACGAAGGCGCGTAGCCCCGCCTTGGCCAGGTTCTTCGCTTGCGCGATATTGAGCCCGCCGACCACCTGCACCGGGGCGGCCTTGCCGACCCGTTCGAAGATGGCGCGAGCTACGCCACCGAGATAGTCGCTCTCGATGAGTTTGGGGTCGGCACGCCGCGCATCTGCCTGCAGGTGAACACCGACGCCGTCCACACCGGCCTCGAGCATGCGGAGGGCGACGTCGCCGGCCTGCGCGGCCGGGCCCTGGTGCGGCACGAGGATATCGGCGAAGACGAGCCGCGGCAGTTCGGGGCCGGCGCGCCTGAACTCGTCGCGTACGGCGCAGATCGCCTTCGCCGTAGCCACCCCGGCGAGCGCGAGGAAGTCAACGATGTTGCCGCCGCCCGCGTAGACGGCACGCGCTTCGAAGGCACCGCCGTCCATGGTCTTCATGTCGGCCAGCAGGAGCGCCTCAGGAAACTGCTTCCGGAAGGCCGGCACCACGTTCGAGACGCCTTCGTTCTTGAGAAGCGGCGTCCCCATTTCGACGATGTTGACCCCGCCCGCCAACGCCGCACCGGCTACTGTGCGACCCTGCGCTATGGTGGCCACGTCGACCGAGATCTGGAACGTGAAGCCGGTTCTGAGTCGATCGAGAACGCGGGCGGAGGCCGGGTGGGTCTCCTTCGCCGCCTGCCCGGCCCAGACATAGTTGGGCCGCATGAACTCGAAGAGCGCGCCGGCCGTCAGCCCGCCCACGGCGAACCTCCCCGCGCCGTTGAGGAACGAACGCCTGTCGATGCGCCCGTGCTGATGTTCGTGAACGGGATCTGGCAGGTCCTGCGCAGAATCGGACGCCTGCTTACGCTCCATGATCGCAGCTCCTCGAGGACGAGGTTAATCGGGTCCGACGTCGTAGATCTACAAGTGTGTGGCTCGTTGATCGATGAGGTGTCGATTCTATAGCGTCAGGAGGCGATGGCGGCTCCTCGTCGCTCCTCGTCAGCCGAGGTCGAGCGAGGAGCCCCATTTGATCAGCAGAGCACTACGGAGAGGGCGAGACCAGCCTCGCTCGTTTCCTTGTACTTGCTGTTCATCTCTTTCGCGGTCTGGGCCAGCGCCAACACGGTCTCGTCGAAACTGATACGGTGCCTGGAGGCGATCTCATTGCTGGCGATCGCATAGGCGGTCCAGGCCTTGACCGCTCCGAACGCGCACCGCTCGATGCACGGCACCTGCACGTAGCCGGCGACCGGATCGCAGGTCATGCCCAGGTGATGTTCCAGCGCCGATTCGGCCGCATTTTCCACCACCAGCGACGATGCGTCGTACGCGGTCGCGGTCAATGCTGCCGCCATCGACGACGCCACGCCGATCTCTGCCTGGCAGCCACCCTCGGCCGCAGACAGCGTCGCATGGTGCTTGCAGAGGTAGCCGATCGCCGCCGCCGCGAGCATGCCGTCACGGATCTTCTGCCGATCGACCTTCCGGACCTCGAGCAGCCCGTAGACCAGCGACGGCATGACGCCGGCGGAACCGCCGGTCGGAGCCGTGATGACGAGGTGTCCGCGCCCGTTCTCTTCGGATGCCGCCAGCGCGAATGCCGACAGAGCGCCGATACCGCGGTCGGCCTCAATCTTGTCGTCCAAGGCGCGCTTGTAAACGGACGCGGCTTTGCTGTGCAGCTTGATCGGGCCGGGCAACACATCATCCTCCGGCATCGACAGCCCCGACTTCACCGTCGCGACCATCGCGTTGATGATCTTGTCGACGAAGGCATTCACCTCCGCTTCCGACCTGCCCGTGATCGACATCTCGTTAGCAAGCATGATCTTGGCGATCGTGGTCTTGTTGGTCTCGGCGTGGGCCCGCAGCTCTTTCATCGTAGCGAACGGGTACTTCGGCGGGTTCTTCTTCGGGGGCGTATATCCTTTCCACTCGATGAATCCGCCGCCCACCGAGTCAGTACTCCTGCTCGAGCAACACGTCGTTGCCGGCCAGGAGTTTGACCGTCATCGTGTTCGGGTGTTTGAAGTCGCCCTTCGTCGCGTCGTAGATGACGTCCTTGAGGCTCACATCGATGGACTTGCTACCGAGCTTCACCGGGAACACCTGGTCAGGCTTGTCTCGCAAGCTGTCCAGAAACAGCGGGTCGACCGTTGCCGGTTCTTTCCCGACCAGCCCGGCGAGCGCGGCGCGTTCCGTGCCGTGGCCCTTGCCAGTCGCGCTGAGGCTGCCGAACAAATTCACCTGGAGCTTCGTCGCCGTGGCCAGCTTGTCGGCGGGCAGCTTGGTGGCTCGCTGGTAGAAATCGTAGGTGATGCGCATCGGACCAATCGTGTGCGAGCTGGACGGGCCAGGGCCCACCTTGTAGAACTCGTCCACGGTCGTCAACACCGGCCCCTTTGCCTTCATCACCACGTTCAGGTCGGCAGCCAGCGGGACTGAGGGCGCATTCGCCGCCGCTGGAGCTTCGGCTGCCGGCGGAGGGGCCTTTTGTTCGGTCTCCGATCGCGCGCAGCCGTTCATCACCGCCGCTGCCGAGATGACGGCGCTGCGCATGATGAACTTCCGGCGATCGACACCGGTCGGAATCTCCGATGGCACCTGGGCCGAAGGACCTCAGCCCATCCCCGCTATCGTCTTTCACATCGTCTCTGTTTGGCATGTTGCAACTGCTCCATTTCATTGACGTTCCGCTGCGCGTAGCCGAAGACCATCCGGCCGAACGCGCCACATTGATAAGCCCGGCGTCTTGAAAGTCAGTCGTCTTCGCCCCTCCGGACCCCACACGCTGGTCCTGCCGACTATATCCCCATGCTATGGGAACACCGTCCGGGCGACGCGCCATTGACGTATCACGCCAATCCATTGATAGTCAGTGCCAGGAATGGCTGTCAACCGGACGACGCGTCGCCCTGCCGGCTCCCCGCGATCTCACCCGAACTCGACGGTGCTCGCCTGGATCCTGCCCTATCTGCTCGAGCACCTGGCAGCGCGCGGATACGACTCGGCCCCGCTGCGGCGCCTCCCTGGGCTCGCGGGACGTGACCTCGATGACCCTGACGTGCGCGTAGCCGACGCTTCGGCCGCGGAGGCGTGGCATCTGGCCGAGCAAATCACCGGAGACGACGCTATCGCCCTTCACATGGCTCAGTCGGTCCCTGCGGGTGCCTTGGACATCCTCGAGTACGCCTTCCGGTCAAGCGCGACCGTCCGTTCCGGCCTGGACCAACTCGTCCGCTACGTTCGGGCGGTCAGCGATCGCGCCATCGCCGAGATCGACCTGGTTGGCGAGACGCTGGCCTTCACGTGGGTTGAGCCCGTGCAATCACATCGGGTCGAGTTCGCGTTCGCCCTGATCGTCCGCATGGCCCGTGAAGCCACGAGCGCGAGTATAGCTCCTCGCAGGGTCGATTTCGCCCACCGTCCGCCGGCAAGCCGGTCAGCGCATCGTGCATTCTTCGGTGCTCCGGTTCGATTCGGCAAGTCTTCGAATCAGCTCCTGTTCTCTCAAGCGGACCTGGCGCTGCCACTGCGAAGCGCCGATCCGGCGCTCTCGAGGATCGTGCGCCGCCGTATGGACAAGATGCTGAAACAGGCTCCGCGGAAGGACTCGATTGGAGCGCAGGTCCGGCGCGCGTTGCTTGACAACCTGACGGGCGGGGACCTCACTGCGGCCTCGATCGCGCGCGGCCTGGGCCTGAGCGAACGAACGCTCCATCGGCGCCTCCGAGCCGAGAACACCTCGTTCGCAGACATCCTCGACACGACCCGGGGCGAGCTCGCGGAGAGCCTTCTGCCGGAGTCGGGAATCGGGATCGGCGAGATCGCCTTCCTGCTTGGCTTCTCCGAGCCCTCGGCGTTTCACAGATTCTTCCGACGCTGGACGGGCCGCACGCCGCTCGCCTACCGTCGTGCCGTCGGGTAAACCCAGTGCCGCATACCTGGCGCTGCCAGCATGCCCCGGCGGTCGTCGACAACGCACCGATCTCGCCTCTAGCGATCCGCCCCATGCCGCCTGAGGAGTGCGGCCATCTCCGCGTGCCCGCGCCGCTCCGCCCAGGCGAGCGGCGTCGCCCATGGCTCATCGTCGGGAAGATTCGTCGGGGCATGGCGCCCGAGCAGAAAAGCCGCGACCTCAAGCGCGTTCGTCCGCGCGGCCCACGCGAGTGGCGTCGATCGATACTCAGCGTCTCGCGCCGAGATGTTGGCGCCCGCGTCGAGAAGCATCGTCGCGCGTTCGATGGCGCCGTTCGTCCTGTCGCGTCCACGATAGTCTTGCGACACGCAGACGTGGTGCAGCAGAGTCTGGTGCTGCCAGTTCATCAGGTCGGGACTCATCCCGTGCGCGAGAAGCGTGTGGAGCATGTCGGTGTGCGTCAGCAGGTAGCCCTGACAGCCCGTCAGGACCGGAGGGACGCGCAGACCGGCCGCCAGGAGCCGTTCGAGCCGATCCCTTCTTCCATCGCCGACGACCATCGCGAATGCGGCTGAGATACGAAGGATATCGGTCGCGTCGCTCGCCACGCGGCGCAATTCCTCGTCGTCGTCGATCCAATTGGTGTCGTACGGATCTGGAGCGCCGCCGCGAGCCACCAGCAGCGCGCGAATCTCGGGCGTCGCCGCCGCAACGACCGCGTTACCGGACGAGTCCACGTCGCTGTTGGGATCCGCACCGCGCGCAAGGAGCAGTTCGACCAGTTCGCGCTTCCCGGCACGGGCCGCGGCGTGCAGTGCCCGTCCCTTCGGCGCGGTCGGTTCACTCCAGTTCGGATCGGCGCCGCGTTCCACGAGCAGGCGCGCGATCGCATCATGTCCACTTTCGATGGCCGCCGCGAGCGGACGTCGTCCGCTCGGACGTGTTTCCCGTATTCGCGCCGGGTCGCGTCGAGGATGCGCCTGACCTGGTCGATGTCGCCGAGCGCAGCAGCGACCGTCAGGTCCTGGGTCGCACCATGCGCCAGCAGCAAGGCGACGATTCGCGTGTCTCGTGGGGGGCGGCCGTCCCAGATGGCGAGATCGATCGCCTGAAGATCGGTCCAGAAACTTCCACCGAGGCCGCGCGCTGAGCTGAGCACGGCGTGCACGTTGGCACCGCGCTCGAGCAGGAGCGCCACCAGGTCATGTGCGCCACGACCGGCCGCGCGATGAAGCGGCGACGCGCCGATCTCGTTACCGATGTCGACAAGGCTCGGATCGGCGTCGAGCAGCCGCCGGACCTCAGCCGCGTCGTCGCGCGTGATCGCGTCGTGCAGTGGATGGCTGTCGGATCGGGCAGGAACGCGCCCGCGGCGATCCCTCGTCTCTTCCAGGAGACTCACGATCCGCGCATGACCACGATCGCGCGCCATGACGATCAGGCTGCCGTCGTGCAGTCCGTTCCACTCCGGATCGGCACCGGCGTCGAGCAGGATCTGCACGGCTTCCGCATGCCCTTCACGAACGGCAAAGTGAATCGCCGGCGTGTACCAGTACTCCGCACGGCTGAGCCTGGCGTCGCGTTCGATCAACTCGCGCAACGTGGCTACATCGCCATCATCCGATGCGGTGAGTGCATCCCAGATGACGCTCCCCTCCACCGAATCGAGTTCCGGTGGCTTGATGATCGAGCGACCAGTGGCGCCGACAATCGACTCGACGTGGCGGCGCAAGGCGTCCCAGGATGTGAAGCCGTAGCCTTCCGCTGTGACGCGCTGCGCGTCCCGCAGACGCCCGATGTCGGGCTGACGCCGCAGCAGTTCCTTGGCCTGACGCTTGAGCTGATCGAGATGAGGACGAGCGGGCAGAGACCGAGCAGACATACGGACCTCCTTCCGAAACTCGCCTGATGTCCGCCAGCAGGCCGAAAGAAGGTCGTCGCTGAGTTGTCCGAAAACAGGTGGACTCAGTCCTTGGCGGACGATTGCGCCCTGTCGCGCGAGAACCACAATAGCGTCTGTGGCCCTGCGGGATCAAGATCGGGCGCCGTTCGAGACTTCATCGCCCCGCGCGTGGCGCGCTCGAGCCCGTCGTCACTTCGGTCCGATGAAGCGCTTCGCCTCGGCGAGTTCGCGCCGATCGCCATCGCCGGCACCCGCGAGCGCGATGGCTTCACGTAGCAGCGGTGTTGCCTTTTGCTTATCTCCTACGAGCGCGGCCGCCTTCGCTGACGCACGGCCAATGAGCGTGGCTGTGCGCTCAAATGCCGCGTTTCTACTGGTCATCAAAAACGATATGCGCCTTGTGCCGCTCGCGGATCTGGCCCAACTCGGCACCTGAGAGAACCGGGGCCGCTTGACCCTCCCGCACCGACGTATCGCGCAAGTACTCCTCGTAGCCCGGCTGGGAGAAGAAATACGCGACCGCCAGCGGCTCGGTACCCGTGTTGCGCAGCGTCACCCGAGTCTTCTGCGGGATGTATATCGTCGCGCCAGGCCCGACGCTCGCGGTTCGGTCGCCGAGTTCGGCGGCACCAGTCCCACGGTGCACGAAGACGATCTCGTCCATCGCGGGATGCCGATGCGCCTGAATCGCCTGCCCTGGCGGGATCTCCTCATAGCCCATCATGAGCGCTGGGGAACCGCCATTTCGGCGATCGACCTTGATGATGGCGAGCGCACCTCCCATAACGCGACGGATCCGGCGCTCGCCTTCCCCCGCAGCGAGGATCAGCGGGGTCCTCGCAGCAACGCCGTCGGATGTCAGGACGACCTGAGATGTCGTGCCCTGCTCTGTCTGGGACGAGTCGGCTGTCGTCGAGCCACACACTCCGACCGTGATCACGAGCACACCAAGGGCACTGGTCGTCGAAACACGCATGTCATCTCCCCATAGATGCCCGGGGACGTAACCGGGGTAGCCACGGACTATAGCCCATCGACACGTCAGTGTGAGGGTCGAATCTAGGTTCGTCAACGCAGCATTGTGCGCTCTTCGGCGAGCCCTCCTCAGGCGGTCCGCCCATGCACGCGTCAGCGGCCTGAGTACGCGAGCACGAGCCTCTTCATTTGACTTCCTAATGGAACGCAGGCATAGTCTTCATTTGACTTCCTAATGGAACCGGGCATAGTCTATTGGGATGTCTAATAAAGAATTTGCCAAGGCGGAGGTCCTGCGTGGCACGCTCGACCTGATGGTGTTGCAGACGCTCGCGGCGCTGGGGCCGCAGCACGGCTACGCCATCGGCGCCCGGCTCGAGCAGGTCTCGTCGGGCGCGCTCACGCTGAACATGGGCACGCTGTACCCGGGCCTGATGCGGCTGGAGCAGCAGGGCCTGATCAAAGCCGAGTGGGGCGTCACCGACAACAACCGCCAGGCGCGCTTCTATGCCATCACCGCCGCCGGGCGCCGGCGGCTCGCCGCCGAGAAGAAAGCGTGGGATCAGATGGTGTCGGTCATGCACACGCTGTTCGAGAATCCGGCATGACACCCCAGAAGGTCAGCTCCTCGCTTCGCGAGTGGACACGTAGGGTGGTGGGCGCGCTCAGTGGGCGTCGGACCGACCATGACCTGCAGCGCGAGCTTGCCGGACACCTTGCCCTCGCTGAAGACGAGCTCCGGCGGAAGGGCCACGCGCCGGGCGACGCCGCGCGGCTCGCCCGGGCCACTGCCGGCGGCCGCGTCCAGGCGCTCGAAGCGCTGCGCGAGCAGCGCGGCCTGCCCTGGCTCGGCTCGTCGTGGCTCGATGTCAGGCTCGGGCTCCGCCTCCTCGTCAGGAACTGGGGGCTGACGCTCGTCGGCGGGCTGGCGATGTCTGTGGCGATCGGCATCGCGGCGGTCGTGTTCGCCGCGTTCGACGTCATCATGTGGAGTCGGCTTCCGCTCGACGAGGGTGACCGGGTTGTCGCCATCCAGGTGTGGGACCGCGAAGCCGGCCGGCGGCGCGACACGACGTGGCAGGACCTCGAGCGTTGGCGCGCCAGCCTGCAATCGGTCGGTGACATCGGCGCGTTCCAGACGATCCGGCGCAACATCATCACGACCGACGGATCGGTCGAGCTCGCGGCGGTCGCCGAGATCTCGGCCGCCGGGTTTCGGATCGCGAGGGTGTCGCCGCTTGTCGGCCGGCCGATCGCCGATACCGATGCGGCGCCCGGCGCCGCCCCCGTCGTCGTCATCGGCCACGACGTCTGGCAGCGGCGCTTCGCCGGCGCGCGAGACGTCATCGGGCGCGAGCTGCGCCTCGGCGAGACCGTGCACACCGTCGTCGGCGTCATGCCGGACGGCTTCCAGTTCCCGCTCAACTTCCGGTACTGGGTTCCGCTCCGGCTCGGGGCCGACGAGAGGCTGCGCAACACCGGTCCCGAAGGCGCCGTCTTCGGCCGGCTCGCGCCGGGCGCGACGATCGCGCGCGCGCACGCGGAGGTGTCGGCGCTCGGGATCCTCCCGCCTGCCCTCCGTAGCGCGCAGCGCGAAGGAGGGCCTGCCCTCCGTAGCGCGCAGCGCGAAGCGAGGCGACCGGAGCGCGCGTGGTCCCGTACACGTTTGCGTTCACGGGGG
>CAWKBU010000008.1:0-12554 GCA_963847975.1 uncultured Acidobacteriota bacterium | reverse complement strand
TGCCCCTGCGCGCGCCACCGGTACGACTACGTATTGCTCCCTGCTCGAGCGTGTCGTGAAGCTCGGTCGCGAGACGGCTTCGCTCCGCGATGATGGCACGATACTGCTGTTGCACGAGCGCATTCCGGGCAGCGACCACGCGGGCCCACACCACGCCCACGAGGCCGGTGACGGCCATGAAGAGTCCGAGGACCAGCGAATGTCTCGGCGTCCACCAGGGCGCCGCCGCGAGCAACGCCACGTCTCCGTCGGAACCGAGGAGGACTCGAAACGACGCTGGCGGCCCGGTTTCGAACACGTAGATGCCTGTCACCGCGACCAGCGCACCGATACCCGGGGGCTCGGCAGGTGCCGTCGACTGAGGATCGTGACTCGCCTCGAACACGGTTTCGCCGACTTTCAGCACCAGCGAACGGCCCGCCGGGGTTGTCACCTCCGTCAGCAGCACGCCCTCGACCCGGACGCGCTCTGAGTCGTGTTCGGCCGAGAGCAGTGCCGCGGGTGAGAGCGTCCGGGGCGCTGGCACCTCGTCGTGCCCGGCTCGACGCATGACGGCATTCTGAAGTCTCGGCTTGGTGGAGCTGACGATCGGGAAGCCGACCACGTCGATGACGTCGCCGGGCGCGAACGCGAATGGCTGGTCGGTCTCGATCAGCGCCGCGCTCGTCTCATCTCGAACGTAGACCTTGTGGCGCACTTCCTGCGAGCGCGAATGCATCGTGATGTCTTCGACGAGCGTCGGTTGCCCAATCCGTGTCCCGGTCACCGTCCCGCGCACCCGCACACGGCGGTCAATCTGATCCTTCGCCTGATGGGTGTACAGGCTGGCAATCGCGCGCACCGGAAGCGACCACGGATCGGGCGGCGGCGTGTCGAGCACGGCGTCGGCGGTACGCCCCGCGAACAAAGAAATCCCGCGCACCTGTCGCGTCTGGTTGTACAGCGTGCCGGCGTTGCCCCGGAGTCTGACGCGGGCGTCTATGAATCGGGTCAAATCCTGCGTCGAGAAATCCCAGAACCAGGCGCGCACCGCCCCGCCATCGACTGCGATATCGACGAAGAGGGTTTTGCCGGACTCGGACAGCCAGGCCCGCTGACCGACGCCCACCACCTCGATGTACTCACAATCGAAGACGCCGCTGAGCAGCGACGCATAGGGCACGCGTTTCGCCGTGGGAAGGGCGGAGCGGCCCACCCGGCGGACGGATTCCGGCACGACGTCGGGAGCGAATCCATCGGCCGACGTGTAGCCTTCGACGTCGACTACGTCGCCGGGGTGAAGGTCGAGCCGCGGATTGTTGAGAAAGTACCGGCGGCCGTATCGCACGAACAGACCGGCGCTGCCGTCGTGCACGATGAGGCCGGCAGGTTCGCGCTCGTTGATGTAGGTCACGGTGCCACGAACGAGCACGCGCTGACCCTGCTGGGCAATCTCGGGCGCCAGCCCCGGATCGCGCTGATGGCCCTGAGCGGCGCACGCTGGTCCTGTTCGCCCCGCTCGATGCGAGCGCTCAGGCCGACGGCGCTCATCGCCAGGCACACCGAAGCGATGACCACGAGGCGCTGCGATCGAAAGCCCTGAGCGCGTCGGCGTAGAGGCAGCTTCGCCATTCCTTGCGAACTCGCCGGCATCATCGCATCCGCCTCGGCGTGATACGCAGGCAAGCGATCCGAATTTGGCCTCCGCCAGCTGACGTACCCCGAACGGCGTATTGCGCTCCCTGCGGAAGATTGGCTATCGTCCGCGCCGCAGAACGTCGCCGATAGCACAACCCCGACGGCACGCAGCTCCAGTTCCGCTTCGCGTTCTGAGCCACGGATGACACGGACAACGGAAGCGTTGGCTTCTGGATTCCTCGGGAGAGCGCATGAAGGGAACATTGAGTCGCCGGGAATTCCTGCACCGCACGACGACGACCGCCGCGTCGCTCGCCGTGCCGACGTTCCAGGCGGCGCCGCGCGGCCAGTCGCGCATGTTCGTCTCGCTGCCGCCGTGGGCCGTGGCGCGCAACGTCGGATGGCCCGAGCAGGCGCACGTCGCGGCGCGGGCCGGCTACGGCGGTATCGACTGGGCGTTCGGGCCCGCGCGCACGGCAGGCGTGGAAGCCACGCGCGCGCTCCTCTCCGAGCTGAAGATCCGCGCGACGATCACCAACCTGCCGATGCAGGGCCCGCTCGACGGCGATGACGCGGCGTTCTCCGCGCAACTGCCGAAGCTCGCGGAGGATGCGGCGTTTTGTGCGGCCATCGGCTGCCGGAGCCTTCAGCTCGTGCTGCGCGCGACGACGGGCGGTCCGTCGAAGGACGAACGGTGGAAGGTCGTTCGCGGCCGGCTGGCAGCGATTGGCGAGGTTCTGCGCAAGCACGATGTGCGGCTCTCGCTCGAGTTCCTGGGTCCGCTCGTCTTCCGCACGCGCGCCGGAGGCGGAGGCCGCGGTCGGCGGGGCGGCCCGCCTGTCGATCCCAACGCGCCACCGCCGCCGCCCCCGGCCCCGCCCGTGCCGTTCGTCTGGACGCTGCCCGAGACGGTCAAGCTCTGTGAGGAGAGCGGTCCGAACATCGGCGTCACCCTCGACGCTTGGCACTGGTATCACTCGGGCGGAACGGTCGCGGACATTCTCGCAACCAATGCCGTCAAGGATTGTCCACATCCATGTGTCCGACGCGCGCCAGATGCCACCCGAAGAGGTGGAGGACAACATGCGGCTCTTGCCGGGTGAGGGCGTCATCGATCTGGTCGGCTTTTTCACGGCGCTCCAGAAGATCGGCTACCAGGGAGGCGTCGCCCCGGAAACAATCGGACCGCGCATCCCGGATGGAATGCCTCCCGAGGAGAGCGCGAAGCTCGCGCTCGAGATGACCACCGGCGTCATGAAGAAGGCCGGCGTATTGGTGTGATGTCCCAACTCGGCCGCCGATGGCCAACGGCGCCGAATCCAATCAGTTACGCGAGAGGCACATGTCCAACGTGCAGACGGACTCCACCATCCATGACGTCGTGATCGTCGGTTCGGGCGCCGGCGGGGGCACTGTCACGAAGGTCCTGGCCGACGCCGGCATCAACGTCCTGCTCATGGAAGCAGGCCCGATGGTCGGCATGGCTGACTTCAAGATGCTGCAAGGACCGGCGAACCGAGCGTGCGCATCACTGCGGGACCACCTGATAGCTGACGAACGCCAGATACTGACTGTCGGGCGACCACGACGACACGTTGATGGTCCCCTGCCCGCCGAACAGCTTCGCCAGCACGTCCACTTTTCGGCTCTTGAGATCCATCACTCGCAGCGCCACGTCCCGGTTCGCCGGGTGGTCGCCCGAGCCTTTGGCATACGTCAGAAACACGAGCGTCTGGTTGTTCGGCGCGACGTGCGGGAACCAGTTCTCCGCCTCGTCGTGCGTGACCTGCTCCTGTTGCGACCCGTCGGCCCGCATGCGCCAGATCTGCATGGTGCCCGTGCGGTCAGAATTGAAATAGATGTGCTGACCGTCTGGCGAATACTCCGGTCCATCGTCCTTGCCGTCCGCTGTGGTGAGGCGCGTTTCCTCGCCCCCGCCAACCGGAATCGTGTACACGTCGTAGTTGCCGTTGCGCAGCGCGCAGTACGTCAGTGTCTTGCCATCTGGCGACCAGCCATGGAAGTACGACGGCCCGAGCTTCGTCACGAGCGTGGGCGCGCCGCCGGCAACCGGCACCGTGTAGATCAACGACGGCCGCTGCCCGTCGATCGTCTGCGATTGATCGCTGATGGCCCACAACGAGCCGTCGAGCGTGACACCGTGATCGTTGTTGATCCGTGTCAGGAAGCCCAGATCGACCTGCTCGGGCACCTTCAGGCGATTCGGGTTCCGAGGCGTCCCCGGTGGGTCCGCCTGAACCTTGTACAGCCTGCCGCCGCTGTTGAAATAGAGCATGTTCGACTTGTCGGGGAACCAGTTCGGCGCTTCGATCCGGCCCGGCTGCGTCACGACGTAGGCGACACGGCGATCCCTCGACCGGAGACTGATCGTCTCGAGCGTATTGATGAGCGTGGTACGCGCCCCGACAGGCGGCGTCGTCAACTCGACGTTCGTGAACTGCGCGGTTTCCAATCGCGCCGTGTTGTGCGCCGACACGCCGAGTCCGACATAAAAATCGCCGGCCAGTTCTATTCGGGCGGAACCGCCGGCCGGCTCGAGCTCCCCTGACGCGCCGGCAACCGACATGGAGACGTAATTTCCCCGCTTCTCGAGCCGAATCCGCTTCGGTCCAGTCACGTTCGCTTGCACTTCGCGCGTCGCGCCGCCCTTCTCGTCGCGCCACTGGAGCGATGTGAGGCCGTCGCCGTGGACCGCGGCGTCCGCATAGACCGAGTCCGAGTCGAGCGTCTGTCGAATCAGCAGACACGCTTTGCGGTGAGGATCCGGCGTGCCGCTCGCTGGACTGGTGGCGACGAATTCCACCGAGGCGTCGAGCATCACGTCGCCCGAGACCTTTTTCCAGACGAACTGAAAGTGATCCGCCGTCGCCCCACATGTTCTCGCCGCCACCAGCAACGACATACGTGCGCTCGGGCTGGATCGTAGGTCGCCGAGCCGCTGCCGATCGTGGATGGCGTTCCGATATCCTGACTGGCAGTGAACATGCCCAGCGGGCCAACGCTCGACGACGGCGAACCCTGTGAATCCAGATCGAACGGCAGAAGAAGCACGAGGGACGCGACTGCGGCCGCGTGCCGGATTGAATTCGTCATGCAGACTCCCTGGTGGCCGACTCTTGGGCGGGGCGGTTGAGAGATGTACGCCAGGCGAAGGACCGCAGTCAATTCGTCAATGGGCGTATGTCGTTCGACCTACCCTGAAAGCCGCTCGCTCCGCGATGGCCGCGGCGCCCGCTTTTGTGCTACGTTTCCCCGCATGAAAAACCAACACTTTTCGCGACGCGCGTTCCTGGCCATGGCCGGAGCGATGCCGTTCGCCACTTCTCTGGGCGCGGGCCTGCTGGCGCAGACGAAGAAGGTCCCGGTCGGCATCGAGCTCTACTCGGTCCGCGGCGAGCTCACCAAGGACTTGAAGGCGACGGTCACGGCTGTCGCCAAGATGGGCTACGAGGTGGTGGAGTTCTACTCGCCCTACCTCAACTGGACGACGGAGTCGGCCAAGGAGTACCGCAAGCTCCTCGACGATCTCGGCATCAAGTGCCTGTCGACGCACAACAGCGCGCAGGCCGTGACGGGCGACGGCATCGCGAAGGCGATTGAGCTCAACCAGATCATCGGCAGCAAGGCGCTCATCGTCGCGAGCGCGGGCAAGATCGTCGACGTCGACGGCTGGAAGACGTTTGCCGGCGAGCTGACGGCGGCGCAGGAAAAACTGCGGCCGCTCGGCATGACGACCGGCTTCCACAACCATCAGATCGAGTGGCGCCCCGTCGGCGACACGCGGCCGATGGACATCCTGGCCGCCGGCACGCCGAAAGACTTCGTGCTGCAGCTCGACGCGGGCACCTGCGTCGAGGCGGGAGTCGACCCTGTCGCCTGGATCAAAGCCAATCCCGGACGCATCAAGAGCATTCACCTCAAGGACTGGGGCGCCGGCGAAAGCCGTGGCTACAACGTGGCCTTCGGCGAGGGCGACGTGCAGTGGAAGCCGCTCCTCGCCGCGGCCGAAGCCACCGGCGGGGTGGAGTTCTACTTGATCGAACAGGAACGCGCCGGCGCGGACGGCGAGCTGGCGATGGCCAAGCGGTGTCTCGAGAATTACAGGAAGCTGCGGGCGTAGTCGACCTCAGGCTCAGGCTCAAGGCTTCAGGGCTCAGGCAAAATCTTCGAGTGCGTGGTCGAAGGTTTTGCCTGAGCCTTGAGCCCTGAGCCCTGAGCCCGTCTATACTCCCGCCTTCTTCATCATCGCCAGCGTCGTCTCGAGACCGAGCCGCGCACCTTCTTCGGGCGCCATCTCCGCCGGCACGCGGCCGAGCGGCTCGGGGCTCACGCCGTCGACGTAGCCGATCTTCTTCAGCGCCTGGAAGAACCCGACGAGATCGATCACGCCCTCGCCCGGCATGTGGCGCTGGTTGTCGCGCACCTCCTCGGGCGGCGCCGGCTTGGCATCCGAGACGTGCACGTGGACGATGCGGGCCTTGCCGGCGGCGAGGATCTCGGCGGTTGACCCGCCTGAGTGATACCAATGCCAGGCATCGAGCACGACACCGATGTTGGGACCGCACTCCGCGGCCAGGGCGACGGTCTCGGGCAGGGTGTACATGAACGTGTGTGGCGACTTGGCGTTCGAGCGCATGTACACCGGACCGAGGAACTCCATGCCCAGCCTGATATTCGACTTCTGCAGCACCTCGGCAATCGCCGTCACGCGATCCTTGACGAACTTGCGGCGCTCGTCTTTCGGCACCGGGCTCGCGGGCGACAGCACGGCCATCATCCGGTTGAGGCCAATCGCGTTGGCGAACTGCGCGTTCTCGGGGAGCAGCTTGAACGCGTCCTGAAACGCCGCCTCGTCCAACGTCAGGAACGGCACCGGCAGGTTCGCGACCGCCGGCTTGAGGTTCATCTCCTTCAAGAGCGCCCGCGTCGCGTCGACGCCCTCGGCCTTGGCGGCGTTGAGGTTGACGTCGACGCCACCGTAGCCCAGCTTGCCGGCGAGACGGACGAAATCCGGCCACGGCATCTGACGGGTGAGCGACCCGTTGAGCGACACGTACATGCCGTCTGCCGCCGCGGCCGGCCTGGCCACCATGACCAACGCGCTCGCGCAGGCCGCACGCTCGAGAAAGGCTCGCCGACTGAGATCGCGTCGCATGAAAGCTCCTTGTGGCCCGTTGCCCCGCTGACTGCTGTGCGGCCTGAGGATATCGCAGAACGCCCGCGCTGGCGTGCGCGCCGCGACCCGGACAACACAGACATGATCCATCAGGCCATGCCGTGTTGTCCGTGTTGTCCGTGGCCCGCCTTGTGTCTGTGGGTGGAATCCGCTAGTGTTCAACACCAGTCAGGAGGGACCCGCATGGCGCAGGTTACGACCACCCCACAAATCCATGACGTCGTCGTCGTCGGATCGGGGGCTGGCGGCGGCACGGTCACCAAAGTTCTCGCCGACCTGGGCGTCTCGGTGCTCCTCATGGAAGCGGGCCCGATGCTCAGCCTGTCGGACCTCAAAGAGCACATGTGGCCGTACGACGTGCCGCATCGCGGCGCCGGGCCCAAGGGGGAAGCGTATTCGGGCCGGCCGACGGGCTTCACCTACAGCGCGACCTACGGTGGCGCGCAGCTCCCGGGCGAACCGTACACGGTGGCACCGGGCAGCGACTTCTCGTGGTTCCGATCGCGCATTCTCGGCGGCCGCACCAACCACTACGGCCGCGTGACGCTCAGGTTCGCCGACTACGACTTCAAGCCCCGCTCGCGCGATGGGCTCGGCTTCGACTGGCCGATCAGCTACCAGGATCTGGCGCCGTACTACGACAAGGCCGAAACGTTCATCGGCGTCGTGGGCTCGGTCGAGAACATCCGCAGCGCGCCCGACGGCATCTTCGACAAGCCCGCCCCGCTGCGCGCGCACGACACGCTCGTGCAGCGATCGTGCGCCAAGCTGGGGATTCGCGCCGTCCCGGCGCGGCAGGCGGTCACGACCTCGCCGCGCAACGGCCGCCCCGGCTGCCACTATTGCGGCCAGTGCGGGCGCGGGTGCATGACGGCGTCCAACTACGCCTCGAGCTACGTGCAGATTTTCCCGGCGATGAAGACGGGCCGCGTCCAGGTGGTCGCCAACGCGATGGCGCGCGAGCTCATCACCGACGCGAGCGGCAAGGTCACGGCGGTCTCGTACATCGACAAGACCGACGGCAGCGAGAAGCAGGTCCGCTGCCGCACGGTCGTCCTGTCCGCGAGCGCGTGCGAGTCCTCGCGCCTGCTCCTCAACTCGAAGTCGTCGCGGCATCCGCAGGGCCTGGCGAACGCCTCCGGCACCGTCGGCCGGTATCTCATGGACACGGTCGGCTCGGGCATGTCGGCGGCTGTGCCGGCGCTCTCGGGCATGCCGCACTACAACTCCGACGGCTACGGCTCGCACCTCTATGTCCCGTGGTGGGGCTGGGACAACCATCAGGCGCTCGGCTTCCCGCGCGGGTATCACATCGAAGTCGGCGGCGGCTACGGCATGCCCGGCATCGGCTCGTTCACGGGCATCGTGAACCGGACCGAGGGCTACGGCACCAAGATGAAGCAGGCGATCCGCGACGAGTACCGGCATCTCGATCAACCTCGCGGGCCGCGGCGAAATGATTCCCAACGACCAGTCCTACTGCGAGATCGACCCCGAGGTGAAGGACCGCTGGGGCATCCCCGTGCTGCGGTTCCACTGGGGCTGGAGCGATCACGAGCTCAATCAGGTCCGCCACATGCAGCAGACGTTCCGCTCCATCCTCGAGGGGATGGGCGGGCAGATTGCGACGCCTGGCGGGCGCGGCGGCGGACGCGGCGGGGCGGCGGCCGACGCCAACCGCCCGCCGATCTCGCGCGGCGGCGCCATCATCCACGAGGTCGGCACGGTGCGCATGGGCGACGACCCGAAGACGAGCCCGCTCAACAAGTACCTGCCAGGCGCACGAGGTGAAGAATCTGTTTGTCGCCGACGGGGCGCCGTTTGTCAGCAATCCCGACAAGAACCCCACGCACACCATCGTCGCGCTCGCGTGGCGCACGGCCGAGTACCTCGCCGAGGAACTGAGGAAGGGCAATGTCTGAAATCTCGCGACGTGACGTGCTCAGACGGCTGGCGCTGACGCTGACGGCGACCGGCCTCATCGATCGGGTGGCGGCGGAAGAGGTGCACCTGATGACGGCGCAGGCGGCCGGGGGCGGGACCTACGCGCCGAAGACGTTCAGCGCCGCGCAGTACACGACGCTCGAGCGCCTGACGGACATCATCATTCCGATCGAAAACGGCGCACCTGGCGCCGTCGCCGCTGGTGCGGCGGCCTGGATCGACATGATCTCGAGCGAGAACGACGAGCTGAAGGCGAGCTACGCGAAGGGATTCGCGTGGTTGGACGGGGCCATGAAAGGGCGCGGCGCCGCCGACTTCGTATCCGCCACGGCGGCCCAGCAGATCG
The DNA here is from genome assembly GCA_963847975.1 of uncultured Acidobacteriota bacterium. GTDB lineage: Bacteria > Acidobacteriota > Vicinamibacteria > Vicinamibacterales > 2-12-FULL-66-21 > DATBJJ01. The sequence goes on along the minus strand of CAWKBU010000008.1, from coordinate 3,450 downwards.
AGCTCGTCGACCTCATCGCCTATCGCCGCAACGCGTCACCAGAGTTGACCCCCGGCATCGAGTTCTTCACGCTCGTCCGGCGCATGACCGTCGACGCGTTCTACACGAGCCCGATCGGCATCAAGGACATCGACTATCGCGGCAACACCCCGATCGGCTCCTATCCCGCGCCGACCGAGTCGATCGCCTATGCGCTCAAGCGCAGCCCGCTGGGCTGGGGTGCAATTCCGCTGTCGGCTACTTGTCGTTCCAATACGCGTTCTGCCCGACGTAATCGTCGTCGGGAAAACTGCCGAGGATGGTGCGCCGCAGCTTGAGGATGTCGACGCGGCCGCCGCCGCGGTAGAGCACCTTCCCGCCTGGCGCGATCACCATCGAGTACGGCACGCCCCCATTCCAGTCTTTGTCGAGCGCCAGGACGACCTCTGACGGATCCATGGTCGTCGGCAGCAGGTTGCGCGCCGAGGCCTTGTGCGTTTCGAGGAAGGCCCGCACGGCCTTCTCTTCATCCGGGTAGTTGGTGGCGACGGTCACGAGCTGGAACGGCCGGCGCCGATACATCCGCCACGTGTTCATCAGGTCGGGGAACTCCTCGACGCACGGCGCGCACCACGTGGCCCAGAAGTTGACGAGCAGCGTCTTCCCCGTCGTGTTCGCGGCCAGGGCCTTCATCTGCTCAACCGTGACCTTTTCGAGCGAAACCGGCTCCTTGGCGAACCCGGCGAGTTCGGCATCGCGCGAGGCCTTCTTGTCGAGCCACTTGACCGAGCAGCCGACCGCCGGCGTCTTCTCGACCGCCACCGGCGTCCCGGCGAGCACCGCGTCGATGGCGTTTCGCGCGTCGGGCACCTTCGCCAGCGCCTCGCGCGCATTGCTGTCGATCCGTCCGTGATACCGCAGCTTGCGCTGCTCGTCGAACACGAAGATGTGCGGCGTCGCGACCGGACCGTACTGCTTCGAAATCGCCTGCGTCTCGCCGTCGTAGAGGAACGGGAAGTTGAACTGGCGATGTTCGGCCCGGACCTTCATGTCCTCGAGCGAGTCGCCGAGGTCCGTGTAACCCATCTCGTCGAGCCGGACGGCGTCGGCATTATTGGGCTGGATGGCCACGAAGGCCACGCCGCGCTGCCGGTAATCGGCGACGAGCTTCTTGATGCGCCCTTCGTAGACTTCCGCGGTCGGGCAATGGACGGCGGTGAAGATCACCGCTAGTGCCTTGCTGCCCTTGAAGCTGGCGAGCGAATACGTCTTGCCGTCGGTGCCCGGCAGGCTGAAGTCCGGCGCCGCCGACCCGATCGCCAGGGGCTCTGGCTGGGTCGCGGGCTTGGCCTGGGTTGCTCCCTCGGCGCGAACCGGACGCTCGGTGAGCCCTGCGGCCACCAAGCCCGCAATCGACACAACCCCGCCGATTACGAGGAGACCGGTCCGCACCCCGGCGAGTCGCTGGCCTGCCATGATCGTCCGTCCTTTCCGTGAACGTCGGAGCTCTGGCCGCGTCATCACCGTGGTGGTCCATGACGTCTGGTGGTCCCTGGCGCCCGTTGGTGCATCATCACGGATCTTCCCCGCGAAGGGCAAGGCTCCGGCATGGTCACGAGGTGTTCGCGCAGCTCGAGCGATTGAAGTAGCATCTTCGGCGGCCATGCATGAACTGACAGTCGCCCCTGGAACCGATCCCACACTCCTCTACCGCGGCCGCGACGAGCTCTACGCCGAGGACATGCTCATCGCAGCGGTCAAGGGGTTCGATTTCTTCACCGTCCTCGCGGGCGTCGAGGCCCAGGTGGGGTCGATCGACGAGATCGCGCGCCACTTCGGTTTCCACCCGCGGCCCGTCGACGTGATGACCACGCACTTTGTCGCGCGCGGCCTGCTCGAGCGCGATCGGGAGCGGCTCCGACTCACCGCCACCGCCCGCGAGCACCTGGTCGCATCATCTCCCTGGTTCCTGGGACCCTATTTTCCCAAGCTCAGCGATCGGCCGATCGCGCTCGACCTCATCGAGGTGCTGCGCACCGACCGGCCGGCGAACTATGCCAGCCGGAAGCACGAAGTCGACTGGCACAAGGCCATGGAAACCGAAGCGTTTGCCGAGGAGTTCACCGCCGCCATGGACTGCCGCGGCCGGCTGTGCGCGCAGGCGCTGGCCAGACACATCGATCTCGGCAACCGCCGCCGGCTCCTCGACATCGCCGGCGGATCCGGCATCTATGCCTGCTCGCTGGCCGCGCGCTTCCCCGAGCTGACGGCATCGGTGCTCGAGAAACCGCCCGTCGATCGCATTGCCCAGCGCGCGATCGACAAGCGCGGCTACGGCGCCCGCGTCACCGTCGTCGCCGGCGACATGCTGGCCGAGCCCCTGCCGGAGGGCTACGACGTTCACCTGTGGTCGAACGTGCTGCACGACTGGGACGTCCCGATCGTGCAGCAGCTGCTGCAGGCGTCGGCCGCGGCGCTGAAGACCGGTGGAGGCATCGTGATCCACGACGCGTTCCTGAACGCCGACAAGTCCGGACCGCTGCCGATCGCCGGCTATTCAGTCCTGCTGATGCACGTCACGCAAGGACGCTGCTTTTCCGTTCGCGAGATGGCGATGTGGCTGCTCGAGGCGGGATTCTCCGAGCCGCATGAAGTCCAGAGCGCGATCGGCCGGAGCGCACTGGTCGCTCATAGAAGGTAGCGAGCCCCAAAAGATCCGTGTTGTCCGTGATGTCCGTGGCCCGTCCGTCATGGTGTCCCGTGGTGTCTGTGGGGCCCTCCTGCCCACTGACCAGCGGTGCTAGTCGAACCCCCCGCCCCTGACCTGCTCGACGAGCTCGGCAAGCGACGCGACGCGATGGCAGTCGGCGTCGGGATGCAGCCCCGTCTCGTCGAGCAGCACTGCGCGCACGCCGGCTGCGCGCGCGCCCACGACATCGACCTGATACAGATCGCCGACGTGTATCGTCGACTCCGGCCGCGCACCAGCGCGCTCGAGCGCGATTTCGAACAGCCGCGGGTCCGGTTTCTCGACGCCCTCATCGCAGGAATCGATGACGATGTCGACGTAGGGAGAGAGGCCGATGCGATCCATGTGCGCCCGCAGCGTGCCGTTGGCGTTCGAGACGACGACGAGCGTGAGGCCGTGCGCGCGCAGCGCGGTGAGGGCCGGCCGGACGCCGTCCGGCACGAGCTCCCAGAGATTGTTCGCCTGATGGTAGGCGTGCAGCTCGACGAGGGCCGCCGACGTCCGCGCCGAACGCTCGACGCCGGCGTGCTCGAGAATCAAATCGAAGAACAGCCACCCGCGGCTCGCATCGGTTGTCGTCCCGATCGTCCGCTGGTCGTCGAGCTGCTTGCGCGCCCGTGGTTCCGCGCGCGCAATCGCGTCGGCAGGGACGTCGACGCCCTGGGCCGCGAGCGCCGCCTGGATGCGCGTCCAGTTCGGGAAGAGGAGAACGCCGCCGGCAT
>CAWKBU010000007.1:0-8414 GCA_963847975.1 uncultured Acidobacteriota bacterium | reverse complement strand
TCCGGGCCGGGCCAGGTCCAACACGGCGTCTTTCTCGGAAGTGCTGCGCCTCGTCCGTATCCTGGGCGACTGAACCTGCTACTTGACCACGTCTCGTATCGATGTCTATAGTAGATGTCGATACCATGCCGAAAGCCGACAACCTTCAGGGTGCCCTCGATCTCCTGGTGATGAAGATCCTGCGGCGCGGACCGCAACATGGGTTCGCCATCTCAACCTACATCCAGCAGCAGTCCGACGAGGTCCTTCGTCTCGAAGCCGGCTCGCTCTACCCGGCCCTGCACCGCATGACCGAAGCCGGACTCCTCGAGGCGGAATGGCGCATGTCCGAGGCCGGACGCCGCGCCCGCTTCTATGTGCTGACCGCGAAGGGCCGCCGGCGGCTCGAGGCGGATGAGAAGCGGTGGCACGCGATTTCGGCCGCCGTGGTCAAGCTTCTCCGCACGACCTGACGGGAGCAACCACCATGTCGATGTGGTCACGCCTCAGGAACACCCTCCGCGGCGATCGTCACCGCGCCGAAATCGAGGAAGAGCTGCAGTTCCACCTCGAGATGGACGCCGCCGGCGGTCACGACCGCCGGCAGAGCCGTCTCCGCCTCGGAAACCCGACGCGGATCGCCGAAGAAACACGTGCCATCGGCATCGTCGAATGGCTGGACTCGGCCTGGCAGGACGCGCGCTTCGGACTGCGTCAACTGCGCCGGACGCCGGCCCTGACGCTGGCCGTCGTGCTATCCCTCGCCGTGGGTCTCGGCGCGAACACCGCCATCTTCACCCTGGTCGACGCCGCCATCCTGCAGGCCGCTGCCGGTCGATCGTCCCGAGGCGCTCGTCCTCCTCGAGTGGACCAACGAGGGCTTTCCGCCGGACGTCGAGAACCACAACGGCGAGTACCGTCCGATTGCCGGAGGCCGTCACCAGGGCTCATCGGTGCCGGCGAGCTTGTACCGGCGCCTCGCCGCTCGGCAGACGGTGTTCTCTTCGCTCATGGCTGCCGGCGCGTACCCGGAGGCCGTCGCGATCGCCGCCGACAGATTTCCGGCCGAGCAGGTCAGCGTCCAGTACGTCAGCAGCAACTTCTTCCAGGGGCTCGGAACGCCGCCGGCGGCCGGACGTCCATTCCTCGACGGATGACGACCGCGTCGGCGCGGAGCCCGTGGTCATCGTCAGCGATCGGTTCTGGGCGAAGCGCTTTGCCCGCGGCGCGGACGCCATCGGCGCGAGCGTACGGATCAACAACGTTGCCGCTCGCATCGTCGGCGTCGCCCCCGCCGGGTTCTTCGGCCTGCGGACCGGACAGTGGGCCGATGCCTACGCGCCGCTCGCGGCCAAGGTCGCCTTTCAATCGCCTCCGGGCGCGCCGCGCAGCGAGAACGATCGCAACTGGTGGGTACGTCAGGTCGGCCGGCTGAAGCCGGGGATTGACGAGGCTGCCGCCGGCGAGGAGATCCGGAGTCTCTTCCGCAACCTTGCCGTTCCAGAAGGCACGACGGTCGAACCGGCCAAGATTCCCACGCTCATTACTCTGCCGGGCGGCCGCGGCGTCAATGCCCTCAACAGCGGCGACGTCAACGCCCTGTGGATTCTGCTGCTCCTCGTCGGCGTGCTGCTCCTCATCGTCTGCGCGAACGTGGCGAACCTGCTGCTCTCGCGCGCGGTGGGCCGGCAGCGCGAGTCCACGGTGCGTCTGGCGCTCGGCGCGCCCCGCGCGCGCCTCTTCCGCCAGCACTTGATCGAGAGCGGCATGCTGGCGCTCATCGGCGGCGCCGCGGGGCTGGCGGTTGGCTACGCCCTGGCCCAATCCATCCACGTCGTGTTCCAGACCGGCCGGGATGCGAGCAACGCCTTCGATCTCCATCTCGATCCGCGCGTGCTCGCGTTTACGAGCCTGCTGTCACTCCTGACCGCTCTGCTCTTCGGACTCGCACCGGCCGCACAAGCCGCGCGCGGGGACTTGAACGGCATCCTCAAGGCACAGACGAAGTCGGTGATGGCCGGGCGCCTGCGCCTGCCGCGGCTCCTCGTCACGGTGCAGATTGCGCTGTGCCTCGCGGCCCTCGTCGCCGCCGGACTCCTCGGCCGCTCGCTCGAGAAACTGAAGTGGACCGACATCGGGTTCGACCGCGAGAACCTGCTTTATGCATCCGTCAGCCCTTCTCGGCGCCGGCTACACGGCCGAACGCACCGCCCCGTATATGGAACGCCTGCGCGAGGAACTGAGCCGGCTACCGGGCGTCGAGAGCGTCAGCCCCGTGTCCACGCGGTTGCTGTCGGGCGGCGGCAACAACGGCCGCGTGAACCTACCTGGGCGTCCCTGGGACGACGACCACCGCGCCGACCTGAACGGCGTCGGCGATGGCTTCTTCGCGACGCTTCGGATTCCGCTCCTCGCCGGCCGGACTTATTGAGCGCCGCGACATGGACTCGGCCGCCGAGGTCGCGGTCGTCGACGAGTTGTTTGCCGCTCGGTTCTTCCCCAATCAGATCGCCGTCGGCCGCCGCTTTGGCCTCGACCCGGCGCGAAACGATCGAGTACGAGATCATCGGCGTCGTGGGGAGCAGCCGCTACAACACGCTGCGGCGGGGACAAATCCCTGCCGTCTACCAGCCGTACCGTCCGGGCGGAACGATTCACTTCGCGATCCGCACGACCATCGACGCCGCAAGCCTTGCCGAGCCCGTGCGACGCGCGGTGGCGGCGGTCGATCCGGCCGTCCCGCTGAATGAGTTCCACACCCAAACCGCCCTCATCGACCGCATGCTGCGAACCGAGCGCATGCTGAGTTACGTGTCCGGCGCCTTCGGCCTGCTCGCGCTCGCGCTCGCCGCCATTGGACTCGGCGGCCTGCTCGCCTACGCGACGGCGCGCCGGACCAACGAGATTGGCGTCCGCATGGCCCTCGGCGCGGCGCGCAGCGACGTCGTCCGGATGATCGTGCGCGATTCGGTGGCGCTCGTCGCGACAGGGATCCTCGTAGGATTGCCCTGCGCCTACGCGGTCGGCAGGTTTCTGACCTCGTCGCTCTTCCAGCTCGAGCCCTTCGACGTGCCGACGAGCGCTGCGGCTGTGGCCGTACTTCTGGTCGTGGCCCTGATCGCGGCCTGGGTGCCGGCGCGGCGCGCGGCACGCATCGACCCCATACTCGCGCTCCGCGAGGAATAGCGGCGGTCCCACGCCTCCACTGCGCCGCCGGCGACAAACCGCGGACACCACGGATTGACCGGCCAGCATCGAGACAACTTGCGCAACATATAATCGAAACCCAGGAGCGTGAATGGAGCGACGAAGCCTGGGCAGCAGCGGTTTCGATATTTCGAGGATTGGCCTGGGCACGTGGGCCATCGGCGGCCACCTGTGGGGCGGTCAGGACGATGCGGCGAGTATCCAGGCGATCCATGCGTGCGTCGACCATGGCGTCAACTGGATTGATACGGCACCGATCTACGGATCGGGGCATTCCGAGGAGGTCGTCGGGCGCGCGTTGAAGCAGTTGCCGGCGGCCCGGCGGCCCATGGTCTTCACGAAGTTCGGCCTCGGCATCAACAGCGACACGCCCACGCGATCGGCGACGGCTGCGCAGGTGGCCGCCGAATGCGACGGCAGCCTGCGGCGCCTGGGCGCGGAAGAGATCGATCTGTTTCAGCTGCACTGGCCCGCGCCGCAGCCGATTGCCGAGACCGCTGGCGCGTGTGGCGCGCTGCTGAAGGCCGGTAAAATTCGGGCGATCGGCGTGTCGAACTTCTCCGTGGCACAGCTCGAGGAGTGGCGCGCGACCGGTGTGCCGCTGCACTCCGATCAGCCGCCCTACAGCATCCTGCGGCCCGCGGTGAAGCACGACGTGCTCCCCTGGTGCGGCAAGAACGGCGTCGGCGTCATCTCGTACTCGCCCCTCTTCCGCGGCATGCTGTTCGGCACCTGGACCCAGGACAAGACGTTTCCAGCCAGCGACGGCCGGAGCACGCACAAGGACTACTCCGGCGCACGCTTTCGGCAGCACCTGCGCGCGGTCGACGAAGTCCGTGCGGTCGCGGCGAGCGGTGGCCTCAGCGTCGCGCAGCTGTGCGTCGGCGCCCTGCTCCACACCCCCGGCCTCACCGCCGTCATCGTCGGGGCCAGGAACGCGCGGCAAGGGGGACTCGTCGCCAATCTGGGCGTGAGCCTCACGTCCGAGCAGGCGGCGGCGGTGTGGGCGATCGCCGACAAGCTCACCAGGGATCTCGCGACGATCGGCTGACGCATCAGAACCGCAGCAGAAACCCCCGCAGCGCGCTCTCCACACCTGCCGTTTGCTCTGGATCGACGGTACGATCCCACGATCGCGCCACGAGCGTTGATGCCGGTCGCAGCGGTCTGCGTGCCGAATGGAACATCGATAATCGTGTATGTGCCTTTCTCCCAGAGAAAGCTCGTGAAGATACCGTTGCTATACGCGCCGCCCACGATCTGGCCGGCCGGATTGATGGCATAGAGGTTCGTCGACGTTCCGCCCGGGTAGTCGACGACCGTGTATTCGCCCTTGTCCAGCACGAAACCGTGCACGAGCGCCTGGCCGTACGTACGAGCCCACAATCCTGCCGCGCGAGTCAATCCCACTGACCACGGTGAGGCGGTCGCTGCCAGGTGCATCAATTGTGGTGAACGCCCCGTGGTCGTAGACAAACCCGTGTGTCCCGTCGGCGTCCGTATACTGACCGACGATCTGACCAGCCGAATTGATACCAGTGGGGATGGTGAATTGCGCGCCGGGAACGTCGACGTTCGTGACCGTGCCGTTGCGCAGCAGGTAGCCATGCGATCCGGTCTCATCGACATAACCGCCCACGATGTCGCCGGCTGAGTTGATGCCCGTGACGCTGGTACTCAGGGCGCCGGGAACTTCGATCGTCGTGTAAAACCCCCTCCGCAGGAGAAAACCGTGGCCCACCAGGTTGCTGTCCAGGTATTCACCGACGATGTCGCCGGCCGCGTTGATGCCCGTGGGTACGGTTTGAAGAGCGTTGGGAAAATCAATCCTGGTCAAGGTCTGCGCCGACGATTGAGACGGCAGAGACAAGAGGACCGCGGCCATCAATGCAGGTACCGCCGTTCTTGATGCGATGCGGCAGAAACGTGACTGCGGGCGAGAGGCATTAAGTTGCTTGCGCATGAGGTCCTCTTTTGGTCTGATCCGTACCGCCCGCCGCGAACGACGGACGACTACGCGACAGTAGCATCGGAGTCCCGCGCTTCCATCCCGACAATAAAGGCGCGCGCTCCTCTCAGCTGGGAATCCCTAGTGGCGGCCGCGTCGCCGCCGGCGCGTCGGACCAGCGCCCGGGCAGGAGGTTATGCGTGGCACTCGTAGTGCTCTTGCGCGGCGTCAACGTGGGTGGCCATCGTACCTTTCGACCGTCACTGCTCGCCAGGGAGCTGAGCCATCTCGACGCCGTCAACGTCGGCGCCGCGGGGACCTTCGTCATCCGGCGAGCGGTGAGCCGCGCCCACTTGCGTGCCGAGTTCGCGCGCAGGCTGCCGTTCGCCGCCGAGATCATGATCTGCCGGGGGAACGAGATCGTCAGGCTGATGACTTGCCACTTCTTCGCCGGCCATGCGGCCCGCCCCGACATCGTTCGCTTCGTGAGCGTGCTGGCCCGGCTTCCTCGCGCGGCGCCGCCAACGCCGATGAACCTGCCAGGCACAGGCCAGTGGCTAGTACGCGTGCTCGCGCGCGAACGGAGGTTCGTCGTCGGGTGTACCGGCGTCAGATGAAGGCCATCGGCTGTCTAGGGACGTTGGATCGGGTTTTCGGGGTTGCCGTCACGACGCGCAGCTGGAGCACGATGGCCACAGTCGCCAAAGTGCTGGGTGAGGGGAGGACCTGAACTTGAGCGACTATTCGAGTAATCCGAGGCTCCTGATCGACAACCTACGCTGAGACTATCCCGCCAAGGACGGACGACGACGGCCCAGCAGATAAGCGATCGCCACGAGCGTCGCAGCCGCGAGCAACAGGCAGAAGGTCAATGCCGCCACACGCCACAGGGTGTAGTCGACGAGATCCTTCATCCCGGCCAGCACGGAATCAATCGCCCGCGTCTTGATCGCGTCCACTTCTCTGAGCGTGTCGATTCGCTCCTGTCGGAGGGCCGCGACGAGCGCGATCCGCTCCTTGCGAGCGACCTCGATCACCGCCTGACGTTCGGCCGTCATGTACTCCAGCGTTTCCAGACGCTGGCCTTGGACGCCCGCGAGCACTGCGCGGCGTTCGTCCGCAAGCATGTTCCGCTCAGCGTTGAGCAGGTCGGCACATTCTCCACGAGCTCTACGGCGCGCCGGGCGGCTGTTCCGACGTCGTGGATGTCCCCGAGCGCGCCCTCGACGCGGTAGGCGGAGGCCATCTCCCCGACGAGGATCTCGGCCTGCCAGCGCGCCTGTTTGGGCAGAAGCGCGGCATAGGTGTTCACGCGCTCCGACAGACTCTCGACCATGTCTGAGATCGTTCCCACGTCGAGGAAGACGTCCCGTTCGCCTGACCGCAGATCGGTCACGAGGGAGGCTCCCGATTCTCGCGCCGAGAACGTGTATGCACCGGATGGCTCCTGGCCCAGACCTCCACCTGGGCGCGGGTCTCTTCGAAGTACTCGGGCGGATGGCGATGGCTCTGATGACGGCATCGGTGTCTGCAAGCACAGCGCGGGCACACTCCTGGACCAGAGGCTGCTTGGGCCCGAATCCGTTCTGGCCAGCACGGTTCTCCATGTACTGGTTGAACTGGAACGCGAACCCCCACAGATCCACGAGGGCGATGAGCGGATCGGCGCGGAACCCGGCGGATATACCGCGGGGATGGCTTCCATTTTCAGGACGAGAGCCCGACGGCGGAGCGCGGCGTCGTCGGTCTCCGCACTGATACGATCGGCGGTCAATTCGATCCGGCCGGCAACGCGCTCGACAAGGTCACTCACACGCGCGCGAAGCACTGCGGCGCTCACACTGACCTTGCCAGACTGTTCCATGACGTTCGTCTGCCGTCCGGCGGTCTTCGGCGCGCACGCCGACCCCATCACGGCACCGACGACAACGGCACCAATCCACTGCCGTCGCATGCTGAAAGCGCAGGGTGTACGCACCACTTGTTCTCCCTCGTGCGACCAATGTTGCACGACTCAGGGCCTGCTGGCTCACTTGCGTGACGGAGATCGATGGCCCGTTGGTTTGCCGATGAAGCTCGTCTGTTCAAAACGACCGAAGCGTGAACCCATGGTGTCAGGCGCTATCTTTCAGGGCGGCATCGATCGTCGCCCGGCCCAGCACGCCCATCAGCCTCATCGTCCCGAAGTTGGCCAGGTACGCGAGTCCCAGCGCAAGTGCCCACCCGCGTGCGCGCATCCATGTGTCGTCGTCGAGTGGCATTGAATTCCCGCGTGCCGATGCGAGGAAGGTCGACCGCGCACGACCGCGCAACATCCAGATCACCGACAGGTCCGTCGCAGGATCGCCGGCCGCAAGATCGCCGAAATCGATCACCGCGGAGAGCCGGCCGCCGATGACCAGCAGATTCCCCGGATGAAGGTCGCCGTGGATCCACATTGGCGGTCCCGACCATGGAGGATGCCGAAACGACGTGCTCCCACAGACCGAGGACGGCGACGCCGTCCACGAGTCCGTTGAGCTGTCGGAGGTGTTCCTGCACTCTTTTGCGCGACCGCAAGGGGAACGCCTCGCCACGGGTTGTGGGGAGCGTATACGGTGCGGGTTGGTGGAGCGCGCGAAGAAACCGCCCCAGGGCCGCGACCATGGGCGCAGGGTCCCGCGGCGGCGCAAGCAGCGCACTCTCACCAGCGAACCACAGTCGACGGACCAGGACCACGGGAACCCCCGAGCCGGGCGCCGACGCGAAGCGGCACGGGCACTGGCAGCGGCAATCGAGGCGACAATCGGGGAAGCCATCGCTGCTCCTGTTCGATCAGGGCCGCGGAAGCCGCACGACGGGGAACACGTACGGCAAGTCGTCGCCTAAGCGAAACAGCTTGTTGTCCCAGCCCTCACCGACATCGGTCAGCGCCAGGTGCGCCAGGTCCGTGTGTTGTTCTTGGAGTAGAGCCCGAACGAGGGCTGGATACGATACTGACGTCGGCGATCGGTGTCGCACCGCGTGTCATGAAGGACCTGTGACGCCAGGCTGCTGGCATACTTACCGGCTAGAACTGAGCTGGCGTTAGAATGCCGAACATGAAACCCATGTTCTTGCCGGATGTCGAGAACAACTCTCAGCCGAGCCCGTATCGGACGCTCATCGAGCAAATGAAGACGCAAGGCGCCGAATACCCTCAGATTTGGCACCTCTTTGCTTACCTGCCCAAGGCGACCGAACACCTCGCGCGGTTCACGCGGGAGATCCTGCGCGGGCCGGCGCCGCTCAGTCCCGGGCT
>CAWKBU010000006.1:0-94073 GCA_963847975.1 uncultured Acidobacteriota bacterium | reverse complement strand
GAGATGTGGGACACCCCGGGCACCAGCTAGCGCATGAGGGCCATTGTGCTGCTGGCGCAGAGCGCTCAGCTGGACCAGGCGGGCATTGTCCATGCGCTCGGCCTGGGCTGGACGTCGAGCTCGACGCCCGTTCCGCAACATGCGTTGATCATCTTCGTGGAAGTCGACTGGGCAGAACTCGGCACGTCGTTCCCCATCCGCGCTGAGTTGGTCGACAGCGACGGCGTCCGAGTGGCTCACACCGAGCACGGCCTCATCAAGGCCAAGCACCAGTCCGTGCATCCCGAGGGAACCGCGGTCACCATTCCGTTCACCGCCACCATCCCCACGCTCAAGCTCACCGCAGGTCAGCGCTACCAGTGGCGAGTGTCCATCGACGACGAGATGCATGAGGATTGGCTGGCCGGCTTTACCGTGACCGAGGACGATCAGTCCTGAAGTGCTGCAGGATCTTTCGCGCCGAGCAGGATGCGGCGCAGTAGGTGCATTGCGACCGTCGTCGAGCGCTCCCGGATGTCGGATCGATTACCCGGCAGGAGGAGCGTTCGCGTCAGTGTCGGCCCGTCGGCGAGCATCACGGTGAAGCACACCGTCCCCACCGGCTTGTCCTCGGTTCCCCCGCCGGGTCCGGCGATGCCGGTGATCGCGACCGCGGTGTCGGCGCCGAAGCGGCGCAGCGCACCCTCGGCCATCGCTTCGGCCACCGGCTCGGACACCGCCCCGTTCGCCTCGATGAGCGCCGAGTCCACGTCGAGCATGCCCGTTTTGGCCTCATTGGCGTAGGCCACCACCCCGCCGGCGACGTACGCGGAGGAACCCGGTAGATCGGTCAGCCGCGCCGCGACGAGTCCCGCGGTGCAGGACTCCGCGGTCGCGATGCGACGGCCCGCCAGCAGCGCGGCAACCTGATCGTCGACCCGGGCACCGTCCTCCGAAAAGATCTGGCGCGCATGGCGTTCGCGCAGCACGCCCATCAACTCGGCGTATACCGGTGCCGCGTCGGGCTCGTAACGCGTGACGATCTCGAGCTCCCCGCGCCGCAGGCAGGTGGTGATCTCGAGCCGCTCGAAACCCGTCGACGCGTCCCTCGGCATCGCGCAGCGACTCGGCAAGGCCCGACTCGGGCAGCCCGAACATCCGCACCGTCTCCTGCCGGTACTTCGTCCGCCCGGCGATCGCTTCCTGCACGCGCAGGCGTTTCCACCGCGGTGAGCCACATCGGCTGTAGCTCGCGCGGCGGCCCCGGGCAGCACGACGACCGTCGGCTTGCCGGGAACCACGACGCCGGGCGCGGTGCCGACCGGATCGATGATGTGCGCACCGGCGGGCACCATCGCCTGCTTGCGGTTGGCCGCCCGCACCGCGTCGAAGTCCACGTCGGTGAACCGCGCCCGCAGACGCTTGAGGATCGACGCGATCTTCTCCTCGAGCTGTTCGTCCAGCACCAGTTCGCGCCCGCAGAACCGCGCCACGATTTCGACCGTCATGTCGTCGGCCGTCGGCCCCAGACCGCCGCTGGTGACGATCAGGTCAACGCCCTCGTCGGCCAGAAATCGCAGCTGCGCCTCGATGTCGCCAGGCCGGTCACCGCAGATCGTGATGTGAGCGAGTTCGACGCCGAGTTCGAGTAACCGATCGGCGATCCACGGGCCGTTGCGGTCTTGCAACCCGCCCTGTCAGTACCTCTGTCCCCGTGACGACGATGCCGGCGCGTGCGCTCACGAACTATGCATACACGACGACGCCTGCGCGGCAGCGGGAGCCGCCGTCGGCACGTCTCCGATGGCTCTGACGCACCGAATCCGCGCACCGCGGCGCGGCACCAGGATGACGTGCTTGACCTTCTGCCGTTCGTCGGCGGCCGCGGTGGTGCACAACTCAACCCGTCGCAACACCTCACGCAGGACGACCCGCATCTCGACCATCGCGAACGTCGCGCCAAGACAGCGGCGATTGCCGCCGCCGAACGGCAGCCACGTGGTGGGGCCCGGCGTGGCACCGACCATCCGGTCGGGGTCGAATCGGTCGGGATCCGGGTACTGCTCGGAGCTGCTGTGCACCAACCCGATTCCCGGTGCGACCATGACTCCCGCGGGCAGGCGATAGCCCGCCAGCTCGACCGGCTCTTTGAGGACCCGGCCGACATCGAAGACGACCGGACGGATCCGCAGTGTCTCCTTCGCGACCGCATCGAGGAACTCGTCGCCGGCCGGATCGCCCGCCGCGCTCGCTTCCGCGGCCCGCACCGCCTTGTCCAGGATGGCGGGATGTCTGGTCAGCCGCTCCAATGCCCACGAGAGCCCGGTCGCCGTCGTGTCGTGCCCGGCGACAAGGAGCGTCATGAGCTGATCGCGAAGTTCGGTGTCGGTCATGCCGGCGCCGTCGGCTCCCTCGTCACGGCCGGCACGGACCAGCATCGCGAGCGCGTCGGTGCGTGTCGCGAGGTCGGGATCGGCGCGGCGGTCGGCGATCTCGGCGTACAGCAGGCGGTCGGCTTCGTCCATGTTGCGGCGCAGTGCCCGCCACGGCCCGAACCGCTGCAGGTTCGGGCTTGCGATCGCCAGCGATGCCCACGGGGTCACGTTGAGCAGTTTCGGCATCACCTCGCGCAGCGCTGCGAGTCGAGCCGGGTCGGACGCGCCGATGACGGTCCGCAAGATCACCTCGAGGGTGATCTCGGACATTTTGGGCGCAACCGGGAAGTCGGTGTTCACTGGCCACGTCGCGACGTTGGCCGCCGCAATCTCGGCCATCACGGCCGCCTGCCGCGCGACCGCGTCGCGGTGGAAGGCGGGCACCATCTGACGCCTTCGCTCCCGATGCACGTCGTCGTCGATCACCAACACGGAGCTGTCGCCGAGCAGGCCGCCGAGCATCGAGTTCGCTTCGCCTGCGTGATAGACGGCGGGACTGCCCGCGAACACCTTCTTGATCTCCGCGGGGTCGTCCAGATACACCAGCGTCCCCATGGTGGCGATTCGCATCGTGAACACCCGGCCGTACCGCCGCCTGCACGCCGTGATGAAGCGCGGCCAATAGCGGGCCATCAGTGCCGCCTGAACCGCGGCGGGTAGCCGAGGCCCTGGCGGAAGTCCGGTGCGCACGGTGTCAGCCATGACCCGAGCATACGAGCCGTCGCGCGACCGGTAATGTCATTCTCGTGACGGCGCCGAAGTCTCTGCGGGAGCTCTTCGACCAGATCGGGTTGCAGGAGGTCCCGTCTACCGACGGCACCGTTGTCATGGAGATGCCCGTCGACGAGCGGGTGATGAACACCGCGGGCGGGCTGCAGGGCGGGTTGATCGCCACGATGGCCGATGTGACCGCCGGGCAGTTGGCCGCAAGGGCACGCCGTTCGGCCACGGCATCGCCACCACGGATCTGTTCATCCGTTATCTGCGGCCCATCAAGAACGGGCCAGCGCGGGCCGTCGCCCGGATTCTGCGTACGGGCAAGAGGTCCGTCGTCATCCAGGTCGACATCTATCGCGGTGACGATGACGAGCTCGGCGCGACGGCCACCGTCAACTTCGCGGCCGTCGGCTGAAAGGGCAACGATGAATCTTTCGGGCGTGGGCATCTGGAGCTCGCAGCTGCGCTATGGCGACAAGGCGGAGTCTGCGGATGCCGCAGCCGAGCTGGAGGAGCTGGGATTTCAGGCGCTCTGGATCCCTGACGTCGGCCAGACGCCGGTGCTCGAATCGGTCGCTCACCTGTTGTCATCGACGAATGAAATCACCATCGCGACGGGGATCCTCAATCTCTGGCTGAACGAACCGGCCGACGTCGCGGCGTCGTACGCGGCGCTGTCGGCTTCCCACGGGGACCGCTTCCTGTTGGGTATCGGCGTGAGTCACGCCCCATTGATCGACGCGACGGAGCCGGGGCGATTCCGCAAGCCGCTGGCGGCGACTGCGTCGTATCTCGATGCGTTGGACACTGCGGCGCAGCCTGTTCCGGTCGACGCCCGCGTGCTTGCGGCGCTCGGCCCGAAAATGCTGGCCCTGGCCGCAGAACGCACGCGTGGCGCCCATCCGTATCTCACTACGCCCGAGCGCACCCACAGTGCTCGTGAACTGCTGGGTGACGGACCGCTGCTGCTCCCCGAACAAACCGCCATTCTCACCGGCGATGCCGACGAGGCGCGGAGGATCGGAACCGACTGGTTGCGTAGCTATCTGTCGTTGCCGAACTACGCGAATAGCTTGCTCCGCCTAGGCTTTTCGACAGAGGATGTGGGGTCAGTCAGTGACCGGCTCTTCGATGCACTCATCGTGTGGGGGGACGAGGAAGCCGTTATGCGGCGGGTGAACGAGCACATGTCCGCGGGTGCGGATCACGTGTGTGTCCAGGTTCTTACTGCCGACCCGACGGCCTACCCGCGTGAGCAATGGCGCAGGGTCGCCTCGGCGCTGCAGTAGGTCATTCGGTCCTGGCGAGCACCTCGCGTACCAGGTTCAGATGCGTATGGGGGTGCAGGAACGCGAATCTGCCGACGGTTTCGCCCTCCCACTTCGTGGGCGGGATGAAGGCGACCTGGTCCTGGTGCAGCCGTTGTGCCCACGCGTCGTAGTCCTCGGGCTTCCAGCCGAGCCTGCGGAACAACACCACCCCGAGGTCGGGCTCGCGGATCAGCTCCAACTGTGGTGCGGCCGTGATCAGTTCGGCCGTCTCGTGCGCCAGTGAGACGGCCACCTCGATGGCGCTGCGATACGCCTCGATGCCGTTCACCGCGAGCGAGAACCACAGTGGCAGCCCACGCGCCCGCCGGGTCAGATGGTAGGCGTAGTCCGACGGGTTCCATTCGCCGTCGGAGGTGTGGATGACATCGAGGTAGGAAGCGTCCTGAGTGTGCGTCGCACGGGCCAATTCCGGATCGCGATACAGCAGAGCGCAGCAGTCGAATGGCGTGAACAACCACTTGTGCGGGTCGAGGATAAACGAGTCGGCCTGTTCCAGCCCATCGTATTTGGGACGTAGCGAGCGCGCGAAGATTCCGGAACCGCCGTAGGCGCCGTCGACGTGGAACCACCAGCCGCGCTCCCGCGCCAGCGCGCCGACGCTCGCCAGATCGTCGATGATGCCCGCGTTGGTCGTTCCCGAGGTACACACCACCGCGGCGATGCCGGTGGTGTCGTCAGGCACGGCATCCTTGACGTTTTCGGCGGTGACCCGGTGATCCGGGGTTTCGACGACGAGTGCGTCCATCTCGAGCAGGCGCAGCGTGTTGGTGATCGACGAATGTGCATCCGAGCCGACCACCACCCGAAGGCGTCCGGTGGCGCCCCGTCGCTTCGCGGTTTCGCGGGCCACCGCGAGAGCGGACAGGTTGCCTGCCGAGCCACCCGAAACGAAGCAGCCGCCGGACGTCTGCGGTAACCCGGCCTCGTTGGCGATCACCCGCAGCACGCTGTTCTCCGCCGCGATCGCGCCGGACGCCTCAAGCCACGAGATTCCCTGAATCGATGCGCAGGACACCAGCATGTCGAACAGCAGGCTGGCCTTCGTCGGTGCTGCCGGGATGAAGCCGAGGAACCTCGGGCTGTCCGCCGAGATGACGCTTGGCGCGATCACCGACGTATACACGCCGAGCACCTGATCGGGCGGACGTGGCGTCTCGCGGATCAGGCCGTCGAGCCGCCCGTACAGTTCGTCGGCGGGCAGCACTCCTTTGTCAAGGGGCACAGGGTTCATCCGTAGCCGGTTCTCCGCGTACGCCAGCACGCTACGCACCATCTGCTCAGTGTTCTGGTCGACCTCGTGCATGGCACTTCACCTCTATCCGATCGGCACCACCACGGGTGGTGTGTTGTAACCCGCGACGCGTACCCAGTTGGCGTCCGCCTGATCGGTGGGTACAACGCCGTGCAGTTCGACGGTTTCGCCGGGGAACACGGTGACGTAGTTGTCGCTGTACTCGATGGGCAGGATCTCGTCCGCGTCCGGCGCGGTCATGATCTCGGCGCGCTCGAAGAAAGCGATTCGTTTGGAGCTGTTCCGTAGGCGGATCGTGACGCCGTTCTCCCCCGCCGCATCGGCTCGTTCCGCGGTGACCTGCAGTGGCACCCGCGGCATCCAATTCAACGCGGTCATGTCCGCCCAGCTCACCTGCTTCAGTTCGAATGCCCAGTCATTCTTCGGATCCCCAAGATCGTCTCGCTGCTGCGACTGCCAGTAGACGTTTTCGGCAAAAACGGCTCCGGCGTCGTCGACCAATTCGCAGCGCACGAAGAAGACATTCGAATCCCTGGCCACCCTCGGCAACGTCATGGCCTCGACGTTTCCGCCCGAGGGCACGCTGAGGTCGTCGCTCACTCGGTCTTCCCGCATCCGACCCGCCAGGTCGTAGACGCGGACGCGAACCCGTAGGCCGGACCGATCTGCCGGCGTCTGATTGACCAGGCTGATGTGTGCCTGGGTGTGATTGCCGGTGGCATACGAGTCGAACACCACAGACAACGGTCGAAGCCCTTTCTTCGCGCCGTAATACGCGCCGCCGGGCCGCAGGTAGTAATCGAAGATATTGCCGAAAAACGACGGCCAGTGGCTATTCAGCATCCAGTAGATCGTCATCTTGTGGCTCGCCCATCCACTGGCGGCGAACGCCTCGAATTGAGCACGTGTGGACTCGTAGTGCGCCAGTTGGGCTTTGCGGGTGAACTCCTCCGCGTCGTCGGACGGTCCGTACCGACGGTTGACGGCCCGCTGGATGCTGTTCAGCGTGGCGTTCTTCGGGTTCGAGCCCGCGTGGAAATACCAGGTGTCGTTGATCGGCCAGAGCTTGTCTTCAGGGATGAACTTCTTCAGGCTCGCGAACGGCGGTATGTGTTCGTTGTCGCCCTGTTCGGCGGTGGACCCGCGGGTGGCGCCGTAGCGCCCGCTGAACCAATAGCCGGGTGGCCGCCAGCTGTACGGCCCCGCCATGTGGATGCCGTCCCAGTCACGTTCGCCCTTGGCGTCCCTGGCCATGGACGAGACGGTGTCGACGGTGGCGTTCTGCCAGTGTGAATCGGCAAGGATCTCATCGTATTTCGCGAGCACATCGGGTGGTGGCTTGCCATCGCTGCCGTTCGCCCAGACAAACGCCGACGGGTGCGAACGCAGCATCAGGATCTGCGACCGCAGGCTCTCCTGGGCGACCCGGCGATCCTCGTCGTCCCACTGCGACCACTTCTCCCACTGGTTGCAGCACATCCAGCCGAACATGAGCGGAATTCCGAGTTCGTCGGCTTCTTCGGCGATGTGCTCGCCGGGGAACTTGCCCTCGAGTCGCAGCATGTTGAGCCCGAGATCCTTGACGTAACGCAGGATCGCGTCTTCGCGCCCGGGGTCGTAGGAGTACAGCAGATCAGGTGTGTAGGCCGCTCCCCGGACGAGCAGGTCTCTGCCGTTGACCGTCAGGTAGAAGTTACCGCCCTTGCCCAGGTCGGGGAAGTCGCCATCGGAGTCCCGGTGCTGGGCGACGGTGCGGACTCCGAACCGGAGAGTGGTGGCGTCAGAGACCTGGCCGAACTGCTCGAACTCCAACCGAAGGTCGTAGAGGTTCGGCTCCCCGAGGGTGTAGGGCCACCACAGGTCGGGGTTGTCAACGGTCAGCGCTGCGAACTCGTCGGGGGTTAAGGTGACTTCGCGGTCTTGCCCGGGCAGAAGGGTCAGCGGCTGCTCGACGTCGATGCTCGGCTTACCTGCACGCGTGATCCTGGCCCGCAGGACGCCCCGCACCCGCTCAGTGGAGTAGTTCCGGACGGTGGTGTGGATGGTGAGCTTCGCGGAATCCGTTCGCGGCAGCGGTAATTCGGTATTGACGGCGGATGAGCCGATGGTGACGGCGCCTGCGACCTTGAGATAGACCGGCTTCCAGATGCCGGCATTCCGGTCAGCGACAAAGGAATTGCCTCGGTTGAGGTCCTTGCCCGATCCCTGGTAGCCCAGATAGTTCCAGTTGATCCAGTCCCACCAGCTGTCTGCCAGCTCCACACCGTCGACGCCCTGGAGGGCCTGCTCCGGCGTGACCTTGATGGCGAGCGTGTTCGGTTCCCCGGGCTTGATCCAGTGCGCCACGTCGAGCTCGTGGGCGTTGTGCATGCCGACGATCTGGGTGTTACCCGCGACTTGGTGGCCGTTCAGCCAGACATCGGCACGGTAATTGATGCCAGGCAACTCGAGCAGGTAGGTGCTGTGGCCGGCGGGAGCCTTGAACGTCGTGCGGTACCACCAGTCCTGCTTGTACAGATCCTGCGGTACCTCGTCGACCAGGTTCTTACCGAAATACAGATCGGGATAGGTGCCGTCATCCTGCAGCGCCTCGAGCACCGTAGCCGGCATACGCCGGATGGCGTGCCAACCCTTGTCCGCATAGTCGGGACGAGAGAGGTTCGCTCCGTCTGCGGTCACCTTGTTCGCGGAGGCGAGTTGCCAGCCTTCTGCCAACTCGATCCGATCGGGCGGCTGCTGAGGCCTCGCGAACGCCGGGACGGATCCGGCGCAGGCCAACAGCGACAGGACGATCAAGATTCTCAGGAGAATGTGGCGACGCTCGGTCGATATGGCACTCTCCTCTCGCGCGCGGCAACGGCGACCCTACGGTCGGTGGCGGCATTCGGCTGATTTTCCCTTAGAACCGTAGTCTCGGGTGATGACCACGGAGCCGTCGGGTCGCGTCGCGGAGATCGCCGCGAGCCCGCCGGGACCCCAGGTGGGGGCGTTCTTCGACCTGGACGGGACGCTGGTCTCGGGGTTCACCGCGACGGCGCATGCCGGCGATCGGATCCGGCGTCGGCAAGCGCGGGTCGGCGAGGTCCTTGGGGTGTTGGAAGCCTCGATCCGGTACCGCCTCGGCCGCATGCAGTTCGAGCGGCTCATCGTGCGGGCCGCGGGCTATCTGAAGGGTGAGTCGCTGCACGAACTCGACGAGCTCGGCGAGCGGCTCTTCGTACAGCACATCGAGTCCCGCGTGTACCCGCACATGCGGGAGATCGTGGCGGCCCACCGGCAACGCGGTCATACCCTTGCGCTGTGCTCGTCTGCGCTAACCATCCACGCGGAACCGGTTGCCCGCGCCCTTGGAATCACCCGGTTGCTGTGCAACCACTTCGAGGTCGACGAAAGCGGTCATCCGGCACTGCGCGCCGCCAAGGTCGACCTCAGCAGCGGCCTGAAGGCGGGCGGACGGAATACTCAGGGCGATGGCGGATTCGGTACGTCCCGCCGTCGCCTCCGGAGCCTGCTCGTCGTCTCGGAAGTCGCCCTCTCGCTGATGCTCCTCATCGGCGCGGGCCTGCTCGTCCGCAGCTTCGTGCGGCTGCAGAGCGTCTCCCCAGGATTTACCGCCGACAACGTGATTTCCATGCGCCTCGGCGCGAGCGGCCGCCAGTTCCCGAACCGTGATGCGGCGGTCGAGTTCTACCGTCAGTTCGGCGATCGCCTCGCCAGCGTCCCGGGGTGAAGGTGAGGGGCGCGGTCTCGGTGCTGCCGTTCACCTCGTCGATCGGTTGGGGCTCGATCAACGTCGAAGGCTTCACGCCCAGCCTGGACAGGAACTGCAGGTCGATCAGCGCGCCGCCACCACGGACTACTTCAGGACGATGGAGATTCCGCTCGTGAAGGGGCGGTTCTTCTCCCATTTCGACACCATGACGACGGCGCAGCCGGTCGTCATCATCGACGAGAAGTTCGCCCAGCGGTTCTGGCCCGGACAGGACCCTATCGGCAAACACGTCTGGAACGATCCCAAGCGGCAGGCGACGATCGTCGGCGTGGTGGGCACGGTGAAGCAGTACGGCCTCGACGTCGACGGCCGCATCGTCGTCTATCGCCCGTCGCCCGGCTTGCTGTCCTGGCACGTCGCCCGCACGGCCGGCGATCCCGGCGCGGTCGCGAGCGCCATGGTGCGCGAGATTCATGCGCTCGATCCGACCATCCCGGTGTTCGACGTCCAGACGATGACGGATCGGATGAGCGACTCGATGGCGCGGCAGCGATTCTCGACCCTCATGCTCGGCGCGTTTGCGGTGTTCGCGCTCGTCCTCGCGGCGGTCGGGGTCTACGGCGTCATGTCGTATCTCGTCTCCCAAGGCACGCACGACATCGGCGTCCGCATGGCGCTCGGCGCGCAGCGCAGCAGCATCCTCAACATGGTCGTGAGGCAGGGCCTGGAGTTGACCGGCGCCGGCATCGTCATCGGTCTCATCGGCGCGGCGGTGCTGACCCGCGTGATGGCGAGCCTGCTGTTCGGCGTGAACGCGCTCGACCTGCTGACGTTCTCGACCGTGCCCGTGATTCTGGCGGCGACGGCCGCGCTGGCGTGTTACATCCCGGCGCTGCGCGCGACGCGGGTCGATCCGGTCATCGCGCTGCGGGAGGAGTAGTGGCGTCCAGCCTCATCGCGATGTCCGTCGTCGCTATGCTTGCGACCACTGCCGGCGGCGCGCATCAGCCGCCCCCGCCGGCCTGCGTGATCGACATGGGCAGCAATACGTTTCGACGGATTGTCGCGTCGTTCACCAACGGGCGCTACGTTCAGACGAACGTCGAGAAACGGACGCTCGGTGTCGGCGACGACCTCGCCAGGCACGGGAAGATCAGCGACCAGAAGCTCGTCGAGATCGATGCCGCGCTGGCAGGCTTCAAGGCCGCGTGCGGCAAGGAGGGTGCCGCACCGGTGATCGCCGTGGGAACGTTTGCCTTCCGAGCCGCGTCAAACGGGTCCCGCGTCGTCGAGATTGCGGCCCGGCACGGCATCGCCATGGAGATTGCCAGCGAGAAGCGCGAGTCCGAGCTCGCTTACCTCGCGGGGTCTCTCGGGCAGGATGGGTACGCCGTCATCGACAATGGCAGCCAAAGCATCGAGCTCGTCTCGAGGAGCGGCGGCGTGCTGCAATACTCGGTGTTCAATCTGGGATATCGCGCCGCGTACGAGGCGTTCTTCGTGGCGGCCACAGACCCTGCGCAGGCCGTGCGCGCGTTTCGCGATCGTCTATTGCCCGAGCTGTCGAAGGCCACCTTCATGAAAGGGAAGTCGAAGCTCGTCGGTGTCGAGTTCGGGGACATGATCGAAGTGCTCTTCGAGCAGGGCCAGGTCGAGGGCCGGGTCCTCACCCTCGAGGAGCTGCGGCGAAGGCTCGACCAGATTACGTCGTCTTCTGCCGGTGACTTCGCGGCCCTCAAGCAGAAGCCCAACATCGATCGCGCCTTGCCGCGCCTCGTAGCCGCCGTCGTCCTGACAGAGGCACTCGGCTACTCCCGGATCGAGCTGACCGAAAGAGAGCTCGGCACCGGGCTCATCATCGAGGCGGGCCTCAAGAAGCGACGCTGATTGCAGTACATCGCGCCCAGTTGCTCACCTACCTCGAACTGACCAACTGTCACGTCCAAAAGCCTTTACCGCCGAGGACGCCGAGGACGCCGAGACATGTGGGTGGGCGCGAATGGTGGAGTCCGGGCTGGGACCCCTTACTGGTCCGATCTCTGCGTCCTCAGCGCTCTCTGCGGTGAGAGGCTCTTGGACTGGAACATCGCAGCGCTGCTGCTGTCCAAAAGCCCCTTGCCGCCGAGGACGCGGAGGACGCCGAGGCGCGTGGGTGGGGCGTCAAAGTATAGAGGTGCGGTTACGTCTTGGGCTGCAGTCGGCGTCATCGGCGTGTTCTGCAGGGGCTGCGCAGATTCTGCGACGCCGGGGCGGGAGGAGAGCCGCAGTTCCTGCGCGCTGGCCGAGCCCAAACCTGCACGAATCCGAAGGAATTCCGGTGGCGCTGGCGTTGCATCGTCAATCCGTCATGACTGACGTGCAGGCGATTGACGCGATCACCGACGGCATCATCGGGGCGGCCATCAAGGTGCACAGGCTGCTGGGGCCCGGCCTTCTCCATTCGGCATATCTCGTCTGCCTGACGCAGGAGCTCGTGGCCGGATGGTTACCAGGTCGAGGTCGAGAAACCCATATCCCTGAGCTACGGCGACGACACGATCGACTGCGCTTTTCGGGCGGATCTGATGGTCGACGAACAGGTCATCGTGGAAGTGAAGTGCCTCGAGAGGTTTGCTTCTGTGCATCGCGCCCAATTGCTCACCTACCTCAAGCTGACCAACTGTCGCGTCGGGCTCCTGATCAATTTCAACGTGCCCGTCCTGAAGGATGGCATCCGTCGAGTTGCGAACGACCTCCGCGACGACCAGGGGAACCTGGTGTAATGGTCTGCCGCCGAACGTCGCACCGCTGGGGCTGTCCAAAAGCCTGTTACCGCCGAGGACGCCGAGCACGCCGAGACGTGTGGGTGGGGTGTCAATGGTGGAGCCCGGGCTGGGGCCATTTATGGTTTGATCTCTGCGTCCTCGGCGCACTCCGCGGTGAGAGCTCTTGGACGGCGACAGCGACGTCGCACCGCTGGGGCTGTCCAAAAGCCTGTTACCGCCGAGGAGACGCCGAGAACGCCGAGACGTGTGGGCATATTTGATCTCTGCGTCCTCGGCGCACTCCGCGGTGAGAGCTCTTGGACGGCGACAGCGGACGTCGCACCGCTGGGCTGTCCAAAAGCCCATACCGCCGAGGGCGCCGAGACCGCCGAGACGTGTGGGTGGGTGCCAATGGTGGAGCGGGCCTGGGGCCACTTATGGTTTATCTCTGCGTCCTCGGCGCACTCCGCGGTGAGAGGCTCTTGGACGGCGACAGCAGACGTCGCACCGCTGCGGCTGTCCAAGAGCTGTTACCGCCGAGGGCGCCGAGACGCCGAGACGTGTGGGTGGGGTGTCAATGGTGGAGCCCGGGCTGGGGCCATTTGTGGTTTGATCTCTGCGTCCTCGGCGCGCTCCGCGGTGAGAGGCTCTTGGACGGCGAGCAGATGGGAGTCCATGTTCGCCACAGCCTTGGTCCGGTTCGTAGTCCGTGAGCCCCTTCCGGCTGAACGATGAGCGTTTCCCTCCCCCGGCGCTTCGGTCTCCTGCAGGCGACCGCACTCAACATGTCGAACATGATTGGGATCGGTCCCTTCATCACCATCCCGATCCTGATGTCGGCGCTCGGAGGACCGCAGGCCATGCTCGGATGGCTGGTGGCGGTGCTCGTCACGATCCCCGACGGCTTGATCTGGAGCGAGCTCGGCGCGGCGATGCCGGCCTCCGGCGGCAGCTACGGGTACTTCCGCGAGGCCTACGGCCGCGAGCGCTTCGGCCGCATGGTCGCGTTCCTGTTCATCTGGCAGTTCATCCTGAGCGGGCCGCTCGAGATTGCCTCCGGCTACATCGGGTTCTCGCGCTATGCACGGTATGTCTGGCCAGACCTGACGTCGGGCCACGTCTTTCTCGTCGCCGCCGGCGTCGGCGTCCTCAACATCGTCCTGCTGTACCGGCGCATTGAAGCGATTGGGACGCTCACGGTCAGCCTCTGGGTCGGCACGATGCTGACGACGGCGGCGGTCATCGTGAGCGGCGCGGCGCACTTCGATGCGGCGCGGGCATTCGACTTCCCGCCTGGGGCGTTCGACTTCTCGCTCGGGTTCCTCCTTGGGCTCGGGGCCGCCTCCAGGGTCGGGATCTACGACTACCTGGGCTACTACGACATCTGCTACCTCGGCGACGAAGTCAAGGATCCCGGCCGCGTGATTCCACGCTCGATCCTCATCAGCATCGTCGCCGTGGCGGCCCTCTACTTCGCGATCAACCTCTCCATCATCGGCGTCATCCCCTGGCGCGAGTTCGTGCCCGCCGACGCGCACCCGGAGTCGGAATTCATCGTCTCGATCTTCATGGAGCGCCTCTACGGACCGCAGGTTGCGACCGTGTTCACGTTCCTGATCCTTTGGACCGCGTTCGGATCCGTGTTCGCGCTGTTGCTCGGATACTCACGTATCCCGTACGCCGCGGCGCGGGATGGCTGCTTCTTCAGCGTGTTCGGCCGGCTGCACCCGACCAAGCGATTTCCCCACGTCTCGCTGATCGTTCTCGGGGGCATCTCCATCCTGTGCAGCCTGCTGCCGCTCGGCGTGGTGATCGACGCGCTCATCACGACCAGGATTCTGGTGCAGTTCATCGGGCAGGTGTTCGCCGTCATGCTGCTGCGCGCGAGCCGCCCGGATATGCCCAGGCCGTTTCGCATGTGGCTCTACCCCGTGCCCGCGATCGTCGCGTTGGCAGGATGGATCTTTCTGCTCCTGACGTCGGGCTGGCTTCTCGTCGCGCTCGGCCTCGGCACGCTGGCCCTCGGCATCGTGTGCTTCCTGGTGTGGTCGTCGCACACGCGCCAATGGCCCTTTGGCGGCAAGGGTCCGGTGCAAGCGAACGTGTGACGTGCTACCGGTGGATTCTTGCTGGTGTTCCGCGCGTGCGGCTACTATTGCGACCCGTGGCCGTTCCAGGGAGGAACCGAATGTCTGACCGTCGCGCTCGTTCGGGATGGATCGTGCCGGCGCTGATGCGGCTGGCTTCAGCGGGGCTCATCATCGGGGCCTTCGCCAGCGCCAGCCTGTCATCATCGCCGCCCCAGCGCACGTCCACAATGAAGGCGCTCGTCGGCGGAACGCTCGTCGACGGATTCGGCGGCAAGCCGATTCGCAACAGCGTCGTCCTCATCGATGGCGAGCGCATTTCCGCGGTGGGGCAGGTTGGCGTGCTCGCGGTGCCGCCGGGCGCGGAGGTGATCTCGACCGAGGGCATGACCGTCCTGCCGGGGCTCTGGGACATGCACGTCCACCTCATGATCAACGGGCACAGCGACTACGCCCATTGGGACAAGACGTATCCCGCCCAGTTCGAGCCGGTCATCATGCCGGCGTCGGCGAAGCAGCTGCTGCTCGCGGGCGTCACGAGCGCGCGTGATCTCGGCGGCCCGCTCGAGGCCAGCATTGCCGTTCGCAACCGCATCGACACGGGCAAGCTGCCCGGAGCGACCGTCTACGTGTCCGGTCCGTTCATCCAGAAGGCGCCGTATCCGGGTACGGAGCAGTTTCGCTGGGGCGTGTCGGGCAGCGATGACGCCCGCGCCAAGGTCCGCCGGCTCGCCGACGCGGGCGTCAACGTCGTCAAGCTCATCGACCACGATCAGATGACGCTCGACGAACTGTCCGCGGTGGTGGGGGAGGCGCACCAGCGCGGCCTGCCGGTCATCGCGCACGCGCATCGCCCGGAAGAGATTCGCCGCGGGCTGGCGGCCGGCGTGGACGGCTTCGAACACACCGGCCTCGCGAGCGCGCCCGAATATCCGCAGGACGTCATCGACGCGATCCGCGAGCGGACGGCGAAGATGAGCCTCGGCCCGCTCTTCTGGACCCCGACGATCGAAGGCCTGCTCAACTACGAGTCCCTGCGCGACAATCCCGAAGCCCTGGACGAGACGTCGTGGCACGAAGGACTCCCGCCGGCCATCATCGCCGACATCCGCCAGTCCATCCAGCACCCCGACCGGCTGCCGTACTTTCAGCTCACGCCGGCTCGCCGGCCGACGCTGGCACGGAAGTTCAAGCAGCTGAGCGAGGCCGGCGTCGTCATGCTGGTCGGCACCGACAGCGGCATCCCGATGAAGTTCCACAGCCAGTCGACGTGGCGCGAGCTCGATGCCTGGGTCAACATCCTCGGCGTCGATCCGATGACGGCCATTCGCGCCGCGACCTACTGGCCGTCGGTGGCGATGAAGGTCGATCGGGACGTCGGCACGGTCACGCCGGGCAAGTATGCGGACATCATCGCCGTCCGCGGCGACGTCCTGCGCCACATCGCGCTCCTGCAACGCGTCGACATCGTCGTCAAGCACGGAGCGCGGTATAAGTAAGCGAGCTCGGCTCTGGCAGGGCCTCGAGCGCGCATGGCAAAGGCCGAATTAACGGCCGTTTTTTCCTCGCCGATGCCGAGGCCCTGCCGGTCCGCGACGGCGGCGTCTTGCTTCTCATCGACGTCGGCAAACGATCGCGCGATCGTGCTCTGCAGCCGGTGCTCCCAGCGCTGGAGCGCCGGCGGTGCGGCTGGCGGGCAGCACCTCGGTGAGTTCTTGATGAGCGCCATCATGCGGCGCATGACCTGCACGCTGCTGGCGCCATAGGCGCGAATCTCGTCGAGCGCGAGCAGCAGGAAATCGTCCCAGGTGGGAAACGGCACAACCAGCCGCAGGCGGCCGGCATCGTCGTGGAAGGCGCGGATGTCGAGGTCGCGGCGGCCGAGCCGCAACAACAGATCCTCGATCTGGTCGAGCGCCTGAACCGCCGTCGTGGGATCGTTGACGGCGGGCGACAGCGCCTTGATCGCGATGTCCACCAGGAGGCGGATGGCGTACTCTGGGATCCTGGCGGAAGGTGCGTTCGTCGCCGGCCTCGATGCTCTCCGCCAGGGCTCGTTCGGCGAGCGGCTGGCGCGCGCCACGCACGCGCAGCAGTGGCGTCAACTCCAGCACCGTGTCGCCCACGGCCGAGAGCATTTCGATGACGGCATCGGCCTGCCGCGCCTGCGCGATCAGGGCGCCGATGTCGACGGCCTGGATCACGAGCGGCCGGCCCGTGTGGACGAGCGTCTGCGTGACCGGCTTTCGCTCCACAACCTCCGTCTCAACGCGAGCGGCACGCAAACCCGTCCGACGGGTACAACTCCTCAATCGCCTTGCGGCCCTGGTCGCCGGTGAAGATCAGCATGCGGTTGACCTGCAGGCTGCCGATCCGCTCGATGAGGGCGATGAACATGCCCATGCTGGCCGCGAGCAGCCCGATCACCAGCCAGCCGCTGATCAGCGGCACTTTCCCGGACGCTTCGCGATCGATCCACGCCATCAATATGAGCGCGTACAGGAACGTGGCAGATGAACACGCCCAAGCCGTGCGACACCACGGATCCCGCGCCACCCACAACACCAGGCGCGGCGAATACGCCGTCGCGCTGAACTGCACCATGACGAACGCGAGGGAGAACACGATGCCGGTCAACGCGATCATCCCCGAGGCGATCGCCGAACCGATCGCCATGGCGGACGACGACGCTCATCGTCGAGACCAGCTCGGGCAGAAAGTGGTGTTCCAGCCGCGGGAACACCATTCCGAATATGAACGTGACGGTCGTGTAGGCGAGCGGGATGACCCAGGACCAGCTTGTGCCAGCGGTGGGCTGGTGGGCTTCAGTCGATACGTGGAATTCGCGGCTGTCCGCGTTGCATGGTCAGTTCCTGGTCACTGCAGCCGGCGATACAGCCGGCGTGCATCCTCATACGCTGATTTCGCGCCGCTCAGCTCGCTTTCGGCCGCCTGGCGTGACTGCGCGGCGTACGGGCTCGTCGCATCGAGGATGCGGACCATGTAGAAGGCGTCGTACTTCGTGACCGCGTTGCTGATGTGGAGATTGAGGTCGGTCAGCGGCCTGTCGCTCCAGCGGTCGAGCAGCTTGCGACCGCCGGCCGCTCGCATCAACCCGTGCACTCGTCGCAGCGTCGACTGGCCATCCGATCGCGCCTGGGCGTCGCCGCCGAGCGCCGCGGTCGCCTGCGGGGCCAGCGCATCGAGCGCCGCGATCATCTCTCCGGCGCAGGGCAGGTAGTCGGCCCGGGCCACGCCGGCGTCGGTGTACACGAGCTTTCCGCAGGCGCTGTCGCTCGGGACGTCTCCACCGCACGCGGTGGCGAAGAGCAGCGAGAGCATCAGCCGCTGGCTGAGGCGCGGCAGAGCGGCCATGGCTGGTCGTCGAGTTCATCGCGATATGCCGTCGGGCGTGTCTTGAGCTTATCGGTCGGTCGGGAGCCGGCGGCGCAGCCGCGGGCACGGCTCGGCCGAAGTCTTCCCCGACCACGGCGGCGATGGTCGCGGCCAGCTGCGAGGTGGTGACGGTCACCCCCGATCGCACGCCCAGCGGAGCGATGCCGGGGCCGAGCGCCGCCATCCAGGTCGATTCCGCCGCCGGCACCTTGCGCCCGTGATCGGTCCAATCGCTCGTCGTCGCGCCACGCCCGTGGTCGGTCGTCACGAGCAGCGTGGTCTGATTGGCGTACTCGGGGATCGACTGCAGCGTCTTCCAGATGCGCTCGATGAAGCGGTCGGCACGGAACGTCGCATCCAGGTACAGGTCGTACCGGCCTGCGTGCGCCCATTCGTCGCCCTCGCCGAGCATGATGTAGAGGACGCGCGGCTTGGCCGTGCGCAGCGTCTCGAGAGCGGCATAGACGATCGGCGCGTCGAACGGGCCGTACTCCCAATAGGCCGGCAAATCGGTCGCGAGCTCGTTGATCGCGCGTTCCCGTTCGGTCTTCGGCGCTGGCACAGGCGTGAAGCCGCTTCCGACCGGGATGCGGCTGCGGCCGGTGTTGAGGATCGAGGGCAGCACGTCCCACGAGCCGAACGCGGCGACGCGATCCTGAAAGCCCGGCCGGCCGTTGAGCCACTCGAGCACGGTGATGTTGGGATTGGGAACCTTGTCGTTGCTGTCGACGC
This sequence comes from uncultured Acidobacteriota bacterium, assembly GCA_963847975.1. Lineage (GTDB taxonomy): Bacteria > Acidobacteriota > Vicinamibacteria > Vicinamibacterales > 2-12-FULL-66-21 > DATBJJ01. The sequence continues at coordinate 75,688 of CAWKBU010000006.1, read as the reverse complement.
GCGGATCGGCGGCCCCCGAGAACATCTCGTTGTAGCCCGGGTACGAAAACCAGAGGCCGTTGGTCAGGTGCGCGCGGCTCGCCTTCGACGGATCGCCGAAGACCTGGCCCGAGCTGGCAATCGTGCCCCACATGAACGGCATCAGGGCGGTGCGCCGTTCCTCCGGGGTCGAGCGCCAGAACCGTTTCTCGGCCGCGCCGGGCACGCCGCTCTTGTCCTGCTTGAAGTAGGCGCGATCGGCGCCCGTGAACATCTCCTGCCATCGCAACCCGTCGAGCGTGATGACGACGACGTTGCGGGCCGGCGCCTGCGCGTGACCGAGCGGCAGGGACAGGAGGGCGAGGATGAGGGTGACGCCGATGCTCCAGGGTCGCATGCGCGCTACCCTACATCAGCCGCGCGCCGAGCGCCAGCCCAGCAGGCACATTCGCGGTGCCTCACTGCACACACGTCAAATAGCCTTTCAACGAGGAAAACGCCGCGCGCGAGAGAAGACATACTATGGTCTCGGCGTCCTCGGCGCTCTCAGCGGTGAGAGGCTCTGGGCGGCAGCACCGTTATGGACACCCCACGTCACTACACACGCCGAGACGCCTTGGGCCTGCTGGCCTCGACTGGCGCATTCGGTCTCGGCGCCGGCCGCTTGGGTGCGCTCACCGGCGAAGGCGCGGCGCCATCCGCCCAGGCACTTGACGCGCTCGTCGCGACGGCGGTCGAGCGGAATGACACCGCGGTCGAGTCGCTCCTGCGCACGCAGGTCAGCGATGGCACCAGCCAGTGGCGGGGCGGTGTGCCCGATCAGGTGGGGCTGCACTTGCCGGTGTCCGCCGGCGGCCTGATCGAGACGCTGGCGGCTTCCTTCGTCCACCCCCGTTCGCGGTACCATCGCGACGGCGTGGTGCTCGAACGCATCCGCCTCGCCGCGGGATTCCTCGAGCGCGCGCAGGGCCCGCAGGGCAACATTGACCTGCTCACCACGAACTTCAACTCGCCCCCGGACACAGGCTTCGTCGTGCACAGCGTCGCGACCGCGGCGGCGCTCGGCCGCCTGCACGGTGCCCCGGAGATTGCGACCACGCTGCGACCCTTCCTGTTGAAGGCGGGGGAGGGGATGGCGGCGGGAGGCGTCCACACGCCGAACCACCGCTGGGTCATCTGCGCCGCGCTCGCGCAGACGAACGACCTCTTTCCAGATCCCCGCTTCGTGCGCCGGATTGATGAGTGGCTGGCGGAGGGCATCGACATCGATCGCGACGGACAGTACACCGAACGCAGCACGCTCACGTACAACATCGTCACGGACCGCGCGTTCGTCGTGATGGCGGCGAAGTTGAAGCGCCCGGCGCTGCTCGATCCCGTGCGCCAGAACCTGCGCGCGCTGATGTATCTGCTGCACGCCGACGGCGAAGTCGTCACCGAGATCTCGCGCCGGCAGGATCAGTACACGCGCGGCGGACTCGCCGGCTACTGGTTCACCCTCACCTACATGGCTGTCGCCGATCGAGACGGTGCCTTCGCGACGATGGCGCGACAGGCGGCAGATGGCGTGCGCCTCTCCGGACTGCTGGAGTATCCGGAGCTGTCGCAGCCGCTCCCCGCGCAGCAACCGCTGCCATCCGACTACGAGAAGATCTTTTCGGAGATTGGCATCGCTCGCATCCGTCGCGGGCCGCTCAGCGCCACGCTCGCGCTCGGTGGGTCGAGCCGCGTGCTGTCGCTCCGCTACGGCGATGCGGTCGTCGAGGGCGTGCGTTTTGCGACGTCCTTCTTCGGCAAGGGGCAGTTCGTCCCTGCCACCGGCACGAAGGAAGGAAGCGCGTACCTGTTCCACCAGTCGCTCGAGGCGCCGTACTATCAACCGCTGGCGCGGACGATCACCCCGGACACGTGGACGCCGACGCGACCCGAGCGCCGCCAGACCGAGATCAATCGGCTCGAGCAGGCCGCCGAGGTGACCGAAATGAAGTCCGGGTTTCGGGTCCGCGTGAAGGCCACGGGCACTAGCGGCGTTCCGCTCGCGGTCGAGATTTCTTTTCGCGACGGTGGCCGTCTCGAGGGATGCACGGCCGTCCCGGGAACGCCCGGCAGTTACGTGCTCGAGGGCGGGGCAGGGGTTTACCGGGCAGGGAAGAACGAGATCCGCTTCGGTCCCGGCGGCGCGCCGCACCGCTACGTTCAGCTCCGCGGTGCGGAGCTGAAGCTGCCCGGACAGAGCGTCTACATCACCGGCTTCACGCCGTTCGATCAGACGTTGACGTTCGAGTGCTCGTGACGGTGCCCGGCGCTATACTCACGGTCTCAGAAGATGTCAGGAGGTTTTCCGTGGCTGAGTACACATCGCATGTTCCCGGAACGTTCTCGTGGGCCGAGCTCTCGACCATCGATCAGAAGGCGGGCGTCGCCTTTTACCGCGCACTTCTCGGCTGGGACGTCAAAGACCAGCCCATCGGGCCGACCGAGGTGTACTCGCTGTTCACGCTGCGCGGCCAGGAGGTCGGCGCGGCCTACACGATGCAGCCCGACGAGCGCCAGCTTGGCATCCCGCCGCACTGGAACCTCTATGTCACCGTTGCCAGCGTTGACGAGGCGGCGAAACGGGCCGAAGGCCTCGGCGCGAAAGTCCTGGTCCCGCCCTTCGACGTGATGGACGCGGGCCGCATGGCCGTCGTGCAGGATCCGACGGGCGCGGTGTTCCAACTCTGGCAGGCGGCGAAGAGCATCGGCGCCAAGATTCTCAATGAGCCGGGCGCGCTCTGCTGGAGCGAGCTCACGACGCGCGACACCAAGGCAGCTGAGTCGTTCTACACCGCGCTCTTCGGCTGGAAGGCGAAGCACAGCGCGCCGGGGGCGCCGATGGCGTATACCGAGTTCAGCGTGCAGGACCAGCCAAGCATCGGCATGATGGCGATGCCCGCCCAGATGCCCGCGAACGTCCCCTCGTACTGGATGCCCTACTTCCAGGTGGCCGATTGCGACGCCACGGCCGCCCGGGCCGGCGAGCTCGGCGCGAAAGTCATGGTCGGACCTCAGGACATTCCGAGCACCGGGCGATTCGCTATCGTCAAGGATCCGCAGGGTGCGTTCTTCGCGGTGTTCAAGTTCGGCGGGGCGTAGTCGCAGGCGGTCTTAGGCGATAGCGCGTTCGGCGATGCCGGCAGCTCCCGCCCGGGCGAACGCCCAGGCGGGGGAGGCCCACTGCGTCAATGCGCGGGAGAGCCCTACTTCTTCTTCTCTTGTTCCGTGATTTCCGTCAGCCGCACCGGCTCCTGGCCGTAGTTCTCGAGCTCGAGCCTGCCGTTCTTGACCATGATCGACGTCGCCGCCAGCATTTTGCCCTCGCCCTTTTCGTTCGGCTTCATCCGCATCTCGATGAGCGTGAAGGGATAGTCCATGATCCGCCCCTGGTTCGCCGCCGCCGCGAAGCTCACGGGCTTGTCGGTCACGATCACCAGCTGCCGGCTGCCATCGTCCATCTTGTTCTCAACCGCGTAACGCAAGTCCCAGCCGAGGCTGTTGGGCGTGCGGATGTACCCGGTGCGCGGCTTGACCTTCTGCAGTGCGTTCAGCAGTTTGCGCTGGCCGCCCTCGCCGTACTTCGCCGTTTCGACGAGTTTCAGGAGCGCGGTGCGCTCTTCGACCGTGGTCCAGCGCTCGATCACGATGTCGGTCACGCCGGCCACGCCCGTCGGCATGCTGACGTTGAAAGCCGTGAAGCGCAGTGGATCCTTCTTGGTGGGCATCTCGTGGGCGTGCCGGCAACCCCGGCCGGCTGCTGGGCCTGCTCAGCCACCAGCGGCAGGGCGAGGAGGACAGCGGCCCCGATGGCGGCGCCAGCCGTGGCGATGCTCCGAAGGACGCGACGTTCTTTGTGCATGCTGATCTCCTGTGCGGGAGCACCGCTAACTTCGGTGGGCTCCGTGTGAACTCTTGGCAAGAAGTCTGCCCGGATGGGACTGGCGGCGGGGCCGCCTGAACTGACGAAGTGCCAATGATATAGCGCATTCGCCAACCCTCGGTTTGGCCACGCGCCGTGGCTCTCAACATGTCGAGAGCCGACCCACGGCCGGTCGTGAGCGGCCGCCCGGTTCGGCCGCCGGTTGGCTCGGGCCGCCGGAACCGCTAGAATGCTGCTAGCACATGATCAGGCCCAATCGGTCCGTCGCCGGTTTCTGCATCGCCGTCATCGTGCTGGCGGCGTTCCTGCCGGGCATCTGTGCGCTCGACGCCGTCCTGTTCGAGCCGCTCTGGGTCCTGTTGCCGGATGAAGTCGTTGTCGCTGTCGAGCGACCGATCATCCCGTGCGACGAACAGCCCGTCGCGCTCTTCTCGCTCCTCTCGTCGCGCGGTCCCCCCTCTCGTCCCCTCGTCTGACACCACTCGTCGGCAGCTTACTCAACGACGCCGGCCGCAAGGCTCGAGTCTCGCGTCTCGACCTCCGCGCCCGATCCCGGGTGGGAGCGATGCGTGACTTGCCGCGGCCGCCGTCTGGAGGGGACTTCAATGAAGGCTGGCTTCAAGGACTACATCCGGCACTTGCAAGGTTCGACCGTCCGCTTCGACTTGCGGGCCTACTCGCCTGTGGTCGCCGCTATCGGCGAGCTCGAGGGCGCAACCCAAGCGTTGAGCGACGAGGCGCTGCTCGAGCGTAGCAACACGATCCGCGCCCGCGCGCGCGCAGGCGAGCCACGGGACGCCTTGCGCGTGCCCTTCTTCGCGCTCGCCCGCGAGGCCGCTCGCCGCGCCCTCGGGCAGCGGCCGTTCGACGTGCAGCTCCTCGCGGCGCTCGCCCTGGACGACGGGCAGGTGATCGAGATGCTCACCGGCGAAGGCAAGACGCTCACGGCGGTGATGCCCGCGGCGCTCAACGCGCTCGCCGGTCAGGGCGTGCACGTCCTGACGTTCAACGACTATCTCGCGCGCCGCGATGCCGAGTGGATGGCCCCGGTCTATCGCCGGCTCGGGATCGGCGTCGGCGCCGTGCAGCAGGGGATGGCGCCCGCCGCGCGGCGCGCCGCCTACGGGGCGGATGTCACCTACGTCACCGCGAAGGAAGCCGGCTTCGACCACCTGCGCGACCTGCTCGCTCTGGATGCCGGCGGCCTCGTGCACCGGCCCTTCCACGTCGCGCTCGTAGACGAAGCCGACTCGCTGATGATCGACGAGGCGCGCGTCCCGCTCGTGATCGCGGGCAGCGTCGAGCGCGATGTCTCGCTCGCGCCGCGCCTCGCCGCGCTGGTGGCATCGTTGTCTCCGGGGATCCATTTCGACACCGACGAGTACGGCCGCGACATCGAGCTCACCGAGGCGGGCATCGCGCACGTCGAACAGGCGCTCGGTTGCGGCGGTCTGCACAGTGCCGACAACCTGGCGATCCTCACGGAGTTGAACTGTGCGCTCCATGCCAGGGCGCTGCTGCGCCGCGACATCGATTACATCGTGCGCAACGGCCGCATCGAGATCGTCGACGAGTTCACCGGCCGCGTGGTCGCGGATCGTCACTGGCCCGATGGGCTGCAGGCGGCACTCGAGGCCAAGGAGGGTCTCGAGCGGCGGCCGGATGGACGCATCCTCGGGTCGATCACCCTGCAGCGGTTCCTGCGCGGCTATCCCAGGCTCTGCGGCATGACCGGCACCGCCCAGGCCGCGGCTGCCGAGTTGCGGGAGTCGTACGGCCTCGACGTGGCTGTCATACCCACGCACCATCCGATGGTGCGGATCGATCAGGACGATCTGATCTTTACCCACCGCGAGGCGAAGGAGCGCGCCGTCGTGGCTGCCATCACGGCCGCGCACGCGCTCGGCCGGCCGGTGCTCGTCGGCACGGCCACCGTGACCGAGTCGGAGACGCTCTCCGGCCGCTTGCGCGGCGCGGGCGTGCCGTGCGAAGTGCTGAACGCGAAGAACGATGCCGAAGAGGCCCGGATCGTGGCGGCGGCCGGGGCGATTGGGGCGGTCACGATCTCGACGAACATGGCGGGGCGGGGCACCGATATCCGGCTGGGGGGCGAATCCGAAGCCGACCATGCGCGTGTGGCGGCCCTCGGCGGTCTCTATGTCATCGGGACGAACCGGCACGAAAGCGAGCGCGTGGACCTGCAACTGCGCGGCCGCGCCGGGCGTCAGGGTGATCCGGGCGAGTCGCGATTCTTCGTCAGCCTCGAGGACGACCTGCTCGTGCGCTACGGGATCCGCTGCCTGATTCCTGCCGGATACATCCCGCCCCTATCCGACGCGCCGATCGAGAGCCGCGTGGTCACGCGAGAAGTCGCGCGCGCGCAGCGCATCGTCGACGGACAGAACTTCGAGATTCGCCGGACGCTGGCGCGCTACGCCGCCGTGGTCGAGGAGCAGCACCGGCAGCTGGTCGAGCGGCGGCAGGCGATTCTCGAGGGTACGGATCTGCCGGACGTGTGGGAGCAGGAGCCGGAGCGCCGCGCGGCGCTCGTCGCGGCCGCGGGCGAACAGGCCGTGGTCGATGCCGAGCGCGTGGTCACGCTCGCCTGCATCGACCGCGCCTGGCGCGACCACCTCGGGCGCTGTGCTGACGTGCGGGAAGGCATTCACCTCGTGCGCCTGGGCGGCCAGGATCCGCTGACCCACTTTACGAGCGAAGCGATCAAAGCGTTCGCGCGGATCGAGGATGCGATCGACGAGGACGTGCGCGCCGCGCTCGACAAAGTGTGCGTCGTCGGTGGGGAACTGGATCTCAGCGGCACCGGGATCAAGGCGCCCTCGTCGACGTGGACGTACCTCATCAACGACGACCCGTTCAAGAACCGGATCGGGGCGCTCTTGACGGGACCCGGAGGAGCCACCGTCGCGATGTACGCGGCGGCGATGATGATGCCGCTGCTCGTCCTGTGGGGGCTCGTCGAAAGCTTTGTGCGGCGGGAACCACGGCGGCGGTCCAATCCGTTTGGCCCCGGGGCGGACAGTCTTCGTAGAACGCGCTGAACGCGCCGACGGGCCAGGGTGTGACCACGTCGTGACGAGCATTCAGGAGATGGGTGTTGGCTCGGTCTAGAACGTGACGCGGGCCCCGAGCCACATCCGGATTGGGGCGCCGGGCGAGAAGAACGTGCCGTGGCGGAGCGGAAACTCGCCATCGACGGGCGGAAACGGGCGCGCGATGAAGGCGCCGGTGTCGGTGAAGCCGAGTGTTCCCAGTTGGGCGGCGGTGTAGTAGCGGCGATCGAACAGGTTGTTGACCTGCACGATGCCCTGGAGCCAGCGGGTGAGCCGATAGGAGCCGCCGAGATTCACGATCGCGTAGCCGGGCGCTTCGCCGGGGCCGAGGTAGTACACGCCATCGGGCTCGTGGCGGTTGTTCTCGTTGCCGCGAGCGAAGGAGCTCGAGACGGCGATGAGATTCAGGTCCAATGACAGCCGTGACGTCACCTGGATATCGGCGTACGCCTTCAGCAGGTGCGCCGGGATGAATGGCATCCGGTCGCCCGGTTCGATCTCGATGGTGCCCTCGAGCCCCGGCTCGCCCTCCTCGGCCGCGTCGTTGCTGCCGTTGCTCTCGCCGTTGACCGTCTCTTCGCTCTCGAACGTCGCGTCGAGGTAGGTGTAGCCGGCGCCAACGGTGACGCGCTTGAATCGGCCGTGCGCGCCGAGCTCGATCCCGGCGCGGCGCGTCTCGCCGAAATTCCTGAAGTATCCAAAGCCCGTCTGCTCCGAGGTCACAAAGAGGATGTCGTCGTGGTTCGCGGCGCTGAAGACGCCGGCGTTCCAGCTCACGCCGCGGTACTGACCGCGCCCGCCGCCTTCCCATGTCCGCGTCACCACCTGTTCGAGGGGCGGGTCGCCCGCCATGGCGTTGGGCAGCTTGCACGGCTCCTCGGGGTCCGCGCATCCGAGCTCGATGGACGTCGCGGCGCGGCTCCCCTCGCTGTAGCCGCCGTAGAAGTTGATCGCGCGCGACGGGCTGAACGTCAGGCCCGCCGCCGGATTGAACCGCCGGAAGTCGTGGTCGCCGTCGAGCGAGCCCGGCCCGCCGCCGGGCTGGATGCGGTCGCGATTCCGAATCGACGTCTGGTTGTAGCGTCCGGACACCGTGAAGTGCCAGGCCGTCCCGAGCGACAGCGTGTCGGTGGCGTAGACGCTCCACGTATGGGTCGAGCCGGCGAGGTCGACGCGGGTATCGAACGGCTCGCCGTCGACTTCGCCGCCGGTGACGCCGTCGCCGTAGGCCTCGACGCCGGTGACGCTGCGATCGGGGTTCAGGTACCCGAGCTCGGTCGACTGTCCAAAGTCGACGCGGCTCCAGTCGTAGGCGGCGCCGACCGTGAACTGGTTGCGCCGGCGATCGGAACCGTCGCGCCGCGTGAGTTGTCCCGCGGCGCCGGCGTTGTCCTGCTCGGTGCGCGTCCGGTTGATCAGGCCGTTGCACTTTTCAGCCGGCTCGTCGTTCAGCAGCACGTTGCCGAGGCAGCGCCAGTACGGAAACGGCGTGTTGCTCGCATTGGCGCCGCTCGTCGGGAAGCCGGTGTAGCCTGCCGCCGCGAGGGCCGCCTGCTCGGCCGGACTCGGCTGGTAAATCGCCTGGTCCAGGGAGTCCTCGTTGATGTCACCGTTGAACGTGTTCGTGCGGATATCCCGGTAGTAGGCGTTGCCGGACAACGTCGCGCGGCTGTCAAAGGTGCGGCGGCCGGTGAGATTGACGAACGTCGCGCGGTTGTCGGTAATGTCCGGCTTCGTGTACACGCTGCCATACTCGCGCGCGAGAAAGCCCTCTTCCTGCAGCCCGTTGCCGGACAGCGAGTTGTCGGCGTGCGACACGGTGAGCGCGACGTCGTGCGTGGCGCGCTGCCACCCGAGCTTGCCGAAGAACTGATAGACCTCCGACGGCGAGTCGTCGCGCCATCCATCCTCGGCGAAGAGATTGCCGGCGAGATACCAGTGCAGCCCTCCCGCGCGCCGGCCGCCATGCTCGAACTCGAAGGCCCGGCGCGCGTCGCTGCCGTAGATCGCCTCCACGGTCGTCCCCGGCGTTGACTGGCCGCTCTTGGTCTGGATCGCGAGCGCCCCGCCGAGCGTGTTCAGGCCGAACAACGGGTTCGACCCCGGCATCATGGTGGTCGAGGCGATGGCGATCGCCGGGAAGAGATCCCAGCTCATCACCTCGCCAAACGGCTGATTCAGCCGCACGCCATCCATGTACACCGACAGCCCCTGCGGCGTGCCGAGAAGCGGAGAGGCGGTGTAACCGCGATAGTTGATGTCGGCCTGGAACGGGTTGCCCTGGACCTCGTTGACGTGCACGCCGTTGAGCCGGCGGTTGAGGAAGTCGGAAATGTCGAGCGCGCCGCTCGCGGTGATGTCGCGGTCGGTCGCGGTCTGAACCGGCGCCGGGATCTTCTCGATGGGCAATTCGACGCCCGGAAGCGGCGCTGTTTCGGCGACGGTGACGGTGTAGGTGGTCTGCGGGACAGCCGGAGTCTGGGTTCCCGCCGGCGGCGCGGGGACTACAGGCGCGGCCTGGGCCCACGCGATCGACGTCGATCCGGCGAAGGCGATGACAAGGGCGGCAGGGAGGCCGGGGACACGATCACGTCTGCGCACGTTGTGGGGCTCCATCGAGAAACGCTGGTCTCCCGCACGGCGCGCCGCCCTGGGGTCGATCGACACCATTCCATTGTAGATTATGTCCCGGCGGGGCCGATTCGTTCACGCTTTTTTTCGCTGGCCCTCGACGGTTCCGCGCCTCTGGACGCAGGTAGAATCGACGGACACGACCTCGACGCCATGTCATCGTCCAAGCTGGAAGACGTCAATCGACCTGACGCTGTCGCTCGGCATCGGCGAGCGCAACCGACGCGCCGCGCGGGGACGACTCCTCTCCGTCGCGTGCCCTGCAGGCGGAAGTCCTGGCGCTCTTCGACGAGTGTTCGCCGGGGCTGCGGCGCTATGTGCGCTCGTTCGGCCTCGGCGCGGAAGCCACCGAGGACGTTCTGCAGGACGTGTTTCTCTCGCTCTTTCGCCATCTTCGCCTGGGGCGCCCGCGCAGCAACCTGCAGGGCTGGCTCTTCAAGGTCGCGCACAATCTGGCGCTGAAGCAGCGTCGCAAACGCCACCGGCGGCAGCAGACCGAGAGCGACTGGGATGCGGCGCTCGCCGGCCGCGCGATCGATCCGGGCGCGAATCCCGAGGAGCGGCTCGCCGCCGACGAGCGCCGAGGCCGGCTGCGCGCGGTGGTCAGAGCCATTCCCGAACGCGATCGCCAGTGTCTGTTTTTGCGCGCCGAGGGCCTCTGCTACCGCGATATCGCGGGTGCGCTCGGCATCTCGCTCGGGTCGGTGGCCAAGTCGCTCGCGCGGGCCGTTACTCGACTGAGCAATGCGGACAGGGGGTAGACCGATGCGCCGCGCTAATCAGCATTTGACCGATCAGGAACTGCTCACCGAGCTCGATGAGGAGCTGCCGATGGGGCAGCGGGCGTCGGCGCAGGCGCACCTCGAGCACTGCCTCGACTGCCAGGCCCGGCGCGGCCGGATGGCACGTGCGGCCGGCGACTACTCGGCGCTCTATCGCAGCGATCTTGCCGAACCGGCGGCAGTCCAGGATCAGGCGCGCGCAACGGTTGCGCGGCGAGCTGGAGGAGATCGGACGCACGCCGCCCGGTTGGTTCGGCGCGACGCTCGGCTTCGGATCCTTGACGATGCCGCGGTGGGCGCTCGTGGGCGCGGCGCTCATGGCGACGGCGTGGCTGATTCAGGTGACGGCACCGTCGCGGCTGCGGCAGGCTTCCGGGCGTCGTGGCGGTTGACCGCGGCGCGCTGCCGTCCTCGACGCTGACGCCGGGTGCGACCTGGAACGTCAGCGTCGCCGAGCTCTGCGCCACCGGCACTCGCGAGCTGCGGCCGATCCCGCTCGCTGTTCGCCAGCAGGTTCTGCGCAACTACGGCATGGAGAACGTGCCGACCGACGAGTACGAGCTCGACTACTTAATCACGCCCGAGCTCGGGGGCGCGCCGGATGCGCGCAATCTCTGGCCGCAGCGGTACGGGTCGCGGGTGTGGAATGCGCACGTGAAGGACGACCTCGAGCGCTTGCTGCCCAGAATGGTGTGCAACCAGGAGATCCGGCTCGAGACGGCGCAGCGCGAGATCGCGCGCGATTGGATCGCCGCCTACCGGACGTACCTTCAAGACCGACGCGCCGTTGCAGGCCGAGGCGACCGTGATCGATCCAGGCCCCGGTCAACGGGACGAGGATGACCTCCGCTATCCGGTGTGGCGATCGGCAAGCGCGCCGGCACTCGAGCTCGTCGCATTTTCACCGCGCCGCTGATCTCGCTGCGCGCGCGCGTCGCAAGGTCATGTTCGAGATGGCTCTACCAACGGCCCGATTTTCCGTGTAGCCTGCTGTGAATGATCGACGTGCAACCGGTGACGCTCGAGCGGGGCGCCATTCGCCTCGAGCCTCTGAGCGACGAACACCACGACGGGCTCACCGCGGCGGCGGCCGACGGCCGCCTCTGGGAGCTCTGGTTCACGACTGTGCCGGTACCGGAGGGCATGCGCGCGTACGTCACGAGCGCGCTTCAGGGACAGCGCGACGGCCATATGTGCCCGTGGGTCGTGCGCGACCTGTCCACCGGCACGATCGTCGGCTCGACGCGCTACCACGACATCGTGCCGGCCATCGATCGGGTGGAGATTGGCTACACGTGGTACTCCGAGAGCCGCCAGCGCACGCACGTCAACACGACGTGCAAGCTGCTCCTGCTCGCACATGCGTTCGACACGCTCGGCTGCAAGGTCGTGGGCCTTCGAACCGACAACTTCAACTTTCGCTCGCAGCGGGCCATCGAGGGCCTGGGCGCAAAAAAGGACGGCGTGCTGAGGCATCACGCGCCGCGCCGTGACGGCACCGTGCGCGATTCGGTGATGTACACCATCCTCGCCGGAGAGTGGCCCGATGTCCGGCATCACCTCGAGGCCCGGCTGACGCGGCACGTGAACGGCGCGTAGCGTGAGCTCCGAGCAGCCGACCGACGTCGCGCCGGCAGGGTTCGCCTCGAGGCCGGTCACCGCCGCCGACGAGGCGGTGCTCCTGGCGCTTTTTGGCGCCGTGCGCGCCGGCGAGCTGCACCTCGATGGCTGGGAACCGGCCCTGCGCGACCAGATGCTGCGAACGCAGTTCGACGCGCAGCGGCGCGGCTACCGCGAAGAGTTTCCCGCCGCCGGCGAGCGTCTGATCCTGCACGCCGGAGTCCCCATCGGTTGGGTCATCGTGGATGCGAGCGGCCGCGACCTGCACGGCATCGACATCGGTCTTCTGCCGGAGCACCAGAGCAAGGGCGTTGGCACGCACGTGATCCGGGCGCTTCAGCACGAGGCTGCCGCCGAGGGGCGCCGCATGGTCATTACCGTCCAGCGCTTCAACGTCCGGGCACGAGCGCTCTACGAGCGGTTGGGATTTCGTTCGACCAGGGAAACCGATATTCACGTCGTGATGGAGTGGCGACAGGAATGACCACCGACGAGCGCGACGAGCCTGCCAGGCCGGCAGCGCCGGCATTCGAGGCCGCGACATTCCGCGCCCATTTGGGAACGACCTTCGACGTCGATCTGGGCGCCGAGCGCGTCCCCGTGCGGCTCGCGGACGTCGCCGACGAGCGAACCGGCGGCGGCTTTGTCAGGTTTTCCGTCTTGTTTCACGGTCCACCAGACCGCCTGCTCGGGCAAGGCAGCTACGCGTTCCATCACCAGACGCTCGGATCGCTCGTCCTCTTCATCGTGCCCATCGTCGGCTCGGACGCCGAGCGGATCGTGTACGAAGCCTGCTTCAGCCAGCGAGTGCCGGCCAAGCTGCCGGCGACACCGCCCCGAGAAGACGCGTGAGAGATCGCCTCAAGCTGGCGCTGGCCTTCGACGCCGGCGCGATGCGCGCCGACCTCCTGCGGCTGGAGGCCGGCGCCTGGATCGATCATTTCGTCAAGGCGAACTACGACGGCGACTGGAGTGTCCTGCCGTTGCGGGCGGCGGCAGGCGCGCGCCATCCCATCGCGACCATCTACTCGGACCCCTCGGCCAGCGACTTCGCCGACACCCCGCTCGTCGAGCGCTGCCCGTACCTGCAGCAGGTCCTGGCCGCCTTCGAGTGTCCGCTTCACGCCGTCCGCCTGATGAAGCTCTCGCCCGGCTCCCTGATCAAGCCGCACCGCGATCACGACCTGGCTGCCGAGTATGGGAAGGCGCGCCTGCACATCCCTGTGGCGACCAACCCAGCTGTCGAGTTCTGGCTGAACGGCGAGCGCGTGCGTGCTGCAGGAGGGCGAGTGCTGGTACCTGGATTTGAGCCAGGTGCATTCCGTCGCCAATCGCGGCGCGGCCGATCGCATTCACCTCGTCGTCGACGCCGTCATGAATCGCTGGCTCGAGGAACGGCTCGCTGAGGCCGAGGGCAGCGAAAGGTCCGTCACGGCAACGCCGCTGCCGGGGCCGACGGCCGCGCACGGTTCGCTCGAAGACTTCCGTCGCGCGGTGCGGCGGGATGCCTCGCTGCAACGGGCGCTGGCCGGTATCGAGGATAGGAGCACGTTCATCGCCCTCGCGATCCAGATCGCCTCCCAGTCCGGGTTCGCGACGACAGTCGAGGAGATCGACCGGGCAATGCGCGAGACGCGCCAGCGGGTGCGTGAGGATCGATGACGGCGCTGGCGGGCTGGGTGCCATTCCGCGTTCGCATCGACGGCGGCGACCCCGTCGTCGACTGGGTGCACGCCGGTGACGAGCGGTTCACGGCGCCCTTCTTCACCCAGACGATCGGCCGCCTGTTGCGCCAGCCCTTCAACCAGCTGTTTCTCCAGGAAACGCCGATGGCGGCGTTACTCGATCGTCACACCGAGTCTCCCGGCCTGCGCCCGACCGCGTTCATCTTCCACGGCTCGCGTTGCGGGTCTACGCTCCTGGCGCAGATGGCAGCCGCGATGCCGGGCACGATCGTCATCTCCGAGGCGCCGCCCGTCGACCAGGTCCTGCGCGCGCCAGTGCCGGAGGCCACCCGCGCTCTTTGGCTGCGGGCGCTCATGAGCGCGCTCGGGCAGGCGCGCGCTGGAGATGAACGCCACTTCGTCGTCAAGCTCGATGCCTGGCACAGTCTGCAGATGGCGCTCGTCCGCCAGGCCTTTCCTGACGTCCCGTGCGTGTTCCTCTACCGCGACCCGGTCGCCGTCGTCGCATCGCAGCTGCGGATGCCGGGCCTCCACATGCTTCCAGGCAACCTCGACCCGTCCGCGATTGGCCTCGATGCGGCGGGCGTGCAGCCACCCGATCGGGAGGAGTACGCAAGCCGCGTGCTCGCGGCGATCTACGCCGCCGCCGTCGCGGACGCTGCCGCTGGCGGCGTCACCCTCATGAACTACGCCGAGTTCCCCGCGCGGGCGGCCGCGCAAGTACTCGAGTGGTGTCAGCCTCCAGATGGTGCCGGCGCCCGCGCCCGCTTGCACAACGTGGCGCAGTTCGACGCCAAGACGCCTTCGCTCACCTACGACCCGGTAGCGTCGCCGCCGCCGCTCACCGTGCGCGCGCACGAGATCGTGGCGCGCCTGGTCGCGCCACACTATGCACAGCTCGAAGCGATACGACACGCGCAGGGTCGGTCTGTGAGCCATTCTGTGTAGCCGTTCACGAAACGCGTACGATCGTGCGGGAGTTCTGCTACTCTTAGACACCCCTGCTACTCATGCTCCTCGCGGTTGCCTCCCCTGGATGCCCATCGTGACTGTTACCCGTGCCGGTTTTCTCAAACTGTGCGGCCTGGCGTTCGCCGGCGCCGGCATGGACGTGGGGACGCTGGAAGCAATTTGCACGATGCCCTCGGCGCCGGCGGAAGTAGTCCGGCGCGCCGGCGTGTTTCGGATCGAGCACGCTACCGCCGCGTTCTTTCGCGACCACCTGACGACCGCCTTTCATCTTCGTGCGGCCGATGGCACGCGCGCGCGGCTGGTGCTCGTCGAGGTCAGCGAGCGCCGCGTCACCCGCAACGTCGAGCAGTTCTCCCTGATCTTTCACGCGCCCCCGGGCCACGCGGTTCCCGACGGCATTCATCGCCTCGAGCACGCCGTTCTCGGGCCTGTCGACTTGTTCATCGTGCCGGTCGGTGCGCGCAACGCGCGGCGCACTGCCTACCAGGCATGTTTCAGCCGTCTCGTGGAGGACGTCAGTCATGTCTGAGCCGTATCTCGGAATGGTCATCCTGTTCCCGTACAACTTCGCGCCGCGCGGTTGGGCCTTCTGCAACGGGCAGCTCATGTCGATCGCGCAGAACACCGCGCTCTTCTCGCTGCTCGGAACGACCTACGGCGGTGACGGCGTGACGACGTTCGCGCTGCCGGACCTGCGCGGCCGGGTGGCGATGTCCGCCGGGACGGGTCCGGGGCTTTCGAATCGGACGATAGGCGAAGTGGCAGGGGTCGAGAACGTGACCCTCATCTCCACGCAGATGCCGATGCATACGCACAACATCACCCACAACCTGCAGGCGCAGGCGCGCGCAACCACGCTGCCAGGCACCAGCAGGAGCCCGGCGAACGCCCTGCCGGCCCTCGAAGCCGCCGGGGTCACCGCGGTCTATAACGATCAGCCCATCGCGCCGAACGCGACGCTGGCGGCGGGGGCCATCTCGCTGACCGGCGGGGCGACCGCAGCGCCCGCCGGCAACAGCCAACCTGTCGGGATCGTGCAGCCGTACCTGGTGCTCAACTACTGCATCGCGCTCGAAGGCATCTACCCGAGTCGCAACTGACGTGAGACGTTTCCCCAACGCGAGGGCCGGATCCCGCTCGGTGGCACGCATGGCGCTCGTCGCCCTGTTCGTGTTCGCGGGTCTTGCCTCGTCCGCCTTCGCCGCCGACTTCGTCGTCACCAAGACGACGGACTCGAGCGACGGGACGTGCGACGTCGATTGCTCGCTGCGCGAGGCGATTGTCGCCGCCAACACCAGCCCCGGTCCGGACCGCGTCATTCTCGGGACGACCCTCACTTACACTCTGTCGGTCGGCGGCGCCGACCCGTCAGGAGTGCTGGTCCCCGGCAGCGGCGACCTCGATATCCTCGACGCCCTCACGATCGACGGCAACGGATCGACCGTCAACGGCGGCGGCATCGACCGGGTGTTCGAGATACGAGGCGTCTTCACCGTCATCATCAACAACCTCTCGGTCGTCAACGGCGTCGCGTCGGGACCAGTCTCGCCTGGCGGTGGCATCTACGTCGGTGCGGGAACGACGCTCGTGCTCGACGCTTCGACGGTCGCCGGTAACAGCACCGCAGCGGAGACCGGTGGGCGTGACAGCGGCGGCGGCATCGCGGTCGTGGGCTCGTACGACGGCCTCTCGGGCCAGACCACCCTCGCCCGTCTCACGTTGAGCAACAGCACCGTGTCGGGCAATACCGGGTTGAACGGCGGCGGCATCGTCTGCGTGCTGTGCGCGCTCACCGTCACGAACAGCACGATCAACGGAAATGTCGCCGATGGCACCGACGGCGGCGGCATCGACATGGTCGGGAACGGCTCGACGCTGTCGATCCTCAGCAGCAACCTGCACAGCAACGCAGTCGGCGCTGGAGGTCGGGGCGGGGCGCTCTCGGTGCCCTTTGGCAATGGCCTCGCGACGCTGAGCCGCTCGCGGATCGTCTCGAACACGGCAACGACCGGCGCCGCGATTTCGGGAACCGGGGCCGTGATCACCGCCACCAACAACTGGTGGGGATGCAGCTTCGGGCCCGGCACCGGCGGGACGGGATGCGCGGCCGTTCCGAACGGGACCGCGGGGCCCGTGACTACGGCCCCCTACCTGGTGCTCGGGCTCGCGGCGGCACCGGTAGCGATCGGCGTCGGTGCTTCCTCGACCGTCACGGCCGATTTGACCTTCAACTCGGCCTCGACCGACACCTCGGCGGGCGGCACCGTCCCCAACGGGATTACGGCCGCGTTCGCCGGCACGCTCGGGACGTTCGCCACGCCGACCGCGCCGACGTCGAGCGGCAAAGCGACCGATATCTTCACGGCGGGCGCCACGGGCTCTGCCAGCCTCACCGCAACGGTCGACGCACAGTCGGTTGGTAAGTCCATCCTCGTCGGCTACGGCACTACGACGTCGCTGCAGGGCGCGCCGGTCAGCCCCGTGTTCGTGCCGGATGCCGTTCTCCTGACGGCGACGGTTGCCTCGGTCCTCCCCGCAGGCGGGACACCGAGCGGTACGGTCACGTTCAAGGAAGGATCGACGACGCTTGCCGGTTGCGGCGGCATCGCGCTCAACGCCGGCGGCGTCGCGACGTGCAACATCCCGGGCAACACGCTCACGGGAGGCAGCAAGTCGTTCACGGCCGAGTTCGCCGGGGGCCCGAGCCACCTGCCGAGCACGAGCGCGCCGCTCGGCTACACCTACGTCGCGTGCTCCACCAATCCGGTCGTAGCCAACAGCAACGACAGCGGCGCGGGCAGCCTGCGGCAAGCGGTAGCCGATGCGTGCCCCGGCAGCTCGATCACCTTCAACATGGGCACGGTCGTCAGCCCGATTGGGCTGACCAGCGGCACGCTGACCCTCGGCCGCAACGTCACGATCACCGGTCCTGGCGCCAACGTGCTGACCCTCCAGCGGACGGGCGGCACTTTCGGCATCGTCACGATCCAGCCCGGCCTGACGGTGACGATGAGTGGCGTCACGATCGCCGGTGGGACCGCGACCGGTTCGCCGAATCGCGGCGGCGGCATCTACAACAACGGCAGCACCTTGACGCTGTCGGCGGTGGCGCTGACGGGGAACTCTGCCGGGTTTGGCGGCGCGCTCTTCAACAGCGCCGAGGTGGCCGCTGCCTCGGTCACGATTGTCAACAGCGCGCTCAATGGGAACAGCGCGTCGTTGGGTGGCGCGATCGACAATCAGAGCGCCGGCGCGCCGGCCCTCCTGACGATTCGCAATACCACGATCAGCGGGAATGTGGCGCTCGGCAACGGCGGCGCGATCTTCAACGGCGGGCCGGCCTCGCCGATCACGATCACCAACGGCACCATTGTCAACAACCGCACCGATGGCGCCGGGACGGGCGGCGGCCTGTATCTCGAGCCCGGCAGCGGCGCCGTCGTCCTCCAGAACACGATCGTCGCTGGCAACGTCATCGGCCTCGGCCCTGCGACGCCTGATGACGTGTCGGGCGCGCTCGATGGCTCGTCCGCGTATTCGCTCGTCGGCACGAGTGCCGGCATGACAGGGATCACGCATGGGGTGGGCGGCAACCTGGTGGGAACGCCCGGCAGCCCGATCGATCCTCGAGTGAGCGCGCTCCTGAGCCACGGCGGTCCGACCTTGACGCACGCGCTGCTCGCGGGAAGCCCCGCGCTCGACGCCGGCGACAACGCGCTGGCGGCGGCCGCGAGTCTGACGACGGACCAGCGTGGCGTGGCGCGGACGGCGGATGGCCCCGACGCGGACACGATTGCCACGGTCGATCTCGGCGCGTTCGAGGCGGGCGCGTCGCTTGGAGTGCTCACCGATCGCACCATCACCGAAGACAGCGTGGCGACCGTCACGTTCCAGCTGAGCGACCCGAGCCTGGTGACCGCGGTCACGGCGTCATCGTCGAATTCGGTGCTCGTGCCGAACAACCCGGCCAACCTCAGCGTCACCGGATCGGGCGCCGACGCGTACGCTCACCGTCACGCCGTCGGCCAACGCGTTCGGCACGGCCGACATTACGGTGACGGTCACAGCCGGCGCCGATACGATGAGCGACACGCTGCTGCTCACCGTGACGCCAGTGGCGGATACGCCGGCGGTCACCGAACGCGTCGACGAGCGAGGACACGCTGACGCCGAGCGGCCTCGTGCTCAGCCGCAACGCGGTCGACGGTGCCGAAGTGACGCACTTCAAGATCACCGGCATCTCGGGCGGGACGTTGCTCCTGGCCGATGCGGTGACGGCGGTCGCCAACGGGACGTTCGTCACCGCCGCGCAGGGCGCCGCGGGATTCAGGTTCATGCCGGCGCCGAACAGTTTTGCGACCGGTCAGTTCAGCGCGCAGGCGTCGGTCGCGGGATCTGATAGCGGCCTTGGCGGCAGCGCGGTGACGGCGAGCATCTCGGTGGCGCCGGTGGCGGATACGCCATCCATCACGGGCGCGGTCACTTCCGTCAACACGCAAACCTCGTCCGGCCTGGTCGTGACGCGCAACCCGGCTGACGGACCGAGGTGACGCACTTCAAGGTGACTGGCATCACCCGCGGGACGCTCTTCCAGCACGACGGGACGACGCCGATCGCGCTCGGCGCGTTCATCACGGTCGCGGAAGGCAGCGCGGGCCTGCGGTTCACGCCCGAGACCAATTCCCTGTTGCTTGGGTCCGTCACCGTGCGCGCGTCGCTCGGCGCCTCGGACGCGGGTCTCGGAGGCGCCTTCGCCACCGCGAACATCATCGTCAGTCCGAGAATCATCACGACTGGCGCGGAAGGGCCTGGCACTCCGATGGTGCGGCGCGTCGCGCGTGTTCTTGGACCACCGATCTCCGGGCCGACGGGCGAGTTCCTGGCGTTTGCTGGCGGATTCGCTGGCGGCGTGCGCGTCGCCGACGCGGACATCACCGGCGACGGAGTGGTTGACGTCGTCGCGGGCACGGGCCCAGGCGTGGAAGCACGAATCCTCGTGTTCGACGGCGCGACGGGGGCAATAGTTCGCGACCTCTCGCCAGGTTTCGGCGGTACTGCCGGCGTCTACGTTGCCGCAGGAGACGTCGATGGCGACGGCTGGCCGGACATCATCGCGGGCGATGGCGGTGAGTCCACGGTCGTACGCGTGGTCAGCGGCGTGAGCGGGGCACCGCTCTGGAGCATGCCGATTGCCGACCCGGCGTTCAACGGCGGCGTGCGTGTGGCGGCGGGCGACGTCGACGGCGATGGTTACGCCGACCTCATCGTCGGCAGCGGTCCCGGTGGCGGCTCCACGGTCCGGCATCTTCAGCGGTGCGACGCATGCCGAGTTGCGGACGTTCGCGCCGTATGCCGGCTTTGTCGGCGGCGTGTTCGTCGCGGCCGGCGACGTCAACGGCGACGGCTACGCGGATGTGATCACCGGTGCGGATGCCGGTGGCGGGTCCACACGTCCGCGTGTTCGATGGGTCGACCGGCGTCGAGCGGTTGGGGTTCTTCGCCACCGACGTGCCGTTCACCGGCGGCGTCCGCGTGGCCGCCGGCGATGTGACCGGCGACGGCATCGCCGACGTGCTCACTGCGCTCGGGCCTGGCGGCAATCAGGTCGGCGCGTTCGACGGCGTTACTGGCAGTTCCCTCATCGTGCGGCCAGGCATCCCAGGGCCACCGCCCGCCGGCGACGGCCTGTTCATCAGCACCGCGGCGCCGGCGAACCGGATGGTGATCGACGCGCCGGCAACTGGCGCCACAATCTCGCCGGACTTCCGGCTCAATGGCTGGGCGTTCGAAGAGGATGCGCCCGGCACGGGCGTGGCGGCGATACACGTGTGGGCCTATCCGGTCGGTGGGGGTGGCGCACCCGCGTTCCTGGGCGTCGCGGCCCTCGGCGACTCCCGCCCGGATGTCGGTGGGATCTTCGGTGGCGGCTACGCGAACGCTGGATTCCACCTCGACGTCACGGGCCTCGCCGGCGGCTCGTACGACATCGTGGCGTTCGCCAACAGCAGCGCGAGCGGACAGTTCAACATGCGCCGCGTGGTGCGTGTCCGGGTGGTCGCGCCGGGCGCCGAAGTACAGCTTCAGATCGACACGCCTTCGGCGGGGCCCGTACGGCCCACGTTCCGGCTCGCGGGTTGGGCGTTCGACGTCGGCGGCATCGGCGCGACGAGCGGCATCGAGGCGGTCCACGTGTGGGCGTTCCCGGCCGCTGGTGGTTCACCGACGTTCGTGGGCGCCGCGACACTCGGCGACGCGCGGCCTGATGTGGCGGCGCTCTTCGGACCGCGTGCGGCCAACGCCGGCTATCACCTCGACGTCAGCGGCCTGGTGCCTGGCGATTACGTCCTGCGAGCCTACGGCAAGGCCCTGGCGCTGCCGGGCTTCACTGTCGTGCAGGCGGTGTCGATTACCGTCACGCCGTGGGCTCCGGCCATCCAGATGTCGGTCGACGTGCCGGCTCCCGGGACGCTGGCGAGTGGCACGTTCGTGGTAGCGGGCTGGGCCCTGGCGCTCGCCGGGCCGTCGGCGCCCGGCATCGAAGCCGTGCACGTGTGGGCGTATCCGGTCGGGGCTGGTGCACCGACGTTCCTGGGTGCGGCAACGCTCGGCGGCGCGCGGCCTGATGTCGGCGCCCTCTTCGGGCCGAGCTACACGAACTCCGGCTTCGGTCTAGCCGTGAGCGGGCTGGCCAGCGGGACGTGGGACCTCGCCGTGTTCCCATTTGCCGCCGGCGCCTCTGGCTTCGGCGACGCCCGCGTCGTGCGCGTCACCATACCCTGACGCGCACGTTACACTCCTCGGGATGGCACCCTGCCATCGAGCAGGGGTCAGGTCTTGTATTTCAACATCTCGAGAACGTTGAAACACAAGACCTGACCCTGCTCTAGAGGCATGCACAGGTGCACTTCCTGGGGGAACAACGATGAGAAAATTCTTCCTCTCTCTGATCGTGTTGCTGGTGGGCGTGGTGAGTACGCAGGCGCAACAGGGCGGTGCCGGCGCTGCGGGGAGCGATCTCCTCGGCACGTGGACCGGGACCTGGGAGGGGGCCGGCTCGACTGGCGGCTTCGAGCTGACGCTCGAGAAGGGCAAGGACGGTTCCACGGCCGGACGAGTCTCGGTCACTGGAGAACCTGCTTACAAGGCCACCATCAGAACCCTTACCTTCGACGGCAAGAAGATGACCGCCACATACGATTTTCCACCAGACGACAGCATGGAAGTCGTGTTGACGATCACCTTCGACGGGACCACCGCCAAGGGCCCGTGGTCCGCTCGCCAGAAAGCCGGCGGCGAGATCGCGAGCGGCACGTTGACGCTCAGCAGAAAATGATCGGGCGTGACGCGGGAGCTGCGGTCGCGTTCACACGTGTCGTCACTTCACCGGGCTGCGGCTGAAGTGACGACCATCACCCGACAACTCTGAAGACTGGAACTGTCCGGCCACCGTCTGCGGTTCAGCGGCCCCGCCGCCGGCTGAAAACGCGTGTTGGGCTGTCAGCGATGCTCAACGGCGAATATAGTGCCCATCCCAGTCTTCTCCCTGCAGAGCATCGAGACTTTCCTGACCGAGAAGGATCGCGGAACGCATAGCCGCGTTGGTCGCTTTCACATCCCCCGAGCGAACAATCGCTGCACACTCAGCAACACCATCAGGGTCCAGGTGGCAAGTGCACGTGCGCTCGACGTAGACATCGTAGCGCCCGACGCGAGCTGATTCTTGATGGCGAAGTGAACTAGTGTCGATACCAGAGCACACTTCTAACCATGCTGGCCCCTCTCCATCCGCGAACTTGTTCGACGCTTTTATGTTCGTGCCCAACTGAACCTGGGCAATAGCCCCAAGCGCGAGAACGAGCTCGCCATCTCGAACGACCGATAGTCCGAGGTCTCCGGTGTGAGTACACACCAGGCTGAGCGTGTCACCAGATTGCGCCGCGAAAGCTACTGCGTCACCGACTGGGAACGACGCCCATCGCAGAGGGGCCCTGGGTGAATCCGCGGCGATAAGAACGAGGCGCTCGTTCCAGAATCTGACTCTAGGACTGTTGCCGACCAGAGCCGCTTCGGACTCCGCGCGACTCCGCGCTTGGGCGACGATCTCTCCTAGTTTGAAGCCAGTCCGCGCGAACTCGGCCACGTAGTCGAACCGCCCGTCGGGACCTATGGCCATAGACGCCCAACTGCTGTTGATCAGACCGTCGACGTGAGCGATTGTCTCAGACGCCAACCTTGATGTGCCATTAAACTCGCTTCATAGGGGGCGGCAACGCAATCGAAATACTCTCACGAAGAACGGTTGGCGGTTCCATTGCATAGCGTGTGTCGAGTCGAGATACGTGGACAGTCAAGACGTGATTTGCAGACGCAGGTCATGCGATTCCAGAACTGAAGTCCCGGATAGTTCCCAGCTAATTGGAGGCACTCATGCGCCACAGAATAGCTCTAGCCTTGCTAGTCGCAGCCCTGCCGTCTCTTGCGGGAGCCAATCCACAGTCGCCGAACCGGAGCACCACGATTCCGCTTCCGCCCACATGGGTGTTTTCCGCAGCTGTCGATGTGAACGCCCGCGGTGACATTTTGGGTTGGTTTTGGGCGGATACGAGCACAAAAGGTATCTTCGTCTATAACCAAAACGACGGATTACGAACATTCAGCTTCCCCGGGTTCATCAACTTGCAACACGCCGGGATAAACAGTCAGGGTGACGCTGTGGGCACGTACGCCGTCATCGGGGATGACGGCAATCTGGAGCTTCGCCTCTTCTATCTGCACCGCGCCCGGGGTTTGCTGCCGGTACCCGACTCAGCAGCGGGGCTAACCGGCCTTTCGGACATCAACTCTCGCGGCACAATAGTCGGCTTCGTCTCGGAGCCAGCAGTGGATCGACTCCATGGCGTTGTCCTGTCCCGAGGCACAGCACGACTCATTGACAATCCGTTCGAGTATCCCCTTACCGTACCGACCTCAATCGCTGATAACGGGCTGCTGGTTGGCTTCTACGGTGGGCTCGAGGAGGACCCGAAGCGAGGCTTCATCCTTCGCTCCGGCGAATGGCAGATGCTTGATTACCCGGGAGCGTCGGAGACCTTTCCGCTTGGCGTCGCTTCGGATGGAGCGGTTGCAGGCTTTGCCACCCTCGAAGATGGAACGCACGGTTTCCTTTATCGACATGGTGTGTTCAGCGATCTTGGGTTGAACGTGTACCCGATACCGGCGTTACCGCCTCTGGATGGGTGGTGGGCGTAAGGTACGACGCAAATTTAGCCGGGCGCGCGTTTGCCATCCGTGTGATGTTCTGAGAACGTCTCGCGGACGGCGGCAGCCTGCCGCTCTCCGCCGATGAGCAGGAGCGGATCGAACGAGCCGTCAATTCGAGGCTGCGGCCGTCAACTCCGCTGACGTCATCGCACCTACGCTCCCGCAGCAGCACCGCGAAGTCCTGCCACCCGTGCGCGAGCGCCCGGTCGAGCACCGTCTTGCCGTTCGTGCTCCGCGCGTTGAGGTCGGCGCCGTGTTGCGTCAAGAGCGCGATCAACTCGCGCAGCCGGTCCAGTTCGGGATGCAGGTAGAAGACGAGCGGGTTGCCGGCCTCATCGCGGCTGCTCGCCCGCGCCGCGTCCTCCTGGAGAAGCACCGCGACGCGCTCGACACTGTCGCACGCGACGGCATCGAAGAGGGACGCGAACCGCATCAGGTCGTCGACGATTTCCTGTTGCCGGTTGTGCCGCGCCCAGGCGATTGGCGTCGCGTGGAAGGTGGGGTCGCGCAGGTCGGGATCGGCACCGAGCTCGAGGAGGAACCTGACCATCGCGAGGCTGCCGAAGCCCGCGGCGTTGTGCAGCGCGCTGCGATCGTGACCGGTGCCAGGCACCATCCCGTTGACGTCGACGCCGAGTGCGACGATCAGACGAACGCCGTCGGGCTGCTTCGCGGCCACCGCGCGGTGCAGTAAATCGACGCGGCCCTGGTGTCCGAGACGCTCGAGGAGCGTCGGATCTTGCGCCAGCCGGGACTGCACCTCGCGTCGATCGCCCGCGATGCACGCGAGCGCAAATGATTCGACCGGGTCGAGCGCGATCCTCACCGCGCCGTGCGCCAGCAGGTAATCGGCGATGGCATGCTGCCCGGCCCGTAGCGCCTCCAGATATGGCGTCCGCCCGCTGCGCGGGCTGGGCGTGTTCACGTCCACGCCATGTTCGACGAGCAGCGTGACGCGTTGATGGAATCCCCGCATCGCCGCCCAGCACAGCTGCTGGGCCAGCATCCGTGCCGGCGTCGCGTTCTCCCCGGTCAGACGTTTCAGCCACGGACCGTTCTTCTCCTGCCCCAGGCCGTATTCGAAGAGCAGGGTCAGGTGATCGTCGTTGTCCTTGAAATGCCGGTTGTAGAGCACCTGCGAGTCGTTCGGATCGGCGCCGGCGTCGAGCAGCAGCCGCGCGAGCGTCTCGCACGCAGGATGGGGCGGTTGATTCGGCCAATCCTCGCCCCGTCCGAACGCGCCCGTGAGGGCGGTAAAGGCGTACGAACCGGACCAGAGGAAGCCCGCATTGGGATCGGCGCCGCGCGACAACAGCAGTCGCGCCACTTCCACCGTCGAATGCCCGCCATCGACGGCGTCCAGGCGCGAATAGCAGGCGTAGAGGAGCGGCTCCCAGCCGAGCGGCCCGCCCTTTTCGCTCACGAGCGCCGGATCACGGTCGATGAGCGCGCGGACCGCGTCCACCTCACCCGCCGCTGACGCGGCGTAGATGTTCGAATCGACCAGTCCGGAGTGCTCGACGAGCATCCGCCGTGCCTTTCAGGGTTCGATTCGTGCCAGTCCGAGTACGTCATGCACGCCAGGCGGACGAAGACGTCTACCGGATCGGCGGGATCTGGCGGTGGCGGCGCATTCCAGATGAGCGGCTCGACCTCCGTGAGGTGCTGCTTGAGCCTCGCCCAGCTCGCGAATCCGTACGCGCGCGCGGTGACGAGCTGTGCGTCGGTCAGCGAGAAGCGGGTGAGGGCCCGTTCCGCGTGCGGGTGGAACTCAATGACCAGCGCGCGCGCGCCGGCGTCGCCGGAGGAAAACGCCTGGCGGAGCCGCTTGGCCTCTTTCCGGAGATGTTCGAGCGACGGATCGTTGGGGAGCGGACGCGACGGCATAAGCGACCTCCTCCCGCACGTGGCGGGCTACGGCCTGTGGTCCGCAGCATCAGGCGAGGAAGTAGCTTGCCGAACAACGGGTTCGGACGAGTCGGGTGGGCTTGGCCCTGTCCGCGGACTGGATGCGCCCCGCGCGCAGCCGCATTATAAGCCTGGCGCGCATGGTGCGACACCCGGTCGGTGGGGTTCGTGGCGTTGGTCTGCTATCCGTGCTGTCTGTGTTTGTCCGTGGCCCGAATGGCTCAGGTTGGCGACCGCCGCGTCACTCTTTTCGCCTCTTGACCAGGAGCTCCCCGCGCCGCTCGCCGCTCGTGAGCGTTCCTTTCATCGTGTCCCCGTCGACGGTCAGCTCGACGCGATATTCGCGCCCATTCTTGACGTGCTGGGCCACGATCGTGACCTTGTTTCCTTCGATTGTCCCAGACGTGATCGGATGCTGGTCGGTCTCGCTGCCACCGACGGTACCGGTGATCGTCGAGTCCTTCTGATCCAGGATGAGGAGCGCCGTATCCTCGGATTTGGTTCCGTCGGGCCTTTCACCGACGACCTTGCCCTCCCACTTGCCCTTGATGTCGGCTGCCGATCCGGTGGCCAGGGCCAGTGCCAGACTTACTACGGTAAAAAACATAGGACCTCCTGTGCTGTCGATCTATGAACTCAACGCAATCGACCGGAGAATGTTCCGTGTCTCACCCGAACCTGACCCGCAGCCGCGCCTCTCCGAGGACGATCTCGTCGCCGGACTCGAGGCGCACGCCGCGCGCGCCGCGCGGCACCGCGAGCGTGCGTCCGTGGCGCACGATGCCGGTGCCATGCTCGCTGCCGTCGTCCAGCACGCGAAACCCGCGGCCGTCAGGCTCGTACGAAATGTGCGCGTGGCGCCGGGAGACGCTCTGATTGGCATCGCCCGATCGCTCGAGAAACGCCACGTGGTTGGTTCGCACCAGCCGGTGCCGGCTGTCTCGAACCTCGGCGCAGCGGCCGATGTCGATGCGGATCGCGGCGTCGAGGGTATACGTCTCCTGTTCGGCCGTGCCCTTGAGCACGGTCAACTCGAGTCTGGGCACCGCCGGCGCACGCGTGGACTCGGGCGCCGGTCGCGCGCGCTTCGCGACCCGCGAGAACTCGATGTGGAACTCCGGGTCGCGCCAGTTCTTCCGCGGCCTGGTCTCGAACTCGACCGTGACGTCGAGGTCGTCGACCGGACACGCCGCCGAGCCGAGGCTCGCCACGATGCGATCGCGCAACGACAGGCGGTCGGCGAAGACCGCTTCGAAGCGCGCCCGCGCATCACGCGACGGCGCGAGGATCGTGAGCGTGATGGCGTTGAACGGAAAGACCCGGCGGCCGCGGCCGCTCGCCTGGATCTCCTCCTGCGCCGCCTCGACGAATGGCGTGAACGACCTCGAGCGGCTCGCGCGTCACTGGCCGCACCAGCCCGCCAACCGTGCGGTCGAGTGTACCGGCCAGCCGGGATTCGAGGTCGCGTGGCTTTTCTCAGGAAGTCCATGTCGGTTGCTCTCTCAGCGGACGTCGCGCTTCGCCTCGCGTGCAGGGCCGACGAGCCCCGCCGCGGCCGCCGCACTGACGATCTCACCGGCGGCGGGCGCCGCCGTGGCGCCGCCGTAGCCGGCATGCTCGATGACGATCGCGAACGCGATCCGCTTCTGCTTGTCCGAACCGTACGGCGCAAATCCGACGAACCAGCCGTGGGACGGGCGCCCGGATACTTCGGCCGTGCCGGTCTTGCCGGCGATCGACCACGGGATGACTGCGCAGGCTGCGGCCGGTGCCGCCGGTCACCGCGTCGCGCATGTAGCGGCCGAGCTGCCGCGCGGCGGCCGGGTCGAGGACGGACTCGGCCTCGCGATTCCAGCGCGCTCGTCCTGCTCGACAAACGGTGCCCGCAAGCAGGCCATCGGCGGCCACCGCCGCCGGCGACCGTGGCCATGCGCAGCGGCGACGCCACCACCTGTGCCTGCCCGTACCCGACCTGCGGCAAGCGCCTGGCGCACACGTCCGAGCGGCGTTCGCCTCCGGCGACAGCGAGATCTTCAGTCGGTCGGCGAGCGCCGACGAGCGGCTCGGGTCCCAGGCTCACCGCGAGCTGCGCGAAATACGCGTTGCACGAGTGGACGAGCCCGTCGTGCATGCCGATCGTCCCGTGCGGGTGCGTATCGAGCACGTCGTCGCGCACCGGCCGGGCCCAGCCGCTGACTCGGGCGCCGACCCGGCCGTCGGGCAGGCGCGCGCAGGTGTAGCGTCCCTCCGTCGCGCCGGCGCGCAGCGCGGCCAGCGCGACGACGAGCTTGAACGTCGAGCCTGGCGGATACGCGCCGTAACGCGCCCGATCCAGCCAGACGTCGCATCGTCGTCATCTGGCCGCCGGCGAATCCGTCGAGAGACCGGCCAGGGATAGCTGGCGCTCGCCAGGATGGCGCCGGTATCCGGGTCGAGCACGACCGCCGCCGCCTTGCCCTGCGCCTTCCGCGCATAGCTGGCGACGATCGCCGCGACGCGCAGCTGCAGGTTCGCGTCGATCGTCAGATGCACGTCGCGCGGACGCTTCATGAACGCGACGACCGCCGCGTGTTCCGGCTGGTGACGATGGCGCAGCACCGGGACCAGCTCGCGATAGTCACGATGGATCGTGTACATCGGCTGGCCTGCGCGATCGATCGTCTTGACCGTGGACGCGTGGTCGTCGAAGCCGCGCAGCCGGGCGTCGGCGTCGCGCTCGACGTAGGACGTGTTCGTGGCGCGTCCAGTTCCTGCCCGTGCGCGCGTCGCCGAGGAGGTGAAAGGCCCTGCCGCCAAGCGGATAACACCGCTCGGCCGGATTGGGACAGGCGCTCGCGATCGAGATCCCCAGCGCTTCGTACGCCGGGCGCGCCGCCGCAAGCACGCGCGCGTCGTCGGTCGCGAGCGGCAGGCCGCTGCCGGTCGTAGATCGTTCCGCGCGGGAGCCGCCGGATGAGATCGAGCATTCTCGGGTTGTATTCGAAGCGCCGGCCGCCGTCGGCGTGCATCGCCGAGGTGCGGCTTGACGACGTAGTCGTCGGCGCGAGACGACCTGGACGCGTGCGACGACGCCGACGAGCACGAGCGCGCAGAGGCCGAGCGTGGCCGCCGAGATACCTCATCGGGCACGCGGAACGGCTCGAAGTCGTTGGCCGGACGAGCGGTCGGCGTGGATCGCGGCGAGGAGCCCCAGGGCGGCGAAGTTCGCCAGCATGGCCGAGCCGCCGTAGCTCAGAAACGGCGTGACGACGCCGGTCAGCGGCGTGACGCCCATGACGCCCGGAGGCCATGATCAGCGCCGGCAGGATCAGGAAGAGCGTCAGCGCCGTGGCCAGAAAGAACCCGTAGTCGCTGGCCGCGAGCCGGCCGATGCGGAAGCCGCGCCAGGCGAGGACGGCGAACAGCCCCGCGACGCCGACGAGCCCGGCCGCGCCGAGTTCCTCGCCGATCGGCCGCGAGGATGAGGTCGGTGTGGCCGGCCGGCAGATAGCGCGAGTCGCCGAGGCCGAGGCCGGTGCCGAACATGCCGCCGGTCGCCATGGCCCAGATCGCGTGCGTGACCTGATTGCCGCCGGCGACCGCGTTGTCCCAGGGCGACTGCCACATCCGCACGCGATCGGCCGAGCGTCGCCGAGACCTGCAGCCGGTAGCCGAGGTAGAAGCCGGCCGCGAGGAGCACCAGTCCGGTGACCGCCATGCCGACGCGGCCGCGCGCGACGGCATACACGGCGAGGAAGACACAGCAGAGGAACAGCGCCGGACCGAGGTCCTTCTGAAAGAAGAAGAACATCAAGCGCCGCGGCGACGCCGACGAGGACGGGAAGCACGTACTCGCCGCGCGGCAGGTTGATCCACGCCGGCAGCCGGACGTCGCGCATGGCGTCGCCGCGAACCTCCCGCAGCAGCTCCCATCGCCGCGCGAAGTAGCCGGCGAGGAAGAGCGCGAGCAGCAGGCGGATGGCCTCGATCGGCTGCAGCGGCCCGAGATTGACCTTGGCCGAGCTGCTGCCGGGCCCGCTGCCGAACAGGATCAGGAGCACCGAGAGCGACAGCGCCGCGAGAGCGGCAGGTAGCTGAGCGAGACGAAGCCCATCGCGGCGACGTCGACGAGCGACAGCGCCGCCATCAGACGCCAGGCCGAGAGCGATGGTTTCCGCGTAGCGGACGAACAGCAGGCTGTCGCGCAGCGGATCGGGGCGGCTCAGGAGCACGGCGAAGCCGATGGCGGTCAGCAGGTGGGCGGCCGCCAGCAGCAGGAGATCGGTGCGAACGCCCCGCCGCCGCCAGAACAGGCGCGACGGATGAAAGCCGAGCACAGTACAGCCCGCCGAACAGCCACACCTGATTCTTGAACTCGTCGCGCGTGCGGACGCTGAGAGACGGCTTCAGTTTCGCGATGTCACGCGGAGGTGAAGAGCGGGATGCGATTCCGAGCGCGGCCCTGCGCGCCTGCTGCTCGGCCCGCGCCGCGCTCGGCAAACGCCTGCAGGTTCTTAGTCTCGCGCATGGCGCTCAGTGCTCGCCGTCGCCCGCGAAATCGCGCCGACGTTCGGCAGCGAGCGCCGATCGGTGCCATCGCCGTTCAGGAAGCGGAAGAGCTCCGCCGCGGCGAAGCGGCGGTCGTTCGGGTTGGCGAAGACGGCCGCCGAGCGCGGGCTCGAGCGCGGCGGCGCTCGCGCACGGTATTCAGATTGACGACCCGTCCGCCGCCGATCTCTGCGCTCGTCGACGGCGCGGAGGCGGCCGAGCGCACGCCAGTGCGATGGCCAGCACCGCGACGAGCGACGCTGCCGATCAGCAGCGGCTCGGGCCAGGCGCGTCGGGCCTCGTGCCACGTCGCTGCCGGTCGCGTTCCGCGGCCGTCGTGTAGGTGACGCTCATGCCGCCTGTTCTTGCTGGCATCGGACAGGCGACAGCTGTCTCGATCCGCTCCTGCACTTCTTTGAGGCGGCGCTGGGCCTCGCGCAGCCGCTGCGCGGCGTTGCCGCAGCCGGTGGCCTTCGACAAGTGGTCGATGGCCTTCGTGTAGGCCTCGGCGGCGCGGGTCAGCGGTTCGAGCTCCTCGCTCTCCGCGAGCTTCGCGGCCCGCGTCAGGTAGCCCTCGCCGAGCAGGGCCCAATCCCGGTTGCCGGCGGTGTAGCCGTAGCGCTCGGCCTGCGCCAGGGCGTCGGCGCCCCGTTCGACGTCGTCCATGGCGATGAACGTGCGCATCAGGCCGAGGAACGGATCGGGCCAGTTCGGCCGCAGCTCGGCGGCCTCGCGAAACGCGCCACCGCCGCGGTCAACTCCTGCTGCGCCGCGGCCGCCTGCTTCGCCTTGAGCGCGCGCCTCGCCGTCGATCCGCCGCAGGTGGCCGTCGCAGTAGCGCAGCGCGGCCTGAGCTGCCGGGTTCGACGGATCGGCCCGACGGCGAAGCTGCGAGCGCGTCGCGCGTCTGCCGCCATTCCCGTTCGTACACCGTCGCGCCGGCGGCGCGATAGCGCGCGAACGTGCGCTCGGAGAGCACCGACCGCCTGAGCGACCAGCGCGCGCTCGAGCGGCGCGACGCCGATGTTCAGGCTGCCGTCAGTCAGCCGCCGTTGCTGGTTCCACATCTGAATCACGCCGCCGATCTCCTGCGGGCACGTTCTGCGCCAAGCGCGCCGGCGATGATGTAGATGCGGATCTCGTTCAGCACCATGACGATGGCGATCGCCATCAGCGCTTGGCGAGCGCAGCCACCGCAGGCGGCGGAAGCGGGGTGCGGGGCTGCCGCGGCCACAGTCATCGCCGCTGCTGCGGTCGCGACCGCCGGCGTCGCCGCGGGTGCAGCTGGGCGCGAGCGCGGGACGGTGATCGCGGTCGGCGCCGGAGCTGCGCTGCCGACGTCGCGGGCGATCCGCGCATCCCGGACGGTCCGCCGCGTGACCTCGGCATCGCTCGGCCAGGGTCACGGGCGCACGATGCGTCCGCCGCGTCACCGGCTTCGTCGTGCCCGGCGATCGGGCCAGCCCTCGCGCTCGGCCAGGACCGGTTCGCCGCGATGCGAATCGCTGCAGATCGTCGCGAATCGCGGTCGCGCTGCCGTAGCGGTCGGCGACGGCCGGCGCGAGCAGCTTGGCGACGATCGCCTGCAGGCCGGCGGGGCACGCGCCGTCGAGCGACGCCGGCAGCTGGCGGGCGCGGATCCGCTGCTCCAGCCGGCGCGTGTCCGCGGCCCGGAACGGCTGAACGCCGCTGACCATCTCGTAGAGCAGCACGCCCGACCGCCCAGAGCTCGGCCTGGGCGTCGATCTCGCCCGACTCGAGGCGCTCGGGCGAGAGATACGCGATGCTGCCGAAGTCGTTGCGCGTGACCTTGCGGCTGAGCGACAGCGCCTTGGCGATGCCGAAGTCGAACACCTTGATCTCGTCGTCGGCGAGCACGCGGATGTTCCGCGGCTTGAGGTCGCCGTGCAGGAGCAGATTGAACGTGCGCCCGTCGAGCGTGCGCTCGAAGGTGTCGGCGGCTTGCAGGAACTCGCACAGCTGGCGTGGCCACGTGCACGGCGCGCGCGGCCGGCATCGGTCCCTCGCCGATGACCTCGGAGAGGTTTCGCCCGCTCGAGGTACTCCATCGCGATGAAGAAGTACGGGCCGTGCGTGCCGTGCTCGTAGACGGCCGGGCACGTAGCGGCTCTCGCGGCAGAACTCCTCCTGCAGCGTGGCGCCCCAGCGCTCGGCTTCGAGCACCTGCTGGCCGTCGCGGTCGGCCTCGATCGACACCAGCTTGAGCGCGACCTGCTGGTTCGTCCGGTGTCGGTGGCGAGGAACACGACCGCCATGCCGCCGCGCCCGATCTGCTCGTGGATCTCGTAGCGCCCGACGCGATGGAAGACGCGTCGTCATCGTCGCGGATCGGCAGGCGGTCCTGCGGGACCGCGCGGCGTCGGCCGCGTCCCGCCAGGTGCGTCCGCGCGTCGACGAACCAGTTGCCTGCGAGCCGAACGCGGCGCGCGCCTCGCTCGACCCGGTGAGGACGTTCGCGGCTGCCGCCCACGAAGACGTTGCGCGTCGAACGTCGGCGCGCGCCCTGGCTTCGACGATCACGGTCGTCTGGCGCGCGCCGGCGGTGCGCGTTGCGCGCGAACACGCTGTGGGAGACCGTGGCGGTCGCGCCGGCGCGGACGGCCAGCGCCGATCCCGGGTTGTCGCGATGTCGGCGGCGACGACGCGCACCCGCGAGCCCCGGCCGACATCGATGCGCGACTCTGGTGGCACCGGTGATCTCGACGTGCGAGATCGACAGCTCCGAATCCGACGGCCAGCACGCCGGTGCCGAGCGGTGTCGCCGCGTCGCCGACGATGCGGAATCCGTCGAGCGCGGCGTCGCTGCACGCCCATCGGCGACAATCGCGGCGCGCCGTTCGGACGCCGCGCCGGGCAAGCGAAGGATCGCGCCGTGCGGCACGCTGCTGACCAGCCGGACGTAACTCTTGAGCGTCAGCGTCTCGCGGTACTCGCCCGGTTCGACCACGATCGTCGTGCCGGCGCGCGCGCGCTGGAGCGCCTGCGCGATCGACTCCGTCGCCTGCACCACGATCCGCCCGGCGTCGGACGGCGCGCCGGCGCACCTTCAACGGTGCAGGGGCGGCGGCGCGACGGTGTCCGAACGGCACGAACGTCAGCACGATCACGACCGCGAGGAGCGCGATGTTGGCGCATGCGGACGATGCGCCGGCGTGTCGTGCCGCGCGCGTCGGACGGTGCCGAGGCGGCGCGTGATTTCCTCGCGTGGCGGCGATCGTTGGCCCCGGCGCTTCCGGCCGCGGCGCCGCCGGAAACTGCTCGCCCTCGACGTAGACGACCGTGACGTTGTCCTTGCCGCCGGCGTCGTTGGCGGCCGTCGATCAGCGCCTGCGACCACCTGCTGCGGCCGGCCCGCCCGATCGCCGCGACGATCTGCGTTGATCGACGCCGAGTCGACCAGGTCGGTCAGGCCGTCGCTGCAGAGGAGCAGCGCCGCGTCGGGTTCGAACGGGATCTCCTGGACGTCGATGAAATCGGGATCGCCGGGCTCGTGCGGCTCCGAGCCGACGTCGCGGTAGACCTCGTTGCGGCGCGGGTGCTGCATCGCCTCGAGCTCGGACAGCTCGCGCGCGTCCTCGCGCTCGCCGACCGGCGAGTGATCGCGCGTGACCTTCTCGATGCGGCCGCGCCGCAGCTTGTAGAGCCGCGTGTCGCCGACGTGGCCGACGATCGCGCGGCCGTCGCGATCACGACGGCCGGTGAGGACGCAGGCCATGCCGTCCCATTCGGGCCGCAGGCCGCGCCAGGCGATGGATCTCGTTGTTCGCGACCGCGATCGCCTCGCGCAGGCGCAACGCGACCGGGCCGGTCTCGCGCTCCAGGCGGGCCCGGAGCATGCTGCACCGCGGTGTCGGCGGCCTTGCCGCCGGCGGCCTGCCCGCCGACGCCGTCGATGACCATGAAGAGGCCGCGCGCGAGGTCGACGTGGAACCGGTCCTCGTTGACCTCGCGCTGCAGTCCCGGGTCGGTGTCGCCGGCCGCTCGCAGCGACGCGATCGCCACGGTCATTTCCCGCGCCGCCCTTCGGCCCGTCTGGTCCCTGAGGGGCGGAGTGGGCCGTCCGCGCGATCGGCCTGGTAGCCGGTCCAGACGTACAGACCGACGACCGCGACCAGGAGCGCCGAGAAACACCAGCCGGGCCCAGCAGGAGCGCGGTCATCATCGCGCCGCTCCGAACTCGAGGAAGACCGTGTCCGCCAGACCGATCCTGGCCGCGTCCGGCAGCGCGCGTTTCGGCGCCGTTCTCGCGCTTGGTGCCGTCGACCTCGTCGTACCCCTTGGGCACGTGCCGGCCGTTCAGCGTCGTGCCGAGCGAGCTCAGATCGATGAGGAAGAACCGGCCGGTCGCGGCATCCCGGCGGATGCGCGCGTGCTCGCGCGAGACGTCGGGCGACGACGCGATGCGGATGTCGACCGGGTAGGCGATGCCGCCGCGGCCGATCGTGATCGAGTCCTTGACGACGTCGTAGGAGTGATGGCCGGCGTCGTCGTCGTACTCGATGCGCGCGAGGACCGGCCGCGGGCGGGGCGGTCTCGGTCCGGTTCACGGTCTGCTCGCGCGTCGTCGTCGCTCGTCCGGCGTGGACCGTCGTGATGCGCCGCGTGCGCTCGCCGACGCCGAGGTCGGGGCTGGCCGGCAGGATCAGCTCGGAGTCGATCAGCAGGTCGCCCTCGTCCATGTCGCCGTCCGGGTCGGCGAGGAACTCCACCTGCCAGTCGGCGGCGGCGTTGCGGATCTCCGGGTCCGCGCTCGCCGCGCCAGCGGTCGGCCCAGCGCCGCAGCGCGCGAGCGCTGATTCAGCTTCAGGAGCTCGTCGGTCAGCGCCCGCGTCGTCTGCTCCTGCAGGATCGGGAATGATGCCCTCGAGCCGG
Source organism: uncultured Acidobacteriota bacterium (assembly GCA_963847975.1). Lineage (GTDB taxonomy): Bacteria > Acidobacteriota > Vicinamibacteria > Vicinamibacterales > 2-12-FULL-66-21 > DATBJJ01. Next base: position 40,443 of record CAWKBU010000006.1, on the reverse strand, counting down.
GCGAACTCGGAGGCGTGGAGGTAGACGGTGTAGCGGCTCGGCGCGAGGGTCGAGTACTTCAGCGGCTCGAGGTTCTTCCGCATGTTGTCGACGACGGCGTCGATGATGTCGCGTGCCGGCCGTCGCGGCGAGTCTGGCGCGGCCACGCGCGTCGGCGGCGTGGCCGGTCCTCGGGACGAACGCATGGGGAGGCGGGGATCTGAAGCCTGTTCGTGCACCGTGTCTCTCTTAAGACTGGCAGCCGTCGGTCTATGTTCCGGAAAACCGGTTAGCATTGACGAATATCGCAGAGGCGGGGACCGAAGTCCCAAGGAACAGCGAAGGAATTCGTAGGTTGTGAGACTTCAATTTGGCCCGTTTACCCTCGACACGGAGACGCGGCAGCTGCTGCGCGATGGCTCGGAGCTCCACCTGTCGCCGAAAGCCTTCGAGCTGCTGTGGAGCCTCGTCGAGCACCGGCCGCGCGTCTGCGACAAGGGCGAGCTGCTGACCCGAATCTGGCCGGACACCTACGTCGTGGATGCCAACCTCAATGTGCTCATCGGCGAGATCCGCAAGGTCCTCGAGGATTCGGCCAAGCAGCCACGGTTTATCCGGACGGTGCATGGCGTCGGGTATGCGTTCTGCGGGACCGCCGCCGATGCCAAGGCCGCCGGGAAGGACGAGGCCAGACCGGCGCCCGCGCGACAGACCCCCTGCTGGGTGTTCGCCAAGGAAGGCACGTTCCGGCTGGCGGACGGCGAGAACGTTGTCGGCCGCGATCCCGAGTGTGCGGTGTGGCTGGACGCCGACAGCGTCTCCCGCCGGCACGCCCGCCTCGTCGTCGAGAGCGCCGACCGGCGCGTGTGGCTCGAGGACCTGGCGAGCAAGAACGGCACGCGGCTTGGTGGCGTCCGCGTACGCGCGCGGGTCGAGGTGGCCGATGGCGACGAGCTCGCGTTTGGAGAAGTGAAGGTGAAGCTGCGTTCGTGGAGTGCCGCCACCGGCGCCGAGACGAAGCGCATCCCGCGCCTCAGGCGCTAGCGCTCAGGACGACCTAGGGATTGACGCCGTGCATGGACTGAATTGGTACTGGATAACGTGGCAGCTGACGGCGGCGCCCGTGATGGGCCTGCTCGTCACGATCCCGTTCTGGCGCAAGGCGGAGATGATTTTCGGCAATATCTTCGGATCCGCCGTCATATTCGTCTGGGCGATTACGCTCATCTTTCGCGAATACGTCGAGATCGACCGCGTGGTGCAGGCGTGCATCGATGATGGCACGACCTGCTGGCCCGAGCCGAGCGCGTTCGCGCGCTTTGCCGTGTACGCCTCGATCGGCCTGGTCGAGGTCTTCATCCTCTTTACCGTCAGCCTGGGCGTCGAACGGCGCATCAGCAATCGGGACTACGACGTGCAGTGGCGGCGGTAGGACGTCCGCGAATTACGGTTCCCGTCGAAGGCATGCAGATTGGTCGCTGAGCTCGGCGGCTGTTCTCCCGCGCTGCGGCGCTCGGTGGCGTGTTCTCAGGGGTTCCCGATCTGGCACCCTCCCTGCACGGGTCGGCACAATGCCCTTTCGCCCCCGGATCGCTGTAGCCTCGCCACACCACGCCGAGTGCAAGCTGATCGAAGAATGGTTGACATTAGAGGGGTTCGAGCCGTTCCGGCTGTCCAACCAGACGCGCGTTACGGACGAGCTGAAGGACCGGTCGCTGGACCTGCTCGTCGTCGACGCCGGGTTCGCCGCGGCGGCGATCAACCTCGTGCGGGCGCGCAATCCGCTCGTCCCGGTCGTCGTGATCGGGGAGCCCAATGCCGCGGCCGAATCGCAGGCGATGGCCCGTGGCGCGGTCTACCTGACGCGGCCTCTCGACCGGGCGTTGTTCTCCTGTTCGGTGTCCATGGCCATCATGGAGAGCCGTCCGGTCCGCCGATCCGAGCGTAAGCGCGCGCATCTGTCGGTCGTCGTCCAGGGCGTGCCGTCGCAGATCATCGACCTCAGCCGGGAAGGGATGCGCCTCGAGATTCCGCGGACCCTGAAGGTCGCGCCGCCGCCTCCCGTGTTCGACGTGGCCGTCCCGATGCTCGGCGTCGCGCTCAACGTGCGCCGTCTGTGGACCGCGAACCCGCCTCAGTCCGTTCGCCCCGCGACCTGGTACGGAGGCGAGTTGTCCAACAATTCCAAGCGCGTCGAGCTGGCGTGGTTCACGCTCGTCGATGCGCTGTCGCACTCCAGTGCTTCCGTCGACGTGCAGTGATCGACGGCCCCGGCTTCATCCTCCTACCTCGATCTAGTTAGCCGCGGCTATTCCAGACGTGGCATCGCCCCGTTCTTCCTCGGGGGGATTCGCCAAACGGCGGCAGCCGCTATCCTCTGAAGTCTGCCGGACTGATGCTCATTCAGCCCGGGGTTCCGGGTTCCACCAGAGGAGATTCCCATGACGACCGCGCTCGCCACTGCCGTGAAGGAAGAAACCGTCCAGGGGGCCGATGGCCTCAAGATTTTCGTCCGCTCGTGGCGTCCAGCCGCGCCGGCCCGCGGCGTAGTGGCGATCTGCCACGGCGTCAACTCGCACAGCGGCTATTACCTCTGGGCGGCCGAGCAACTCGTCGCGAGTGGCCTGGCGGTGTACGCGCTCGATCTGCGCGGCCGCGGCAAGTCCGACGGCGAGCGCTTCTACATCGAGTCGATCAACGACTATCTCAAGGACGTCGGCACGCTCGTCGCGCTGGCGAAATCGCGCGAGCCTGGGCTGCCGCTGTATCTGCTCGGCCACAGCGCGGGCGGCGTCATCTCGTGCGTCTACACGCTCGAGCATCAGTCCGAGCTCGCGGGACTCATCTGCGAGAGCTTCGCGTTCCAGGTCGCGGCGCCGGATTTCGCGCTGGCGGTCGTCAAGGGGCTGAGCCACATCGCGCCGCATGCGCACGTGCTGCGCCTCAAGAACGAGGAGTTCTCGCGCGATCCGAAGGTCGTCCAGGCGATGAACGACGATCCGCTCATCGAGCACGAGACGCAGCCGACCAAGACCGTCGCCGAGCTCGTCCGCGCCGACGAGCGTCTCAAGGAGGAATTCCGGCTGATCACGCTGCCGGTGTTCATCCTGCACGGCTCCGCCGACAAGGTGACCAGGCCGGGCGGCAGCCAGCTTTTCTACGACAGCGCCGGTTCGCACTGACAAGACGCTGAAGCTCTACGACGGACACGTGCACGACCTGCTCAACGACGTCGGCAAGGAAGTCGTCATCGGCGACATCAAGGGCTGGATTGAGGCCCGCCTTCCCAAAGCGTGACGATCAATCGTAAGGTAGGGGGATGTCCGAGACGGAATCCCCCGGCCACGAAGTCCTGCGCTGCACGAGGGGTGGCGAGACGCGCATCTACCGTCTCCGTGCCGTGCCCGATGGGGCCGAGCTCTGGAGAACAACTGAGCAACCCGGAGCGGAGCCCCAATCGGTAAAGGAGTGCGACTTCAAGGGCTCGGAAGAGGCCGCGCAATTCCTCGAAGAAGTGCGCCGGACCCTCGTGGCGGGAGGCTGGCGGTCGTGACGGCGCCGCCCAGCACCGAGCTTGGCGGGCTGCAGCTGGAGACGCCTCGGCTGCTGCTGCGGCCGCCCCGCCTCGACGATCTCGACGCCTGGGCCGCGATGATGACCGACCCCGAGGCCGCGCGCTTCATCGGCGGCACGATGCCGCGCGCGCTCAGCTGGCGCGGCATCATGACCATGATCGGGTCCTGGCACGCCAACGGCTTCGCGATGTTCTCGGTCATCGAGAAGAGCACTGGACGCTGGGTCGGACGCCTCGGACCGTGGCAGCCGGAAGGATGGCCTGGTCCGGAAATCGGCTGGGCGATCGTGCGCGACTGCTGGGGCCGCGGCTATGCGCCCGAAGGCGCGATTGCCGCGACCAACTGGGCGTTCGACACGCTCGGCTGGACCGAGATCATCCACTCGATTGCGCCCGACAATCTCCCGTCGCAACAGGTGGCGCGCAAGCTCGGGTCGCGCAACCGGGGACCGGGAAAACTACCGCCGCCCTTCGAGTCCGATGTCGTGGACATCTGGGGGCAGACGCGCGCCGAGTGGCGCGCCAGATGACCGTGCGGTGAACGCCAGCACGGCGTCCGCTGCGCTCATGACGCCGCCCGCCGTCCGGAACGATTCTCCAATCGCCCGCGCTCGCACTCGGAACCCATCGTCTGCGAGCAGGCGCTCGACCGCTGCGCGGAGGCTCTCCGGTGTGACCGCCTCCTTCGCCAGGAAGACACCAGCGCCCAGCTCCTCGGTCCGGCGGGCGACAAACTCCTGTTCGCTCATCTGCGGGATCACGACGACCGGCACGCCGTGGAACAGGCTTTCGCTGACGCTGTTCATCCCGCCGTGGGTGACAAACGCGGCCGCGCGCTCGAGAATCTGCAGCTGGGGAACGTGCGCCTGCACGAGGATGTTCGCCGGCGGCCGGCCAAGGCTCTCGATGGAAATCCTCCTGCCGACCGAGAGTACGACCTGGGCGTCGAGCCCGCCCAAGGCGTCGAACGCGCTGGCGATAGAACGCCGGGTCGGCGTTGAACAGCGTGCCGAGCGAGACGTAGAGAAGAACAGGGTGCGCGATCGTCTCCCAGGGAAAGGTGCTGTCGTCGCCACGTGGTCCAAGCAGCGGTCCGACGAAGCGATACCGGTCGTCAAACGAGGCCGCACAGGGCTGAAACGCGCGCGAGGTGTAGACGAGCGTCAGTCCTGAGCTGCCCGACATCGTGCCCATCATCCCGGGGCCATTCACGCCGTAGCGGCGGCGCAGCCGCCGCATGAGACGCACGGCCCTGGCGATGTGACGCAGCTTGGACAGAAAAGCCCGGGCGCTTTTCGGCCGGACGCCATGCGCCGCCCCATAGCGCATGACCTGGCGGTTGAAGGCGAACGTGGTGACCGACGTCACGACCGGCACGCCGAGGATCTCGCCGATCCACTGCCCCCACGGTGCGACCGAATCGGTCACCACGTAGTCAGGTTTCTCGGCGCGGTAGGCGTCCAGTTCTTCGTCCAGCAACTCGGCCGTCGTGCGCATGAAGAGCCACGCGAGCTCGTCCATGCGGCGAGCCACGGAACCGAGTTCCGGCAGGAAGGCGTTGCGGTACGGACGATACGTCGCGCCGGTCGTCGCGATGAGCGGCGCGAACTCATCAGTCGAGAGGTAGACGATTTCTTCACCGCGCCGAACCAGCTCGCGTACGAGCGGCAGCGTCGGATTGGTGTGGCCGTGAACCGGCAGGCCGAAAAAAAGTGCCTTCGACAAGACGGCCGCAGTATGCCGCAGATTCGTCGCCGGTGGGCTTACTTTGGCCCGATGAACGCGCGCCGCAGCAGAGCGATCGCCTGCGGGCCTTCGGTCGGAATGTCCTTGCTCGAGGCCTCGACGCTGATGCGGCCGGCGTAGCCAATCTGCCGCAGGTTGGCGAAGAACGGCGCGTAGTCGAACTCTTCCCAGGTGAGCGGGAACACGCGACCCTGCGGATTGGCCATGTGCAGATGGCGAATATGGTCCTTGGCGGTCAGGATGATTGCCGGGTCTTCTTTCTCGCTCGCGAGATGGTAGAAGTCGACGAGCAGCTCGAAGTTGGGATCGGCGACGGCCCGCACCAGCTCGAGGCCTTCACTCGCTGTGTTGATGATGTTGGTTTCCTGACGCCGGAGCGGCTCGATGACGACCGTGATGCCCTGCGCCCGTGCTTCCGGCGCGATGCGTTTCCCGAAGTCCACGAGTTGCTTGAACGCTTCTTCCTTCGGGAATCCTTCGGGGACTCGCCGCGCGCCGCCACTGCCGAAGCAGAGGATCTTCACGCCGAGCCGGTTGAGGCGGGCGAAGGCCTTCTTGACGTAGGCCATCTGCTGCTCGGGATCCGTCGCCTCGGGCCCGGTCAGCCTGATGCTGCCAGGGAGGAACAGGTTGGCGTTGGGCGTCGGGATGCCGGCCTGTTTGACGCGCTCGAGCGCTGCCTCGAATTCGGCGTCCGACAGCGCGGCGATCTCCGTCACCCCGAGCTCGACGTAGTCGAACCCTGCCGCCTTGGCGGTCTCGAGCCCCTTCAACCCCACGCAGTACCCGATGAGCACTTTTCCGGCCTGTTGTGCGGCCGGGATTGTGGGGAGGAGCGCGACCAGGCAGGCAGCAATGATGAGGGAGCGGTGTCTCATGCCGGGAATGTTACACCCGCAGGCGGGGTACGGCCGGATGAGCCCGTCCGCCCGCCGCGCGTCCCACGAGCAGAGCATCGACGCCCTAAGTGGCGTCATTGCCAGCCGACGAATGTAAGCGCTTACGTCGGGCGTAAGGCCATCGCCGCCGAATGCGCGCCCTGTCACGGCAGGACAGCGAGTTGCGCGTGGTATTGCGATTGCACCGCGTCGCGCGGCCTCGCCGGTGGAATCGCGCCATCGCTCCGAAGCGGCAGCGTTCCCGCCGGCTCGGCCCGGATTCACGCCAGTCAGTAACACCGAATCAGTAGATGGGGGAGAACGATGCGACAGCAGATGACGTTCGCGGCGGTAGCAGCGATGCTCGCAATCGGCATGGGGTCAGGGCCGGTGCCGGTACGGGCGGCCGGCGGCCCGGCGGAGATCGGCGGGAGCCAGGACTTCTTTGCGTTCCTGCACGGGCGGAGCCGCGGCGGCGACCGGATTTCGGCGAACCTCCAGTCGGAGAATGAGGTCCCGACCATCTCGTCGCCGGCGCGCGGAAAGTTCGCAGCCGAGATCAACGAGGACTCGGTCGAGTACGAGCTCTCGTTCGAGGGCCTGCAGGGCGTCGTGACCCAGTCCCACATCCACATCGCCCAGCCGAACGTGAACGGCGGCATCATGGTGTGGCTGTGTAATACGACGACGAACCCGGGTCCCGCGAGCTTTACGGGCCCCGCGTGCCCGGCCGCGCCTGGCGGCACCGTGACCGGCACCATCGAGGCCAAGGACGTCCTGGCCGTAACCGCGCAGGGGATCGCCGCCGGCGAGTTCGAGGAGTTCGTCGCGGCGTTGAAGAAGGGGCTCGCCTACGTGAACGTGCACTCGTCGCTCTTCCTCGGCGGTGAGATTCGCGGCCAGGTCGTTCGCGGCCACCGCTAAAGCGTTCGACCCGACCGCGCTGGTCGGCCGATTCTTCCACTGAGCGCGGGGCGTCTCCGGACGCCCCGCCTCACCTCAGAGCTCCCGCAGCCAGATATTCCGGAAACTGATCGGCTTGCTCGGGTCGCCGTGCGACTGCAGCTTGATCGGCGCGCCGTCGAACGCCTTGTACGTCGGTGGGCCGATGTAGAGCGTCTCGCCCTTCAGGCTGAAGTTGTTCTGGATGAGCACGCCGTTGTGGAAGACCGTGACGGACGCCGGCGTCTTGACCGTGCCATCGGCGTTGAAGGTCGGCGCTGTCCACACGAGATCGTAGACCTGCCACTCGCCCGGCTTGCGCATCGCGTTGGCCAGCGGGATCGCCTGCTTGTAGATGCTGCCGGCCTGCCCATTGGCGTAGGTCTTGTTGTTGAACGAGTCGAGAATCTGCAGCTCGTAGCCGGCGTCGCCGCCACCGGTCGAGGCGAGGAAGAGGCCGCTGTTGCCGCGCGACTGGCCTTCGCCGCCGATGTCAGCCGGAATCTGCCACTCGAGATGGAGCTGGTAGTTGCGGAACCGGCGTTTCGTCTCGATGTTGCCGGCCTTCTTGTTGACCGTCATCACCCCGTCCGCCACGGTCCACGCCGCCGGTGACTTGTCCCGCGTCGATACCCACTCGTCGAGGCTCTTGCCGTCGAAGAGCACGATGGCATCGGAGGGCGCCGCGCCGGTCGTGGCACCGGGCGTGACCACTTTGGGCTCCGGCGTCCACACCTCGGTGTCCTGCGGTTTGGCCTGCGGCGATTGCTGCGCCCGCAGCGCGACCGCTGGAGCGAGCAGGAGAAGGCAGAGGAGCAACGTCTTGTATCGGAGATTCATGATGCTGAATTGTGCGAGGAGAGGGCCTCGTACGTCAAAAGGCGCGCCCGAGCCGAGACGCGATCAAGAGCGTTGTGACCACGACGCTCGGGCATGGGAGGCCGTCGGGATTTACTGCAGCACAATCCGTTCGGTCACCGCACCGTTGGCGATTGGCCGGACCGAGAACGCGGGATTGCGGCGCATCTCCGGCGTCACGAACGGATCGCCTTCGAACACGATCTCGAAGATCTTCGCCGTGCGCCCCGGCGCGGAGATCTCGAAGTGGATGTGCGCGGGAATCTTGCTGTTCGGGTAGGACCCTGGCTTGACGGTGTCGAACGACCACGCGCCGCGCGCATCCGATCGCAAGAAAACCTTGAGGCGCGGATTCCGGTTGTCGCTCGCCGGCTTCACGCCGTAGTAGCCCTCGTGGTCGGTCTGATAGACGTAGAGCGAAGCGCCGGCGACCGGCGCGCCATCCGGTCCAACGACGACGCCGCTCACCGTCAGGGCCTGACCCGGCTCGCCTTGCGGCGAGACTCGGCCGCGAGACGAGGCCCCCGCCGGAGCTTCGTGAACCGTTTGCGCCGCGGCGGTCAGCGCGCCGCAGAACACGACGAACGCGAGCGTCGCGCGAAGAGTACGCATGGCAACCTCCTGTGAGCGGTGGGCCTGACCTCGAGAAATCCTCTCACGGATATCCGGTGCGGGCGCCGGCCCGCACAAATTGCACGTGACGAAGCCCGGGACGAACGAGCCGGCCGTTCGGAATACACTCGTCGGCAGCGTGTCCGGTATCGCCGCCCTGGTCGCCCACGTCACCTTCTGGCTGCTGCTCGCCTATGGGTGGTTCTGGGAAGACCTCGGCCCGGTCGCGGTCGCCGTGTTCTTGGGGCTGTGGACCGCCGGGTTCTTCGGCCTGCCCTACATGGGTTACGGCAGCGCACTCTTCCCGCCGTACCTCGCGATCCTCGATGTCGTGCTCGTCTTTCTGATCTTCAAAGGCGACGTCCGGCTGACTTAGCAGGAGGGGTCAGGTCTTGTATTTCAACATTCTTTAGAATGTTGAAATACAAGACCTGACCCCAGCCCTGACGATGAACTTACTGCACCAACTCCAGCAGGTTCCGCAGCACACGCAGGCGATACGAGCCGTTCGTCACGTTGTGATACAGGCGCCGCTCGGACGGGCTCAAGTCGCGGTACGACGCCATCGGCTCGAACGCCGTGCCCTCGTGCCACTCGTTGAACGAGTTGATGGGGACCAGCAGAAATCCCTTCCGCCAGTTGGCCGACTCCGGATCGGTCTGATGCGCCAGCGTGCGCTCGAGTGAGGCCGCGATGCGGGCGGTGCCGAGTTGCTGCGCCAGCTCGCGAGACGATCGCCCATCCCATGGCACGCTCAGCTGTGGTTCGAACGCCAGCGGCTGATAGCAGGGATCCTGCGGCGGGACTTTTTCAGCCACGGCATCGAAGCCGGCGTTGACCGCGAACGAAAACGGAATGTCGTGTCGATCGAACGGGTCGGTGAACCGGGCCCACTCCTCCGGGCGGATGTAGGGATTGCCGACGGCGCCGGCGTCAAAGCCCGCGGCGCGCGTGCGGTCGGCGTCGAGCGAGTCGGCGACGAACGTGATCCCGTCGAAGTCGCCGGCCATATCGCCCCGGACGCGCGCCATCTGCTGCCCCCAGACGTTGTCCGGAACGTAGACGTCGACCGGCTTCGTGATGCCTTGGCAGTCGGTCGAGGTCGGCGACAGCAGCGTGACGAACGACTTGAACACCGGTGACGCCTGGCCATCGGCGTTTTCGAGCAGCAGCATCGTGTCCCACCGCCGGCGGTCGCCGTACTCCCGAAGGATGTAGGTCACGTCGTCCGCAAACCCGACGCCGCGGTCTCCCGAGTACGGCTCGAGATGGAAAGTGACCTTGATGTCGAACGCCCGCATGACGTCCATCACGAGGTGCACCGATCCGTCTTCGTAGCTGCCGCGACCCCACCAACTCAGGTTGATCGCGCCGACGCCGGCGTCCGCGATCCAGCGGGCGTGCTGCTCGAGCGTGCGCGCGGCGCGCGAGTCATAGGCGCCGAGGAGCGGGAGCGACGATGCGGAGATTTCGGCTGGCGGCGTGCGCCCGGAGCCGTCCCAGTGCCGCCACGGGTCGGTTCCGTACCACGGGTAGTACTCGAAGATGAAGTGGCGTCTGGGATCGCGATACCGTTCTCGGATCCGCTTGCCCATCAGCGTCAGGCGCCGCTCGATGGACCGGAGATCGCCAGGAGCTGAGTCGCTGTCCTGCCGTGCCCCCAGCGGGACCATGCCCAGACCGCCGAGCACGGCGACGGTACCGTTGATGAACGCCCGACGTGAGAGTTGAGGTCGTCGCATCGACCAAGCCCCGACCCGGCTATCGTAGCCCGAAGGCGCCCGGGCGAGTGGGCCCGGTTCAGCCTTCGCGAGCGTCTCGAAGTACCGCGGATCGACCCGCTTGAAGCGGACGAACGGCCCCGGATAGAGTTGCCTGACATGCCCACGCAAATTTCTCCGATGCTGGCGGTCACCGATGGGAACGCCGCCATCGCGTTCTACCAGACCGCGTTCGGCGCGACCCTCCAGTGGCACCTCGACGGCGGCCACGTCGTGGCCGGCCTCACGATCGACGGCGCCCCGTTCTTTCTTGCGCACGAATCGCCGCCTCATGGCACGCGCGCCCCCGCCTCCGCGGGATTCACGACCGTGAGGATTGAGCTCTTCGTGGACGACCCCGTCGCCGTCCATGCGCGCGCGCTGGCCGCCGGGGCGCTCGAGGGCAGCCCGGTGCTGGAGCACTCGCACGAGACGACCGGACCGCACCCAATCAAGCGGATGCTGCAGGGGTCGGTGGTGGACCCCTTCGGTCACAAGTGGCTGATCGGGAAGTTTCTGGAGTAGCTGGGGCCTTGACGAACGCCGCAGGGCCGCCTCCCCTTGGGAGTGCGCTACTTTGCCGCGACGGCCGCGCTGACGACGGTCCACATGTACTGGACGAACTGGTGGAGGGAGTCTTCTGACAGTCGTTCCACGTCGGAGTGCCACGCGTGTTGCGCAAAGTCGCCGCTGCTCATGGCGGGTCCAATCCCGTAGGCGTGGATGCCCTTGGCGCGCAGCTGCGCCATGTCGGTGGCGGCGGTCATCATGCTCGGCAGGACCGTCGCGCCGGCGTACACCTGTGACGCCGCGTGCTCCAGAATCTTGTACAGGTCAGAATCGACCGGCGACGGCTTGGCCATCGGCCGCGGCGACGCGAGCGGCACGACGGTGACCGCGGGATCGGCGATGCGGTTGCCTATCTCGGTCATGAGACGCGGCACGTCTTCGTCGGGCAGCGCCCGGATGTCGATGACCGCCTCGGCCGTCGAAGGAATGACGTTCGGCCCGAAGCCGGCCTGGAGCATCGTCGGCACCAGCGAGGTCCGCAGGATGGCGAAGTGCTCGGGTTCGTGTTCGGCGAGGTACCGCTCGGCCGCCTCTACGCCCTGACCGCTGACGAGACTGCGGTAGCGCGCGGCCCGCTCGGGCGTGCTGATGGTCGCGAGCTTTTCGAAGTACTGCCGCGTGGTTTCGTTGAGCCGCATCGGCATGTTCCAGGTGCCAATCTTCTGCACCGCGCTGGCCAGATGCGTTACGGGGTTATCGAGTCGTGGAATCGAGCCGTGGCCTGACGTACCCGTGGCGACCAGTCGCACCCGCCGGGGCACCTTCTCGGTGGTGGCAATCTGCACGCGGCGCACCCGTCCGTCCTCGATCGCGGCACCTGGACCTTCGCCCAACGCGAATTCCGCGTCAATCTCGTCGAAGTGCTGCTCGACGAGGTAGCGGATGCCCACCCCGGTCGGGTCGGCCTCCTCGCCGGATTCTGCCAGGAAGATCAGATCGCGCTCGAGCGGTGTGCCGGCCCGCTTGACGAGCAGGAACGCCATCAGGTTCGCGGTAAGGTTGTCCTTGTCGTCGGTCGTGCCCCGGCCCCAGATATAGCCGTCACGCAGGACCGCTCCGAACGGATCCACCGGCCACCTGTCGCGCTGCACACCTACGACGTCGGTGTGAGCGAGGAGCAACAGTGGCCGCCTGGCGCCGGTGCCCTTCAACCGCGCGACCAGGTTGGGCCGATTGGGATCGAGCGCCAGCGTCTTGGAGGGGATACCCTCGGCAGTCAGGACCTTCTGGAGATATTCGACGGCCTTGATCTCGTTGCCAGGAGGGTTGCTCGTATCGATCTGGACGAGCGCCCGGAAGTGACGCAGGCTCTCGGCTCGTATCGGCGTCCAATCGCTCGGCGGCTTTTGCGCCGATGCAAAGATGCCGGCTTGCCATCAAACGATGCCGGCCTTTGCGCCGGCGCAGACGACGCCGGCTTTTGCGCCGGTGCGAACGACGTAAGGGCGACCACCAACCAGAGCGTTACAGCGGCGAGGAATGGCATGCTGTCGATTTTCGATTCGCCGAGCCTAGGCGAGCGCCGCGCGGCAGTAGTCGATGCACTTCTTGATTTCGGCCATGCGGGTCGAGCCTTCCGGAACCGGATACTCGAACTCGATCGTCGCCTGGATGTTCCACTTCTGGTCGCGGATGAGCTGCAGCACCTCTGTGATGGGCGTGTCCCCCTGGCCAAACGGCACGTTCGCCCCGTTGTTCATCTTGCGATCTTTGATGTGGATGTGCGTGATCCGGCTGTGGTGCTTGGTGATGAACGGCACCGGTGAGGTGTTCTGGCCGGCGACGAAGTGGCCGATGTCGAGGTTGGCGCCGTTGTGCGCCGCATAGCCGAACACCGTCTCGAAGTCGGCCGCCGACGTCGTGGCATGGCCGTGATAGCCGACCATCATCTTGTGCTTGTCGGCGAACCGGCCGAGCCGCTCGGTTTCGGCGACGGCAATCTCGGTCGAGATCGCCCGCGCCCCGAGCGCCTTCGCGAGTTGGAACTCGTAATCGACGACTTCGTCGGGCATGGTGAGGATGCCGTCGACTTTGACGATCTCGACGAGGATGCCGGCGTCCTCGAACTTCTTGCGCAGGGGCTGGACCTTGTCCATGGCGACCGAGAGGCGCCACTTGCCCAGCTCCTCGGCGGCGGCCTTCTGGGCGGCCTCCTGCTCGGCGGTGCGTTTGGTGCCTGCCGGTGGCGCGGGCGGCGCCGGCGGCGCGCCGAGAAACGCTTCGACCGGCTGCGTCCGCAGCTCCACGCCGCTGATGCCGAGCTCGACGCAGTTGCGGATGATGTCGTCGACCGGCAGACTGCGGCCGCCGAAGTTATACGGGACGTTCATGCCGATCATCACGCCGCGCACCTTCGAGTTCGGCCGCGCCTGGAAGGCCGCGAGCCGTGACGTCCCGAGCACGTGCGAGGCGGGGAAGGCCGCGAGGGCGAGGGCTGCGAGCTCGCGTCTGGTGTAGAGCATGGCCGTGTCTCCTTTGGTGTCGGGCTCGAGTGTCGTCAGTCGCTCCCAGGCGTCCATGGGGCGGGCGGAGTTATTGTACGCATCGGCCCCATCGTCCGTCTCAGTTGCTCCGTTACGCGTGGATGATGGGGGCCGGCAGGCGGGCGAAGGATTTTCGGCCCCGCCGCACTCTAACTGGTATGGGATGCGATTCACAGGAGCGGCCATGGCAGAGCGGGTGATCGCGCTCGTCGTGGTAGCGGCGGTGCTGACCGGCGCCCCGGCTGTGGCGTTTGCTGTCCAGGCGGAGTCGAAGCGCTATGTCGGGCGCGCCGTCGCCGACGTCCTCGGCGAACTGCAGGCCGCAAAGCTCAAGATCATCTTCAGCACCGAACTGGTACCGCCTTCGATCAAGGTGACCAAGGAACCGGGGGGGACCGACGCGCGCGAGATCGCGCTCCAGATCCTGGAGCCGCACGGTCTGACGCTGCAGCCTGGTCCAGGCGGGACGCTCCTGGTCGTCGCCGCGCGCCGGTCGAAGCCGGAGAGTCCGAAGACTCCGCGGCCGAAGCGTGACGCCGTGCAATCACCCGCCACACCGGATGCGATCGAGCCCTTTCGCGTCGCCGAGCATGTCGAGGTGACGGACCGGCCGGGTCAGGGCGGGACAGGCCCCCGCGGATATGCGGTTGAGCCGTCGGCTGTGCGCGAGATGGCCGGCGGAATGGAGAACGTGCTCCAGGCCGTGCAGGTCCTGCCGGGCGTAGCTGGGACGAACGACGAGGAGGGGAAGCTCGCGATTCGGGGTGCCGGGCCGGAGCACAACATGATCGTGCTCGACGGCGTCCAGATTCACCAGGCGCAGCGGTTGGGCGAGTTCACGACCAGCTTCCTCAACCCCGCGACCGCGGCGAGCGTGACGCTCGACGCCTCCGGTCTCGACGCGCGCTACGGCGGGCGCCTCTCGTCCGTCCTGAACCTCGAAACGCGCGACGGCACGACCGCGCGCGCGCTCGCCGCATCCGGGGCGGTCGGCCTCACGAGCGGAGATGTGCTGCTCGAGGGCCGCATGCCCGGGACCGAGTCGGGCTCGTGGTGGGCGACGGCCCGTGGCACCTACTATCGTGTCGTCACCGATCGCTTCTCGGACGGCGCGATGCCGAGCTTCGGCGATGTGCAGTTCAAGACGACGCTGTTTCCCAGCGAGCGCACCCGTCTGACGATCTTCGGACTCGCCGGCCGCGAGACGCTGCTCGAGTTGAACGCCGACCCTGGGGAACCGACGGTCGTCACGGCCAGCAATCGCGGCGAGAACCGCATTGGCGCCGCCACGCTCCGCTGGGTGCCGACGTCGCGCTTCAGCAGCACGACGATCGTCTCGGCGTACTCGACCACCGCTCATTACGTGGATCGCCGGCTGTCGACCCTTTCGGATTTCGGCGTCTTCGATCGCCGTATGAGCGTGCAGGATGTCGCGGTGCGGCAGCAGATGCTGTATGCGTCCTCTCCGGGCCCGGTATTCGATGCCGGCGTGGATCTGCATCGGGTGCGGAGCTCGTGGCAGATGGACGGCCTCAAGCAGCCGGAGTGGTGGCGTGGGGTCGGGCCGAGCACGTGGGGAGAGCTGGTCGACTACTCGGCCGGACCGATGGACTCGCGGCTCGAGCGGACGCAAGCGGGAGCATGGTTTCAGGTCCGGCTCGGCGCTGGGCGCCTGATGACGATCGAACCCGGCGTGCGCGCCGACTGGAATTCGTTTACCGGCGAGGTCGCCTGGCAACCGCGGCTGCGCGTGTCGCGCGCGTTCGGCCGGACGTCGGTGTGGGCGGGTTACGCGATCCAGGCGCAGACCCCGTCCCACGAGAGCCTTCAGAGCTTCGAGTTCCTCGATTTCTCCGAGGAGAATACGACGCGGTTGCAGAACGCGCGTACGGAGCAGGTGGTCGCCGGTTTCGAGCGTCCGATCCGCGCCGGACTGAGCCTGCGGATCGAAGGCTACCACCGCACGTTCGACGGCCTCCTGATGCAGCGGCAGGAAACGGAGGCCGAGCGCCAGAATCGCCTTGTCGACTACGACATTCCCCCGGATCTCCCGTCCGATGCCGTCATCCTCGAGTATCGGCCCACGGTGTTTCCCGAGAGCACCGGGACGGGGCGAGCGGCTGGCATCGAGTTCCTGTTGCGGCGCGACCGCGGGCGCGTGACGGGATGGCTCGGCTATACGCTGAGCAAGTCAACCCGCGAGGTTTACGGCCGAACCGTGCCGTTTGATTTTGACCGCCGGCATGCCCTGACCGCCGTGCTGGACGCACCGCTCGGCGCCAGGTTCAGAGCCGCGGCGACGTGGCAGCTTGCGTCCGGGTTTCCCGTCACCCCGATTCAACGGGAGGTCGAATTCGGCAAGGTGAATCACCTCGACGGCACCCGCGATCCGCGCTATCGCACGTTCCGCGATCGGAACGGAAATCTGGTCATGATGGAGAACGTCTTCATGCGCCGGCTCTCGTCGATCAACAGCGAGCGTTTGACGGGGTATGCCCGGCTCGACGTCCGCGTGACGTACTCGACCGCGAAGCACTGGGAGTTCTACGGCGAAGTGCTCAACCTCTTCAACCACCGCAACTACCTGCAGCCCTTGCACGGCACGAACAACGAGGGTGAGCAGGAGGTCATCGGCAAGAGCAACGTGTACAACACATTCGAGCGGCTGCTGTCGTTCGGTCTGCGAATGAAGTTCTGATGACGGACCTGGCGCTCGTGCGGCGCATGCTCGACGGCGAAGAGGCGGCATTCGAGTCCTTCTTCGCGGCCGTGTATCCCGCGCTGTACCGGTTTGCGCTCGCGCGCCTCGGCGCCGACGAGGACGCGGCCGACGAGGTCGCGCAGGCCGCCATGTGCAAGGCGATCGGCAAGCTGCACACCTATCGTGGCGAAGCGGCCCTGCTGACGTGGATGTGCACGTTCTGCCGGCACGAGATTTACTCCTACTGCACCCGGCACGCGGGGCACCCGCACGTCGAGCTCGCCGAAGACGAGCCGGAGATTCGGGCCGCCCTCGAATCGCTGCGCGCGGCGACGGTCGAGGATCCGGACGCGGTGCTCGATCGCCTCCGCCTGGGAGCGTTCGTGCAGCGGGTGCTCGATCAGTTGCCGTCACACTATGCCGACGCGCTCGAGTGGAAGTACATCGACGAGGTCTCGGTGCAGGACATCGCGAGCCGGCTGGGTCTCGGCCTCAAGGCCGCCGAATCGCTGCTGACGCGAGCCCGGGCCGCCTTTCGCGACGCGTTCCGGACGCTGACTCCGGCCGGGCCGCCGCTGCCGGGGACAGAGCATGGTGAGGGCTGACACGGTGACACACGCACACGACCCCGAGCACGACCACCAGATTGCTGCGCTGCTCAGACTCGCCGGACGCCGGCGCGCCCCCGCCGCGGCGCGACTGGAACGCGCGCGCGCGGCCGCGCGCCTCGAGTGGCAACGAACACAGCGGGGCCGTGGGCGCCGGCGGTTGATGATGGCCGCAGCGGTCGTGGCCACGGCTGGCGCCGTCGGTAGCGCCGCCTGGTTCTGGCCGGGCCGTTCGTCGCCCGGTCACGCTGCGGCGGTGGTGGCGACCGCGCAGCGAGTGATAGGAACGATCCGCATCACGGACGCCGCCGGCCGAGATCCGGAGCCCGGCATCGAGACTCAGCCGAAGCAAGTGAGGGCCGGCGATCGCGTCGAGGTCGCGGATCGGAGCCGCGCCGCCTTCGAGCTGGCCGACGGCACGTCGGTCCGGCTGGCTGGCGGCACGGTCGTCGGGTTCGAGGGGAGCGGCAGGCTCGCGCTGCTGCGCGGAACGATGTACATGGACGCCCATCCGGAGCGACGCGCCGGCGCGATCTTCGTCGATACGCCGTTTGGCCGGGTCCGGCACGTGGGCACGCAGTTCGAGCTGCGATTGCAGCCCGCCAGCCTGACCGTCCGCGTACGGGAGGGCGAGGTCGCAATCGACGGCCGCGGCCCGTCGCAGACGTCACGCGCGGGCGAGTCGCTCCTCATCAGCCATGACCGTCCGCCGGAGCGCGGCCGGATCGACACGGCTGGGCCGGAGTGGGCGTGGGTCACGTCGGTCGCCCAGCCATTTACCCTCGAGGGTGCAACCGCCTCGGCGTTCGTTCAGTGGGTGAGCCGCGAACAGGGCTGGCAGTGGGAGTATGCGGATGAGAAGACGAAGCGCCTGGCCGAGCGCGCCGTGCTGCATGGATCGATGGAGGGACTATCGCCCGAAGAGGCGCTCGCCGCGGTGTTGCCAGCCTCTGGCTTGACGTCGAGACGCGACGGCAATCGCCTGATCGTCGCGTCGATGTGAATCGCGCCGGCCTTGCGCGGTCACATGGCCGGGGCACAAGCCCATCGGCCCGGGCATCCGTCTCAGACGCCCGAAAGGTGCCGCCTCACTTGGGTTCGACTGCCAGCCGCTCGAGAATCGCGGCGCATACCGCCCCCGCCTGACCGGTGTGCGCGTCTATGGCTGCGGCGGTCGCATCGCGAGGGTTCAGCACCGCGCACTCCGCCGTGAGGCGTTGTCCCTGCGGCGTCGCCGTGAAGCTCCACACCCGTCCCCCGCCGATGGATCCCACGGTCGCGAATACACCTAAGGAGCGCATCCGGCTGTCGTGCCAGAGCCAAAGTCGTTTGCCGATCCGATTCTGGCCGGCTGCCACCACGTCGTATCCGCGCGGCTCGAGTTTGGCTCGCATGCCGGCGAGATAGTCCTGGACGGACTGGTTCGTCAGGGCCTGGTCGAGGTTGAAGGGCGACGGCTCCACCGGATCGATGTAGAGAACAAAGCCCTCCGCCAGATCACGAGCGACGAAGAGCTTACCGTCCGTCGGATCGGGGATCCCTCGCGTCCATTGAGTCGGCAGCTGTATGCGCAGCCTCACCGCGCCCGCGTCGACCGTGTGCGCGACCCACTGGCGGGAGCCGTCAGGCTTTGGCGCGAACCCCTGGGGCCATGAGAGATCCTGAAGCCCACGGCTTCCGGCGATGATGCCGCCACCGTGAAGGCAGAGTGCGGTCACCAGGAGTGACAGGGAGGTGCGCGAGCGCATTAGTGGCTTCGGCCCTTTCGTCCTAGAGCGCTTTGATCCGGATGTTCCGGAATTCGACCCGGGTGCCGTGGCCGAGCAGGCCGATGTGCCCCGTGGTGTTGGCGATGCCGCGCGACCCTTCGGGCTTGCTCAGGTCCCGGTGTTTGGCCAGGAGCGCTTCGTCCTTCACGTCGTCCAGATTACCTTCCGTGATGGTCGTACCGTTCAGCTTCACGACAACCTTCCGCCCCTGCACGGTAATCTCTTCGACGTTCCACTCGCCGACCGGCTTCTGATGTCCGCGCGTGGCCGGGAACATCTGATAGATGGAGCCGTGATACTGCGCCGGGCGCAGGTTGCGGTACTCCGAGCCGCTGTCGTCGAGCACCTGGATTTCCATCCCGACATAGGCGGCGTCGCCGACGAGCGGCGCGCGGATGCCGATGCCGTTGTTGGCGTTCTCCGTCAGCTTGAAGTCGAATCGCAAGACGAAATCGGCGTATTGCTTTTCGGTGAAGAGATTGCCGCCGTCTTCTTTGGTGGTGACGAGCACGCCGTTCTCGACCTGATAGCCCTTGCCCGTTCGATTCTCGGTGCCGTCGCCGCGCCGGCCGTACACCCAACCGGAGAGGTCCTTGCCGTTGAAGAGCGGCGTGAATCCCTCGTCCTGCGCGCGTGGAGTCGTAGCGCCCATAAAGAGAATGATAGCCGCCAGCGTCAGCCCAGATCGTCTCGTCATCGTGTCGCCTCCGGGATAAGGTGACCTACGCGTGAGGGCTTCATTATGGCGCGGCTTCAGACCGCAAAGGCAACCGGAGAGGGAGTCGTGCGGGAGGGAAGTCGCCGCGGGAACAGGTGCGTCCCCGCGGCGCGCGTGCTATCCGATCGTGTCGAGCAGCGTGTTGAGCGTCTTCACGAGCTCTGCGGGACGGGCGGACCCGTCGACCTGGCTGGTGACTTCGCACAGCAGGTTGCCCAGGCGCTCGCCGGTGCCTGGCACGACGGCGAAATCGACATTCACCTCATTCAGCTGAAAGGACAGGCCGAGGAGCGTGAGCTCGAGCGGCCCGAGCACCATGCTCAGCGTTCCGCACGCTATCGCGCCGGTCGGTTGAGGCTGCCCGGCAGTCCCGCCGGGGACCGCGGTGTCGCCTGACTTCGCCAGCGGCATTGCGGCCTGCGTGATGATCGTGCGGGCCGCGTTCGTCGCCGGATCCGTCAGGTTCAGGGTCAAGGTCCCGACCGCGGCGACCGAATCCTCCGTCGTCCGCGCGAACCTCTGGATTGCGAAGGACCCCGTCACCGCCGGTGTCGCAGCGGCCTCGCCCTCCGGTGCCGCCGGTGCTGTGCCTACCGCGCCGGTGACGGGCACGACGAGCCGCCCCGGTGTCGGCAGGCGTTGTCCCCGGTCGTGCTGCGAATCAGGCGGCGCGCGCAGCCGTGCTCGGGAGTCGGACGTGTAAGAAGCACGCGCACTTCCTGGCCGACTAGTCCGGCCAGGGTGCGGGCTCATCGTTTCGCGCCGTCGCACAAGAACGGCTCGGGTGAGGCGCTGGCGCGATCGCGCGCGGCCTTATTTCGTCGGCAGGATGTTCTTGTTCGTGCGACAGCAGATTCGACGGATCCCACGCCGCCTTGACCTCGGCCAGGCGCGCGTAGTTCGTCCGATACGCCGCGCGCGTGCGCTCGTCGCCGTCGTCTTCGGTCAGGAAGTTCACGTACGTGCCGCCGGTCGAGTACTGGCGCAGGTCGCGCCAGGCGCCGCGCGCCCAGTCGATGTTCTTGCTGTCGTCGTCGGCGCGCTCCCACGAGCCGCCGATGTTGAGGACCGCGACCGCGTCGCGGTTGCCAACGGCTGAGTGGTCCTCGGGCAGCCGGCTGATCGCGCCGCCGAGCGGGAAGATCAGAATTGCCGAGTGCGGCGACACGATTCGCCCGGCGTGCTCGATCGCCTGCGTGAACAGTCCGGGTTCGAAGCCGCGCAGGTACTCTGATTTCCAGTAATAGCGGCGCCCCTTCGGCTGGGTCGCATCGAGTAGCGCTCTGCTGCGACACGTACGGGCGCTTCTGCACGATGTCGCCGACCGGCGCACCGAAGGCCTTGATCGGCGCCAGCAGCTTCTCGCCGTCGGCGAGCGACCCCGAATAGCAGACGAAGAGCGCGACAATCGGCTTGCCGTGGACTTCGGGCGCGAGCCAGGGCGCCGGCGGCGCCAGCCGCAGCCCGGCGACGCAGGTCAGCTCGGGCGGGGCGTCGGCCACGAGCGTCCGGTACATCTCGAGCACGCGTCCCGCGTCCTCGCCGCGCCAGGCAATCGCGCCGCCGATGATGTCGGGGCCGACCGGGTGCAGCGCGTACTCGAAGCTCGTGGCGACGCCGAAGTTGCCGCCGCCGCCGCGCAGTCCCCAGAAGAGGTCGCTGTGCTCGCGCTCGGACGCGCGAATGGCCCGGCCATCGGCGGTGACGAGATCGATCGAGGCCACGTTGTCGCTCGTCCACCCGAAGCGGCGCGAGAGGTAGCCGAAGCCGCCCCCGAGCGTCAGACCCGCGCATCCGGTGTTGGACACGAACCCGAGCACGGCCGCGAGCCCGTGGAGCTGGGTCTCGCGGTCGACGTCGCCGAGGAGACAGCCAGCCTGCGCGTGCGCCACCTTCGCCGCCGGGTCGACCCAGACGCCGCGCATGAGCGACATGTCGAGCATGAGCCCGCCGTCGCAGACCGCCAGGCCGGCGATGTTGTGGCCGCCACCCTTGATCGTCAGCGGCAGGTCGTACTCGCGTGCGGCCCTGACGCCGGCGATGACATCGGCGGTGCCGAGGCAGCGCACGATCACCGCCGGCCGCCGGTCGATCATCGCGTTCCAGAGCGACCGTGACTCGTCGTAGGCGGGGTTCCCGGGCTCGAGCACCGCGCCGCGCACCCGCGCCTTCAAATCGCTTGCCGCCTTCTGGTGCCGCTCGACGCTGTCCGTCGTCGTCATGTCGCATCTCCTGGACGGGCCGGCTCGTCATCGCCGCAAGGGGGGTCAGGTCTTGTATTGAACATGCCGGCAATGTTGAATCAAGACCTGACCCCTGTCGAATCAATCGTACCAACCGCCGCGCGGGGTCATGTAATTCGCGAACACGAACTCGGCCGCCTGACGGCCAATCTGCTGGCCGGCGACCTGGTCGAACCGGTAGTGCATCGCCGCCCCAGATCCTCGCCATGTTCTGGTCCTCGGCGAGTTCCCAGAAGCCGTCGAACTCGTGCGTGACGTCCGGCAGCCCGCCGGACTGACGCCACGTCGCCTTGATCGGCACGTCGTTGGTGCCGAAGGCGAGCTGCAGCGCGCGCGCCGCGCTCGCACCGATGCACGCCATGTTGCCAGCATATGACGGATACGGCGGCGTCGTGATGAGCGGCAGCCAGGTCGCGTCGGCCTCGGTCGCGGGGTTGAGGTCACTTTCCGCCTCGCGGATCGCCGTTACCGGCCGCCAGAGACCATACACGAATTTGCTGGCCTGTGTCGTCTGCAGACCGTCGTGAATCGCGACGTTCACGAGCACGAACACCCGCGCGGCCTCGACGAGCGACAGCCGTCGCTCGAGCACGACGTCGCGCGTGACATTGTTCCAGATCGCGGGGAATGGTGTCGCCGTCCCAGTACCGGTCGTGGCAACGCCAGCCCACAAGCGCGCAATCGTCGTCTGATCGGGTGTGCGGACAGCGCTGTCCGACTTGCCGAGGAGGCGCACTTCGTTCAAGTCGGCCGCGTAGCGCTCGCTCGTGAGCGACGGCGGCGGGGACGGCAGATACTGCGTCGGGCTCAAGAGCGCCATCGGTGCCGCGTTCTGAAGATGGGTGAACGCCGCGACGGGGTTATTGGGCGGCGTCGGCCGCCAGCGCCCCGGAAGCAGTGGTTCGACGTACGGCGGGAGGCCGGTGACAATCCAGCCGTCATTCTGCCGCCACGCCAGCACTTCCTTGGCGACCCGCGCGCCGATCGCCGCACCCCGGCGCTCGATACTCGGAAGGCGTCGTGCCGAGCTGCCGCTCGAGCGCCGCAGCATAGACCGCCAGTCGACGGCGGGTTGAGGGCGACGAGCACGTCGTGCGCGGCCTGCGCCGCCGCGGCTTCGGGGGATCCGCGGCCACGGTCGCGCAAGCGGACGTGATACGGGGCGTACTCGCGTTCGATGGCGTTGACCGCGTCGAACATCGCGATGTGCACCATCGAGTAGAAGCGCGGGGCCATGGGGCCGCCCGCGCCGGGAATCGTGTCCTGTACGATTTGGTTCCATTCCATCACGATGGTGCGCGGTCGGCCGCGTCGCGCGCAGTTCGAGCCCCGTCCCGGCCAACAGGGCGACCGCCACCGTGGCGCCAAACAGCTGAGTTCTCTTCATAAATCCTCCTGATACTCAGTAAGGCGCCATCGGCACGGGAAAGTGCTAATCGGGGCCGGGTGGGCCCAGTTTGCTAAGCTAATGACCCCGGTTCGGGGTGAATGCCGTGGCAGAACACTCTTGATGTGCGCCCAAGCAAACGTCACGCAACTGTTGGCCGCATGGAGCGGCGGCGATGAGGCGGCCCTCGAGGCGCTGACGCCTCTGGTGCAGCAGGAACTGCATCGCCTCGCCGCCAGGTACATGGCGGGCGAACGGCCCGGTCATATCCTTCAGGCGACGGCGCTCGTCAACGAGGCTTACATGCGGCTCGTGGACTGGAAGGACGTCCGCTGGCAGAACCGGGCCCACTTCTTCGGCATGGCGGCGCAGATCATGCGCCGTATCCTCGTCGACGTGGCGCGCTCGCGCGATCGCGCCAAACGTGGGGGCTCGCAGTTGCAGGTCTCGCTCTCGGAAGCCGCGCTCGTGCCCGCCGCGGTCGAAAGCGTCGATCTCGTACAGCTCGACGATGCGCTCGGCCGCCTCGAGGCGCTGGACGCGCGCCAGAGCCGGGTCGTGGAGTTACGGTTCTTCGCCGGACTGAGCCTGGAGGAGACGGCGCACGTGCTCGATGTGTCGGTAGGCACCGTCCGGCGTGACTGGAGCCTGGCGCGCGCCTGGCTGTACCGGGAGCTGCGCGCCGAGTCATGACCCCCGAACAATATCAACGCGTCGGGCAGCTCTATCATGCGGCGCTGGATCTGCCGCGGGAGAACCGCTCCTCCTTCCTCGACGGCGCCTGCGCCGGTGACGACGAACTGCGCCGTGAAGTGGAATCGCTGCTGCGCGCGCACGACGATGTCGGCGATTTCATTGCCAGTCCGGCCATGAACGTCGCCGCACGATTGATTGTGCCCGACGAGGACGCCGAGGCGGGCGGGACGCTGAGCGGCCGCATCGGTGCCTATGACGTGGTGTCGCTCATCGGCCGCGGCGGCATGGGCGAGGTCTACCTCGCGCACGACACCAGGCTGGGCCGCAAAGTCGCCGTCAAGCTGCTGCAGCCCGGACTCTCGAGCAACCCCGACGCGATGCGCCGTTTCGAGCAGGAAGCCCGCGCCGCCTCATCCCTCAACCATCCCAACATCGTCACGATCTACGAGATCGGCGATCTCGATGACCGCCGTTTTCTGGCGATGGAGTTCGTGGAGGGACGATCGCTCGCGGCCTGGGCGGCGGCGACGTCGGCGTGAAGCGAGCTGGCGAACATGGGTGCGCAAGTGGCGCGGGCCCTGGCCGTCGCGCACGTCGCCGGGATCGTGCACCGGGATATCAAGCCCGAGAACATCATGGTGCGCGAGGACGGCTACGTGAAGCTGCTGGACTTCGGCATCGCGCGCCTGCTGCCGGTCCCGTCCGCTGGCCAGGACCGACGGCATGGAGGAAGGCGGGACCGGCCCCGCGGTCATCATCGGCACGCCACGCTACATGTCGCCGGAACAGGCCCGCGGTGAGCCGGCGTCGAGCGCGAGCGACGTGTTCTCGCTCGGCGTCGTGCTCTACGAGCTCGCGACGGGCGTGCATCCGTTCGAGGCGTCGTCGGCGCTCGGCACGTTGGCCGCCATCATTGCCGGCGCCACGCCAAGGCCCGCCGGCGGCGTGCGCGTGCTGCCCGCAGGTGCTCGAGCGCCTGCTGTTTCGCATGCTGGCGAAGGACGCCGAAGCGCGGCCCCTGGCCGACGAGGTCCAGACCGAGCTCGCGCGGCTGGCGACGGCGTTTCCGGATCGGGCGCACGCAGGACCCGTGGACCGGCGGCCGGGACGAGCGCCGCTTGCAGAACCTGCCGCCCGAACGCACCCCGCTCATCGGTCGGACGCCGGAGCTGACCGCGTTGAAGGGCATGCTGCTCGATCCCGACACCCGCCTCCTGACGCTGACCGGGCCCGGCGGGACGGGGAAGACGCGCCTGGCCGCGCAGGTGGCCGCCGATCTTGCGGATCTCTTCGAGGGCGGGGTCTCGTTCGCGAACCTCGCACCGATCGCGGACTCGCGGCTGGTGGCGTCGGCCGTGGCGCAGGCCGTCGGCGCCCGTGAGAGCGGTGACCAGCCGCTGGTGAAGGCGATCGCCGAACACCTGCGCAGCGTTGGTCCGACGCTCCTGCTCGCTGGACAACTTCGAGCAGGTCTCGGAGGCGGCCGCCCTCGTGCGCGAGTTGCTCGACGCCTGCCCGGCGCTGAAAGTGCTGGTGACCAGCCGCGTCGTGCTGCATATCTACGGCGAACAGGAGTTCCCGGTCCCGCCACTGCCGCTGCCGGCGGCGGACGCCGTGGCCACGCCGGCCGCTCTGATGGAGTGCCCGTCGATCGCCCTCTTCGTGCAGCGCGCCGCCGCCGGACGACCCGACTTCACGCTCACGGCCAGGAATGCCGACGATGTCGTGGCGATCTGCCGGCGGCTCGATGGCCTGCCGCTGGCCATCGAGTTCGCCGCGGCCCGCGTCAAGATCCTGGCTCCCGCCGATCTCCTCGCCCGTCTCGAGCGCCGGCTCGAGTTGCTGACCGGGGGCGCGCGCGACCTGCCGGAACGCCAGCAGACGCTGCGCGGGGCGATCAAGTGGAGCTACGACCTGCTGACGCCGGCCGAGCAGACGCTCTTCCGGCGTCTCTCGCTCTTCGCCGGTGGCTGCACGCTCGAGGGCGCGGAAGCGGTCTGCGATACCTGCGAGGACCTCGGGGTCGATCTCCTCGACGGTGTCGCCGCGCTCGTCGACAACAGCTTGCTCGTGCAGCGCGTGTCCGACGACGCCGAGCCGCGCTTCATCATGCTCGAGACGTTCCGGGAGTTCGGCCGCGAGCGGCTGGTCGAGAGCGGCGAGATGGCGGCGACCGAGCGCTCGCATGCGGCCTACATGCTCGTGCTCGCCGAGGAAGAGACGCTCGAGATGAACCCGTCGCGGCGCGAGGCGTGGCTGCGCGGCTGCGACGCCGAGCACGACAACTTCCGCGCCGCGATCGCGCATCTGGTCAGCTGCCGGCAACGTCGAATGGGCGCTCCGTCTCGGCGGCGCGCTGTTCCGGTTCTGGGAGCAGCGCGACCACCTGACCGAAGGACGTGGGACGCTCGCGAGCGTGCTCGCCATGCCTGGGGCCGCAGGCGGAGGGCCGGCCGCGGGCGCGCGCGTTGTACGCCGCGACCGTGCTCGCCGACATCCAGGGAGATCTGCGATTCGGCCGAGGTCCTCAGCCACGAGGCCTGCCGCATCTACCGGCAACTCGGCGACGTCGGAGGCAGTGGCTGCGGCGATGACCGCCATGGCCTGGCAGGCGCAGCGCCAGGGCCGACACGCGGAAGCGACGGCGCTCTTCCGCGAGACGGTATCGCTCTGGGAGCAGCTCGGTGAGCGCACCGCGGTGGATCTGGCGAAGAGCAACATGGCGAACGCCGCCAAGGCGGAGGGCAACTTCGATCTGGCCCGCAGCCTTCTCGAGGAGGTCGCCGCGGCGTCGCAGGCGCGGGGAGATGTGCGCGGCGTCGCGTCGGCGCTGAACGGCCTCGGCGATCTCGCGGCGTCACAGGGCGATTACGATGCCGCCCGGCGCTATCACCATCAGAGCCTGGACCGCTATCGGCGCCTCAACGATCGGTGGGGTATGGCGCGGGTCCTGTCCGACCTGGCCCACGTCGATCTCGAGGCGCTCGACTACGACCGCGGCGAATCGCCAGTTCACGGACGCGCTGCAGGCGTTTCGCGCCCTCGGACATCAGCGCGGCGTCGTCCGTCAGCTGGAATCGCTGGCGTGGTGCGCCAGCTGCCAGTCGCGCGACGAAGAGGCGGTGCGGCTCGCCGAGCGCGCGCCGCCGCGATCCGATTGCGGATCGGCACGCGCGCCAAGCCGGCCGAGCGCGAGCGGATCGACCGCACGTTGACGGCGCGCGGACGCGCATCAGCGACGACGCGTTTGCGAACGCCTGGAACGAGGGACGCACGGCGTCGCTCGATCGTCTGCTGGGCATTGCGGTCGCGCCGCGGACGTGAGCGCGCTCAGGCGTACTTCTGCGGGTCGATGAGCCGGCGCACGGCCGAGATCCGGTTGGCCGGTACCCCAGCTGCCGCGCGTGCTGCCGGATGGAGGCTTCGTCCGGCGCCAGGTAGACGCAGTAGAGCGATCGTCGGTCACGTAGCTGTGCAGCCACTGAATCTGCGAGCCCATGGACTTCAGGACTTCGAGCGATCGCACCGAGACGTCCCGAATCTCGTCCTCGGACATCTGGCCGATCCCCGGCAATCTCGCGTTCGATGACGAACTCGGGCATGGCGGAGGAAAGAATAGCATGCGGGTTGCGGCGTTGGAGCTGGAGCGTGGAGCTGAGCTGAGAGCCAGGAGCGAGCCGCGATCGAGGAAATGCTGCGCCGAGAACCCGGCAGGTTAGGGGGGCCAGGCCGTGAATCGTGAATCGGCGGATCTCTGTAGGGGGCCGGGGTAGGCCGTGAATCGTGAATTGCCGGATTGTTGGGGTGAAACGCGGATTCACGGTGGGGTCAGGCCGTGAATCGTGAATTGTGAGGCAGACGCCGGCTGGCCAGAGGAGTGGCACCGCGCAGACATTGTGGAATGATAGCCGGGAGTCAATATGACGATGCGAACCCGCACACCGCTCATCGTCCTGCTCTTGGCTCTTGCCGTCGCGACCGGCCTGGCAGCCACGCCCCAACGCGCCGTCGTCTCAGGGGCGCACGACGCGCCGCTGACGGCGACCGTTCCCGTCGATCCGCGGATCACGGTCGGCACGCTGGCCAACGGCATGCGCTACTACATCCGCGTCAACGAGCAGCCCAAGAATCGCGCCGAGCTTCGGCTCGTCGTCAACGCCGGTTCGGTGCTCGAAGACGACGACCAGCGCGGCCTGGCGCACTTTGTCGAGCACATGGCCTTCAACGGCACGAAGAACTTTCCCAAGCAGGACGGGATTGCGTTCCTGCAGTCGACGGGCATGCGACTTCGGCGCGCACATCAACGCCAACACGAGCTTCGACCAGACGGTCTACGAGCTCCAGATTCCCACCGACAGTCCCGCGGTCATCGATCGGTCGCTGCTCATCCTCGAGGACTGGGCGCACGCCGTCTCGTTCGAGCCGGCCGAGATCGACAAGGAACGGGGCGTCATCCTCGAAGAATGGCGCACCGGCCTCGGCGCGGGCGCGCGGATTCTCGACGTGCAGCTGCCGGTCCTGCTCAAGGATTCCCGCTATGCCGAGCGCCTGCCGATCGGCAAGCCCGACATCATCCGCACCTTCCCTACGATCGCCTGAAGAAGTTCTACACCGACTGGTATCGGCCCGATCTCATGGCGGTGATTGTCGTCGGTGACTTCGATCCGGCGGCGATCGAGACGCTCATCAAGTCCCGCTTCGGCTCGATTCCGGCTGCCGCATCACCGCGGCCGCGGCCGGTCTATGACGTACCCGATCAGCCTGGGACGCGGTACACCATCGCGACCGATCCCGAGGCCACTCGGCACGACTGTCGGCGTCTCGAGCACGATGGCCGCGCGCGATCAGACGACGCTTGGCGCCTACCGTCAGCAGATGATCGAACGCATGTTTGCTCGGGTCTGCTCTCGGCTCGGCTGTCCGAGATGGCGCAGAAGCCCGGCGCGCCGTTCCTGGATGCGCAGACGAACCGGGGCATCTTCGTCCAGTCAGCCGAGGCCACCACCCTCATCGCGCTCGTCGCCGACGGCGGCGTCGAGAAAGGGCTCGCGGCGCTCTTCGCCGAAGCCGATCGCGTCGCCCGGTTCGGCTTTACGCAGACCGAGCTCGACCGCTATCGTCTGACGATGCTGAAGATCTTCGAGCAGCTGGCCGCGTCGAACGACGAGCACACCTCGGACTCGCTGGCCGACGAGTTCATCCGCAACTTCATGCAGCGGGAACCGATTCCCGGGATCGCCTACGAGTACGCGTTGGTGCGCCGCTTCATGCCCGAGGTCACGCTCGCGGACGTCAACAGCCTGGCCGCGCGACTGGGTGCCCGATCGCAATCGCGTCATCGCGGTGAGCGCGCCCAAGAAGGACGGTGTGGCCGTCCCGACCGAGGCGGCGCTCGCGGCGGTCATCAAGAACGCGGGCGCGGAGGCGTTGACGGCCTACGTCGATACCGTGAGTGCGACGCCGCTCCTCGAGCCGTTGCCGAAGCCGGGCGCCGTGGCCACCAGCGGCGTCCAAGCCATCCGGCATCACCGAGTGGACGCTGGCGAACGGCGTCCGCGTGGTGCTCCAGCCGACCACGTTCAAGCAGGACGAGATCCTCTTTCGCGCGTTCAGCCCCGGCGGCACGTCGCTCGCTCCCGACAGCGACTTCGTGGCCGCCGAGACCGCCGATCAGGTCGTCGCGCAGGGTGGGCTCGGCAAGCTGACCGCCATCGATCTCGGGAAGAAGCTCGCTGGCAAGGCCGCGTTCGTGCGTCCCGGTATCGACGAGCTCTCCGAAGGGCTCAACGGACGGGCGCTGCGCCGGGATCGTCGAGACGATGTTCCAGTTGATCTACCTGACGTTCACGCAGCCGCGCGCCGATCCCGAGGCGTTCCGCGCCGCGACCGGTCAGCTGACGGCGGCGCTGGCCAACCGGCAGGCACTGCCCGAGGCGGCGTTCGAGGACGCGCTGACCGCGGCGGTCAGCCAGAATCACCTGCGCGCGCGCCCCCTGACCGCGGATTCCATCCCGCAGATGAACCTCGAGAAGTCGATGGCGTTCTACCGCGACCGCTTCGCCGACGCCAGCGACTTCACCTTCGTCTTCGTCGGCAGCTTCGATCTGCCGACGATGAAGCCGCTCGTCGAGCGCTACCTCGGCAGCCTGCCCGCGCTCAAGCGCAAGGAAGCCGGCCGCGACGTCGGCATCAGGCCGCCCGCGGGTGTCGTCGACCGGACGGTGACCAAGGGCAGCACGCCGAAGAGCCAGGTCGGCGTCGTGTTCACCGGCCCATTCCAGAGCAACGCGAAGAGCCGGTTGATTATCCGGACGATGGCCGAAACGCTCGCGGGAAATCTGCAGCGCGTGCTGCGGGAGGATCTCGGCGGCACCTATGGGGTGAGCGTCGTGCCGTCATTCGCCAAGCGTCCGATCGAGGAATACCGCATCTCGATCACCTTCGCCTGCGATCCCGCGCGCACGCAGGATCTCGTCAAGGCGCTCTTTACCGTCGTCGACGACTTCAAGACCGAGGGTCCGAGCGCCGGCCAGATCGCGGACGCGCAAGCGGCGGCTGCGGCGAGACCTCGAGACCGACAGCCGGCAGAACAGCTCGATTCTGAATCAGCTGACGTTCGCCTATCAGTACGACGAACCGGTTCCCGACGCGTCCACGTCGCGCGGCCTCTACGAACAGTTGACCGTGCCGGTGTCCGTGACGCGGCGCGAACGCTATCTGGATACGACGCGCTACGTGAAGGTGGTGCTGATGCCTGACGCCCGCGTGAGGGTGGGGTCAGGCCGTGAATCGTGAATTGGGGTCAGGCCGTGAATCGTGACAGCTCGGCGGATTCACGATTCACGGCCTGACCCCACCAAGGCAGATTCTGCGATTCTGCCACTCTTGCGTGCGCTGCAGTTTCTGCCACCCGCTTGTGATCCGGGCGTGAGTATTCGGCCCAATCTCAGCGCGAATTGGCCTGTCGTCGCCTGGCCCGGGACTTGGAAGAGCTGGCGGCATGGCCAGACGTCCCCGCCTCCAGTTCGCCGGTGGTTTCTACCACGTGATGGCTCGCGGCAATCGCAAGTCGACCATCTTTCATGACGATCGACGACCGCCGCCAGTTTCTTCGCATCGTCGATGAGGCCGTGGCCTCGTATCACCTGCGGATCATGGCGCTCTGCCTGATGGGCAATCACTATCACTTCGTTCTCGAGACGCCTGAGCCGCAATCTGTCCCTGGCCATGCAGTTCATCAACGGTGTCTTTGCGCAGCGCTCGAACCGCCGCCACCAGCAAACCGGCCACGTTTTCGAAGGCGGTTCCGCTCGCTGGTCATTCAACGCGAGTCCTATCTGATTCGTGCCGCACGCTACGTCGTCCGCAATCCGGTGCGGGCTGGTCTCGTCGATGATGCAGGCGCGTGGTCGTGGAGCAGCTATCGTCGCGACCGCCGGCCTGGAGCCCGTCCCGCGCTGGCTCGATCTCGACTTGGATTCGATGGGCTTTCAAGGCGGATTCGTTGCCCGAGGTCAGAGCAGCGATATGCCGACTACGTCAACGCAACCGTGGAGTCGCAACGGCCGATTGCCCTGAACGGTGTCGTCTTGGGCACGAAGCAGTTCGGCAAGCGTTTGCTTCAAGCTTCGGAAGCGATTCAGCCGGATAGTCCAGGCGCCACGAGTCATCCGGACGCTGTTCCGTCCCACTCGCCGAGCTGTTCGACGGAGTCGCGGCGTGGCGAGCTTCACGCGACCGAGCATCTACACTGCACGCGTGGAGCACGGCTACGGTTTCATGGAGATTGCGCGCTATCTCGGGATCGATCGGAGCACCGCCAGCAAGGCCGCACGCCGATATCGATGGCCGCGTTCACGTTTCGACATCCTGACCCCTTAGATGCTTCGTGGTTCACGGCCTCGAGCGGACCAGCGGCATTGTTCACGATTCACGGCCTGACCCCGACCGGTTCCCGACGCGTCCACGTCGGGCGGCCTCTACGAAAGTTCGACCGTGCTGCTCGTCCGTGACGCGGCGCGGACCTATCTGGATACGACGCGCTACGTGAAGGTGGTGCAGATGCCTGACGCCCGCTGAACTTGCAGCGGGAGGCGACACGTCGGTATTCTTGGCCCCTTATGTTCATCCAGGGCGCGGGAACGGCAGAGCGCACCTACGACGCGATCGTCGTCGGGTCTGGCATCAGCGGCGGTTGGGCAGCCAAGGAGCTGACCGAAAAAGGACTCAGGACGCTCGTCCTCGAGCGCGGTCGGGATGTGAAGCATCCCGACTATCCGACCGCGATGACGGAGAGCTGGCAGTTCGCCGGCCGCACCCGGCTGTCGCGGGCCGACCTCGCGAAGCAGGAAAAGCAGAGCCGCACGGGATACACGACCCATCCGGCGTCGGCGCACTGGTTCGTCAACGACGTCGAGAACCCGTACTCCGAGGTCCAGCGCTTCGACTGGATGCGCGGCTACCACGTGGGCGGACGGTCGCTGCTGTGGGGGCGGCAATCCTATCGTCTGGAGCGACCTCGACTTCGAAGCCAACGCCCGCGACGGCGATCGCCGTCGACTGGCCCGTTCGCTACAGCGGACCTGGCGCCGTGGTACGACTACGTCGAGCGCTTCGCCGGCATCAGCGGCAGCCGCGAAGGCCTGTCGCAGCTGCCCGACGGCCAGTTCCTGCCGCCGATGGAGATGAACTGCCTCGAGCGCCAGGTGAAGGATCGCATCGCGAAGTCCTTCGGCGGCCGTCGCGATGATCATCGGACGCGTCGCGAACCTGACGCAGCCGCACAACGGCCGCGGCGGTTGCCAGTACCGCAATCGCTGCATTCGCGGCTGCCCGTACGGCGCCTACTTCAGCAGCAACGCCGCGACGCTGCCGGCCGCCTACGCGACCGGCAAGCTCACGCTCCGTCCTTTCTCGATCGTGACCGAGGTCATTTACGACGCCAAGACCAAGCGGGCCACTGGCGTCCGCATCGTGGACGCGGAGACGAACCAGACGTCGGAGTACTTCGCGCGCGTCATCTTCCTGTGTGCGTCCGCGATTGCCTCGACGTTCATCCTGCTCAACTCGATCTCGGATCGCTTTCCGAACGGTCTCGGCAACGACAGCGGAGAGCTCGGCCACAACCTGATGGACCATCACTTCAGGGTCGGCGCCAACGGCTTGTCCGACGATTTCGGCGACCGGTTCTACAAAGGACAGCGTCCGAACGGCATCTACATCCCGCGGTTCCGGAACCTCGACGCGAAGTCGCGGCAGAAGGACTACATCCGGGGCTTCGGCTATCAGGGCAGCGCCAGCCGCGAAAACTGGGCGCGCGGCATCAAGGAGCTGAGCTTCTTCGGCGCCGACCTGAAGGCGGATCTGATTGCGCCCGGGCCGTGGCGCTTCGGCATCGGCTCGTGGGGCGAGTGCCTGCCGTACCACGAGAACCGGATGTACCTGAACGAGAACCTGCGCGACAAGTGGGGACTGCCGACCGTCACCTTCGACTGCGGCTGGAAGACGAACGAGCTCAACATGCGCAAGGACATGATGAACTCGGCGGCCGAGATGCTCGAGGCCGCGGGACTGAAGAACGTCACGCCGTTCGACGACGGGAGCGCGCCGGGGTTGTGCATTCACGAGATGGGAACGGCGCGGATGGGCCGCGATCCGAAGACGTCGGTGCTCAACGGCTGGAACCAGGTGCACTCGGCGCCGAACGTGTTCGTCACCGACGGCGCGTGCATGACCTCGGCGTCCTGCGTCAACCCGTCGCTGACCTACATGGCGCTGACCGCGCGCGCCTGCGACCATGCCGTCAGCGAAATCAACAAGCGGAACCTGTGAGCCCGCCATGAATCCACGCATCCGAACAGACGCCGGCGCCGGGCATCAGCCGTCGCGAAGCCATTCGCCGCGCGGCGCTGGCCGCCGGCGTGGTGCTGTCCGCCGAGTGGCTGTCGGTCGTCGACGGGGTCAGGCCGGCGGCGCAGACGACGCGCTTGACGCCGGCGCATGCGTCGCTCGCCGGCGCGATTGCCGACCGCATCCTTCCGCGCACCGATACGCCAGGCGCGGCGGACGTCGGCGTGCCGGCGTTCATCGATCTCCTCTACGGCGAGTTCATGAGCCCGGCCGAGCAGAAGATGCTCACCGACGGCCTCGACGGAGTCGAGGCGGCGGCGAAGTCCGCGCACGGCGCCTCGTTCGTCAGCCTGCCGGCCGATCGCCAGGACGCCATCCTGCGCGGCATCGCCAAGGCGGAAGAGGGAACGCGAGCAGGGCTTTTTCCGTCTGATCCGTTCGGCGACCGTGCTCGGCTACTTCACGTCCGAGCAGGTCGGCAAGAGCGTGCTGACACTACGACCCGGTGCCTGGCCGCTACGAGTCCTGCATCCCGATCGAGCAGGTGGGCAGGCGCAACTGGACGACCTGACCAGGCGCAACCTCTAGTTGGCGGCCGTTCAGCGCCGCCGCGGCATCGCGCGACCTCACTCGTAACGGAGAGCGATCTTGGGATCCGCACGTGCCGCGCGGTGTGCGGGCACCGAGCACGCCACCAGTGCGGCGAGGAGCAGCAGTGCGGGAGCCGCGATCAGCGTCAGCGGATCGAAGGGGCTGATCCCGAAGAGCAGGTTCTTCATCAGCGGTGTCACGGCCAACGCCGCGATGGAGCCGACGCCAACGCCTGCCAGCGCCAGCTTCATGCCTCGCCCACGAACAGGCGCACGACGTCGGCCTTGCGGGCGCCGAGCGCCATGCGGATGCCGATCTCCGGCGTCCGCTCGGTCACCGCTGTGCGCCAGCAGACCGTACAAGCCGATCGCCGGCGAGCAGCAGCGCGAGGATCCCGAAGCCGGTGATCAGGTGCGCCAGCAATCGCTGCGGCGTCAGCGTCGCGCTCACGTGCTCGTCCAGCGTCTTGATGGCGTAGACGGGCAGGTCCGGTCGAGCGCCTGGACGCTCGCGGCGCAGGGCCGGCGACAAGAGATGCGGCGGACGCGGCGGACTGCGGACGTGCAGAACCACGTTCGGCTTGGTACGACTGCAACAGCGGCAGGTAGAGCATCGGGCCGCCGGCTCGAACAGGTTGCGGCCTTTGATGTCGCGCACGACCCCGACGACCTCCATGCTGGCCGCTTGAACGCTGCAGCCGGCTGGCCGAACGGGCTTTCGCCCGGCCACAGCAGTCCGGCCGAGCTCCTGGTTGAGGATCGCCACCCGCGGCGCCTTTCGTCGTCGCGACTCGGAGAACTGGCGGCCGGCGACCAGCGGGATGCTCATCGCCTCGAAGTAGCGCGGCGAAACGACGTTCTGAAAGGTCTGCAGGCGAGTGGGATCTCCGTCGCGACGGATGGCATCCTCCCATCGTCCGTCGTTCAAGCGGCAGCGTGACCGCGAACCCCGCCGCTTCGACGCCAGGCATGGCGTGCAGCCGCTCGATGAGTTGCTGCTGGAAGAGCCGGCCTCGCGCCTCGCTGTAGTTCTGCCTGGCCAGATCCATGCCGCGCGGTCAGCACGTGCCTGGCCTCGTAGCCGGTGTCGATGGCCGCGGCGTTCTGCAGCGTCCTGACGCAGAGCCCCGCGGCGACGAGCAGAATCACCGAGAGCGCGACCTTGCGCGACGACCAGGACGCCGCGCAGGCCAAGTCGCGACGCCCGTCCGGTACCGCGCGCGCCTTTCAGCGTCGGCAACGAGGTCCGGACGCGACGCCTGAAGCGCCGGAACGAGGCCGAACAGCACGCCCGTCGCCGTCGCCACGCCCAGCATGAAGCCGAACACGCGCCAGTCGAGGCCGAAGTTGAGATCGAACGAGAGGAACAGGTATCTGTCGGGCAGCAGGCTGCGCAGCCAGCGCGTCAGCCAGCTCGCCGACGAGCAGTCCGGCCGACGCCGCCGGCGACCGCGAGCGTCGATGCTCTCCGTGAGCAGTTGCCGGACGACGCGGATGCGCCCGGCGCCGAGCGCGAGCCGGGTCGCGATCTCCTTGCGGCGGCGCCGCGGCGCGCGCCAGCAGCAACCCCGCGACGTTGGCGCAGGCGATCAGCAGCACGATGCCGACCGCGGCGAATGGCAGGTACGCGAAACGGCGCAGCGCTGTCCGCACGTCCGACGTCACGGCCCAGGCCCGGCTCCACGCCGGACGCCGGCGCGGGCGTTGGTGTCCGGGATAGGTCCGCTCCAGTCGCGCCGCAATCGCCGAGAACTCGCGCGCGCGCCTGTTCGAGCGTGGCGCCCGGCGCGAGCCTCCCGAACATCTCGAGCCATGACGCGCCGGCGCTGTCCGAACCGCGCCGCGATCGTGGGATTCGATCCGGCGCAGCGCCGCGAGCGGCACCCAGAGATCGCGCGGCGTGCCGATCTTGATGCCCGCGAACGGCTCGCTGGCCACGCCGATGACGTGAAGTCGTGCCCGTCGAGCTTGATCGTCGTGCCGATGACCGATGGGTCGCCGGCGAAGCGCCGCTGCCAGAGCCGGTGGCTCACGCACGCGACCGCGTCGGCGCCGGCGTCCCGGTCGTCGGCCGGCGACATCAACCGGCCGTGCGCCGCCGTCACGCCGAGCACGTCGAAGTAGTTGCTCGACACCAGTTCGCCGTCCACCCGCTCGGTCTCGCTGCCCGGCGCTCAGGTGAAAGGCCGTCGGCGACGACGGCGGCCAGCCCGGACATCACCGTGTTCTGGTCGCGATAGTCGAGGTAGTCGGGGTAGGTCGAATCGCTCAGGTAGCGTCTTGTCCGGGTACTGCCGGCCGACCTGCACCAGCCGGTCAGGTTCGGCGACGCCGGCCAGCGGCCGCAGCAGCAGCGCATTGACGAAGGTGAAGACCGCGGTGTTGGCGCCGATGCCGAGCGCCAGCGTGAGAACGGCGACCAGCGCGAACGCCGGACTCTTCAGCAGCATGCGCAGCCCGAATCGAAGGTCCTGCACCACTTCGTCCTCCCGTCGTTGTCGCTGCAGCCAGAGCGCGTCCCAGAAGGCGCTCGAGCTGCGCCGCAGCAGATCCCATTTCTCGCGTCCGGTCGAGGCGATCCCAGTCGGCCAGGCGGCGTTCGCGGCACCGCAGCTCGGCCTCCCACTCCTCCCGCCAGTCGGCGCGCAGGCGGCGCGGCACGATGACGCCGATGAGCGCAATCAGCCCGAGGTGCGGCCGCGACAAGCAGCCTCGGCAGCGGGACAGCAGGGACATCGGCCACACTCAGGCGCGAGACGACTTCGGCTCGCGCATGCTGTGCCAGCTGCGTCTGCTCGAGCAGCCGATAGCGTTTCATCGCCTCGGCCAGCGCCTGGCGGCCGGCGCGGGTCATCTCGTAGTACTTGCGGCGCGGCCGAAGCTCCGCCTGCGCCACACGCTCCTTCTCCCACTCCGAGGTCAGATACCCGGCTTCCTCGAGCCGCCTCAGCGCCGGGTACACGGTGCCGCCCGGCATGCCGGTGATGTCGACGATGTCGAAGCCGAATGTATAGCCGTTGGACACGGCGTTGAGGATGGTGGCTGTCGCGAGGGTGAGAAAGCCTTTGCCCTTCGCCATACTTCCGAATCAGCTGCCGCCTACTTGGCCTTGGCGCGGCGCAGCACGATGGCGTTCGCCGCACCCTGTCGATCCATCCAGAGCTTGATGTCATCGCCCGCCAGCTCGCCGGAGAATCCTTCCGCCTGGTCGTTCAGCGTCGCCTTGAACGTGAAGGTGTTCTTCGACACCTTTCCGTCGGCCAGGGTCGCGCTCTGCCCGTTGCGCACCAGGGTGCCGGTCAA
The DNA here is from genome assembly GCA_963847975.1 of uncultured Acidobacteriota bacterium. Classification (GTDB taxonomy): domain Bacteria; phylum Acidobacteriota; class Vicinamibacteria; order Vicinamibacterales; family 2-12-FULL-66-21; genus DATBJJ01. The sequence continues at coordinate 3,177 of CAWKBU010000006.1, read as the reverse complement.
CACCGTTCCCTTGACCGCCAGGGTCAAGACAATCGCGGACCCGTTTCGCGTCTCGCCTTCCCACGTTCCGCCCAGCTTGTCCTGCGCCTGAACGGCGCCCGCGAAGGTCATCATGATCGCTGCGACGGCGATGTACCTGCTCATGTGGCTTCCTCCTAGAAAGTATACTACCTAGCCTCCCGGTCTACGCTGCCGGCGCGCGGAATGTTCCATCGCCACGACGCTGAGGCGTGGGACCAAATGCGGGACGGGCGACGAGTAGGCGGGACCAGCTCGATGACGTCACGGCGACATGCCGAGCGGGCCGTGATGGCAAACTCCTGGCAAATCGAGATAGTCTTTCATGTACAGCCGGGCGACGTTCTTCACAGGAGGCCAGGAGACCAGGAGTTCCTCAGTTTCATCACAAAGAGCTCTCTTGTCTCTTGACCTCCTGTTCAGGGTTTGTGTCTCCATCGACTCAGGCGTTCCCGTCATTTAAGGAGGTTCTCGTGCGTGTTCCCTCGCTGGTTCTCATCGGTCTGATGGCGCTCTCTGCCGCGCCGCGCGCCATTCAAACACCCCGCAACAGCGGCGCGCCCGAAACCTTCAGCGCCAATGCGCAGGTCAAGGCCGCCGCGGGCGCCATCGCCGCGACGATACAGATTCACATCGACCGCTACACGCCGGACTTCGACCGCACGTCGGTCGAGTCGGCCCTCAAGGGCGGCGGCTATCCGGCGTTCCTCACGGCGCTGCGGAAGGCGCCCGAGGTCGGGTCGGTGGCGGTCGGCGATCAGAAGTTTGCCATTCGCTGGGCCCGCGAGCAGAAGACAGACAAGGGGCGGACGATCGTGGTCGTCACGGACAAGCCCGTGTTCTTCGTCGGTGGCGGAAGCACCGCCGCCAAGCCCCGCGCCGGTTACGAGGTCGCCGTCCTCCAACTGCTGGTGGACGAGGTCGGGCTCGGCAGCGGCAGCATGGCCGCGGCTGCGCGCGTCAAGCCGGGCGGCGACGCGGGCGTGCAGATCGACGACTACGCCGAGGAGCCGATCGAGCTCGTGACGGTCAGCCGGAAGTTGCGCTGAAGAGTCACCTCGCAAGAGCACCCGGCCCGGCGCGAGCCCGCGCCACGTCCCGGAGTCAGTGGCGTGTACGTAGTGTTCGCCTTCAGGCGGACCACTCACGGTCCGGCTAACGCCGGACACTACGTACCTATGGAGAGTGCTCTAACCTCCGCCACGCGCATCCGGGCGCCTTCGTAACAGCCCTCAGCGCATCCGCGCTCTCACGATTGGGCGCGGTTCGTCACGACCGGTCGTAGCCTGCCCCCCACGCCATTCCGGAGGATCTCCGGACGGCAGGGCCGCAAAGAACCTGCTTTGCCCGTGCGCCCTCGGGAATCCCTCGCAGACACAACTGTTTCCGGATGTTGTGGCGGACGTGTCGGTTTGGCACGCCCGGTGCTCATGGACACGGGAGAAAGGAAGCGTGTCAATGCGGTACAAAACTCTGGTAACACTGGCGGTCAGCGCGCTCACTGTCCTTCCGGTCACAGCTCAGGCCCAGGACAAGGTCAAGATCTCGTTCGGCGGCGGCGTCACCACGCCGAACTCAGAAGTCAAGGATCACCTGGGCAACGGGTTCAACTTCAACTTTGGCGTCGAAGTCAAAGTCACCGGTCCTCGGGATCGAAGGTCTCTACAGCTTCAACGGCCTGGGCGACAAGAGGATCTCCGTTCCCGTGAGCGGAACGCCGGGCGGGACACCGGTCCCCACTGACTTTTTCGCCGGCATGAACATGCAGTACGGGACGGTGAACCTCGTCGTGCAGAAGCCGGATGGCGGGGTCAGGCCGTACGGCCTTGTGGGGATGGGCGTCTACTATCGGCCCATCGAAGTGACGACCCCGGGCGTGGGTTTCGTGCCGGGCTACTGCGATCCATGGTGGTACGTCTGCTACCCCGGAGGATTCGTTCCGGTCGAGAACGTCGTCGGCGAACGCAGCTCCACGGACTTCGGGATGGACTTCGGTGGCGGGCTGAACTTCGGGGCAATCTACGCCGAGATCCGTTATCACTACATCTGGGGCCCCACCGTCGCAGAGACAGGGCCGGTACAGCCCCTTCCCGGCGTCAGCTCCGAGCGGAAAGCCAACGGCCAGTTCCTGGCCACGACGTTCGGCGTTCGCTTCTAGTGTCATCCGAGGGGCTTCGCCCCTCGGACTCCCCGACACGCGCTCTCGCGCGCCGCTCGGCCGGCGCGCTCCGATCGCGTGGCTCGCTCGCGGTGCTCGCTCGCACCTTGGAATGCGCACAATTCACCGCCGCGGACTCCTCCTCCCCCGCGGCGGCGATGCTCCTCCCGTTCGAGCCGGCCTGGAACTCACCCAAGCCAGCCGGACGGGAGGAGGTAATTCCCCCTACTTCGGTACGATCACGAGCAGTTCCAGCGGGTCACCGCCGGCATTGCCGAGGCGGTGCGGCGTGTTGGCCGGGATCACGTCGATCTCGCCCCTGCGGACCCGGGAGGCACCCCAGAATCGGCGAGCGGCCAGGTAGCCGCCGCGCAAATAGACGACGAGCCCGTCTTCGCCGTGGAAGTGCAGCGGCCCGCCATACGCGAGCGGCTCGTAGCGCTGCTTCACGACGAGCACGCGATCGTTGTCGATCAAGGGCGAGACGTTCACGCCGTACTGTTCATCGAGAGCTTCTGACAATGTGCCGCTGGCCGCGCCACGCGCATCCTTCAACTCGATCGCGATGGCGTCCAGCCGGACCGGGCCGCGATTCACGACGGCAGTCGCTCCCGCGCTCCGCCAGACGGCTTCGGCTGGCATCCGGCCATCCGGATCGGCGGTGAGGTAGACCAGCACGTGATCGCCTCGCACCGGAAGCGTTGCGCCGGGTGCGACGGAGATCTGCGTGAGACGGAACCGATTGTTCTCCCAGGGCACCCCGGGTCGGCCCTCGCCCTGACGACCGTATTGAGCGACGAGGGGATCGGCGGAAGCGCGGCGAGCGCGAGCGCGGCGAGGACTGGCGACAGGGACACGGTGGAACGCGGCTTCATGGTGACCTCTCTTCCGTTGAAGTACCGGCGTCGATGATGTCTCCGAGCGCGTCGCCGACCTTGCCCCGGTCGCGCAGGCGAAACGCGCCGGTCTACGTCAGCACCATCACCGTCGGCGACGCCGCT
>CAWKBU010000005.1:0-93903 GCA_963847975.1 uncultured Acidobacteriota bacterium | reverse complement strand
CCTGACCAGGAAGTACGAGCAACTCAAGCGGGGCCACTGGAGCCCCGACCCCAGGAAGTAGGGCGAAGGGGCGGGCGGCTGCCAGGAGCGGATTTCCCCTCACCGCTTGATCCCGTGATACTTCCGCCAGAACCCGGCGATTTCTTCCACCAGCGGGGCCGATTTGGGGACCAACATCGTCCGCTCTTCCCGGTGTAATCCCGGGCGGCATGGTAGAGCCAGAACGACGCCTCGTCGGGCCTGAGCACGGCCTTCAGGGCATGCTCGACCACCAGGAGGTCGAAGCTCTTGACGTTCCGGACGTCCCCCAGGGGATGTTCTCGTACTCGTCCTGTTCCGCCTCGATCTCCCGGAACAGGGACCAGAGCCGTTCCCTCCGCTCCTCGGTCGGGTCCTCCAGGTAGGGCTTCATCTCCCGGACGGCCCGATTGACCAGTTCCCGGTAGCGTTCCGGAGCCCGCTTCTCCCGCATCCGCTTCTGGATCTTGCGGGCCAGGAACAGGGCGAACGCCCCGGCGGCCTTGGGGTCCTCGCAGAGGCCCTTGAGGGTCGTGAGCCGGGTGATGGAGAAATGCCGCCCTGGCGAAGCTCCTCGGCGATCCCGTCGAGCTTCTCGACCTTCTTGACGAGCTTTCTGCTCCGTCCTCGGATCGGGGCTGCTCCTGGCCGGCTCGGCTCGGGATCTTCCGAGCCTTCTTGGCCGATCGCTTCGGCGGGCGTCGCCGGGGTGACGGTCTCTTGTCGGACCCTGCTCCTCCAGTAATGCCTTGATACCCTTCTCCATGTCCCGGAGGGCCTCGTCGATCGACTTGTACTGGCCCTTGCCGCCCCAGGGGATGCCGTCCCGGTCGATGGCCTTGACGAAGTTGTCCAGTGAGATCATCCTGGCCGATCTCGATCCGGCCGAACTCCTTGACCCAGCGGGTGATCGCCGGGTAGGTCGCTTCGAAGGATGACGGTCCTGGTTTCTTCATCACAACCGCTCGGCGATCCTGTCCTGCGTCGAGGCCAAGCCCAGTTGCTCCTGCATCATCTCGAGGAAGATCGGCTCGTCCTGGGGCGGCAGGACCAAGACCTTCAGCAGTTTCTCCAGCGTCAGGTCGAGGAACTCGACGCTCTCCTTGTGCTCCCGCAGGCAGGCGATGAACTCCTCGATCCGGTAGTGCTCCTCCTGGTCCTGCAAGGTCAGGTCCTCGTCTTGCCCCAGCCCGCCGAGGCGGCCCAGGCAGGTCTGAATCCAGAGCCGGTGCCGCACCTCGGCGGGCACGACCTCGACCGGGTGCTCGACCCCCTCGGGCAGCGACAGGCCCTCGCCGTGCTGCTCCAGGGCGGCGACCAGCTCCTTCCAGCCGTCGGTGGTCACGGCGTAATGGACCTCGGCGGTCTTGAAGCGGTCCACCAGCAGGTGGGGGGCGATCTTCCTGACGATCTCGTACCAGAGCTGGTCGGGCCGGGGGATGCCGTCGATGTAGAGGACCCGATCCTCGTCCGTCTCGTCGCTGAAGTCCAGCAGTTCGCCGACCACCTGGCGTTGCCGCTCGGTCAGGGGCAGGCCCAACTCCCGGCAGACCACGGCCTCCCAGCGGAGGAAGTCGCCCCGCTCCAGGGCGTAGATCAGGTCGTTGACCAGCCACTCCAGGTCGCTGTCGCTCCGCACGTCACGATGCTCGAAGAAATCGTTGGTCGGCACCTCGGGACCGAACGTCCACTCGTTCTCCAACGAGGCGACTCTTCTCGGCCATGGTCCTGCCCTCTCACGGTGTCCTCTTCGGGAAGATCGGTCTGGAGCCGCTCCTTGGGCACCCACGACAGGTCCAAGGTCATCTTGCCGATGGCCCCCTTGAAGGCGTATTCGTACACGCCGGCTAGGGCAAACGCACCTAATTTCCGGCATTTCCGCACAAAACCCGCTGGAGATACCCCTCGTCCCATGAGGCTCTCAGCCGCTTCCCCTTGATGCTCCGCTTCGATGTAGCACTCCTTCTTCAGCAGGCACAACGCCAGCCGACGCAGCAGCCCGAAGTTCTCCGGGGCGTTCTCCTTCTTGATCCGGCTCCGGTCCTCGTGGAACGTCACGTCCAGGACCCAGTGCAGCGAGTTCTCCACGCCCCAATGGCTCCGGACCGCACTCGTTCAGCAGCTTGGCGTCATTCGGCCAGGCTGCTGAGGTAGTACCTCGTCTCCACGCTCAGCGACTCGCCGATGAACCGCTCGGCTCTCGACCATCACCACGCTCTTCAGGTCCTTCCACTCCTCCCGGCCCTCCAGCCAAGTGAGGTCCGAGGTGGCCCAGCACCGCCGGGCCTCGGTCCGGCCGTGGCCCTCGGACCACTCCCGGTGGTAGCGGATGTCCGGCCCCTTCATCCGCCGGGCGCACGCCCGCGTCCCAGAACGCCACGACCTGCTCGAAGAGGTGCTCGTGGTTGGCCTTCAACGCCAGGACGTAGTCGGCCTCCCGGCCCCGGATCGTGCGGGCGATCTCCTTCTGGCAGCCCATGGCGTCGATCGTCACGATCGCCCCGGAGATCTCCAGCATCTTCAGCAGCTTGGGGATGGCCGTGATCTCGTTGGACTTCTCGTCCACGGCCACCTGGCCCAGCAGCAGGTGGTTGGCCGTGGCCCAGGCGTGGACCAGGTGCAGGGCCGACTTGCCCTTGGCCCGGTCGAACGAGCGGCGGAGGCGTCTTGCCGTCGATGGCGATGACCTGCCGCTCGGTCGCCTCGTGCAGCGCCTCGATCCAGCCGAGGAAGCCCCGCTGGAACTCGTCGGGGTCGAGCCGCTCGAAGAGGCGGCGGAAGGTGTCGTGCGAGGGGATGCCGTTGGGCAGGTCCAGGAAGGTCTTCAGCCAGGTCGATGCTTGGCGTTGCCGAAGTCCTCGATGTCGTCCCAGGAGTCGGCCCCGGCGACGACGGCACAGATGGCGATGGCGACGATGTCGAGCAGTTCGTGGAGGCGGGAGCGGTCGATGCGGGGGTCGGTCAGGTCGGCGAAGTGGTGGGCGAGGGAGAGTTCCTGGTCGGCCGTCATGGTGATCCTCCTGGGTGCCTCGGGGTCGAGGAGGAATTACCAGAAGTCGGGGCCGTCCACCACCTTCCGCCGTCACATCAGAGTGTCCTCATGGTGCTCCGACCCCGGTCCCCGGCCCGCTTGAGGAAGTCGGGGATCACCCACAGGCAGGCTTCCAGCAGTTCCAGTTCCCCGGCGTCGGGGCTGCGGAAATCAACCCCCGGCTCCTTGCGGAGGACGACGGGGAATGCCCTGGGACCGGCCACCTCGAACCCGTGCCGTCGGACCCTCTCCAGGTCGTCCGGGCTGACCTCCGTGCGGCCCCCGAAGTGAAGGGCCGTGTACCGGAGGTGCTCGGCGATGGCCTGGTACTGACCCCGCTCGACGAGGACGCAGGTCTTCCAGTCGTCGCAGAGCCACAAGCCCTTCACCTTCCCCTTCTTCCCCAGGACGATGGCGAATCGGGGGCCGCCTTCGAGTGGCTCGCACTTGACCTTGATGGGTTCGTCTGCTCCCGCCGATCGCCAGGGGGCCTGGCGGTAGAAGCTCGCCGCCGCCCGGTAGAAGTCACGGGCCTTGGTCGTGGTGACGCCGCTCATCGGGGAACTCAAGAGCGAGATGGGGTGTGCGGACGACCTCGTTGGATCGGGTCGCTCGTCCCCTTGATCCTATGGCATCCTCGTCCCCTGGAAAACCGCCGACCCATCCGGGATGATGGCTCGGACCTCGGATCGACCGCCACCACCGTCCCCGGTCTCCTCCCATGGGCCAGATCAGCGCCAGACTCCTCAAGCGGCTGGGCAAGGCCCGCAAACTGACGCAGGAGCTTCGCCGGGAGGCGGAGTCGGTCCGGGACGCCCTGGACGCCCTCAAGCACGGGGCGACCGCCCGGCTCTCCCACGGGGTCGCCCTCGACCCGCTGCACGCCGTCTACGTCGCCGTCCAGAACGCTCACCTCGGTCTTCGCCGAGCGGGTCAGCCAGTTCCCCGAGTTCGAGCCCTATTACCAGGTCGGCCCCACGCCCGAGGACGACTACCTGCCGGGCGGGCCGCCGATGAGCCCGCTGACGGGCAGCTACTTCACCACCTGGGCGTTCTTCGACCTGCGGTTCGGACCCGACCGCGAGACCATCGGCACCTGCCTGCTCGACGTGGGCGAGCCGCTCGGGCTGGGGACGGAAGTGATCGAGGCGATCCGCCTGATGTCCGAGACCCGGATGGGCGTCTACGAGCACGCCGGGGCCGAGGGCGGGCGGTGCCTGCTCCGGGAGCTGATCACGGGCGACGAGTTCGAGTGCCACGTCCCGGCGGGGTATCCCGGAGAGGCGGGCGAACTCTGGTACGTGCGGCTCTGCCCGCCGGTCGAGCCGGTGGCCTACCACGTCGCCTTCACGACGCCCTACGTCCTGACGGGCTTCGGCAAGGCGGACTGGACGGCGTACCTGAGCAAGTCGCTGATCGGCCTGACGGCCCCGGAGAAGCGGAGGCGGCTGCACGAGTTGCTGAAATACGGGCGGGAGCCGAACTACTGGAACGAGTTCGTCTTCCAGGCGTACCACCACCACCGCCCCGATGCCATCTTCCTGGCGGGACTGCCCGACGTGCCGGGGAGCCTGCCCCATGCGTGAGTGAAGGGTGGCCCCTGGAGGCCTGACTCTCGCCGAGGAAAACGCGCCGCAACAGACCATCACCTGGAACGATCGTTGAACACTGAGCCAGGTTCGCCGGAAGGCGAGCGGACTCTCGCCGGGAGAATGACCAATGGCGAGCGATCCAGTTGCAGAGTCGGCTGGGCTCCAGAGGGTGCGTGTGGCCGTGGTGCAGGCGGCCCCCGTCCTGTTCGACACGCCCCGGTCGCTCCAGAAGCTCGCCGACCTCACGGCCGACGCCGCCACGGCAGGGGGCCGAACTGGTCGTCTTCCCCGAGGCGTTCGTCGGCGGCTACCCGAAGGGGCACGACTTCGGCGTCAGCGTCGGCATCCGCACCCCGGAGGGCCGGGACGAGTTCCGCCGCCTACTTCGAGAGCGCCATCGAGGTGCCGGGACCGGCGACCGAGTTCATCGGCTCGGTCGCCAGGGACCACGGCGTCCACCTCGTCGTCGGCGTGATCGAGCGGGACGGCGGGACGCTCTACTGCACGGCGCTGATCTTCGGGCCGGACGGCTCGCTGCTCGGCAAGCACCGCAAGCTGATGCCGACGGCGATGGAGCGGGTGATCTGGGGCAGCGGCGACGGCTCCACGCTGCCCGGTCGTCGCCACGCAGCTCGGCAGGATCGGGTCGGTGATCTGCTGGGAGAACTACATGCCCCTGCTGCGGACGGCGATGTACGCCAAGGGGGTCGAGTTGTACTGCGCCGTCACCGTGGACGACCGGGAGACGTGGGTGCCGACCGTGCGGCACATCGCCCTCGAAGGCCGCTGCTTCGTCCTGTCGGCGTGCCAGTTCTTGCGGCGGGCCGACCTGCCGCCCGGCTACCCCACCGGAGCGGTTCCCGGCCTCGACCAGGACGTGCTGATCCGGGGCGGCAGTTGCATCGTCGGGCCGCTCGGGCGAACTGCTGGCCGGGCCGGTGTACGGCGAGGAGTGCGTGCTGACGGCGGACCTCGACCGGGCCGACCTCGCCCGGGCCAAGTTCGACTTCGACGTGGTGGGCCACTACGCCCGGCCCGACGTGTTCCGGCTCGACGTCAACGAGCAGCCGATGAAGTCGGTGTGGTTTCGGTAAGTGCCGAGTGTTCGAAGAGGGCGATCCGATGATCCGCACGCTGTTGATGCCTGTCGATTCATCCTCGAAGACGAGGGTGAAGTCCAGAGCACTTATTGGCTGGCATCGCAGGCCGAAGATATGGAAGTTGTGGAGGGCAAGCGAGCCGGAGGTCCGTCGTGCCCTCAATGAGGACATCGAGGAGCACGGCGAGTCCTCGTTGTTCCTGAAGGCCGCTGAGGATGAGTCCGCCCTCCGGGCGGTGGGACGAGTCGGAAGGGACTGATCCCACAATGAAGCGACCCTTGCCCCGCACCCCCGCCCGATGGTTGAAGGAGGTCCCGGTAGGCAATTGCCCATGCCTGCGATGCCAAACCGTTCGGCCGGGCCGTCGGAGAGCCGATCACTCGCATGCTAACTTGTTCCACCTGCCCAAGCGACGAGGCTTCGAGAACAATTGTTCTCAGTTGTCGGGAACTGGCCAAGGGCCGCAAATTCCCGCCCCGCCCAAGAGTCGGCCACCGGGAGTCTGCATGACGATTTTAATCCGGCACGCGGCCGCAATCGCGTCCCTCGTGCTTCTTCTGCCATTCGATCTGGATTCACAGGGTTCGCCGTCGTCGAGCGTTGGCCCGCTGGGCATGTTCACTGGCAGTCAGGATATCGGAACGCCATCCACGACCGGCAGCGGCTCGGCGACCTACGACCCGGCCAAGGGCACGTATGTCGTCGCCGGTGGCGGCGAGAACATGTGGGCGACGGCCGATCACTTTCAGTTCGTCTGGAAGAAGGTGTCGGGCGATGTGATGCTCGACGCCTCGGTGGAATTCGTCGCCACCAGTCCCGCGGCGGCGCGCCGGATCCTCACCGCAAAGCGTGTCTGATGATTCGACAGTCGCTCGACTCGGACTCCGTCTATGCGGACGCCGCGCTCCATGGCGACGGCCTCACCTCGCTCCAGTGGCGCGACGAGAAAGGCGGCGCGACGCGCGAAGTGCAAGCGAACGTGACTGGACCGAAGCGGATTCGGCTCGAGAAGCGGGGAAACTACGTCTCCATGTCAGTTGCCGGCGCGTCAGGGGAGCTGAGCCGGCCGGCGGTTCCGCCCGAATAGACCTGGCCGGCGAGTTTTATGTCGGACTTGGCGTGTCGGCGCACAACACAGCGCGATGGAAACCGCGCAGTTCACGAACGTCGAGTTGACGACGCCGCCGGTCGGGGCGTGTACCACGCTCATCAATACGCTCGAGACCATCAGTCTCCGGTCGAGGGATCGCCGTGTCGCCTACGTCGTGACGCAGCCGGGCCGGATCGAAGCGCCGAACTGGTTCCCCGACAAGTCGAACATGCTCTATTTCAACAACGGCGGCAGGCTGTACAAGGTGCAGGCGGACCCACCGGGGACGCCTCGCAACCCGAACCGCCTGAAGGTGCCCGAGCAGGTCGATCTGGGCTTCCTGACACGCATCAACAACGATCACGGTGTCACGCTCGACGGCACGTTGTGGGCGATCAGCGATCAATCGCAGACGATTGATGGGCAGCGGCCGTCGTTGATCTACACGGTGCCGGTTGCCGGCGGTGCGCCCACGCTCGTGACGAAGCTCGGTCCGTCGTACTTCCATGGCTGGTCGCCAGATGGCAAGACACTGACGTACTGCGCGCTGCGCAACGGCAACTACGACGTGTACACGATTCCGGTTGGCGGGGGCGAGGAGACGCGCCTCACCACAGCGGACGGCAAGGACGATGGACCGGAGTATTCGCCAGACGGTCAGCACATCTATTTCAATTCTGACCGCACGGGCACCATGCAGATCTGGCGCATGCGGGCCGACGGGTCGCAACAGGAGCAGGTCACGCACGACGAGGCCGAGAACTGGTTCCCGCACGTCGCGCCGAACAACCAGACGCTCGTGTTTCTGACGTATGCCAAAGGCTCGGGCGACCACCCGGCGAACCGGGACGTGGCGCTGCGAGTGATGGATCTCAAGAGCCGAAAAGTGGACGTGCTGGCGAGGCTGTTCGGCGGGCAGGGGACCATCAACGTGTCGTCGTGGTCGCCCGACAGTCAGTATCTGGCGTTCGTCAGCTATCAGGTGGTCCCGCAGTAATGCGCACGCTCGGTGGCGGTGCACTCCCCGCGAGCCCTACTTCAGCGGTGCTTCGAAGTCGAGCCATGCCGACCATCGGGCCTGCTTCCATGAGCAGGACGTTGATGCCGGCGTCGGCCAGGACCTTCGTGACAGTGCCCCCGCCGGCGCCCGAACCGACGATCACGACGTCATGGATGGTGGAGTCCGTCTGCACGTTGGACATGTGCCTCTCGCGTAACTGATTGGATTCGGCGCCGCTGGCCATCGGCGGCCGAGTTGGGACATCACGCCGATACGCCGGCCTTCTTCATGACGCCGGTCGTCATCTCGAGCGCCAGCTTCGCGCTCTCCTCGGGCGGCATTCCATCCGGGATGCGCGGTCCGATCGTTTCCGGGGCCACGCCTCCCTGGTAGCCGATCTTCTGCAGCGCCCCGAAAAAGCCGACCAAATCGATGACGCCCTCGCCCGGCAGGAGCCGCATGTTGTCTTCCACCTCTTCGGGTGGCATCTGCCGCGCGTCCGACACTGGACGTGGACAATCCTTGAGGCATCCGTCGCCAGAATGTCCGCGACCGTTCCGCCCGAGTGATACCAGTGCCAGGCGTCGAGGGTGACGCCGATGTTCGGACCGCTCTCCGCACAGAGCTTGACCGTCTCGGGCAGCGTCCAGACGAACGGCACGGGCGGGGCCGGGGGCGGCGGCGGTGGCGCGTTCGGATCGACCGCGGGCCGCCCCGCCGACCGCGGCCTCCGCCTCCGGCGCGCGTGCGAAACACCAGCGGACCGAGGAACTCGAGCGAGAGCCGCACATCGTGTTTGCGCAGAACTTCCGCCAATCGCCGCCAGCCGGCCGCGAACGACCTTCCACCGTTCCTCCTTCGTCGGACCGCCCGTCGTCGCGCGCAGCACCAGCTGAAGGCTGCGGCAGCCGATGGCCGCACAAAACGCCGCATCCTCCGCGAGCTTCGGCAGTTGCGCCGAGAACGCCGCCTCATCGCCGTCGAGCGGGCCCTGCATCGGCAGGTTGATGATCGTCGCGCGGATCTTCAGCTCGGCGAGGAGCGCGCGCGTGGCTTCCACGCCTGCCGTGCGCGCGGGCCCGAACGCCCAGTCGATGCCGCCGTAGCCGACCCGCGCCGCGACGTGCGCCTGCTCGGGCCACCCGACGTTGCGAGCCACGGCCCACGGCGGCAGCGAGATGAACATGCGCGACTGGCCGCGCGGCGCCGCCTGGAACGTCGGCACGGCGAGCGACGCGGCGACCGTCGTCGTCCGTTGCAGGAATTCCCGGCGACTCAATGTTTCCTTCATGCGCTCTCCCGAGGAATCCAGAAGCCAACGCTTCCGTGTTGTCCGTGTCATCCGTGGCTCAGAACGCGAAGCGAACTGGAGCTGCTCCGTCGGTTCTGCTATCGGCGCCCTTCTGCGGCGCGGACGATAGCCAATCTCCGCATGCAGCGCAATACGCCTTTCGGGGTACGTCAGCTGGCGGAGGCCAGATTCGGATCGCTTGCGTGCGTATCACGCCGAGGCGGATGCTATGATGCCGGCGAGTTCGCAAGGAATGGCGAAGCTGCCTCTACGCCGACGCGCTCAGGGCCTTCGTTCGCAGTGGCTCGCGTTCATCGCTTCGGTGTGCCTGGCGATGGGCGCCGTCGGCGCTTGAGCGCTCGCACGAGCGGGGCCAACAGGACCAGCGTGCGCCGCTGACGGCCATCAGCGCGATCCGGGCGCTGACGCCGGAGATCGCCAGCAGGGTCAGCGCGTGCTCGTTCGTGGCACCGTGACCTACATCAACGAGCGCGAACCTGCCGGCCTCATCGTGCACGATGGCAGCGCCGGTCTGTTCGTGCGATACGGCCGCCGGTATTTTCTCAACCATCCGCGGCTCGACCTGCACCCCGGCGACGTGGTCGACGTCGAAGGCTACACGTCGGCCGATGGATTCGCTCCCGATGTCGTTCCCGAATCCGTCCGCCGGGTCGGCCGATCGGCCCTTCCCACGGCGAAACGCGTGCCCTATGCGTCGCTGCTCAGCGGCGTCTTCGATTGTGAGTACATCGAGGTGGTCGGCGTCGGCCAGCGGGCCTGGGTGTCCGAGTCCGGCAAAACCCTCTTCGTCGATATCGCGGTCGAAGGCGGGGCGGTGCGCGCCTGGTTCTGGGATTTCTCCGACGCAGGATCTGACCCGATTCATCGACGCCCGCGTCAGACTCCGGGGCAACGCCGGCACGCTGTACAACCAGACGCGGCAGGTGCGCGGGATTTCGCTCTTCGCGGGACGCACCACCGACGCCGTGCATCGACACGCCGCCGCCCGATCCGTGGTCGCTTCCGGTTCGCGCGATTCCAGCCTGTACACCCATCACGCGAAGGATCAGATTGACCGCCGGGTGCGGTTGCGCGGGACGGTGACCGGGACACGAGTCGGGCAACCGACGTTCGTCGAAGACATCACGATGCATTCGCGGTCCCAGGAGGTGCGTCACAAGGTCTACCTACGGGATGAGACGAGCGCGGCGCTGATCGAGACCGACCAACCATTCGCGCTGAAGCCCGGCGACGTCATCGACGTCGCCGGATTCCCGATCGTCAGCTCGACCAAGCCGAGACTGCAGAATGCCGTCATGCGCCGAGTCGGGCACGACGAGGTCCCAGCGCCACGGACGCTTGCACCCGACGGCCTGCTCTCGGCCGATCACGACTCGGAGCTCGTCCGAGTCGAGGCCGTGCTGCTGACGGAGGTGACAACACCGGCGGGCCGTTCGCTGGTGCTGAAAGTCGGCGAGACCGTGTTCGAGGCCAGTCATGATCCGCAGTCGACGGCACCGGCCGATGCCCCCGGCAGCGGTGCGCTGGTCGCGGTGACCGGCATCTATGCGTTCGAAACCGGGCCGCCGCCGGCGTTTCGAGTCCTCCTCGGTTCCGACGGAGACGTGGTGTTGCTCGCGGCGGCGCCCTGGTGGACGCCGACGACATTCGCTGGTTCTCGGACTGTTCATGGCCGTGACCGGCCTCGTGGGCGTGGTGTGGGCCCGCGTGGTCGCCACCCGGAACGCGCTCGTGCAACAGCAGTATCGCGCCATCATCGCGGAGCGAAGCCGTCTCGCGAGCGAGCTTCACGACACGCTCGAACAGGGGCTGGCGGGCATCCAGTTGCAGCTCGGTGCGGTGGCCAAGAGTCTCGACAGCGCACCTCAGACCGCACGGCGTGCGCTCGGGATCGCCTCCGACATGCTGCGCTACAGCCTCAGCGAAGCACGTCGCTCGGTCATGGATCTGCGCCACGGCGCGCTCGAGACGCGGGACCTCGTCGGCGCCTTATCCGAAGTGGCGCAACAGATGACGATGGGAACGTCGCTGAGCGCCACCGTGCGCACGATGGGGTCCGTCGCGTCTCTCGAGAGCTCGGACGAACACCATCTGCTGCGCATCGGTCTCGAAGCCCTGACCAATACCATCAAGCATTCGGGAGCGACGCGCGTGGACGTCGAGCTTCGCTTCGACGACGACGCCGTGCACCTGGTCGTGCGCGACGATGGAACGGGATTCGCCGATGGTGGCCCGGACCACATGAACGGCCATTTCGGCCTTCGTGGCATCCGCGAGCGCGTGGACAAGATGGGTGGAACGCTGCGGCTGGAGAATCAACCGGAGGGCGGAGCCATCGTGGCCGTCACCGTGCCCAGGGTCAGGCGGCCGGAGCTCCGCCCGGAGATTCGCGTGCGGGCAGCGCCACTGAGCAACCATGACCAACACAGATACGGCTCATGCTCGTCGACGATCACTATCTGGTGCGCCTCGGTCTGTCGAGCGTCATTGCGCTCGAAGCCGACATGACCGTGTGCGCAGAAGCCGCGACCGGTCACCGGGCCATCGAGCTGTTCAGGTCCGAGCAGCCCGACGTGACGCTGATGGACCTCCGTCTGCCCGATCTCAGCGGCACCGACGCCATTCGAGCGATCCGTGCGGAGTGTCCGGACGCCAGGATCATCGCGCTCTCCACGTTCGCGGGCGACGAAGAAATTCACGTCGCGCTCGAGGCTGGCGCGCTCGCCTACCTGGTGAAGACCGTGCAACCGGAAGAGCTCGTGGACACGATACGGAAAGTGGCGGCGGGGCAGCGGCACGTGCCTGCCGGATGTGGCGGCACGTCTCGCGTCCCGTTCGCCCCGCTCGCATCTGTCACCGCGCGAGCTCGAGGTGCTCAAGCTGATGGTCGTGGGTAAGCGCAATCGGGAGATCGCCGCGCAGCTCGACATCAGCGAGGGAACGGTCAAGGTTCATGTCAGCAACATCCTCAGCAAGCTTGGCGCGGCCGATCGAACCGAAGCGGTGACCCAGGCCCTTCAACGCGGGATCGTGGCGCTCGCCTCCTGACATCCGGCGACGGGCTGCCGGTCCCAGCATCACCCGTTCGACATACGCCGAAAGACATACGTCCATCGGCCAATTGACCAGCCTGCACTTGACCGCGTCCTCCCTCGTTCGCGAGTATTCACCTCGCCACCCGCTGACGCGCGTATTCGCCTGGCAAAACGGCTCGTCGAACGCAGTCGATTCAGCTGCTTGGCGTCAGCGTCAGTCGAGGAGGGGAGACTCGATGAGCAGGAGAAGGAACGTGTCGCACGTGCTGGCCGTCGCGGTCGATCGCACTCGCGATCCTCGCGCGTCCGGCCGCGGCCCAGGTCACCACGGGCACGCTGACCGGCACGGTCAAGGACGCGCAGGGCGCCGTCATCCCCGGCGCGACGGTCACGCTCACCAGCGATACCCGCGGCACGCAGCTGCCCGACGTCGTCTCGAACACGAGCGGCGACTTCACCTTCGTCAACGTCGCGCCCGACATCTACACGATTCAGATCACGATGGACGGCTTCAAGACGCTCAGGCGCAGCGGCGTTCCGGTCAGCGCCGGCGACCGCTATGCGATCGGCGCCCTGGTCGATCGAAGTCGGCGGCGCTCGCCGAGACGGTGAGCGTCACCGGCGAAGCGCCGGCCATCCAGGCCTCGAGCGGCGAGCGCTCGTTCACGGTCAGCCGCGAGGCGGTCGAGAACCTGCCGATCGCCAGCCGCAGCTACATGGCCCTGGCGGTGCTCGCGCCGGGCGTCACGCTCGACAGCAACAACACGCCGGTGCGCATCGGCGGCGGCGGCGATCCCAACATCATGATGGACGGCGTGTCGGCGATGGACACCGGCAGCAATCGCCCGCTGCTGCAGATGAACGTCGAGTCGATCGCCGAGGTCAAGGTGCTCACCTCGGGCTACCAGGCCGAGTACGGGCGCTCGAGCGGCGTGCAGGTCACCGCGATCACCAAGAGCGGCACCAACCGGTTCCGCGGCTCGCTCTACGACGTCGAGCGCAACTCCGACTGGTACTCGAACAGCAAGACCAACAAGCTCAACGGCGATCCCAAGGCCGATCCTGCAAGCGAGCGCGACTGGGGCTTCTCGATCGGCGGCCCGATCGGCAAGCCCGGCGGCAACAACAAGCTGTTCTTCTTCTACAGCCAGGAGTTCGCGCCGCGCACCGCCGGCAACAACGTCATCCGCTACCGCATGCCGACCGCGCTCGAGCGCGCCGGCGACTTCTCGCAGACGACCGACAACAACGGCGCCCTCTATCCCTACATCAAGGATCCGCTGCTCACCGGCGCCTGCACGGCGGCCGATCAGACCGCGTGCTTCCGCGACGGCGGCGTGCGTCGGCCGCATCCCGGCGAACCGCCTCTACCAGCCGGGCCTGAACATCCTGAAGCTGTATCCGCTGCCCAACATCGCCAACGTCCCGGCCGGCGCAGAACTACAACTACGAGATCACGCGGCCCGAAGAGAGCGTGCTGTCGTGGCAGCCGGCGGTCCGCGTCGACTATCAGCCGACGCAGAAGCTGCGCGCCAGCGTCAAGTACTCGGCGTGGATGCAGCGCGAGTCAGGTCTTCAACGGCACGATCCCCGGCTTCAACGACACCAAGATGCAGGACGCGCCGGTCGTGAGCTACACCGCGTCGGTCAACTACACGCTGACGCCGACGATGTTCCTCGAGGCGACCTACGGGCACAGCCAGAACGAGCTGGCCGGCTGCGCGCAGGCGCAATCGGCGACCGGCGCGATCTTCTGCAACAACGCCGCGGGCACGGCCGGGCGTCCAGATGACGCCGTTCGCCAGCCTGGCCGGCGCCAACCTGCAGGGCCTGCCGTTCCTCTTCCCCGACGCCACCGTGCTCGATCCCGACTACTACGCCGTCAAGGCGCTCAACGAGATCCAGCCGGCGTTCTGGGACGGCACGCGGATGTCGAAGGTCCCGACGTTCCAGTGGGGCGGCAACCGGCGTCGTCGCAACGCGCCGCCGACGCTCGGCTTCCCCGGCTGGCTCAACATCAACTCGACGCCATGACTTCGCGATCAGCCTGACGAAGATCATGGGCCGGCACACGATCAAGACCGGCTTCTACACGACGCACAGCTACAAGGCGGAGCAGGTCGGCAACCAGGCGTTCGGCACGATCAACTTCCAGCAGGACGCGGTCGGCACCAACCAGTTCGACACGTCGTTCGGCTTCGCGAACGCCGCGATCGGCACCTTCAGCTCGTTCCAGCAGGCGCAGCGCTACGTCGAGACCGCCTCGGTCTACCGCAACCTGGACTTCTACGTCCAGGACAACTGGAAGGTGAACAACCGGCTGACGCTCGACTACGGCATGCGCTTCGTGCACCAGGGCGCGCAGTACGACCAGCTCGGCCAGGCGTCCAACTTCCTGCCCGACCAGTGGTCGCTGGCGCAGGCGCCGCGCGCTCTACGTCGCCGGGCTGCCTCGGCGCGTCGCCCTGCACCGGCAACAACCGCGTCGCGGTGAATCCGGTGACCGGGCAGAGCCTCGGCGTCGGGCAGCTCGGTGGCGATCGGCACGCTGGTGCCCGGCACCGGCAATCAGCTGAACGGGCTGTTCCTGCCCGGCGGAGACATCCCGAAGGCGACCTACGACGTCGCCGGCGCTGTCGTTCGGGCCGCGCTTCGGCGCCGCCTACGACCTGAGCGGCACGCAGACGCTGATCGTCCGCGGCGGCTTCGGGCTGTTCTTCGATCGGCCGTTCACGACGGCGCTCTCCGGCGGCGTGAACAATCCGCCCACGTCGTCGATCGTGACCGCGCAGTACGCGCAGCTGCAGTCGCTCGGCGGCGCGGGCCTGAGCATCGCCGGCGCGCCCGGGCTGACCGCGGTCAACTTCGACTCCAAGCTGCCGGCGTCGACGCAGTGGAACGTCGGCACTGCAGGCGGCGCTGCCGTGGGCGACGACGGTCGACGTCGTCGTACGTCGGCTCGCACGGCTACGACTTCCTCCAGCAGGTCAACATCAACGCGATCGACTTCGGCGCCGCGTTCCTGCCGCAGAATCAGGATCCGACGCAGACGAGCACGACGCCCGGCGCCGCGGTCGTCTCGAACAACCAGATGCGGGCGCTTCCGCGGCTACGGCAACATCAACCTGTTCTGGAACCGCGGCTGGCGCGACCTACCACTCGCTCCAGCTCTCGTTCCAGCGCCGCTTCCAGAACGGCGCTGTCGTTCGGCTTCAACGACACGATCGGCCTCTCGGACCGGCAGCAGGCCGGCGCTGCGCCTGCAGCACAGCGCCGACGGCTCGTACTCGATCCGCGACGACCAGGCCGAGGCCGACGAGCTGCTCGGCAACAACAATCCGGTGCGGCAACGTCTTGCGGGCCAACTTCATCTGGGACATGCCCGACATGCACGAGCAGCCAGTCGGCGATGGAAGGCCGATCGGCTATCTGCGTGAACGACTGGCAGATCTCGGGGATCTGGTCGGGCGCGCGGCGCGGCGCGAACGTCACCGCCGGCAACTCGCACGTGCCGAGCAGCGGCTACACCGTCGGCTACTCGCTATCAGCCAACGGCGGCGGCAACCAGAACCTGACCGGGTCGCCCGACTACGGCGCCCGCGTCTCCGTCGTCGGCGATCCCGGCAACGGCTGCAGCGACGATCCGCTGCGGCAGTTCAACACCGCGGCGTTCCGCGGGGCCGGCGCGTCGGCAGCGTCGGGCTCGAGTCGGGCAACGACTACCTGACGGCGTGCTTCATCAGCACGCTCGACCTGGCGATCCGCCGCAACATCCGTCTCGGCGGTTCGCGCGTCCTCGAGCTGCGGGTTGACCTGTTCAACGCCTTCGACCAGGCCGGCATCACCGGCCGCAACACGACGATGAACCTGAACAACCCGAGCGATCCGACGACGATCACCAACCTGCCGTTCAATCCCGACGGCACCGTGATCGACGCGCGGTCGCGGCCGCGCGGCGCCGGCTTCGGCGTCGCGACCGGCTACCAGAACCCGCGGACGGTGCAGGTGCAGATCCGGTTCTCGTTCTAAATCGGCTGTCAGCTATCAGCTGTCAGCGATCGGTCGCCGGCTTCCAGGATGCCCGCTTTCGGCCACTACCCCCTCTGGTGGCCGGAAGCGGCATTCGGAAGCCGGCGCCGCAGTTGAGCAGTTCGCGCCGTCTCGTGGTATTGATCGCACCCTCTGATGCCCTGCAAGCCCCCCGCAAGCAATGAGGTGCGAATGAAGCGCCGGCTCTTTCTCGCGTGCCTGGTCGTGGCGGCGGCCTCGGCCATGAACTATGTCAGCGCCAGGCAGATGGCGTTCCGCACTTTGAACGATCGGTTCCCCCCGCCACGCCTGACCACGCTCGACGCCTGGAAGACACGCGCGGACTACCTGCGCGAGCACGTGCTGGCGTCGGCCGGCCTCCTCCCGCTTCCCGACAAGACGCCGCTTCGGCCGTCGGTCGTCGGGGAGGTGACGCGCGAGGGCTATCGCGTCTCAAAGGTGTATTTCGAGAGCCTGCCGGGCTTTTTCGTCACGGGCAATCTGTATCGCCCGATCGGCGACGGGCCGTTTCCCGCCGTGCTGTCGCCCCACGGACACTGGACCTACGGCCGGCTCGAGAATACGCCGACGACGTCGGGACCGGCGCGGGCGATCGGGCTGGCGCGCCAGGGATTCGTCGTCTTCAGTTACGACATGGTCGGCTACAACGACAGCCAGCAACTACCGCACACGTTCGGCAGCCGGCGCGAGTTTCTGTGGGGGCTCAGCCTTGCCGGCCTGCAGTTGTGGAACGCCATCCGCGCGCTCGATTTTCTCGAGACGCTCCCGTATGTACGCCGCGAGGCGCTCGCCGCGACGGGGAGTCGGGCGGCGGTACGCAGACGTTCCTGCTCGCCGCGGTCGATCCCCGGGTCAAGGTCGCCGTTCCGGTCAACATGATCTCGCTGCACATGCAGGGCGGTTGCCTCTGCGAGAACCCTCCTGGCCTCCGTCTCGCCACGACCAACGTCGAGATCGCTGCGACCATCGCGCCGCGTCCACTCCTGATGGTCTCGGCCACCGGCGACTGGACGGCCGAGACGATGGAGGTCGAGTACCCGGCGGTGCGCGCCGTCTACGACCTGTTCGGCGCGCCGGATCGCGTGCAGGCCGTGCGGATGACGGCCGAGCACAACTACAACAAGGACAGCCGCGAGGCGATGTATGCCTGGATGGCGCGGTGGCTGCAGCAGGCGCCACCGGACGTGAAGCTGGAAGAAAAGAGCTACACCGTTGAGCCGCTCTCGGACCTGCTCGTCTTCCACCAGCGGGCGCTTCCCGCCGAAGCGGTGACCGCCGCGCAATTGACCGATGGCTGGATTGCTTCCGCCAGGCGGCAGTTGAGCGAAACGCCGTCGACCGAAAATGCCGCCGCGCTCAGGCACGCGCTGGGCTTGTTGCCGAGTAGTGCCGCGCAGCGCCAGCCCTCAAGCGCACGGTGCTCGTCGCCCATTCCGATCCGGCGGTGGGGAAGGCGCTCGCGAGCGCCGGGTTCAGCGTGCGGCCCTTGACCTTCACGCCGTTCGACGAGGCCGCCGCCGCCAAGGTGCGCCACTTCGAGACCTACAACCAGACCGCGGCCGGCCGGCGCGTCGAAGAGGTCGTCGGGGCAGTGAACGCGAACCCCGGAGCGGCCATTGTCGCCGACGGTGACGCCGCGCTCGCCGCGCTCCTCGCGGCCGCCGTCGTCTCGGTGCCGGTGGCCGTCCTCGACGTCGGGCGATTCGACACGTCGAGCGACGAGTCCTATCTCACCCGGCTCTACATCCCGGGCCTGCGCCGCGCCGGCGATCTCCAGACGGCGGCCTCGCTCGCCCGCGGGAAGCTCGTCCTCCACAACGCCGGCGATCGCTTCGCCGTCAGCAGTCCCGACAAGCGCGCCGCCCAGCTGACACCAGCCGAGATCGCCGCCGTCCTCCGCCGCTAACGGCAGCGGAACTGCCGAACGCCGAACGCGAACGCGACGCCGAACGCCAACGCCGAACGCCGAACGCCGAACGCCGACGCCGAAGCCGAACGCCGAGCATATATAGTAATATATATATATATGCCCACGGCCCTGCAAGTCCTCAAGAGCGACTTCTTCCGGGCGCTTGCGCACCCGACCCGCATCAGCCTCCTCGAGCGGCTCGTGCAAGGGGAGCGATCCGTTCAGGAACTGCAGGCGGCGCTCACGCTCGAGCAGCCGATCGTGTCCCAGCACCTGGCCGCGCTGCGCGCGAGTAACGTCGTCACCGTGCGCCGCGAGGGCACCCAGGCCTATTACGCGCTGCGCAGTCCGCTCGTCGCCGATCTCCTGCGGGTCGCGCGCGAGTTCCTGAATCAGCAGCTGTCCGAAAGCCAGACCGAGAGCCAGTCCATGCTGCGCGAGCTGAAGCGCGAGGATCGGCGAGGGTGACGACCATGGGCGGGGTGTGGGAGGCCTGGCTGCCGAAGTCGATCCTCGCCCTGCGGGACTACGACCGCGCCACCTTCCGGCACGATCTCATCGCCGGCATCACCGTCGGGCTGGTCGCGCTGCCGCTGGCGATGGCGTTTGCGATCGCCTCCGGCCTGACGCCCCAGGCCGGCATCTACTGCGCGATCGTCACCGGATTCATCATCTCGGCGCTCGGCGGCTCGCGCGTCCAGATCGGCGGTCCGACCGGCGCCTTCGTCGTCGTCGTCTCCGGCATCGTCGCCGAGCACGGCGTCGCGGGCCTGTTCATGTGCACGATGATGGCCGGCGTCATGCTCGTCATCCTGGGCGTGACGGGGACGGGCACGCGCGGTCCGCTTCATCCCGCGGCCGGTCGTCATCGGGTTCACCAACGGCATCGCGGTCCTCATCGCGAGCACGCAGATCCGAGATTTCCTCGGGCTGCGGATGACCGAGAACCCCGGCGAGTTCCTCGGCCGCCTCGCGGCGATTGGCCGCCACCTGGACACGATCACCCCGCCGCCCTGTGGTCGTCGGCGTCATGACGCTGCTGCTCGTGCTCGGCACGAACCGCTTCGTGAAGGGTATTCCGGGCACCGTCGTCGGCCTGGTCGCCGGCACCGCCGTCGCCTGGGTGGCCCAGCTGCCAGTTGAGACCGTGGCGTCGCGCTTCGGCGCCGTGCCGGCCGGCTTGCCCGAGTTTCACATCCCAGCGTTTCGACCGTCGCTCATCCTCGCGCTGCTCTCGCCGGCGCTCACCGTCGCGATGCTCGGCGCGATCGAGTCGCTGATGTCGGCGGTGGTCGCCGATCGCATGAGCGGCGATCGGCACAATCCGAACGTCGAGCTCGTCGCTCAGGGCGTCGCCAACATCGTGTCGCCGATGTTCGGCGGGCTTGCCGGCGACGGGCGCCATTGCCCGCACGGCGACCAACGTTCGATCGGGCGCGCGCACGCCTGTGGCCGGGATGATCCACGCGCTCACGCTGCTCGGCCATGCTGCTCGTTCGGCGCCCGCTGGCGGGACACGTTCCGATGGCGGTGCTGGCGGCGATCCTGTTCGTCGTCGCGGCCAACATGGGCGAGTGGCACGAGATTCCGCTCCTGTTGCGGCAGACCAAGACCGACGTCGCCGTCTGGGTGGTGACGTTTGCGCTGACCGTCCTCGCCGACCTGACCGTGGCGGTGGAAGTCGGGATGATTCTCGCGGCGCTGCTCTACATCCGGCGCGTGTCGAGCACGACGACGGTCGATCGGGTCACGCCCGAGTACCTGGAGGAGGGCCGCGTGCACATCCTGCAGGACAAGCACATCCCCGACTACGTGACGATTCTCCGCATCCACGGCCCGTTTCTCTTCGGCACGACCGACAAGCTGCAGGGCGTGGTCGACAGGCATCGAGGAGCTGACGCCGATCGTGATCTTCCGCCTGCGCAACATGACGGCGATCGACGCCACGGGCTTGCGGGCGCTGGAGGATCTGACGATGCGGCTGCGATCGTCGGGCCGCACCGCCATCTTCTGCGGCGCGCGCGACCAGCCGCGGGCGGTGATGGAGCAGGCCGGGTTCATCGAGCTGGCCGGCGCCGAGAACGTGTGCCCGAACGTCGAGGCCGCGCTGACGCGGGCACAGGCGGTCCACGATCGGCTGCCGATCGCCAGTTGAGTAACGGCAGGCACGAAGTGCTTTAGTCGTGCTCTCGTCCGTGGTGCAATCACCATCGGGGTCAGGTCTTGTATTTCAACATTTCGATAATGTTATGTTGAAATGCAAGCCTGACCCCCTTGCGACCTACTCCTGCCGTAACGCAATAACAGGGTCGATCCGCGCCGCGCGCCACGCGGGGAGATAGGCTGCGACGGCGGCGATTGTCAGCAGCAGCAGCGTTGCCGCGCCAAACGCGAGGGGGTCCGTGGGTTCGAGTGCGTAGAGTTGCGCGCGCACCAGTCGCACGAGCATCCACGAAGCGCCGAGGCCGGCGATGGTCCCCACAGCGACTGTCAGGACGCTCTCCTGCAGGACGATCCGCCGAATGCCAGCGGCCGATGACCCGAGCGCCATGCGCAGCCCGAGCTCAGGCGTCCGCTGCGCGACGCTGTACATCAACAAACCATAGAGCCCGATGCAGGCCAGCAGCAGCGCGAAGCCGCCGACGTAGCTGCTGAGCATTGCCAGCAGCCGCTCACGCGCCAGCGAGTCGCGCGTCCGCGCCTCAAGGGTGGTGGCCTGAAACATCGTGAGGCCCGAGTCGACGGCGGCCACAGCCGCGCGAACCGATTGGAGCATCTCGGGCGCGGACCCTGTGAACCGGATTTCGTAGGTGGGCGCGGATCCGATGCTCTTTCCCTTGAAACATCGCGAAATACGCGACGTCGCGCGGCGCATCCTTGACGTTGGCGTAGCGGTTGTCTCTGGCGACGCCGATGACCTCCCACCTGCCGTCGCCGCCGGCGATCGATTGCCCGACCGGGTTTCCCGAGAACCGGCTCGCGAGCGTTTCGCTGATGATCGCGACCTTCGGTGCATCCACTCCGTCGCGTTCGTCGAAGTCCCGCCCGGCCAGGAGCGGGATGCGCATGGTCGCGAAGTATCCCGGTGCGGTCGAGTTGAAGGCGATGCGCAGCGGCTGATTCTCGGGGAATTCGGTTGCCCCGACCTTCGTGAGCGAGGAGACGAAGTAGTAGGTCGTGCTGACGGGAGCGACGGCTGAGGCCGTGGCCGACGTCACGCCGGGAAGCGATGGCAGCGCTTCGAGCACCGACCGATACGTGCGCACGGCGTCAGGCCCTCGCTTTCCAGCCAGCCCGGCGTCGACGGAGAAGATCACGACGTTGCTGCGGTCGTATCCGGGATCCTGTGACCAGATGTTGTTCAGGCTGCGCACAAAAAGCGCGGCGAACACGAGCAGGACGAGCGACAGCGCTGTCTGGGTGGCGACGAGGGCTCGCTCGAGCAGCCGGCGGTGCGCAGTTCCGTGCGTTCGGCCTGAGGCCTTGAGAGCCGATGCCGTGGCACGAATCGCCGGGAGGAGCCCGAACAACACTGACGTCGCCGCGCTGATGAACAGCGTGAAGCCGAACATTCGCAGGTCCGGCGTGAGATCGAGCGGCAAGTTCGCCGCGCCGACGAGAGCGATGCGGAGGAGGAACTGGCTCGCCCACCAGGCGAGGAGCAGGCCAACCACACCGCTGCATCCCGCAATCAGGAGGGATTCCGTCATCAGCTGGCGCACGATGCGCCAGCGTCCCGCGCCGATGGCGAGGCGAGTGGCGATTTCGACCGAGCGGGCTTCGGCCCGGGACAGCAGGAGCGTGGCGACATTCAGGCTCGCGAGGAGCACGACCGCCGCGAGCATCATCAGGAGGAGCAGCAGCCAGCGCTCGTACCCATTCCGCAGACTGCTCAATCCACCCCGCGCGCCCGATTTCACGATCAGGCGGGCCTCGCGGACGACGCGGGCGGCGAACGCGTTCTGGGGGGCGGCGCTCGCGGCGGATGCGTTGACCTGACCGTAGAGGAAACTCAGGTTGCTGACCGCCGCCTCCAGCGGACGCGTCCGGGCGCCGCCTGCCCATGATCTCAATCCAGGTCGCAAAGGGGTCGACCCATATGCCGGCGGTGACGTCGACGCGTTCCCCGGACTGCAGCGGCACGGTGACATCCGACGCCTCACCGACATTCACGCCCGCAAAACCTCGGGGCTCGACGCCGACGATCGTGAACGGCATCTGGTT
This sequence comes from uncultured Acidobacteriota bacterium, assembly GCA_963847975.1. Taxonomy (GTDB): domain Bacteria; phylum Acidobacteriota; class Vicinamibacteria; order Vicinamibacterales; family 2-12-FULL-66-21; genus DATBJJ01. The sequence goes on along the minus strand of CAWKBU010000005.1, from coordinate 71,542 downwards.
CACGGAGATGCCGGCGCCGATCACCGACGGGCTGCCGCCGAAGCGGCGCTGCCAGTAGGCATGGCTGATCACCGCCGCGGCGCTGCCCGGGCGGTCATCGTCAGCGGGTCAAGAGCCTGCCGAGTGCCGGTTGCAGGCCGAGGGTGGGATGGTAGTCGCCGCTCGCGCGCATGAGCGAGGCGATCTCCTCGCGTCCCTGGAAGCCAACGCTGATGCGCGGCGCTCGCGTCCAGGCGAAGAGCCCCTCGAGGGTCTGATTCGCCTCGCGCATGTGCGCGAAGTGCGGGTACGGCATGTAGTTGTTCGCGCGGCCCGTGCCCATGGCGAACGAGAGCGAGATGAGGCGCCCCGGCTCGCGCACGGGCAGCTCGCGCAGGACGATGGCGTCAAACAGCGAGAAGATCGCGCTCGTCGCGCCGATGCCGAGCGCGAGGGAGGCGATGCTGAACAGCGCGAAGACGCGATTGCGGCGCAGCAGACGGACCGAGAAGCGGATATCCTGGACGAACGCCTCGAGTGCCGTCCCTCCGCGTGCGCTTCGGGTGAGCTCGGTGACGCGCAGGACGTTCCCGAAGTCGCGACGCGCGGATGCGACGGGCCTCGCCGGCCGCGACGCCGGCTTCGATGCGCAGCCGTTCCTCTTCCGCGAGGTGAAACCGGACTTCGTCGGCCAGGTCCTGGTCGTCTTCGGCCCGGCGCCAGACGCGCAGCTGCAACCGCTTCCACCATCGATTGTCGCCAATGGCCATGACGCCGCCCTTTCCGGAAACGGTGAACCTTGAACCCTGAACCCTGAACCGTGAACCCTGAACCGTGCTCAGGCCGGCTTCATGACCCGGCCTATGACTTCCACGATCCGATTCCACCGCGATTGCTCCGCGGCAAGCTGCTTCTTTCCCGCGGCCGTCAGGCGGTAGTACTTGGCGCGCTGGCGGTTCTCGCTCAGCTTCCAGTCGGCGTCAATCCAGCCCTGCTTCTCGAGCCGGTGGAGCGCGGGATAGAGCGATCCGTGATCGATCTGCAGAGCATCCTCGGAGCTGGCGCGGATGGCCATGCCGATGCCATGGCCGTGTTGCGCGCCCCACTGCAGGGTGCGGAGGATGAGCATGTCGAGCGTGCCCTGCACGAGCTCGATGCGGTTCTCGTAGCGTGTGCGCTTCGCCATAAGGTAGGAGTCAATCTACCACCAAGGTAGTCGGCTGTCTACTAGCTGGTCGCGGCATGCGGGCTCGCCGACCGAGGTAACAGCCACTGTGTGCCCTCCCGCAGACGCACCGCCGAAGTCGCCCGCGAGCAGTGATATCGTCTGCGCATGCCCAGCTCCGCGGTTCGCCCTCCGGCCGAAGGATCCCTGCCCGCCAGCCACGGCGAGCTTCCCCGTTGGGACGTCGCCGACCTGCCGGCCCCGCCGCCGTTCAACGCCCGCAACCTCTTCAAGATCATCGGGCCGGGCGCGATCATGGCGGCGACCTCGATCGGCGGCGGCGAGTGGCTCGTCGGCCCGGCCGCGGCGGTCAAATACTCGTCCGCGATCTTTCTGATCGCGACGATCGCCATCCTGCTGCAGGTGCTCTTCAACCTCGAGGCGATCCGCTACACGCTCTATACCGGCGAGCCGATCTACGGCGGCATCATGCGGCTGAAGCCGGGCCCGAAGTTCTGGGCCGCGTTCTACACCGTGGTCGGCTTCTTCCAGCTTGGCTGGCCGGCGCTCGCCGGCAGCGCCGCGGCGACGCTCCTGGGGGCGTGGATGGGCCGCATGCCGGGCGCGCCCGATCAGGCGGCGCAGGCCTGGGTGGCCACGGGACTCATCCTCTTCGTGCGTGCTCATCCTCTCGTTCGGCGGCACCATCGAGCGCATGCTCGAGTACTTCGCCTGGACGATGCTCGGCGTGGTGTTCCTGTTTCTGCTCGCCATCAACATCGCGTTCGTGCCGATGTCGCACTGGCTCGAGACCTTCCTGGGGTTCTTCAGCTTTACCGGCCTGCCGCAGCCGATCGACTGGGCGCTCATCGGCGCGCTGGCGGCGACGGCCGGTTCGGGCGGCCTCGGCAACCTGACGGTCACCAACTGGATTCGCGACAAGGGCTTCGGCATGGGCGCCAAGGTCGGCGCGATTCCGAGCGCCGTCGGCGGGCACGCGATCCAGCTCTCGCATGTCGGCACGGTGTTTCCGGCGACACCCGAGAATCTGGTGCGCTGGCGCGAGTGGATGAAGTACGTGCACGCGGATCAGTTGTGGGTGTGGGGGCTCTTCTGCTTCCTCGGGATGTTCCTCAACGTGAACCTGGCCACTGCCATCATCCCGCACGGCACCGACCTGCAGGGACTGGCGGCGGGCGCCTACCAGGCCGAGTATCTGAGCAAGATCTGGCCGGGCTTCTGGTTCCTGACGCTCTTCAACGGCTTCTGGATTCTCTTCAAGACGCAGCTCGGCAACACCGACATCCTGGTGCGCACGATCACGGACGCCGTCTGGATGTCGAGCACGCGCGCGCGCGAATGGAAGATGGGGATTCGCGCGATCTACTACGGGATCCTGATCGTGTTCTCCGTCTGGGGCGTGTTCGTGATCCGCTCGGCGTCGCCGTTCCAGCTGTTCAAGATCCTCGCGAACATGGCCGGCATCGTGCTGCTCGTCGCCGGCATCCAGATCTTCCTCGTCAACCGCCGCTTCTTGCCGCGAGCCGTGCGCGCGCCGCTCTGGCGCGAGATCGGCCTGCTGGCGTGCTCGGGGTTCTATGCCTTCTTCACGTACTTCGTCTTCGCGATCTGATGAGGTCGTTGTTCTGAGCGTTGGTCGGCGGCTCGTTAGTTTACAGAGCTCGAGACCAGGAGAAACGATCCATTTCTCTCTGATCCTTGACCTCCTGAGAACGCTCGTAGTGGTTGGCTCAGCCAAACTCGGCTCCAGGGCTCGACGGCCTGGATCTCGGTCGGGCGGCGACAGTAATGGTCACAGAGTGAGATCGGGAGAAACGATCCATTCTCTTGATCTCTGATCTCCTGTAATGGTTATCGTTTTCGCGGCGACGTTGCCCGAAGGCGCCCAGCCAAGGCGGCAGGAAGCGGTGAATCCCGATGACCCGGAAGAGCGATCACGTCGACATCTACCACGGCACAGGTGCCCGATCCCTATCGCTGGCTGGAGGACGACACCTCAGCAGAAACGGCGGCGTGGGTCGCGGCGCAGAACAGCGTCACGCTTCCGTACCTCGAGCGGATCCCGTTCCGCGCCGAGCTCCAGGCGCGCGTGCTGCAGCTGAACGACTACGAGAAGTACTCGGCGCCGTTGCGCAAAGGACCGTACTTCTTCTTCAGCCGGAACTCGGGCCTTCAGAATCAGAGCGTCCTCTTCATCCAGGAGGGCCTGGACGGCGTGCCGGAGGTGCTGATCGATCCGAACATGTGGTCGGCCGACGGCACGGTGGGCCTGAGCGTCTTCGCGCCGTCGAAGGACGCGACGATACGCCGTCTACGGCATCTCGCACAGCGGGTCCGACTGGCAGCAGTTCAAGGTCATGGACCTGGCCGACGAGGACGACCCTCGATGACACGCTCGAGTGGGTCAAGGTGTCGGGCGTGGCGTGGCACGGCGACGGCTTCTTCTACAGCCGGTATCCTGCGCCGCCGCTGGGCCAGGAGAAGGCGTCGATCAACGAGAACCATCAGGTCTTCTTCCACCGGATCGGCACGCCGCAGTCGCAGGATCGGCTCGTCTACGAGGACGCGGCGAACCCGCAGCGGTTTCACACGGTCCAGACGACCGAGGACGAACGGTTCGCGATCCTCACCATCTCCGAGCGCGGCAAGGGCAGCGATGGCAACGCGCTCCACGTCTGCGACCTCTCGCAGGGCGCGCCGCACTTCACGCCGCTCGTCGCGACCATCTCAGACGACTCGTTCGGCGTCGTCGACAACGTCGGCGAGAAGCTGCTCGTGCAGACCAACCGCGCGCGCGCCGAACTGGCGAGTCGTGCTCGTCGATCCGGCGCACCCGGAAGAGGCCAACTGGACCGACGTGCTGCCTGAACGCCCGAGCCGCTGCAGGGCGCCGGCACGGCCGGCGGCAAGCTGTTCGCGACGTACCTGAAGGATGTGACGACGCGCGCGTACGTCCATGGACTGGATGGCACGTTCGAGAACGAAGTGGTGCTGCCGGGGCCTGGCTGCGGCGGCCGGCTTCGCCGGTTCGCACGACGACACGTTCGTGTTCTACACGTTCAACTCGCTGAGCGTGCCGCCGACCATCTACCGCTACGACATCGCGTCCCGGCACGAGCGAAGTGTTCCGCCGGTCGAACGTGCCGGGCTACGACCCCGAGGCGTTCGTCACGACGCAGGTGTTCTACACCGAGCAAGGACGGCACGCGCGTGCCGATGTTCCTGGTCCACCGCAAGGATCTGCGCTCGACGGCAACAATCCGACGCTGCTCTACGGCTACGGCGGCTTCAACGTCGTCGTCTCGCCGACGTTCAGCGCCGCCCGGCTGGCGATTCTCGAGCGCGGAGTCGTGTTTGCGTCGGCGAACCTGCGCGGCGGCGGCGAGTATGGCGAGTCGTGGCATCAGCAGGGCATGAAGCTGCGCAAGCAGAACGTGTTCGACGACTTCATCGCGGCGGCCGAGTGGCTCGTCGCCAGCAAGTACACGTCGCCGGCGCGGCTGGCGATTCAGGGCGGGTCGAACGGCGGGCTGCTCGTCGGCGCGGTGATGAATCAGCGGCCGGAGCTCTTCCGCGTCGGCATCGCGCAGGTCGGGGTCATGGACATGCTGCGGTTCCAGAAGTTCACGATCGGCTGGAACTGGGTCGCCGACTACGGATCGAGCGACGATCCCGAAGAGTTCAAGACGCTCTACGCCTACTCGCCGCTGCACAACATCAGGGCCGGCGTGACGTACCCGGCCACGCTCATCACGACCGCCGATCACGACGATCGCGTGGTGCCGGCGCATTCGTTCAAGTACGCCGCGGCGCTGCAGGCGCTGGCCAGCCGGGAGAATCCCGTCCTCATCCGGATCGAGACCAAATCCGGCCACGGTCCGAGCAACCTGACCAAGCAGCTCGAGACGACGGCCGACGTCTACGCGTTCATGCTCTACAATCTCGGGCGTGACCTTTACCGTAGATCCTAGATGGTCGTCCGATCCGTCCACAGGAGTCACTGAGATCGGCGCGCACTTACCTTCGACAAGTCCCTCTCGCGGAGTCGCTGCTGACACACGAGCCCGCTTCCTTCGACGATCCTCGACCGTCGGTGCAGCCGGCGGCGTTGCTGCACTCGCCGATGCGTGTCCGGGCACAGGCGCCGCCGACGCCGCAGCGGCCCGGTCAGCGCCAGCCCGGAACCTATCCGCTCGGGCCGGACTCGCTGCCGCAGGACGGCGTGCCGAAAGGAAAGCTCGATGGCCCGTTCCTCTTCAAGAGCCAGATCATCGCCGGCACGGTGCGCCGCTACTGGATCTACGTGCCGGCGCAGTACAACGCGTCGACGCCGGCCAACGTGCTCGTGTTCCAGGATGGCCAGCGCGCGACCAACCCGACCGGCTCGCTGCGCGTGCCGCAGGTGCTCGAGAACCTGATTCACAAGAAGGACATCCCGGTCACCATCGGCATCTTCATCACGCCGGGCCAGCGCGGCGAGGCGTATCCGGAGGATCTCGGCACCGGCAATCCGAACAACCGCGCGGCCGAGTACGACTCGCTGAGCGACGCCTACGCGCGGTTCATCGTCGACGAGATGCTGCCGGAAGTCGGCAAGACCTACAACCTGACCAAGGACCCCGCCGGACGCGCGATTGGCGGCACGAGCAGCGGCGCGATCTGCGCCTTCACGGTCGCCTGGCATCGGCCGGACCAGTTCAAGAACGTCATCAGCATGATCGGCAGCTACACGTCGATTGGCTATCGCCCGGCCCAGGACGGCCAGCCGATGGTGCCCGGCGGCGACCTGTATCCGACGCTCATCCGCAAGAACCCGATCAAGCCGATCAAGATCTTCCTGCAGGACGGCTCGGCGGACCTCGACAACCAGCACGGCAACTGGTTCCTGGCCAACCAGCAGATGCTGGCCGCGCTCAACTACGCCAACACCGTCGCCGACGCGAAGAAGCTCCCCGGCCCGCGCTACGAGGTCAAGCACGAGTGGGGCGACGGCGCGCACTCCGACGCGCATGGGGGATCGCTGCTGCCGGACATCCTGCGCTGGATGTGGAAGTGACAGTCGGCAGTCGTCAGTCGGGAGTCGGGCAGTCTCAGTCGGCAGTCTCAGTCGTCAGCAGTCGATAGTCCCAGTCGTCAGTCGCGCCACAGTCGCACTGTCGTCAGTCCACTAGACGAACAGCGTATGTCGCAGTTTCGAGCGAGTGCTCCTCGTTGCGTCGTGCTCTGTCGTGATGGCGGTGGTGCTGCCAGCGCAGTCCCAGACAGGCGGGCGGCGGCCGCTGGCCGCGGCGGACATCGATGCCATCACGCAGTTGGTGATGCTCGAGGACACGCGGCAGTTCGACGAGGCGGCGCTGACGAAGCTGTTGAAGTCGGCCCATCCGGAGGTTCGGCGTCGCGCGGTGATCGCGGTCGGGCGGATCGTCAACCCGGCGGGAAAGCGCCCTGCTCGTGTCGGCGCGCAAGGATGACGACGTCGAGATCGTCGCGACGGTGGCGTTTGCCACGGGCCAGCTGAAGGATCCCGACGCGGTGCCCTGGCTGTCCGAGTTGCTGATGGCGACGGACACGCCCGCCGGCGGTCGGACGCGAGGCGGCGCAGGCGCTCGGCAAGATTCGGACGCCGGCGGCGCGCGCGGCGCTCGCGCAGTATCTGATCGGCCGCGCCTGCGACGCCGGCCGCCGCGCCCGTCGTCGGCGAAGCGCTGCTCGCGCATCGGGCGATTCACGACGCGCGAGGATCTCGCGCCGATCCTCCGCTGGACGACGGCCGCCGACGCCGAGGATGTCGCTGGCGCGCGGCGTGGGCGCTCTTCCGGCCGCGCGATCCGGCCGCGGTGCCGCACCTGCTTCAAGCTCAGCCACGATCCGTCCGCCGAGGTCCGGTTCTGGGCCGTGCGCGGTCTCGCGCCGGCGCTCGTCACCGAGGCCGGCCTCGATCTCGCCAAAACGTCGGCGCCGGCTGCGCGACGCCGTCCGCGATCCCGATCGCCGCGTCCGGACCGAAGCGCTGCGCGTGCTCGTGCAGTACGACGACGATGCCTCGTTCGCCGTGGTGCTCGAGCGCGCTCGACTCGCCCGATACGTGGCTGTCGGTGTCGGCGGCCGAAGCGCTCGGCCGCTTCAAGAATCGCGATCGACGTCGTCGTTCCTCGCCTCGTGGCCGCGACCGCTGCCGACGCGACCGACGTCGCTCCGCATGAGCGCCCTGGCGCCGCTCGCCGCGCTCGCGCCCGGCGCCGCCGCCGACGCGGCCGCGGCGCTCGTCCGCGCGTCCCGAGCACCGTGGCGCGCACGACCGCGATCCAGGTCCTGCAGAAGCTCGGCGAGGCCGGCCGCGCGCGGCTCGACGCGCTCGCCGCGGATCCGGCGACGAAGGGCCTGATTCCGCAGCCGGGCAGCGCACCAGGGCGCCCGGCCGGCACCGCCGAAGCGCTCCGAGGCGGACTACCGCCGCATCGTCGAACGCTGGATTGTTCCCGATTACAACGGCGCGGCCGAAGCCGCGCGCCGTGCTGACGACGCCGCGCGGCGAGATCGAGCTGGAGCTCTACGCCGGCGATGCGCCGCTCGGCCTCGACTATCTTCGTCAGCGTCGTCGAATCCGGCGCCATCGTCGGCACCGAGTTCGGCCGCGTGGTGCCGAACTTCGTCGCGCAGCAGCGTCCGATCCGCGATGCGATCACGCTGCGCGACGAGGTCAGCCGCCGCGGGCTCACGCGCGGCAACCTGAGCTGGGCCTCGGCGGGCCTCGACACCGGGCCGGCCGGGCTACACGCTGGGCATCACGCCGCAGCCGCACAACGAAGGCGACTTCACGGCGCTCGGCCGCGTGATTCGCGGGATGGACGCGCGTCGATCGCCTCGAGCTTGGCGACAGCGATCACCGCGGCGCGGATGGCCAAGTAGACCGGTCGCGATCCCAACGAAACACAACCGCGCCGTCTGAAGCGCATCATGCTTGACGATCTCAAAGCCGCCTTCCGCTCGCTCACGTCTTCCAAGACGTTCACCGTCGTCGCGCTGATCGTCCTGACGCTCGGCATCGGCGCCAGCACCGCGATCTTCTCGGTCGTGGACGCGGTCGTCCTGCGCGGGCTGCCCTTCGACGAGCACGACCGGCTGGTCGCGGTCGGCGAGCGCCGGCCGCCGGGGCCCGACGCCCGACCCGAACCGCGACCCGCTGGCGCTCTCAGCAGCGCCGCGCCGCAGAACTACATCGACTGGGCGGCGCAGCAGCAGGTCTTCGAGTCGATCGCCGCGATCGCCGGCGGCGCCTTCACGCTGCGCGAGCCGGGCGCCGAGCCCGAGGATCTCGCGGCGCAGCGGGTGACCGCCGGCTTCTTCGACGTGCTGCGCGTCCAGCCCGCGATCGGCCGCGCCTTCACCGCCGAGCAACGAAGTCGACGGCCGTCACCGCGTCGCCGTCCTCAGCGACGGCGCTCTGGCGCCGCCGCTTCGGCGGCGATCCCGCGATCGTCGGCCGCACGATTCCGCTCGAAGGCGGCAGCTACGAAGTCGCTCGGCGTCATGCCGCCGGACTTCGCCTATCCGGTCGGCGCCGGCGCGCCCGACCGACCTCTGGGTGCCGTACGTCGTCCCGGCCGACGAGCGGATCCGGAACCCGAACAGCTTCAGCATCTACCTCCAGTCGATCGCGCGGCTGAAGCCGGGCGTGTCGATCGAGCAGGCGCAGGCGCAGATGGACCAGATCGCCGCGGCGCTCGAGCAGACGCATCCCGGAGTGGAACAAGGACAACTCGATCGGCGTGCGGCCGCTGCGCGACCACCTCGTCGGCGCCCGCACCAAGTCGTGGATGCTGATGCTGCTCGGCGCGGTCGGCATCGTGCTGCTGATCGCCTGCGCGAACGTCGCGAACCTGCTGCTCGCGCGCGCCAGCGCGCGCGAGCGCGAGGTCGGCATCCGCGCCGCGCTCGGCGCCGGCCGCTGGCGGCTGATCCGGCAGCTGATGGTCGAGAGCCTGCGTGCTCTCGACCGTCGGCACGGTGCTCGCGATCGTCCTCGCGTGGTGGGCGGTGCAGGTGCTGCGGAGCTCGATGCCGGAAGGCGTGCCGCGCGTCACCGACGATCGCGCTCGACCTGCGCGTGCTCGCCGCCGCCGCCGGCCTGTCGCTCGTCACCGGCCTGCTCTTCGGCATCGTCCCGGCGCTGCAGCTGTCGAGGCCCGATCTCACGCAGGCGCTGAAGGACGGCGCGCGCGGCGCGAGCACCGGCGCCGGCCGGCAGCGCATGCGCAGCGTGCTCGTCGTCGCCGAGGTCGCGCTCGCGGTGGTGCTGCTCGTCGGCGCGGCGCTCTTCATCGGCAGCTTCGTCACGCTGATGCGCATCGATCCCGGGTTCGATCCGGACGACGTGCTGACCGTGCAGGTCTCGCCGCGATTCGGAGCCGGGCAAGCCGCCGCCGGACAGCGCGCCCGCGTTCACGCAGATCGTCGAGCGCATCAGCCAGGCGCCGGGCGTCGTCCACGCGTCGGTGATCTCGGGCGGCATGCCGCTCGGCGGCAGCATGAGCGTGACCACGCTTGACGATTCCCGGGACGGAAGAGTCGAGGACGACGACGGCATCAGCATCCGGCGCGTGACGCCGGACTATCACAAGGCGCTGAGGATCCCGCTGCAGCAGCGGCCGGCTTCTTCGAGACGACCGATCGCGCAGGCGTGCGCCGAACGTCGTGATCATCAACGAGTCGGCGGCGAAGAAGTACTTCCCGGGCGAGAAGCCCGATCGGCCGCACGGTCACGCTGAACGACGACGAGCGCACCGATCGTCGGCGTCGTCGGCGACGTGCACCAGAGCAGCCTCGAGACCGAGCCGCGCACCGAGGCCTACGTGCCGATGGCGCAGTGGCGCGTCGGCGTTCGGCGAGCTGGTGATTCGCACGACGGGCGATCCGTACGAGGTGCTGCCGGCGGTCAAGGCCGCGGTGCTCGACGTGCTGCCCGACGTGCCGCTGCGCAACGTGCGGACGATGGAGGAAGTGATGTCGCGGCGGGTGGCGCAGCGCCGGCTCAACATGCTGCTGCTCGGACTGTTCGGCCTGCTCGGCCTGGTGATCTCCGCGGTCGGCATCTACGGCGTGATGGCCTACGTCGTCTCGCAGCGGACGCGCGAGATCGGCGTGCGCATGGCGCTCGGCGCGACGCGCGTCGAACGTCGTCGGCATGGTGCTGCGGAACGCGTGCGCTGCTGGTGGCCGCTGGGGCTGGTCATCGGCGGCGTCGGCGCGTGGTATCTGAGCGCGGCGGCGAAGACGTTCCTGTTCCGGCTCGAGGCGAACGATCCGCGCGCGTTCGCCGCGGCGCTCGTGTCGCTGTCGCTCGCGGCGCTCGTCGCGAGCGCCATTCCCGGCGCGCCGCGCGGCGAGCGTCGATCCGATGGTGGCGCTGCGCGCCGAGTAGCGGTTCCGATCGGCCACAAAAAAGAATGGCCGGCGTTTCCGCCGGCCATTCTGTCTTGCCGTGGGAGAAGTCTACCGACTACTCCCGGTGGTGTTTTGCATATAAGCACCTCCCGGCCGCGACCGTATGGTGTTGCCCCGTATGCGGGACATGGTCGCTCAGCCTTTGTTTAAGCACCGTCTCAATGCGCGGCGCTTCCGTCTTCTTCAAGATAGCACAGGTGTCGGGGATTGGGGATTCGGGATCCAGGGACCTCGGCTAGGGTTCAGGCTCAAGCACGATCTTCGGGAGCACACCCTAGCGACGGGACGATCCCCTATCCCTGGACCCCGACCCCTGATCCCGGATCCACAAGGCGTGCCCGAGGCGTTTGACAGGACCTCTCGCAGGACGTAGGGTTCCTTGTTCATGCTACTTCCGCATGACACGCGCGTGGCAGAGGTGCTGTCTGGCTCCGATCGCTCGCGGCCAGCGCCGCGTGTCACCGGACCCCTCGAGCGAGGGCGCGCGCCATCCCTTGACTGGAACTCGTTGTACGCCTCGACCGGACGCAGCGCCGAACTCGTCGTCGCGCATGAGGCGATTGAAGGCGTCATGCCGGCGATGACCATGCCGTTCGACGTCCCGGTTCCCGCTCCCGGACATCCAGCCTGGCGACCAACTCAAGGCGTCCCCGTCGTCGCTCGCTTCCGACAGCAGCCGCCTCGAAGACATCGTCGTCACGGCGAAGGCGAGTGGCGCCGTTCTGCCCCCGCCGCCCGCACTCGCGGAGCCCCGGATCGGCGACGAGGTGCCGGACTTCCACCTGCGCAATCAGGACGACATCCCCATTCACGTTCGGCAGTTCAAGGGCCGCGTAGTCATGCTGACCTTCATCTACACGCGGTGCCCGCTCCCTGATTTCTGCCCGCTGATGATGAAGCACTTCGACGCCGTCAATCGGAGCCTGGCCTCGAGACCCGACCTCCGGACGACGGTGCGCCTCCTTGGCGTCAGCGTGGACCCCGACTTCGACACGCCCGCCGTGCTCAAGACCTACGGCCAGGGCGTTCATCAGCGGACGCGACCCGTTCGAGCGCCTCGACCTCGCGACGGGCGCTCCAGCCGAAATCCGGCGGATGGCGACGTACTTCGGGCTGACGTATGCGAAGGACTCGCGCCCAGATCACGCACTCGCTGTCTACTGCTATCATCGGCATCGATGGACGAATCGTGGGGATGCTGCCATCCAATGCGTGGCGCCCCCAGGATGCACTGGACATGATCGACCTGCACCTCACTCAACATCCGTCAATAGAGCCTCAACATCCGTCAATAGAGCCGCAACATCATCAATGAGGAATCCTCCATGACCTGCTGCAACAGGCGAGCGTTTCTTGGTGTCGCCGGACTGGCCGCCGGGCGCGGAATCTTCGGCCTCGAGGCCGGCGTCACTGGGCACGTGGGCCGCGCAGCAACCGGCGAACTTTCCAGACGAGATTCTCAACCCCGTGGAGGTCAGCGGCGAGGAGGCGGTGCCGATCATCGGCCGGCTCCCTGGTGCGCGCCGCATGTACGTGCTCCCGGCCGATCGGGGCGAGCATCATCTCGTCGGCAGCCAGGTGATGACGCGCATCGCACGGCCGATTGAGACCGGCAACGTGCACGAGCTCGTGACGTTTGCCGGCCGATCCGGCGCGACCATGCCGAGACATGTCCACTTGAGCAGCCATGCGGCGCTGCTGGTCTTGAGCGGCGAAGTCGAGCTCGAGCTCAACGACCAGCGGTGGCGAATGATGCGCGGCGACTTCGCCAACCTTCCCGCCGGTACGCCGCACGGGTGGACCATGCGCTCCGACCGGGCGAAGATCGCGCTCTTCACGATGAACGATCGCGTCGGAGCGGCATTTGTCGGCGATGGGCGCTCCCCACGGCGACGCGGCCGTGCCAACGGGAGTCGGGCACTTGCCATCCCGACGGGGAAGCTGGCCAGGCCTCGTTCCATGGAGACTTCCAGCTCTCGACGCATGCCGCGCCGCAGCCGGAGCCGGCAGTGTGTCGCCAATCTCGTCCTCCCACTTACGCCCGGACCGTACGTCCTTGCCGACGGCGGCGGAGAGCGATTCGGCGGAAATACGTTCCTCGCCAGGAACGCCAATACCACCGGTCAGTTTCTGTTCCTGATCACCGAAGGCGGACCGGGGGCGGCGTCGGCGCACACTTTCACGCGCGGCATTTCGAGAATTTCTTCGCGCTCGATGGCGAGACGCTCGGCTGGGCGCATGGCAAAGCCGTGCCGCTCAAGACCGGCGACTACTTCCAGGCGCCGCCGCGCAACCTGCACGGCTTCAAGCTCACGCAGGCCTACAACCGGTTTGCCGCCTTCCTCACGCCCGGAATCTTCGAGAGCTTCTTCACTCGTGGAGGGCCGGGCCGGAGGTGGCGGCAGTGCCCGCGCGGGAGCGGGCGAGCCCGACGCGGCGGCGGGCGGCGGGAATCGTGGCGCGGAGCGCCGAGGCGGCGGCGCGCGTGGAGGCTTTGCTCGCGGCGGCCCTGACATGTTCCGGACACTGCAGATGAGCGGCCGTGGTCCGGATGGCTACCCGCTGGACGTGCATCCAGCCAAGCTCCCTCTCCCGCCGCAGGATCCCGTCTGGACCGAAGGTGAGGGCCGCGATGAGGTCGTGCAGCGAGCGGCGGTGTTGGCGCATGCGCAGGCGATTTGCGGCGTGCCGGTCAGCCGGGAAATCACGCCGGAGCTGCGCCGGGCCCTGGCGCTCAAACCGAATCCGGACGCGTTCCTCTGACGGAGCGAGCCGATGACGATCAACCGGCGGGCGCTGCTCATCACAGCCGTCACGATCACCATGGCGTTTGGCGCGTTTGCCTCGAGCGCCTCAGCGCCACAGCCCTTTGACGTCGAGATGAAGACGCTGACCTACGCGTCGCGCGGGGGTCAGGATCTGGTGCTCGATCTTACCTGCCGCAGAAGGTGCGGGGGCGCCTGCCAGTCATCGTGTTCCTGCACGGTGGCGGCTGGAGCGGGGGCACGCGCACGACGGGACCCGACTTCAAGCGGTTCTTCGCCCAGGACGGCTTCGCCGTGGCTTCGATTGAATATCGGCTGACGCCGTCCGTCACCTTCCCAAGCAACGTCGAAGACGTGAAGACAGCGATCCGCTGGCTCAGGGCCAACCACGATACCTACGGCCTCGATCCTAGTCGCATCGGGATCTGGGGAACATCAGCCGGCGGTCATCTGGCCGCGATTGCGGGGCTTGCGCCTCGTGGAACGTTCGAAGGTGAGGACAACCTGACGCAGTCGAGCGCGGTGCAGTGCGTCCTCGACGCGTACGGGCCGACGGCCTTCAACCTGATGGATGCGCAGACGGAACAGGAGAAGGCGACGCTGCAATCGCAGCCGCCGGCGCTTGCTCAGGCGCCTCCCATGCGCGGTGGAGTGGTCGTCGAGGGAGCCCGCGGGGGCGCCGCCGCGGGTCCGGGTGGCGCGGCAGGTCCGGGCGGCCGGGGTGGGGCGCCGGGTCCGCATGACGCGCCGACGTCGCCGGAATCGAGGCTGGTCGGCGCGCCGATTCAGACCGTGCCCGACAAGGTCCGCGCCGCGAGTCCGATGACCTACGTGACGCCCAACGCGCCGCCGTTTCTCATCATGCATGGCCTCGCGGATGGCTCCGTGCCGCACGGCCAGAGCGTACTCCTCTACGAGGCGCTCGCCGCCGCGGGCAACGACGTCACCCTGCGCCTCATCGACGGACTGCCACACACGTTCTTCAACCGCTCGAACCTGGACGAGCTCGCAGGCCCCTTCCGGATGGACGTTCGCCAGCACGTGAAAGGCGGCCCCAAGGGTGCCGAAGAACAGCGCACCGTCGATCGCGCCGGCGTCTTCGACGTCGCCCGCGCGTTCTTCGCGAAACACCTGCGCTGACGCGGGGACACGGCGGGGACACTCAATCGGGACACTCAACCGGGACAGTCACCGGGGACAGTCAGAGGCGCTAGAAGCGTACCAGTGTGGCAAGAACTGCGCGGTTCGCACGGACGAAGCATTCGAGCGTAGGGGCTGCGGCACGGATCGTCTCAAAATCGAGCGCCGTTCGCATCATTCCTAGGGTCGGGGACACTCAACCGTGACTGTCCCGATTGAGTGTCCCCGCAGTTACTCGGCCCGCAGGCTACTTTGCGGCTGGATCGGTCGCGTGCGTCAGGAGTGCCTCGAACGCGGGGATTGCGTCGTCGACCGTGCCGTCGAGCAGCAGGGGCTCGGGGAGTTTGTCGGTCCAGTGACCGCCCGGCGGATAGACGGCGATGAAATCCCACCAGAGGCCGCGCTCGAAGCAGCAGTTCGGCTGGAGGGCCCGGCCTTGCGATGCGTGCTCGACGGCCCGCGCCAGGAGCCGCTCCCCGTCCCAGAACTGGCGCACGCGCGGGTTCGAGAGGCGCGCGAGCACGCCGGTGCCGGGTTTGCCCCAATCGGTGGGAAGGACCGGTTGCCAGACGTTGTAGACGACCAGCGGATAGTCAGGGTGGCGCGCGAGAAGCTGCTCGATTCCGCTGCCGCCCTTCAGGCAGTAAGGACAGGTCGGCGCGAGCGACAGGATCACCCGCATCTTCGCTGCGTCGCGATTGAACTCGGCGCGCAAAGCGTCGAGCGTGGGTACATCGGCGAGTGGCGGCTGCCCGGCTGGCGTCGTGCCGCCAGTGGCCATCCACACCCGCGCGAGCAGGAGCAGCACGACGATCGCCACCGGCGCCAGGTAGCGCGGCGTCATAGGACGTAGTCGGCGATCCAGCCAGCGACGTTCTGCGGGAAGAGCAGCACGAGGAGGACGATGGCCGCTGAGAGGCCGAGTACGGCGAGGCTGAACCGGCTGCGCCGGAGCTGGCACGTTTGCCGGCCGCGGTAACACTGATATGCGCTCAGCGCCAGGAGCACGGTCGCCGTGCCGAGGAACCAGGGCTGCAGGGCGTCAAAGAGGCTGCCGAGCGCGAGCACACCGAGAGCGCCCGCGACGCCGAGTGGGACGCAACAGGCGAACACGGCGAGCGCCGACGCCGCGGCAGCGAGGGGCGTCAGGCGTTCGGCAAGTCTCGGTTCCACGGCGCCAAGTCTACCGCGCCGCCATCGCTTCCTCTACCCAGGCGGGCGGGTCGGGTTCTCCCTTGGGCGGCAGGCCCAACGTCCGCGACCAGCGATGGATCCACGAGAAGCCGTTGCGGCCGGCGTAGTCGTCGCGGAGGCGGTAGGCCTCGTCGGCGAGCGCACGTTCGAGGGACACGAACGTGTACCCGCGCCGGCGGAACATGGCAAGGAGATCGGGCATCAGCTCGGCGTTGAGCTGGTTGGCGTGCAGCAGCAGGATCTGGGGGAACTCCCGGCCGACGACTTCGACCGAGCGCTGCTCGAAGAAGGCGACGATCGATTCCATGTAAGGAACATACGCCTCGCGCACGCGCTCGCGGTACTGCGGCCTGGTGTAGAGCGCCGCGAACTGGTAGTCGGAGTTATCGAGCGTCACGGGCGCGACGCGGTAGCCCTGCGCGTCGAGGAACGCCTGCATCCCCTTCTTGATCTCTGGTGTCGGGCCGGTGAACAGAAACGGGTGGCGGTAGAAGCGGAGCGTACGGCCACGGGCAGTCAACGCGGCACGCAGGATCGGCTCTCCCTTCACGACGTCGGCGGTGTACTCGTCGAGCGGGACGTTGTTGATGTTCAGGTGCGAGTGCGAATGATTGCCGAGATCGGCGCCGGCCGCGAGCCACAGATCGAGAATCTGGCGAAGGCCATCGGCGCCGAGGTCGGCTGACCGGCCCTCGTTCACGAATCCGATGACGGGGATCCCGTCGTCGCGGAAGGGCTTCAGCAGGCGCTCGGTCATCGCGCGGACTTCGGCCAGGCCGCGCGGTCCGCCATCGCCGCCGCGTGGCAGGTCGTCGATGGTGATCGCGACTTCCCGGCCGGCCGCGCTCAGCGCGACATGCAGGACGGCGCACGCGAGGAGGATGCCCAGCCACCGCATGCCCCGGTGTGCAGGCCGCACCTCAGCGCTCCCTCCGCACCGTCACCTTCAGCCCGCGGAGCTTCGTCGCCCGCAGCGCCTCGATCACGTCGTCAGCCATCGTTTCCGGCACCTCGACGAGCGAGAAGCCATCGCTGATCTCGATCGCGCCGATGGAGCGCGACTCGATGCCGGCTTCGCCGGTGATGGCTCCGACCAGATCGCCCGGGCGGATGCCCGCGCGGCGTCCGGCGCCGACAAACAGCCGAATCATTCCCTGGTCGCCTTCTGGCCCTGCAGGATCGCGCGGCAGCCGGCCGCGTGCGGGCTTCAGGGGACGTTGCGGCCGCGTCGTCCCGGATGGGGGTTTCGAGGGGGCCGCGACCGCCGGGATCTCGCGGTCGTCGCCGTCGCCGCCTGCCGCGGTGTGTGCGAGCTGCACTGCGGCGGCCGCGATGTCGACGATGTCGAACTCGTTGGCGAGGGCCTCGACGACGACGCGGGTGTGGTCGAGGTTGCCGGCGAGGATCCGCTCGCGCAGCGACGCGCGCGTGATCTCGAGTCGGCGGGCCTTGAGGTCGGCGACCGTCGGGATGGGCGCGACTTCGATCTTCTGCTTGGTGGCGGCTTCCATGGCGCGGAGCAGGCGATGCTCGCGCGGTTCGGCCAGCGTGATCGCGGTTCCGCCGCGCCCGGCGCGGCCCGTGCGGCCGATGCGGTGCACGTAGGTGTCGGCCGAGGCCGGCACGTCGTAGTTGATGACGTGCGACAGCCGCTCGATGTCGAGGCCGCGGGCGGCGACGTCGGTGGCGACGAGCAGATCGGCCTGGCCGTCACGAAATCGGCTCATGACGCGGTCGCGCAGGCGCTGTTCCATGCCCCCGTGGAGCGCCTCGGCGCGATGGCCGTGGGCGTTGAGCATCTCGACGAGCGTGTCGACTTCGAGCCGCGTGCGGCAGAAGACGAGCGCCGAGTCGGGGTTCTCGGTCTCGAGCACGCGCTCGAGCGACGCCGGCTTGTGAGCGCGCGCCACGATGTAGGCGACCTGCCGTACGCGCGGCAGCTTGCCCGTGGCCGTGGTCTCGCGCGCAATCTTGAGCCGCGTCGGGCTCTTGAGGTGGCGTTCGGCGATCGAGAGGATGCGCGCCGGCATCGTGGCCGAGAAGAGCGCCGTCTGGCGTTCGGGCGGCGTGGCCTCGAGGATGGCGTCGAGATCCTCGGCAAAGCCCATGTCGAGCATCTCGTCGGCTTCGTCGAGAATGAGGATGTCGAGCTTGTCGAGCTTCAGCGTCCCCCGGCGGATGTGATCGAGCGCGCGGCCGGGCGTCGCGACCACGATATTGGCGCCCCGTTCGAGACCGCGGATCTGCGAGAGCATCGGGGCCCCGCCGTAGAGCGGCAGGACCGTCAGGCGCCCGCCGCGGGCGTACTTGTGCACCGCCTCGGCGACCTGCATGGCGAGCTCACGCGTCGGCACGAGCACGAGGCCATTGGTGCGGCGGCGATCCTCGGCCCCGAGCGCCGAGAGCCGATGCAGCATGGGCAGCGCGAAGGCCGCGGTCTTGCCGGTCCCCGTGGCCGCTTGCGCGAGCAGGTCGCGGCCCTCGAGGAGCAGCGGAATCGTTTCGCGTTGCACGGGCGTCGCTTCCTCGTAGCCGAGCGAAGTGACGGACGCGACGATCGCCTCGTCGAGGCCGAGCGAGGCGAAGCCGGTGGTGGAAGGCGTCGATGGGGGAGAAGTGCGTTCAGGCATGCATCCTCCATTGTACTGCCCGCGACGGCCGCCTCAGGGTTTAAGCTAGCTAGGAGAAGCTGACTAAACATGCTGCTACGACACGACGCGTTCAGGCGGCTCTGCCGGGCGCGCGACCTGCTCGTTGAAGTGACCGACGCGCCGCTGCTCGTCGAGGACGTGGCGAAAGCGGTCGGGATCTCCCCGTTTCACTTCATCCGTCAGTTCGAGTCGGTGTTCGGGCTCACGCCGCATCAGTTCCGCATTCAGTCGCGACTGGACGAGGCGCGGCGCCTGCTCGCCCGCGGCGAGCATTCGGTGACCGACGTGTGCATGGAGGTCGGCTTCTCGAGCCTCGGGAGCTTCAGCGATCTCTTCACCCGCCGCACCGGCTCGACACCCTCGGCCTACCGCCGGCGCGTGCGCGCCATGGTGCAGGTGCCCGGCGCGTTTCCCCTGGTGCTCGCTCCGGGCTGCCTGAGCCTGATGGCAGGGCTTCCACCAGAGGCCTTTTCGCAGTTTTCAAGAAGCACGGGCGGCGTGCTTCTGCGACACTCGTCTGCAGTCAATCTCGAGTAGCGGAGGCAGGCGATGCGGATCAAGCTCACGAGCATCATGGTCGACGATCAGGCGAAGGCGTTGCAGTTCTACACGGACGTGCTGGGCTTCCAGAAGAAGCACGACATTCCGGTCGGCGAGTACAAGTGGCTGACGGTCGTCTCGCCCGAGGGGCCGGACGATCTCGAGCTGGTGCTCGAGCCGAACGCCAACCCGGCCGGCAAGGCGTTTCAGGACGCGATGTTCGCGCAGGGGATCCCTCTGACGGCGTTCGAAGTCGCCGACATTGCCGCAGAGTACGCGCGTTTGCGAGCGCGCGGCGTCGCCTTCACGAGCGAACCGGCCAGGATGGGACCGGTCACGATCGCCGTGTTCGCCGACACCTGCGGCAATCTGATTCAGCTGTATCAGCCCGCCTAGGCTGGAGGCCGCCTGGACAATATGGCGGGCCACCGACGCGCCCTGGATCAGGGCCTGGCTGCCTGCTTCGCCGCGGTGCGCAGGGCGTGATTCAGCCGGTGGTAATGCCGCCGAAGCTGACGCACGAGCTCGTAGTCCCCATTCTCGAGCGCTGTCGCCTTCTCCGCCTGGATCCCGCGCATCTTGGCCTTGACCGCCGCCTTCTCGGCGATCGCCGCGGCGTGATGCGCGTGGCTGTCGATCCCGAGCGCCTTGCAGAGCGCCGGCAGCAGGTGGTCCTTGTTCAGCTGCGTGTAGCCCTGGACCGCCTCGTGCTGGATGTCCTTGGCGATGTCGCGCAGCTCAGCGATCGTTTTCTTCTTCAGCTCTTCGTAGGTATGGGCCATTTCCGTCTCCCGAAGCGGTGTGACGGGACGGGATTTTAGTGCGACTGCGCGCACGCCTTCAAGTGGGGTGCTCCCACTAGCGCTGCTATTGACAAGGCCATCGATGCAGGGCAGGATCCCACTAACGTTGTTAGTGACGCAACAGGACCCTTCATGCCCAAGCAGACGCTTCAACATTTCGAATTGCACGTCCTCCTCGCCATGCTGCGCGAGGGCGGGGAGACCTACAGCGTTCCGCTGGTGGTGGCGCTCGAGAAGCGCATGGAGCGCCCCGTGGCGCAGGCGGCGGTGTTCATCGCGCTCAGCCGTCTCGAGAAAAAGGGTCTCGTGTCGTCCCGCCTGGACGAGCGGGACGGTGGCCGGGCGCGCCGGTACTTCAAACTGAGCGGCCAGGGGCTGGCGGCCGTCAAGGAGATCCGGATCGAGCACGCACGCCTCTGGCGCGGGCTCGGCCGTCTCCTCAACACCCGGAAGGTGTGACATGCGCTGGCTGCTGCGATTGTTGCTGAGCGATGCCGATCGGCGGGCGATCGAAAACGACCTGGCCGAGCTCTTCGAACTGCGCCGGCACCGGGACGGCGAGAGAGCGGCGACCCGGTGGTTGAGACGGCAGCGCCTGCTGTATCCCTTGCACCTGGTCGTGGAACGTGTGCGTGGGGCGGTCGGCAGTCTGTGGGCCCTTCTGCCTCACCTCTGGCGAGACGCCGGCTATAGCCTGCGCAGCCTGGCGCGAACACCGGCGTTGACCGCGACCATCCTCCTCACGGTTGGCGTCGGCCTTGGCGCCACGACCGGCATGATTGGTGTCGTGCGCGCCGTGCTCGTCAATCCGCTGCCTTATGCGTCTCCCGAACAGCTCTTCTGGCTTTACACCGACAACCCGCCGTATCGATTCCGGTTCTCGGTCGTCGACTATCGCGCGCTCGAGGCTGACCACCCAGCGTTCAGCGCGGTCGCGGCCTACCAGACGACGAACGTGACAGTCACCGACGGCGGCGCGGCGGAACGGGTGACGGCCAAGGTCGTGACCGGCTCGTACTTCCCCCTCATGGGCCAGTCCGCACTCGCGGGCCGGCTCCTGGACGTTTCGGACGACGCCCGCGGCGATCGCGTGGCCGTGTTGACGGCCGCCTTCTGGGCGCGCCGCTTCGCGAGTGACCCTGCCGGTACTCGGCCGCACCATGACCATCGACGGTGCCAGCTACACGGTCGTCGGCGTACTCCAGAAAGACGTCGGACCGCTCGAGCGCGACGTCGCCCTCTTCACGGCCGCGCGCTGGCCGCCGCCGAAGCGCAAGGGCCCGTTCTTTACGATGGTGCTGGGACGCCTGCGGCCCGACGTCCCGCAAGCCGCCGCGCTCGACACCTTGCGCGCCACGAATGCGCGGTTGTTCCCGATCTGGAAGTCGTCCTATCAGGACGAGAAGGCGACGTGGGGCCTGCAGGATCTCAAATCGCGCGTCGTCGGCGACGTCGGCTCGACGCTGGTCATGGTGCTGGCCGCGGTTGGCTGCGTGCTCCTCATCGCGTGCGCGAACGCCATCAATCTTCTCGTCGCGCGCGCGCTCGACCGCAGCCGCGAACTGGCCATTCGCAGCGCGCTCGGCGCCTCGCGCGGCCGGCTCCTGCAGTACTTGACGGTCGAGAGCGCGCTGCTGACGGCGGGGGCCGCCGTCGTTGGCGCCGGTGTCGCCGCGCTGGCGATTCAGCTCGTCACGGCCTACGGCGTCGGCTACATCCCGCGCATCAACGAAGTCCGGCTGTCGGCGCCGCTCGCCGGCTGGCTCGCCGCGCTCGCCGTCGGAAGCGGTGTCCTGATTCTGGTTGGCGGTCTCGTGCCCGCGATCCATGCCTCGCGGCAAATGGATCGCTCGCTGCGATCCGGCGGCCGCTCGGCGACGGACGGGCCGGCCGCACGCCGGTTGCGGCGCGGGCTCGTAGCGGCTCAGTTCGCGCTCGCCACGCCGCTCATCGTTGCCGCCGCGCTCGTGGCGACGAGCCTCGATCGTCTCAGCCGCGTCAGCGTCGGCATCGAGACCAACCAGGTCCTCACGGCCGCCGTGTCGCTGTCGGGACCCAGCTATACACAGGAGAGCGACCGCAAGGCCTTCTGGGATCGATCGCTCGCGCGCGTCATGGCCTTGCCGGGAGTCCAGGCGGCCGCGCTCGCGGACAGCCGGCCACCGAACGAGGCGGGGCAGAGCAACAACTTCGATCTCGAAGATCATCCGACCCCCGCCGGCGAGAATCAGCCCATCTGCACCTGGGTCGGCGTGTCCCCGAGCTTCTTTTCGACCGTCGGATTGCGACTGGAGCGCGGCCGTCTTCTTGACGAACGGTCGCTCCAGGACGACGTCGTGGTCGTCGATCGCGCGTGGGCGAACCGGTTCTTCCCCGGGCAGGAAGTGCTTGGGCGGCGATTCAGGAATGGCGGATGCACGACGTGCCCCTGGACGACCGTCGTCGGCGTCGTCGGCAACGTGAAGTGGGTCGGCATGGACAAATCGGATGAGGGCACGGTGTATTTTCCGTTCGTGGACATGCCCAATGCGTATTTCGTCGTGCGGGCGACCACGGATCCGGCGTCGTTGACGACGGCCCTGCGGGCAGCCGTGCGCGAGCTGGATCCCGGGCTGGCGCTGACCAGCGTCGCGACCGGCGACGATCTCGTCTCGGAGTCGCTGGCGGCGCCGCGCTACCTGAGTGTGCTCGTCGGCATGTTCGCGCTGTCGGCGCTGCTGCTCTCGGTCGTCGGTATCTATGGCGTCATGACGCACTTCGTCCAGCAGCACACGCGCGACATCGGCATCCGCCTCGCGCTCGGCGGCGAGCCATGGAACGTCCGCCGCATGATCGTTTTGCAGGGACTGCGGCTGGTGGTCGTAGGCGTGGCCGTTGGGGTGGGCGTCGCGCTGGCCGGCTCGCGCTTGCTCACGACGGTCGTTTACGGCGTCAGTCCCACGGATCTGCGAACGATGACCTCCGTCCCGCTGCTGCTCGTCGCGCTTGCCGGCCTGGCGTGCCTCGTGCCCGGCCGCCGCGCCGCCAAGCTCGATCCGGCGGCGATTCTGCGCGATAGCTGAGCGGGTTGATTCGGCCGCCAGTCCAATAATCAGGAGGACTGCGATTCAATTCCCCGTAGCGCTTCATTGACCCCGTGACCGGCAACGTCTCCGCGGGTGGAGTGGTCGCGCCCGCATGACGAACGGGTGAACCGTCGAGGCACGTCCGGTGCAGTGCTCCTCTCATTCAACGATTCCGTTGAGAGGAGACATTTCATGCGGTGGTGCAAAGCGGTATGTGGATGGGCGCTCGTGCTGTTGCTGTCGGCAACTCTGTCGGCGCAGACGACGACGGGCACGATCTCGGGACGGATTGTCGATAGCCAGGGGCTGGCGCTGCCCGGCGTCACGGTGACGGTCACTGGTCCCAACCTGCAGGGCACGCTCACCGTGGTGTCCACCGAGAACGGCGACTACATCATCCCGCGCGTCCCGCCGGGCACGTACACCGTCAATTTCGAGCTCAGCGGATTCGAGCGGCAGCAGAAAGCGGCGACGGTGGCGCTCAGTCAGGCGCTCACGCTCAATGCGGCCCTCGGCCCGGCAGCGCTGAGCGAGACCGTCGACGTGCGGCCTGGCGCGGGCGAACTGATGACGCACACGGCGGAAGTGGCCACCAACTTCAAGCAGGAGTTGATGGCGACGCTGCCGACGACGCGCGATATCAATGCCGTGATTCTGAAGGCGCCGGCCGTGCACCCGTCGGGGCCGAACGGCAGCTACTCGATTGCCGGCGCGATGTCGTTCGAGTCGCTGTACCTCGTCAACGGCGTGAACGTGAACGAGAACCTCCGCGGCCAGGCCAACAACCTCTACATCGAGGATGCGGTGCAGGAGACGATGGTCGCGACCGACGGCATCTCGGCCGAGTACGGCCGCTTCAGCGGCGGCGTGGTGAACGTGATCACCAAGTCGGGCGGGAACCGCTTCAGCGGCTCGTTCCGCGACTCGCTCTACAACGACGACTGGCGCGCGAAGGTCAACGGCAACGACGACCATCCGTTCACGACCGATACCAAGGTCGATCGCGTCATCTCTCAATATGAGTACGTCCTCGGCGGGCCGATCATGCGCGACCGGCTGTGGTTCTTCACCGCCGGCAGGTTCCGCAACGCGCCCGTCGGCCGCAACACCGTGGCGCCCCTCAACATCCCGTATACGTTCGAAGACAAGAGTCAGCGCTACGAGGGCAAGGTGACGTACTCGGCGAACCCGAATCATCGCTTCGACGGCACCTACACCAAGGTCGTCCAGACCGAAGCCAACGGGACGTTCAGCACCGCGACCTCGATGGATCTGCGGAGCCTCTACACGCGCGAGTTGCCGCAGAATCTCTTCACGGTGGGCTACAGCGGAGTGCTCTCGCCGTCGTTCTTCGTCGAGGGCCGCTACTCGGCGCGCCACTTCAGCTTCATCGGATCCGGCGCGACCTCAACCGACCTCATCGACGGCACCCTGCTCATCGACAGCGCCCGCGGCAACCTGCGCTACTGGTCGGCGACCTTCTGCGGCGTGTGCGACACGGAGAAGCGCGACAACGAAGAAGTGTTCGTGAAGGGCACCTACGTCCTGTCGACGCGGGGAACGGGATCCCACACGGTCCATTTCGGCTTCGACACCTTCAACGACAAGCGCTTTGCCAACAACCATCAGTCGGGGAGCGACTACCGCATCCTCGGCACGACCAGCATCATCCGCGGCACTGACATCTACCCGCGCTGGCTGCCGGGTTCGACCACCATTCAGTACAACCCGATCACGATCGGGAGCGAGGGCACCAACTTCAGGACCAACGCGCTCTTCATCAACGACAACTGGCGCTGGACCGACCGGGTCACGGTCAACCTCGGCCTGCGGTGGGACAAGAACCAGGGCAAGGACAGCGCCGGCAATACGGTCGCTGACGACAGCGCCTTCAGCCCGCGCGTCGGCATCGTCTGGGATCCGACCGGCCAGGGGCTGTGGGCGATCACCGGCAGCTTCGCGAAATACGTCAGCGGGCTCAACAACTCGATCGCGGATTCGTCGTCTGCCGGTGGAAATCCGGCGACCATCCAGTACACGTATCAGGGCCCGGCCATCAATTCGGACGTGAACGCCGCCACGCTCGTCACGTCGGACGTCGCGCTGCAGCAGCTGTTCGCGTGGTTCAACGCCAACGGCGGCACGGGCATGACGCCGGCGGCCTCGTCGGTGCCCGGCGTCTCGGTGCAGATTCCGAACTCCCTGACGTCCCCGAACGTACGCGTGTACGCGGCCGGGATCAGCCGTCAGCTCACGAGCCGCGCGGTCCTGCGGGCCGATTACTCGTTCCGTGACTATCGCGACTTCTATTCCTCGCGGATCGATCGCACCACCGGCATTGTCGTCGACCAGTACGGCAACCGCGCGGATCTGGCGATCATCGAGAACACCAACGACCTGAAGCGCCGCTACTCGGGCGTGACGGTCTCGGGCCGGTACCGGATCAATTCGAGGAGCGACGCCGGCGGCAGCTACACGCTCTCGCGGCTGTGGGGGAACTTCGACGGCGAGAACACCGCGAGCGGTCCGCTGACGACCGACCTCTTCCAGTATCCCGAGTACCGGGAGGCGGCGTGGTTCGCGCCCGAGGGCGATCTCGCGGCCGATCAGCGGCACCGGGCGACCTTCTGGTTCACCTACGGTGTGCCCAAGATCGAGGGGCTGACGATCAGCGTGCTGCAGGACCTGGCGACGGGCGTGCCGTACGGCGCCGGCGGCGGGCTCGCCTCGGGGCAGTCGGGCTTCTCGGCGAGCGCGGTTGTCGACGCCCGGCCGTATGTGCCCGATCTCGGCTACGCGACGCCGCAGGGCGGCACGCGCGAGACCTACTACTACACGGCGAGAGATGCGTTTCGCACCGAGATGTCGCGCCGCACGGACATGGCGCTCAACTACAGCTATCGCGTGCCGCGCAGCCGATCGGCCGAGGCGTTCATCCAGGCGCAGATGCTGAACATCTTCAACGTGCAGGATCTCTGCGCCTGCGGCGCCGACGTCTTCAACAACGGCGGCGGTGTGGCGTTGTCGCGCATCGGCAGCGGCGTGCTGACACCGGTGAGCACGCCCTCGCTCACGCCGTTCAATCCGTTCACCACGACGCCCGTGGAGGGCGTCAACTGGAACTACAACAGCAACTTCGGTACGCCGCTGAATCGCTTTGCGTTCACGTCGCCGCGGACGTTCCGGATGACGTTCGGGCTGCGTTTCTAGTCCGAGGGGCTTTGCCCACTCGGACAACCCTGCACGCTCGCTCAGCAGCGCCGATCGTCGGGCGTCAGGTCGCGTGGTTCGACATTACAGTCGAGTTCGGCGGCTCTGGCCAGCATAGCGCTGCCGCGCTACGGCAGCTTTCGATACATCACGTTCCGGTACTCGATCTTGAACGGCGGCCCGGTGTGCATCTGGAAGCCCAGCACACCTTCGGGAACGGCGTGCTTGGTGTCCTCGTCGATCGCGACGCTCATCAGCTGGCTGTTGAGGAACTGGAGGATCACCGGTCCGCGCGCGATGATGTGATACCGATTCCAGCCGTTGACGTTCATCACGCCGCGCAACAGCGTCGGGTCGCCGATCTTTCCGAGCACCTTGTATTTGGGCCCGTCGACGATGCGGGTCGCCTGGCCGCGGGGGGAGAGGATGACGTGTCCTTCGCCGCTCGGAGATCGGCCGCGCTCGTCGTGGATGTTGCCGACGAAACCTTCCGTGAAGTCCAGATCGGCCTGGTAGCCCTTGAGGACCCACTTGCCGACGGCGGGGAGCTCGACGCTGCGGTACTGGATGCCGCTGTTGGTGCCGCTCAGGCGGAACTCGACCTTGAGCTCGAAGTCCTTGACGGTGCCCCCGCGCCAGATAAGGAAGTTGTTGAGCTTGACGACCTTCTCCGGCGTGGTCTCGCCGACGATCGAGCCGTTCTCCGCGCGCCAGAACGTCTGGTCGCCGTCCCACCCCGCCAGCGTCTTGCCGTCGAAGATCGGCACGAAACCCGCGACATCGTCGGGCTCGGTCTCGGGAAAGAGGCCACCGCCTCCCCGGCCCTGGCCCGCGGGGGCGGGCGGCTGGGGCTGTTGCCCGGCAGCCGGCAGTTGCAAGAGTCCGAAGATCACCAGGGCCGTGGCCCACGTCAGCCTTCTCACGCGTCCTCCTTCTCCAATCGATCGGCGAATCCTACTCCGTGCGAGTTCCGCTGTCGACCCGGGTGGGACGCGAGCGCGCGCGTTCGCTGGGGTTTCGCCCCCGTTGTAACGTTTTGGCGTGGCACACGTTGTTCCAGGTAACGCGACGAGTGCGGTGAGCACCGGACGACCGGGTTTGGTCCCGGGGGGCGCTTCGTGGGAATATTCCGGCTCCCGTTCGTCAAATCGTGCGTTGGGGCCGGAGGCCAGATGCGCAGTAGCGGGAGTAATCCCCCGGACGAAACCCACAGGCAGGCGGACGCCACCGGTTCTGCCAGTGCGTCCGGAGCACTGACGCCCCCGGCCGGGATCCGTCCGATCCAGTTTCTCTATTCCAGCTCCCTCGCCGAGCGGCAAGTATCTCCAGCCGCGTCGAGCAGCGTCGAATCGACGGTCGAGCTCACGATCCGGGCTCGCGCCGGTGACTCGGTGGCCCTCGAGGCGCTCTGCCTCCGCTGCCTCAAGTCGCTCAGCCGCTACGCAGCCGGCCGGTTGCCTCCAGCCGTGCGCGACATGCTCGACACCCAGGACGTCGTCCTCGAGGCCGTGCAGCGGGGCATGTCGCGCCTGGGCGACTTCGAAGTCCGGCATCCGGGCGCACTGGCCGCTTACATGCGGACGACCCTGCGGAACCTGATCATCGACTACCTGCGGCAACGAATACGCCAGCCGCAGCGCGTGGCGCTCGATGACCAGCACCCGGACAAGACCAGGAGCCCGCTCGAACGGGTGTTGAGCGAGGAGCAGATTGCGCTCTACGACACGGCGTTGACGCGGCTGAAACCCCGCGACGCAGCCCTGGTCACGCTCAAGATCGACGAGCAGCTCAGTTACGACGAAATCGCCGCGGAGCTGGGCCTTGCCTCCGGCAACGCCGCGCGCGTGGCGGCGCGCCGGGCCGTGCTCAGACTCGCGCACGAGATGGCGAAGATGAGCCAGGCGAAGGACGAGTCCGCCATGAGGGACGCGTCATGAGGACCGGCCGCGACGCGATCGTGCGTGCCGTCGATGCCGTGGTGGAGGGAACGGGCGCGGTCGACTGGGGTTTGATCACGATCGAGCTCGACAACGACCGCGACCGCGAGCTGTTGCGCCACATCCGCCTCCTCTCGCAGATCTCGGACATCCAGCGCACGGAAGCCGGTGCGTTGCGCGAGGACGAGCGCGCGTTGCGCGCGCGCGCCCACACCATCGCCAGCTTGCTGCCGTTCGAAGTACGCGCGCGCCCATCGCCGGACGACGTGGCCGCCGCCGAGGCGCCCACGATCTCTCAGGACCTCGGCGAGCCCGAGGCTGTGGCACGTTGGGGACGTCTCGAGCTCCTCGAGCTGGTCGGCAAGGGCACGTTCGGCGACGTCTATCGCGCGCGCGATTCGCAACTGCAGCGCGAGGTGGCGGTCAAGCTCCTGCACGTCAACCGCCGGCGCGACGGCCTGGTCGACCGCATGCTGCACGAGGCTCGCGCGCTCGCCCGCGTCGAGCACCCGAACGTCGTCGTCGTGCACGACGCCGAGGAGCGGGACGGGCGCGCCGGGCTGTGCATGGAGTTCATTCGCGGGCGCACGCTCGAGGCGCTGCTCGCGACCGATGGCCCGCGGGGCGCGCGCGAGGCCGCGCTCATCGGTCAGGACCTCTGTCAGGCCCTTGCGGCCGTGCATGCGGCCGGTCTCGTGCATCGCGACATCAAGGCCCAGAACGTCATGCGCGAAAACGGCGGCCGGGTTGTCCTGATGGACTTCGGCGCCGGTCTGCAGCTGAGCGAGGGCGAAGCGCGCGCCGGGTCCGTCACCGGGACGCCCCTCTATCTCGCGCCGGAGGTGCTGGAGCGCGGCGAGACGTCAGCCCGCAGCGACATCTACAGCCTCGGCGTCCTGCTGTACCACCTCGTCAGCAACGATTACCCGGTTCGCGGCCAGACGCCGATGGAGTTGCTCGACGCGCACCGCAATGGCCGCGTGCGGCGCCTGCGGGACGCGGCGCCCAAATGCCCGTCGTGGTTTGTGCGTGCCGTCGAACGCGCGATCGCGACCGATCCGCGGGAGCGCTACGCGACGGCGGGGGAGTTCGAAGCCGCGCTCGGGGGGCCGACGCCGCTGAGAGTGTGGCCCTTCGTCATCGCGGCGGTCGCGTCGCTGGCGGTCCTGGTGGCGGTGCAGCAGGTGTGGTCACGTTGGAGTGCGCCCGCCAGTTCGACGCCGCTCGTGGTACTGATGCCGCTCGACGCGGGACTTGGTGCCGAACCTCACATCGCGGATGCCATCTCGGACGAGATTTACCAGGGGCTCGCTCTGGTCGACACACTCCGCGTCATCTCGCGGGAGTCGGCGGCGAATGCCAAGCGCGATCGGCTCTCGATGGCGCAAGTCGCCGATCGTCTCGGAGCCTCCGCGGTTGCGTCCGGCTCCGTCTCGAAGCGGGGTGACCAGTTCGAAGTGAAGCTGCGCGTGTTTCTCGCTGGATCCGATTCCCCGGCCTGGGCGGAGACGTTCATGGGGTCGAGCACCAGCTTGACGTCTCTGCGCCGTGCCACGTCTCTCTCGATTGCTCGCGCGATGAAGGTCAACGTGCCCACGCGCATTCTCACGCGGCTGGACAGACCGGCCGCGGCCAGCGCTGAAGCCTATGAATCCTATGCCCTTGGTCGTTACCTGCTCGAGCGCGCCAGTCGAGCTGAGCTGGAGCGTGCGCGCATAGAGCTCGAGCGGGCGATTGCGCTGGAATCCTCGTTCGCGCCCGCGCACGCGGCGCTCGCGCACTTGCACTTGAACCTTGGCAGCAGCGGCCGGAGTGCATGGGAGACCCATGGCGAGCTGGCGAGAATCTCCGCGCGCCGGGCGCTCGAACTGGACAACGGGATCGCCGAAGCCGAAGCCGTCCTGGCGGAAGTCGCGTTCCAACTCGATTGGGACTGGAAGGGCGCCGCGGCCGCGTTCCAGCGAGCGGTCTCGCTCAGCACGAGCTACGAATTCGCGCGCCAGCGCTATTCACACTTCCTCGCCGCTCGAGGCCAGGTCGATCAAGGGCTCGAAGAACTTCGAGCTGCACAAGCGCTGGATCCGGTACTCCGACAATACCGATCTCGAGCTCGTTCCGATGCTGCAGTACGCGGGGCGTTTCTCCGAGGCCGAAACGATCGTGATGTCCGTTCGCGATCGCGCGCTCAATGCCCGGAAAGTGCACGTGCAGCTGGGCCGCATTTTCTCCGCCACTGGTCGGTTCGACCAGGCCGCCGCCGAGTTCCTGCAGGTCGCGGACCCTTCGACTGGAAGCGCCTACGTCGACGCGGAAGTGGCGAGTGCGTACGCCGGAGCCGGCCGAATCGCGGAAGCGCAGGCGATCCTGGACCGCCTCTTCGTCCGCGCCAGATCCGAGGAAGTTCCACCCGAGCTCTTCTCGCTGGTGTACACAAGGCTGGGACAAGCGGATGAAGCCTT
Organism: uncultured Acidobacteriota bacterium; assembly: GCA_963847975.1. Taxonomy (GTDB): domain Bacteria; phylum Acidobacteriota; class Vicinamibacteria; order Vicinamibacterales; family 2-12-FULL-66-21; genus DATBJJ01. The sequence goes on along the minus strand of CAWKBU010000005.1, from coordinate 41,169 downwards.
TGCGTATCTCGAGCGTGCGGTTGCACTGAAATCTCGTCGCATCTTGTGGCTGAAGGTGGACCCCCGATGGGACCCCTTGCGTGCCGATCCTCGCTTCGACGCACTGCTCGGGCGGTTGGGACTCTAGCGGATCAGGCCGACATTTCGGTCGATCGTGTCAAGGAGGGCTGAGTGGCGAAAGTAAAAACCGGCATCGGCAAGACCAAGCGTGACCTCAAGGTAAAAATCGGCAAGCTGGCGAAGTTTGTCGCCGTGAAGAAGGGAGAGTTCTCGGCGAAAGACAAGGATGTCTTCAAGAAGGCTCTCGTCAACATGACCCTGGCGTATAAGCTCCTCGACAAGATCCCCTGCGATCAGCCTGAAATGAGCCTGCCCTTCGGCTACTACGGGGGCGCTGAAGCCCGTCGCGGAAAGGCCCGCCGCACCCGTTGATGTCACTCGGCTCTGAACCCGCGCGGCCGGGAGTGGCAGGACCGCACCGTGCGTGATCTCGCCTTCCGGCGTTCACCTCATGTCGTCACCTTCTGGCAGAGTGGGGAGCACCTGATTTTCAACTACGCCACCGGCGTAGTCGTCAGGGGTTCTTCACTTGCCATCGAGGTGCTCGACGGTCTCGGCAAATGGAAGACGTGGGCCAGCCTCTCGAGGAACCGGTCGCGCGAGGAGCAACGGCTGCTCCGGCGGCTGGTCAACCTGATGGTTCGCCGCACGTTCGTCACGCGTTCCGACGAGCCGCGCGACGTCGACGACGCAGCTGAGCGCCTGGCGGACGTGGAATCCCGCCGCCGGCTTTTTTCACTTCGCGACCAAGGACGTCAGCTATCGCTCTGCGGTGGTGGAGACGTCCGCGGCCACGAGGAAGGAAGGCCGCACCCTCCGGGCGCCGGCGCCACTCAAAACGAAATACCCCGCCGGAATCGGGCTGCCGCCGGCGCGATTGGGAGGCGAGATTCCTTCTCTGCTGCTTGGCCCGCCGCACCTGGCGGGAGTTCGGCCGCGCCCCCATCTCGTTGACGGATCTCGCCACGCTGCTCCAGTTGACGTGGGGTGTGCACGGCTGGATCCAGGTTCCCCACGCTGGACCGCATGCGCTCAAGACCTCGCCGTCGGGCGGAGCGCGGCACAGCATCGAGGTCTACGTTCTCGCGCGCAAGGTCGCGAGCCTCGATCCGGGTCTCTATCACTATCAGCCCGATGCTCACCGGCTGGCACGGATCGGCCGGCGAGGGGCACGGCAAGTGACCGAGTACATTCCGGGGCAGCATTGGTATAAGGGCGCTGGCGCGGTCTTCCTCATGACGACCGTCTTCGATCGCGTGCAGTGGCGGTACCCTCACGCCCGCGCGTATCGCGCCATCCTCGCCGAGGCCGGCCACCTCTGCCAGACGTTCTGCCTGGTCGCGACCTGGCTCGGACTCGCGCCTTTCTGCACCATGGGGCTCTCCGACCGGCGCATCGAAAGCGACCTGGAAATCGATGGCGTCTCCGAGTCCATCATCTATGCCGCCGGCGTCGGGTCTCGCCCGAAGGGCGTGGCGTGGGCGCCATGGCCGGGAACCGACCGGACGCCGGTGCTGACGCCTCCCGCTCACGCCGGACGGAGGGCAGTGAGCCGCGCTCGTAGACAACCCTCCCTCGCAAGACAGGTAGAATGCACCTGGCTCGATTCGGAGAGGGAGTGACATGAAGCGACTCATCGGCGTGCTCGTCGATCACGGCTGCAGCGGTGGTGCCTGCCGCGAGTTCTGAACATCCGGGCGCAGTCGAACGCGGCCAAACCCGCGCGCGCCGTCGACGGAATGGCCGACCTACGGCCACGATTCCGGCGGGATGCGCTTCTCGCCGCTCACGCAGATCACGCCAGCCAACGTCGGCCAGCTGCAGGTGGCGTGGGTGTACCACATGCGCCCGCCGCAGCCACCGAGCCGCCGCCGCCGGTCCGGCGACGGCCGCTCCGGCACCGGGACGTGGCCGCGGGACGCGGCGGCTCGGGCTTCGCCGCGAGCGAGACCACGCCGCTCGTCGTCAACGGCGTGATGTACATCTCAGCACGCCCTATGGCCGCGTCGTGGCGCTCGACCCGACGACGGGCAAGGAAGTCTGGGTCTTTCAGGTGCCGGCGGGCAATCCCTCGACGCGCGGCGTCGAGTACTGGCCCGGCGATGCGCGAACGCCGCCGCAGATCATCTTCGCCACCGGCAACGGCCGGCTCTACTCGCTCGACGCCAAGACCGGCCAGCCAACCGAGACCTTCGGCGACAGCGGCAGCATCGACATGAACACCCCCGAGATCCTCCAGGGCATGTCCGGGCAGCGTCGGCCTGAGCTCGCCGCCGACCATCTACAAGAACCTCATCATCACCGGCAGCCGCAACCAGGAGAACCCGCCGCGAGGGCCGCTGGGCGATGTGCGCGCCTGGGACGTCCACACCGGCAAGCTGGTGTGGACGTTCCGTTCGGTCCCGCAGGCGGGCGAGAAGTTCAACGACACGTGGGCGGGCGACAGCTGGAAGAATCGCTCGGGCGTCAACGTCTGGGGCTTCATCACCGTCGACGTCCAGCGCGGCATCGTCTACATGCCGTTCGGCGCGCCCTCGGTCGATCAATACGGCGGCGATCGCGCCGGCGACAACCTCTTCGGCACGAGCATCGTCGCGGCGGACGCGAACACCGGCAAGTACCTGTGGCACTTCCAGGTCGTGCATCACGATATCTGGGACGCCGACCTCTCGGCCGCGCCGGCGCTTATCGACGTCAAGCAGGGCGGCAAGACGATTCCCGCCGTGGCGGTGATCAACAAGCCCGGCCTGTTGTTCCTGCTCGACCGCGTCACCGGCAAGCCGATTTACGGCGTCGAGGAGCGTCCCGTGCCGCCGAGCGAAGTGCCGCTCGAGCGCGCGTCGAAGACGCAGCCGTTCCCGCTCAAGCCGCCGCCGCTCGCGCGCATGACGTTTACGGCGGCCGATGTCGCGACCGTGACGCCCGAGCTCGAAGCCGCGTGCCGGAAGCTCATGGAGGGCGTGCAGCTCGGCGGACCCTACCTGCCGCAAGGCTACAAGCGCCTGCGCCTGCAGTTTCCCGGCAATCACGGCGGCGTCAACTGGGGCGGCACGGCGTTCAATCCGCAGCTCGGTTATCTCTTCGTCAACACGAACGAGCTCGGCCAGCTCGCGGGCGTCACGGATCGCGATCCGGCCGCCACCGGTGCGGCGCAGGGCGCCGGTCAGGGCAATCGTGTGCGATCCGAACGGTCCGTATCAGGGGATTCCGGGCGGCGGACGCTTCAAGGACGAGGCGTCGAACATGATGTGCCAGCAGCCGCCGTGGGGACAGTTGACCGCCGTTGACGTCAACACCGGCGAGTTCGCCTGGCGCGTGCCGCTCGGCATCACCGACAGCCTGCCGCCCGAGAAGCAGAAGACCGGCCGGCCGGGCAACGGCGGACCGATCGCCACCGCCGGCGGACTCGTGTTCGTCGCCGCGACCGACGATGCCCGGTTCCGGGCGTTCGACGCGAAGACGGGCAAGGAGCTGTGGACGTTCAAGCTCGGCGGCGCCGCCAATGCGACGCCGAGCACCTACCTCGGCAAAGACGGCAAGCAGTACGTGGTGATCACGTCGGCCGGCGGCGGCTTCTTCGGTGCGCCCTTGACCGACGACAGCATCATGGCGTTCGCGGTGCCGGGGGCGAAGTAGCAGTCGTCCGCGCTCGATTCGGGGTCGCCGAACTCACACCGCGACTAGCGGCAATGAGGGGTCGAGCTTTCTGAGATCGTCGGGGTCGCTCGTAACCACGATCTGCGCGGCCCTCCGTGCGCAGATCACGACGTGAGCGTCGACGATGTCGCTCGTGCCGCTCGAAGCCAGCAGGAGACCGGTGGCTGTGGCATCGGACCGTCCAGTGGCACGAGATCGGTGCTGGCCTGCCGGATCAGTCGGGCCAGGCGGGCTTGCCTGGCAGGGTTGCGGATCGCCTGCGCGAGGGCGGTGGCCGGAACTGTCACGCGCAGGCCGCGTTCGGTGGCGCGAGCCAGGAGCGCGAGGACGCGACGGTCGTCGCGGTCGAGCGCGATGAGGCCGCCGGCGTCGAACGTGACGCCGCTCACGCGGCTGGCCTCGTCGGCTCCGGCCTTTGCGCGGCGCCGGTCGAGAGGACGCCGTCCGCCCACGCCCGTTCTTTCTTCGTCAGCGGACCGCCGGTCTGCCGCAGTGCCTCCCGAGCATCTCCTGCCATCCCGCGGCGTCGTGGAGCGCCACGCCAACGGCGTGCTTCACGAAGCCTGAGACGCTTCGTGCCTTTCCGGCGGCCACCAACCTGCGGACCTCTTCGAGCTGTTCGTCGTCCAGCGTGATCGTGAGCTTGGCGGTCGCCATACCAATAACCATACTTCGATCCGGCGCGAAGGACCAAGCGGGGATTCTTGGGCGGAGGAACCTCGGGATGCGCCGACGGCGCATCTTGACATCTTCTGACCAGACATCATGATGTCTTCATGTGTACGACGCTGACGCTCGACCGCGACGTGGCCGAGCGCGTGTCCAAGGAGATGCGGCGGACCGGGAAGGGCCTGAAGGCCACAATTAACGACGCGCTGCGCCGGGGTCTCAACATCGGAGGCAGAGCGCCTCGAGCGCCGCGTTTCGAGGTCCAGCCGCACGGGTTCGGTGTCAGGCCGGGCGTCGATCTCGACCGGATGAATCAGCTCGTCGACGAGCTCGACGTGGAGCACGCGATCCGGAAGCTGCGCTCGCGATTGTCCCCGACGTCAACCTGCTGATCCACGCCTACAACAGCGAGTCATCTGCTCACGAGGCCGCGCGGCCCTGGTGGGAGGGTCTTTTGAACGGGTCGCAGCCTGTCGGGCTTCCGTGGGTGTCGATGCTGGGCTTCATTCGTGTCAGCACGCATCGACAGATCTTCGCCAATCCCCTTCCCGTGGCCACGGCCTGTGCGCACGTTCGCGCGTGGCTCGCGCAGCCATCCGTGACCGTCCTCGATCCTGGTGCGCGACATGCCGAGATTCTGTTCCGCCTGTTGGACTCGCTCGGAACAGCCGGCGACCTGACAACTGACGCCCACCTGGCGGCGCTGGCGATCGAACACCAGGCCGAACTGCACTCGACCGACGCCGATTTCGCGCGGTTTCCGGGATTGCGGTGGAGCAATCCCCTCGCGTGAGGCGCCGTCGCACCGCCGACTGACGGTCTCGCCTGAGAGGCGGCCGCCTCAGGCGCAGGAAGTGTTCCAGACCGAAACCAGACACAAATCACAGACAGGCCGCACCGGCCCCGACCATAATGGCCCGCACATGAGGCTCGGCGACTGGATCCGGCCGCCACGGCACCTGCTCGTGCTCTTCGTCGCGGTGACGGCCGTGTCGGCCGCCGCGCTGGGATGGTCGAGTTGGCAGCTGGTGCGCCAGGATCGCGATCGGGCCAGACAACGGGCGCAGGAGCGGCGCGACAGTGCCGTCACGCTCGCGGTTGGCTCGCTGCAGCGGACGCTCGAATCCATCGACGCCCAGCTGAGCGCGCTCGCCTCGGCGCCTGGGCCCGACCTGACCCGCCGCGCATCGGACTATGCCCGCACCCTGCCAGACGAGGCCGTGTTGCTGGTGATTCAGGCCAACGACGTCGACGCCTTTCCGGCCGGCCGGCTTCTCTATTACCCGGTGGTGCCGCGCGCCGCGGACGTCCCCGCGGCGGCATTCGCAGCCATCGACGCCGCGGAGTTCCAGCGCAACGAGTATGGGAAGGCGGTGACGCTGCTGCGACCCATGGCAGCGTCCGGGCCGCCAGCCGTCCGTGCGGAGTCGCTTCTGCGCATCGCCCGCAACCTGAGGAAGGCCGGACAATGGCAGCAATCAATCGAGACCTATCGGGAACTGGCGCGGCTGGGGGACGTCCCCATCGGCGACACGAACGGCGCGCCCGCGGAGCTCGTCGCACGGGCCGCCATCTGCGACGTCCTGGCGGAGCAGGCACCGGGCGATCGACTGGTCACCGAAGCTCGCGCGCTCGACGTTGACCTTCAGCGCGGCAAATGGCGCGTGCTGCGTCCGGTGTACGACGTCTACTCGGCAAGCGCACGCCGTTGGCTCGGCACCACGGCAGGTCCGGACTCGACGGCGGACGACTTGGCTTCGGCGCCGCTCGTGCTTTCTGAGGCGGCGCGCGAGATTTGGATTGATCGGCGCACCAACGCCTCCGGCGCTGGCCGGGGCGCGCGCTGGGTCGCCGGCTCGTCTCTGCTCGTCGTCGAACGCCCGGCTCTGAAGGCGACGATTGTCCTCGCGGCTCGACCCTCCTTGGTCGAGTCGAGTCTGCGGCTGGCTTCGGCATCAAACCCGTCTGACACGCGGATTGCCGTCGCCGACGCCGACGGCCGCATTGTCGCTGGCGACGGCGTGCCGGACGGTGACTTCTCGGTGCGGCTCGGACCGGCTACCGGGCTCCCGTGGACTGTCTATGCGACGTCGGCTGGTGACCCGTCGGCCGGCGCCTTCACCACGAGTTGGATAGTGATCGCGGGCCTTTCGGCGATCGTCCTGGTCACCGGCGGAAGCTACCTCATCGGCCGCTCAGTCATGCGCGAGCTTCGCGTCGCGCGGCTGCAGTCGGATTTCGTGTCCGCCGTGTCGCACGAGTTCCGCACGCCGCTCACCTCGATGCGGCAGATCGCGCGAGTTGCTCGCCGAGGGCCGCGCGGCCAATGACGACGTCCGACAGCAGTACTACGAGGTCCTGCAGCACGAAAGCGGGCGGCTGCAGCGGCTGGTCGAAGGCCTGCTGAAGTTCGGCCGGATGGAAGCCGACGCCCTGCCGTTTCAGTTCGAGCCGGTTGACGCCGACGTGTTCGTGCGCGACGTCGTGAACGAATTCCGGCGCGAGGCTGCGCGACAGGGTTTCGAGGTCGCAGTCGATGGGCACGTCACCGCGGTCCGTGCCAACGTGGATCGCGAGGCGCTGGCCTGTGTGCTCTGGAACCTGCTCGACAACGCCGTGAAGTACTCGCCGATCCGGGCGATCTGGGTGTCGCTCGAGCACGAGCCCTTGGCCGCGTCGGTATCCGCGTGCGCGATCGGGGCGTCGGCATTCCGGTCGCCGAACAGTTCGCGCATCTTCGAGAAGTTCGTCCGGGGCGACGCCGCCACGACGCTCGGCGTGCAGGGCACGGGCATCGGCCTCGCCATGTCTCGCGTCAGATCGTCCTCGCGCATGGCGGTGACATTACCGTCGAGAGCGACGCCGGCGAGGGCAGCCACCTTCACGATCACGTTGCCTGCTGAAGAAGCCGGAGGCGCATGCCACGGCCGTGGAAATCGGCACCCCGCGAGGAGCAGCACATGACACGCATCCTGGTGGTCGAAGACGAGCCGAGCATCGCGCTGGGCCTCGAGAGCGATCTGACGCTCGAAGGCTACGACGTCGAGGTCGTCGCGCGACGGCGAGCACGCGGTCGCGGCGCGCGCGGAAGCGCCGTTCGATCTCATCCTGCTCGACGTCATGCTGCCGAAGAAGGATGGATTTCGACGTCTGCCGCGAGCTGCGGCGTGCCGGCATGTCGACGCCGATCATCCTGCTCACGGCGCGAGCGCAGGAGGCCGAGAAGGTGCTCGGGCCTCGAGCTCGGCGCGGACGACTACGTCACGAAGCCCTTCAGCCCGCGCGAGCTGCGCGCGCGCATCAAGGCGGTGCTCCGCCGCCGCGCGGGCGACGCGCCGGAGCATCTACCGGTTCGGCGACGTCGACGTGGACTTCACCCGCGGCGAAGTCCGGCGCGGCGGTGCGCGCCGTCGACATCACGGCCATCGAGTTCCGCTGCTGACGACGTTCATCCGGAAGCGCGGCCGGGTGCTCTCGCGCGAGCAGCTGCTCGACCACGTGTGGGGCCGCGGCAGCGCGCCGACCGACCGCGTCGTCGACACCCACGTCATGAACCTGCGCCGGAAGATCGAGGCGCAGCCGGACGCGCCCCGGTTTCTCGTGAGCCTGCGGGGCATGGGATATCGCTTCGACGGCTGATTATCCATGCCGATCGAACCGAAATCACACCGAGCACGAATGGCCGTCGCACGCGGCGTGGCTAGGCTTGTCCGATGGAGGACGGCATGACACGACGTCGATTTGGATGGCTTCTCTCGATTCTGGCGCTCGTTGCGGCACCCGCGCTCACGACTATGGTGGCGGGGCAGGGAAGTGGCGAGACCCGCAAGGCTGAGGCTGCCCTGCAGGCGGCCATGAACAAGGAGACCGTCGCTGGCGACCTCTCCGGCGCCATCAAGGACTACAACGCCATCGTCACGCAATATGGCCGGAGCGAGCAGGCGATCGCCGCGCAGGCGCTGATGCGTGTGGCTGGCGCCTACGAGAAGCTTGGCAGGATGGCTGAGTCGCGACAGGTCTACGCGCAGATTACGAAGGACTACGCGAACATCGCTCGCGACGCGGGCGATCAGAAGGACCTCGTCGCGGCGGCGCGCACGCGTCTCGCCGCGCTCACGCCGGCTCCGCCACAGGCGCCAGGGATCAGGCCCCGGCGGGTGGTGACGATGCAGGACCAGACTGCAGGGGTGAGCGCATTGAGTGCGGATGGCACGCTCGCGGCTGGGTCGGGCGTCGGCGGCCTATTCATCCTCAATCTGGCCTCGGGGCAGGCAACGAAGCTTGGCATCGACGGCAATGCACCTGTCTTCTCCCCGGACGGCAGGCAGATCGCCTACGTTCGAGCAGACCCTGCCAGTGACCACCAGCTCCCCGTCACTCGCTCTCACATCGTGAGCGTGACGTCCGGGAGCGCAACCTCGGACGCTCGTGGCAGGTGAGGCCGGCCAGAGCCTCTCGCCGTTTGACTGGTCGCAGGACGGCACGACCGTGTTTGCGACCGTCGGCCAGGGAGTGGCGGCCGATCCGAGCAGGGATCGAGCGTCACTCCTTTCGGTGTCCGTCGCCGATGGAAAGGTCACGACATCAAGGCCTTCGAGCCACAGCAGGGCCCAATTCCAGCCACGCCTTTCACCCGACGGACGATTCATCGCGTACCGTTTTCAGTGGCCCGGCTGACTACCGGCACATCTTCACCATCGACGTCAACGGTCAGAACGAGCGCGATGTCGTCAAGTTTGGCCGGCATGAACGGAACCCGATTTGGTCCCGGATGGGACGCACCTGCTGTTCTGGAACAATTTGTCGGGGAATCTGGGAGTGAACTCCACCCTGTGGTCAGTCGCTGTCGCTGACGGCGCGGCGGTCGGCCGCCCCTCGACTCTGCACTCGGGTCTTGTTGGTCTGGAGACGCTCCTGGGGATGTCGCCCTCGGGTACTTTGTACACGTTCCGTGCTGTTCCGAACGCTCCGAACGTGTTCATCGCCGACCGTGGGGCCGGATCGTCAATCGTCGAGATGTTCCCAGGCGAGGCCGCGTCGTGGTCGTTCGATGGCAAGGCCATCGCGTTCCTGAGGGAAGCGGGTGGTGCGGGCTACCAGCTGATCGTGCGGAATCTCGATAGCGCCAGGAGCGGTCGTATGCGCACGACAACGTGAGCAACGTTTCTCCGCGGTGGTTTCGCGACGGTAGCGGGTTTCTGGTCAGCGTGGGCGGGTCGGCACATCAAAGCACCGGCGGGGCCATCTTCTTCGTCGACGCGAAAACGGGCGTCTCAGGATGTTGCTTCCGGTGAACGCCAACGGTCGCGCACGAAGTGGCCGGGCAATCTCGCTTGACGACAAGACCTTCTACATGTCCGTGAAGAACGATCTGGAGCCGAGAAGCCCCTACACCGGGATTATCGGTGTGGACATCACCACCGGAGCCGAAACGCCGGTAGCCACGTTCCCGGGGCAGGGGTTACCAAGCGGTTGGAGCCATCTGGCGCTTAGTCCGGATGGGTCGACCCTCGCCGTGATGGCGGCAGCGAATGAGGCGGAGGTCCAGAACCGGCCAGGCCCGAATCTTCGCAGTCCGAGTGAATGGTTCCGGGTTCCGTCAGTTGTGCGGTCCCTTCCCCGTCAACCGCACGGCGGACCTCTTGAGGTGGACGCCGGACGGGCAGTCGCTTCTGTTCGCCATGGCGAAAGAGACAAAGGTCGGATGGCGGATCATGAGGGTGCCAGCGGCAGGTGGCCAGCCGGTCTTCGACGGCCTCGACTCCACGAACCTGACCGGTTCTCTGCGGTTGCCAACGCTTGGACCCTTCGGCCCATTCAACATCGATCTCAATCCGGACGGCTCGCGGATGAGCGTTGGCGCGCGCACGCAGCCGTCGAACGAGCTCTGGGCGCTCGAGAACGTGTTGTCGGTGCTGAGCGGTCCGCGGTAATCAATCTACAGACCAAGGCGACAACACGGACAACACGGATAACACGGATAAGCTCCCAATCCGGTCCGTGTGCCGGCCCGCTGACGCGTGGCCCGTGGGGCCACGCGTTGACGAGCCGAGAACCCGAGAAGGAACCATTTCAATCTGCGGGTTCCTTCTCGGGTTCTCGACTCGTCAACCAGCCGCGCCTCGCGCGGCGGTCAGCGGGACGCCCGTGTTGTCCGTGGCACCGTGATTCTCCGTTTGCGTTGCGCCGGCTGCTTCTGATACCGCGGCCGAAGTCCTGGACGCGGTCGAGCCCGCCACGCTCGCCTTGGGAGTAGGATGGGGGCATGACACGCTTGCTGGCCCTGCTCCTGCTCGCGGCGGCCTGGACGCTTCCGCCAGCACACGCGCAGAAGACGCCACCGGCGCCCGCCGGTCCGCGGCTTCATATCAGCGCGGTCGCCTTCGATCGCGATGATCGGCCGGTCGCGGACCTGCGGGCGTCAGATATCGAAGTGTGGATTGGCGGCTACCGCGTCCCGATCGAGACGCTGACGGTCATCGACCCGTCGAGTGCCGGCCAACCCGGGCGGCTGACGGTGCTGCTGCTCGACGACACGACGCTGCCGCCGGGCCTCATCCCCAGGGTCAAGGACATCGCTCGGCGCTTCGTCGAGCGCATGGCGCCCGGCGACGAGATGGCCATCGTCGCGCTCAACGGCGACAAGATGGAGAGCTCGGGTGACCGGAACGTCCTTCTCCGCAGTATCGATGCCGTCGGCTTGCTGCAGGCCTCGGGCGTGCAGCGCGTGGACGATGTCGGGGCGCATGTCCTCAAGACGGTGGCGGTGCTCTCGCAGCAACTCCTGGAGCGGCCGGGCGGACGCAAGACGATCGTCGGCATCGGTCCGGCCAGGCTCTTCGACACGCCGATCCCGAATCCGATCGTCGGCCGGGACCTGCGGCCGGAATGGACTGAGGCGATGCGCGCGACGGCCGCCGCCGGCACGCACTTCTATGTCATCGAGCCGGCCGGTGTTGGCGCCTTGCCGGCGTACAGCGGCGCGGCCGGCTTCGCCCGCGAGACGGGCGGCCACACGTTCCTGAACACCAACGACTTCAACGGCGCCGTCGACCGCATCATGGGGGAGGCGTCGAACTACTACGTGATCACGGTTGCCGATCCACCGATCCGCCGGACGTCCGATCTGCGCGAGTTGGAGGTGCGAGTCCTCCGGCGCGGCATCACGGTGCGCACGCGCCGGGCGCTCGTGGGACGGCCCTAGTTAGCCCCTGTCATCAAAGCTAAACGCTGAACGCGCCGACGGCCAGATGTGTGGCGACGCCAGTCGTGACAGCATTTGTGAGACGGGTTCCAGCCTAGCGCCCGCGCGCCGCCGATCAGGGCTCGATCAACGCCTTGAGGTTGGCGACGATTTCCCGCGCGCGGTTGCGGTTCATCTGTTCCAGCACGCCAGCGGCGGCGAAGCGCGCCAGCTGATTCTGCGGCAGGTCGTAATCGACCGTCAGCGTCAGCTTCGTGCCGCTGCCGGCGGGGTCGAAGCGGTAGGTCCACGTGCTGGGGTTGCCGGTCACGGTCTTGAACTCGTAGACCTTCGTGGCTTCATACTGCGTGCAGCGGCTGTTCCCGGTCACGACCAGGCCGAACCAGTTGAACTCGAACTCCCACGCCTGCCCGACTCCGGCCACTGCCGGCGAGACGTTGCTGATGCGATTCAGCCCGGGGATGAACGTCGCGGCGCGCTCCGGCTGGTCGGCCACGAACGTGAAGGCGGCGCTCGGGGTGGCGGCGATGTCTACGCTTTCCTGGACACTCGGCATCATGCGCTCCTGGCACGAACGGGTTGAACATCAGTCGCGGCGCTGCGATAGCGCGCGGCCTTGAGGAGTGCGGCTGCCAGCAGTTCAGCTTTCTTGGCAGAGCACACGGGCAACTGTACGCGGATTGTCGTCCAGAACGCGCCTCTCGTCCAGCGGATGCTGCCGGTGCTCAGGCTGTCGCCGCGGGGCCTGTCCCGAGCGCGTCGAGCCTGTCCCGAACCGAAGCGCCCCATCCGCGTTCTCGACTGTGAACCCCAGCAGCGCGAGCGCTGGCCGGAAGACGTCCTCCCACGCAACCGGCCGCACGTGCAGCGCGCGCCACGTGCTCACCTGCCGGCTGGCGCGGCTCGAGCGCATGACCAGCCGTCCACCGCGATGGAAGAGGCGGACGCTCATCGCTCGGCCACGAGGATGGACTGGATCCCGAACTTGTCCACGCGCGTCCGCACCTGTTTGAACGGCAGCTGGCGCGCGAGCCGTTCGAGATCCTGCGCCGTGCGGTAGTGAATCGAGATTTCCGCGAGCCGGAGAAGATAGTCCGCCAGCGGCCGACGGCGCATGCCGCTCGTGACGAGGATGCCGCCGGGCGCCAGGCGGTCAAAGAAGATCCGGTAGAGCTCGGCCAGCCGCTCGTCGTCGAGGAACTCGGCGAGGCCGGTGCAGGTGATGAAATCCACTGCCTCCGGATAGCTGTCGCGCGCGAACACGTCGCCGTGATGGGGCACGAAGGGCTCGGCCCCGCCGGCGCGGGCGAACTGTACGGCCTCCGCGAGCGACGGCGGCGTCCAGGTCGAGACCGTGGAAGGTCACGTTCGCCACCGAGGGACGGCCCGACGCCGCGAACGCGCGCCGGCCCTCGACGAGCTCGCGGGGAATGCCGCACGGTGCGCTGAGGATGTGGAGATCGTCCCGGCGTTCCGGCGCGCGCCTGGAGGAATGCGGACAGCTCATCGCGCGCGGCATAGAACCGGCTGCGGAAGGAGTGGACGGCGGGCAGGGCCAGCAGGCGCCCGTCGAGCCACGTGCCGAACCAGCCGCGGCCCGACGGCTGGCCGCGATAGATGTGGTCGGCGAAGCGGTGGCTGCCGGAATGATCGAATCCCTCGCGCGCGAGGTCGCTGCGGCGGAGCGCGGCATAGAGGGGCAGGGCGAGCACGCGTCCCTTGCGCAGCAGCGCCCATGACAACGACTCGGACTGGCGCGTCCGGTTGTAGAACCGCGGCTCGGGAGCAGTCATAGGCGAAGGTGCGCCGCGACCACCTCTTTCATGACTTCGGGCGTGCCGGCGGCGATCGTCAGCGCCCGCGCGTCACGGTAGAACCGGCTGGTCCAGTGGTCGGCGAGAAAGCCGGCGCCGCCGTGCAGCTGCAGGCAGCGCTCGATGACGCGCTGCGCGGCTTCGTAGCTGAAGACCTTGATCATCGCGATCTCCTTCGACACTTCTCGGCCCGCGACCCACTGCGCGAACGTCGCGTAGTTCAGCTGCCGTGCGGCCTCGAGCGCGATCGCGCATTCGGCGATCTGGTGCCGGATCGCCTGCAGGCTGGCTGAGCGGACGGCCGAATGCACGGCGCCGCTTCGTCCAGACAATCGCGCGCTCCAGCGCGTACGAGGCCCACGCCACGGCTGCCACACGCGCCGAACAGCCGCTCGCGGTTGAGCGCTTGCTGGATGTAGCCAAAGCCGCCGCCGGGGCGCCCGAGCACGTTTGCTGGCTGGGACGCGGCAGCCGGTCGAGCGTGAGGCGTCCCATCGCCGAGGTCGCCAGACCGAGCGTTTGCAGGGGCTCGACGCGCAAGCCGCGCGTCGCGCGCGGCACGAGCACCAGGCTGAGCCCAGCCAGGCCATCGCCGTCGGTCCGGGCCGCCACGATCATGACGTCCGCGGCGGCCGCGTTGGTGATGTAGGTCTTGGTGCCGTCGAGGATCAGGCTCGCGCCCCGGCGTTGCCCCGTCGTCGGAGCGCCGCGACATCCGAACCCGCGTCCGGCTCGCTGACGGCGAGCGCGCCGAGCGCGCGGCCGCGGAGCAGCGGCTCCAGCCAGTCACGCTTTGCGCCGGTGACCCGAGCTCGCGCGAGCATCGGCGCGATGAGGTTGGCCTGCACGAAGACGCTCAGCGCGAGCCCGAGCGAATCGCAGCGCGGCAGCTCCTCGGCGAGGATGGCCTGGCTCCCACGGACCGAGCGACGAACCAGCCGCGCGCGGCGCACGCCGTGAGCGCGCGCCGCGGCAGCCGTCCACGGCGTTCCCAACGATCGGCGTGCGGATGCAGCTCGCTCGCGACGAAGCGCCGGACCTCGTCGCGCAGCCGCTCGTGCTCGGCCGTGAACGGTCCTTTCATTCTTTGACTTTGATGTCTGGCGCACAGTGCCCGGCCGTTGGCGCGTTGCGCCGCGTCCTCGCGCGCTCGCTCCACCGCGTCGACGAATCCTGCACCGTGCGGCTTTGCCACAGCTCCGGCGGGTCGAGCTCCACCTGCAACTCTTCCTCGACCGCCAGCACGCACTCGATCTGTTCGAGCGAACCGATGCCCAGCGACGACAGGCGTCGTCTCCGGCCGTACCGCGCTCTCCGGCGCCATCGCGGCGCGGCTGACGATGCGAATGACGCAGTGTCTCGACGGATTCAGCTCATGAGCGTGCGGACCCCGCGCCGAACCGTTCGTCCAGGCTGCGCTCGATGCGTGTGGCGACGGCGCGATCGACTCGCCTGCCACTTTTGCCGCGCGGCGTCAACCTGCGCCGGGTCGAGGTGGTCGAGCGCCTGCTCGATCCAGCCGGCGTGCTCCGCGCCGTGCTTGGCTTCCATCTCGGCGACGATGGCCTCGAGCGTCTCGCGAATCGCGGCGTGCGGCGATTCGCGGGCCAGGTGGCGATGATAGCCGGCGCGCACCCGCCGCTCGAGCGTCTCGGACAGCACGAGGATGTCGACGAGCGCGGTCGGCACGCCGCCCTCGGCGGCGTAGCGCTCCTGGATGGCGGCGACGTTCGGATCGAGGTGCGCCGCCGGCGGCGGCGATCGCCCGCGACAGCATCGCGCATGCCGCGCCTCGGTCGCGCAATGCGCCGTCGTCTCGACGAGCAGCGTATCGTCCTACATCGTCCGTGCGAGCCGTCCCATCAGCAGCGCGCCGTGGAGCTCGCTGTTGCGATAGAAGTTCACCAGCCAGCGCTCCCGTTCAGTCAAGTGCCATCGCATGCCGCTCCTTGCATAGTCAGCGAGGCTGACGCCGCACAGCCGGCGGATCCGCCGGTTCAGCGTGAGGATGGCCGGCAGATCGTTCTTTTCCGAGACCGGCACGGTCGGCACGACGTCGGCGCCCGACGTGCCTGAAAGTCACTGCCGGCGCGGAGAATCCGATCGCGGCACGCCGGCTCCTGTTTGAGGCGGGCGTCGAGCAGATCGAATGCGAACTGCGTGTGCCGGAACTCGTCCTTGGCGATGTAGCCGGCGATCTCCGCGAGCACCGGCTCGCGCGCCTGCCGCGACACGCGCAGGAAAAAGTACGCGGCGAAATGCTCGCTCAGCATGTAGCGCGCCAGCTCGGCCACCGGCATCGTCGACGCGCCGTATCCAGATTGCGGCGGCGGATGTCGATGAGCTCGATCCGCGCCGATCGGCCGGTAGTTGACGACGCCGAGGTAGCGGTTGAGCGACGTAGAAATGCTTATACGACTCGTAGAGCTGGATCGAGAACACCGCCGTCGCATCCATGTCGTCCCACAGCGCGCGCATCGAGCCGTGTGGTGTAGACCGGGAAGTACGACTCGATCAGCGCGGAGTCGCGAATCTGGTCGAGGAGCTCCGGCTGCGTCCAGCGCGAGATCGGCGTCGATGCGGACCCACGAGATGTCGGCCTCGAGAATCCAGCGCTGCAGCTCCGACTGCGTCAGGTATTCGTCGTAGATCATGATTCGCCCCTCTCGCGCGAGGCTGGCCGCGGCCTCGCGGTTCGAGCTGCGCCAGCACCGCGAGCGTCCAGCGCTCGATGCCGAACGCGACGCACCCCGATGCCGCGATCGCGCCGTCCGACAGGGGCGATCTCGAAGCGGCTGGCAAAAACGACTCGTGCAGGTTGAACGACGCCGCCGCGATGTTCCCGGCCGGCCCGGCGTCCAGCCGCAGCTCATACTTGAGTTCCTTGAGCTGTTGGATGAGCCGTCGGCCGCGTCCCGCGGTGCCGAAGAACACGTCCGTCGCCGGGACGAGCGTGGAGACGAGGCCGATCGCGGTGGCGAACGCCTGGCCGCGAGCCATCCACGCGTCGCGCTCCGCAGTGACCGCGGCCGGGGTGCCAACGAACACAATCTCGCGCATGCGGAAGCGCTGCAGGCGTCCGGGATCCTCCGGCGCGACCGGCTCGTTGCGGCCGCAGCCGCATACGAGCGTGACGAGACGGGTGGCGTCGAGCCGCTGTCCCGCGAGCTCTGGATACGCGTGGTAGCACACGGCTGGTGGCAGCCACATCGCCGCCCCAGACGCGGCGGGGATGCCCATGCCCGGGAATGCCTCGAAGTAGCCTGCGCGCTCCAGCGTATCGCCGGAGATGGCCTCCGGTGCCGACTGTGGGAGCGCACCATGCTCGCGCGCGAGGCGCTCGAACGCGGCGTCCAGCCACTGGAACACCGCCTGCGCCGTGCCGTGGAACCGCAGCTCGCCGCTGGCGCTCCACTCGATCTCACCATTCCGCATCAGGGTGCCGACCGTGTCCGTGGTCATGATGCACTCTGAAAATGGTGCGCGATCGCGCGAATGCTCCGGAAGTGCTCCATCACGATCTCGCTGTCCGGAATCGGCCGGCCACACTGTTGCTCGACAAATGCAATCAGCGTGAGGATGCCGAGCGAATCGACGACGCCGTCCGCGAAGAGGTAGGTGTCCGGATCGATGGCCACGTCGCGGCCCGCGAGCAGATCTTCGCGCACGAACCGCAGGAGGGCATCGGTGAAGGTCGTCATACCGCGGCTCCGCTCGCCGTTCGCGCGCCCCAATCATGATCGAGGAGGTACTTCACCACCTTGACCAATGTATCGCGGACCGGGGGACGGTGGATCCCCGCCTGTGCCAGCGCCGCGCGACACGTGTCGTCGTCGAACGTCTTCGGGAAGGCGAGTTGCGGCGCGAAATGGCCGAGGACGCCGACCGACGCCGCCAGCGCCGAATCGGCCACTTCTTCGACCGAGCGGCGGAAGAGCTCGAAGGTGTCGAGTGCGACGATGACTGGCTTTTCGATGGCGCGCCGGCGCCAGGCGGGGCGGTGGTCGAGGAACGTGTCGATCGTGAGATCGATCAACTCCTCTTCGCGGGGCGCGTCCGTCCCGGCGCACACGTGGAACGTGCTGCCCGCGACGAAGCCTGCCCCCGCCAGATGGCGTACTGCGGCGACAGCGTAGTCGGTCGGAATCACGTCGACGGGGCTCTCGGGCGTTCCCGGAATCATCGGCAGGAGGCTGTGGTGGAGGAAGCGCATCGCCTGGTGGATTGCCGCCGGGCGATCGACGCGCCCGCTCGCCGAGTCGCCGAGCGTCGTGCTCAGCCGGCAGATGGCGATCGGGAGGCGCGCCATCTCGCCGCGCAGTAACTGTTCCGACTCGTATTTCGACTGCTCGTAGTGATTGACGAAGCCACGGTCGTGATCGAGCTCGGGCTCGAGAATCGTCCCCGTCCGCCGGCCGGCGACGTAGACCGTGCTGAGCGCGCAGAGGCGCTCGAGTCTCGGGCATTGCGCGGCGAACGCGAGCAGATGCGCCGTGCCGTCCACGTTCGTCTGGCGTGCGGCGTCGAGCGGCGCATCGAACCGCGTGAGCGCGGCGGCATGAACGATCGTCGTCACGCGTGAACGCAGTTCGGCGGCGGTGTTGTCGTCCAGTCCGAGCGTCGCGCCTTGCCGGATGTCACCCGTCAGCAATCGTACGCCCGGCCGAACCGCGGGTTGCGCGCCGCGCGCGAGCGATACGACTGATGCCTGGCCGCTCGCCAGCGACTCGATGAGCGGCGCGCCGATGGCGCCGTTGCCCCCGGTGACCAGGGTGATCTCGGAGTGGGGGCCTGGCATCAGTGCTCCACGAGCATGCACGACCAGCTGGCGCCGAACCCGAAATTGAAGAGCAGCAGGCGATCGCCGGCACGCAGACGGCCCTCGGCATCCGCATCTTTCAGATTGATGAAGTTGTCGCCGCTGATGACGTGCCCCTTGGTGGCGATGTTGTCCGCGTACAACCGCTCGGCGGGGAGGTCGGTCAGGCGGAGCAGGATCTCCCAGCTCCGGCGTGACACATTGTGGGGGACGATCAAGGCCACGTCGTCTGGCGCGAGACTGGCGTCGGCGAGCGCTTCCTTGATGATGTGGCGCGCGGTCGGAAAGTAGGCAGCGACGATCTCGTTCTTGCGCGCCTCGCAGTCCCAGTAGTAGCCCTTCGTGACCTGGCGCTCGGAGATGATGCGGTTTGGTCCCGCGCCGCTCTGGACCAGCACGGCACACGCCCCGTCGGAGATGAGGTTGTAGAGAATCTCGCGCGAGCTGCCGGCGGGCAGCAGGTCGACGCCCACGCAGACGACACGGCTTATCGACGATGGGTGCGCCAGCAACATTGCACGAGCGATGCTGACCGCCGTCATGAGGCCGAGACAGCCCACCTGGCTCACGCCAATCGTTCTCGCGCCGCTCAATCCGGCGTCGTACTGCAGCCTGGCGACCGGATAGCTGAAGTCCCCGAGCAGGCCTTCGCCCAGGGCATGGCTTGCGGACGTGGCGCCGGCATAGAGCAGCAGATCAATCGACGACGGATCCACGTTGTTGCGCTCGAGAAGGGCAGTGACCGCCCGCGCCGCGAGGCCGTCGCGTTCAGCGCCGGCAATCCAGGCACGATCGAACCCGAAGCCGCGCAACGCCTCCGGACGGCTCGACAGCCGGCCGTCGCGGGCGAGCTCGTCGAGCGTCAGCGAGTGCTCCGGCAGCGCGTACTCAACGGCGGCGATGTGAACGTCCACGTCAGTGTGCGTGTGGGTCTGTGGGTCGGAAGGCGGTGATTGTACACCGCCGGAAGATGCGCGGCGTTCACTCAGCGCGAGTTCGGCGAATGTCTATCGCAAGCCCGTCACCAGATAAAGCGTGCTCAGCATGCGCGCCGCGCCGTAGACGTAGGTCTGTGAATCCGCGCTCAGGTAGAGATCCGGGACAGTCAGCATGCCAGCGGGATCGTCGATGGTGATCTCGCGAATCGCCGTGCGGCGGCCGGTGGTGATGTCCAGGGCATCGATGCGGGCCTTCGGTCCGCTCCACGCCGCAACCTGGATGCGGGCGCGATCGGCCGTCCAGCCGACGAACACTTCGTTCTCGCCGAGCGCTGCCAGCTCGCGCCCGGGACCGCCGGCCGGCAACGGCCACGCCAGCACTCTTCGATCGTCGGTCATGGTTGCCAGGAGCGAACCGTCAGGTGACGTGTACGTCCCGCGAGACCGCCGCGGGCTGAAGGGGCGGCCGCCGAGCTCGATGGTGCTCGTGCGGCCCGACGCCACGTCCACCACCACCCCCGCCGCGGAATCGTTGCGCGTGCCGACCACCGCGACCGTCAGGCCGGGCGGTACGAATACCGCGGCACTGGGGACGAGATCGCCGATATCGATCGCCCGTGGTTCGCCGGCGCCGGTCGGGATCAAGAGCACGCGGTTCGGGTCAGATGGCGTGATCGACAGCGCCCACCTGCCGTCAGGAGACAGTTCCTGCGCCCGTCCCTGCCCGATCTTCACCGGCGCCGAGCCGTCCAGTCGGCTGACGACGACGCTGTAGTCGGGATCGTTGCCGTCCTGCTTGGAGAGGAGCAGCGCGCGGCCATCACGCGAGACGTGGCCGGGTACGGTCCATCCCTCCCAAGTCAGGTTGCGATCCTGGCCGTTGACGGTGGCTACGCCCGCCGTCAAGCCGTTTGCCTCGTTGCCGGTCAAGAGCACGCGGCCCCGGGCGTCGATATCGAGCACGAGCAGGTTGCTCGGCACGTACCACACGGTGCGGCCGTCCCGCGGCTCGGCCGTGTCCGGATCGATGGCCTTGATCGGCCAGTTCGATTCGGTGGTCGCCGCGCTGTACCAGATTTCGCTGCCGTCGGCGGACCATGCCAGCGCTTCGACGCCCCCGTACTCGGGCGTCAGCCGGCGTGTGCGCGTCCCGTCGTAGAGGGCGACGTAGCCGCGGTTGTCGCCGAAGAGCGGGTGCTCGAGAAAAGCCACCCGCTGCCCGTCGGGCGAGACGCGGACGTGGCTGATGTACCCCGCCGTGTCGAACACCGCCGTCCCCTGCGGTACCTCCAGCCGGTCGCGGCCGTTCTCGCGCCGCACGATCGCCAGGCGATCGCCGGGCAGGAAGTCGGCGTCGCGCACGTGCTCGAGGACTTCGCGCGCGCTCGACCCGAACAACCGGGCTCGGGCCAGCGTGCCTTGGGACGTCCACGAGGTCAGGTAGCGGCGTCCGAGCGAGAGCAGCATTTCCCCGGCCGGCGAGATCGCCAGCAGGTCGCCGCTCGGGAGATCGAGCGGCTTCGACTCCGCCGTGTCCGCGCGGGCGACGTACATTTTCAACGGCTCGCCACCCCAGCGGGCGCCGTAGACGATCGTGGCGCCGTCGGGCGCGAACCGGGCGGAACGGATGACGCCGCGCTCGAAGGTCAGCCGCGTGATCACGAGCGGTTCCGCCGCACCGGACGCGGAGAACATCCGCCCGGCGACAAACGCCGCCGCGAGGCAGGCGAGGATTGCGAGGGCGACGGCGGCGCTGCGCCAGCGCCGCGGGGCAGGCGATGGCGCCGGCCCGCTCGCCGGTCCGATCGCTCCGAGCGATAGCGCATCGAGCGCGAACGCCAGATCGCGCGCCGACTGGAACCGCTCCGCTGGATCTTTTTCGAGGCAGCGCTGGACAACGCGATCGAGCGCCGGCGGGACGGCCAGGTTCGCTCCCGACAGCGGCGCGGGATCCTCTTTGAGGATCGCCGAGAGCGTGTCGGCGGCGCTCGCCCGCTCGAACGCCCGGCGGCCGGAGAGGAGCTCGTACATCACGCAGCCGAAGGCGAAGATGTCGGCGCGATGATCGACCGCCAGGCCACGCGCCTGCTCGGGCGCCATGTAGCCGACCGTGCCCATGACCAACCCGGGCGAGGTGTTCAAGGTCGTGGCGCTGTCGGCGGGGGCGGTGACGGTCCGCGCCAGACCGAAGTCCAGCACCTTGACGTGTCCGTCGCTGGTGATGATGACGTTGGCCGGCTTGAGATCGCGATGGACGATGTCCCGATCGTGTGCGGCCGCGAGCGCGCGGGCAATCTGCGTCCCGTATTCGATCGCCTTTCGCGTCGGCACCGGCCCGCGCGCGACGACCTCGGCCAGCGTCTCACCCTCGAGCAGCTCGGTGACCGCGTAGGCGCTCGCGCCATCCCGGCCGACGTCATAGATCGCGACGATATGGGGGTGGGGGAGGCCGGCGAGCGTCTTCATCTCGCGCTCGAAGCGCGCGAGCGCGTCCGGATCGTTCGCGAACGCCGCCGGCAGCACCTTGACCGCGACGTTACGGCCGAGGCGCTCGTCGCGTGCGCGATAGACCTCGCCCATGCCACCAGCGCCGAGCGGGCCGACGATCTGGTACGCCCCTAGACGCGTGCCCGCCTTGAGAGCCATCGAACGTCATTCTAGTCTTTATCTTTCCGAGGGGCTTCGCCCCTCGGACTCCCCTACTGGCTTCCGCCTCCGCTCAAGCTACGGCGAGACCTCGCGAAGCGCCTACGGCGCGAAGGCGGGCGCTCGCGGGGGCCCCAGCGCTCCGCTCGCCAGGCTCACTCGCTCTCGCTCGTTCGCGGTGTTTTCAGTCCGGCGCGGCAAGCGCCGGCGAGGGCCAGGAGGAATGACGATCCGGCTTATGATTTATGGGATCGCCGATGCCCGACCGGCCGACCGGTCTCGCGCGCCATGGTGGCTGCCGCGGGCAGGCTGGCGAATGGAGACGTTCCTGCCTATGTCACGCTATCGCCCCCTGCTCATGCTGGTTGGAGCGACCATGGTCGCCGCGTCCGCGACGGCGCAACAGTTGACCGTCGATCCCTTTCCGACGCCGATCGAAACGACGCAAGGCGTGGTTGCCGTCAAGTTCGTCGAGTTCGCCACCATTCCCGACGTCAAGGGCGAAGCGCCGCGCTTGATGCACTTCGTGGACGAGCCCGGCACCAAGCGCTTGTTCGTCAGCGTGATGACCGGCGCGCTCTACAGCCTGAGCTACGACGGCAAGGTCGTGACCGAGTACCTCGACCTCACCGCACCTGCATGGAACGTGGCCGTGCAGGCGTCCGGAGCGGAACAGGGCGTGCAGAGTTTTGCGTTCCACCCGCAGTTCAACCAGCGTGGGACGCCGGGATACGGGAAGTTCTATACCTACACCGATTCGTCGAATACCGCGCCGAAGCCTGACTTCGTCACGCCGGGGCCGAAGCGGACGCAGGACACCGTGCTGCTCGAGTGGACGGCGAAGAATCCGGCGGCCGCCAAGTACGATGGCGGAGCCCCGCGTGAGGTCTTTCGCGCCGCGCAGCCGTTCGGCAATCACAACGGCGGCCAGATCGGCTTCAATCCGCTGGCCGCGCCGCGCAGCGCGGAGTTCGGGCTGTTGTATGTCGGGCTGGGCGACGGCGGGAGCGGCGGCGATCCGTTCAACGTGTCGCAGAACCTGAGCCAGGCGTTCGGCAAGATCCTGCGCATCGACCCGCTCGGCAAGACGAGCGCGAACGGGCAGTACGGCATTCCGGCGAGCAATCCATTCGTCAAGAAGGGCCCCGACGCGCTCGGCGAGATCTACGCTTCAGGCGTTCGCAACCCGCAACGGTTCTCGTGGGACGCGAAGACCGGCCAGCTGTTCGTCGCCGATATCGGCCAGAACGCCGTCGAAGAAATCAGCCCCGTGACGGCCGGTGCCAATCTGGGCTGGAATACCTGGGAAGCCAGCTTTCCCTACGTCAAGGGCCAGGTCGACACGACCAGACAGCGCGACGAGGCCGGCCTCACCTGGCCCATCGTCGAGTACGACCACCGCGATCCGCTCTTTCAACGCGCGGCCATCACGGGCCTCATCATCTATCGCCGCAAGGAGATTCGTCAGTTGCAGAACCTGATGATCTTCGGCGACAACCCGAGCGGCCAGATCTTCTACGTCGACGCCGACAAGCTGCCGAATGGCGGACAAGGGGCCGTCCGTCAGGTGCTGTTCAACGACAACGGCACGCGCAAGACGCTGCTCCAGCTCATCGGCGAGACGAATACCAAGCAGAAGAAAGAGCCCGCCGGCCGCGCCGACCTCCGCTTCGGCGAGGGCCCCCGCGGCCAGGTGTTCGTCCTCAACAAACGCGACGGCATAATCCGCCTGTTCGTGCCCGACTAACCCCGGGGTCAGACCGGGGTCAGACCGGTCAGACCGGGGTCAGACCAGGGTCAGGCACCGGTCTGACCCCCGTCTGACCCCGTGGAGCAGTGTTGTTGACGCTCGTCAGCTCTCGTCGACGGCTTCCCCTCGCGGTTGGGCTCTGTCTGGCCGCGCTGGGGCTGACGCCCGTCTTGGGTGCTCCGCCCGAGCAGGTTGCGGGCGCGCCGCTGGCGGTCGCTGACCTCAGTGCTGCGGCGTCCGAACTGCCGGAGCTGCGCAGCTTGCTGGTGAGCTGGCGCGGCACGCTCGTCGCGGAGCACTACGCCCGCGGCGTGCGCTCCACCACGCTCGCGAACGTGAAATCAGCCTCGAAGAGCATCATTGCCGCCCTCGTCGGCATCGCCATCGACCGGCGTCTCATCAAGAGCGTGCGCGAACCGATCGTCACCTACTTTCCCGAGCTGCGCTCCGATCCCGATCGCCGGAAGCAGGCGATCACGGTCGAAGATCTCCTGACGATGCGGTCGGGGCTCGAGTCGACGAGCGGCCGCAACTACGGCGCCTGGGTGAAGAGCGGCAACTGGGTTCGCTATGCCCTCCGCCAGCCGATCGTCAGCGAGCCTGGCACGGCGATGGAGTACAGCACCGGCAGCTCGCACCTGCTGTCCGCGATCCTGACGAAGGTCAGTGGCACCAGCACGTGGCAGTTCGCGCAGACGGCGCTTGCGGCGCCGATGGGGCTACGCCTGGCGCGCTGGCCGATGGATCCGCAGGGCATCTATTTCGGCGGCAACGAGATGCTGTTGACCTCGCGGCAGATGGTCGCGATCGGACAGCTGTATCTCGACCATGGCCACGCCAACGGCCGGCAGGTCGTGCCGTCATCGTGGGTCGAAACCTCCTGCGTGCCGCGCACGACGTCGGTGTGGGACGACGAGCGGCGTTACGGCTACGGTTGGTGGATTCAGGCCTTCGACGGTGGGACCGCCTGCTTTGCCTGGGGTTACGGCGGGCAGTACATCTTCGTCTTCCGGGATCTGAACCTCGTCGTGGTCGCCACCTCGTCGACGTCGGTGAGCGAGGAGCGCCGCGGCCACCGGCGACGGCTGTTCGAGTTGATTGAGCAGCAGGTGCTGAAGCCCGTGTCGGCGGCGGCTGGCTCGCGCTGACCCGCTCGCGTCAGCTTTCCTTTCGCCGTCGCCGCGCCTGCTTGACGAGCGCCTGCTTCCTCACACGCGGCCACTGCTTCAGTTCGTACTCACGCTTGAGCGCCTCGGACAGCGTCTCGAACGATTCAGAGTAGACGAGCCGCACCGGCCGCCGCCCACACGTGTAACGCGCTCCGCGGCCGGCGTTGTGTACGCGGATCCGCGCCTGCGGATCGCGGGCGTAGCCGGTATAGAGCGACCCGTCCGCGCAGCGGACGATGTAGACGAAATGGGAGTGGGGCGAGGGAGGGCGGGACGGCACTCGGCAGATAGGACCGTGAGCCGGGCGGTATTGAAGCGCGCCAAGAAAAAACGGCGGGGCAGGGATGTCCCCGCCCCGCCGTCGTCAGCTAGTCGTTACCCAGCCAGATCGGATCGTGCCGCGTCACGCGCGCGCTCGACTTCGGCCTTGGCGTTGAGCTCCGGCTTCAGCTCGTGAATCGCCTCTGCCAGGCTCTTGCCTTCGCTCAGCATGCGATGCTTGAGGAGGACGAACGGCACGCTCGTGTTACGCGCCGCATGCGCGACGGTCACGAACTGCTCGGGCGTCTCGAAGTCCTCCGCCGCGAGCTCGATCTTCGTGCCTGGGCTGAGGACCGCCTTCACGCGGTCACGCAGTTCCGGTTCCCACACCGCGACCGCGACGCTCGACACCGCGCCAGCCGGTTTGGGGGGAGCCACAAACTCGTCGCGAGAGGCCGCGGCCGCCGGTCGAGAGGGTGCGGCCACCGGGACCTTGCGCACGCGCGCCTTGGCCGGCGCCTCCGCGGGCGCGCTGTCCGTCACGATCGCCGCGCGCGCCGGTTCTTGAGTGGAAGCCGCCGACCATTTATCGTGCACCGCTGGACCGATCGCCACACCGAGAGCGACGGCTCCAACGAATCCAGCCGCGAGAGCTGAGGCTTTGCCAACCGTCATAGAAGACCTCCTTGAGGTTAGCCAAAGCGGTGTAATACCGCTTAGCTCGCGAGGGGCGAATCACTCGCCGCTCATGCCGGATGTAGAGAGCAAGATGCCGACCACATTCGCTCGTCTGTTCGCTTCGAGCGCGTTAGTCCCAAAGGGAGAGCTCTTTACGAGGATGAGCTCGCGTGGTTGCGAGCTCATCCTTCTGCGCGCGAGGCTCATGAGGTGTAGCCAAGTGCCTACTCAGTCCTTCTTCGGGCACTCTCCCTCGATCCGTTTTATGGTCGTGCCGCGGAGCTCGACCAAATCGAACGCGAAGGACACCGGATTTCCGGCGCGCTCGACGTGTTGCAGTGTGCCGTCGATCTGTACCCGTTGGCCAATCTCGTCCTTCAACTTACCCTTGCTGATGTCCTTGACCTTGTACATGGGTGCCGCCGTGGTGGTCCCTGACGTGCCGGTCGGGGTCGCGGCCGCCTGAGGCGCGGCGTTACTCACAGTTGCCGAACCCTCGATCACCTTTGTGTTCGTCAAAACGTAGTCATCATCAGTCTCGACGCGCGATCGCACCTCGTCCGGCGGTCTGCGGCCAGGGGCATCGACTTCCTTGAACACACACCCTTCGACCTTCACCAACGTCGCCGCCGCCTGCACCGCCGCTGATGGCTGGCCCGTTGGTGCCTGGGCCGTGGGTGGTGGTGGATTCTGTGCGAGCAGTGGAGTGGCGAGCGTGACCGAGCACGCCAATCCGTATGCGAGAACTCTTGGGCTCATCTGATTCCTCCTGAGTGTCATGCCGCCTTCGACTGCAACATGAACGCCAGAGAGGCGCGCGGGCGCGACCGCGATACTCAGCTGAAGAGGTCGCCCGTGACGATCTGGGTGGGATGACTCAGGCCGGCTGCGCCGGGGCACGTGGGGTGCGCGCACCGCTGTCGGCTTCGCCTGCGCCGCGCGGGATCGTGAGCACGGCGACGAACGCCAGCGCCGCGTAACAGGTCATCAATGCGAACAGCGGGCGATAGCTGCCGAAGAGGTCGAAGACGGCGCCGTTCACGCGGATCGCCGATCGCGCCACCGAACGCCATGGACAGGAGGAAGAGCGCGGCGAGGACACCACGGCGCTCGCGTGGGATCGGTTCGACGAACAGGGGATACGCGTTCACCATCGGCAGTGTCCAGCTGGCCGATGCGAGCGCGAGAAGGAGCGTGGCTTGAGAGAGAGCGGTGACGCGGTCCAGTGCGATCAGGCATGCGGCCATCAACGCGAACCCGAGCAGCATCGCGTTCCGGCGACCAATCCGCACGCCGATGATCCCGGCGGGCAATGCACCGATCACTCCGCCCATCGCCCACGCGATGAACCCCATCGTCACAGCCTCCGGCCCGACGCCGAACCGCTCGATGCCGTGCAACGCGAACCAGGTGGTGAAGCTTTGAAAGGTCAGCTGCAACAGGCACGACGCGATGAAGACTTCCCGCATGCCAGGCACCACGCCGCGCGCGGCCGCCGAGATCGCATCGACGAGCGAGCGGAAGGTGGCCTCGGCGGCGAGCGATTCTGATGAACCTGGTTCGCGCAGCCCGAGTGCGAAGGCCGAGGCGATGGCGAGAACCGTGCCCGCTGCGATCATGAAGGCGAGGTGCATGCCGAGCACCCGGCCCAGCATCAGGAAGACGACCGCGCCGACGCACATCTGGAAGGTCACGGATCCGGTCGCGAGCGAGCGATAGCGCGACGGCACGACGTCGGCGATGAGCGCCTGGAAGGGCGATCGCTGGAGGTTGATGCCGGAATAGAGCAGGACGATTGCGGCGACGATGCCGGTGATCCCGAGCCTCGCCGCCGACGGGAAGAGCGACATGCCGGCGGCCGCCAGCACGAAACCGCTGAGGACGATGGGCAGCCGGCCCCGCCCCCGCGCGCTGGCGCGGTCCGACGCGGCGCCGGCCAAGGGCACGAGCAGCAGGAGCAGGAAGTTGTCGATGGCCATGACGGCCCCGATGGCCGCGCGATGATCGCCGAGCGCGTCCCGCACGAGCGGCGGCACGAAGGCACTCAAGAGCGGTCCGGTGACGCCGGCGAAGAGGCCGCCGAGGCCGACGATCAGCAGCGCACCGTACGGGACCCGCGCCGCGCCGACCGACCCCAATGGTGCGGCAGGCACGATCTCGGTCGCGGCACTCGACTCCATCCGCGCGCCAGTATCGACGACGCTCACCTCATCCTCGCCGGGAGGTCCGAACCGTTTTGCACATCATATTGATGGGAACCGCGACTAGTGCGAACGAGCATCCTAGGGACGGGAAGGAAGGCGGTCAATAGCGCGAAGGAACTAGCGGGACCACTGGGCACGATTACTGCGTGAGGCGCGGCCGCGGCGGCGCCGCGAGACAGGCTGTTCGTCAGTTTCCGCCCGCCGCTGACGCGTTCCGCCATCCAAGGGGGGATTCATGAGCCGCTGGTCCCGTCCGAAACTGCTGCGTTGGGCATCTCTGCCGATGATAATGGCTGTGCTCGCCGTGTCTGGCGCTGATGCACAGACCCCGCCCAGGCCAACCTTCGATCTCACGCAGCATCCGGATCTTTACATCAATGTGTGGCCGGCCGACTTGAACAGAGACGGCAAGGCCGATCTGGTCGCTGGGACGAGAGCGCTCTTTGTCGCCGATCCGGGCGACGTCGTAGTGGCGATGGGGCGCGGAGATGGCACTTTTCTCGCCCCAAAGGCGGTGGACTATCGCGCGGAGCCATTGCTTCCGGCCGACTTCAATGCCGACGGTTTCGTCGACCTGCTCATACTCCGGGGCCGATCCCTGGAAGTCCTGCCCGGGAATGGCGACGGCACCTTCGATGCCGCGCGCGTGATCGATGAGAACGATCAGGTACGTGAACTACGAACGTGGGCCTTTGCCGGCGATCTGAATGGAGATCGACACCTCGATATCATCGTGCCCGACGTCGCCACCGATGCCGTGCTCAAGCTCTATCCAGGAACGGGGACCTTCGCCTTCGGCCCGCCCATCATCCTGCCGACGAGCAACTACCTGCCCGCAGAGCTCACGAGCGGTGACTTCAACGGTGACGGACGGCGCGACCTCGCGCTCGCCA
Source organism: uncultured Acidobacteriota bacterium (assembly GCA_963847975.1). Classification (GTDB taxonomy): domain Bacteria; phylum Acidobacteriota; class Vicinamibacteria; order Vicinamibacterales; family 2-12-FULL-66-21; genus DATBJJ01. The sequence continues at coordinate 12,407 of CAWKBU010000005.1, read as the reverse complement.
ACACCTGCTGCGAAATCAACCTCTTCATCAATAACGGCGGGAACGTATTCACGCGGACGGACATTCCCGGTAATTTCAACGACATCACCGCGTCGGACATCAACCTCGATGGCCGGCTGGATTTGGCCGCCGTCTCCGGGATCTACGACGTCAGCTCGCCCGGACAGGCGCCAGGCCAGGTGGTCGTGCTGCTCGGCAACGGGGATGGCACGTTTCGGACGGGCGTGAGCTACACCACCGGCGTCCGTGGCGGTACGTCCATCGTGGTCGGTGACTTCAACGGCGATGCCCGGCCCGACGTCGCCACCGGCAACCGTTCGATCATCTGGGATGACGATCTCGGCATCGGTCTGGCGGATAGCGTGTCGGTTCTGCCAGGAGACGGCACTGGCCGGCTGCTTGCTCCTGCCGTGTTCGCGCTCGCTTACATCTACCAGGGTGAGTTTGGCATCGGGTTCGATCGCAGCTCACCGGTACTGGGGTGCGAACCATGAGCTGAACACGGCCGATCTGAATGGCGATCGCCGCACCGACCTCATCACGTCGCCCGGCGCCACGCTCCTCAATCGCGCCCCGAGGACGAACCGGGCGCCATCGGTCTTCGCGGGTCCCGATCGGACGAGCTTCAACAACGAGACATCGTTTGACATCGGCATCGACACCAGCGATCCGGATTGGCACTGGCTCAGCTACACCTGGACGAATGAACAGGGCCAGGTGATCAGCCGCCAGCCATTCGTGCGAGTGTTCGCCTACTGAAGGGATGAGTCGGACTGTGACGGTGACGGTCGAGGACGGCCTCGGCGGCGTCGCCCGCGACTCGGTGACGATCTACAACTACGATTCCGACGCCGATGCCTTCGTGGGCATTTCCGATCCGACTGCCGGCATCGATGTCCAGGCGGGCGTGCCCTACACGGTTCGTTTTGCAACGAGCCGGACGGAGCGATTGACCAGCCTGACGCTCTCCTATTCGGTCGACGATGGCCGGACGTTCTCGATTGTGCCCGGCTGCGCGAATCTCCCCCCGACGGCGCTCGAGTGCGTGTGGACCAATCCAGGTCCGCCGACGGATCGAGCCCGCCTCAGGCTTATCGCAGAGGGTACTGAGTCGAGTGATCGGGATCTCCGCCCGGTTCGCCATCGTCACCGATCCTGTCCTCCCCTCCGGATGGTCGTCGTCCGACATCGGATCCGTCGGTGCGGCGGGCAGCGCATCCGTTGTCAACGGCACGTGGACGATCGAGGGATCGGGCGCTGATATCTGGCGCACTGCCGACGAGTTCCGCTACGCCTACCGAACGGCTGGACCAACGTTCTCGTTCACGGCGCGCGTCACCGGCATCGAGAACCTGCACCAATGGGTCAAGGCGGGCATCATGGTTCGCGAGGACCTCTCTCCAGGAGCCAGGCACGTGTCGCTCTTTGCGACGCCGAGCACTACGAACGGGCTGGCATTCCAGCGGCGGCTGGAGCCAAACACCCTGACCGTGCACACCGCCGGACCGCGCATCGCCGCGCCCGTGTGGCTGCGAATCGGCCGAGTAGGCGACACCGTGAGCGCCTACTATCGGGTTCAGCCATCGCAGCCGTGGATTCTCATCGGTCGGCAGACCGTCGCCGATCTGCGCACCGTGCTCTACGTCGGCCTCGCGGTCACCAGCCACGTGGACGGCCAGCTGGCGACGGCCAGGTTCGACAACGTCGCCTTCGAGTTCGGTGATCCTCTGAATCGGAAGGAGGACGTCGGCAACGTCGGCGTAGCCGGCAGTACCACCTTCGATGGCGTGGTCTACGAGCTGCGGGGCTCGGGCGCGGATATCTGGGGCACGGCGGATGCCTTCCAATTCGCGTTTACCACTGGTTACTACACGCCCGCTTCGATCCAGTCCATCTCCGCCCGCGTCCGCTCGGTGCAGAATACCGACCCGTGGGCAAAAGCCGGAGTGATGTTCCGGGAGCTGTATGGCGCGGGCCCGTGGACGCTGCCCGAGGCGAGGCATGTGATGGTCGTCGCCACACCGGGCCACGGCGTTGCGATGCAGTATCGCGCTGCGGTTGGAGGCCGGAGCTTTCAGGTCGCGGTCAGGACGGCCGCCGCCCCAGTCTCCGTGCGGCTCACCAGGAGCGGCGACACGTTCACCGGTTGGTATTCCAAAGACGGTGCGACCTGGCAGCAGATCGGTCAGGTCACGCTCGCCGGAGTCTTCTTCGTGGAGCCCGGCCTGGTCGTGACCAGTCACAACAATGCCGTGCTGGCCACGGCGAGCTTTGACGACGTGCGGCTGGTGCCCTTCTGACGCGGCGTCTGCCTGAAGAACGAGCGCGAGGGACTCAGCCGCCGGCGCGGAAGCCGTGTCGGCGAAGCAGGGCGCGGCACGCGGGATCCTCGAGCAGGGCAGCCATGGCAGGCTCGACATCGACGTAGCCGAGAAACGGCGCTCGCTGTGCGCACGCGTCGGTGAGCCAGCGGAGCGCCGCCTGCCACTCGCCGAGGGCGGCCGCGAGCATCGCGAGATCGTCCGCGCCCGGCGGCGGCACGCTCGTAGCGGTCCTGCAAGTCGGCGAAGGCGGCTCTCGCACTGTCGACGCGTCCCTCGCGCACCGCGCAGCAGGCGTCGAGCAGGACGACCGTCGACACCGCGCCGAGAGCTCTCTCTGGCGCGCGCGAGCTCCTCACGCGCCGCCGCCAGTTCCCCTCGCGCCATCCGCGTCAGCGCGAGATCGACGTGCGCTTGTGCGAAAGCGGGGTTGGTCTGGAGCACGTGCTCGTACTGCGTCGACCGCGTCGTCCAGCCGGCCGGCGAAGTGCAGGATGCGCCCGATGCCGCTCTGGATGATGAGCGACAGGGGATCGAGCTCGAGGGCCCGCTTCATCTGCGCCGAGCGCTTCCTCGAAGCGGGCGCGGGACGCGAGGAACATCGCGTACCACTGTCGCGACGGCGCGTGGCCGGGATTGAGGTCGAGCGCGCGCGTGAACTCCGCCTCGGCGCCGGCCCAATCCCATTCGAAGCGGAACTTGATGAACGCGAGCGACGCATGCCCGTCCGCAAGGCTCTCGTCGAGTTGCAGCGCGGTCAAGGCGGCCGCGCGGCCGTGGGCGATCAGGCTGGCGCTCGACACCGCGCGCAGGCTGACGGCGATGAGCGAACAGCAATCCGCCAGGCCGGCGTGCGCCAGCGCGTACCTGGGATCCTCCGCCACGGCACGCTCGAAGAGCGTGCGCGCGCTCTTGAGCGCCTCGCCGGTCCGGATGTTCAGGAAATACCGTCCGCGCAGGTAAAGCTGATACGCATCGGCGTTGACCGTGTGGCGCTTGCCCAGCCGCTGGCGCTCGGCGCGGCTCAACCGGACGCGCAAGGCGCGTGGTCAGTTCTTCCGCGATCTCCGCCTGGAGAACGAACGCATCGGCGACGGGGCGGCTGAGGACCGTTCCCCAGAGCTGCGAACCGTCCTCGACATCCACGAGCTCGGCGCCAACCGATGAGGGCGCCACCTCGTTCGAGGACGCGCCCGATGAGCACCGCCTGGACGCCGAGGTGGCGCCCGACCGCTCGCGGATCGATGTTCTGGCCCTTGTAACGGAAGACAGTGCTCCGCGCCATCACGCGCAGTCGCGGAATCTGCGACAGGTTGTTGATCAGGCTCTCGGTGAGACCTTCGCTCAGGTAGTCGAGCTCCTGCCCGTCGCTCTGGTTCACGAGCGGCAGCACGGCCAGTGAGTCGATCCCGCGGCGCGAACGTCGGCGCGCGTGGCGGCGTCGCCCCGCCCTCTGGCGAGGCGGTGCCGGTTTCCGCGTGCGCGGCGGGCACTCCAGTCATCGCCTGCGCCTGATACACCGACATTCGCACGGAGTCGTCACTGCTCCCCGGTGTCCAGCGTGCGCGCCAGCGAACGCAGATCGCGCACCATCAGACCGCACGTGTGGTAGCGCTCGTCGCGCTCCTTCCGCAGGGCAGCCTGGACGATCCGCTCCAGTTCTTCCGGCACCTCGCAGATCTGGCGCGAGCGGCGCCGGATCGCGAAAGAGGATGGCGCCGACGACGTCGGCCGCGGTGGCGCCCTTGAACGGCGGCTGCCCGGCGAGCATTTCGTATAGAAGGACGCCGAGCGCGAACAAGTCCGCTCGTCCGTCGACATCGCCCCCGCGCGCCTGCTCCGGGGCCATGTAGTTGAACGTGCCCATGACGACGCCGTCTCGCGTCTCCACGAGCTGCGTTGCGGCGTCATCGCCCGCCGCAAAGCCCTCGCGCCCCATGAGCTTCGCCAGACCGAAATCCAGGACCTTGACATAGCCATCGGCGCGAATCATCACGTTCTCGGGCTTCAGGTCGCGATGGACGACGCCTGCGTCGTGCGCGGCCGCGACCGCCTGCGCAATCTGGACGGCAATCGTGACCGCCTGCCGGGCGTCGAGGCGGCCGCGATCGAGCGACCGCCCGCAGCGTGACGCCGTCGATGAACTCGGTCGCGAGGAACTGCATGCCGCCGTCGTGGCCGACGTCGTAGACCGTGAGGATGTTGGGATGATTGAGGGCCGAAATCGTGCGCGCCTCGCGCTCGAAGCGGCGGAGCCGTTCCTCGTCGCGCACGGCGCGCGGCGAGAGCACTTTCAACGCGAGCCGGCGGCCCAGCCGAACGTCCTCGGCCAGATAGACCTGCGCCATGCCGCCCGATCCGAGCGGTGAGAGGACGCGGTAGTGCGCCAGCACGTCGCCGCCGGCGAGTGCCCAGCCTGTGCGCTCGATGGGCGATGGCACGACCCAGTATTGTAGCAATCGCGAGACCGGCGTGCGCCCGCTGACTCTTCCGGCTCGACCGGCCCTCTCGCGCGGGGCGAGGTGCATTACACTGCCGGGATATGCGCATGGTCCTGATGTTCATGAGTCGCTGTCTGCTCCTGCTCGCGCCGCTGGCCGTGGCCGCGCAGGCGCCCGCACCGTCAGCCAGCGGCCTCTGGGAAGGCGCGATCAACCTGCCGTCCGGCGTGCTCGAGGTTGCCGTCAGGCTCGATCGCCCCGCGTCCGGATCGTGGGCAGGGACGATCGATATTCCGGCGCAAGGCGCCATGGCCAGGCCGCTCGCGAACATTACGGTCGACGGACCCGCGGTTCGCTTTTCGATTGCGGGAGTACCTGGGGATCCGACGTTCGCCGGAACGTTGTCGGAGGACGGCGCGACCATCCAGGGAGGGTTCACGCAAGGTCCGGGTAAGCTGACCTTCTCCCTGAAGCGCAACACGACTGGCAAGCCAACGATCGTCGCCGCCCCACGGCCGCAGGAACCGAAGCCGCCATACCCTTACCTCACTGACGAAGTGACGATTCAGAACAGCGCGGCTGGCGTAAAGCTGGCCGGAACGCTGACGACGCCGCGTGCCGCCGAAGCGTATCCCGTGGTGATCCTCATCACGGGTTCCGGGCAGCAGGACCGCAACGAATCCATCGCCGGGCACCAGCCGTTCCTGGTCCTGGCTGACTACCTGACGCGCCGCGGCATCGCCGTGCTGCGGCTTGACGACCGGGGCATCGGCGGCTCGACGGGGAACGCGGCGCTCGCCACGAGCGAGGACTTCGCCGGCGACGCCCTGGCCGCGGTCGAATTCCTGAAGTCGTACCTACTCGACCAGCAAATCGCGCATCGGACTGATTGGGCACAGCGAAGGCGGCATGATTGCGCCCATGGTCGCCTTGCGGTCGAAGGACGTGGCGTTCGAGGTCCTGCTCGCCGGGCCCGGGGTGACGGGCGAGCAGATTCTTTACGAGCAGGCGACGACCCTCGCGCAGTCGCAGGGGGCGAGCGCCGAGCAGGTCGCCCAGGCGCGGGCGCAGCAGGAGCGCATCTACGGTGTGTTGAAGTCAGAGACCGATGTCGCGGTCATGCGCGATCGGATCCGGGCGATCAGTGGCGACGCCTCGGCGCAAGCGCTGACCTCGCCCTGGTTCCGGTTCTTCCTCACCTACGACCCGGCCACGGCGCTGCGAGCGGTCAAGATCCCCACGCTCGCCTTGAACGGCGAGAAGGACGTCCAGGTGCCGTTCAAGCAGAACCTGCCGGCGATCGAGGCCGCCCTCAAGGCCGGTGGCAACACGGACGGGACGGTCCGATCGTTTCCGAACCTGAACCACCTCTTCCAGACGAGCAAGACCGGCTTGCCAAACGAGTACGCGCAAATCGAGGAGACGATGGCGCCAGTGGTCCTCGAGGCGATCGCGGAGTGGATTCTCGCGCGCGCGAAGTGAAGGACGACGCAGACGGCCTGTGATAGCGTGGCGAGTGATGCGTGCGCTTGCCGTCCTAGCCCTTGCGGCCCTCCTCGGCGTGGCAGCGTGTGCGCGCGGTCCGCGGCCGCCGCTCGGCACGGTCGGCATATCGCTCGACGACGGCCGCATTGCCGCGGCGGTGCGGTCGGCGCTGTTGAGTGATCGCGACCTCAGCCTGCGAGACATTGCCGTCGAGGTTCAGCGTGGCGTGGTGTCACTTGCGGGGGAAGTCCGGACAGCCGACGAGGCGGAGCGGGCACTCACCATCGTCCGCGAGGTCCGAGGCGTCGGTGACGTGAAGTCAACCCTCAAAGTCGTTCCCGGCACTCTCCCTTTCAAACACTGAGCGCGCGAGCGTGCTCACGTCCGGCGGACGACGGCTGCCACTTCCGAGTCATTGGTTGCCGGAAGCTGGGACCCGCGTGCTCATTCGCCTCCGCGAATCAACCAACCAGGCGTGTCGGCCAGCGCCAGCTCGCCCCAGGTCGGCGATGATGCGCACCGCGTTTGCGTCGAAAGGCCGCAGTACCGTGGCACATCTCTTGTAGTCGCTGTACTGATGCTCGACACCGTCGGCTCGTCGGTCGCCAGCTCAGCCGCCTGGTGCGGCGACCTCTCGCTGTTCGCGGCGCGCAGCGTCCGCGAGGCCTTCCGCCCGCCCTACGAAGTCCGCGAGACGCTGCGGCAGCTGCACGAGCTCGGTGTGCGATCGGTCCCGCTGATTGCGGTCGCCGGGCTTGCCATCGGCGTCGTACTGTCGATGCACACGCGGGCGTCGCTCGAGCGCTTCGGCGCCGAAGCGATGATCCCCGCTGGGTTGGCCTTGGCGCTCGTCAAGGAGACTGGCCCGCTCACCGCCGGTTTGCTCCTCTCCGGCCGGATCGGGGCTGGGATCGGCGCCGAGCTGGGCGCGATGAAGGTCACCGAGCAGATCGACGCCCTCGAAGCGACGGCGGTCGATTCCTTCAAGTATCTCGTCGTGACGCGCATGGTCGCGTGCGTGATTGCCCTCCCTATCCTCACCACCGTGATGAATGCGGCGGGCATCGTCGGTGGCTATCTGGCCGAGGCGACGCTCGTCCAGACTTCGCCGCAGTTGTACTTCGCGCGCGCCTTCTCGTTGATGGATTTCACCGATCTGATTCCGGCGACACTGAAGACTACGGTCTTTGGCTTCATCATCGCGATCGTCTCGTCGTATCTCGGGCTGCACACGACGCAGGGAACCGAGGGCGTGGGGCGCGCCTCGACGCGCAGCGTCGTCATGGCGTCGGTCGTGCTCATCGTCGTCAACGTCGTGCTGGTGCGGCTCATCTTCTTCGTCTTTCCCCAGGCCGGCTGATGCTCCGCGCAGATGTCTGAGGCCGCCGTGCGCTTCGAAGGCGTCACCAAGTCGTTCGGCGGCCGTCGGGTGCTCGACGACGTGTCTTTCGAGATCCCGCGCGCGACCGCCTTTTGTCTGCTGGGGCGAAGCGGGACCGGCAAGAGCGTCACGCTGCGGCACATCATCGGATTGATGCAACCGGACTCGGGCCGGGTGTTCGTCGAGGAAGCAGGACGTTGCCACGCTCGATAGCCGCGCCTTGTCCCGCGTGCGTCAAGGGATGGGCTTTCTGTTTCAGCACGCGGCGCTCTTCGATTCCCTGACGGTGGGGGAGAACGTCGCGTTCCCACTGCGCCGGCATCGGCCTCGCTTGTCCGACACCGATGTGCGCCGCACTGCGCACGACAAGCTGGCACAAGTGGGACTGGCAGCCGATTACGACAAGATGCCTGGCGACCTGTCAGGAGGAATGCGCAAGCGAGCGGGGCTGGCGCGCGCGATGGCGCTCAGTCCGCCGATGCTGCTCGTCGACGAACCCAGCGCCGGCCTCGATCCCATTACCGCCGCCGAAATCGATCAGCTGCTGGTGGAGTTGAAGCGCCAGGAGGGCACGACGCTCGTCGTCGTGACGCACAACATCCCCAGCGCCCGTGCGATTGGAGACGAGCTGGCGCTGCTTGCCGAGGGCAAGATCGTCGCGCGCGGCACCCCGGCCGCCCTCGATCGCAGCCCCGATCCGCTGGTCCGCGCGTTCATGCGCTCTGAGGGGTCCGGATAGTGCCGTCCTTTCGATTGATTGGTGTCGGCGTGTTCGTGATCGGCGGCCTGCTGATCTTCTCGCTCGGCTTGTTCATGATCGGCGACCGCCGGTTTCTGTTCTCGGACCTGTTCGACCTGCACGCCGAGTTCGAGCAGATCGCAGGACTGCAGGATGGCGCCGCCGTGAGGGTGAACGGGATGGACGCGGGCGAGGTGACAGACATCGTCATTCCGCCGTCGCCGGCCGGTCGCTTCCGCGTCCGCATGCGGATTCGCGCGGACCTGCGGCCCCTCGTTCGCACCGACGCCGTGGCGTCGATCCGCACGGACGGGATCGTCGGGGGCCGTTACGTGCACATCGAAGCGGGATCCGAACACGCACCTCTCGTAGCCGACGGCGGCGCGATCGACAGCCGCGAGCCGTTCGATTTCGCCGACCTTCTCGCCCAGGGCACCGAGACCATCGCCAACGTCAATCGCACCATCGCGGAGCTCCGCGTCCATCTCGACCAGGTCGTCGGCGTCATCAGCGAAACGGCCGGCAATGCCAACGAGCTCGTGAAGACGGTATCCACGGATCTCCAGGCGATCAGCCGCGCCGGCCGCCGTCTCTCGGAAGACGCGAACCAGATTGTCGAGGGCATTCGCGCCGGGCGGGGAACCGTCGGCAAGCTGGTCACCGACGACGAGTTGTATCGGCGCGTCACTGGCATCGCCACCGAGGCCGAGCAGGCCGCGAAAACGGCGCGCGTAGCGGCCGAGGGCGCACGCGCGGCAGTCGCGCGCCTGCAGGGCAGCGGGTCATCCGACGGGCCTGTGCCGGCGATCGTCGCGGATCTCCAGCAGACCCTGTCGAGCACGCGCGACACCATGGCGAATCTGGCCGAGAGCACAGAGGCGCTCAAACGAAATGTGCTCGTTCGCGGCTTCTTCGACGATCGCGGCTTTTACGACCTGAACGACATCACGACCGTCGACTATCGGCAGGGGGCGTTGGCCGGCGAGCACCGCGAGCCGATCCGGATTTGGCTGCGCGCCGACCTGCTGTTCGCGACCGCCGCGGGATCGCCGAAGGACACCGAGACGTGGTCAGATGGCGGGCAGGCGCGGCTCGACCGCGCCATGGCCGAAGTGCTGCGCTATCCCAAGGACACGCCGCTCATCGTCGAAGGATATGCGGCGGCGAACACGCGCGACGTGCGAGCCCGCCGATCCGCCGAGCGCGCGCGAGCGGTGCGCGAGTACATCCTCAAGCGCTATGGGTTGACGCCGACGCTGGTGGGAACCATGCCGATGGGTAATGAGGCCGACGGAAGTCCGAGCGGCGCCGAGTGGGACGGCATCAGCCTTACGGTGTGGGTCGACCGACGGGTCTTGCAGCCGGGGACACAGCGCGGCGGGCGATGACGCGGTATTAGTCGCGCGCCACGAGCGCCGAAAAATCTTCGTAGCGCATCGCGATTCGCTGCTCGAACGCGCTGGTAAAGGACTCGCCCTTGGCGAGATCCTCCAGCATCGAGACGACGGCGGCCGCCCCGTGCTGCTCGAGCAGGCGCCGAACGGCTCGCGCGGCCGACCCATAGGCGACTTCCGCGTCGCGCCTGGAGAGATCCACGAAGCTGCGGTGCAGCTTGGAGAGCGCGGGCCGGGCATCGCTGCGCGCCAGCGTTGCTTCCGCATCCTTGGGACCTGCCGGTTCGAGCACGGTGGCGAGTCCTTCGTTCACCCAGGCGGGCACCGTGCGGCCTCCAAGCATGGCGACGACGGCATGCACGAACTCGTGAGAGAGCACGCGATCGAGCTCGTCAGGTTGTGCCAGCGCACCGCTGAGCGGCACGCGAATACGGCCGTCGTAGGCCGCCACCGACCAGGCCGCCAGCTTGGTGATGTCGCCGAACTGTTCGCGGCTGTAGAGCACGACGGTGATGGGATGCGATGGGTAGACGCCGAGCGTGTGACCGACGCGCGCGTACGCCGCCTCGAGCCGTGCGACGGCCGCACGCGCCAGAGGTTCGTCGCTGGCCGCCTCGAAGAGCACCGTGAAGCGGTCGGTGCGCACCTCGAGGAAGCGGCTCTGCAGCTCTTGCTCCTGGCGCCAGAGCGCGAGCCGTTCCCGCAGCTCGTTCGCGCCCGGCGAGTACTGCCGCGCGGTTTCGTAGATCGCGATCGCCTCTCGCAGGTGTCCCGCACGATAGTGCAGGTCACCGAGCCACACGGCTGCTTGCAGATGACTCGGCTTGAGCGCCAGGGTGCACTCGAATCGTGCCCGCGCCACGTCATTCCGCCCAAGCATGAACGCGGCGACGCCGGCGCCGAAGCAGTGGCTTGCGTCGCCCGGCTGGAGCGCCGCTGCCCTGGTGAACGCCTGGAGCGCGTCACCGAATCGTTGACTCTCGATGGCCGCCGTGCCCGCGCGCGCGAGCGCACTCGCATCTTCCTTCGTTCGGGCGTCAGCAGCGCTCACGAATACCGTCAGCATCAGCACTGTCGGCGCGATCAAGAACCGGATCGTCAAGGTACGGGCGGCGGTGCAAGACGGACACCCGGAAAACACGATGTAACTGGTTGTCTGTCGCGGGCTTGTCTTTCCGTGGGTCTACAAAAGTCGCCGCCACGGGCGTCGTCCGGGCGATCACGAAATGGTTGTCGGCAGCGACAGGCGCAGCGACCCGGCGCCTATCGCTTGACCGCCCCCAGCGTCCCGGTCGAGCCAGGCGTTCAGTTCCTTCACGAATAGTTCCGGGGCGGCATGTGCCGCCGTCGTATAACATGAGCTGCTCGGCTCCGGAAAGAGTGCAAATAGTGGTTCGGCGCTGTCTTCGAGCCGGATCGCCTCGTCGGACTTGCCCTGGAGGATCATGATCGGTCTCTTATATGCGGCGCGAACTCGATCGGATTGGTGCCTTTGGCCACGGCTGCCTGACTGGGCGCACGCCGGCGCCGTGGAAGAACACGGACCGGCAGCGAGGCTCAATCGCCGCGAGCGTGATCCCGACGCTGCGTGCGGCGAATTTTGCCCTACGAAGGCGAGCCGGTCGCGGTCGATGTCCGCTCGCGTTTCCAGGTAATCGAGGCCGCGACGAAGATCCGGTGATCCAGTTCATGACCCGGTTGCGAAACTCGGCGGTGCCGCAGGAGGGGTTTATCCACTCGCTCGCCGGCGGCGCTCCTGGTAGCCGCGCAGGGCGACGCCGAACATCGCGCGGCCGGCGCGGACGGGCCGGCGCCGATGTTCGCCTCGATGTTGCTCTGGCAGCTCCATCGCGCCGATCTTCATGCCGGAACCGGGGAGGAAATGAATCAGCTGGACGGGCCTCGCGGCGCGGATCGGCAGATAGAGATATGCCAGAGCCGCCGCCGTCGGAACCGGTGAACGCAATCGTCTCGCGTTCGCCAATCCGCGCTCCCGCGCTCCACATAGAACGCGGGCAAGCGGCGTCTGGTCGTAACGAGAGGTACGCCGCAGCGCCTCGAATTTCGCCGTCGTCGACCGGCAGATGTACTTTGCCTCCGTCGAGAACTCGATGCGCATCGCGCTCGCGTCGACGGCACGGCAATAAACCGTGCCGTTGCTGCGCACCCCGGAGCCCGAGGCGGTCCGATGAGGAAGAGCCCCGGGAAGATGCCGTATCGGGCAAACAGGTACGTGGGGTCGCCGACGCGCCGCCGCTCGCGAGGTAGCCGCGGCGTTGCTGTTCCGAGACCATTCGGCGACATTCCGCGCCAGTTGTAGGCGCCGAACGGGCTGGTGCCGCTCGGGTTGGCTGTCACCGGCCTCGGTGGTGGTGCCGTCGAGTTCGCCCGGTGCCCAGCATGCGATGCCGGGAAAGACCGATGCCCGAGGGCATCGTAGTCGAACGGCGGGTTACGGCATTGCCACGTTCCTCGCCGCTTTCTCCCATTGAAAGACGGTCGGCAGTTCTTTCCCCCGAAGGCCGCGTACGCGGCGGCCTCATACCAAGCTCACACCAGTTACCGGATGGTCGGCCCTGCGCCAGCGGGGAACCCCTGACTCGACCAGCCCGCGGGGACCGGGGTGGCCGTCCGGTCCGTGAAGGC
>CAWKBU010000004.1:0-54331 GCA_963847975.1 uncultured Acidobacteriota bacterium | reverse complement strand
TGCCCTGTCCCAGCTCCTCGTCGTCCAGAAGCGATCGGCCTCGAGGTGAAACGGCAGGATCGGGTGGCCGGTGGCGCCGGCCAGCCAGACGGCGCCGGCCTGCGCCACTCGCGCCGGGCCGCGCGGGCCGTCAACGGTGAAGGCGACCCCGTGACCGGCGGCAAGTTCCCGGCGCAGCTGCACCAGCGCTCGCGCACCGCCGCGCGACGTCGAGCCCCGCGCGGTCGCGTAGCCGAAACGATGCGAGGATGCGCGCGATCCACTCGCCGTCGAAGTTCTGGCTGGCGAGTGCGACGATGCCGCGGTGGCGGAAGTAGTAGAGGCCGGTCAGGATGCGGCCGTGCCAGCAGGCGAGGATAGGCTGCCGGCCCGGACTTGATGATGGCGTCGTAGTGTTCGGCGCCCTCGACCTTCCAGGTGAGCGTGCGGCACAGGCCGCCGATCGAGGGGCGCGGCGACGGCGGCGATGGCCGAGCTTTGAGCCGCTGAGAGCTGTTAGAGGCGACTCGGACATCTTGCTCAATGCTCGCGGGGCCCCACCGCCACGCTCGCGCGCGACTCGCGCGGCGCTCGGGCCGCAGGCGCTGCCGATAGCCGCCGGAGCTCAGAATCGCCGACATCCCGGCTCGACACTGCCTACATCCCCTCATAGTTCGGCCCCCCGCCCCCCTCGGGCGGGACCCAATCGATGATCTGGTACGGGTCCATGATGTCGCACGTCTTGCAGTGGACGCAGTTCGACGCGTTGATCTGCAGGCGCTTGCCGCCGCCGCCGTCGTCCACCATCTCGTACACGTTGGCGGGACAGAACCGCAGGCACGGATTGCCGTACTCCTCGCGGCAGCGCGTGCGGCAGATGTCGGTGTCGTGGACGATGAGGTGCGCGGGCTGATCTTCGGCGTGCCTGGTGCCCGAGTAGTGGACGTTGGTGAGGCGATCGAACGTCAGCTGCCGGTCGATCTTCGCGGGATTGACGGGCACGTCGGGATCGGGCGCGCGTCGCGGTAGTAGTCGGCGAGCTTCTCCATGCGCTCGTAGCCGGCGTGCGCGGGCATCGGATCCTTGACCCACCATCCGCCGGTCACGAGCGACAGGCCTGAGTACGCCAGGCCGGCCAGCAGGCCGTGCTCGAAGCTCTGATGGACGTTGCGCACGGGATAGAGCTCGCGCCGGACGTCGCTCCGGTCGATCAGCGTCTTGTACTTCTTCAGCGCGCCGGCCGACACATCGTTCGCGCGGACGCCGTCGAACGCCGCCTCCGCGGCGAGCATGCCGGTTCGCATCGCCAGGTGAATGCCCTTGAGGCGAAGCGAGTTCAGAAACCCTCCGGCGTCGCCGGCGATGAGCACGCCGTCGGCATAGACGCGCGGGATCGTGTGCCAGCCGCCTTCGGGCAGCGCCTTGGCGCCGTAGCGGACCATGTTGCCGCCGGTCGAGCAGCGAAGCGACGAACGGATGGCGCTTGAGGTGCTGGAACGTCGACGTGCGGATCGAACATCGGATCGCGGTAGTCGAGGCCGGCGACGAGCCCGATCGACGTCAGGCCATCGGGCATCGCGTAGATGAACGCGCCGCCGAACTCCTCCATCCGCAGCGGATAGCCGAGCGTGTGGATCACAGTCCCGGGCGCCAGCCGGCCCTGCGGGATTTCCCAGAGCTCCTTGATGCCGATCGCGTAGAGCTGCGGGAGCTTGCCCTCATCGAGCTTCAACCGGCTCACCAGCGTCTTGGTGAGATTGCCCCTGACGCCGTCGGTCAGGATCGTGACCTTGGCGCGAATGTCGACGCCGGGCTCGAAGGTCGACTTCTTCTCGCCGTGCTTGCCGATGCCGCGATCGCCGGTGCGCACGCCGACGACGCGATCGCCGTCGTAGAGGAGCTCGACCGCGGGAAACCCGGTGAAGACGTCGACGCCTTCCGCTTCGACGAGCCCGCCGAGCCATTTGACGAACCGGCTGAGCGAGATGATGTAGTGGCCGTGATTCTTGAGCGGCGGCGGCGTGATGGGAAATGCGATCTTCGATCCGCGCGTCAGGAAGTACACATGGTCGTGGTGCACCTCGGAGGCGAGCGGCGCGCCCTTCTCCTTGAAGTCGGGCACGAGCTGCCGCAAGCGCCGACGGGTCGAGGACGGCGCCCGAGAGCGAGTGCGCGCCGACTTCGCGCGCCTTCTCGAGCACGGCGATCGCCAGCGGCTCGCCGCCCTTCTCTTTCTGGAGCTGCGCCAGGCGCAGCGCGGCCGACATCCCGGCAGGGCCGCCGCCGACGATCAGGACGTCGACTTCGAGGGTTTCGCGATCCACGCACACTCCGCTGTCACGGATCACGATCTCATCACGATGGGCACGATGCGCACGATGAGCACGAAGGAATTCAGATGCCTTTCATTCATCGTGCCGCATCGTGCCATCGTGCTCATCGTGACGAAGCTGTACGTGACAGTGGAATGCGGATCTACTTCTGCAGCTCCGCAATCATCGCCGGCACGATCTCGAACAGGTCGCCGACAATCCCGTAGTCGGCGATCTCGAAGATCGGCGCTTCGGCGTCCTTGTTGATGGCGACGATCGTGCGGGAGCCCTTCATGCCGACGAGGTGCTGGATCGCGCCGGAGATGCCGAGGGCGACGTAGAGCTTCGGCGCCACGGTCTGGCCCGAGCTGCCGATCTGGCGATCCATCGGCAGCCAGCCGGCGTCGCAGATCGGGCGCGAGGCGGCGATCTCGGCGCCCATGGCCTGCGCCAGCTGCTGCGCCAGCGCGAGGTGCTCCTGGCCCTTGATCCCGCGGCCGACGGCGACGATGCGCTCGGCCTGCGACAGGTCGACGGCCTGCTTGGCTTCCTTGAACGGCGCCTCGGGCTTCTGGCGGATGGCGGCGGCATCGACTTCGATCGTGGCCTTACGAGTAGCTGCCGGCGTCCGCGCCTCTCTTGACCGCGTCCGCTCTGAACGCGCCAATCTGAAACGTCACCAGGTGAGGCGCCGGGCCTGACGCCGCGACGTCGGCGGTCAGTTTGCCCTGGAAGACCGGGCGCGAATAGACGGCCGAGCCGTCCTGCTGCTTGAACCCGGTGACGTCGGTGACAAGCGCCCGCCCGAGCCGGGCCGCGAGCGCCGGCACGAAGTCGCGGGTCTGATAGGTGTGCGCGAAGAAGACGAGCGCGGGCTGCTCCTGCGCGATGAGCGCGGCCAGCGCGAGCACATGGCCGTCCGCGGTGTAGCTCGCCAGCGCGGCGTGATCGACGACGATCACTTCGTCCACGGCCGCCGCCGCCAGCTCGGCCGCCGCCGCGTCGACTGCCGGCGCCGAGGATGGCGATCTTGACGGGCCCGCCGGCCTGCTGCGCCGCCGCGATGGCTTCCCACGACGCGCGATTGAGCGTGCCGTCGCGCTGTTCTGCTACGACCAAAATCATTCGGTCGTCCTTCTCTGTCACGAGCTCACGGCTTCAATCACGATGGGCACGATGATCACGATGACACGATGACGAATTACTGGGCGATCCTTCGTGCGCATCGTGGCATCGTGACCATCGTGATGAACCCGCGATCCGTGAACGCCGCTGCTACAGAACCCTCGCCTCGTCGCGCAGCTTCGCCACCAGCTGCTTTGGCCGCGTCCGCCGCCGATCCCGGGATCATCTGCGTCTGCTTCGCCTTCTCGGGAATCGACACGCGGAGGATGCGCTGCAGCGGAGCGTCGCCGGCCGCAGCGGGCGCGACCTTGCGAATCTCCTTCTTCTTGGCCGCCATGATCCCCTTGAGCGTCGCGTAGCGCAGCTGATTGATGCCGCTCTGGATCGTCAGCAGCGCCGGCAGCGGCAGCGATCACCCACTGGAACCAGCCACCCTCGAGCTCGCGCTTCACGCGCAGCCGTACAGGCCCTGGCCTGAGCCTGTCGAAGGCTGCACTTCCATGATGATGGTCGCGTGCGGCATGCCGAGCTTCTCGGCCAGCACGACGCCGACCTGCCCGAAGCCCTGGTCGTCGGACTGCAGGCCGGTGAGCACGAGGTCGAACTTCTCGTCCCGCATCGCATCGGCGAGCGCGGCGGCAACGGTAAACGCGTCGGCCGTGGCCAGCGCATCCGACTCGACGTGGATGGCGCGGTCCGCGCCTCGCGCCAGCGCCTCGCGAATCACCTGCGCCGCGCGAGCGGGGCCGGCGGAGCACACGACCACTTCCCCGCTGTGCTTCTCCTTGAGGCGGAGCGCCTCTTCGAGCGCGTAGGCGTCGGGCTCGTTCAGCTCGAAGCTCGCGTCGGCGTCACGAATCCACGTACCGCTCTCGGCGACGCGGAGCTGCCATTCGCGGGTGACGACTTGCTTGATGCAAACGGCGATTTTCATAATTCACGCACGCTGTCGCTGCCAACGACGACCCATCACGAAGCACACGATGATCACGATGAACACGATGAAGCCACTCGAGGGCCTTTCTTCGTGGTCTTCGAGCTTCGTGACCTTCGTGCATGAAAGCCGTCGGCGCGTGCAGAACGCTATTCGTCGAACTTCTTGAACAGCAGCGCGCCGTTGGTCCCGCCGAACCCGAACGAGTTCGACAGCGCGTAGTCGATCTTCGCGGCCCGCTTCTGGTTGGGCACGTAGTCGAGGTCGCACTCCGGATCCGGCGTCTCGTAGTTGATCGGTCGGCGGGATGAGCTGGTGCTTGATGGCGAGCGCGGTGATGCCGCCTTCGAGGCCGCCGGCGGCGCCGAGCAGGTGCCCGGTCATCGACTTGGTGGACGAGATGGCGAGCTTCCGCGCGTGATCGCCGAACGTTCGCTTGATGGCCAGCGTCTCGAGCTTGTCGTTGAACGGCGTCGACGTGCCGTGCGCGTTGATGTAGTCGATCTGGTCGGGACGAATCCCGGCGCGCTTGATCGCCGCCTGCATCACGCGCATGCCGCCGTCGCCGTCCTCCGACGGCGCGGTGATGTGGAACGCGTCGGCCGACATCCCGTAGCCGATGAGCTCGGCAGTAGATTGATGGCGCCGCGCTGCTTGGCGAACTCCAGCTCCTCGAGGATGATGACGCCCGCGCCCTCGCCCATGATGAAGCCGTCGCGATCCTTGTCGAACGGGCGGCTGGCCCGCTGCGGCTCGTCGTTGCGCGTCGAGAGCGCGCGCATCGCCGCAAAGCCGCCGACGCCCATCGGCGTGATGGCCGCCTCGGACCCGCCCGCAATCATCACGTCGGCGTCGTTGCGCTTGATGATCTCGAACGCGTCGCCGATGGCGTGCGCCGAGGCCGAGCACGCGGTGCACGTCGCCGAGTTCGGCCCCTTGGCGCCGAAGCGGATGGACACCTGGCCGGCGGCCAGGTTGATGATGGCGGCCGGAATGAAGAACGGCGAAATCCGGCGCGGGCCGCCCTGCGATGAAGGCGAGGTGCTCGCGCTCGATGGTGCCGAACCCGCCGATGCCCGACGCGATGAACACGCCGACGCGCGTCGCGATGTCCTCGGTCACCGACAGCGACGCATCGTCCATGGCGAACTGGGACGCGGCGATCGCGAACTGGATGAAGACGTCCATCTTCTTGACGTCTTTCTTGTCGATGAACTGGAGCGGATCGAACTTCTTGACCTCGCCCGCGATGCGCGCCGAGAACTGCGCGGCGTCGAAGTGCGTGATCGGACCAATGCCGCTGCACCCGGCGCAACAGCGCGTCCCAGTTCGCCTGGGTGCCGATGCCGAGGGGTGATACGAGGCCCACGCCGGTGACGACGACTCGCCTGCTCAAACCTCAGTCCCCGATTTCCGATGAGATGCGTCGACCGCACGCCGACAGAGGCTTCGAGCCGGCCAAGCTGGAGCGTCGCGGCTCACGCCGCGCGCTCGAGCGCTCAAGGACGCCGCTGCGCACGGACGCGACTGGCTGCGCGCTCGCTACTTCTTCTTGCTGTGCGAGTCGATGTACTCGATCGCCTCTTTGACGCGCGTGATCTTCTCGGCGTCCTCGTCGGGAATCTCGATCCCGAACTCTTCCTCGAACGCCATGACCAGCTCCACCGTGTCGAGCGAGTCGGCTCCGAGGTCGTCCACGAACGACGCATCCGGCGTCACTTCTTCCTCGTCGACCCCCAGCTGCTCCACGATGATGCTCTTCACTTTGTCAGCGACCGCCATTCAGCCCTCCATCCATCTCTCTGTCAGAGAATCCTGCGATGAGCAAGTCCGTGCCGATGCCGTGCAAAGCCGTCAGTGCTGTCACGCACCAGTTCACGATGCCCGATGAACGATGTCCCGTATCTATAAGTACATCCCGCCGTTGACGGCGAGAACCTGCCCTGTAATATACGCTGCCTCATCCGAGGCCAGAAACGCCACCGCCGACGCCACCTCGTCCGGAGCGCCGAGCCGGCCGAGCGGAATCCTGCCCACCAGCGCCTCGCGCGCCTTGTCCGCGATCGCGCTGCGTCATGTCGGTTTCGATCATGCCCGGCGCGACGACGTTGACCGTGATGTTGCGCGAGGCGACTTCGAGCGCCACCGACTTCGCAAAGCCGATCAGGCCCGCCTTCGAGGCCGCGTAGTTCGCCTGCCCCGGGTTGCCGCTCTGCCCCACGACCGAGCTGATGCAGATGATGCGGCCGCTCCGCTGGCGAATCATCGGCTTCAACACGGCCTGGGTCAGCGTGTAGGCCGACGTCAGGTTCGTCGCCAGCACGGCCTCCCAGTCTTCCCGCTTCATCCGCAGCATCAGCTGGTCGCGCGTGATCCCGGCGTTGTTCACCAGGATGTCGATGCGGCCGTGCCGCGCCGACCGCCGCGGCGATGGCCGCCTCCGCCGCCGCCGCGTCCGTCACGTCGAGCGCCGACCGCCTCGGCCTGACCGCCGGCCGCCCGGATCGCGTCGACGGTTCCCTGCGCGTTGTCGCCGCGGGCGGCAGCCACGACGACGGCGCCGCACGACGCCAGGCGCATCGCAATCGCCCGGCCGATGCCCCGGGACGCGCCGGTCACGAAGGCCACGCGGCCAGTCAGTTGGATCATAGTCTAGCTTTCAGCTCTCGGCTCTCAGCTTGGCTCAGCCTTCAGCACGGCCTCGAGGCCGGCCGGATCCTCGACGCTCGCGACGGTCACGCTGCGATCGATCTTCTTCACCAGGCCGGCCAGCACGTTGCCGGGCCCGAGCTCGACAAACGTCCGCGCGCCCTCGGCCACCAGGCGCTTGACGACATCCTCCCAGCGCACGGGCGACGACACCTGCCGAATCAAGGCATCGACCGCATCGGCGGCCGTCGTCTTCGGCTCGGCGTCCACGTTGGCGACGACGGGAATCCGCGGGTTCTGTGCCGGCAAGCGCGCGAAGAAGCGGCGCCAGGCGATCCTCGGCGGGCTTCATGAGCGCGCAGTGGAAGGGTGCGCTCACGGCGAGCGGAATCACCCGCTTGGCGCCGGCCGCCTTGGCCAGCTCGCCCGCGCGCGCGACGGCATCGGCGTGCCCGGCGATGACGACCTGCCCCGGCGCGTTCAGGTTGGCGGGCGAAACGACCCGGCCGGCAAGCTCCGCGCGCGCGTCGGCGCACGCCCGGCCGACGGTATCGGCGTCAGCCCCGAGAATCGCCGACATCGCGCCCTTCGCCGACCGGAACGGCCTCCTGCATGAACTGGCCGCGGCGCCGGACGGTTCGCAGCGCGTCCGCGAAGGAGAGCGTGCCGGCCGCGACGTGAGCCGAGTACTCCCCGAGGCTGTGCCCGGCCGCGAACGCCGCGGTGACACCGTGAGACACGACCAGACGACAGGCGGCGACGCTGACGGCGAGGATTGCCGGCTGCGTGTTCTCGGTGAGCAGCAGCTGCGACTCGGGACCGTCGAAGCAGAGCCCGCTCAGCGACTCGCCGAGCGCCTCGTCGGCCTCGTCGAATGTCTGCCGGCAAATGGGAAACGCTTCGGCCAGGGCCTTGCCCATGCCGACCTTCTGCGCACCCTGGCCTGGGAAGACGAATGCGATCATGCTCGTTCGGGGTTCGGGCGTTCGGCGGTTCGCGGTTCGCGGTTCGGGGTTCGTCGTCGTGTTCGCGGCTCGGGGTTCGCTGCCCACGCGCGGCCGACCTCCTGTGCGAGGCGGTCGAGGAGCCGCTCGTTGACCAGCTTGGCCGTCATCATGATCGCGCTGCGACGGCCTTGGCCGACGAGCGGCCGTGACCGATGACGCACAGGCCGTCGAGGCCGATGAGCGGGCGCGCCGCCGTACTCCGCGTAGTCGACGCGCTTGCGGAAGCGCCGGAACGCCTCGCGCGACAGCAGATACCCGACGCGCGTGCCGACCGTGGCCGACAACTCCTCGTGCAGCAGCCGCTCCACCGTTTCGACGAGGCCTTCGCTGATCTTCAACGTGACGTTGCCGGTAAAACCGTCGCAGACGATCACGTCGGCCTCGCCCGAGTAGACGTCGCGGCCTTCGACGTTGCCGACAAACCGCACCGGCGCCGACTTGAGGAGCTGGTGCGCCTCGCGCGTCAGCTCGTTGCCCTTGCTCTCTTCCTCGCCGACCGACAACAGGCCGACGCGCGGCGACTCGCACCCGAGCGCGACGCGCGCATACGCCGATCCCATCACGGCGAACTGGACGAGGTGCTGCGGCCGGCACTCGACGGTCGCGCCCGAGTCGAGCAGCACCGCCGGATTCCGCCGGGTCGGGATGATCGTGGCGAGCGCAGGCCGGTCGACGCCGGGCAGCCGGCCGAACGCGGCGTGCGCGGCCATCACGGCCGCACCGGTGTGGCCGGCGCTGAAGAGCGCCGCGGCCTGCCCGTCCCTGACCGCCTCGGCCGCGACGCGAATCGAGGCCTGCGGCTTCCGCCGCAGCGCCGCCGACGCCGACTCGGCCATCTCGATGCGATCGGGCGCATGAAGGATGCGCAGGTCGACGGCGTCCGCCCCGGGATGCCGCGTCGAGCGCGCCCTCGATCACGTCGCGCGCGCCGACGAGCAGCAGGCCGATGCCCAGGCGCCGGGCAGCGATCAGCGCCCCGCCGATGATGGCGTCGGGCGCATGGTCGCCACCCATCGCGTCGACGGCGATTCGAAGCATGGTGTCAGCTTCAGCTATCAGCTTCAGCTTCAGTGCCAGCTCAGCGCTCAGCCATGATCCGAAGGTTTGCTGAAGCTGGAGCTGAGAGCTGATGGCTGGATCTAGGCCTCTTCGACCGGCCTGACCTGGCGGCCGTGGTAGTAGCCGCAGTGCGAGCACACCTGGTGCGGCGGTTTGGCTTCCTGGCACTGCGGGCAAACGCCGGACTGCACCGGCTTGAGCGCGTCGTGCGTGCGGCGCTTCGCCGTGCGCGTCTTCGAATGCCGGCGTTTGGGATTGGGCATCTCAATTCTCCTTCGGTCTGGTTCAGCAAACTCTTGAGCGGGGCGAGCCGGGGATCTTCCCACGCCGGCGCGCACCCGCACTCCGTACGATTCAGATTCGCGCCGCACTGCGCACACAGCCCGCGGCACGCGGCGCTGCACAGCGGCTTCATCGGCAGCGCCAGCTGAAACTGCTCGCGCAGCAAATCACCGATGTCCAGGTGACCGTCGCTGTAGTAGGCGGTCGGTCAGGTCGTCGTTCCTCGATCTCGCGTTCCTCCGGCCCTGCTCCGGCGTCCGCGGCACCGGCTGAGGCACATAGCGAAGCTCGAAGGTCGCATCGACGGGCAGGTCGTACGGCTCGAGACAGCGGCCGCACGCCAATTCCAGCCGGGTCTTGACCCGTCCCATCGCCTCGAACGCGTCGGCGCCGACCTTGGACACATCCATCGACGAGCTCGACCGGAGCCGCGACGACGATAGTCGGGGTCGTCCGGCCCAGCGCCGAGGGCTGCAAGGTCCGCTCGACATGCTGGCGCGGGTCCGTGCAACTTGTTGAGGTCCAGAAGCATAGCGCCAACCCCAGATTATAGCCCAAACGTTCAAACTGGGCTCTGTCCTAAGGCTCACGGCTCGAGGCGCTGAGCTCGCGAGAACAGAACTGAGGGCTCGGCGCTCGGCGGCTCGGCTGAAGGGCTCTTGGACAGCCTTGAGCTCGTGAGCCCGCAAAGGTCCCTCAAGGAAACCCACGGCTTCGGGATGAACAGCTGCTCGAAGAGGCTGACCGCATACCGGTCGGTCATGCCGGCGACGAAGTCCCGGGCGGCGGCGTCCAGGCCCTCGGCCTCGACAATCCGGCGGTCCAGGAAGTCTCGGGCTGCTCGCGGACCCGCTCCCACAGCCCGCCCAGGATGCCCGGCGGCCTTCTTGAACTCCGCGGTGGCGACCTCGTTCTCGTAGACCGCCTCGAACAGGAAGCTGCGGAGGCCGACCGTCGCCTGCAGGATGGGCTCGCTCATCCGGATCTCGGTCATCCCGCCTTCGATCGTCTGCAGCACGACGTCGGTCACCATGCGTCCGATCCGCTCGGACGACGTGTGGCCGAGCACCTCCACGCGCGTCTCGGGCAGCGTCTCCGGATCCAGAATCCCCGCCCGCACCGCATCGTCGATATCGTGATTGACGTAGGCGATGATGTCGGCGACGCGGGCGATCTGCCCCTCGATCGTGCTCGCGCGATGCTCGGGGTCCGCGCCGACCGGCATGCCGCTCTTGCCCTTGGAGTGGCGCGCGATGCCGTCGCGCACTTCCCACGTCAGGTTGAGTCCCTGCCCCTCGTTCTCGAGCACGTCGACGATTCGGAGGCTCTGCTCGTAGTGGTTGAAGCCGCCAGGGATGAGATCGTTGAGGACGCGCTCGCCGGCGTGGCCGAACGGCGTGTGCCCGAGATCGTGGCCGAGCGCGATGGCCTCGGTCAGCTCCTCGTTGAGCCTGAGCACCTTGGCGATGCTCCGCGCGATCTGCGACACCTCGAGCGTGTGCGTCAGGCGGGTCCGATAGTGATCGCCGGTCGGCGCGAAGAACACCTGCGTCTTGTGCTTCAGGCGCCGGAACGCCTTGCAGTGGATGACCCGGTCGCGGTCGCGCTGGAACGCCGGCCGAATCGGATCTTCCGGCTCGGGCCGCACACGGCCCCGGCTGTCGGCGCTCTTGGCCGCCTCAGGAGCGAGGATCTCGCGCTCGCGCTGTTCGAGTTGCTGTCGAAGGGTCATAGGACGTCGTCACGGTCGTTCGTCGTTCACGGTTCGTCACGATGAGCACGATGCGACGATGGACACGAGTTCCGGTGTTCTCCATCGTGGCCATCGTGCCATCGTGCCCATCGTGACTCAGTGCCGTCGGCGCTCGACGAGAACACGACCTCAACGAAGGACTCTGATTCCAGAAAACTCGTCCCATGCTCCAGCGGCCCGACTCCAAACAACTCCGCCAGCGTCTGTCCCAGATCCGCGAACGTCTGCCGCGTCCCGAGGTCGACGCCGGCACGCACCGACGGCCCGAACACCAGCAGCGGCACGTGCTCGCGCGAGTGATCGGTGCTCGGGGTCGTCGGGTCGTTGCCGTGGTCGGCGGTGATGACGAGCAAGTCATCCGCGCCGATCCTCGGCAGCAGGGCGTCGAGGCGCGCGTCGAAGCGTTCGAGGTTGGCGGCGTAGCCCGGCGGGATCGTTGCGATGGCCGTACACGGTGTCGAAATCGACGAGGTTGGCGAAGATCAGGCCCCGCGGCGTCGCGTCGAGCGCGCGCTCGACTTCGTCCATGCCGTGCGCGTCGCTCGTCGTGTGCACGGCGCGCGAGATGCCGCGGCCGGCAAAGAGATCCTCGATCTTGCCGATGGCGACGACCGGTCGTGCCGGCATCTGTCAGCCTATCGAGGAGCGTCGGCGCAAACGGCGTCAGCGCGAAAGTCGCGCCGATTGGCCGTCCGCTGGAATGCACCCGGCGCGCCGACGAACGGCCGGGCGATCACGCGGCCCACGCCGCGGCCGACGCCCACCAGCTCGAACGCCATTTCGCAGAATCGATACAGCTCCGGCACCGGCACGACGTCCTCGTGCGCGGCAATCTGGAAGACGCTGTCCGCCGACGTGTAGACAATCGGCGAGCCGGTGCGGATGTGCTCGGGCCCGAGCTCGTCGATGATGGCCGTGCCGGACGCCGCCTTGTTCCCGAGCGTGCGGCGCCCGATGCGCTCCTCGAAGGCCGCCATGACGTCCGCCGGAAACCCGTCGGGAAAGACCGGAAACGGACGATCGAGGACGAGCCCCATCAGCTCCCAGTGGCCGGTCACCGAGTCCTTCCCGGGCGACGACTCCGCCATCCGTCCGAACGCGGCGCGCGGCGACGGTTCGGACCGAACACCGTCGACTGACGCCACCTGCCGCAATCCGAGGCTGCAGAGCGCCGGAAGGCGCAGTGCGAACCTGCCGGGAGATGTTGCCGAGCGTGTCGCTGCCCTCGTCGCCGTAGGAGGCAGCGTCGGGCAGCTCGCCGACGCCGACGCTATCGAGAACGATGAGGACGACGCGGGTGGGAGCGGACATCACAATGCCTGAAGGCTGATGCTGAAGTGAAAGTCTCGAATTGCAGAACTTACTTCAGCATTCAGCACTCAGCATTCAGAATTTCCCTAGGCCTCGTGGCTGGAGTAGTAGTTGCTGATCGGGCGCGACGACCGGATGGCCGCAATCGCGTGCTTGAAGATCATGTGATCGGCGCCGCTCTGTTCGACGATGACGGCGAACCGATCGAAGTTCTTGACCCGGCCCTCGAAGTCGCTGCCGTCCATCAGGCGGATCTGGACCGGCAACTTCTCGCGGCGCGCGTGATTCAGGAACACGTCCTGGATATTGGGCTGGGCGGGTGCGGGTCTCGACTCGCGTGTCTGTGCCATCTTGTGAGATAGCTTCTAAAGTTCTGAGCTACGCGCTCCCGGAGGGCTCAAGGCGGTCGCTCTCGATCGGGCCGCAGGCCGTTCAGCGCGCGCCGGGCGCCAGCGCGCTCGCCACCTGCGCCTCGGTGTCCTCGCGTTCGCCGGCAGCGTAAATCCACTGTAGGTTAGGCTCTTTCCTGAACCAAATCAACTGCCGACGCGCATAGCGCCGGTTCTCTCGCACGATCAACTCGCGCGTCGCCGGCTCGTCGCGCACGCCCTCTGAGCAGCTCGAGCGCCTGCCGGTAGACGAGCCCGGGAACGGATGGGCGGTCTCGGGAACGCCTGCCGCCAGCAACCCGCGCACCTCGTCCATGAGCCCCTGGCGGAACTGGGCGTCGACGCGGCGCGCGACGCGCTCCGCGGTCGCCTCGGCGCGGAATCTGCAGGGCAAAAGCGCGATCTCGTAGTCGGGCAGCGGCGACTCGTGTCGGCGAAATGGTCGGTCAGCGGACGGCCGGTCAAGCGATAGACCTCGAGCGCGCGGATCAGCCGCTTGCGGTCGCGGCTCTGGATGCGCACCGCCGATGGCGGATCGACCCGCTGCAGCCACCGGTGCAGATACTCGGGCCCCCGGCGGTCGGCGATCCGCTCGAGACGGGCGCGCAGCGCGTTGTCGCGGGCCGGGCCCGGGGAAGAAGCCCCGGGTCAACGCTCGATAGTAGAGGCCCGTCCCTCCGACGAGGATCGGCAGCGCGCCCTCGCGCGGTGATGTCCCTGATGGCGGCCGCGGCCTCGCGCGCGTAGCGCGCCGCCGAGTACTCCTCGAGCGGGTCGGCGACGTCGATCGAGGTGGTGCGGGATGCCGCCCCGCTCGGCCAGCGGGACCTTGTCGGTGCCGATGTCGAATCCGCGATAGACGGCGGTCGAATCGCAGCTCACGACTTCCCCGCCGAACCGTGTGGCGAGGGCGATGCCGAGCGCGCTCTTGCCGGTGGCCGTCGGCCCGAGGATGGCCACGAGCCGCGGCGGGTTCACGGCTCACGCAGCGTGAGCGCCCGGAACCAGGGCAATGAGCACGAGCACGGCCAGCAGCAGCGCAAGCCCGATCTGCTGGGTCCGCGACGGCCAGGTCATCGGCCTGGCGGATACTCGTTGAAGAAGAAGGTGACGGTGATCGGCATCCTGTCGTCCGGATACTCGGGCGGCAGCGGGATCGTCGGATTGGAGGTCAGGATCGCGTTTCGCCCCGAGAGCGTGAAGGCGTTCATCGGCCGACGGCCGCGACACGACGACGTCGGTGATGCGCCCGTCCTTGTGCACGACGAAGCGTGATCGCGACGTGGCCGTGCATGGACATCGCCGCCTGCGGGATCATCCAGTTGGCTGCGCACCTGCGCGAGGAAACGCGCCAGCCACGGACCGAACTCGACGCCCTTGCTGTCGAACTGAATGGACTCGCCGAAGTTCTGATCCTGTCGCCGCCGCGGAGGTTGCCGAAATTCTCCTGCTGCGCGTACCTGCGCACGTTGCGGATCGCGTCGGCGATGACGCCGACGGCGGGTCCGCGCGCGTCGGTCGGGCGCGTCGTGTCGGGTGGACGTTCGGGCGCCGCCGGCGCGTCGGAGAGCGAGCGGGGGCTTGCCGTTCTCCGCCATCGTTCGGCTGGCGGCTCCGGCACCGACGGCTTCGGCGGCGCGTTCGTGCGGCGGCGCCTCCATGCGCTCGGGCGAATTGCCGCGCGCGAACGGCATCGGGTTGTCGGCCTCTCGGCGCGCTCGCACGGTCTGCGCGCGGCGATCCTTGTCCGACAAGTCCGCTCTCGGCGACACCTTCGGCGTCGTCATGTCGAGCCGCGGCTGGACGAAGACGAACCGCGCCCGCTCGCGCTCGCGCTCGCGCTCCCGCTCGAGTTCGGCGCGCGCCTGCTCCTCGATCGCCTTCTGCCGCTGCTCCATCATTTCGCGCACGAACGGCAGGCGCGGACCGAGCAGGATCGCGATCAGCACGAGCGCGTGGATGTTGACGGCAATCAGCACGACTTCCCGCCGCGACAGTGGCTGCGGAATCCTCGGCGTGTCGGGATGATTGTCGTCGAAGTTGAAGTACATCAGGGACTTAACGATTATAGCAGTTCACTGGCAGGCTCGCTAGGCTCGCGGTTCGCGGTTCGCGGCTCGCGGCTCGGCCAAGCTCAGGTCGCACGCTTGACTGCGACCGCGAACTGCTGAACCGCGAACCGCGAGCCGCGAGCCGCGAACCTCGTCAGCTCTTCTCAGCAATGTAGAGATAGACGATCCCGAAGGTCAAAGGGACGGCCCTGACGTTAGAGAAGCCCTGCCTCGCGATTATTCCCGCGAATTCCTGCGGCGGCGGAAACGTGCCGACCGACGCCGGGAGGTAGGAATAGGCGCTGTTGTGCTTCGAGACCAGCCGGCCGATGGCTGGCAGCACGTAGCGAAAGTACCAGGAATAGAGCGAGCGGATGCCGGGAATCGCGGGCTGGCCGAACTCGAGGATCGCGAGGCGGCCGTGCGGGCGCAGGACGCGCGCGATTTCAGCCAGCGCGCGCTCGGGCTCCGCCACGTTCCTGATGCCGAACGCGATCGTGGCCGCATCGCAGGTGGCGCTCCCGACCGGGATACGCGTCGCATCGCCGCGGACGAGCTGAATCGAGCGGTCGAGGCCGAGCTCGGTGGTCTTGGCGAGGCCCAGGCGGAGCATGGCGCCGGCGAAGTCGACGCCGACGACCGACGCGCCGGGCACGCGCCGGACGGTCGCCACCGCGAGATCGGCGGTCCCGGTGCACAGATCGAGGACGCGGGCGCCCGGCGGCAGTTCGCAGCGCATCGACGGCGCGATCGCGCCAGCGGCGGTCGAGCCCGGCGCTGAGCACGCGGTTCAGCAGGTCGTAGCGCGGCGCGATGGCATCGAACATCCCGGCGATGCGCGACGGGGTCTTGTCGGGACCGGCTCATCCCTTCCATGCCGGATACAGCTCGTGCTTGAAGCCGAGCGCGCCGAGGATCTTGCCGGCCATGAAGTCGGCGAGGTCGTCGAGCGTCTTGCGGCATCTGGTAGAAGGCCGGCATCGCGGGCATCAGCATGGCGCCGGCCTCGGCGCAGAGGACCATGTTGCGCAGCTGCGGCAGGCTCATCGGCGTCTCGCGCGGGAGGATGATGAGCGGACGGCGCTCCTTGAGCATGACGTCCGCGGCGCGCTCGACCAGGTTGCGGGAGAGGCCGTGCGCGACGCCGGCGAGCGTCTTCATCGAGCACGGCACGATCACCATCGCGTCGCAGTCCTGGCTGCCGCTCGCGATCTTGGCGCCGAGGTCCTTGTTGCTGTGGAGCGTGTACGTGCCGGCGCGCACGCCGTCGCCGTAGGTCGCCGCCAGATAGTCCATCAGCTTGTCGATCGCCGCCGCGTCACCGAGCTCGTCACGCAGCAGCCGCCGGCCGTAGTCGGAGACGACGAGCTCGATGTGACACCCGCGCTCGAGGAGCGCCGCGAGCGTCCGCGTCGCGTAGATCGCGCCGCTGGCGCCGGTGATCGCGATGACAATGCTTCTTTTCATCAGTCTCGTTCGTCCAGGTTTCTTCGCTGTCTACTTTCAGGAGGTGACGGAGGCAACGGGTTCAACACGAAGAAACGAAGCGCAACGGAGACGCACGAAGGCGTGCACTGGACGACCAGCAGCGACCGGTCGCGTCGCCGGCCTTCGGCCGGCGAGTCGTGTGAGAGAGCCGGAATCGAAGCACCGTCGATGCAGCGGTGCTTCGATTCCTGGAGCTCTCGACACGCGCCCGCGCGAAGCGCGGCGCGACCGGTCCTTCGTGCGTCTTCGTTCGTCTCCGTTCCTTCGTGTGTGAACCCGTTACCTCCGTCACCTCCGTCGATCCCGTACTCTATCCTCACGTACACCGCCAGCGCCGTCGTCACCAGATAGAACACGCCGACGTACCCGTTCAGGTCGAACGCGCGCTTGACCTGCGAGAGGTCGTGCTCGCTCACCATCGACTGCTCCCACGCGAGGAGAACCGCCACGCCGGCGACACCCGCGAGGTAGATCCAGCCGAGGTCCGTCACGGCGGCCAGCGCGGCGAGGCAGATCACGGTCAGCACGTGGACGGCGCGGGAAATCGCCAGCGCGCGCCGCAGCCCGAAGCGCACGGGAATCGAACGCAAGCCGTGCGCGCGATCGAACTCGAGGTCCTGGCAGGCGTACAGGACGTCGAAGCCGCCGACCCAGGTGCCGATGGCCGTGCCGAGCAGCCAGGGCTCCCACCCGCCGCGTCCGCCGGCGGCGAGCCACCCGCCGACCGGCGCGACGGCCATCGCCAGGCCGAGAAAGAGCTGCGTGTAGCTCGTCACGCGCTTCGCGAGCGAATACCAGAACACGATGGCCAGCGCGACCGGCGACAGCGCGAAGCAGAGCGGACCGAGCTTCCAGGCCGCGAACACGAAGAGCACGGCCGAGACCGCGACGAAGATCGTGGCCTCGACGAGCGTCATCGCGCCGCGCGGCAGCTCGCGCGAGGCGGTGCGCGGGTTGAGCGCGTCGAACCGCGCGTCGACCAGCCGGTTGAACCCCATCGCCGCGCTCCGGGCCGTGACCATCGCGACGACGATCCACAGCAGCCGCCAGCCAATCGACGCCGCCGTCCAGTCGCCGCGTGCGATGCAGCGCCAGCAGCGCGCCCGTCAGCGCAAACGGCAGCGCGAACACGCTATGGCTGAAGCGGACGAACGACGCGTAGGTTCTCAGTCGGTTCATGGTTCAGGGTTCGTCGGTTCAGGGTTCGAGGTTCGTCAGGGTTGACTCGACGTTCGAACGGTCTGAATCGAACCTCAGCCCTGATCCAGCCACTCGATGTCAGACGGCTGGATTCCCCCCACCAGGTATTCTTCCACATCCTCGACACCGGCCGGGACGCGGACGGCGATGAGCTCGGCGCGCTTCCCTGCCGAATCGAGCCCGAGCTCGCTGCCGAATCCCAGCGCGGTCGCGCCATCGAGGGTCGCGCTCGTCAGGATTCGCGCGCGCCGGCACGTCGGGCGCCAGCCGGCGCACTTCGGCCATCTCGCTGAACATGTTGAGGTCCTCGACGCTCGCCAGGCTGTCGGTGCCGATCGCCACGCGGACGCCGGACGCGTAGAACCTGCGATCGGCGGCACGCCGGCGCCCGTCCAGCGGTTGCTGCGCGGACAGGCCACGACGGTGGCGCCGCCGCGACGCGAGCCGCGAGCTCGTCGTCTGTCGAACTGCACGCCGTGCACGGCGATCAGCCGGTCGTTCAGCAGACCCGAGACGCTCGATGTACTCCACGGGACCGCAAGCCGGCGGAGACCAGTCGGCGTCCACGCGCCGATCCGCTTCGAGCATGTCGCGCCACGGGCCGGTGCCGTCGCGGAGAAACCGACCTCCTCGGGCGATTCGCCGAGATGCACGCTGAGCGGACCGTCGCCGGCTGCCCGTCGGCGATCGCGCTGAAAGAGTCAGGCGAGACCGAGTACGGCGCATGCGGCACGATGGCGGTGCGCAGGCGGCTCGGCCGCTGGCAGCGCGGCCAGTCGCTGCTGCGCCGCCTCGACCATGCGCGCAACCGGGTCGGCCGGCGCGGAACCCCAGCAGCTCGTAGAACACCACCGCCGACATTCGCTCTCCGCCAGCGGCGCGCAGGCCTCGAGGGTGTTGCTCATGTCGCCGACGAGCGTCGTCCCGCTCGCGCGCGCCTCGCCGATCGCCGCGACCACCGCGGCCTGCCGCTGCACGTCCTCGGACGGCGCTGCGCGTCCTGCCGTCAACCGCTCACCGATGAGCCGCGTCGCCCATGCCGGCATCGCCTCGCCCGGCGGCACGCGTCCACGCATCCAGGACAGCTCGAGATGCGTGTGGGCGTTGACGAGGCCGGGGAGGATGACGGTTCGGCGTTCGGCGTTCGGCGTTCGCGCGGTTCGGCGTTCGACGTTCGAGGTTCGCTGCGGCCGCCGACAGCCGACGATCCGGCCGCCGTCGACTTCGACCCATCCGTCGCGGATTGGCGGCGCGTCGATGGGCAGGACCCATGCGGCGCGGTGGACGCGGGACATCTCAGTGCCCCGTCAGGCGGGCCTTCTTCTCGGACGCGCTCCGCGCGGGATAGTTGACGACCTCGGGCGCGCGGCTCGTGTCGCCGTCGGCGCGCGCGACGGCCAGCTCGAGCATGCGCGGCACGGCGCGCTCGCGGAAGATCGGATCGCCGAGGATCTCGTAGTGCATGTTGCGGCGCTTGGCGACGAACCCGGCGTTCTCGATGTTGCGCACGATCTCGATCTCGTCCATGCAGTAGCTCGCGCCCGCGGCGCGGACGACGTTCTCTTCGATCATGACGCTGCCCATGTCGTTCGGCGCCGTAGGCGAGGCTGAGCTGGCCGACCTTGCCGCCCTGCGTGACCCACGACGCCTGCAGGTTGTCGAAGTTGTCGAGCACGAGGCGCGCGATCGCCAGCGTCCGCAGATAGTCGACGCCGGTCGCTTCCTCGCCGCCGAGCTCGGTGTGATCGGGCTGATAGCTCCAGGTGATGAACGCCGTGAACCCGCCGGTGTCGTCCTGCACCTCGCGCAGCCGGAACATGTGCTCCAGCCGCTCCTCGACGGTCTCGACCGTCCCGTACATCATCGTCGCGGTCGTGCGCAGCCCGATCTCGTGCGCGTGCCGCATCACGCCGAGCCACTCGTCGGCCGTCGCCTTGTTGTAGCAGTTCAGCAGCTTGCGGACGCGATCGACGAGAATCTCGGCGCCGCCGCCGGGAATGCTGTCGAGCCCGGCGGCCACGAGCCGCTCGATGACCTGCGGCACGGGCAGCCGCGACAGGCGCGAGAGGTGGATGACTTCCGGCGGCGAGAGCGCGTGCAGCCGGAACGCCGGATAGCGTTCCTTGACGGCGCGGAAGAGATCCTCGTACCACTCGAGCGGCAGGTCGGGGTTGTGACCGCCCTGCAGCAGCAGCTGACCGCCGCCGAGCGCGATCGTCTCGTCGATCTTGCGGAAGATCTCCTCGAAGCCCAGGACGTAGCCTTCGGACGAGCCGACGGGCCGATAGAACGCGCAGAAGTTGCAGCGCGCGATGCAGACGTTCGTGTAGTTGACGTTGCGGTCGATGATGTAGGTGACGATCCCGTCGGGATGCTTGCGCGCGCGGACCTCGTCGGCGAGCCGCCCGAGCAGCGGCGTCGGCGCGCGCAGATACAGCTCGAGCGCCTCGGCCCGATCGAGCCGGCCGCCGCCGCGGACCTTTGCTGCCAGTTGCGTCAATCATCGTGTCAGTGACTGCTCGAGTCAGAAGTCCCCGATTTCACTCGACGCATGAAGCGCGGAAGCTGCACGGCACTCTTGCACGCAGGCCATCGACGCGTCAGCCGATGGCACGATGGATCTCATGGCACTCGTTCATCGTGCCCATCGTTCACTCGTGTCCATCGTGAAGGCGGAAGCCGTCGGTGCTCTTCACTACCGACACTCGTGGCACCGCCTTCGGCTGGACGACCGCGACTCAATAAAACACCGGCGGCCGCACCGCGTCGATCACGCCGTGCTTCGCGGCCAGCTCGTAGTAGCGTCCGCAGCCCGGCGGCCGCCCGCTCGTCGAGCACGTACCGAATATTGTCTCTCAAATAGGCCCGGCCGAGCGCGGCCCGCTCCGGCCCGCAATACGCGTCGGCAATCGCGTCCGACGCCGCCACGCCCGCGTCGCGCGCGTCGCCGAGCGCGCGTCAGCGCCGCCGCGCGACAGCACGCCTGGACGGCCCGCCCAGAACGCCCAGACGAACGGCAGCCCGGTCAGGCTGGTCCACTGCTCGCCCAGGTCGATCTTCGCCAGACCCGCCGCCTGGTGATCCAGGTAGAGCGCCGGATCGCCGATGACGAGCGCCGCGTCGCAGCGCTCCAGCATCGCTTCGATCGCCGGCGGCATCGGCACGAACTCGGGCTCGATGCCGAACGTCTCGCGGCACAGCACGCGCAGCAGCCCCGTCGACGTCCGCGAGCTGGTGTCGACGGCGATCGACCGAATCTCGCCGATCGGTCTGCGCGCTGAAGAGCGCGACCGACGCCACCGGCCCGTCCGACACGATGCCCATGCCGCCGACGATGCAGGTACGGCGCGACGCCGCGCTGAAACTCGATCGACGGAATCATGCCGACGTCGATCGCGCCCTCGTGCAGCAGCGTCGGCGCACTGCGACGGCGGATCGAACCGCAGCGCGAAGAGATCGCGGCGCCGCTCGAGACCGTGAACGAGGGGCCGCGCGTTGAGATAGTCGACCGCGCCCAGGCGAATGACGGCCATCAGGCGAGCAACCGGAAGCGCCCGTCGCGCTCGACGGCCTCGAGCGCCGCGGCGCGGATGTTGCCCTTGATCTCCTCGATCGGGCTGCGCCGCGTGCCGAGCACGCCGGGATCGACGGCGGCAATCCCATCGACGTCGTCGGCGCCGACGGTCAGCGCCACCTGCGCCAGCTTCGGCCCGTAGAGCGGCCAGTCGACCTGGATCGAATCGATGTTGGTCACGACCACCGCGCCAGCGCGACCTGCTTCACGTCGTCGTAGCCCGTCGTCGGCGTCGGTGACCGACATCGTCCTCGGCAGCGGCGCGAACGCGCGAAACCCGCCGACCGCCGCCTGAAGATCGCGCGCGCGCTCGACGGTCGCGATCCGCGTCGCTCGTCCGCCAGACCGCGTGAACCGTCAGCCGCCAGACGCCCAGCCCCGCGTCGCGCGCCGCGCGCACCGCGGTCGCCGGCTCGATCGCAGGTCAGATCGAGCGGCGTCTCGGCAATCGCCTCGAGGCCGGCGTCGTGCAACCGGCTGCAGAGCGCCGCCAGCGCGTCGGGGTCCGGCGCGAGCGCCTGCAGGTCGGCGAGCGAGAAGCCCGTCACCGGCACGCCGGCGGCCAGCGCCGCCGCCGCCTTCACCGCTGTCGATCGCGGCCGCTTCAGTCGCCGGGCGCCCGACGATCCGAAACTCGCCGGCGGCGAGTCCGCGCCGGACGCGCCGGCGGCAGCGCATCGACGTGCACCTCGAACACCCGCACGAACGTCGTCCGCGCGCCGTGCATCCGCCGCCGCACGTCGTCGCCCTGCACGCCGACGGCGATGAGGTCGCGGGTGGAGAGAAGGGTCTCTGGGTTCGATGGTGTCATAGTGTCAGTTGGCTCAGGTTCGGCTCAAGGCTCAGGCTCGCGGCTCGGCTGAGCTCTTCCTGAGCCGAGCCTGAGCCTAGCCGACCTACGCCTTCCACCCCTTGCTGATCTTCTGCCACACCTCGTCGGCCTTGCGCGCGGTCTGGCTCCGCCGTCGCAATCTTCTTCGGCCAGGGCCGGGTGAAGCCTTCGGACGGCCACTTGCGCGTCGCGTCGATGCCCATCTTGCTGCCGTAGGCGTGGAGATCGCTGGCGTCGTCGAGATCGTCGACCGGACCGCGCGTGAACTGGATGTCGCGCTCGGGATCGTAGTGCGTGCCGACGATCCAGGCGACCTCGGCCTCGTTCTGCACGTCGACGTCCTTGTCGACGACGATGACCGTCTTCGAGAACATCAGCTGACCGAGGCCCCAGCAGGCGTTCATGATCTTGCGGGCGTGGCCGGGATAGCGCTTGTCGATCGAGATGATGACGATGTTGTGGAAGATGCCGGCGGCCGGAAAGTGCATGTCGACGATCTCGGGAACCGTCTTCTTGATGAGCGGCAGGAAGATCCGCTCGCTGGCCTTGCCGAGATAGTAGTCCTCCATCGGCGGAATGCCGACGACCGTCGTCAGATAGACCGGACGCTTGCGGCGCGTGATGCAGGTCAGGTGGAAGACCGGATAGTCGTCGGGATGCGAGTAGAAGCCGGTGTGATCGCCGAACGGACCTTCGCGGCGGCGCTCGCCCGGCTCGACGTAGCCTTCGAGCACGATCTGCGCGTTGGCCGGAACCTCGAGGTCGACGGTGACGCACTTGACGAGCTCGACGCGCTCGCGGCGCAGAAAGCCGGCGAGCAGCAGCTCGTCGAGCCCTTCGGGCATCGGCGCCGTCGCCGAATACGCGAGCGCGGGATCCGGCCCGAGCGCGACGGCGACCGGCAGGCGCTTGCCCAGCCGCTCGGCGACGCGATAGTGCTGCGCCCCGCCCTTGTGCTGCTGCCAGTGCATGCCGGTCGATCGGCCGTCGAACACCTGCATGCGATAGGTGCCGATGTTCCGCATGCCGGTCTCGGGATCCTTGGTGAAGACGAGCGGCAGCGTGATGTAGCGGCCGCCATCGTCCGGCCAGCACTTCAGGATCGGCAGCGAGTCGAGCGAGCCGTCCTTCTCGCACGACTTCCTGGCACGGCGCGTCGCTGACGGTCTTCGGCATCAGGTCGCGCAGCCGGTTGACCATCGGCAGCATCTTGAGCGCGTCGATGATGCCGCCGGGCATCTTCGGCGTCGTCAGCTCCTCGATCTCGTGCGCCAGGTCGTCGAGCGTCCTCACGCCGAGCGCCATGCAGATGCGCTTCATCGAGCCGAAGAGGTTGACGGCGACCGGCATGTCGAAGCCGGTCGGCCGCTCGAAGAGCAGGCCCGGCCCGCCGCCCGGCGACTTCGAGGCGCGGTCGGTGACGGCGGCAATCTCGAGATCGGGGCTCACCGGCTCGGTGATCCGGGCCAGCTCGCGCTCTTTGTCGAGGGCGGCGATGAATTCGTTCAGGTCTTTGAACATGCTCGTTCTACAGTGTCGCGAGGCTGTCACGCGCCACGGCGTCTGTCACGATGAGCACGATGCACACGATGGCCACGATGCATTCACTGCGATTCGTCATCGTGAGCTCATCGTGCCATCGTGCGTCGACTGCGTGCATTTGCCGCACGGCGTCGTCGGCTTCACACCACGCTCTCCATCTTCTCCGCAATCCGCGTCGCCAGCTCCAGCGCGCGGCGGCCGGCAGCGCCGTCGACGAGCGGCGTGCCGCCGCTCGCGCACGGCTCGGACGAAGTCGGCCAGCTCGCGCTTCGAGCGGCTCGTCGCGCTCGACGGGAATCGGGCCGCCTTCGATCGACGGCCTGCGCGCCGTCGCGCTTCACCAGGCGCCAGCCTTCGACTTCCTGCGCCGCGTAGTCGATCGAGAGATAGGCGTCGGGCTGGAAGAACCGGATCTTGCGCACGCGGTCCTTGCTGATGCGGCTGGCGGTGACGTTGGCGATGCAGCCCGACGCGAACCGCAGCCGGGCGTTGGCGATATCGTACTTCGGCGTCAGCACCGGCACGCCGACGGCCTCGACCGACGTCACCTCCGACCGCACCAGCGACAGGATGATGTCGAGGTCGTGAATCATCAGGTCGAAGACGACGTCGATGTCGAGGCTGCGCTCGGGAAAGACGCCCAGGCGATGGACCTCGATGAACCGCGGCGAGGTGACGAGCGGAAGCACCGCGGCGACGGCCGGGTTGTAGCGCTCGGTGTGGCCGACCGCGAGCGTCGCGCCCGACGCCTGCGCGGCGGCGATCATCTCGTCGGCCTCGGCGAGCGAGCGCGCCATCGGCTTCTCGACCAGCACCGAGATCGCCGCGCTCGAGGAACGGCATCGCGATGTCGCGGTGCAGCTCGGTCGGCACGGCGATGGTCACCGCATCGACTTCGCCGACGAGCGTCGGCGCTGTCGGTCAGCGCCGTGCTGCCGGTCGACGCGGCGATCTCGGCCGCGCGCTCCGGCAGCTTGTCGACGACCGCCGTCAGCGTCACGCCCTCGAGCGTCGAGAGAATCCGCGCGTGATGCCGGCCCAGGTGGCCGACGCCGATGACGCGCCGATCGCGTCAAG
Source organism: uncultured Acidobacteriota bacterium (assembly GCA_963847975.1). GTDB lineage: Bacteria > Acidobacteriota > Vicinamibacteria > Vicinamibacterales > 2-12-FULL-66-21 > DATBJJ01. The sequence continues at coordinate 29,767 of CAWKBU010000004.1, read as the reverse complement.
CGGTCCGTCGACGTCAGGACGTCCATCCTCCTGCTCGCCTGGCGCGGCCGGCCGACAATCGCGATCCCCGCTTCGTTGGCCGACGCGAAGACGTGGTCGCCGTCGAGCACGAGCGTCCGCCCGGCGTCGACCGACAGCGCGACGGCGCCGGCGACCCGCATCGCCTGAATCGTGGCGATGCCGATCACCGGCACGTCGAAGCGCATGTCCTGCTTCGGCTTCGCCACCTTCACGATGCGCACGCCCGGCCCGGCGAGATGACCCGGCCCGGCCGATCACCTCGTCGGTGCCTTCCATCGCTTCGACCGCGACGACGGCCTTGTGCTTGACGGCGATCGTCTGGCCGATGTCGAGCGCGGCGATGGCGTCCGCCATCCGGTAGCCGAAGGCAAAATCCTGCGGCCTCTTCCTCGCTCGGCGCGCGGTCGGTCAGCACGCCCTCCCGGGCCAGCAGCGGCTCGAGGAACGCCGTGGAGTCGATCAGCTCGATGCCCTCGTCTCGCATGACGTCGGCGACCGCCGAGATGAGCGCGTCGGTGTTGCGGGCCTTGAGGCGGGTCAGCACGGACAGCAGCGTCAGGTCGGGGACGATGCCCGAGAAAATCTTGACGTGCTTGACCTGCCCGGCCATCACCGCCCGGGTGACGCCGGCGCCCTTCAGAATCTTGATGCACTTGCCCAGGTGCCCGAGCGAGACCCAGTGGAAGTCCGCGCCGGCGTCCCGGGCGGCCGTCTTCCAGCTCCGGGAAACGCCTCTTCCTTGACCGCGACGACGGTGACGTCGTGGCCCAGGCTCCGGGCGCCCTGCAGGACGAGAAACGGAAACCGGCCGTTGCCGGCGATGAGACCTATCCTGGGCATCTATCAGTTTGCCGTGAGGCCCGGGCCTTCGCCATGGCTGCCGCGACGCAGCCGGCCGTCGGAGGCGAACTGGCCAGACCACAGGCGCGGCTCGAACGTCAGTCTATCAGATGGGTCCGAGGGGCTTCGGATTGCCGGCGGTTGCAGGTACAATAGGAAGGTACGCCTGCGCCCTATTTTGGAGAGAAGATGCGTCGATCGACTGTAGTTGTTCCTGTCCCGCGCCGCGCTGCTGGCCCTGGCCCTCGTCGGGACGGCCTGCGACAACGGCCCGGACATCCCACCGTCCCCGACGCCCGTGCTCGTCACCGAAACGTTCACCGGGACCGTGACGCTCAACGGCGCGATCAGCCACGGCTTCAACGTCTCGACCGCAGGCACGACCACCGCCGAGATCACCGCGCTCGACCCGTCGGGGTCGTTCCTCGGCTTTCAGCTGGGCACGTGGAGCGGCGTCGTGTGCACGGCCGTCCTCTCGAACGACGCGGGCACCCTGGCGAGCGTCCTGAACGCCAGCACGCAGTCGTCGGCCAGCCTCTGCGTCAGGCTGCACGACCCGAACGGCATCCTGTCGACAACGACCGGTCGACACTACACGGTCGACGGTCGACGCAGTCCCGTAACAGTCGCCAGTCGACGGCTCGGCAGTCGACCGTCGGCGAGCCGCTACTCTTCCATCACTTCTTCGAGCCGGCGGCTGGGGCGGCGGAGGCCGACGCCTCGGCTCGACGAGCGGATGAAGTGCAGGAGGTACTGCACCTCGGCGCAGCCGAGCGACGGGTCGCGATCGATCTGCGCCAGCGCGCGGCTGGTGTTCGAGTGCAGCAGATAGCGGAAGGCCTGCGCAGCTGGTTGATCGAGTCCTTCGAGAACTTCCGGCGCTCGAGGCCGATCGTGTTGATGCCGTAGATCCGGGCGCGATTGCCGACGGTCTTCGCATACGGCAGCGCATCCTTGGTCACCACCGAATAGCCGCCGATGAACGCGTGCTGGCCGACCCGGCAGAACTGGTGCACGCCGGAAAAGGCGCTGATCGTCGCGAAGTCCTCGACGGTCACGTGGCCGCCGAGCGTCGCGGCGTTGCCGAAAATCGTCGAGTTGCCGACGTGGCAGTCGTGCGCGACGTGCGCGTAGGCCATGAACACGTTGTTGTCGCCGATGTCGGTCGCTGCCGCCGCCGCCGGCCGTGCCGCGGTGAATCGTGACGAACTCGCGGAAGACGTTGCGGTGGCCGATCACGAGCGTCGTCTTCTCGCCGCGGAACTTCAGGTCCTGCGGGATCAGGCCGATCGAGGCAAACGGGAAGATCTGGTTGCCGTCGCCGATCTCGGTCCACCCGTCGACGATGCTGGACGCGCCGATGCGGCAGTCGCGGCCGATGCGGACGTGCTCGCCGATGATGGCGTGCGGGCCGACGACCGAGCCGGCGCCGATCTCCGCGCCGGGATGCACGATCGCCGTGGGATCGATCGTCACGCCGGGCCGCCCGCCAGCCACCCGCTCGGGCACGAGCGCCATGACCAGCTCCGCCTCGGCGACGACGGCGTCGCCGATCGAGGCGACCGCATGCGCCCGCGCCAGCGTTGCTGCCGCCGGGCGCCGAGCGTCACCTCGAGGCGCAGCCGGTCGCCCGGCACCACCTGCCGCCGGAACTTCGCGTCGTCCACGCCGCGCAGGTAGGCGTGCCCGGACGGCTTGCCGTCGGGGCCGTGGACCAGGAGCAGCGTGGCGACCTGCGCCAGCGTCTCGATCATGAGGACGCCGGGCATCAGCGGCGTGCCGGGAAAGTGGCCCTGGAAGAAATCTTCGTTGACGGTGACGTTCTTGACCGCGACGAGCCGCTTGCCGGGCTCGTGCTCGGTGACCGCGTCGACGAGCGCCGACGGATACCGGTAGCAGAGCCGGTCGATGGATTCGGAGATGTTCAGGGGCACGGACGCGTAATATTATCAGGTTCGAGGTTCAGGATTCAGAGGTTCAGGGTTCAACGATCGTGAACGTCGAACCCTGAACCTTGAACCCTGAACGCTGAACGCTACTTCTTGACGCAGGCGCGGCGGCCGGCCGGGCGGCGTCGAGGCGCTTGATGACCTCGCCGGTGAGGTCGAGGCCGGTGTCGACCCAGACGGCGCCGGCGTTGTTGATGTCCACCAGCATGTGGAGGCCCTTCTCCTTGCCGACCTGCTCGAGGACGGGGTTGAGCTTGCGCTGGAAGTCCACCTGCAGCTCGGCCTGCAGCGCCTGCGCGCTCGGACTGCGCTTCCTGCTGCAGGAACTGCACCTCGCGCGTCAGCTTGTCGACTTCCTTCTCGAGCGCCAGGCGCGCCGAGTCGTTCATGATGCGTGGCGCTCGTCTGCTGCTTGGTCTTGGCGGTCTCGAGCGCCTTGTTCTTCTCGGTGATCTCGGCCACCTTCTTCTTCTGCGAGCTCCTGCAGCTTGCGCGGTCGCCGCCTTGCCCTCGACCGAGTTCGAGGCGACCGCCTGGATGTCGATGTAGGCGATCTTGGCGCCCTCGGGATAGGGTCGCGGCGCCTCCGGCTTGGGCGGCCGGGCGCGGCCGGCTGCGGCGGCGTCGCTGCGGCGGCGGCGCGCCGGCGGGGTGGCCTGCGCCAGCGCCGAACCCACGGCCAGCACGCTCACCGCACTCATCACCATCAGAAGTCTCAACACTCTCATGAACTAAATCCCTTTCGAATGAATAGCTTTCAGCTCTCAGCTCTCAGCCTCAGCACGCAGAGCTCACCGATGCCAGCATCGAGCTCGACAATTCTAAGCCAATCCGGCACGACTCAGCGAACTCGTGTCCCGAGCACTGACAGCTGACAGCTGAGAGCTGGCAGCTGTCTAGAACGTCGACCCCACCGCGAACCGGAACTTCCACTTCTTCTCGGGCCGCAGGTTGTTGTCCAGCACGCCGCCGCGCGACGGGTTGGCGGCAAAAATCAGCCGGAACGGCACGTTCAGCACCGGCATGAAGAACCGGATCTCGGCGCCGGTCGAGGTCTTGAACGCGCTCATCTCGCCGATCTCGCTGATCTCCGGAGGGAAGGCGGACGATGAACGGGTTGAACGGTATCTGATAGAAATCGCTCGGGTCCGGGATGAGCGCGCCCGGATACGTGAGCTGGGTCACCGGTTCCTTCCACGAGAAGTTCTGGCCCCGGGCCGCGCACCTGGCCGGCGTCGTAGAAGAGCACCAGCCGGACCGGGCCCATGATGCTGATCAGGTACTCCACGTTGAAGAGCAGGCTCTTGTTGCCGCCGAGGACGAGCCCGGTGACCGGATCGCGCGGCCCGACCGTGCGCAGGTCGAACCCGCGCATGCTGTACTCGCCGCCGAGGAACAGCCTCTCGAAGATCGGGAGCGCGATCGTGCTGCCGTAGGGCTTGATGTACTCGGCCTGCGCGCGGAAGCCCAGCGACGTCCGGCGTTTGGCGCCGAGCGGAAAGTACCTGATGGCTTCCGCCCGCGGATTCACGAAGTTCGTGTTGCCGCCGATGCCCGCCCAATCCATCGACAGCGTGTAGCGCGAGCCGGAGGTCGGGAAGATCGGGTGGTCGACGGTGTTGTAGACGAAGCTCGGCCCGATCTTGCTGATGGTCCGCTTGCCGCCCTCGCCGATGAGCAGCGAATCCTCCAGGAACGGATTGCCGGCGAGCACGAGCGGATCCCGGTAGAGCGGGTTGAGGTCCTTGACCTCGACCTGCTCGAGCCTGTAGTTCACGAACATCCGCGCGTACGGCATCACCTGGAAGCCGAAGACGACGTTGCCGCCGACCGAGGCCTGCGTGAACTGGCCCTCGTAGCGAATCTCGCGCGAGAAGATGTCGACGCCGGCCGTCATCGGCCGGTCGAACAGGAACGGCTCGGTGAACGCGACCTGATAGTTCTTGGCGCGATTGCCCTGCTGCGCCGTCACGCTGAACGTCTCGCCGCGGCCGAGGAAGTTCGAGGTCTGGAACGACAGCTGCCCGAAGAAGCCGTCGAACTGCGACACGCCGGCGCCGAACGTCAGCTGGTTGCGGTTCTGCTCTTCGAACTTCAGCCCGATGTCGACCTTGTTGTCGGCGTTGGCGGTCTTCTGGACGTCGACGGCCTCGCCCTCGAGCGGCTTGAAGTAGCCGAGCTGATTGAGCCGCTTGACGCTGTCCTTGAGCGCCTCGTGTTGAACACGCCCGCCTCGACGATCCGCAGCTCGCGGCGGATGACGTTGTCGCGCGTCGTCGTGTTGCCGGTGAAGGTGATGCGGTTGATGAAGTACTGCTTGCCTTCGTCCACGCGCATCGTCACGTCGACGAGCGGCGTGCCGTCCTTCGCCGTGGCGGTCGCGGCGCGGCGCAGGCGCCGGCGCCGGGCGATGGCGGACCGGGCGACGGCGGCCCGGCCGCGCCGTCGCCGTCGGCGGTCCGAGGCTGGTCGCGCGGCTGCAGATCGGGATAGGCGGTGAACTCGAAGTAGCCGCCGCGAGCCGTAGACCTCCTGCGCCTTCTCGAGGCCCTTCTTGACCTTCTTCTGGCTGTAGGTCTCGCCCGCCTCGATCTTGAAGAGCGGGCGCAGCGCCTCGGAGTTGACGACCTTGTTGCCCTCGAACTTGAAGTCGCCGACCGCGTACTTCTTGCCCTTCGGTGATCGGCACCTGCAGCTGGATCCAGCGCGTCTTGCCGTCCTTCGAGTCCTCGAGGGTCTTCATCTGCGGCTGGCCCACCTGGGCCATGATGTACCCCTCGTCGCGGTAGAAGTCGGTGATGAGCTGCGCGTCCTCGGCGAACTTGTCTTCCTTGTAGGTGCCGCCGCCGGTGATGAAGCCAAAGAAGCCCTTTTGCTTTGTTCTCCTTCATCTTCCGGCCGAGCTTGCCGTCGGTCGATCGCCTTGTTGCCGACGAAGTCGATCTCGCTCGATCTTGACCTTCGGCCCTTCCGTGACGTGGAAGGTGACGTGCACGAGCTTGGTCCCGCCCTCGACGTCCTTGATCTCCGGCTTGACCTCGGCGAACTGGTAGCCCTCGGCGGCGTAGAGCTCGCGGACGACGCCGGTGACGCGGCGGATGAGGCCCGGGTCGATGAACGAGTCGAGGCGGATCGTGATGCTCTTCTCTTTCAGCTTCTCTTCGATCTTCGACTGGTCGACCTTCTTCAGGCCCTCGTAGTCGACGATCTTGACCCGCTGCCGCTCCTCCATGTCGTAGACGACCATCTTGCCGATGACGCCGTTGGAGAACGTGTAGTCCTCGGCCCTGATCGCGAGGTCGTCGAGGAAGTTCGTCGCCCACAGCCGCTTGAAGTCCTCGCGAATCGACCTGCTCGATCGCCTCGTCGTACGGCACCCACTTCCCGGTCTGGGAGTTGCTCAGCCGCGACTTCATCTCGATGTAGTAGAGGTAGGTGTTCGCTTCGACGACCGGGAAGCCTCCCTGCTTTTCGAAGCAGGGCACGACCTGGTAGACCACCGGTCCCGAGCCGGCGGGCGGAAGCGTCCGGGGGGCCGGGACGGGCTGGCCGCAGACGGTCTGGCCGGCCTGCGGCGGCGCAGCCGGGCGCCGGCGCCTGGGCCGGCGCGGCGCGGCTGCGCGGCGGCGGCGGGGTCTGAGCCCGCGCGGCCAGCAGCGGCCGTCAGCGCAGCGAGGAAAAACAGCAGCACACGCATAGTCGAACGTTGATCACTGAAACGGGAGTGACCTGGATGAAGTCACGGCAAATCGTCGTGTGGCTTCCGCCATGAGGCGGAAATGCCCCGGCCGCGGTCTCCTCCCAGCCGGGGTAAACAACCAGACGAGTTTACTGGATTTTAGACGTGCAAGGCCACTCGTCGGCCTTGCCGCAGCCTCGCGGCGCAGCTGCATGCCGCGAGCTGCGGCGAGCCTGCCGCGCCGTAGCAGCGCCGGTGTCGACGCCGCGGCGAAGGCGGGTCAGGCCAGCCGCCGGCCTGCCATGGCCTCGCCGGCGGGGCGGTAGGCCAGCGCCCCGCCATCGAGGTAGACCTCGATCTCGCCGCCCTTGAGGTGCCCACGGATGAGCTCCTCGGACAGCGGATCCTCGATATAGCGCTGAATCGCGCGGCGGAGGGGCCGCGCGCCATACGACCGGTCCTTGCACGTCTGCTCGATGATCCAGTCGATGACCTCGGGCGCGAGCTGGAGCCGGATCTTGCGGTCGACGAGGTTGTCGTTGAGCTGCTTGACCAGCAGGTTCGTGATCGTCCGCAGGTCGTCGTCCGAGAGCGCCTCGAACACGATGATCTCGTCGATACGGTTGATGAACTCGGGGTTGAAGGTCTTCCTGACCTCCCCGAGCACCATGTCGTTGACGCTGCGGCTGATCGCGCCGGAGTCGGACGCCTGGAAGCCCATCGACGCCTTCTTCTGAATGAAGCGCGCGCCGATGTTCGACGTCATGATGATGATCGCGTTCTTGAAGTTCACGCGATTGCCGAGGCCGTCGGTCAGATGGCCGTCCTCGAACACCTGCAGCAGGATGTTGAAGAGGTCCGGGTGCGCCTTCTCGATCTCGTCGAGCAGGACGACCGAGTACGGGTTGCGCTTCACCTTCTCGGTGAGCTGACCGCCTTCCTCGTGCCCGACGTATCCGGGCGGCGAGCCAATCAGCTTGGAGACCGAGTGCTTCTCCATGTACTCCGACATGTCGAAGCGGATGAGCGCGTGGTCGCTGCCGAACAGGAAGTTGGCGAGCGCCCGCGCGAGCTCGGTCTTGCCGACGCCGGTCGGACCGAGGAACACGAAGCTGCCGACCGGCCGGTTCGGGTTCTTGAGGCCGGCGCGCGAGCGGCGAATCGCGCGCGAGAGCGCCGAGATCGCCTTCTCCTGCGAGATGACGCGCTTGTGGAGCGAGTCCTCCATGTGGAGCAGCTTGTCGCCTTCGTCCTGATTGATCGACGTGAGCGGCACGCCGGTCCACTTCGAGACGACCTCGTCGATCTCGGCCTTGCCGACGACGACGCGGCGGGTGCTCGACTTGACGTCGAACTTCTCGCGCACGAACTGCAGGTTCTCGCGCGCCTGGACTTCCTGCTCGCGATAGAACTGCGCCTTCTCGAAGTTCTTCTCCGAGACGGCGGTCTCCATCTGCTCGACGGCGACGCGGATGCTCTTGTTGATCTCGCCGAACTCCTCGCTGTAGCCCGCCTCGCGCAGCTTGGCGCGCGCGCCGGCCTCGTCCACGAGGTCGATCGCCTTGTCGGGCAGGAACCGATCGGTGATGTAGCGGCTCGACTGATAGACCGCCGCCTCGATCGCCTCGGCCGTGTACTCGACGTGGTGGAACGACTCGTAGCGATCCTTGACGCCGATGAGCACCTCGATCGTCTCGCGCTCGGTCGGCGGATCGACCTTGATGGCCTGGAACCGGCGCTCGAGCGAGCGGTCCTTCTCGATGTACTTCCGGTACTCGGCCGGCGTCGTCGCGCCGATGCAGCGGATCTCGCCGCGCGAGAGCGCCGGCTTGAGGATGTTGGCGGCGTCGAGCGAGCCTTCGGCCGACCCGGCCCCGACGAGCGTATGGAGCTCGTCGATGAACACGATGATGTTCGGGTTCTCGGTCAGCTCCTTCATGATCGCCTTGAGGCGCTCTTCGAACTGACCGCGGTACTTCGTGCCGGCGACGATGAGCGAGATGTCCAGCGCGAGGATCCGCTTGTCGGCGAGGAAGTGCGGCACGTCGCCGTAGACGATCTTCTGCGCCAGGCCCTCGACGATCGCCGTCTTGCCGACGCCCGGCTCGCCGATGAGCACCGCGTTGTTCTTGGTGCGGCGGCAGAGGACCTGCTGCACGCGCTCGACTTCGATGTGCCGGCCGACGAGCGGGTCGAGCTGGTTCTTCATCGCCGCGTCCGTCAGGTCGCGGCTGAACTCGGCGAGGAGCGGCGTTTCCTTCACCCGCGTGAGCGTCGTCTTCTCGTTCAAGAGCGCGACGATGTCCTCGCGCACGGTGTTGAGGCGCATCCCCTTTTCCATGAGGATGGTCGCCGCGACCGAGCGTTCCTCGCGCAGGATGCCCGAGGAGCAGGTGCTCGGTCCCGATGTAGTTGTGCAGCAGGCGGTCGGCTTCCTCGGCGGCGTACTGCAGGACGCGCTTGGTTTCGGCGCTGAAGGGGATTTCGACCGAGGTCGAGACCTTCTCGCGAAACACGGTCCGGCCTTCGATTTCCTTGCGAATGCTTTCGAGGGAGAGGTGCGAGCGGGCGAAAATGCGGCTGGTCAGACCCTTGCCCTCGCGAATCAGCCCGAGGAGGAGATGCTCGGTCTCAATGGAGATGCTGCCGAGCTGACTCGCCTCGTACCGCGCGAAGAAAAGAACCCGCCGCGCTCGTTCCGTATAGCGTTCGAACATCCGGGGTTACCTATGGTTTATCGGGCGCTGCCCTACGTCCATTATACGACAGCGCCCGCGCGATCCGTTACGGCTAAGTGAGCATTTCTAGGGCAGTTAGTGGGACCGAAGCGCCTCGCCCGGGTAAAAATGACATGAATTCCCTCGTGTGATCCAACGTCCCGGAGACAGGGACCGAACGCGAGAATGCTTGGCACGCCGTCGCGCGGGAAAAATCCAGGGAGTCAGCAATTCTGGACGCAGGGGCTGAAGGCAGGCGATGCTGCGAGAGTGTGGAGTGCGGATGGGATCCGCACTCCACGTCCGTCTCTTTACTTGGCGGCGGGTGCGGCTTTCGTGATTCGCACTTCCTTGGCCTGCTTCGACGTCTCGTCGTAGCTGGCCGAAACCACATCGCCGATCTTGACCAAGTCGATGATCTGCGGCGTCTTCTTGTCCTTCTTCATTTCCGCCGTCTTGGTCCCGACGCCCGTGCCGACGACCTTCGTCTTGGTATCGACCACCAGCTTGACCTGCTCGTCCTTCGCGTTGATGGTGATGGCATCGGGGCTGACCGACGCGACCGTCCCCGCGACGGTTTTATCGGCGGCCTGCAGGGGGACGGATGAAGAAACAAACACCGCGGCTAAGAACAGGGCCCCGATCGATGCGGCAATCCACTGTCTCATGACGACCTCCTGGACTGTCGTCCACCCGCACCATGCTCGAGGCACGGAGATTCGTGCGCACCAGCGGCCCGGGCGAACACCGTCCTACTCTGTATTACGATTCGACAATCGCTTCCGCCTCAATCTCGATGAGCATGTCGGGGTCGATGAGGCGGCTGACCTCGACCATCGACGTCGTCGGGCGAATCTCACCGAAGACCTCTCCGTGGGCGCGACCGATCGCCTCCCAGTCGCGGACGATGTTGGTCACGTACATGCGCGTCCGGACGACCTGCTGGAGCGAGGCACCCGCGCGAACGAGGGCGCGCTCGATGTTCGCGAGCGTCTGTTTCGTCTGCGCCCGCGCATCGCCCTTCCCTACCAGGCTGCCATCGTCGCCGGTCGCGGTCGTGCCGGAGACGTGGACGATGTTGCCGACGCGCACGGCGCGCGAATAGCCAACGAGCGGCTCCCACTTCGTGCCGGTCGAGATATTCTGCCTCTCTGCCATCTCAGACACCCCTCAGCTTGCCATCTTCGAGTCGCAGAATGCGATCGCAGGCGGCGGCGAGCTTCGGGTTGTGTGTGGCAATGACCGAAGTCAGGCCGTGCTCGCGGTGCATCTCCTTCAGGAGGTCATGGAGCGTCTCGGCCGTGTGCTCGTCCAGATCGCCCGTGGGCTCGTCGGCCAGGAGCAGCGTCGGATGCATCACGAGCGCCCGGGCGATGGCGACGCGCTGCTGCTCGCCACCCGACAGCATGCCTGGCCGGTGCTCGAGACGTTCGCCGAGCCCCACGCGCACGAGCAGGTCCCCGGCGCGCTCGCGGCATTCGGCAGCGCGTTTGCGCGCGATGCGAAGCGGCATCTCCGCATTCTCGACCGCCGAGAACTCGGGCAGCAGGTGATGGAACTGGAACACGAACCCGACATGCCGGTTGCGGAACGCCACCAGCGCGTCGTCGGTCAGGTGGCTCGAGATCGACGTCGCCGATGCGGACCGAGCCCGCGTCAGGCGCGTCGAGCCCGCCCAGCACGTGCAGCAACGTGCTCTTCCCCACTCCCGACGCCCCGACGATCGCCACCATCTCGCCGCGCTCGAGCGAGAGCTCGAGGTCCTTGAGCACGGTCAGGCGCGTGCCGCCGACGGCGTAGCTCTTCGACAGGCCGGAGACGGGATAAAAGACATAACTAGCTTCCTGCTTCCAGCTCCCGGCTTCCAGCCGCAAGACGGAATCGTCGACCAGAATCGCGAAGCCTCGCTGGAAGCAGGCAGCCGAAGCTGGAGCGTCATTGATACCGTAACGCCTGTGCCGGATCCAGCTTGGCCGCCTGCCGCGACGGATAGATCGTCGCGAGGAAGCAGACCAGAATCGCCGCCACGACGACGACGGCGAAATCGAGTGGCAGCAAGCGGAACGGCACGTACGAAATCTGGTAGACGTCGAGCGGGACGTTGATCAGCTGGTAGTGATCGAGGATGTAAATGAGCACGCAGGCGCCAGCCGCGCCCACCAGCGTGCCGATGGTGCCGATGACGAGCCCCTGCAGCATGAAGATGCGCCGGATGCTCGCGGCCGAACTGCCCATGGTCTTGAGGATCGCGATGTCGCGCGTCTTCTCCATCACGAGCAGCACCAGCGAGGCGATGATGTTGAGCGCGGCGACCATGACGATGAGGCCAATCGTGATCGACATGGCCATCTTCTCGAGCCAGAGTGCGGAGAAGAGCGACTTGTTCAGATCGGCCCAGTCCTGGGCGTCATACTCGGATCCGAGCCGCGCGGGGATCGCCTCGGCCACCTCCCGCGCGGCGAACAGGTCATCGACCTTCACCTCGATCAAGTCCGGCCGGCTCCGGTCGAGCAAGCGCTCGCGCGACGGTCAGGTGCACGAACCCGTACGAACTGTCGTACTCGTAGAGCCCGAGGCTGAACACACCGACGACCTTGAACACCCGCGTCCGCGGCGACACGCCGAAGGGCGTGAGGTCGCCTTCCGGCGTCATCACCTCGAGGCCATCGCCGACGCTCACGCCCAGCTTGTCCGCCAGATCCTTGCCGAGCACGATGCCGGCCATGGTTCCCGCGGCCGGCGTCAGCGCGTCCAGGCTGCCGGCTTTCATCGACGCTTCCACGTTGGTGACGCCCCGCTCGAGCACCGGATCGACGCCCTTGATGGAGATGAACTGGCTGCCGCCGGCGCTCTTCGCCAACCCCAGCCCGAGGACGACCGGTGCGGCCGCGACGACGTGCGGCACCGTGAGGAGCTTTTTGATCTCTTCCTCGGTGTCGCCAAGACCATCCTTCTTTCAGCACGTAGACGTGCGCCGCCGACCCGACGATGCGATCGCGCAGCTCGCCCTGCAGCCCGGTCATGAGCGCCAGCACGATGAGGAGCGCCATCACCCCGACGGCCACGCCCAATGCCGAGATGAGCGAGATCGCCGAGATGAAGGCCTGTTTCCTGCGCGCGAGCAGATACCGGACGGCGATGAAGAGCTCGAAGGGGAGATCCATGGGAAAGAAATCTGAAGTCTGACGTTTGAAGTCTGAAGTGGTCAAGTGCGAAATCAGAAGTGAGAAGTGGAAGTGGGAAGTAAGTGGGAAGTTAGAAGTGGGAAGCTGGGAAGTGCGAAGCGGATTGACTCTTCATACCACTTCGAACTTCCACTTCCCACTTACTTCCTACTTCCACTTCCCACTTCCGACTTCGACTTGACCACTTCAGACTTCAAACGTCAGACTTCAAACTTTCACGCTTCACCTCCGCCCCTCATGAGCGGGAACAGGATGACATCGCGAATCGACGCACTGTTGGTGAGCAGCATGACGAGCCGGTCGATGCCGACGCCCTCGCCGGCGGTCGGTGGCAGACCGTACTCGAGGGCGCGGATGTAATCCTCGTCCATGACGTGCGCTTCGAGGTCGCCGGCCGCCCGGCCGGTCAACTGGGCCTCGAAGCGGCGGCGCTGCTCGGCCGGATCGTTGAGCTCGCTAAAGGCGTTCGCCACCTCGAAGCCACCGATGTAGAGCTCGAAGCGCTCGACCGTCTCGGGGTCGTCTGGCTTCTGCTTCGACAGGGGTGAGACCTCGGTCGGGAAGTCGTAGACAAACGTCGGCTGGACGAGGTCGTGCTCGTTCAGCCGCTCGAATATTTCGGTCGCGATGCGGCCAGCGCCCCAGCCGGGCTGGAGCTCGAGCCGCAGTTTCCGGGCGAGATCGGCGGCAGTCTCGCGCTGGCGCAAGTCGGCGTCGGTCACCGGCACGCCCAACCGCTCCGAGGCGGCCTTACGTGCGCCCTCGCGGAGCGAGACGCGGCGGTAAGGGGCCGCCAGCGAGATCTCGTGCTCGCCGAACTTGACTTGGTCGGTGCCAATCGACTCGCGGGCCACGCTCGAGATCATTTCCTCGGTCATCAGCATCAGCGCCTGGTAGTCGCTGTAGGCCTGATAGAACTCGAGCATGGTGAACTCGGGATTGTGCTGCGTCGAGATCCCCTCATTGCGGAAGTTACGATTGATCTCGTACACGCGTTCGATCCCGCCGACCGAGAGGCGTTTGAGGTAGAGCTCGGGCGCAATCCGAAGGAAGAGCTGCATGTCGAGCGTGTTGTGGTGCGTCACAAACGGGCGCGCCAGCGCGCCGCCGGGAACCGGCTGCATCATCGGCGTCTCGACCTCGAGGTAGCCGCGCGCATTCAGGAATCCCCGCATGCTGGCGAGGACGCGGCTGCGCACCTCGAACACTCGCCGCGAGTCGGGATTGACGATGAGATCGAGGTAGCGCTGCCGGTACCGGATCTCGATGTCACTCAGGCCGTGCCATTTCTCCGGCAGCGGCAGGAAGCACTTGACCAGGAACTCGAGCTTCGTGACGTGGATCGTCAGCTCGTTGGTCCGCGTCCTGAACAGGTAGCCTTCGACCCCGACGAAGTCGCCGAAGTCGAGCAGCTTGAAGATCGCGAAGTCGCGCTCGCTGACCGAGTCCTGCCTGATGTAGGCCTGGATCTGCGACTCGCCATCGGAGATGGCGATGAAGTTGGCCTTGCCGAACGTCCGCATCGCCAGGATGCGGCCGGCGGCCCGGGTTTCGACGCGCTCGGCCGTGAGCTCGTCGCCGGTCTTGCCACCGAAGGCCGACACCAGCGCGCTCACGGTATGCGTCCGCGCGAAGGCGTGCGGGTACGGGTCGACGCCCAGGCGCTGGAGGGCCTCGAAGTTGGCGCGCCGCTGCGCGACCTGATCGGATTCTTTGTGGCTCGTGATCTGACATAGACTCAGGTAGGGTGACAGTGCCTTCCTGACGGCATCGAGAACGCCGTTGACAAACGCGACCGCCTCGTCGCCGCTGAACGTTCTGGCCAGCTCGAGGGCCTCGTTGATGACCACCTTCGACGGGGTCTCCGGGTGCGTCAGCATTTCGCACACCGCCAGTCGCAGGACCAGGCGATCGATCACCGCCATGCGCTCGAGCCGCCAATTGTGCGCGTGCGTGACAATCAGCTGGTCGATCGCCTCCCCCCGCGCCAGGGTCTCGTGCACGAGGGCGTTCGCGAACGCCTGCAGGTCGTCGTCTATGGGCTCGCCCGTATCCTCGGAGCCCGCCGCGTCGGCATCTTCACCAGACCTGTCCAGCCGCCAGAAGGTGCCGATCGCCTCTTGCGGCCCCATGCGGCCGACTTCCGCCTGGTAGAGCATCTGCAACGCTGACTCGCGCGCGCGGCGCCGGCCGGTTGGGTCCACGCGGGTCATGACGAGGCGAAGCCGGCGGGCCTCGTCGGATGGAGGCGTCTGAACAATTGCGCCATCTCAATCGCGGCCGCCGCGGCCTCGAATCCCTTGTTGTCCCGGCCGCTGCCGGCACGCTCTTCGGCCTGCTCCCAGCTGTCGGTCGTGAGGACCCCGAACGACATCGGCACGCCCGTCCCGCCCGCTGCATCCTGGATCCCGTGGGCCACCGAGGTGGAGATGTACTCGAAATGCGGCGTCGCCCCGCGGATGATGCAGCCGAGGCAGACGATGGCGTCGAAGCGCCCGGTCTCGGCCAGCGATCGCGCCGCCTGCGGCAATTCGAACGCGCCCGGCACGCTCACCACTTCAACGTTCGGCTCCCCCGCTCCGGCCTCGAGGAGCGCCGCCAGGGCCGCGTCGCGCAGCGACTCGGTGATGGCGTCGTTGAACCGGGAGAACACAATCGCGAAGCGAAGCCCCTCGGCGCCGGAGAGCGGAGTCGCCGTGGCGTGGTTGTCGGTACGCACTATTTCCCCTTGAACGCCGGCTTGCGCTTCTCGAGGAAGGCCCGCGTCCCCTCGCGCATGTCGTCGGTGCTCGCCACCAGCCCGAAGAGCGTCGCCTCGAAGCGCAGCCCCTCGGCGAGCGACATCTGCAGCCCCTGGTGGACCGCCTCGATGATGTAGCGCATGGCCATCGGTGGCTTACTGGCCAGGACCTTCGCCATGGCGGCCACTTCGGCGGCCAGGTCCGACGCCGGCACCACGCGGTTGACGAGCCCCAGGCGATGCGCCTCTTGCGCGCCGATCTGCTGTCCCGTCAGAAGAAGCTCGAGCGCCACGCCGGCGCCGACGAGCCGGGCCAGACGCTGGGTGCCGCCGTACCCGGGAATGAGCCCAAGATTGATCTCGGGCTGGCCGAGCTTCGCCGTGTCGGCTGCGACGCGAAGCGTGCACGCCATCGCCAGCTCGCAGCCGCCGCCGAGCGCGTAGCCGTTGATCGCAGCGATTGAAGGCTTCCCGAGCTGCTCGAGGAGATCGAAGACCTGCTGACCGGCAAGCGCGTGCTCGCGCCCACTCGTCGGACTCTGCTCCGCCAGCTCATTGATATCGGCGCCGGCCACGAACGCCTTCTCCCCCGCGCCGGTGATGACCACCACGCGCACGGCATCGTCTGCCTGGAGCGCCGTGAGCGTCTGGCGCAGCTCGGCAAGCGTCTGCAGGCTGAGCGCGTTGAGGACGTTTGGGCGATTGATCGTCACCCGCGCGACGGCGTCGTCGCGCTCGACGAGGAGTGTTGTCAACGAACTGGGATCTGGAACGCTCATAGAGGAGCCTGAGCCAATCCTGAAGTATACCTTTAACCTCGTCCCCTCCCTCGAGCCACGATCACGCCCAGCAGCCACACGGCCGCGACACCAAGCGCCGCGCCGAGAGCGTCCGCGAAGAGATCGCGCACGTCGGGCGACCGGCCGGGCGTGAATGACTGGTGCACTTCGTCGAACGCACCGTAGAGCGTTGAGAGAAGAACGGCCAGTCGCGGCCGCTTTCGCTGTCACGTGCGACAGCCGCCCGCGGCGAGCGGCAACGAGGAACAGCACGCCGAGCACGGCGTAGGCCAGCAGATGCTCGAACTTGTCCCAGAAGATGGCCGGCACTTCATCGCCCGTCATCGACGAGGCAAAGAAGATAAGGGCCATGTAAGCGCAACGCCGGCACCCACAGCAGCAGGCGTTTCAAGGGAGGGATGCGAGGCGGAAACCGGTCACAGCGGCAGCGGATACATCAGCCAGCCCAGGATCACGGCCGTCGCGACGAAGCTCGCGAACATGAACCCGGCGGTGCGGATCTGCTGGCGCGGGTCGTCGCGCATCAGCACGGCAAACACGATCGACACCAGGAACGCGAACAGGACGAGCAACAGGAAGTGGCTGATCACTTGCGCCCCATCGCGATGTCGAACGCATCGAGGACGACGAGGAAGTTCAGCAACCCGGCGACGATCAGGAACGTGTTGCCGTACTCGTAGGTCGAGGCCGTCACCAGGCCACTCCCCGCTCCGGCCATCCGGGCAAGCAGCCACGGTCCACCCAGACCAACGTCCGCGATGGCGGCGAGGGCGACAAGGGGCTCGGAAAACTCGAAGGGAAAGATCCGGCCGTGGAGCATCAGACCAATCGCGAACATCAGGGAAAGGACGACGAAGAAGACCGCCCCCTTCTGGCGGCGGCCGAGCCAGACGTGCGCGGCGCCCGGCACTACCCAGGCCAGCACGCACACGAGCGTGAGCGTCCCGGGCTCAGCCGCGGCGCGGGCGCTATCAGCTGTCGTCGTCTTTGTCGCCATCTCTAACCGGAGATCATATATCACCGGCCGGGACGGTCTGGCCGGACAGGGATCGGACGATGACGACGCCGGCCGCGAATCCCAGGGGGAGTCCGGTGAGCAGGCGTTGAATGTTCGAGGTCTGGATGGCGCCCAGCCATTCGAGCCCGACGGTCGCCGCAATCGGAAGGGCCGCCAGCCCGAGGAACAGGCGTACGGCGTGCGTGGAGAGCGCCCGCCGGCGGCGCGACGCCAGTGTCAGGCCGACCGCGCCAGACAAGTACAGACCGAAGCATCGGGCGCACACCGGCAGCTGCATTCCCGCGAGGTGGAACGAACGCTCGGGGCGCTGGTGACAGACGAGCGATCCGGCCTGGTAGACCGCCAGGGTCAAGACCGGCACGCGCGCGCGCGAGAGCGCCAGCGGCGCGGCCAGGATCATCGTCACCCACGCCAGCGAGGCGCAGGTCACGGCTACGGCCAGGTTCACGGCCTGGCCCCACATTCACGATTCACGGCCTGACCCCGGTCGGACCGAAGCTGGCCTCGTAGCGGGCGTGGAACTCGGCCCAGGTGAAGGCGTGGCTCTGGCCTCCCAGGTGCTCGAGGGCATAGGTGGCGGCAACGGCGCCCATGCGCGCGCAGACTTCGTGGTCGGCCGAGTGCGACAACCCCTTCATGAAGCCGGCGCGGAACGCGTCCCCGACCCCGGTCGGATCGACAATCCGCGTCGGGGCCACCGCCGGTACGTCCTTGCGGCCGGCGGCGGTGTAAATCGAACATCCCTCTTCGCCCCGGGTCACGACGAGCGCCTGCGTGTGCTCGAGCAGCGATGCCTCGTCGACCGACGTCTTCTGGCGAATCAACTCGAACTCGTAGTCGTTGCAGATGACGAGCGCCGACCCCTCGAACCCATCCTGAAGTTCGGGTCCCGACATCCGCGCGCACTGCTGGCCGGGATCCCAGATGAACGGGATGCGGAGCGTGCGGCACTCTTCGGCGTATTGCACCATCGCGCCGGGGTCGTTCGGGGAGATGATGGCCAGCCGGCACCCCTCCATGCCGCGAAACGACAGCTCGCCGGCATTGGCCATCGCGCCGGTATAGAACGACGCGATCTGGTTGCTCTCGGTGTCGGTGCTGCAGAAAAATGACGCCGTGAACTTGTCCGGCACCTCGCGCACGAGCGTCGTGTCGACGCCCGCCGCCTCGAGCCAGCGGCGATAGTCATCGAAGTCCTGCCCCGCCGTCGCCATCAGCTTCGGCTTCTCGCCGAGCAGCGCCAGCGTGTAGGCGATGTTCGGCGCGCAGCCGCCGCGCCGCTTGTCCATCGAATCGACGAGGAAGCTGAGGCTCACCCGCGACATGTGCTCGGGCAGGAAGTGCTCGGTGAACTTCCCCGGAAACGACATCAGGTAGTCGAACGCGATCGAACCGGTGACGACAATGCTCATAGTGATGACTTGATTCTCTTGTGGACGCGCTTCGATGATTCTCTCGAAGCGATGGCCAGAATGTCACGAAGAGAGATGTGAAACCCGAATGGCTCCTGATCTCGTGATCTCTTGTTCAATATTGTGCACGCAACCGAAGGCTCTACTCGGAGAGAAAATACTTGCCGACGATCGGCGCCAGCTCGCGCTTGACCTCGTCGGGGACGACATCGGGCCGGGTGATGATCGCGTGCTTCAGGGCCGTCGCGCACTCGCAGGCGCGCTCGAAGGGTAGCGCCGCGACGGCACCGGCAATCACCTGCTGCGCCATCCGCGCATTCTGCGTCAGGTTGGCGATGATCATCTCGACCGTGACTTGATCGTGGTCGGGATGCCAGCAGTCGTAGTCGGTCACGAGGGCGATCGTCGCATAGCAGATCTCGGCTTCGCGGGCGAGTTTGGCTTCCTGCAGATTGGTCATCCCGATGATGTCCATGCCCCACGAGCGATACAGCTGCGACTCGGCCAGGGTCGAGAATTGCGGACCTTCCATGCACACGTACGTCCCGCCCTGGTGCACGGTCGCGCCGGCCGTGCGCGCCGAACCAAACGCCAGTTCGCTCAGACGGCCACAAAAGGGGTGCGCAAAGCCGACGTGCGCCACCAGCCCGCGTCCGAAGAAGGTCGAGATCCGGCCGCGCGTCCGATCGAGGAACTGGTCCGGAATGACCAGGTCCATCGGCTTGTATTCCTGCTTCAAGCTGCCGACGGCGCTCGCCGAGAGGATGTACTCGACCCCGAGCATCTTCAAGCCGTAGATGTTCGCCCGGAAGTTCAGCTCGGACGGCAGCAGCCGATGTCCGACGCCGTGACGCGCCAGAAAGGCCACGCGCTTGCCGCGCAGCGTCCCGATGACGTAGGGCGCCGACGGCTCGCCAAACGGCGTTTGCACGCGCCGCTCCTCGCGGTCGGTGAGCTCCGCCATGTCGTACAGTCCGCTGCCGCCGATGATCCCGATGGTTATTGACATTGGCAATACTGAGTGCTGAAGACGAGGCTGGAATCGACCTCTGAACGTCGAACCACGCTGAACGCGCCGACGGGCTTAAGGTTCACGATGAACACGATGCTCATGAAGCTCACGAAGAACACACCTCAGAAGACCTCTTCGTGCCCATCGTGAGCTTCGCGGTCATCGTGTGGCATCTTCGTGACGATGAAGGTTGTCACGGTAGCTACAGCACGCGCTCGACGTGCTTGCGGCCGTTGACCTCGCGGATGTAGCCCGCCGCCATATCCGGGTCGTGCTCGAAGAATATCAAATACTCGCGTTCGATGGCTTCCCGCACGAACGTGCGCTTGAACTCGAGCGTCTCCATCGGATAGAGGTCATAGCCCATGATCCACGCTTCGTCCACGTGCGCGGTCGTGGGCATCAGGTCGGCGGCAAAGACCGCCGTCTCGCCTCCCGACTCGATGACGACTATCTGGTGGTGTTTCGTGTGGCCGCCCGTCCGCACGACCCGGACACCCGGGATGATTTCCTCATCGCCCGCTACCAAGTCGAGCACGCCGGCATCAGCCAGCGGCACGAAATTCTCTTTCAGGTAACTGGCCCGATTCCGCTCGTGCGCATGCGCGGCATCGTCCCACTCCGCCGTGCGCACGATGTAGCGCGCGCGGGGGAAGGCCGGCACGAGGCCCCCGGACGCGTCGCGCGCGGTGAAGCCGCCGGCGTGGTCGAAGTGCAGGTGGGTCGCCAGCACGATGTCGATGTCGTCGCGACTGACGCCGGCATCGGCGAGCGAGTCATCGAGGCTGCGCGAGCGGTCGATGGCGTAGATGTCAACACTCTTCGCGTCCATCTTCGCGCCGATTCCTGCGTCGATGAGGATGGTCCTCTCGCCCTGAACGGTGTCTCCCTTGACGAGGAGGGGACGCAGGCCCAGCCGGATGCGGTTCCGCTCGTCAGCTGGCGCACGCTTTTCCCACAGCGGTTTGGGCACGACGCCGAACATGGCTCCCCCGTCGAGGCGGAAACTTCCGTCCCAGAGCGGCGTCAGGATGAGGTCACCGAACTGCATGATCGTTGGCTCAGGGCTCAAGGCTCAGGCAAAACCTCGGAGCGCGAACTCGAAGATTCTAGCTTGAGCCCTGAGCCCTGAGTCCTGAGCCTGCTTCAGTTCCACCAGCACTCCGTGGGCGCTCGCGGGATGGATGAACGCGACGAGCGATCCGTGGGCGCCCTCTCTCGGCGCCTCGTCGATGAGGCGCACGCCCTTGGCCTTCAGCGTGGCGAGCGTGCTCCGGATGTCGGCGACGCGCAAGGTGATGTGGTGAAGACCCGGTCCACGCTTCGACACGTACTTCGCGATCGGCGAATTGTCAGCGGTGGCCTCGAGCAGCTCAAGTGCGGCGTCACCGGCGGGAATGAAGTGCGCCCGCACCCGCTGGGACGCGACCTCTTCGGCCGCCTCGATATCCAGGCCGAGCGCGTCACGATAGAAGGCCAGCGCCGCATCAAGGTCGGAGACCGCAATCCCCACGTGGTCAAGGACTGGAGGTTCACGGGGTTCATCGGGCCCTGGTTCGACTACCGCTCGGCGCAGGATGTTGTCGACGGCCGAGTACGGATCAACCGCGCGCGCGGCAATTTGATCCAGCACCTGTTCGAACTCACCAGCCTGCAGCACACGCCGCTCGACGTGCTGCATGAACCGTTGCGACATGAGCTCGCGCAGCCGCCATTCCGCGCGCGCCCGGCGACGCGTCCCCTGGGACGACTCCGACTGGGCGCGAAACCGGTCGATGGCCTCCAGAAGCTCGGCGACGCCCTTGCCGCTCGTGGCCTCGGTCTTGAGGATCGGCGGCCGCCACTCGCCGGGAGCAAACGTCTGGAGCGACAGCACGGTCTCGATCGCGGCCACTGCCCGGTCCGCACCTTCGCGATCCGCCTTGTTGACGACGAAGATGTCGGCGATCTCCATGATCCCGGCCTTGAGCGCCTGGACCTCGTCGCCACTGCCGGGCACGATCATCACAATCGAGATGTCGGCGGTGCGAACGATATCGACTTCGTCCTGACCGACACCGACGGTCTCGATGAGGACGACGTCGTAGCCTCCGGCATCGAAGACGAGCGCGACTTCGCTCGTCGCCTGCGCCAACCCCCCGAGGTGCCCGCGCGTGGCCATGCTGCGGATGAAGACCCCGGCGTCGCCGGCATGCGTCTGCATCCGGACGCGGTCGCCGAGAATCGCACCGCCGGTGAAGGGGCTGGTGGGATCCACGGCCACCACTCCGACCGTGCGTCCGGTCGTGCGAATCGCCGCCGTCAGCTTGTCGACCAGGGTGCTCTTGCCGGCGCCCGGCGGGCCAGTCACGCCAATCAGGTAGGCGCGCCCGGTCCTGGCGAAGATCCCGCGGACGAGTGCGGCGCCGGCCGGCGACTCATCCTCGATGAGGGTGATGGCGCGAGCGATGGCGCGGGGATCGCCTGCGAGTACGCGGTCAGCCAGCGAGACGTCGCTCACGGTGCGAGGATCTGCCGCGCGATCACGAGCCGCTGGATTTCGCTCGTGCCTTCGCCGATCGTCAGCAGCTTGACGTCGCGGAAAAACTTCTCCGCCGGATAGTCCTTCACGAACCCGTATCCGCCATGAATCTGGACGCAGTCGTCGGCGGCCCGGACCGCCACTTCGCTGGCAAACAGCTTCGCCGTGGACGACTCGCGGGTGGTGCGGGCGCCCTGGTCGCGCAGATACGCCGCCCGATACGTCAGCAGGCGCGCGGCCTCGATGC
Organism: uncultured Acidobacteriota bacterium; assembly: GCA_963847975.1. Classification (GTDB taxonomy): domain Bacteria; phylum Acidobacteriota; class Vicinamibacteria; order Vicinamibacterales; family 2-12-FULL-66-21; genus DATBJJ01. Next base: position 7,626 of record CAWKBU010000004.1, on the reverse strand, counting down.
GCGTGGCGTTGTCCGCGAGCTTCCATTGGATGCCCTGGAACTCGGCGATGGGCTGCCCGAACTGGCGGCGTTCCTTGGCGTAGTTGAGGGCCGCTTCGTACGCGCCCTGTGCCAGGCCGACGGCGAGCGCGGCGATCCCGATGCGGCCGCCGTCAAGCACCTGCAGCGTGTTGATGAAGCCCTGCCCTTCCTCGCCGAGCAGCTGGTCGGACGGCACGCGACAGTGGTCGAAGATGACTTCGCTCGTGTCGCTGGCGCGCATGCCAAGCTTGTTCTCCTTCTTGCCGGCCGACATGCCCGTGGTCCCATGTTCGACGATGAAGGCCGAGATGCCGCGATGTCCCTTCGTCCGGTCCGTCACCGCGATGACAACCATCACGCCACCGATCCGGCCGTGGGTGATGAAGGTCTTGGCGCCATTGAGCACCCACGACTCGCCCTGCCGTGCGGCGGTCGTCCGCATGCCGGCAGCGTCGCTGCCAGCGCCCGCTTCGGTGAGCCCCCAAGCTCCCCACACCTCGCCGCGGACGAGCCGGGGCAGGAACCGGGCTTTCTGCTCGCTGCTGCCGAACAACGAGATGTGAGCCGAGCACAGGCCGTTGTGCGCCGCGACGGACAGCGCGACCGCAGGGCACACGCGTGCGAGCTCTTCGATGCAGATGCAGTAGTCGACCGCCGACAGCGCGGCGCCGCCGTATTCTTCGGGAAACTGCACGCCGGCGAGACCGATCGCGGCGAGCTTCGGGAGCAGGTCGTCCGAGAACTTCTGCGCTTCGTCCCACGCCATCACGTGCGGACCAATCTCGGACTCGGCGAACTCGCGGACCGTCCGGCGCAGCAGGTCCTGCTCCTCGGTCGGGCGAAAATCCATGGGAAATCAATGTATCACGCTGGTTCGGGGTTCGTCGGTTCGGGGTTCGTCGTTCGGGGTTCCCACTGTCGTCGAGGGGCAGCCGACGCCACGACGAGACCCCGAACCCCGAACCACGAACCCCCCTATCAGCTATCCTGATTCATGTTCATTCGCCGCCCCTGGCTCTTCCTTTTCGCGCTCCTGCTCCTCACACCCGCCACCGCGTCGGCAGACATCACGGCTTTCCTGGGCACGACGTCCGCGCCGGTCAATCGCATGACGACGGGGTTCGGTATCGGTGCTGGGCTGGTGATCGTCGGGTTCGAGTTCGAGTACGGACACGCCCGCGAGAATCTCGAGGAGCTCGCGCCGAGCGTACGCACCTACATGTTCAACGGGCTGCTGCAGACACCGGTTCCGATTGCGGGGATGCAGTTCTACGGGACCGCGGGCGCCGGCGTCTATCACGAGACGCTCGACGAAATCTCGGAAACGAACCTGGGGTTGAACGTGGGCGGTGGCGTGAAGGTCAACCTCGCCGGCCCGCTGCGCCTGCGCTTTGATTATCGCGTCTTCACGCTGCAGGGCAGTCCGCGCCATGCGAAGCCGCAGCGCTTCTACGTGGGTGTGAATCTGAAGTTCTGATCGGGAGATGGGCCACCACAGGGTCAGCCCGCTGACCCTGTGGTGGGCATCGGTGTGACTCCGCCCTACTTGACGGGCGTCAGATTCAGCTTGTTGTACGGCGCGGCGAAGGCGGCGGAGAATTTCTTGAACATCTCCTGGGTCTCAGGCGCCCGCAGCTCCTCCGGCGTCATCACGGTCTGCAACACCTGGAAAAACTCGTACTCGCCCTTGGGGCCGGTGACGGGATCGGCGAGCACCACATACAAGGCGTTCGCGCCCATCAGCTCGGTCGCCTTGTAGACCTTGAAGTTCCCGAATTGCTCCTTGAGAGCCGCGTCCGTCGCCTTGGCAATGCCGGCGCGCAGCTTGGTCAGCAATTCTTCGAACACCGCAGTCTGATCCGGCTTGATCTGGATCAACAGGAGGCCGGCAGGCGCCGTAAACGAGAGCTTCGGCTCGGCCGGAGGCTTGGGCGGCGCCGGCGCCGCCGGGTCCTGAGCAAAGAGCGCCGCCGGGGCAAGCGCGAGCCATCAGAAGCATCGAAGCACAAATCGTGAGGGGGCGACGCATTCAAACTCCTCCTTAAGCAGAACACCCAAATCGAGAATCGATCACTTAAAAGCCAGAACGAAAGGCGACACTTTACCGTACCCGCCGCCCCGCGGCTAGCACCGAAGGGAGACTCAGGGCGAAGCATCAGGGCTTCATACGAAAACCCTCATGACTTCATTAGCAACAAGCATACCCTCCCGGGTCAGGCGGAGCTGCGGTCCCTCGCGGAGCAGCACGCCGGCGTCGATGAAGGGCTGAAGCTCGTCCCCAAACCGGCCCCAGACGTCTACCCCGTAACGACGGGCGGCGGATTCAACGTCAACGCCTCCGGCCAGCCGGAGCCCGGTGAAGAGCGCGTCCTCCAGACGTTCGTCGGGCGTCATCGTCCGGACATCCACGGCAACCGGCTGCCCAGCCATGACCCGGGCGACATACTCACCTGTCGGCGCGACATTCTTCCACCGCACCCCGTCCCGCGTCGAATGCGCGCCGCAGCCCAAGCCGAGCCAGGAGCCATCGGTCCAGTACTTCACGTTATGGCGCGACTCGCGGCCCGGCCGGCAGACATTCGAAATCTCGTATTGCTCGTACCCGGCCGCGTCGAGCGCCGCCAGCCCGGCCAGGTACATCTCGGCCGCGTCCTCGTCGGGGGCCTGGGACCACCCCGCGCGCGCCATCTCTTCCTTCAGCGGCGCGTTGGGATAGAGCTCGAGCAAATAGAGCGATACGTGATCCGGGCCGACCTCGATGAGCCGGTTCACGCTCTCCGACCAGTTCCCGGTCGACTGCTCTGGCAGCCACATCATCAGATCGAGGCTGATGTTGTCGAACCCCGCGGCGCGCGCCTCGGCGAACGCCGCGCCAGCCCGATCGGCCGAATGCAGCCGGCCAAGCCGCTTCAACTCGGCGTCCCGAAACGATTGGACACCGAAACTGACGCGATTGACGCCCGCCGCCCGAAACCCGTCCATTCTTTGGACGTTCGAAGTCTCTGGATTGGTCTCCAGGGTGACTTCCGCATCGCGGGTTACGCCAAAGGCGTCCCGGCAGGCCTGGATCAGGCGGCCGATTTCCGCCGGCTCGAGGAGCGACGGCGTCCCGCCCCCGAAATACACGGTATCCACGGGCTCGCCCCGCCCGGCGGCGCGAATCTCGCGCTCGAGCGCCGCGACGTAGCGATCCTTGAGGCCGCTCTCAAACAGCCCGCGGTTGAAATTGCAGTAGTTGCAGATCGACGAGCAGAAAGGGACGTGGAGGTAGAGTCCGAGCATGACGATCGCTGCAGCTCGTAGCGGCCGTGAGTCGCTAACTTCCCGCCTTGCCGCCCGACCAGCCGAGCTCGGCCCGTCCCGGGTGCTTCAGCTGCGCGCGGACTTGGCCCTTTGACCGTGACGGCAGGCGGCCGCGCTGCTCGCCGGTGACCTTCCAGAGGGCGATCAAGTCGTCCACGCCACCGTTCGGCGGCAGCAGCCGGTAGTCGGCCCCGCCGTAATCGACGAAGTCGCACATCTCGTGCATGCGCGAGTACATCCGGGAGCCGACCCGGACGCGGAGGGAGTCGAGGGCTTCGATGTCGGGATTGTCTTCGTAGTTCGACGTAAAGATCGTCGTCAACCGGTTGTTGTATCGGGAATTCACGATGAAGGTCATCGTCTCTTCCACCCACTCGGACGTCTTCTCCTTGCCCACGTCGTCGAGCACCAGCAGCTGCACGGACACGAGCGGCTGGAGAATATCCATTTCGGCGGTCTTCGTGACCGGGTTGTAGGTGCTGCGTATCAAGCGCAGCAGGTCGGAGACTTCGTAGAAGATTCCCTCGCACCCGCGACCGAGTGCAGTCCTGAGGGCGGCGACAGCCAGATGGGTTTTGCCAATGCCGTGCGGACCGATGAGGCACAGCCCCTTGGGACTGTTGGGGAAAGCGTCGGCAAAGCGGCGCACGGCCGTAACGGCGTTCGTCAGCTTCTCGTTGGGGTAGACCTGAAAATTATCGAAGTCGCAGCGCCGGTAGCGCGCCGGGATCCTGGCCTCGTCGAAGAGGCGCCGGGTGTGCTCGCCCTGCCAGCATTCGCAGCGCACGACGCGGCGCACGCCGTCCGTGTCGACGGGCTTCCAACGGGTGTCGTCGCAGATGGGGCACGCCATGATGCAAGAAAGTTTGAAGTCTGACGTGTGAAGTCTGAAGTACGGAAGCTCGGAAGCGTGAAGCTCGAAGTAGAAGTTTGAAGTAAGTTGGAAGTCTGAAGCTCGAAGCAGACCTCAACCTCGACCCGATTGCTTCATCGATCCGACTGGGTCGATTGTAACTGAACTGAGGCCGGGTGAGCACAACTTCAAACTTCCACACTTCCAACTTACTTCACACTTCCACTTCGACCTTCAACTTCAGACTTCCCCACTTCAGACTTCACACGTCAGACTTCACACTTTCAGCGCCTTGGTCCGCACCAGGTCCGTCGGCGACGATTTCACCATGGCGGTGCCCAGCCGTTGCTCCCAATCCCCGATGCCCCGCGACAGCTCGCCCTTGACGTACTCCATGAACTCGTTGACTTCGGCCTGCATGGCTTCGATCTTGTGGCGCATGTTGAGGATGATCTCGACGCCGGCCAGGTTGACGCCGAGATCTCTCGTCAGCGACAGGATGGTTTCGAGCCGCTCGAGGTCGTCCTCGGAGTAGAGCCGCGTGTTGCCTTCGGTGCGCGACGGCTTGAGCAGCCCTTCGCGCTCGTACAGCCGCAGCGTCTGCGGATGAATGGTGTACTTCTGCGCCACCGCGCTGATCATGTAATAGGCTTTGGCGCCGGGTTTCTTGGGCATCGTCAACCGCTTGTCGCTCAGGCGTCCAGCTTGCCGAACAGCCCGCTCCTGACCTCGTCCACGCTTGACCGTTGCGTCCCGAACTCGCGCATCAGCTCCACCGACCGCTCGTCGAGTCGGCGCGGCAACACCAGCATTACTTCGAAGACCAAATCACCACGCTCACCCGTCGGGTGACCATCCCGCCGCCGGTGACCCGCAGGCGATGTCCCGACTGGCTGCCTGGCGGGACGCGGAGCTTGACCGGCCCTCGAGCGACGGCACCTCGATGCGCGCGCCGAGCGCGGCTTCGTGCACCGCCACCGGCAGACCGCAGACCAGGTCGTCCCCTTCGCGCCGAAACCACGGGTGCGGCTGGACGTGGACGGTGACATACAAGTCACCCGGCGGGCCGCCGTGCCGGCCCGCGTGCCCCATCTCCACCACCCGAAGCCGGGCGCCGTCGGTGATCCCCGGGGGCACCTGCACGCTCACCGCTTCGCCGCGGACGCCGCGGCCCTGACCCGCACACACCGCGCATCGCTCGCGCGTCTGCCGGCCCTCGCCGCCGCACACCCCGCACGGCTTGGAGAACACCATGTGGCCGCGTGCCCAGCGCACGTGCCCCGTCCCCTGGCACTGCCGGCACTGCGCTTCGGCGATCGCAATCTGTCCCGCCCCGGCGCACGCGCCGCACAACACCTGGCGCGTCACCAGCACCTGCCGCTCGACCCCGTGCACGGCGTCGGCGAACGACACCGTCAGCGCCGCATGCAGATCGCTGCCGACTTCGGCCCGCGCGAACGCGCCGCCCGAAATCGGATGCAGGACGTCGGCGAACAGCTCCGTGAACGTCGATGCCTGCGGCCCGCGCTTCGCGGCGGAGAAATCGAACTCGGCGAACATGAACGACGCCGCCTCCGCCCGCGGGCGCCCATGCGCTCCCGCCGTGTCGTACTCCCGGCGTCGAGTCCGGATCGACGAGGGTTTCGTAGGCCTCGACAATCTGCTCGAAAAGCTCCTCGGCGGCCCGGTCACCTGGGTTGACGCCCGGATGATGACGGCGCGCCAGCCGGCGATACGCCCGCTTGATGTCCGCCGTGCTCGCATCCTGCGGCACGCCGAGGATGGCGTAAAAATTCATGGTCAGAATCGGGGCTCGGGACTCGGGGCTCGGGGCTCGAGTATCCGGCTCGAACCGGCTAAGCGACGCCATGCTCGAATCCCGAGCCCCGAGCCCTGAGCCCCGTCGTTACTTCTTCTCTTCCTCGACCACTTCGGCGTCGATGACGTCACCGGTATCCCGGCTGCCGCCGCTCGGCGCTCCCGCGGCCCCTTCCGGCTGGCCACCTGGCGCTCCGGGCCACCGGACGCGCTCGCGCTGCGATACATCGCTTCGGCCGCCTTGTGCTGGGCGGCATTCAGCGTCTCGAGACGACGCTTCATCTCGTCCACGTCGTTCTTCTCGATCGCCTTCTTCAGCTCCTCGATCGCCGATTCGATCGGCTGACGATCGGCTGCCGGCAGCTTGTCGCCGGCATCCTTGACCATCCGCTCGGCCGCGTACGCGGCCTGGTCGGCCTGGTTCCGCGTCTCGATCTCTTCCTTGCGCTTGCGGTCCTCTTCGGCGTGCGACTCGGCCTCGCGCATCATCCGATCGACCTCGTCCTTGTTGAGGCCGCTCGACGCGGTGATCGTGATCTTCTGCTCCTTGCCGGTCGCCTTGTCGGTGGCCGTCACGTTGACGATGCCGTTGGCGTCGATATCGAAGGTGACCTCGACCTGCGGCACGCCGCGCGGCGCCGACGGCAGCCCCGACAGGTGGAACTTGCCGAGCGTGCGGTTGTCGCGCGCCATCGGCCGCTCGCCCTGCAGGACGTGCACTTCGACGCTCGTCTGGTTGTCGGCCGCGGTCGAGAACGTCTCGCTCTTCTTCGTCGGAATCGTGGTGTTGCGCTGAATGAGCGTGGTCATCACGCCGCCGAGCGTTTCGATGCCGAGCGAGAGCGGCGTGACGTCGAGCAGCAGCAAGTCCTTGACCTCGCCGGCCAGCACGCCCGCCTGCACGGCCGCGCCGATCGCGACGACCTCGTCGGGATTGACGCCCTTGTGCGGCTCCTTGCCGAAGAGCTCCTTGACGATCTGCTGCACGCGCGGAATGCGCGTCGAGCCGCCGACCAGCACGACCTCGTCGATCTTCGACGCATCGACACCCGCGTCGGCGAGCGCCTGCTGGGTCGGGCCGACGGTCCGCTGCAGCAGGTCGTCGACGAGCTGCTCGAAGCTCGCGCGCGTGAGCTTCTTGACCATGTGCTTCGGACCGGTCGCGTCCGCCGTGATGAACGGCAGGTTGATCTCGGTCTCCATCACGGTCGAGAGCTCCATCTTGGCCTTCTCCGCCGACTCCTTCAGGCGCTGCAGCGCCATCCGGTCCTTGCCGAGATCGATCCCCTCGTCTTTCTTGAACTCCGCGATGATCCACTCGATGATGCGCTGGTCGAGGTTGTCACCGCCGAGATGCGTGTCGCCGTTGGTCGCCTTGACCTCGACCACGCCCTCACCCACTTCCAGGATGGAGATGTCGAAGGTGCCGCCGCCGAAGTCGTAGACGGCGATGGTCTCGTCCTTCTTCTTGTCGAGGCCGTAGGCGAGCGCCGCCGCGGTCGGCTCATTGACGATGCGCGCGACTTCGAGGCCGGCGATCTGGCCCGCGTCCTTGGTGGCCTGGCGCTGCGCGTCGTTGAAGTACGCGGGCACGGTGATGACCGCCTTGGTCACCGGCTGACCGAGGTACT
>CAWKBU010000003.1:0-35648 GCA_963847975.1 uncultured Acidobacteriota bacterium | reverse complement strand
TAGGCGGCCGAGCCGAGCATCGGCCACTCGCGCTCCGGATCGGCCCGGTAGAGCGGGTTGTTCGCGAACACCGTCAGCGCGGGCGGTCCCGGCCGTGTTCGTGCCGTGCGCGATGACCGCCGAGCCCGGCGCCGTCGCCGACTGCGCGTCGGGAGCCAGAGCCCGGCGGCGAAGAAGCCGCGTGAGCGGGCAGCCGGCCGTCGACGGTCAGCGTCGCCGGCACCGCGGTGAACCACGTCGGCGGATCGACGATCACCGTGTCGCTGCGCCGGGATAGGCGCCGACGACCGGGCTGTCCGCGCCGCCGGTGTTGTTCCAGTACACGATGCCGCTGCGGCCGTTGCCGGTCGCGGCTCGCGGCGGTGAGGCCGGTGACGAGCGCGCCGGTCGTCAGGAAGTTGGCGCCGTTCGCGCCGGCGCCGATGTAGCCGCCGCCGCGCGCGAAGAACGCCGTCAGGCGCGCGCGGCCGGTCGCGTTCGCCGCCGCCGGGTAGGCCGCCGGTGTTGAAGATCACGTCGTAGCTCGCGAGCGGATCGGTCGCGGCGGTGTTGATCGTCGCCGTCGAGATCGGGTCGGCCGTGAAGCCGAGGTTCCGGAGCGACCAGACGTCCTGGTTGACCGCGGCGGTCGAGGACGGCGATCCGCGGCGCGCGGTCGATCGGCTCGAGCGCCGGCAGCGACGTCGCCGACGCCGGCGCGAACCAGATGCCGTTGCTCCGTGCCGACCGCGTCGAGCGCGACCTTCGTCGCCGGGTCGGCCGCGAAGACGACGCTGCCGGCCGGGCAGCGTCTCGCCGGCGCGCCGGGAACGACGTCGAGCGCGAGCTCGGCGGCGTGCCGCCCGTCGAGCGAGCTCGTTCAGCGTCCGCACCGCCGTCGCGCGAGTCGATCTCGAGGACGTAGCCGCGTCGGCCGCGCCCGGGCTCGACGCCGCCGAGCAGGTGCGCTCGGCTTCTTGATCTCGGTTCGTGTTCGGCGCGAAGTCGGCGCCGCGCGGGATCGAGACGACGTCGGCGCCCCACAGGTAGCCGTGGCTCCAGGCGCCGGGCGGCGCGTAGAGCTGGCTGATCGAGCGCGGAGATGTCGTCGCCGATGCCGAGCGCGGTGTCGGCGAGGCCGCGGTGGGCCTGGGTCATCCAGACGACGTACGAGCCCTTGTCGAAGGTCTGGCCGCCGAACGTCGTCGCCCTGCTTCGAGCTCCTCGACCTCGATGCCGTTGACGAGCAGCCACTCGACGAGCCGGTTCGCCTCGGCGTCGCTGCGCTGGCCCGCGCCGAGCGGGATCACGTACGCCGTCGGGTACTCGTGCATCCAGTTGTTCGCCGTCGTCGAACGGCGCGCGGGCAGCACGCCGGGCCGCGGCGCGTTCGTCGACGCCGCGGCGGTAGATCTCGAGCTCGTCCCAGATGCAGGTCGTGCCGGTTCGCGATGTCGAACGCGAGCGTCGACCACGACGACCGTGTACTGCGCCGTCCGCGAGCCGAGGCGGCCGCGCGGGATGCGGTGCGTCGTGCCGGGCACGCCGCAGGCGGTGCCCGTGCGAGTTGCACATCTCGACCGTCGAGCCGTTCAGGCCGATGAGCTGCGAGTACATCGGCGTGTAGAACGGGCCCCAGTCGTCCCAGCCCTCGGCCACGGCCGGGCCGGGCGGATTGCCGTCGGCGCAGATGCCGGTCGGGGCCGGCGGGCTCGCCGTTCGGGCACCAGTCGTTGATCGGCCGCGTGACGCCGAGGCCGATCGCGTTCATCGCCGCCTCGTTCGCGTCGATGCGCGCCTGGTTCCACTTCAGCCAGAGGTCGTAGTCGATGCTGGGGTTGTGCGGCTTCGTCGTCGCCTCGATGAGCGTCGGCGTGACGTAGCCGTGCTGGTCGAGCAGCTCCGGCGGCAGCCACTTCTGCATGATCGCGACCGTGGCCTTCGTCTCGGACTGCGACTGCGTCAGGAAGTCGCGGTTGAGGTCGAAGTTGTTCCCGTTCGCGCGCTGGTTGGCGATGTGGCCGTCCGGGTTCTGGATCACGTTGAAGATCAGGATCGACGTGGTCGAGGATCGCGTCGACCTCGGGGTCGGTGCCGTACGGCGTCGTCGCGAGCCGCTCGATGAGTCATGACATCGCGTCGATGCCCTCGGACTCGTTGCCGTGGATCGCCGGACTGGATGAAGAGCGGGATCTTGACGTTGTCGCCGGCCTTGTCGAGGAGCCCCTGCGCCCTGGCCGGGCTCGGTCGAGCGCGATCTTGCGGATCTTCTCCCAGGTCTGGAAGTCCTCGCGCTGCTGCGTCGGTGTCGAGCGCGTTGATCGTGACGAGCGTACATGTCCCGGCCGAGCGCGGACTGGCCGATGACCTCGAACGTCATCCGGCCGTTGCTCGCGCGGCTGGATGTCGCTCGAGCGTGCACGCCGATCGCGTACCACGGGATGTGCGGGAAGCTGCCCGACCGGATGGGTCGGCGAGCTGCCGTCGGGCAGCGCAGCCGGTGCCGTCGGGCTCGGCGTGCCGCACCACGGCGGCGATGCGCCGCTCGCGGTCGGGCCGATCCCGCGAGAGAACGGCCGGAGCGCACGCCGCGACCAGGAACGTCCGAAGGCGTTTCACGTGCATGGGTGGCTCCCTCCCCAGTGTTCCGTCGCGGCCATGCGGCGCGCGTCCAGCTTTCGGGAGGTGCATATCCGGTTCGAGCGGTTGTTGTCAACCGCCTGGCGCCGCGTTCTACGCGCGGAGCGGATCTGTTAGGGCGTGGCGGCGCGGCTTCTCGAGGCGCCGGCCAGGATCACGTGGAGCACCATCGAGACGATCGCCATGATGACCGCCGCCCAGATCGCGGTCCAGAAGAAGGCGTCGATCGACAGGTCATCCGTGAGCGCGTCGGTGATCACGAGCAGCACGGCGTTGATGACGAACGAGAACAACCCGAGCGTCATCACCGTCAATGGGAGTGTGAGCAGCCGGAGCAGCGTGCCGATCACGGCGTTCACGATTCCGAAGAGCAACGACACCAAGAGGTAACTCGACACGCCGCCGGTCACCTCCATTCCCGAGAGCAACCAGCTAGTGATGCCGAACGTCGCCGCGAGCAGGGCCCAGCTGATGAGCACGCGAACGATCAACGTGCGACACCATACAACGCTCTCCGCTAGGCGCGGAGCGCGATCTCGACCGTGGTGCCGCGGCCGGGGAGGGACCGCACCGAGGCCGCTCCGGCGATGCTCGCCGCGCGCTGGCGGATGTTCCGTAGGCCCTGACCCGCGCCTCCCGCCTCCTCCTCGAACCCGCTCCCGTCGTCCGCGACGGTGACGAGCCGACGACCCTCGCGATACCAGATGCGCACGACCGCAGTCTTTGCGTTGGCGTGCTTCCGCACGTTCGCGAGCCCCTCCTGGACGATCCGGAAGACCTCGATCTGCTCGTCGGGGGCGAGGTCGACGCTGCTGGTCGATCTCGACGTCGACCTCGAGGAGGCCGTCCGCTGTCAGAAACTCCACGTAGCGTCGAAGCGCGGCGTCGAACGGCGCGGTCCCGCCGGCCGAGGACAGGGCGAGCACCGCGAAGCGCGCTTCCTGCTGCGCCGACACGGTGAGCTCCTTGATGCGCGTGATCGCCTCGTCGGTGACCTTGCCGCTCTCGAGCATGCTCGCGTGCGTCGCGAGCGCGAAGAGGTACTGCGCGAGACCGTCGTGGATGTCGCGCGCGACGCGGGCGCGTTCCTCCGCGACAGCGCGCCCGAACTCGGCTGCGCTGATCGCACGCCAGACACCGACGAGCAGCACGCCGAAGGCAATCACGCGCAGGAAGTCCCCGACGGAGACCGAGGTCGGAGGCGTGAGCGGTGCGAAGACGCGGTAGAGCGCCGAGAAGAGGCTGAGCGTCGCGGCCGACCCGAGCCAGCGGCTGAGGTCGTCTCCGCGGTTTCGATAACGAAGGCCGAACCCGACCAACGCAACGAGGCTGAGCACCGCCTGCAGCGACAACGCGACCGTCAAGAGCGCGGGCGGGTCCGGGTGGGTCGGTCCGGTCGCGAGCTCGGGGAGGCTCACGCCGAGCGTGCCGAGCATCAGCCAGAGGCCGGCGAGCAGGAGCAGCAGCGCCGCCACCGTGTTGCCGAGCGCGCGCTGGCGCGACTTCGAGGTTCCCCGCACGAACGGCGCCGCGGCGATCAGGGCCATCGCCGCTAGCGCGCCGAAGATCGCCGCCCAGCTCTCGACCCTCGACGGCATGGGGTCGTCGAGCACGGGGACGATCTCGAACACGAGCGCGGAGGCCGCGGCGACGAAGAAGCCGGCCGAGAGGAGCAGGTCGAAACGCCTGCCCTCGACCGAGAACCGGATGCCCGCGAGGACGGCCACGATCCCGCCGGCGAGCATGATCGCGGTGTCCAGAACGAGGGCCAGCGCCGGGGTGTCCCACGCGTGGCGGAGGCTCGGGGTGTCGATGAAGAGGGCCAGAGCAGCCCCGAGCAGGCCGAAGAGCAGGAGCTCTCCGGACAGCCAGGCGTCATAGCCGTCCCGTTGGTCGCGGCGCATCTCCCTCTAATCGGCAGCGGGACTCCTGCCGATGAGTCCTCTGTGCAGCCTCGCGTGCTCATCGTCGACGACCACCCCCTGACCCGGGAGGCCCTGGCGACCCTGCTCGCCGGAAACGACTTCGACGTGGTCGGCCAGGCCTCTGACGGCCAGGAGGCGATCGAGCTCCAGCCGCGACCCCGGAAGAATGTCCGGACGTGGCAGCATCGAGGTTCTTCCGGATGCGGGCGGCCTATCAACTGAGACTGCGCGCCCCTTTTCGACGGGAGCACACATGATTCGCGGCATCCACGGCCTCTTCTATTCGTCAGACCCGGACGCGACGCGCGACTTCTTCAAGGACAGTGATGCTGCCCGGGAGCGACATCGGCGAGGGCTGGTGGATCTTCGACTTCGCGGAGGGCGACCTCGGCGTTCACCCGGTCGACGACCCTCGGACGCCGGGAAGCACGACTCTCGTTCTACTGCGACGACATCCACGGGACCGTGAAGGACCTCAAGTCGCGCGGCGCCGTCTTCACGAAGGACGTCGAGGACCACGGGTACGGGCTCGTGACGTACTTCACCGCGCCGGGCGGCATCACCGTGCAGCTGTACGAGCTGAATACATTAAGGGGGCGGGGGCGCGGAAGAAGCCGGCGGCGGCAGCGAAGACCGCGAAGAAGTCCGCGAAGAAAGCCGTGAAGAGGGCGAAGAAAGCAGTGAAGAAGGCGAAGAAGGCGGTGAAGAAGGTGGCGAAGAAGAAGCGGTAGCCGCCGCTGGCGACTCAGCCAGGGAACCGGCGAGCGACGCGGTACCGGAGCCAGAGCACGCCGCTGGGTACAGCTTCCCCCTGGCGGTCGCCGAGGAGCTTCCCGTCGACCGACGTCTCCATGTGGCAGACAACGTGTGGCCTCATGCGCCCAAACATTTACCTCTCGGGTCCGCATGGGCTCGGCCCAAGGTCGCCATTTTGACCGCGGAGACGTTGCGTACGACGGCTTCAGCACAGACTGAGCGGTGGCGATCTCCTTGCACTCCCCGCGTTCGCGACAGGGGGCGAGGATGCACGCGAAGATGCATGTCGTGTGTTGGTGGGGACTCTTCCTTTCGTTGAGCGTGGGCTGCATGCCGCGGCCGGCGAACGACGTTAGCGGCGAGGCGCCTGCCGGCAACGAGCCCTCGGCTCCGCCATCTTCTCCGGCGCCGTCTGGGCCGACGGACAACAGCGTTGCCGGCAACGTGATTGCGTCGATGTCCGACGAACACGTCACAGTGACAACGCCGACGTTCCCGAAGGAATGTGACTCGTTCTACTCGGGCGCTTCGCTGCCAGACTTTCACCTCGAGATTGATCCCGCGGATGAATTGCTCGATGCCGAAGAACCAGAATCCCGTGTACGCGGGCTTGTCGCTGGTACCGGGATCCGCGACCCGTTTCACGTTGGCGTACTTCGCCCCCGTCCCCTCGACCACCTCGGACCAGGTCCGGTAGGTTGTGTAGTCCTGGCCCTTGGCGTGGGCCGCCATCGGCACCGCGGCGGCGACCAGGGTGAAGATGGATGCGCGGAGCACCTGCCGGCGGTTTATCCGACCCCCCATCACCCGGCGAAGGCTGCTCCAGTAGCCGGCGTTCCTGGCCTCTTCGAACTCGTAGCCGCCACAGACCCTGGCGCCGTTGGCATATTCACGCTCGACGTCGGAACCCTTGCTGCGGTAGCTGGCAATCCTGCCAATCAAACCATCGGCGAGCATCTTCTTCAGCTTCCCCATGTTCTGGACCTTCTGGGCGTCGGTCGGCGTGCTGCGCATCCCGCCTCCGCACCGATCGACGACGATGTTCCGTGGAACTTCTTCATGATGGCCACCAGGGCGGAGTCAGCGAGGATCTTATCGAGATCCTCGGAAGGGTCATGCCCTTGTTCTCCACGCTGAAGGACGATAGGAACATTAGGACGGTGTTGCGGTTAGCATAACGCCCGTTCTCGGACGGCTCGGCCAGCAGGGCGATGTCGCGGGCGCGACTTGCCGGTGACGGTGAGGGTGCGAATCACCTGTGCCTGTGACTTCTCCCAGCCGGACAGCGCATGGTCGCCGTGCGCCTTGGCGTCGTCGTCGCCGCCGGCGAGCTCCGCGCAGCTTTCATCGTCGACAAGGACATCCAGATCGCCGCCAGCGACGAGGTAAAACCGGGTCCTGTTTCGCAACCGGCAGGATCTGCAGGTTGCGCAAACTCGGCAGGAAATTGCGCTTGGCGTGTGTCATCGCCCGGCTGCGCGAGACCGCCGGGGCTGGAGCCCTCCCGGCCGAAAATTCGGAAGACGATCCGCACGTTCACGGAAGGCAAGCGGGAAACTTGCCAACGGCACGAGGCCGAGCGCTGACAGCGATGCCCGCTGAGCATTACCTGTCATCGGCGTCTGATTGGACATTAACTATGGCGCTCAGGATTGGCTCGGCCGGCGAGCAGGTTCGCCAGCTTCAGGACTCTCTCAATCTCCTGCCCACCGCCCTTCAGCGGCTGAAGGCTGATGGTCAGTTCGGCTCTCGCACTCAAGGGCGTGTCATGGAGTTTCAGCGCGCTAACGCGCTTTCCCCGGACGGTGTCGTGGGTGAGATCACGATGGGGGTCATCCAGGCTCTGCTACGCGGCCTGCTTCCCTCCAACGCCGCAGTCCGCTCGATTAACCAGGAAATTCTGGGCATGAACGGCCCTGACAATCTGATCGAGCAGCTCCTGCCGACCCGCATGATGATCAATGTACCGACCTTTGTGCGAAACGCGCCGACCACCGTTCTGAATTTTGTTCCCTTCGTAAGTCAGGCAGTCCGCCTTGGGCTGTTCGCCGCGAAAAGGGAGCCTTCGAACGCTGCGTCATGCTGACCCTGCCCAAAGGCGCCAAACCTGACAACCTGCTGATCGTGATTACGCAGACCTTCGGCCAGGCCAAGAAAGACCTCGACCCGCTCGGCTGGCAAAATCCGCTCTCCAAGAAATTCGTAGAATTGCACTGCTGAAGCATGTGGTGAAGCGTTATGGGCCACAGGTCATTGCCTCGAAGAAGAACATGGCCATGCTGTATATCCTGCGCGCCGAACAGGGGCCGGAACTGGGGCCGTTCGCGACGATGGCGCGTTCGTCAAGCAGGTGCTCGACGAACTGGTGGTGCTGACCAACGGCGCATTCTCATTCGGCACGGTCGAGGCGATGACCTACAGCAGCGGTATCCTCGAGTTCCTGTTGTTCCTTGGCTCGATCAGCGGAGTCCTGAACGTGGGCACGGTCTATAACATCGATCCTGCTGGTGGGGTTGGTGTCGGAGCCAGAAACAGTGTTCAGTTCCTGAGCGGGCAGACATCGCTCGGCGGCAGCCGACCCGGATTTGAATTCATGCCGCATTCCCGCTGGAGGTTTGAACCCTCGTTTCGGCAGAACGAGCCTGACCTGTTCGGCTATCTGCACAACAACGTCATGCCCAACTACTGTCTGCACCTCGGTATTCAGCTGTCCTGACCTCATCGCTGGGTCCACTGCTCGCGCAGCCGCGCGCGATCGACGGCGGCCCCTCGAGGGTCGGCTCAACGCCGCGCTCGCGCACACCGGCGCCGTGTCGGACAAGACGCGCCGGCCACGATATGCTCCACCGCTCGACCCAAACGGCCGTGGCTGTTTTCGCCGCGAATGTCCACGGCGCAGCTCGCGCTTGCCTCCGCAGGCCGACCCGGGCACCGCCCATTTGTCTACTTCTTCACGGGTGCGGGCACGAGTGCCGTTGACGCTCGAAAATGTCGGCGAGCAGCGATGCTCCTGGCGGTTACTGCGCAATCGCGACGCACTCCAAAAGCCTTCCGCAGCTGGACGTCGCCGACAACAGAGCCGCGTTCTGCGTGACGTGTCCGTCGCTTATCGTGACCGTTTTGACCGCCAAGGGCTGCAGACCTGCTTGCCGCGCTCCCCGCTACCCGCGACCTGAGCGCGACGGCCGACACAACCCATTGCGCCGGCGCGCGAGTCGTGGAACTGGACCTTGTCCGGATCCGCCGACGTCCCGCAGCCTCACTACCCCAGGATGACGAGAACTCGCGCGAGAGATCGTGAAATGTCGTTGGAGACAGCAGCGCGTGCAACCACGGAATGTCCGCGGCAATAGCTCGGCATATCGTGGAACGTTCTTTGTAATGGATCGCCGTTTTCGCCGGCCATGATGACCTCGCCTCGAACTGCGGTTGTCGGCTTCGGGCTGGACCGTCACCTACTTCTCGGACCGCCTTGCCGGTCTACGGAGGGCCCGATGAGCGACGAACGCATCTTTATAACCGGTGGTGCCGGCCTGATTGGCTCGAACGTGGCGCGCAAGCTGGTGGCCTTGGGCGACGACGTGCTCCTCTACGACAGTTTCAGGGCCTTCGTGTCGCCGTTCCAGGTGAACTACGCCGTGAACGTGGAGCGACGCTTCCCGCCGGAACTGCGCAGCGCGCGCATCGTGCGTGGCGACGTGCGCCACCGCGGCCTGCTCTCGCGCACGCTCGACGAGTTCCAGCCGACGCGCGTCATCCACCTCGCGGCCTTGGCGAGCGCGGACGACTCGAACCGTTTCCCCGAGGAGGCGATGGAGGCGAACCTGAGCGCTACCCGCACGCTGCTCGACGCGGTGCGGTCGCAGCGTGACCTCAGGCGCCTGGTCTACACCTCCTCCTCGATGGTCTACGGCGACTTCCAGTACGCGCCAGCCGATGAGGAGCATCCGAAGTTGCCGAAGGACGTGTACGGCGGCACCAAGCTCGCGGGTGAGGTGATGGTTGAGGCCTATGGGCGCCACTTCGGCATTCCCTACGCCACGACGACCCCGTCCGCTCCGCGGTCTACGGCCCGACTCACGTGAACCGCCGCGTTACGCAAATCTTCGTCGAGAACGCGTTGCGAGGGGAGCCAATCGTGCTCCACAACGGCGGCGTGGCCAAGCTCGACTTCACGCACGTGTCGGATGTGGCCGACGGCTTCGTGCGCGCCACGTTGTCGGAGCGCAGCCGCAATCGCATATACAACATTACGCGCGGCCGGGGCCGCTCGCTCAAGGAACTGGCCGAGCTGGTAGCGAGCCTGGTGCCCGGCACGCGCTTCGAGGAGAAGGCGCCCGACCTTCTTCGCCCGAACGCGACGCGCTGTCGATTGAGCGCGCCCGCACAGAGCTCGGCTTCGATCCCAGGTGGACCTCGAAGACGGCATGCCGGCCTACGTCGAGTTCGTGCAGCGCGTGTTCCGAGAGAGTGGCGTGTTGTGGAAGGAGACGCATGATGCAGCCGCCCTCGTATCTGGCGAGGTGCTGCTTGCCGCCCCCGGATCGGCCCCGCGGAGTCGAAGGCGGTGCTGGAGGTGCTGGAAAGCGGCTGGCTCTCGCAATGGCCTGAAGAACGACGAACTGGAGCAGCAGTTCCGGGCTCTCACCGGAGCACCCTATGCGATCGAAGTTATTCTGCACCTCGGCGCTCCACCTGGCGATCGAGGCGCGCGGGATCCGCGGCGAGGTGATCGTGCCTTCATTCACGTTCGTGGCGTCGGCGAACGCGGTGGTGACGGCGGGCGCCACGCCGGTGCTGGTGGACGTGGACCCGGCCACGCGCTGTGCAGACCCCGACGCCATCGCGGCGGCGGTGGGTCCGCGCACCGAGGCGGTCATGGTCGTGCACTACAGCGGCCAGCTGGCCGATATGGAGCCGATCGCGAGGAACCTGCGCGCGGCACGGCCTCGCGTTGATTGAGGACTGGCCGAGACAATCGGCGCGTTCTATCGTGGCCGCCCACAGTAAAAGAGCTGGGGTGATGGCTGTTTCTTGTTCTTCCCCTCGAAGAACATCACAACCGGTGAGGGCGGCCTGCTCACCACGCACGACGCCGCGGTGCACCGCAAGGCGCGTGCCCTGATAGGGCACGGAATCGAGCTCGACCACGCTTGAGCGCGAGAAGCAGGAGCGCCCGTGGATGCGCGCCGCGACATTGGCCGGCTACAACTTCCGCATGAGCTCCCTGCTCGCGACGGTCGGCGTCGAGCAGATGAAACGGCTCGACGAGCTGAACGCGGGACGTGGCCGCGTCGCCGCGCGCTACCTCCAAGAATTGGCAACCCTCGACCGGCTCGACCTGCCCGTGATCGCCGACGGGTGCACGCACGTGTGGCAGATGTTCACGGCGGTGGTGCGTGAGGTTGACCGCACCGAGTTGCTGCGCAGGCTGCGCTCGGTTGGCGTCGGCGCGTCGGTTCACTTCGACCCGCCGGTGCATTTGCAACCGCGCTATCGCGATGCGAAGGTCGGCCCGGGTGGGCTCTGCGCGCACCGAATGGCTGGCCGAGCACATCATCACGCTGCCAATGGATCCCGGCCTCGATGACGTCGACATGGACCACGTGGTCGCCGCGCTGCGCTGGGTGTTCGCCGAATCGAAGCGTGCCTGAGCGAGACGGCGGAGTCGTGGACTTCTTGCAGGAGAAGTTGGGTTCATGGCCGGAGGAGACCGGCGCGTCACGACGTTCCCGGACTCTGACCGTCCGCCTGGCGCTGCGGGTGCGGGCGCGTGTCTGCGCTGCCAGGCCGTGCTCGCGCCTTGTTCACGGGCAGAGGCGGTACAACTGGTCAGCGCCAGCCAGTCGTCGCGCCGGTTCAACTTGGTCGGCAGTTAGTTGCCGCTGTGATTCGCGCCATGCGCGGCGACGGCTTCGGCGGCGGCTCTGCCCGGGCCGCCCGGGCCTTGGCTTTCGTGATTGTTTGGGGACTTGTTTGTGGCCTCGCCTCATCAACATGAGCGTATATTCCGACCGGTTCCACGCGAGGAACAGGGAGGAGAATCCTGACGGCGCTCATCACGACGATCGTCGTAGGCGGGTCTGGCGTTGCCTGGCAAGGAGCAGCACGTGGGGCGCGAGGGCCCTCGCGCTGGAGCGTGTGGCCCGGCCAAGGTAGTCTAAACGGCATAGCAACAAGCGTCGGTTGAGGTGTGCACCCCGAGCGGTTCCGCGCGCGTATACGGCAGGGGGACAGCCTGTCGGGCCTGTGTTGCGACAGGGACTCTCCAGGTAATCGAAGAGTAACTCTGCTAGAGGACACACTCACTCTGGAGGTACGAAATGCGCGGGCGACCGAGGAGTCCAAGATTAAGAGACGCCCCATCAGCAGTACGTGTTGAGTACGCTGCGGGAGCTCTATAAGAGGGACCATCGTTACCGGGGCAAGTTGCGACAGGCAGGCCAAGAGGAAGATCACACCGCAGGAGATCGCGCGGTGGCTGTCGAGTGACTGTGGCACTGAGTTCCGGAGAGAACAGCATCCTGAACATGCTGCGCCCAGGTAATGGCTGCTGTTCGGAGCAGCTTCGACAGGACATCGAGCAGGTAATTCGTCGACGGCCTGCTTTCATGATCGCCCGCGGAGGTCATGACGCTCGCAGCACGCTACCTGAGGACTTCTTGTCGTTCAAGCCTGACCTCGGGGAACTTCTGACCGACCTGACGGCGACGTGGCAGGACTCCGACGTGTGGGACAGGGGCGAGCCGGCCTACCTGTCCTTCGCCCTGAACGGGACCCAGATCCGACATGCATTGAACCGTGCTTTGGTCCTTGCAGAAGTCGATGCCGCGACGCCTCGGCAGTGCGTGCGCCTGATCCACTTCGTGGAAGCGGCCCGCGCCGCGCATGCCGTTTGGGACCCCCTGGCAGCTGGGGAGATGGTTGCGAGGCATGTTGCGCACGGGCACAGAATTGCGGAGAGCCTGCGGCTCCGGTGCTTGGACTGGGAGCCCAGATCTACGCCGATCTGATGGTGGCTCTCGGTCGCATGTACCACAATGACTGTCCAGGTGGCGCTATCATCTGGGCGCTCAGCAGCGCGACCGCTCAGGAGGCGAGGCGAGCGATTCTGCCGCTGGCGCGCGCGAGCGGGTGTTACAAGACGGCCCATGAGTTGTTGAAAAGTTCCAACCGAGACGAGGCTCAGAAGTGTTTGGGGCACATGTGGACTCAAGACCTCGCCCAGGCAAGGGCTTGGGAGCGGGCCGGCGAAATTAGTCTAGCTCTCTCGAAGTTGACGGATGCCAGGGCGATCGCTGCGGACGTAAGGACGCCGATGCGGAAGGCGGCGGAGGACATCCTGCAGGCGAAGATCGAAGTGCGTTCCGAGGACGCGGCCAACCGCGAGATGATCCGTAGTCGAGACAGGGTCGTGCGCGCAGAGCAGTACTTGTGGAGGCAGGATTCGCAACTCACCACACCGTCGCGGCGACGTATCTTTTGGAGGCGGCGATAGATCGAAGTGCGAGAATACGAAGAAGTCGGAAGACTGATGACCCTGGACTCGGTAATCAAGAATCAGTGGATGTCCGATCGCTTGGCGTCAACGCGGATCTCAATAATTGACATCCGTGCCGGTGTACGAGAATGGACGTAGGCGGCGACGGCGATCTACGGAGTCGCTGCACTGCGGCTGGCGTTGGTGGGCCGGCTGTGAGGCCGCTGGTGTGTCGACGGCCCACGCCGCATCGAGGGATAAGGTTGCGCGTACATGACCACCTCATTCCGCCGGCAGCAAAGCCATGACCATCGGCTACGGAAACTCGTCCGACAGAGGAGGAAGTTCCGCATCGCGACGGAGCGCGCCGTCCCGCGATCAACCCCGTTGGTGGCTCGGCGCCTCGCCGACCGCCGCGGTGAGTGTGAACAGGGCGGACCTGACGGAACCGGACCTCCTGCCTACAATAAGCCGTTCGACCTGTTCGTCCGCGGGAACGAATCTGGGAATTGGCGGAGAGAGTGGGATTCGAACCCACGGTAGAGTTTCCCCTACACACGCTTTCCAAGCGTGCGCCTTCAGCCTCTCGGCCATCTCTCCGTTTAGAATCAACAACTTACAGGTACTGCTACTGTCGTCGTAGACGATTACGACAAGCCCTCGAAGCGGGACGCGTCACGGTCGCCAATCCAGTATAAGCCGCCCGCGGCATCGAGCTGACCACAGTTGGGCCGAGGGGGAGCCCTTGATTCTCCTTGTGCGAATTGCAACGAACTGGCCGCATCCACGGTGACCGGCACGGTCCAGCCGTCGAACGTCACCGCACCTTGACGTGACGTGCCGCATTGATAGAACGCGAGACGACGACCGCTGCCCTCGAAGGACCACTCGGCAGCAGCACCGCGTCTGGTATGGCGAGCAGAGTGCCGGCCGCTTCGGAGCGATCTGTTCGCATCCAGCGCATCTCACCCGATGAACCGTTGCCCACGACGAATCTGCCATCGGGCGGAAGCCACGTCGCATAGGCGCGAATGCCTGCCGTCACCGGCTTCACGATCGCGCCCGATCGCAGATCGAGCATCTGACGCTTTTCCACGCGTGGCGTCTCGCCCGGCGAGAACGTCAGCCGCGATCCGTTCGGTGAGACGCTCGGCAGGAAGTACTCCGCGCTGCTCGCGTGCCTGAAGAAGCTGTGAAGGGCAGTTGCAATGTGCTCAAAGTAGCGGCGCGTGACCGTGGTTCCCGGCTGGATCCGACGAAAGCGGCGGCTTGCAAACCGTCCCCTTTTGCCCTCATGCATTGGAACGAAGCTCTCGCGTATCCGCGTGTGGAGCGACGGCTGTTGAGCCCGCGACGGTAAGACGTGCCCCGCTGTGAAGCTGTCCGAACCTACCTGCGAGTTCACGTGATCGAATTCGGCTGATGTGACGCCATCGAAAGAATTGATCCCGGCGTTGGTCTCGATCGTGTTCGGTCTGATGTCGGTGCTGGCCGTGCCAGGCGGTCTGGTCACGCGGGTCTTCTGCTACGCGGTGGTGAGGCGCGATGGGCGCGCGATTGGCCCGACTCGTGGTCCACACGACCGCATCGCCGGCACGTGGGTTGTGCCAAGGTAGGCAACGGCCAGGGAGTAGACAATGCGGATATCAGCGTTGTGCACGGCAGTCGTGGCGTACGTGGTCATGGGCCACCCGCCGCCGGCGGTGGCGCAGGTCGATCAACAGCGCGCACAGGAGTACTTCAAGGAAGCCCAGGCGCTCTGCGAGCGCGACGGCGGCCGTCTGTGGGGCGTGTCGATCTGCGCGCCGATGGTGATCGCCGACAGGCGGACGCAGACGTTCGCCACCAGCCAGCCGGCACCGGAAGCGGCTCGGCCGGACTGCTCGGTCTTGTGAACGCGCCGGTCCAGTGGGGCGGCGCGACGTGGGGCGCATACATGTGGGACGACGTGGCCAACAGGACGCCGCGTGAGCGCAAGGAGCTCTTCCTCCACGAATTGTTCCACGGCGTGCAGCCGCAGCTCGGACTGGGGGCACCGGCACTGGCACACTGAACATCTCGACGCAGCGGATGGACGGTATTGGTTGCGGCTCGAATGGCGCGCGCTCGCGCGGGCACTGCGGGAATCAGGACAGCCGCGCACTCTCGCTGTCCGCGACGCGCTCGCGTTCCGACAGGCTCGGCGCATGCTCTACCCAGCCAGTGTCGAAGACGAGCGCGCCCAGGAGATCACGGAAGGGCTCGCCGCGTACACGGGCACCGTGCTCGCGGCACCGTCTGCGGCCGACGCGATCGCCAGCGCGATCGATCTGCTGGCCAATACGGAGGCAGCGGCTCTGAAGGCGAGCTTCGTTCGCACGTTTGCGTACATGTCCGGTCCCGCGTACGGCCTCCTGCTCGATGCCTCGTCTCCCGGCTGGACGCGCAGGGTGCGCGGCACCGACGATCTCGGCACGCTCGTGATGCGTGCGCTCGCGGTTCAACCAGCCACTGACGCCACGGCGTCTGCCACCCGATACGGCGGCGCCGAGATCCGCGCGTCCGAACAGCAGCGCGAGCAACAGCGGCAGCAACGTTTCGCCGAGTTGCGCCAGCGCTTTGTCGACGGTCCGGTGCTCGTGATCCCGGGCGGCGGCAGCGGCATGTCTGATTCGCGGGGCGCGGCTGTGATTCCTGGCATCGGGACGGTGTACTTCGGCCCTTTCCGCGCTTCAGGAGACTGGGGCACGCTCGAAGCGGAGAAGGGCGTGCTGGTTGCGAGTGATGGCCGCTCGCGCCGTGTGTCGGCGCCCGTCCGGCGCGACGATGGGACGTTCGCCGGAGACGGCTGGACGTTCAAGGCGGCGGCGGGCTGGGTGGTGCGCGAAGGCGCACGGAGGGGCGACTACGAAGTCGTCCGGCAGCAGCAGAGCCTCTCGGGCAGAGTTCGACCTGCTCACGCCGCCACGACGGAACACCAGCGGCACCGCCGCCGTCTGTACTCTCTGCGCCCGCGGCCGGCGGATCTGTGCCCGGCTGAGGTCGAGCGTATCCACCCAGACACAACGATGAACACTTTCGCTTCGGACCTGTTTCACGCCGCGCGCACCCTCCTCAGGGCGCGCGCTTTCACCGCCGTCTGCGTCGTCTCCCTCGGGCTGGGCATGGGCGTGGTGATCGCGATGCTGCTCCTCCTGCGGATGATGTTTGGCACGCCGCCGGGCGTCCAGCGCCTCGGTCTGGCCGAGCTGGTGATCCGGCCGACCGGGCAACTGCTCGCGCAGACCGGCAATCGCGTCATCGACACCTGGTCCTTCCCTGACTATCTCGACGTGCGCGACGCGGCCGGCGAAGGGATCGTCATCACCGGATGGAGCCGCGGCGAGGGGCTGTTCCAGCCCGCTGGGCAGACCGCCACGATTCCCGTGTCGACGATGTACGTCTCCAGCAATTACTTCTCGACTATTGGCGTCACGCTCCCGCTCGGACGCGGCTTTCCGGCTGCGGACGATGCGTCCCGAGCGGAGCCCGAAGCGGTCATCGGACACCGCGTCTGGCAGACGAGGTTCGACAGCGATCCGAACATCATCGGCCGCACCATCACCATCAATCAAACCGCGTACGTGGTCGTCGGCGTGGCGCCGGAGGAGTTCCGCGGCCACGTCAACAGTCTGAACGAGGGCTATTACCAGCTCTGGCTGCCGCTGTCGCGTCATCCGCGGCTCGCCGCCAGCGCGGATGCGCGTCAGCGCCGCGATGCCGGGTGGGTGCACGCCATCGCCCGGCTGCAGGACGGCACGACGGTGGCGCAGTCGGACGCGCGCGTGCAGGCCGCGGTGGCGGCGCTCGCGGCGCGTTATCCATCCACCAATCAAGAGAAGACCGGGGGCGTCGAGGCCTACTTCCCCGCCGGGGCGCGCATGCGGGCGCAGATCTCGACCGCGCGGCTGATGCTGCTCGGATTGTCCGCCACGGTGCTGCTCGTCGTCGGGCTGAACATCTCCGGCATGATGCTGGTGCGGAGCGCCATGCGGCAGCGCGAGCTGGCGGTGAGGGCCGCGATGGGCGCGGGGCGCTGGCGCCTGATGCGCTACCACTTGAGCGAGGCGCTGGTGATGGCGCTACTCGGTGGCACCCTCGCGTCCGCCATCCTCTTCGGCGGCCCGATCGTGATCGCCTGGCTGCTCGACGTGTGGGGCCCCACGCTCGATCTGTTCGAGCCCGACCCCTGGCTGGTGCTGCAGTGCATCGGGCTCTGCCTGGTGACGAGCGTCGTGCTCGGCGCGCTGCCCGCGCTGCGCTTCAGCCGCCCGTCCATCATCACCGCGCTCAGGAACGACTCCGCCGGCGGCGGCCAGCGCGTCGGCCGCCTCCAGCGCTTCACCGCGGCCGCGCAGGCCGGACTGGCGGTGCCGTTTCTCGTGATCTGCGGCGTCTATCTCGATCAGGCCCGAGTCACGACCTTTGCCGACGTCGGCTTCACGCCGCGAGGCCTGTACGCCGCGCGCATCACCCTGCCGGCGATCGCGAAGACGACCGAGGAACAGCGGCTGTTCGTCCGTACCGTGCTCGACAACCTGGCGACCGCCCCGGGCGTCGCCTCCGTCAGTGTCGGCGACGGCATCCCGCTCGACTTCATCAATCGCGACGTGCGCATCGCGCGCGACGGCGACGGTGCGTTCGTCGTGGCCCACACGACGCGCATTGGGCCGGGGTACCTGGACACCATCGGCACGCGCCTGCTCGCCGGGCGCGCGATCGACGCCACCGATCGCGCCGGCGCCGAGCGCGTCGTGCTGCTGTCGGAACCGCTGGCGCGTCAGCTCTTCTCGACCAGCAACCCGATCGGCGGCCGCGTCGCCTTTGCGCTCCGCGGTGAAGAGCGCCAGGTCTATACGGTGGTCGGCGTGACGGCGGATCTGGTCTCGACGCAAATGGGCAATCCGCGACCGCAGCTCTTCCTCCCGCTCGCGCAGCAGGAGGCCTCGACCGTGCTGGTCGTCGCGCGCGGCACGCCTTCTGACGCGGCCATGCGCGGCGCGTTCGCGAATGCGATCGGTGGCGGGTTGCGGATGCTGCCGGGCCACGCCGAGACCGACGCCGTCTTCCGCGAGCTCGATCACCGGCGAGTGGCTGATCGAGAACAGCCGCTCCGACATTCTGACGATGTCGGCGGTGGGCGGCATCGCCGCGACGGTGGCGCTCGTCCTGGCGACGTTCGGCGTCTACGGCGTCATCGCCTTCATGGTCGCGACGCGGACCCGGGAAATCGGCATCCGCGTCGCGCTCGGCGCGTCGCGCCGGCGCGTGCTGCGCGACGTGCTCGGCAGCGCGCTCAGGCTGGTCGTGCCCGGAATCGGCGTCGGACTCGTCCTCGCCGTGCTCTGGGTGCGGCTGATGGATCCCTCGTGGTATCCGCTCGGCGGCGCCGAGCCGCTCGTCTACTCGATCGCCGCCGCCGCGGCGTTCCTGGTCGCCGTCCTTGCCGGCCTCCCATCGGCCCGCCGCGCGGCCGCCGTGCAGCCGATCGTCGCGATGCGGGCCGAGTAGCGGGAGCGCCCTTCAACCGGGCATCGGCCAGTGGCCAGCAACGATAACGTTGTTGACACAAGGCTACCCGATCGGTCTACCGTTTCTTAGCGGGCGATATGACGGACCTCGCCACCTTGCCGCGTGGGCGGAAGTCGTTCGAGCAGCGGGCCTGGGCCGAATCGTATCGGCTGTTGCAGGCCGCTGATCGCGACGCACCGCTCGACGCCGAAGACCTCGAGCGACTCGCGATCGCGGCCCACCTGGTGGGCCGGGATGACGAGTGCCAGACCGTCACCGCACGCGCGCATCAGGCCTTCCTCGATCGCGGAGACCGTGAAGGGGCCGCTCGAGCGGCGTTCTGGCTCGGTTTTTCTCTCATGGAACGGCGCGCGATCGCTCCCGCATCCGGCTGGTTCGCAAGAGCCGGCCGCCTCTTGGATGAGGGGCAGCTCGACTGCGCCATCCGAGGCTATCTGCTGATCCCCGTGGGCATCACATGCATCGTGCAGGGCGATCCCTCTGCGGCGCACGCCACATTCAGCCAGGCGGCGGAGATCGCTCGCCGTTTTGCCGATCACGATCTGGCGTCGGTGGCCTGCCATGGACGTGGTCGCGCGCTTATCCGCCTCGGACGCATTGCCGAAGGTGTCGCGCTGTTCGATGAAGCGATGGCTTCGGTCATCGCAGGCGAGGTCACCTCACTCGTAGCCGGGGATGTCTACTGCAGCGTGCTGGAAGGCTGTCGGGAGACGTTCGATCTGCGGCGCGCGTATGAATGGACGGCCTCGCTTGCGCAGTGGTGCGCGACCGAGCCCGATCTCGTGCGTTATCGCGGCGAGTGCCTGCTCTACCGCGCCGAAGTCCTGCAGCTGCGGGGCCAGTGGAACGAGGCCGCGCGCGACGCACAGGGCGCGTGTGAGCTCCTGATCTCGCGGCCGGCGGCGGGAGCGGCCTTTTATCGCTGTGGCGAAATCCATCGACTTCGAGGCGAGTTCACCAAGGCGGAAGAGGCCTACACGCGTGCGCACGAGCGCGGACGGAAGCCGCAGCCAGGACTGTCGCTGCTCCGTCTGGCGCAGGGTCAGATCGACACGGCGGCCGCCTCAATCAGGAGCGTTCTCCTCGATACACAGGAACGAATCAGTCGCGCCAGAATGCTGCCTGCAGCGATCGAGATTCTGCTGGCTGCTGAGGATCTCGCTGCGGCGCGCGCGGCTTCGGCAGAATTGTCGGAAATCGCCCTCGCTTTCGGCGCGCCGCTGCTCGCCGCAGCGTCCGCGCACGCCACCGGCGCGGTGTGCCTCGCTGACGGCGACGTCGAAGCGGCCTCGACATCGCTGCGGCAGGCGTGCAACACCTGGCGCGAGCTGGAGATGCCGTACGAAGAAGCGCATACCTGTCTGCTGCTGGCCGCCGTCTATGAACAGCGAGGCGATCAGGACGGCCGCCGACTCGAGCTCGAAGCCGCGCGACGACGATTCACGCAGCTCGACGCCGCGCCGTGGCTCGCACGCATCGCCGAGCAATCGAAGCCCGCCTCGTATCAGCGAATCGGCCCGCTCAGCGAACGCGAGGCGCAGGTGCTTCGGCTGCTTGCGGCCGGCAAGACGAATCGCGCCATCGCCGACGAGCTCTTCATCAGCGAAAGGACTGTCGCTCGGCACGTGAGCAACATCTTCGACAAGCTTGGCGTGTCGAGCCGTACTGGCGCGACTGCCTGGGCGTTCCAGCACAACCTCATCTGAGGCGTACGCAGAAATACCCATTTTCACAGCCTGCGCGATTTTGGGTATTCCGTCTGATGTCAGCGCCTCCGGCTTTCGGTAACGTCAGCGTCGACGCGGAGGCTCATGTACTGCGTAACTGGTTCGTGCCCGTTCTAGTCGTGTGTGCGGGCCTCTCGCACGCCGCGCTTTCCGCGCAAAAGCGCGCGCCGGTCATCGACATGCACATGCATGCCCACCATATCCCGCTCGATCTTCCCGCTGGAGCCCCGCCTCCGTGTCTCCCGCGCCCGTGTCAGCCCGAAGGGGCTGCGACGGCGACCCCGGAGGAGTCATTGCGGAAGACCCTCGAGGCGATGGACCGCCACAACATCGTCCTGGGATTCCTGAGCAGCGCCGACCTGGGCACCGTCCAGAAGTGGGTCGCGGCCGCGCCCGGCCGGTTCATCGCTTCGCCCTTCATTGTGAAGCCCGGTGAGCTCACTCCGCCGATGCTCAGGCAGGAGTACGCCGCCGGACGCCTGGCCGGAATGGGTGAGATTGGAGCTCAGCTCATGGGCATGGCGCCCAACGATCCGGCGCTCGCACCGTACTTTGCACTGGCGGAGGAATTCGATCTCCCTGTGCTCATTCACACCGAAGGGATTGGTCCGCCGGTACCGGGATTCCGCTCGGCCGCGGGCCGCCCGCACCTCCTCGAGGAGGTGCTGGTTCGACATCGGAACCTCAGAGTGTTCGTCGAGAACAGCGGCTACCCGTTCCTCGACGAGATGATCGCGATGATGTATCAATATCCTCAACTCTACGGCGATCTGTCGACGATCACCTGGATCATCCCGCGCTCTGCGTTTCACCGGTATGTCGAGGCCCTCGTGCGCGCCGGCCTCGGGAAGCGCTTGATGTTTGGCTCCGACCAGATGCGATGGCCCGAGAAGATTGACGAGGCGATCGAAGCGATCGACGAAGCCAATTACCTGACCGCAGAGCAGAAGCGAGACATCCTCTACAACAACGCGGCCCGATTTCTTCGCCTCGAGGGGAGTCGTAAGTAGCGGAAGAGGATGCCTCCACATTACGCCTTGGGTAAGTACACCCTTCTGGACCGAGGGAGACGACATGGCAGTAGCGACGGTCAATGGGGTTCGGCTCTTCTACGAGGTCAGTGGAGCCGGTGAAGTGCCTTTGGTCTTCGTGCACGGCTCTTGGGGGTCGCACCACAGTTGGGACCTTGTCGTGCCGAAATTGGCCGAGTCATTTCGGGTTCTTACCTACGACCGGCGCGGCCACAGTGAAAGCGCGCGTTCACCCGAGCAGGGCTGCGTCCGCGAGGATGTCGCCGACCTCGCGGCCTTGATGGAGCGCCTGGAGCTAGGGCCGGCGTGGGTGGCCGGAAACTCGTTCGGCGCGTCGATCACGCTTCGGCTGGCTGGCGAACGCTCCGACCTCCTGCGAGGAATCATCGCGCACGAGTTGGCACGTGACGTTATTGCGATCCGTGTCCACGATGGGGCGGACGCGAACTGGCCTCGGGGCGCAGATGAAAACACGGAAAGACCATACCAATCCAATGACTCCCTGGAACAGAAGATCTAACCTTCGGGCCCTGGAGGTTTCGATGGCAAAGCGATTGTTGTTCTTCGCGTACCCGGTGTTGCTGATCGCCGCGTGCACGACCAGTAAGACGCCCACTGCGCCGACATCGGCGCCAAGCGCCGTGAGCGGAGCGCTCGCGCATCTGGGGCATGGCGCGACCGTCGCGGGCACGGCCAGCGCCGATACCCCAATTCGGCAGCTCACGACGACAAGGGGTACATCGACGGCTGGTTCAATGGCGAGGACGTGCAGCTTTACTACACGAAGTCGTTTTTCTGTGACCCGCTGGCGCCGACGACGACCGTCCCCTGCGAGCTTGGAGCCCCGCCGGACACGGCTCCGCGCCCAGGGCCGATCCCGACCATCTACGCCATTGCTGCCGCACCGCCCATCGCGAACCTCGTCGATCCGGCGACTCTCGCCTGCCGCGCCGGCACACCGTGTCTCAATCACCCGTTGATGATCGATCTGTCGCGTATCGGCGGCAGTCCGACCGCCGGACCGGCGGCACACAATCACATCCTGACCTCGCGCGGCGGTGGCTGGTTCCAGTACGGTGAACATCCGCGTGTTCTCGCTTGCCGCCTGGAACGAGATCGCAGCCGCCAAAACACTGGCCAAAGTCCGTGAACTGCAGGGTGATCCAAACGTGGGCACGCCCGGCGTGATCAGCGCCGATACGCCGACCAACATCTTCTTCTTCATTGCCGCGTTGCGACCGGTGCAGGAGTAGCGCAGCAACGCGGCGACACGACAGCTTCTGCGTGATGGGCGAGAGGTATCCCTCTCGCCCAAAGCGTTTCGGCTGCTCCTGTTCAGCCGCACTGATCCCCTGTAACGTTTGCCGCTCCTTCCGTCAGTACCGCATAGCAGGCGGACAACAGGTTGTCTGTCGCGATCGGTACTCAAGGAGGACATCATGAGACGTCGGTTCGTTACGCTTTTGGCCTGCACAGTGGCCCTCGGCCTGGGAACGGCCGGCCTCTCCAGCCAGGCGCGTGCGCCTTATTCAGCGATAGTCGTGTTCGGCACGAGCCTGTCCGACTCCGGGAATGCGTTCGCGCTCCGCGGAGGCACGAACACGCCGCCGGATTACATACTGGATCCGCTGCTGGTTCCGGCCGCCCCCTACGCGCGCGGCGGGCATCATTTCAGCAATGGCGCCACGTGGGTCGAGCAGTTCGCCCGCTCGCTCCGGCTGGCCGGCAGCGTTCGGCCGGCGTTCGGATCCGGTAGCCTGAAGGGCACCAACTATGCCGTCGGCGCCGCGCGCGCCTACGACGACGGACACAATTTCAATCTCTCGAATCAGGTGCAGGCGTTCCTGGCCGATCACGGTGGTGGCGCGCCTTCGGACGCGCTCTACGTGATCGAGATGGGCGGCAATGACATCCGTGATGCCATCGTTGCCTATCGGACCGGCGGTCCGCTCGCTGCGCAGGCGATTCTGGAGCAAGCGATCCCGTCCATTGCGAACCACATTCGGTTGTTGTATCAGGCAGGCGCCCGACATTTTCTGGTCTGGCTGCCGCCGAACCTGGCGCTGACGCCCGCCATTCGCATGCTGGACCAAATGAGTCCAGGCGCGGCACAGCTCGCGACGGGCCTGTCGCAGTTGTTCAACGCCGGTTTGGGCGGCGTCCTGACGCAGCTGGCGGCGCTTCCCGGCATCAGCATCGCCCGCTTCGATGCTTCTGCGCTGCTGAGCGACATCGTGGCGAATCCGCAGAGCTACGGGCTGACGAACGCTCGCGAGGTGTGCGTGATGCCCGCCGATGAGCCGTTCTTCTGTCAGGCTCCTGACGAGTACCTGTTCTGGGATGGGATCCACCCGACGCGCGCGGCCCACACCATCGTCGCTCAGGCCGTGGCCTCCGTGCTCGGGTTGTAGCGAACATGCGAGGCGTCCGCGGGCGAGTTCGCTCGCGGACGGCCTGCACGCTGGGAGGGGCTTCCGAAGCCCTCCCGTCCCTCGAGCGCAGCGTCGCTTAGGAGGTCTGACTGCGCCGATCTTGTGGCGTCAAGATCGAGCGTCAGCCTCAGTCGGCACACAGGCGCTTGATGGTCGACAGCAGGTCGACGGACGCGAGCTTCGATACGAAGGCCGATGCTCCGGCCGCGAAGAACGCCTGGCTGGCCTGTGGATCGTTCATCGCGGTGAACATGATGACTTTCATCTCCGGGTGCAGTCGCGTGATTTGACGGCACGCCGCCAGCCCGTTGAGGTTCGGGAGGTTCAGGTCGAGCACGACCACGTCAGGCGCGAGTCGTTGCGCGGCCTCCAGCAGTGCGCCGCCGTCCGACACGGTTCCGACGACCTCGCAGTCCGGCTCCAGCAGCCGGCCGATGGCCTTCAACATCTCAGGGTAGTCGTCCGCCAGCAGCACGCGCGGGCGCTTGGACACCCCCCTCTCCAGCGGCGGCTTCGGCGCACTCATTGACGAGCTAGTCCAACGCGCTATCGAACTCCGTCTGCAGGCTTCGGTAGGACACGGAGCGGCGCGACAGCGTGAATCGTCGTGCCGCGCCCCTGCTCCGAGTTGATGGACAGTTGCCCGCCCACGACCTTCAACCGCTCCTGCATGCTGGTCAAGCCGAGCCCTGGCCCTCTCATCGCCTCGTCAGGGTTAAAGCCGGCGCCCGAGTCCTTGACCATCAGATTGATGGAGTTCATTTGACCGTTCAGAGAGACGTGGGCGCGTCGCGACACGCAGTGCTTGACGACATTCTGCAGGGCTTCCTGCAACACGCGGTAGAGACACAGAGAGATTTCCCGTGGCAGCGCGGCGGGGATGTTCTCGAAGTGCACGTCAATCGTCACACCGTGCCGACGGGAGAGCTCTTCGCAGAACCCAGCCGCCGCCCCTTCCAGCCCCAGGAGTTCCAGTTTCGCGGGGTGAAGGCGGTGCGACAGCGCCTGAATATCGGCCGCAAGATCCGCGATCCCCTGGCTGACTCCCCCGATCGCCTGCTCGAGTTCGGCCGCTGACGCGGGAGGGCTTTGCTTCAGGTAACCGAGATGCACGCTCATCACCGCCAGCCGTTGGTTGATGTCATCGTGCAGCTCGCGGGCGATTCGTCGGCTTTCTTCCTCGTGCGCGTCGATCAATTTCTGACTCACCTGGGAAAGAACCTCTTCCGCCCGCTTACGCTCGGTGATGTCGACGCCCGTGCCAATGTAACCAACAAACGACCCGTCGAAGTTGTAGCGCGGCACACCCGCTGTCATCACCCAGCGAAATTCGCCGTCGTGGCGGCGGAGCCGATGCTCCATCTGAAAAGGCTCACGCCGCGCGAAGGCCTTCTCGTAAACCTCGCGGCATCGCTCCGCTTCGTCCGGGTGGAGGACCTCGGCCTGTCGCTGTCCCAACACCGCATCCAATGGCCGTCCCGTGTAATCGAGCCAGGTCTGATTGAGATACGTGATCTGTTTCTCGGCGCCCGTCATCCAGATCATGACCGGCGCGGTATTCGCGATGAGGCGGAAGCATTCTTCGCTGTCGCGCAGCGCTTCCTCGGCGAGGGTGCGCTCGATCAGATCCGCGGCCTGGCGGGCGAGCACGTCGAAGAATCTGAAATCATCGTCGGTCAGGGTGTGCGGCGACCGCCAGTGCGTCGAGAGCATGCCGAGAGGCCGGCCCGTTCGCGACCGCAGCGGCGTCGATTGCACGGCGCGGATTCCAGAGCGACGATATTCCTGCTGATCCTGAGTGCCGGCCATGAATGCACACGTCTCGATGTCGACCACAACCACGCGCTCGTTGTCACTGAGTGCCTTGCTGCAGGTGCTCCCCGCTCCGACCTCGACCCGTTGCCAGAACGCCGCAGAGTCAGGGTGGAAATTCCTCGACGCGAGGAGCCGCAGCGACGTGTGGTCTGCGGCGAGCATCTGGACGCTGGCCGCATCGGACGCCATCAACTCCATGGCCGCGCCGAGAAGCTGCGCATACAGGGATTCTGGCGTCGACTCGGAAATCAGGCGCGTGCTGATCGACTGGAGCGTTTTGGCGCCCGCCACTTCGCGTGCCAGCCGTTGCTCGCTGTGCCGCAGCGCGGCCTCAGCCTGCTTGGCCTTCGTGATGTCGCGCGCAATCTTCGAGCATCCGACGACCCTGCCCGCGGCGTCTCGCAACGGCGAGATCGTCAATGAAACAGCGAGGCGCTCGCCTGCTTTGGTGAACCGGACAGATTCATGATTTTCGATTCGCTCACCGGCTCGAAGCCGCTTCAGAATGTCATGCTCCTCGTCGTACAAATCCGGCGGGATGATCATCTTGATCGGCTGTCCAATGGCCTCGTGCTCCGTATATCCGAACATCCGCTCGGCAGCGGCGTTCCACGCTGAGATCACACCGTCGAGAGTCTTGGCGATGATCGCGTCATCTGAGGACTCCACGATCGCCGCATACCGCAATCGGATCTCCTCCGCTTGTGTGAAGCTGGTGGCGTCCGTGGCCACGGGGCGCACGCAGGGCTCATCCTCTGTCACACCCGCCTCACGTTGCCTCGGGCAGCTGCAGAAACAGCGGTGTGCTCTGCACAGAGGCGTGTGAGCACGTGATCGTCGTTCGTGTAGGGCACCGGATACGCGCACAGAATGTCGACGTCATGCGCCAGTTCGCCACAGAGTTGTTCGAGCCGAACCGCCTCCGCCGTTCGGCCTGCGGCCCACAAGCGGCCCGCACGTTCGCCGCAAAACGCGACGCGGGGATGTGCTTTCCCGGCTCTAGCCGCGGCGGCGCGCACACCGTCGATCGCCGCCAGAAATCGGACGGGGTCAGGAGCGACGTCAGCATCAAACGCCAGGCAGGTGCCGCGCGCAATGGCGCCATCAATGTCCACACCCTGCGTGCGCAACCCCTGCAGAAGAGGTGCCCGGTGAGACCCCGTCACCAGGAAGATCGCGGCATCGGCGGCGTTCAGGGCGGGAGCAACAAAGCGAACAAAGCCATCGATAATCGCGGCGTCATCTGAACAGAACAGAATCTCGTGACGACGCGGCGCGGGAGCATCGGCAGGTTCGGTAAACGCGAGACTGCGACTCACGAATCGTTGGCCCACGAGTACGGCGTCGATCGCGGACAGCAGGTCAGTCGCGGCGGATATCTTCTGAATGTAGCCATGGGCGCCCAAACTCAGCGCCTGTCGTACCATGTCCGACGAGGACTCCTGGCTCATGAAGAGAAGTCGTGCGTGGGGAGCGAGCCTGCGGATCTGTTTCGCGACCTCGAATCCATGCATCTTCGGCAGGTCGATATCGAGCAGAATCAAATCCGGCTGCAGCTGTTCGGCCATCCGAACAGCCTCCAACCCATCCGCCGCCTCGAGGGTCTGGAACTGCGCGCGTCGGTGGAGCGCCGTACAAATGAGCTTGCGGAACGGCGGATAGTCCTCGACGACGAGAATCGTCAGCGGCATTTGGAAGAGTCCCTTGTTGCCTTGCCACCAATCCAGGAATCTGAGAAAGCAGTCCCGTAAACTGGAACCAGCGCCCGCAGCAGGGATTATGAACCAGATCGAAGAAGGAGGTGCCGATATAGCAAGATTTCGCTCCGGGCGGCGGCCGACTGCAACGCCGTCGGTAGCCGGACGACGATCGGAGACTTCGGAAGGTTCGGCGCCGGTCCCTTTGGAAAAGGAATCTGTCGATGGAGCGGAAGCTGAGGATTGCCCAATACGGTTGCGGAAAAATGTCGGTTTACACCATGCGCTACGCCATGGAGAAGGGGGCCGAGATCGTCTGCGCCTTTGGTCGGAGTCCTCACAACCTCGGCAAGGATATTGGCGACATCGCGGGAGTGGGAAAGACGGGAGTTCTCGTCCAGGATTCAAAGGACGCAGCCGCGACCCTGAAGGAGAAGAAGCCGGACGCCTGCATCATTACCACCGCGAGTCTGATGCAAGATCTCAAGGGCCCGCTCATGGATTGCGCCGAGAGCGGCGTCAATGCCATCACCATCGGTGAGGAGGCGTTCTATCCCTGGAATTCCTCGTCCCAAACGACCCAGCTCCTGGACGACGTGGCCAAGAGAAATGGCTGCACCCTCTGTGGCTCCGGATACCAGGACGTGCTCTGGGGCAACCTGATCACGACGCTTGCCGGCGCCACTCACACCATCAAGAAGATCACCGGAAAATCCAGCTACAACGTCGAGGATTACGGCCTGGCGCTGGCGAAGGTTCACGGGGCGGGTCTGTCCGTGGCGGACTTCGAAAAGGAGATTGCCGCCGCCGACACGATCTCCGACGCGGAACGAAAGGCACTGATTGCGCAGGAGGCCTTCCTGCCTTCCTACATGTGGAACGTCAATGGTTGGCTCTGCGCCCGGCTGGGACTCACGGTCAAGAAACAGACCCAAAGGTGCGTTCCCCAGATCCACGACAACGAGCTTCGTTCCGAAACGCTTCAGATGAC
Source organism: uncultured Acidobacteriota bacterium (assembly GCA_963847975.1). GTDB lineage: Bacteria > Acidobacteriota > Vicinamibacteria > Vicinamibacterales > 2-12-FULL-66-21 > DATBJJ01. The sequence goes on along the minus strand of CAWKBU010000003.1, from coordinate 7,625 downwards.
CATCCCCGCGGGACACGCGACGGGAATGTCCGCAGTGGTCACGACCATCACCGAGGAAGGGATCGTCATCGAAGCCGAGTGCATCGGCAAGGTCTACGCCGCGGGTGAGTTCGATCAGAATGTGTGGACCATTCAGGGAGAGCCCAACACCGAGGTCATCATCAACCGACCGGCAACCGTCGAGTTGACTTGCGCGACCATCGTCAACCGCATCCCCGATTTGATCGCTGCCGCGCCAGGCTTCACCACCACTGAACAGGATGCCGACCAATGCCTTCCGCGCCAAGGATCTCAGTTTCTACGTGAAACAGTCAGAACTCGACAGACGTTGAAGGCAGATTCGTTCAGTCTCGAGGCAAGTCCTCGCTCACGTCGCCTGAACCATGGTCATGCCTCAAGGAATAGAGCCGTTCTTACGATCGTCTGTTCTCGGATATTCGAGCTGCATGGCGACGAAATCGGCTGTGCGCGTCCCGTAGCGGACCGCAATCCCGTCAAGCGCTTCGTCCAGAGCTCTTGCCGGTGGACGATCCCCGGGCGCCGGAAGCAGACGCTCCCCGGGCCAGCTCGCGGCGACCTGGTCGGGGACAATGCGAATGCCGTTGCGGCTCTGCTGCGCACCGTTCGTGTGGGAGAACGTCACGGCGCGTGACCGGTACGTCCGCGACCACGCGTCCGCGACCAGGGCGAGCGAGACTTCGTCGACGCCGGGCGTCAGCTCGATGCCGAGTTGCTCCCGGTTCCAGAACGCGACCGTGTTGCCGAGGGCCGTCAACGCGAACGGGCGCGTGAACCGGAACGCGTCGCTGCCGTGCCGCGCGTCCCAATGCGGCAGGCTGATCTCGCGACCGATGGCCTGCGCGATGTCGTGGCCGGCCATCGCCTCGACCAAGGTGAGCGCGACCGGCATGGACGCCGTGACTCCCGTCGTCGTCGCAACGCGCTCGTCAACCACCAGTCGCCTGTCTGCGACATAACGGATCGTGGGATGCTTCCTGCGCAGCTCCGCAACGAAATACCAGTGCGTCGTCGCCCGCTTGCCGTCCAGTAAGCCGGCCTCGGCGACGACCTTGGCGCCGGCGCACACCCCGACAATCACCGCGCCTCTTTTCCGCCTGCCCTCTGAGCCACTGGAGAACCGTCGGGTCGTCGTCGCGGCTCATGGCCGGGACAATGACGTAGTCGGCGCCGTCAGGATGCTGCGCATCGAACGTCGCGATCGTGGCGTGCGGTTCGACCTGGAGCGCCGGATAGAGCTTCACCGGGCCCGGTTCCGTCGCCAGCAGGACCACGTCGGCCACGTCCGAGCGCCGAAGGATGCCGAAGGGCATGAGGTAGTCCGTCGTCTCGGTGGCGTCGTTGATGCCGATAATCGCGACCAGCGGACGCTGACGTTTTGGCGGCTTCAACGCCTTCAGCGTAGCGTCGGCTTCCTCCTTTGCGATCGGAGGCGGGTCCGTCACCGTCGGCGCTGGAGGAAGTGACAGAATCCAGGCCCCGCCACCCACCGCGCCGAGCGCGACAACGCCAACACCGCTCCACGCCAAGAACCGTCGATTCATAGGAACCTGGCCATGAAAACTGCAAAACCCGTGCGCGCCATCACGCCGACTCAGTCTCGCTATCTGAGCTTCAGTTGCTAAGGCTGGAACATCGCTTGCGGTGCTGCTGAGGGCACGGTACGGACGAATTGCTGACCAAGATACGAACTCATTAACCATCAAGGCTTTGCGGTGCAGTGAGGATGGTCAAAGGCATGAGGCGCGCCGGCCACGGCTCGTCGTGGGCGCACGCGGCCGAGCCTGTAGCACGAGCGACGAAGCGGGACTAAACGAATCGACGAGAAGTTAACTGATGGACACGTTCTTCCACTTCCTGCAGGGCCAGCCTTTCATCTGCTCTGTTCGGCGTGCTCGCCGCGGGTATGATCCTCGGCCGGCCCGCGATTCGCGGCATTTCGCTCGGGTCAGTCGTCTGTATCATCTTCGTCGGCCTGCTGGTCAGTATCGGGTCGTACACGAGCACGGGCGTCGCGCTGGCTCTCCCCGATGTCGTCAAGACGATCTTCTTCAACATCTTCATCTTCGCGCTGGGCGTCAAGATCGGCCCGCAGTTCTTCGCCGGCCTGAAGCGGGACGGCTGGCACATGGTCGCGATTGGCGCCATCGTTGCGGTGCTGGCGCCCGCAATCAGCTACGCCTTCGGGTGGCTCTTCGATCTGCCGCCGGGTGCCGTCGCTGGACTGCTGGCCGGCTCGAACAACTCCTCGGCCACGTTCGGCACGGCCTCGTCGGCGCTCTCGTCCAGCGCCTATCGCCCACCGCCGGGCGTGCCGGTGGAGAACGTCGCCGGCATGCTCTCGGCCGCGTTCGCGTTGTGCTACGCCGCGACGCAGGTGCAGTTTGTCCTCTTCATGAAGGTCCTGCCGAGGCTGGCGGGCTTCGACGCCCCGAAGGCCGCGCACGACTTCGAAGCGGCGATGCGCGGCGAACGCACGGCGCCGCTCCCCGGTACCGTCGAAGCTGCCGACGCGATCGACGCGGCGATCGCGGTGCGCGCCTACCGCGTCCCCGAGAGCGGCATGGCGGGCAGGACCATCGGCGACGTCGGGAAGGCCGCACCCGGCGTGGCCATCGAGCTCGTGCGCCGCGGGACCGATTGGATCGCGCTCGACGAAACCACGGCGTTGGCCGCGGGCGACGAGGTCGTGATCAGCGGGCCGGTGGACAAGCAGGTGCGCGTCAGGGAGGTGCTGGGTCCGGAACTGCCGGATGCGGAAGCCCGCGCGCTGAGACCGCTGCACACGGTAGACGTGGTCATCGGCCGCGACGAGGCCGCAGGGCGATCGGTGCCCGATCTGCTCGGCCCCGGGCTGTATCCGAATGCCGTCTTCCGTGCCGGCATCGAACTGCCGGCCGGTGCGGCGACCACGCTCGCGAAGGGCGACGTGATTCGTGTGACGGGTACCGCAGCAGCGCCTCGACGACTTGGGATCTCGAGTGGGCCAAGTGGTGCGAGCGGGGCATACCTCGGATGTGTTGACCCTGGCCCTGGGACTGCTCGCGGGCGCGCTGCTCGGGGCCATTCCCGTGCCGCTCTTCGGCATTCACATCAGTTTCGGTGCGGCCGCCGTGCTCATGACGGGAATCGTGTTCGGCTGGTTGAAGACGCGGCACCCCGCATTCGGCGGGCCGATCTCCGAGGGCGCCCGCAGTCTCATGGAGGAAATGGGGCTGAACGTCTTCACGTCAGCGCTCGCGATCAACTCGGGCCTCGCGGTCTACCAGGTCGCGACCACCGGGCCTATCTGGCAGCTGCTCATCGCCTCTCAGGTCATCAGCCTGCTCCCCGAGCTCGTCGCCTGGGGGGTGGGGCGTCACGTGCTCAAGCTGAATCCGGCACTGCTGATGGGTGCCGTAGCCGGCGCCCGCCAGAACACCACCTCGATGCGAGCGGCGCAAAAGGAATCACGGTCCGCCGTGCCTGGCATCGGTTACCCGGTCCCGCTCGCGATCACCACGATCGCCCTCTCGGTGGTGGGTTACTTCTTCGCGCTGTTCCTCTGATGGCTTCGCCCGCTGGGATGGCCGCGCACGATCAACGTAGGCGGCGGAGCTCCACCTCCGACACGATGAACCCGAACGCGGGCCAACCGCCAGACTGGATCGAGCGCTCGAACCATTGGCGCGCCTGCGCCTTGTCGCCGCGCACGAGGTACCAGTTCCCCAGGCCGTAGGCGAGCGTGGCGACCTGCACCTCGTCGGTATCCGCCGACGTGACGACGGCTTCCGGGCCAATCTCGCCGCGATAGAGCTGCAGGCGCCGCGTGTAGGCGTTGGTCACCGGCTTCGAGTCCGGCCGCCGATCGAGCATCGCCTTCGCTTCCGCGCCGCGGCCGGCCCGGCTGAGCGACATCCACAACCAGTCCGTCGAACCCGCCAGCTCGCCGGCATCCGGGGCGATCGGCTGCGCCTTGGCGAACGCCGCGGCCGCCTCCGCAAAGTCTCCGCGCAGGTAGTGGACGACGCCGAGGTGGTACCAGATGCCGTAGATCGTGCTGTCGATGGCGCCGCCGCGCGTGAGATCGGCGAACGCGCGATCGAACTCACGGACGGACAGATAGCGATGTCCGCGCCACCTGAGGAGCAGCGCGTTCTTCGGCTCGATCTCGAGGCCGCGTGTGAACGTCGCGATGGCTTCGCGAAATTGCCGCGCACCGGACTGGGCCACGCCGAGGTCGATGATGCGCGTGATGTTCTTCGCCTCCGCGTCGAGCGCGGCGCGCGCGGTCTTGACGGCATCGGTATCGGGCAGCGAGCGATACTCCACGCCCTCGGGTGACCGGTATTGCAGTGACTGCACGCCCGTCTGTCGGGCAGCGAGCGCAGGCGCCAGGGAGATCGCCGAGCCGATGGTCAAGGTCAACGCGATACGCTGGATGTCTCTGAACGGCATGGGCCGGATTCTACTCCGCCGGCGAGGGATACGCCGGCTACATGGCGGCAAGGCAACCCGGCGCCGGCTGCCGCCGTCTAAGTAGACACCCTACACCCTGAGGATGTAGAGTCTCTACATGGTCATGAAGCCGAGCGCGCGCCACCTGAACCGGATCGAGCTGCTCCAGGGCACGCTCGACCTCCTCATCCTGCAGACGCTCCAGTGGGGCCCGCAGCACGGCTACGGCATCTCGCAGGCGATCCGCGCCAACTCGATGGACGCGTTCCAGGTCGACACCGGGTCGCTCTACCCCGCGCTCCACCGCCTCGCGAAGCAGAAGCTGATCGCCGCGGCGTGGAAGACGTCCGAGAACCGGCAGCGCATCCGCGTCTACCGCCTCACGAAGAAGGGGCGCGACGAGCTGGCGTCCGGCCGCTCGCGCTGGGAGCGCCTCGTCGAAGCCATGGGCGGCATCCTCTCTCCGCGGCAGGCGAGCGAGTCATGAAGTTCTGGCCGCGCCGCCGCGACGGTGTACCCGACGCCATAGACGAGGAGATTCGCGGGCACATCGAGATGGCCGTACGGGACCGCATGGAACGGGGCGAGTCACGCGCCCAGGCCGAAGCCGCGGCTCGCCGCGAGTTCGGCGAGATCGTGGTCGTGAAGGAGGTCACCAGGGACATGGACGGACGCGTCTGGCTCAGCCGCCTCGGACAAGATCTCCGCTACGCCGCACGCTTGCTGCGCCGCAGCCCCGGTTTCACGGTCGTTGCCGTCCTCTCGCTCGCGCTCGGCATCGGCGCCGCGACCGCGATCTTCCAGATCGTCGACGCCGTGCGGCTGCGATCGCTGCCGGTCGCGCGGCCGTGGGAGCTCGCCCGCGTCCGCATCGTCAACATGGACGGCGCCCGCGGCAACCGCACCTCCTCCTACGATCCGCTCAACTACCCGGTCTTCGAGCAGATCCGCCGCCAGCAGCAGGGATTCACGGACGTCGCCGCCTGGAGCGGCACCTCGTTCAACCTCGCGGACGGCGGCGAGATGCGTCCCGCGCGCGGCCTCTTCGTCTCGGGCACGTTCTTCAACGTGCTCGGCATCGCGCCGGCGGCCGGGCGGCTCATCGCGGACGCCGACGACACGCCGGGCTGCGCGCCGCGGGTCGTGCTCAGCCACGCGTTCTGGACGCGCGCGATGGGTGGCGACCCGCACGCGATCGGACGAACCCTCACGCTGGACGCGCGCCAGGCTGAGGTGATCGGCGTCACGCCGGCGGGGTTCAGCGGCCTCGAGGTGGGCCGCGGCTTCGACGTCGCCGTGCCGCTCTGCGCGGAGCCGGCGATCAATGGTGGCAACCGGCTCGCGTCCGCGACCGACTGGTGGCTCGTGGCGATCGGCCGTCTCAAGCCCGGGTGGACGCTCGAGCGCGCCACCGCGCAGCTGCAGGCCATCTCCCCAGGCATCTTCGAGGCCACGATCACCCCGACGTATCCGGCCGCCAGCGCGCCGGGCTACAAGGCGTTCACGCTCGCCGCCGCGCCGGGCGGCGCCGGCGACTCGATGCTGCGCCAGGCGTACGAGCATCCGCTCTGGATGCTGCTCGCGGCGGCGGGCATCGTGCTGCTCGTCGCGTGCGCGAACCTCGCGAACCTGCTGCTCGCACGCGCCAGCGCGCGGCACCGCGAGATCGCGGTCCGCCTCGGCCTCGGCGCCTCGCGCGCGCGCATCGTCCGGCAGCTGCTGACGGAAAGCGCGCTCGTCGCGGCGATCGGCGCCGCGGGTGGCGTGCTGCTGGCAACGATCATGGGCGAGGGCCTGGTCTCGTTCCTCAGCACGGAGGGGGCCCCCGTGGTGCTGCAGATGCAGACCGACTGGCGGGTCCTCGCCTTCGCGTGCTCGCTGGGGCTCCTGACGTGCGTCCTCTTCGGGCTCACGCCCGCGCTTCGCGCCACGGGCCGGGGCACGATGCTCTCGCTGCGGACCGCCGGACGCGGCGTCATCGGTGTCGAGCGCAACGGGCTGCGGCGCACGCTCGTCGTCGCGCAGGTGGCGCTGTCGCTGGTGCTCGTCGCCGCGGGCATCCTCTTCGCGCGCAGCCTCTGGAACCTGCGCCACATCGACACGGGATTCAGGCGCGAGGGCGTGCTCGTGACCAGCATCGACTTCCGCCGGCTCGACGCGCCGATGGAGCGGCGGCACGACCTGCAGCGCGACCTGCTCGCGCGCATCCGCGCCATTCCCGGCGTCCGCGCCGCGGCCGACGCCTCCGTCATCCCCGTGAGCGGCAGCTCGTCCGGCAACCGGTCTGGCTCGAGGGCACGACGACGGCGGTCGGATCGAACATCAATCGGGTCAGCCCCGGCTACTTCGACACGATGGACATCCCGATCCTGTCGGGCCGCGACTTCGAGGATCGCGACACGATGTCGTCGCGAATGGTCGCGATCGTGAACGAGACGTTCGCGGAGCAGGTGACCGGCGGCGCCGACCCGGTCGGCCGCCGCTTCCGTGTCGAGGCGACGCCCACGACGCCGGAGATCACCTACGAGATCGTGGGGCTCGCGCGCAACGCGATCTACCAGAACCTGCGCGAGCAGCCGCGCCCGCTCGTGTTCCTCGCCGCCGCGCAGACGGCGCGGCCGGGGACGTGGGTGCGGCTGCTCGTCCACTCCGAGATGCCGCTCGCCACGGTGGCGGCCGGCGTCACGAGCGCGCTGAGGGAGGCCGACCCGCGGATCGCGGTCTCGTTCCGCGTGCTCGATCGTCAGATCGAGGACACCGTCGTCCGCGAGCGGCTGCTGGCGATGCTCTCGATCTTCTTCGCCGTCGTCGCGGCGCTGCTCGCGCTGCTCGGCCTCTACGGCGTGATCGCCTACGGCGTGACCAAGCGAACCAACGAGATCGGCGTGCGGATCGCGCTCGGCGCCGGGCGCGGCGCGGTTCTGACGATGATCCTGCGCGAGGCCGCCGTCCTCATCACCGCCGGCATCGCCACTGGCCTCGTGATCTCCCTGGCCGCCGGCAAGCTCGCGGCAACGCTGCTCTACGGCATCACGCCGCACGAACCCCTGACCCTGGCGACCGCAACCGCGGTGCTCGTGGTGGCCGGACTACTCGCCAGCTACTGGCCGGCGCGGGCGGCGGCGAGGATTGAGCCTACGGTGGCGTTGCGCGCTGAATGACGCGAGGGC
>CAWKBU010000002.1:0-12854 GCA_963847975.1 uncultured Acidobacteriota bacterium | reverse complement strand
CGAGGAAAACGGTTTTTAGCACCGCGATATTGTATCGCCAAGCTCACGGTGAGACGCGCACGTCGAAGGTCTTGCTGAAAGTCCGCCGTCGGTGTCCTTCAGTCCGATCGGTCACGGTGATGAGCGCTTCCTTCCTCAGGTTGGGCAAGTCGTACCAGATGTCGAAGGTGATGCTGTGGGACGAATTGGCAGCCGGCGTATCGGTTGCCGCTCGTCTGCGCGATGACGTAGTCCTGGTACTCGAGCTCTCCGCCGGTCGGCGGGCTGACGATGCCGCCGGTGGCCTGTTGCACCTTGACGGTCGCGGCCGTGATGTCGACCGGGAACGCGAGATCCAGGTCGGAGTCGTTGGCCGTGTCGTTCAAACGGATGGTCACGGTGAAGCTCGTCTTCCAGTCGAACTCGAGAATCTCGTCAGGCTGGTTGTTGCCCCGCACCACGCGATACGTCCGGCCGGACGAGGCGTCGGCCGTTGCCGGATCGGGGCTCGACGACGCGTCGACGAAGTCATCGACGCCGATGACGTCGTCGGGGTCCGTGGGCGACTGACATCCGCCGCTCAGTAGCGACGGCCAGAGCCACCGCCACCACAACATTCCACTGCTTGCATTTCCGTCTCCACATGTCGAGGTTCCTCCCGGTTGGTCGTGGTCCCCGCACGGCGGCGGGGACCTCTGGCAGGCGCTGGCAGCGTCTCTCAGTCAGAAGGTCGTGCCCACCGCGAACTTGAAGGTGCGCGCGGGCTGTGAGGTGTCGCGGTAGATGTTCCAGGCGTAGATCAGGCGGAACGGCACGCCGATGACCGGCAGGGTCACGCGCAGTTCGGCGCCGGTCGACGTCCGCAGCTGACGGAAATTGATCGCCTGCTCCTCGGAGAACGCCTGGCCGGCATCGTGAAACAGGAGCGCCCGCACTTGCGGCATGACGTCGAAGTAGTACTCGGCGTTGAACAGCACGAACTTGGTGCCGCCGAGCGGCACGCCGTTCGCGTTCGTCGGACCGACGCTCCGGATGTCGACGCCGCGAATCTGCGTTTCACCGCCGAGGAAGTAGCGGAGGTAGTAGGGCAGCTCCGCGCGAGCCGTAGTTCCGCGATCCAGCCGGCGTTGGCGCGAACGCCGAGCGCGGTGCGGCGCGTGACCGGACGATAGAGGATGGCCTCGAGGTCGGGCCTGATGAAGTCGGTCGTGCCGCCGAGGAAGCCGCCGGCGTACTGATAGCGTCCGGTCAGCCGCATCCCGCTCCGCGGGCGCGAAGGGATTGTCGACCGTGTTGTGCACGATCGACGGCGTGATGCTGCTCTCGATCTGGCGCCCCTCGGCGAGGAGAAACGCCGTGCTGGTCGACGGATCGGCGGCAATCGCGGTCGCCAGCGCGTTGCTCGCCGCGGTGTCGACGACCTCGTAGCCATAGGTGACGAAGCCGCGCGTGAAGCGCCGCAGCGGCACGCCGGCGGTCACGTTGCCGCCGGTCCGCACCTCGCTGTAGTCGACGTCGGTCGACGAGATCCGATAGTCGATCTTGCGCGAGAAGACGCTGACCCCCGCCGTGATCGGCCGGCCGAAGATGAACGGCTCCGAGAACGACGACCTGGTAGTTGTTGGCGCGCGAGCCCTTCTGCAGCGACACCGTCACGCTCTCGCCGCGACCGAGAAAGTTCGTCGGTCGTGAACGAGGCGTTGCCGAAGAACCCCTCGTTCTGCGACGCGCCGGCGCCGAAGCTGATCTGGTTGCGGTTCTGCTCCTCGACCTTGAGCTCGATGTCGACCTTGTTGTCGGTCGCCCGGCGACTTCTCGACGCTCACCGCCTTCGGCCTCGAGCGCCTTGAAGTAGCCGAGCTGGTTCAGGCGCCGGATGCTGCTCTTCAGCGCCTGGGTGTTGAACACGCCGGCTTCGACGAGCGCCAGCTCGCGGCGGATGACGTCGTCACGCGTGTGCGTGTTGCCCGACGAAGGTGATCCGGTTGACGAAGTACTGCTTGCCCTCGTCGACCCGGATGGTGACGTCGACGATCGGCTCGCCGGACGGGGACGCGGTCCCGCGCTCGTCTGGCTCGGGCTCGCGCGGCTTGAGATCGGGATACGCGGTGAACTCGAAGTAGCCGCCAGACCCGTAGAGCTCGCGCGCGGTTTCGAGGCCCTTGCGGATGTCCTTCTGGCTGTAGGTGTCGCCGGTCCGGATCTTGAACAGCGGCCCGAGCGCCTCGGCGTTGACGACGGTGTTGCCCGTCGAACGCGACCGTCGCCGACGGTATAGCGCGGGCCCTCCGTGATCGGCACGCGCATCTGCACCCATCGCGTCCGGCCGTCGCCGGAATCGTCCAGCACTTTCAGCACCGGCTGGCCGACCTGCGCGTTGATATAGCCGCGGTCGCGGTAGTAGTCGACGATGGCCTGCGCATCCTCCGCGAACTTGTCCTCCTTGAACGTCCCCTTGCCGTTCACGAACGTCAGCAGCCCCTCGGCCCGGTTCTCCTTCAGCACCTTCGCCAGTGCCTCGTCGCTCAGGTCGCGATTGCCGAGGAACTCGACGTCGCGTATCGCGACCTTCGGCCCCTCGACAATGTTGAAGGTGACGTGGACCAGCTTCGCGCCCATCAACCGCCTTCACGGTCGGCGTCACCTCGGCGTACTGGTAGCCCTTCTCCGCGTAGAGCTCGCGCACGACGCCGGCCGCGCGCTTGAGCGTGCTCGCGTCGAGGAACGAATCGAGGCGAACGACGAGCGCTTTTTCTTTGAGCGCCTCGTCGATCGCCGACTGGTCCACTTTCGTCAGGCCCTCGTAGTCGACGATCTTGACGCGCTGGCGCTCTTCCATGTTGAAGACGACGATCTTGCCGACGACGCCGTTGGCGAAGCGGTAGTCGTGCGCCTCGATCGAGAGATCGTCGAGAAAGTTCGTGGCCCACAAGCGGTGGAAGTCCTCGCGAATCAGCTCCTCGGTGGCCGTCGCGTGAACGCAATCCAGCGCTCGCGCGACGGCTCGCTCGGCCGCAGCCGGATGTGGTAGAGGTAGGTCTGCGGCTCGATCATCGACGTCCCGCCCTGCTTGTCGAAGCAGAGCACGAACGCGAGCACGACCGGATCGGAGCCGGCGGGCGGCTGGTTCACCGGTGTCGGGACCGGCAGGCCGCACATCGACAACGGCTGCGGCGCCGCGGCCAGGACGTCGGCCTGCGCGCGGGCAGGCGCCGGCGCAAGCGGGAGCGCCGCCGACAGAAGAGACACGAGCGCGAGCGCCGGGCGGATCATGGCGCGGCGCTAGAACTTGATGCGCAGACCCATCTGCGCGACGATCCGGGACAGCAGTTCATCGTCCTCGCCTCGAGCCAGCCGGGCGCCAATGCCACCCTGGATGAACATGCTCGCGCGCGACGATACGGCCGCCTGCAGCCCCGCCGTTCCGAGGAGCGACCCGGTATCCCCTGCCTCGCGCTCGGTCAGCTGGGCCCAGTACCTCGGCCCCGAGATACATGCTGATCATCGAGCGCGGCGTGAAGTAGTAGAGAAGGCCGCCGGCCGCATGGAGCGCCGGCGCCCCCGATCCGCTCAGGAGCTCGTCCTCGTGGTCACCGCCGAGGCTTCCGCTGCCGACGGCGCCGACGCGAATCGCGAACTTGTTGGTGATGAACCGGCAGACGTCGACCTGCGCGGTGTAGTTGAGTGGCAGCGCCTCTTCCGGCGAGGAAAAGCGGTCCACGAACCCGGACATGCCCACGAACGTCGCGCCCCGGCCACCGACCGTTCGCGGTTCGATCTCCTCCAGTTGCGCCCTCGCTGTGCCAGCCGTGGCCGCGAACACCGCGACCATCACCACGAGCACTCGAAACCAATGAGCCATCGACCTCTCGCCTCCCGGACGAGGTAGTGCGTTGTGCGTCGCGTTCTGATGCCGAGATCGTGCGCGTCGGGAGGCTGGCGGCTCGCGATGTGGCGCAGTGCTGGCCCGGGAGGCAGGCGGGCCGGCGAGCGATCTGCTCGCTTGTGAGTCTTAGACCTGAGGCGCCGGTGTTTTCTTCCCGGCTCGACGCGCGCGACGTGTGACAAATGTCGGCATCGGCGACCGCGCCGCTGGATCGTCGGTGCCACACTTTTGTCTCACAATCGACGCGCTGTGGCGCCGGCCATTTCCTACGCGCGTTCGTCGGAAGTTGGGGGGTGGACTCGCCGTCGCTCGGCGACGAGATCTTCGGCGTCCAGGCACGCGCCGATCGCGCGCGCGAGGCGGTCCGGACAACGCTCGAACGGACGGCCGGCCAGCACGCGCTTGACTTCCATCTGTGCTTCCGCCTCGCGGCAACAACCGGCACAGACTTCGAGGTGGCTGATGACATCGCTCAGCGGACCAGGGCCGACGCGACCCTCGGTCGCGCTGGCGATCAACCGAATCGACTCGTCACAGGTCATGGATCGTGTTCGTCGGCTCGCGGCGACAGGCCGCACGGTTCCACTGGCGTCACCCCTCCGGCCTCGGGCCGGACGAGGATCAGCGTCTCGAGCAGCGGCCGCAGCCGCTGGCGGGCGCGAAAGAGCCGCGACTCGACGGTGCCGCGCGGCGTCTTGACGACGTCGGCGATCTCGTCGTACTTGAGGCCCTGCACGTCGCGCAGGACGATGAGCACGCGCAGTTCCTCGGGCAGCGTGCCGAGCGCGCGATCGATCACTTGACGTCGCAGCAGCGTCTGCTCGAGATCGTCTGCCGTCGCGACCTCGTCCATGGGATCGTCGTCGCCGGTCGGGGCCACGAGCACGGCATCGCGCACGCGCCGCTTGTCCACGTGTGTATGGACGACGTTGATCGCGATGCGATAGAGCCAGCTGCGGAACGCGCTGTCGCCGCGAAAGCCGCCAATGGCGCGATAGGCGCGGATGAAGACGTCCTGTACGAGATCCTCGGCCTCGCTGTCGCCTCCCGTGAGCGCCCGCACAAGGTTGTACACGCGGCGGCGGTAGCGCACGACGAGCTCGTCAAACGCGTCTCGACTGCCCGCCGCAGCCTGATTGACCAACGACTGATCGGAGTCCACTTAGTAGTTCATGGCATAGCGGGCAGGCAGGTGGCTCCTTTGGATGGTTAGACCGGGCGCGCGTCACGATTCTTCTCTCGGACGTGGGCGATGGTCGTTCGCTGTGGCGGTCGCGATCGGTTAGACGACGGACCGGGGCCGTCTGGTCTGGAGGAAGAGAGCGGCTGAGAGTGCGAGCCTACGCGCGCGCGACGTTCGCCACGCGCATGATGTGCAGCACGACGACGACGGCCAGGAGGACGAGGAGCGCGCTCAGGCCACTCGAGAGCGAACCCGTGCGGCTCGAGATTGCGCCGACGAGCCAGGGCACGAGTCGCCGCGCCGAGCGAGCCGAGCGCGATCATCGGCTGCGCCACGTTCGGCGGCACTTCTCGCGACAGCGCCGCCATCGTCACCGGAAACGACGGGGCGAGGCCGAGGCCGCAGGCCACCGCCACGACAAAGACCGGGGACAGCCCCGCGACGCACCGAGGAGCGTCGCGATCGAGGTGCCGACGAGCGTGAGGCCGGCGAAGAGCGCGGCGTTCTCGAACCGCGGCGACAATCCGATCGCCACTAGTCCCCGGCCGGCCGCGAGCCCGGCCCAGAAGACCGACGCCGCGGTCTCCCATCGCATCGAGATCACGGTCGACGAATCGACGGTCAGCCGCCGCGTGTACTCGGCGATCCACCCGCCGAAGGCCGATTCGATTCCCGAGTAGAGGGTGATGCACACGCCGAAGATCGTCAGCCGGCCCCACGACCAGGTGGCGGGCGCCGAGCCGGCGGCGGGCCGAAGGATGTGGACGGGAAAGCGCGCCCAGGCCATGCGAACGGCCATCGCGCCGAGCAGCGACGAGACGAGGAGCAGCGCGACGCGCACGCCCGGCACGGGGTTGAACCGCGCCACGACCATCGGCCACGTCGCGGCACCGATCCCCCAGCAGAAGTTGAGCGCCCCAAGCGCCGAGGCCGCGCGGTTGGGCGTGAGGCGCGCGACAATCATGTTGGTCGCGGGCACGACGAACCCGATGCCAATGCCGGCGACGGCGATCGCGAGCGTACCGGCCACGCGCTCGCCGAGGGCAAGGCCGGCAAAGCCCGCCGACATCAGCACGTACCCTGTGGAGAGTGTCGCGGTGGCGCCGAGCCGGGCGACGATCAGGCCCGAGAGGGCGCCGGCCACGATGCTCCCCGAGAACTGGAGCGTGAAGAGCGCGCCCGCCGCGGCGTCGGTCAGATGCCATCGCGCCGAGAGCCACGGCAGCACGGGACCGAGAACGGTCGTGACGAAGCCGGTGAGGATGAAGCCGGTGAAGAGCAGCGGCCGGCCGCTCAAATGTGAGTCGGCGGACTCGCTCATCGGCGGATCGAGACGAAGCGGTGGTGCCGGGTGTGGTCTGAGGGCAAATCGGTGCGCACGCGAATCCCGAATTGTCCCATAGACGCCGAGGCGCACTCCTGTTGACATTCGACCCGAGCTTGAGGGACGCTGAGGAGGATGTCGATCCGGAAGCGCACCGACGGCGAGTACAGTGCCCACCTGCAAGGCACGCTGGACCTCTTGATCCTGCGGACCCTCATCTTCGGGCGGCAGCACGGGCAGGGGATCGCCCGCGCCATCCAGGCACAGTCCGAGAACGTGCTCATCGTCGAGCACGGGTCGCTCTACCCGGCGCTGCAACGGCTCGAGGAGCGCGGGTTCATCGACGCGGACTGGGGCACCTCAGAGAACAACCGCAAGGCGCGGTTCTACACGCTGACACGAACCGGCCGCAAGGAGCTTACCCGCGAGCAGGGCGCGTGGCGGCGCGTAGCCGCCGCCATCGCCCGCGTGCTCGGACCGGAATCAGAGACCGCATAGGTCTCGAGCCGGAGCTATCTCGAACTCCCGACAATCCCGCCAGCGCTGAGCTCCCGCACGCGCCGGCGCAGCGCACCATCGTCCGATCTCGAGAACCCCGCTGTCGGCCACGGCGCGGCCTGCAGCTGCGCCGGCAGGCTCCTCGCACTCGTGCTCTTCACTTGCGGCGCACGGCCGACGTTGCGGCTGATCAACCCTCCCGCCAGCCCGCCAGCGGCCGCACCGACGATGGCGCTCGTCCACACTTTTCGATCGCTGTTCGATCGAGTCGTCGAACGCGTTGAGCCCGATGAACAACCCGGCGGCAAATCCGGCGCCGATGCCGACCAGGGTCCAGGCGACTCGTGTCGTCGTGGAACTGGCTCTCGGGGCAGAGGACGACGGGCGAGCGCCGGTGTCCGCCCACACGGGCGCGTGAGAAAGAAGCAACCCTGTCAGACCGAGGCACAACGCTCTGCGAAACATCTTTGATCCTCCAACTCCGTACTCCGTAAGGCGCCGGTGGGCGGGAAACGGGCTCAGCATCGTCTCCGCGGCCGCTGAAATTGGGATGCCGGAAGGAACCGAAGCGATACGGCCGGGAGCGCGCGCATGGCCACGGGCTGCTAGACTTGGCGCGGTGATCAAGCTCGAGCTTCACACGCACACCGACGAGGACCCGGCGGATCGCATTACGCACTCGACCCGCCAGCTCGTCGATCGGGCGGCCGCGCTCGGCTACGGCGCCCTCGCGGTCACGCTGCACGACCGCTACTTCGACCCGGCGCCGCACGCGGACTACGCGCGTGAGCGTGGCGTCGTGCTTCTCCGCGGCATCGAACGCAACATCGGCCGGCACCATGTCCTGCTCGTGAACTTCCCCGCCGCCTGCGCCGGGGTCCGCAGCTTCGACGACATCTCGGCGCTGAAGCGCCAGTACCGGCGGCCTCGTCGTTGCGCCTCATCCCTTCTATCCCATCCCCAGCGCGCTCGGCAGCGCGCTCGAACCGAACGCCGCCGTCTTCGATGCGGTCGAAGTCAACGCGATGTACACGCGGCTCGTCGACTTCAACCGCCGCGCCCGCACGTGGGCCGCGGCGCACGGCAAACCACTCGTCGGCAACACCGACCTGCACCTGCTCGACCAGATGGGCACCACCTACTCGCTCGTTGACGCCGAGCCGCATCCGGATGCGATCTGCGACGCGATTCGCGCCGGGCGGGTCGAAGTACGAACCCAACCGCTGTCATCGGTCGATGCCGCACAGCTCTTCACGCGCATGTGCTGGGGTGGTCTGGTCGGCCGGTTCGGGCGAGGGCGCACGTCGAGGTCCTGACCGGCTGGCCGCGCGTTGACTCTCCGCCCCGCCCGGCTTAGAGTGCGAGAGAGGGCACATCCCCGCGTTCTGCAACGAGCTGGAGGAGGTTCGTTCATGTTCCGCCGTACGTCGGTTTGGAAGTCGATTCCCATCTGCATTCTCGCCGCGCTCTTCGCCATCGCCGCCACGGCACCCGCGCGCGCGCAGAGCGTGACGGGATCGATCGAAGGGTCGGTCGTCGATCAGACGGGCGCCACGATGCCAGGCGTCACCGTCACCGTCACGCAGCCCACAACCGGCGTGACGCGCACGACGACGTCGGATGGCAACGGCCTCTTCCGTCTGCCCTTGCTCCCGGTCGGTGTGTACGACCTCACCGCCGATCTCTCGGGCTTCACCTCGCGCAAGCTGCCCGAGGTGAACGTCACCGTCGGACAGACCGTGACGCTGCGCATCCAGATGGCCGTGTCGGGCGTCGCCGAAACCGTCAACGTCTCCGGCGGCACGCCGATCATCGAAACCAGCCGCACGCAGGTCAGCTCGACGATCACCGAGACGGCGGTGCAGAACCTGCCGGTCAACGGACGCAACTTCATCGACTTCGCGCTCCTGACGCCAGGCGTCACGCGCGACGTGCGCACCGGCGACATCAGCTTCGCGGGCCAGCGCGGCACGCTCAACAGCCTGGTCGTCGACGGCGCCGACAACAACAACACGTTCTTCGGCCAGACCGTCGGCCGCACCGGTTCCGGACGGGCGCCGTACCAGTTCAGTCAGGACGCGGTCAAGGAATTCCAGGTCAACTCCAACTCGTTCTCGGCCGAGTTCGGCCGCGCCGGCGGCGCCGTCATCAACGTCGTCACCAAGTCGGGGACGAACCACCTGCACGGATCGATTTTCGAGTTCTATCGCGACCGGGCCCTCAACGCGAACAACGCCATCAACGAGCTCAACAACCGCCCGAAGTCGCCCTACCACTACAACCAGTTCGGCGGCACGCTCGGGGGCCCGATTCGTCCCAACCGCGACTTCTTCTTCTTCAACTACGATGGCCAGCGCAACACCCAGCCGAACGTCGTCTTCCTGAACCTGCCCGCGAACACGCCGACCGATGCCGCGACCCAGGCCGGCATCGCGGCGCTGCAGCCGCTCGCCGAGAGTTGGGAACGCCGGCTCGATCAGGACGTCTTCCTCATCAAGACCGACCACGAGGTGAACGACACCAATCGCCTGTCGTTCCGCTACAACCAGCAGAACTTCACGGGCGAGGGCTTCGAGAACGGCGGCGCCCAGAATTCGATCGAGCACACCGGCGCGTCGCTCGTGAAAACCAACACGTTCAACGCGAGCTGGACGAGCATCGTCGGCACGACGCTCTTCAACGAGCTCAGGTTCCAACTGGCCCGCGACAAGGAGCCGGGCCTCGCCAACAGCGCCAATCCCGAAGGCGTCGTGCAGCAGTCGGGCACGACCGTCCTCACGATCGGCCGCAACAACTTCAGCCCGCGAGAAACCACGATCGAGCGCTGGCAGCTGGCGAACACGACGACGTGGAGCCGCGGCCAGCACAAGTTCAAGGGCGGCTTCGATTTTCAGTTCGACGACATCCTCAATAACTTCCCCGGCTTCTTCAGCGGGTCGTACACGTTCCGCACGCTCGCGTCGTTTGCCGGCGGCCGGCCGAACGGCGCCAACGAGTTCTACCAGCAGAACTTCCAGGGCCCAGGCACGACCGGGCCCGAGACCCATCCCAACCTCCAGGAGTACTCGTTCTTCGCCCAGGACGAGTGGCGGCTGCGCACCGACCTCACGCTCAACGTCGGACTGCGCTACGACCTCATGAAGACGGACGCGCCCCCGGTGCGGAATCCCGACGCGCAGCTCGCGGCGGCCGATATCGATACGAGCCGGCTCGACGCCGACACCAACAACTGGGGCCCGCGGCTGGGCGTCGCGTGGAGTCCGGCCGACGGCCGGTTCGCCGTGCGCGGCGGGTGGGGACTCTTCTACGGGCGGACGCCGTCGATCATGCTCGGCACGGCCCACTCGAACAACGGCATCAACATCGTGTCGCTGAACTTTACCGGCGACGCGGTTCCAACCTATCCCGCGTCGTTCAGCCAGATTCCGGCGCTCGGCACTGCGGCGCGGCCGAGCATCTTCTATATCGACAAGGACTTTGCCAACTCGCGGCTGATGCAGGCCAATACCGCGGTCGAATGGCAGTTCCAGCGGGATACGAGCCTCACTGTCACCTACCTGTTCGTGGACGGTGCGGATCTTCCCCGGTCGATCGATCGCAACCTCGGCACCGCCTCGACGCGCACGTTTACGCTGGCTGGTTCGAACACGACGTTCCCCTACCACTTCTACGGCGCCAACCGGCCGTTCGCCAACTTCACGCGGGTGATTGGCTTCGAAGCCAGCGCCGAGTCGCGTTACCACGGCCTCACGCTCGAGCTCACCAAGCGGCTCGCGGATCATCTGCAGTACCGCGCCGCCTACACGCTCGGCAAAGTCGAGGACACCGTGCCCGACGCGACCGCCGTCGTGCCCGGCAACGCCGGCGACGACATCAAATACGCCTCGAACCCGACGAACTTCGACGCCGACCGGACCGCCGGCAACAACGACCAGCGGCATCGCCTGGTCGTGAGCGCGGTCTACGACACGAACGGCATCGATAAACTGCAGGGGTTTGTGGGCACGCTCGTCAGGAACTGGTCGTTCAGCGCCATCCTCACGGCCCAGTCCGGCCAGCCGTACACGGCGCGCGTCGGCGCCGTCGACTTGAACGGCGATGGCAACACGCGGAACGACATCGCGCCGGGGACCGTCCGGAACGAGTTCCGGCTGGCGTCGATCGTCACCTTCGATCCGCGCGTCGCGCGCGAGATCCCGATGGGTCAGGCGCGGCTGCATCTCATCTGGGAGGCCTTCAACCTCTTCAACCGCGACAACATCAGCAACGTGGACACGACCTACTACAGCGTCGCCGACACGACGCTGACGCCCGCCACCACGTTCGGCCGTCCGCTCGCGAGCGCCGGTGAACGCATCATGCAGCTCGCGGTCAAGGTCACCTTCTAGACGGTGATTGGCTGTCCCTTTTCGGGACACTGGCGGTGGCGGTAGGACGGAGCTCGCCCAGTAGTTGAGCTCCGATCAGGCGGCGTTTGTTCGCGATTTCGCATCCGTCCCTCTTCGCCTGACGTCTCGTTCGGTGGCACTGCCGTTGCTCCCCACGGGGGCGCCGGTTGTCGCCATGAATCCAACGTCACCTCTTCGCTCCACGCGTCCATTGATTGGGCTTCGTCTGTCGGGCGTGCTCGAGGGGCTGTCGCATGCGCTCGACCTGACCGAGGGACATCCGCGTGGGCATGCGGCGCGGAGCAGCCTGATCGGATTGCGCATCGGGCAGGCGCTCGGGTTGTCGCCGGCCGATCAGACGGAGCTCCTCTACTCGATGCTCTTGAAGGACGCCGGCTGCTCGAGCAATGCGCCGGTGGTCCACGATCTCTTCGGCGGCAGCGATCACGAAGTGAAGCGCGCCGTGTGGCTGCGCGACTGGCGGCGCGTTCCCGAACAGCTCGCGTACGCCTGGCAACACGTCGGCAAGGGGAGCACGTTCGTCTCCCGGCTCCGCCGCTTCGGCCGCTTCGCGATGCTGGGGCCCCGCGGCAGCGGCGAGCGGATCTTCACGGTGCGGTGCGAACGGGGCGCCGAGATCGCGCGCATGATCGGCTTCTCCGCGCGCGTGCCCGATGCCATCCGCGCGATGGACGAGCACTGGGACGGCGGCGGATATCCCTACGGCCTGAGACGCGACCAGGCGCCGCTCTTCGCGCGCATCATCGGCCTCGCGCAGGTCATGGAAATCTTCTGGGGCGACGGCGGGCCGACGCACGCGCTGGCGGTGGCACGCGCGCGGAGCGGCCGCTGGTTCGATCCCGATCTGGTGGACGCGCTGGACGATCTCGAGCGCGACAGCTCGTTCTGGGCCCGTCTGGCCACGGCCCGGCTCGATCAGGACGTGCTCGCGCACGTCCCCGTGGAGCTGGAGATTGCCGCCGACGATGGGCGGCTCGACCGGATCGCGGACGCGTTCGCGCTCATCATCGACGCCAAGTCGCCGTTCACCTTCGATCACTCGCGCCGCGTCGCGACTTATGCGCTCGCGATCAACGCGCGGCTCGGCGAGGGCGGCGTGGATGCGGTCCGTCTGCGCCGCGCGGCGCTCCTCCACGACCTCGGCAAGTTGACCGTGCCCAACCGCGTCCTCGACAAGCCCGGGAAGCTCGACGCGGAGGAGTGGGCGCTCATCAGGCAGCATCCCGCCTACACGCTCAGCATCCTGGAGCGCGTGCCGGCGTTCGCGGAGTTCGCGATCGACTCGGCCAATCACCACGAATGGATTGACGGCCAGGGCTACTGTCGCGGACTGACGGGCGACGCGCTCTCGACCACCGCGCGCATCCTGGCCGTTGCCGACGTCGTCGACGCCCTGTCGGCCGATCGTCCGTATCGTGCCGGCATGCCGCCCGACCGCGTGCGGGCGATTCTCGACAGCGAGTCCGGCACCCACTTCGACCGCACGTGCGTCGAGGTCTGCGACGCCGACATCCTCGCGAGCGCAGCCGCCGAAAGCGCGCCGGTCAAGAACGTCGCGTGACGACCGGCGGGGAC
>CAWKBU010000001.1:0-357186 GCA_963847975.1 uncultured Acidobacteriota bacterium | reverse complement strand
ACGACAGACTCGTATCGTCGGGGTCGAGCGTCAGTGTCCTGTGGCTGTTTGCGACGCATTCGTCGTAGCGACGGGCGAGTAGAGCATCATGGCTTGATGACGATTCGAAAGCGGAGATGCCGGATCGAGCTCGAGAGCCCTACGGATTACTTGGAGCGCTTCATCGAAAGCATCTCTCCTCATGAGAAAGGAGCCGTACGCTCGCAAGACCCACAGGTCCTGGTCATCGAGCTCCATGGCGCGCAGATGTTCCGCTTGCGCACGGGCAGGGTCGTACTCGAACCGTTCATGAACGTACGCGAGGGCCGTGTGCGCCAGCGCGACAGAGTCATCGATGGCCAGCGCCTTCATCGCGGCCTCCTTTGCCGGGCCCATGACGTCGATTCCTCGCCGGCGGCCGAGCCAGGCCGTGTGGGTCAGCGAAAGGACAGCGCCGCATGTGCGCGCGCGTATTGGGAATCGAGTTTCAGCGCCTCTCGCAACTCGCGCTCCGCTTCGAGCATCCGCTCCGCGCTGCGGACTTCCATGTGATACCGGCCGAACAGGTTGCCGGAAGGCCTCCGGGCTTCTGGTGTCCTGCCGGCGGATGCGCGCGCGATCGACGGGTCCGAGCGTCGGCTCGAGCGCCTGCGCGAGTGAGTCCGCCAACTGGCCCTGCGCGTCGAGAATATTCTTGAACGGCTCGTGCCACTGATCAGTGACGAGCGCGGCGCCATCGACTGTTCGCAGCAGCTGCGAGCGAACCCGAACCCCGCTGTCGATCTGTTGGAAGTGTCCCTGCACGACGGCCTCAACTCCGAGCGCTCGCCCCGCCTGCAGGGGATCCTGATTCATGCCGCCAAACCGGCGGACCCTGGCCAGCGGCTCTACCCTCAGCGTCTTGATGCGACTAAGCTGGTTAATCACTGCTTCGGTGAGTCCGAACTGCAACCGCTCATCCGCTTCTGTGGCAACAAGAGGACTGAAGGGCAAGACCGCGATCGAACGTAACCGATCAGCATTCGACGGAAGTGGCGACGATCGGCGAGCTCTCGTCTGCAGTTTGCAGGCCGTGAATCTGCCACACGACCAACATCATCAGCACGACCGCAGCCGCCACGCTCAATCCAGACGTCAAGGACACGAATCCGGGATCGCCCTTCAGTGCCGCGAGCTCGTTCGCCAGACTCTGAGCGGTCTGGTAGCGATCCTGGGCCGCGGACTGGCCGCGCGATCGATGATGCGGGAAAGCCTCAGCGAGACATCTCGTCGCTGTGTCCGCAGCTCTGAGCGTTCACGGTAGTGGTGCGCAAGGCAGAGGCGCCGAAAACTCTGCGCTTGTACCGGTACGATCTGGTAAGGAGATGATAGAGAAGCACGCCGAGGCTGTAGATGTCGCTCTGAACCGTGGGAGCCATTCCAGACAGGAGTTCGGGCGCCAGGTAGAGTGGCGTCCCGGCGAGTGCGGTTGCCGAACTGTCGCCCAGTTCGCGTCCGGTGCCGAAGTCCATCAGGACGATGCGTCCATCGTCGGCGAGCATGACGTTGTGAGGTTTGATGTCGCGGTGCAGCAGACCCGCCGCGTGCACCGCCTGGATTGCCTGACAAAGCTCGGTCCCGATACTCACGACCTCCACCGGAGTAAACGACTTGCCTTGCTGGAGCATCTGCTGCAGTGTCCGGCCCCTGACGAGCTCCATCCAGAGGCGCGATCCGCGTCCCGATCTGTTCGGCGCCGTAAATCGTGACGACATTGGGATGTTGCACGCGCGCGAGCAGTCGCCCTTCCTCGATGATCGAGGTGGCACGTGAATCGCTGCTCGCCGTGCGTGGCGGGAAGAACCTTGAGCGCCACCTCGCGTTCGAGCCGCGTGTCCCATGCCCGGTACACGTGTCCGAACGCACCGCGGCCAATCTGCTCGAGCACTCGCAGATGCCCCCAATACTCGGGTGCCTCCATCGGAGCATCTGCAGGACCGGACGCTTCGCTGGCTCTCGAAGGCGGCGAAGGAGGTGGACGACGATGGACATCCGCCACGGCGGCCAACACCTTGAGTTGATCGAGCAGCACGTGGCCTGGCGCGTGGACGCTCGATTCCACGGTGGCCCAGTCGATTGGCATGCCATCAAGAATGGCGTTGGCGAGCTCTCCGACGAACCCTTCATCCGGTGGCACGACTCATCTCCCCAGCGAGCCGCACCAGCGCGCGCTGCGTGGCCTTGCGCGCCGCGTCCGCGGTGGGTTTGCCGAGCACCTGCGCCAGTTCGTCGTAGCTGTAGTCCATCTCGATGCGGGCGATGATCGCCTCGCGCTCCTCGGGCTTGAGCCGCCTCAAGGCTCCTTGATACCGCTCGACAGCCTCACGGCCGATCGCCTCCTCGAGCGGTGACAGAGCGGACTCGAGCTCCATGTCGTTCAGATCCAGGATGTGAGGCTGCCGCCCCTTCCTTCGCAGTTCGTCGCGAATGCGATTGATTACCGCTTGCCGCAGATAGGCCTGGAGGGCGTCGACACGAGGCGCCTCGAGGTCTCCAATCCTCTTGAACGTTTGAAGCAGGGCGTCCTGCACAAGGTCGTCCGTATCGGCCAGATCGCGCGCCCACTTCGGTAACCGCCCGCTGGCCCATCGCTGGAGCGGTTTCAAGTGGCGAGCGAACAGCCGCTCCACGGCTTCCATGTCGCCTGCAGCGGCGCGGTCAAGCAGGTGAAAAGTCGATTCCGGATCGTCGCTCGCGTGGTCTGGAGGAGAGGCCACCGTTTCCGAACGAGAAGGCGACGTGCCTTCGGGCATGGATCAGGCCCACGAAAAGGACGGCGATCTTACCAGAAGGCCCGTACAGCTGCTACTCAGCCGGTGCCGCTTTGTCCGAATTCGCGCGTGAGGACGTCATAGAGAGTTAGACCAGGAGCGATAGCGTCGAGAAACAGAAGAGCTGTGAACACATTTGAAAAACGTGCCCTCCGCGGGCGGCCGGCCGAACGACACACCGACTGATTTGAACAGAACAAAGAGAGGCTCTCATGAAAAAGGCCCTACCTCTATTGGTGCTTCTCGTCTTGGGTTCGCCAGGGCGTGCCGCGGCTGATGCGGTAATTGCCTGGAACACCACTGCCGCCAGCGCCGCCTTCGCTGCCGGCCTGGACAATTCGGCCGGGTGTGTAGACCCGCTCCATGAATCGCGGATCTTTGCCATGATGCACGTGGCAATCCACGATGCGCTGAATGCGATCGATCGGCGGTCCCAGCCTTACGCTTTCGACGCCCAGGCACCAGCGGGCGCGTCCCCCGACGCTGCAGTGGCGGCGGCTGCACGCGACGTGCTCGTCGCGCTCTTCCCTCAGCTACCCAGTGAACTTGGCCTCACGCCAGCTGCAGCCGTCGACTTCGTCGAGGCGGCCTACGCGGCGGCGCTCGCGGCGATCCCAGATACCCCGGCCAAGACGCAAGGGATCCTGATCGGCCAAGCAGCAGCCGCAGCCATCCTCGATCTCCGAGACGCGGATGGGTCGAACACCCCGCCCTTCCTTGATTTCGCCTACGTCCCAGGACCCAATCCGGGGGACTTCCAGTTCATACCCGGGCTACCGTTCGCCGCTTTTCCAAATTGGGGAAAGGTCACTCCCTTCGTGCTCACCTCCAGCTCGCAGTACCGGCCGAAGGCGCCCTACGCCGTGACCAGCAAGAAATACGCGGCGGATTTCAATGAAGTGAAGAGTCTGGGCGCTGTGGACAGCACCACTCGCACTGCCGACCAAACCGAGATCGCCCTGTTCTGGGTAGAGGGGTCTCCCCAGGGGTGGAACAGGATCGCTAGAACTGTCTCCGTCCAGCACGGTCTCGATCTCTGGCAGAATGCGCGCCTGTTCGGTCTGCTCAACCTGGCGTCGGCGGACGCCTACGTCGCGGACTTCGAGAACAAGTACTTCTACAAGTTCTGGCGGCCGATCACCGCGATCCGTGCTGCCGATACGGATGGAAACCCAGATACGGTTGCCGACCCGGCGTGGGATTCATTGGTGGGCACCCCACCCGCGCCGGACTACCCCTCAGGACATAGCGGGCAGGGGGCCGCAATGGCAGAAGTGCTAGCGCGCTTCTTCGGCGACAAGGTCAGCTTCAGTACAACGGCCACCACGCAGCCGGGCGTCACGCGTTCATTCACGAGCTTCTCCCAGGCTGCGGAAGAAAACGGCAACTCGCGCATCTACGTTGGGTTCCATTTCCGGCACGCAGTCACGGAGGGAATCAAACTGGGCAGCAAAGTGGGCAAAGTTGCCTTCAACCACTATCTGCGGCCGGTTCAGTAAACGTTGCGGGGTAGCAGGGGTGCGCAGCCATGCACCCCTGCATTGCTCATGGCTCCCCGATGGGGCGGGCCTACTGTCTGAAGCGGCCAAGCGAATTGCACCGCAGATTCGTCAGTCAGCGCCGCGCTTCGGACGTCTCGCTGGGCTTGAGGTACTTGTCGTACCAGGCCAGATACCGTTCCAGGCGGTCCGCGCGATAGCTGGGCGTCGAGATGCCGTGACGCTGGCCGGGATAGATCACGAGCTCGCTCGCCACGCCGAGGCTCTTGAGCGCCTGGTACATCTGCTCGCTGCCGAGGAGCGGCACGTTGAAGTCCTTTTCGCCGCCGAGGAAGAGCGTCGGCGTCTTGATGCGGTCCGCGTGGAAGAACGGATACGAGAGCTTCACCCACAGATCCTGGCTCTTCCACGGCGGCCCGAGCTCCTGCTCGTACTGCTGGATGTACTGGTCGGTGCCATACATGGAAATCTGGTTCGAGCTCCCGGCGCCGCTCGTCGCCGCCTTGAAGCGGCCGTCGCTGGCGATCGTGTAGTTGGTGAGGATCCCGCCGTAGCTCCAGCCGCCGATGCCGAGCCGATCGGGATCGACAAACCCGAGCTTCTCGACGTGGTCCATCGCGCCGAGCAGGTCGACGACTTCCTTGTTCCCCCAGTCGGCGAAGATCGCCTTCTGATAGGCGCTCCCCCGCCCGTTGCTGCCGCGATAGTTCACCGCGATGACGACGTAGCCGTTGGCGGCGAAGAGCTCGCGCTCGAAGTTGAACGAATGCTCGTCCTGGGAGTTCGGACCGCCGTGAATCCTGAGCAGTGCCGGATAGCGCCGGCCGGCGGTAAACGTGGGCGGCTTGACGATGAGCCCGTGAACTTCGGTCTTGTCGCGGCTGATCGAGGTGAACTCTTCGGTCGTGCCGAGCAGCACGCCCGCCAGCCAGGCGTCGTTGTGCGCCGTCAGCTTGCGGAGCCGGCCGTTCTCGAGCGCGTGGACCTCGGGAAGCGTCGTCGCGGTCGACGCGAGGACGGCCATCGCCTCGTCTGGTCCACTCGACAGGCTGTTGACGACGCGCCGCCCATCCGTCAGCCGCTCGACGCGTCCGCCAGCGGCCGGCACCCGTGCCGACGTACTGCGCGCGGTCGTCGACGACGACGAAGAGTCAGGCTGCGGCCGTCGGCCGACCACGCGACTCCGGTCGACGGGCCGGTCGAGCCCGTCCGTCAGCGTCCGCGCCTCCCCGCCGCCGGACGGAATCACCGCGAGCCGCGCCTGGTCGTAGGCGGAGTACCTGACCTCGTCGCCGAGCTGATAAGCAATCGATCGTCCGTCCGGGCTCCAGCCCAGACGGCCGCTCTCCTCCGCCGTCGTCGTCGTCAGGCGGCGCGGCGACGCGCCAGAACGCGCGTCGACGACGAACACATCCGCGTTTGGCATCTTGTCGACGTCGCCGTCGTCGCGATGGCGGCGGACGAATGCGATTTGGCGGCCGTCGGGCGACCAGGCGGGCGAGGACTCGTCGAACGTTCCCGGTGTGAGGATCTCGGCTCTTCTTCGACGTCGAGGTCGAACAGATACAGGTGGCTGCGCTCGCCACGGAGGTAGCCGCCGGAGTCGGACTTGAAGTAGTAGCGATCGACGACGATTGGCTTGGGTGTCTTGGCCGCGGCGCCCTTGGCTTCGTCGGCTTCGTCTTCCTCGGCAGGCACTGCCGGATCCGGATCGGCAACGACGAGCGCGAGACGCCGGCTGTCGGGCGACCAGGCGTAGTCGGTGACCCCGCCCTTGACGTCGGTCAGCCTGACCGCTTCCCCGCCCGATCGATTGAGGAGCCAGACCTGCGCGGCCTTCGAGTCCTGGCGAGACGAGACGAAGGAGAGGAACTTGCCGTCGGGGCTCCAGCGCGGCCGAGACTCGCTGTCGGGTGTTGACGTGAGCTGGACGTGCTCGCGGCCGTCCCAGCTCACCATCCAGACGTCGGTGTCGTTCTTGTCGGTGTCGCGGATCGCCCTGGTGACGGTGTAGGCGACCCAACTTGCCGTCCGGCGACCGCTGGGGATCGCGGACGTCGCGGACGTCGTACAGATTGTCGACCGCCAGCGGGCGCTTGCCCTGCGCCGCCGAGCCGGCTGCCAGCCCCAGCGCCAGCGCTGCCAGACACGCGGCCGTGTACCGGCGCGGACGCATCAGCGCAGGGACTCCATCACTTCGTCGAGCACGGCCTTGCCCGGCCGCACGCGCTCGAGCGGCAGGCTGGCGAGCGGCTCGTCGACCAGCCCGAGCATGCTGATGAAGTCTTCCTTGTCCGGCTCGACGTAGAGCACGCCGGTGGCGAACTCGCCGCGGCGCGCCGTCTCGTGCAGCAGCCGCAGCGCGGTCATCTTGTCGGTCGGGTCGTAGTCCTCGGCGACCTTCTTCAGATAGAGCTTCGAGCCGTCGTGCATGGCGACGGCCTTGGTCGTGCCGGCGTCGTACTCGACGCTGATGTCCTCGAAGTACGGCACGAAGCTCGACCTCGCCGAGCACCTCGTCGTGGTCCTTGGCGTAGGCGTAGCTCTTGGTCGACCCTTCGTGGTCGTTGAAGGTGACGCACGGCGAGAGCACGTCGATCATGGCCGTGCCGCGGTGGCTGAGCGCCGCCTTCAGGATCGACAGCAGCTGCTTCTTGTCGCCCGAGAACGAGCGCGCGACGAACGACGCGCCGAGCTCGATCGCCAGCGCGCAGGTGTCGATCGGCGGCAGCTCGTTGGCGATGCCGTTCTTGGCCTTCGAACCGAGATCGGCGGTCGGCGAGAACTGGCCCTTCGTCAGCCCGTAGCAGCCGTTGTCTTCGATGATGTAGACGATCGGCAGGTTCCGGCGCATCAGGTGCACGAACTGGCCGATGCCGATGGCGCCGGTGTCGCCGTCGCCGCTGACGCCGATGGCCAGCAGCTTGCGATTCGCGAGCATCGCGCCGGTGCCGACCGACGGCATGCGGCCGTGGACGGTGTTGAAGCCGTGCGCCGCGCCCAGGAAATACGCCGGGCTCTTGCTCGAACAGCCAATCCCGGACAGCTTGATGACGTTGCGCGGGATCGATGCCCATCTCGTAGAACGCTTCGATGATGCGCTCGGAGATGGCGTTGTGCCCGCAGCCGGCACAGAGCGTCGTCTTGCTGCCGCGATAGGGCTGGAGGTCGAGCCCGATGCGATTCGTCTTCTTTGGAGCGTCCGGTGTAGTCGTTGACATGGTGTCTCTGTTGCTGGCTTTGGCTCTGGGCTCGTCAGGCTTTAGGCTCTAGGCTTTAGGCTCTAGCAAAACCCTTGATTCAGTATCTCCAAGATCTTGCCTAGAGCCTAGAGCCCAGAGCCGAGAGCCGTGTCTATTCCCCCCGCCCGGCGACGCCGGCGGCCATGATCTCGCGATGGGGATAGTCGAGCGGCTTGACGCCTTCCTGCCCGAGGATGTCGTCGGTGACCGAGCGCGCGTCAATCGGCAGCCCGCTGAAGTGCAGCACGCTGCGGAGCTTGGCGATGCGCTCGGCGGAGAGCTCGAGGCGCAGGAGCGACAGCATCTGCGCGTCCCGGTTCTGCTCGACCACGTAGACCCGGCGTAGCGGTCGAGGAACGCGGTGAGCTCGTCGGTGAACGGATAGGCGCGCAGGCGCAGATAGCCGGTCTTGATGCCCGCCTCGCGCTCGAGCTGATCGCGGCACTCGTCGATGGCGAAGTGGCTGCGTGCCGAAGCCGATGATGCCGACCTCGGCGCCCGCCACGTCCTCCACGACCGGCTTGGGAACATACTGCCGCGCGGTCTCGAACTTCCGCGACAGACGCTCCATGTTGTGCACGTAGTCGTCCGGCCGCTCGCTGTACTGCGCCTTCTCGTTGTGGCCCGAGCCGCGCGTGAAGTACGCCGGCATCGACTCGCCGGGGACGCGTCCGATACGGGATGCCGTCGCCGTCGACGTCCTTGTAGCGTCCCCACTCGCCGATCTGCTTCAGCATCTCGGCGTCGAGGCGCTTGCCGCGATCGAGCGGCCGATCCGGGATACGGAAACGTCGGCGACATCCAGGTGTTCATGCCCAGATCCAGGTCGCTCATGACGAACACGAGCGACTGGAAGCGCTCCGCGAGATCGAAGGCATCCATCGACATCGCGTAGCACTCTTCGACGGTCGCCGGCAGCAGCATGATCTGCTTCGTGTCGCCGTGCGAGAGCATCGCGGTCGAGAGCAGATCCCCCTGCGCCGTGCGCGTCGGAAGCCCGGTCGAGGGGCCGACGCGCTGGATGTCGAAGACGACTCCGGGCACCTCGGCGTAGTACGCCAGTCCCGGCGAACTCCCCCATCAGGGAAATGCCGGGACCCGACGTCGACGTCATCGCCCGCGCCCCCGCCCAGCCGGCGCCGATGCACCATCCCGATCGACGCAATCTCGTCCTCCGCCTGCACGACCGCGTAGGTCGCCTTCCCGGTCTCCGGGTCCTTGCGGTACTTCTTCAGGTAGCTGATGAGCGTTTCCGGAAGCGACGACGAGGGCGTGATCGGATACCAGGCGACGACGGTGACGCCGGCCATCATGCAGCCGAGCGCGCCGGCGGCGTTGCCCTCGACCAGAATCATCCCGCTGGTCTTGTCCATCGGCTCGGCCCAGTACGGGTCGCGCTTGGGCAGGTGCTGCTCGGTGTAGGCCGCTCCGGCCTCGAGCGCCGCCATGTTCAGCTCGATCGCCTTCTGCTTCTTGCCCATCTGGCGCTTGAGCGCATGCTCCATCTGCGCCAGGTCGATGTTCAGGAGCTTCGACAGCACCCCGTCGTAAATCATGTTCTTGACGAGCCGGCGCAGCTTGGCGTCCTTGCACACCTCGCCGACGATGCGGTCGAACGGCACCGGGTAGAAGACGAGGTCGGTCCGGAGCGCGTCGAGCTTGAGCGGCTCGTCGTACAGCACGGCGCTGCCGGGACCGAGCGAGAGGACGTCCTCCCGGGCCGTTTCCGGGTTCATCGCGACCAGGAAATCGACCTCTTTCTTGCGGGCGACGTATCCATCCTTGTTCGCGCGGATGGTGTACCACGTGGGAAGTCCCGCGATGTTCGACGGGAACATGTTCTTGCCCGAGACGGGCACGCCCATCTGGAACAGGGAACGTAACAAGACGAGATTAGCGGTCTGACTGCCGGACCCGTTGACCGTGGCCACCTGGATGCTGAAGTCGTTGACGACGCGCGTGGCGACGGAGGGCGAGGCGGTTTCAGGGACCGCGACATCACTCAAAGACATGGAACTCCTTCGAGGCGAAGCGGCTGAACTGTGGGGCGATACAGATAATATATGATATCGGAAATTATAGCACCGTATAGCCTTACGCGCGCAACGACTCCTTGACGGCGGCGCCGATGTCGGCCGGGCTCTTGACCACCCGGACCCCGGCGGCCGTGAGCGCGGCCATCTTCTCGGCCGCCGTGCCCTTCCCGCCGGCGATGATGGCGCCGGCGTGGCCCATTCGCCGGCCCGGAGGGGCCGTCTGCCCCGCGATAAACCCGACCACCGGTTTCTTGAAGGTCTTCTGGATGTAGGCGGCCGCCTCTTCCTCGGCCGTCCCGCCAATCTCCCCAATCATCACCACCGCCTCGGTCGCCGGGTCGGCCGCGAACAATCCGAGGGCATCAATAAAGGATGTGCCGATCAGCGGGTCCCCGCCGATGCCGATGCAGGTCGTCTGGCCGAGGCCCAGCCGCGTGAGCTGATGGATCGCCTCGTAGGTCAGCGTGCCGCTCTTCGACACGATCCCGACGCGCCCTTCCTTGCAGATGTGCCCCGGGATGATCCCGGCCTTGGCCTGGCCGGCCGTAATCAGCCCCGGACAGTTCGGACCGATGAGCCGCGTCTTCGATGCCCGCACGACCATCAGCGCGCGCATCATGTCGAGCGTCGGGATGCCCTCGGTGATGCACACCGCGAGCGGCAACCCGGCGTCGGCCGCTTCGAGGATGGCGTCGGCGGCAAACGGCGGCGGCACGAAAATCACCGTCGCGTTCGCGCCCGTTTCGCGCACCGCGTCGGCAACGGTGTCGAACACCGGCCAGCCTTCGTGCGTGGTCCCGCCCTTGCCGGGCGTCACCCCGCCGACGACCTGCGTGCCATACGCCGCCGCCTGCTTCGCGTGAAACGTGCCCTCGCGCCCGGTGATGCCCTGGACGATGAGGCGGGTGTTCTTGTCGATGAATACAGCCATAGTTCGGTTGTCTGCGTTCGATGTTTCCGTGTCGCGAAGTCAGCGCGCCGGAGACCTACTCCTGACCTCCGCGCTTCGAGCCGCAGATCGAGCCGCGATCACTTGCCCAGTGGCACAACCTTGCTCGCCGCTTCGTCCATCGTGTCGGCGGTCGTGAAATTCAGGCCGCTGTCCTTGAGCATCTGCTTCCCGAGCTCGACGTTCGTGCCTTCCATGCGGATCACGATCGGCACCGGCACGCCGAGCTCCTTGACCGCCGCGATCACCCCTTCGGCCAGCACGTCGCAGCGCAGGATGCCGCCGAAGATGTTGATGAGCACGGCCTTCACGCTCTTGTCCGACATCAGGATCTTGAACGCGTTGCGGATCTGCTCGGCGTTGGCGCCGCCGCCGACATCCAGGAAGTTCGCCGGCTCCCCGCCCGCGAGCTTGATGATGTCCATCGTCGCCATCGCCAGCCCGGCGCCGTTGACCATGCAGCCGACGGTGCCATCGAGCTTGATGTAGTTGAGCGAGAACTTCGACGCCTCGACTTCGAGCGGCGCCTCTTCGGCCATGTCACGCAGCGCCTTGATGTCGGCGTGGCGATAGAGGGCGTTGTCGTCGAAGTTCATCTTCGCATCGAGGGCGAGGAGGCTGCCATCCTCGGTCACGATGAGCGGGTTGATTTCGATGAGCGTGGCATCGGTCGCCTGGAACGCGTTGTAGACGGCGTTCATCAACTTGCCCGCCTGTGCCACCTGGGGGCCTTTCAGGCCGAGGGCGAACGCCAGCTTGCGGGTCTGATACGGGGCGAGGCCGGCGCCGGGATGGATGAACTCCTTGAAGATGCGCTCGGGCGTCTCGTGCGCGACTTTCTCGATCTCCACGCCGCCGTCCTGGCTGACCATCAGCACCGGCTTCTCCGACGCGCGGTCGAGAACGATGCCCAGATACAACTCGCGGGTGATGCTGAGCCCCTGCTCGACGAGCACGCGCTCGACCACTTGCCCTTCCGGGCCGGTCTGGTAGGTGACCAGCCGCATCCCGATGATGCCGGCCGACGCCTTCTCGGCCGCGTCCGGCCCCTTCACGACCTTGACGCCGCCGCCCTTGCCGCGGCCGCCGGCGTGGATCTGGGCCTTGACGACGACCGTGCCGCCACCGAGCCGAATCGCGGCCGCCTTCGCGTCAGCGGCTGTGAATACGACTTCGCCCTGCGGGACGGGCACGCCGTGTGCCGCGAGGATCGCCTTGGCCTGATATTCGTGGATTTTCATGAGGCTCTACGCGTCTGACCAGCGTCGCGCACCTCAATGCGCGCAACCTTTCAATCATATCCCACGACGAGACGTTCTTCACCGGGGCTCTCCGCGGTAGAATTCCTCGAGTCTCTTCATGTCGCCGAACCTCTTACGGGTCTTTTCCTCCTCAGTCGGGACCAAGCTCCTCATCGGCGTGACCGGCCTGCTGCTGGTCGCCTACATGGTCCTGCACGTCGTCGGCAACGTGCTGATCCTGTTCGGGCGGGAGATCTTCAACGAGTACTCGCACCGGCTCATCTCGAACCCGCTCATCGTGCCGATCGAGCTCGGCCTGCTGGCCGTGTTCCTCGTGCACATCTACAAAACGGTGCGGATGTGGCAGCTCAACCGCGCGGCGCGGCCCGGTGCCGTACCAGAAGAAAGAGCTCGCCGGACACACGAGCCGCAAGAGCCTGGCCTCGTCCACGATGATCGCGTCCGGGCTCCTCCTCCTGGCGTTTGTCGTCGTCCACGTGAAGCAGTTCAAGTTCGGCACGTTCTACCTGGTCCCCGGGAGCGACACGGTCAGGGATCTGTACCGCACGGAAATCGAAGTCTTCCGCAATCCCCTGTGGGTCGCCTTCTACGTGATCGCGACGCTGCTCGTCGCGCCTGCACATGCGCCACGGCGTCTCGAGCGCATTTCAGTCGCTCGGACTCGACCATCCGCGCTACACGCGGCGGATCGTGGCGTTTGGCATCGCGCTGGCGATCCTGGTCGGCGGCGGGCTGGCACTCATTCCGATTTGGTCGTACCTGACCCACTACTGACATATGTCTCTTGACGCGAACGTTCCGAGCGGGCCGCTGGCGGACAAGTGGGATCGCCACCGGTTCGATTCCAAGCTCGTGAACCCGGCCAACCGCCGCAAGTACACGGTCATCATCGTCGGCACGGGGCTCGCCGGCGCATCGGCGGCCTCCTCACTCGGCGAGCTTGGCTACAACGTCCTGAGCTTCTGCATTCAGGACAGTCCGCGGCGCGCGCACAGCATCGCCGCCCAGGGCGGCATCAATGCCGCGAAGAACTACCAGAACGACGGCGACAGCATCCAGCGCCTCTTCTACGACACGGTGAAGGGCGGCGACTACCGGTCGCGCGAAGCCAACGTCTACCGGCTCGCGCAGCTGAGCGTGAACATCATCGATCAGTGCGTGGCACAGGGCGTCCCGTTCGCGCGCGAGTACGGCGGCCTCCTGGACAACCGGTCGTTCGGAGGCGCGCAGGTCTCGCGCACGTTC
The DNA here is from genome assembly GCA_963847975.1 of uncultured Acidobacteriota bacterium. Lineage (GTDB taxonomy): Bacteria > Acidobacteriota > Vicinamibacteria > Vicinamibacterales > 2-12-FULL-66-21 > DATBJJ01. The sequence goes on along the minus strand of CAWKBU010000001.1, from coordinate 344,164 downwards.
TACGCCCGCGGCCAGACCGGTCAGCAGCTGCTCATCGGCGCCTACCAGTCGATGATGCGGCAGGTCGAACGCGGCACGGTCAAGACCTTCGCCAACCGCGAGATGCTCGACGTCGTGCTCGTCAACGGCCAGGCCCGGGGCATCGTGTGCCGCAACCTGTCAACCGGGGCAATCGAGCGCTATGCCGGGCACGCCGTGCTCCTGTGCACGGGCGGCTATGGCACCGCCTACTACCTCTCGACCAACGCCGTGAACTCGAACGTCACCGCGGCCTGGCGGGCGTACAAGCGCGGCGCGTTCCTCGCCAACCCCTGCTACACGCAGATTCACCCGACGTGCATCCCGGTCTCGGGTACCCATCAGTCGAAGCTGACGCTGATGAGCGAGAGCCTGCGCAACGACGGGCGCGTCTGGGTGCCGCGCAACCAGGGCGACCGGCGCTCCCCTGCCGAGATCCCCGAGGCGGAGCGGGACTACTACCTCGAGCGCCGCTACCCGAGCTTCGGCAACCTGGTGCCGCGCGACGTGGCGTCGCGGAACGCCAAGTCGGTCTGCGACGAGGGCCGTGGCGTCGGCGAGAGCGGGCTGGCGGTCTACCTGGATTTCACGGACGCCATCAGGCGCCTCGGCGCCGACGTGATCCGGGCACGCTACGGCAACCTCTTCGACATGTACCGGAAGATCACCGACGACGATCCCTTTGCGGTGCCGATGCGCATCTACCCCGCCATCCACTACACGATGGGCGGACTGTGGGTGGACTACAACCTGATGAGCACGATTCCCGGCCTCCACGTGCTCGGCGAGGCGAACTTCTCGGACCATGGGGCCAATCGGCTCGGCGCGAGCGCGCTGATGCAGGGCCTGGCGGACGGCTACTTCGTCATCCCGTCCACCCTGGCGCACTACTTGAGCAGCGCGTCGTTTCCGGCCGTGACCACCGAGCACGACGCGTTCAACGAAGCGGCCGCCGCCGTTCAAGCACGACTCGATCAGCTCCTGGCCGTCAAGGGCAACCGGACACCGCGGCAACTGCATCGCGACCTCGGCGCGCTCCTGTGGGACGAAGTCGGCATGGCGCGCACCGACGCCGGGCTCCGCCGCGCGCTCGCACGGATTCCGCAGCTGCGCGAGGAGTTCTGGCAGAACGTGTCGGTCCCCGGGCCGGCCAACAACCTGAACAAGAACCTGGAGTACGCCGGCCGGGTCGCCGACTACCTGGAGTTTGCCGAAGTCCTGACGCTCGACGCACTGGAACGCACCGAGTCGTGCGGCGGACATTTCCGCGAAGAGAGCCAGACGCCCGACGGTGAAGCGCTTCGCGACGACGAGAACTTCTCCCACGTCGCGGCCTGGGAGTTCCAGGGCGTCGGCAGGCCGCCGACGCTCCACAAAGAAGCGCTGACGTTCGAGTACGTCAAGCCGACGCAGCGGAGCTACAAGTAGAAAGTTTGAAGTCTGACGTGGGAAGTCTGAAGTGGCGGAAGTTAGAAGTTGGAAGCCGGAAGTAGAAGTCTGACTTGAAGTTCGAAGTTTGAAGGCTGAAGTGGAAGGCTGAAGTGGAAGTTAGAAGTGTGAAGTGTGAAGCTGGGCGCGGGGTGCGAGTCTGAAGCGCGAGATGGGTAAGCCACTTCAGAGTTCCTAGCTTCAGACTTCCTTCACACTTCTACTTCCAGCTTCGAACTTCCGACTTCCGCCACTTCAGACTTCCCACGTCAGACTTCACACTTTCCCAAGAAGGGTCCCTGATGCGCATCCACCTGAAGGTCTGGCGCCAAGCCGATCCCCGCTCGCCCGGGGAGCTCGTCGACTACACGGCCGAGCACGTCTCGCCGGACATGTCCTTCCTCGAGATGCTCGACGTCGTCAACGAAGGCCTCATCGCCGCTGGCAAGGACCCGATCGCCTTCGACTCGGACTGCCGCGAGGGCATCTGCGGCGCGTGCGGATTCCTGGTGAACGGCGTTCCGCACGGTCCCGACGCGGGCACCACTGTCTGCCAGCTCCACATGCGACGCTTCAAGGACAACGACCGGCTGGTGCTCGAGCCCTGGCGCGCCAAGGCGTTCCCCCTCATCAAGGATCTCGTCGTCGATCGCAGCGCGTTCGATCGCATCATCCAGGCCGGCGGCTATACGTCCATCAATGTGGGCGGCGCGCCGGACGGGAATGCCATGCTCATCTCCGGGCACGTGGTCGAACAGGCGATGGATTCGGCCGCCTGTATTGGCTGCGGCGCCTGCGTGGCGGCCTGCAAGAACGCGTCGGCGGCACTCTTCACCGCCGCCAAGGTGAGCCACCTGGCGCTGCTGCCGCAGGGCCAGGTCGAGCGCGAACGCCGGGCGATCGCGATGGTCGACCGGCACGACGCGGAAGGATTTGGCAGCTGCTCGAACGAGGGCGAGTGCGAAGCGGTCTGTCCGAAGGAGATTTCGATCACCAACATCGCCCGGATGAACCGCGAGTACATGCGCGCCGTGCTGGCACGCTAGGGCGGTTGTCGCCGCGCCTTCGCGCCGGCTACACCGCGGCCCGGATCCGGCCGATCACCGCCTCGTCGCGCCCCGGCGTCGCCTGCTTCGAAAACACGAACAAAGCTTTGCGCGCCGGCGACCGGCTGTCGAAGTAGCCATCCCATTTCTGGTGCACGGCACCTTCGATCCCCGCTTCGCGCTGGAACCCCTGCGCCTCGAACTGCCGCACCCACCACCCGCAATCAGCCCACACGAGGTGGCCGTGAATCGGATAGCCGAGCTCGTCCACGTGGAGGCGTGAGAACGGGCGGCCGGCGGCCGCCTCCGCCGCCCAGCTGTCGACATAGAGCGGGAACACCGTGCCAAACGCAGGGTCGGCGCCAAACGCCGGGATGTTGCAGAAGAGATAGGCACCGGGGCGAGCGATGGCCCAAAGCCGTCCGATGTAGGCAGCCAGCCGGTTGGGATTGAGATGCTCGAACACGTCGAGCCCGAACACGACATCGTAGGCAGACGGCAAGTCGAGCGTCAGCAGGTCGCCGTGGTGGATGCGGGAACGGACGCGGTCGGGGGCGAGCCCAATCGCCAGGCTGCTGATCTCGACGCCCTCTGCCCGAACGCCGAGGTCGTCGAGGCACGCGAGGACCGCTCCCGCCGCGCACCCGAGCTCGAGTAGCCGCTCTGGCGCGAACGCGGCCAGAATCTCGGCCATCGTCCGCTTGTCGAAGTCGACACCGAAGGCCCACACGCCCGGATGCTCGTAGTACTTGTGCTCGAGGATCATGCGCTCGAGCCAGTCGAAATCAGACGGATCGGCCGCGTCGAACACGGCAATCGTCTGGCCGTTCGAGCGATCGACCGTCTCGCTGTAGCGGTCGGGCCTGATAGCCCGCAGGCTCGGCAGTGCGGGCGCGGACGGCCGGAGGGTCTTGACGAACTCCTCCGACCGCATCAGCGACAGTAGAACGGCAGATCGGCCGAGTCCCTCACGTAGGACCCGGCGGTAGTGGTCGAGACCGTCCTGGTCCGCCGGGCGGCCCAGGACTTCCCGGTACGCTTCTTCGATGAATTGCGTGTCGGACTGCAGCACCGGGCGCAGCCGGCTCACGATGCGGCGCAGGAACGGGCTCACACCTTGATGACGTCGACGAGCTCCTTGACGGCGGCGGCCGATTTCTTGAGCGCCGCATCTTCCTCCGGCGTGAGCTTGATCTGAATGATCTGCTCGACGCCGCGCGCCCCGAGCTTGACCGGCACGCCGACGAAGAGGTCCTGGATCCCGTATTCGCCCTGGAGGAAGACCGAGCACGGCAGGATCTTCTTCTTGTCCTTCAGGATCACCTCGACCATCTCGGCCGCTGCCGACCCGGGCGCGTACCAGGCGCTCGTGCCGACCAGCTTGGTGATCTCGGCTCCGCCGTCGGCCGTCCGCTTGCAGATGGCGTCAATCCGTTCCTTCGAGAGCAGGTCGGTGATGGGAATGCCGGCGACGGTCGAATAGCGCGGCAGCGGCACCATCGTGTCGCCATGGCCGCCGAGGACGAACGCGTGGACGCTTTCGACCGAGACGTTGAGCTCCATCGCAATGAACGTGCGCATACGCGCCGAATCGAGCACGCCAGCCATGCCGATGACGCGCTCGCGCGGGAACTTGCTGAGCCGGTAAACCGCCTGTGCCATGGCGTCGAGCGGGTTGGCCACCGGCACGATGATGGTATTCGGCGAGTACTTGACGATCTGCTCGGTGACCGCCTGCATGATGTTGTAGTTCGTGTTCAGGAGGTCGTCACGGCTCATGCCCGGCTTGCGCGGCATACCGGAGGTGATGACGACGACATCCGAACCGGCCGTGGCCTTCCAGCCCTCCTCGTTGGCGCCGTAACCCACGATGCGCGAGTCGGATACTTCGATCGGACAGGCCTCGAGCATGTCGAGCCCGACACCCGCGGCCTTCTGGTCGGCCACGTCGATGATGACGACATCGGCCAGTTCCTTGTTGGCAATCGCCCGCGCGACGGTTGCTCCGACCGCGCCGGCACCTCCCACTACTGTGACTTTTCTATTCATCTACATGGCCTCTGGGGGACGACCTGCAAGCTGAGTCGAATGCTGATGCCGGAAGTTCAGAATTCACTTCAGCATTTCAGCATTCAGATGCTATTCTAATCATGGCGTCGGCAAACTCCGACGTCTTGAGCTCGGTGGCGCCCGTCATCAGGCGGGCAAAGTCGTAGGTGACCTGCTTGGCGGCGATGGCGCCGTCCATGCCCTTCACCACCAGGTCGGCCGCCTCGGTCCATCCGAGGTGCCGCAACATCATCTCGCCCGACAGGATGACCGAACCGGGGTTGACCTTGTCGAGGTCGGCGTACTTGGGCGCCGTGCCGTGGGTCGCTTCGAACACGGCGTGACCGGTGACGTAATTGATGTTGCCGCCGGGAGCGATGCCGATGCCGCCAACCTGGGCCGCCAGCGCGTCCGACAGATAGTCGCCGTTGAGATTCGGCGTCGCGATGACGTCGAACTCGTCGGGGCGCGTCAGCACCTGCTGCAGGGTGATGTCGGCAATCGCATCCTTGATGACGATGCCGGCGCCGGGCTTACCGGCGGGAATCCGGCACCACGGACCGCCGTCGATCTCCTCGGCGCCAAAGAACTTCTTCGCGACGTCGTAGCCCCAGTCGCGGAAGGCGCCCTCGGTGAACTTCATGATGTTGCCCTTGTGCACCAGCGTGACGCTCTTGCGCTTGGCCTGCGATGGCGTAGCTGATGGCGCTGTGGATCAGGCGCTCGCTTCCGAGGTAGCTGATCGGCTTGAGGCCGATGCCCACCTGCACGCCGACCTCGCGGGCCGGAGCGCCGATGCCTTCGAGCATTGTCTGCCATTCCCGCCCCGCCTGGGCGGTGCCGAAGCGAATCTTCTTGAACTCCTTCGGAAACTCCTTGGCGAAAAAGTCGAGCAGCTTCTGCGCTTCGGGCGTCCCGGCCGCATACTCGATTCCGGCGTAGATGTCTTCGGTGTTCTCGCGAAAGATCACCATGTCCACCTTTTCCGGATGCTTCACCGGCGAAGGCACGCCGCTTGTACCACCGCACAGGGCGGAGGCAGACGAAGAGGTCGAGCATCTGGCGCAAGCGCGACGTTCAACGAGCGGATGCCGCCGCCGACCGGCGTGGTCAGTGGTCCCTTGATGCCGACGAGATAATGGCGGAAGGCCTCGACGGTGTCGTCGGGCAGCCACGTATTGAACTGCTTGAAGCTCTTCTCTCCGGCGTAGACCTCGAACCAGGCGATCTTTTTCTTGCCGCCGTAAGCCTTCGCCACGGCGGCGTCGAGGACGCGCACGCTGGCCCGCCAAATATCCGGCCCGGTGCCGTCGCCTTCGATGAACGGGATGATAGGATCGTCAGGAACGATGAGACGGCCGTCCTTCTTGGTGATGGCAGTCCCGGTGGCCGGCGGTTTGAGATTCGAAAAAGTAGGCATGGTCGGTTTAGGTCACATCACCAGCGCGACGATCACAGGATCTTCACAGAAACTGTGGAAAACGTTGTTGAAAAGTTCCTCGATCCGCACGAAAGCGCCCGATGAATCCGGCACGTTGCAGCGGTTTGCACCATCGTGGTGCGAGAGAACGCTTTCGCGCCCGAATCGGAACGGCACATTATATCTGAAGGCTCACTTTCCACTCCTCAGCACTCTTCATTACTCATGCACATCGTCATCGCCGATCAATTGCCATCCTCCGCAGTCGAACTCCTGTCATCGGTACCGGGCTGGACCGTCGACGCCCGCGCCGGACGTGCGCCGGACGTGCTGGCGCCGGATCTTGCCAAGCCGACGCGCTCGTCGTCCGCAGCGCGACCAAAGTTGACGAGCGGCTGCTCGCTGCAGCGCCCAAACTTCGGGTAATTGCCCGCGCCGGAACCGGGATCGACAACGTCGATCTCGCCGCGGCCAGCGCGCGCGGCATTCTCGTCATGAACGCGCCAGGCGGCAACAGCGTGAGCGTCGCCGAACACGCGCTGGCGCTGATGCTGTCGCTGGCCCGCTCGGTGCCAACCGCCGACGCGACGATGAAGCGCGGGGTCTGGGACAAGAAGAAGCTGACCGGCGCGGAGCTGCGGGGCAAGACGCTCGGCCTCTGCGGCCTCGGACGAATCGGGCAGGAAGTCGCGGCGCGCGGGCGCGCGTTCGGCATGGATATTGTCGCGCACGACCCGTTCATCTCCGAGACCGTCGCGGCCGTCGCTCGGCATCCAGCTGCTCAGCCTCGACGGCATGTGCGAGGTCGCCGACTACATCAGCCTCCACATTCCGGCGACGACCGAGACGCGGCACCTCTTCGGCGCGGCGCGTCTGGCGAAGTGCAAGCGCTGGCATGCGGATCGTCAACACCGCGCGCGGCGAGCTCATCGACGAGACCGCGCTGGCCGACGCGATCGAATCGGGCCACGTCGCGGGCGCGGCGCTCGACGTCTTCGAGGTCGAGCCGCCGAAGGACTGGCGGCTGGCGCAACTGCCGCAAGTCGTGGCCACCCCACACATCGCCGCGTCGACGGCCGAGGCGCAGGAGCTGGTCGGCCTCGAAACCGCTGCGGCGGTCCGCGACTACCTGACCCAGGGCGTGATCCGCAACGCGGTCAACTTCCCCGCCATCGCGGCTGACGAGATGCTCCGCCTGCAACCGTACCTCACGCTGGCCGAGCAGTTGGGCGCCCTGGTCGTCCAACTCGCCGAGGGACGCACCAAGGGAATCAGCGTCCGCCTTTACGGCCCGCTCGTCGGCACGAACAGCGGCCTCATCGTGAGCGCGGCCGTCAACGGCCTGCTTCGGCCGCTCCTCTCGTCGTCGGTCACGATCGTCAACGCCCGCGACGTCGCCAAAGAGCGCGGCATCGAGATCGTCGAGTCGCACAGCTCGCGGGCCAGGAACTTCGCCAACATCATCTCGGTCAAGGTCCACACGAGCGAGGGCGAGCGGTGGCTGGAAGGGACGGTGTTCGAGCCGGCCCGGCCGCGCCTCACGCTGCTCGACGGCATCGAGGTGGAAGCGCCGCTCGAAGGCACGCTGCTCGTGGTCAAGAACGCCGACAAGCCGGGCGTCATCGGCCAGATTGGGTCGATCCTCGGCCGGCACGGCGTCAACATCGCCAATTTCGCGCTCGGGCGCGACGAGGCTGGTGCCGTCGGCGTGGTCAAAGCTCGACGCGACACCGGATGATGCCGGGCTGGCGGGGGCGCTTGCCGGAGATCCGCGCGACGGCGGCGGTCAAGGAAGCCCGCGTCGCGCGAGTGTCGTAGGTTCCGGCGGGACCACATTGCGGTCGCCGGATCGTCGCCGATCGTCCGCTGGCTCTACTCGCGCAAGGCGAGCCGGCGGACGGCTCCGGTCAGCAGGTCGTTGAGCTCGACCGCATCGGCAGCCACCGGACCGACGCGATAGCGCGCGGCGATGGTCTCCCCTTCCTTCACGAGGAACAGTTCACCGCTGAGCGCCGAGATGATGGCGGTGCGCACCGACCCCTTTGTCGGACTCACTCTCGGCGACGCCGATGAGCTCGATCGCCGGCTCGAGCGGCGGCCCAGGTTCGGCGCGAGGGTCTCGGCTTCCGCGCGAGCGTTCGCCTCGCGCCGCTCGGGCACGGCACGCGCGGCAAACGTGAAGGGGTTGCGGAACGGCTCCTGCGGCGCGGGTGCGACCGCCAGGCGCGATCTTCAACCGGCAGCGTCTGCGCCTGCACGTCGGCGGCCAGCGTGGTCGTCGCCGGCTGGCGTCGAGCGGCTTCGCTCGGCGCGGGCTCGTCAGGCGTCTGACGCATCAGGCCGCCGGCCGACGACAGCCACGCCAGCAACAGCAACGCGCCGCCACAGTAGCCCGCAGCTCGTTTGGCAGTCATGACATTTTCGGGTGACTGATGTACAGCTGCATCGTCGCTCACCGTGCACGACAGCCGCGCAGGTAGCTGGCTTGAAGCTGCGCTGTGCACTTGTGGTAATATTCGCCGTGCCCCCTGTTTCGTCCCCTGGGCCCTCTTCTGCAAGCCTTCGCACTACCACTATCGTCGTCATCCCCGCGCGCTACCACTCGACGCGGCTCCCCGGCAAAGCGCTCGCGGACATCGGCGGCCGTCCGATGATCGAGCACGTGTATCGTCGCGCGAGCGACGCGCGCTCGGTCGCGGCCGTGATCGTCGCCACCGATGACGAGCGCATCGCCGACGCCGTGCGCGCGTTTGGCGGCGACGTGCGGATGACGTCGCCCAGCCACCGGAGCGGAACGGATCGGCTCGCCGAGGTCGCCGGCACGATGGACTGCGATCTCGTCGTCAACGTCCAGGGCGACGAACCGCTCATCGAGCCGGCGATGATCGACGAGGCGGTGGCGCCGTTCGCCACCGAGCCCGACGCTGCGCATGAGCACGCTGCGGCGCCTCATCGAAGACCCGGCGGATTTCCGCAACCCGAACGTGACGAAAGTTGTCGTCGATCGCGACGGCTACGCGCTGTACTTCTCGCGCGCGCCGATTCCGTACGTGCGCGAGGACAGCCCCGCCGCGCCGGCCTGGCGCCACGTCGGGCTCTACGTCTATCGGCGAGAGTGCCTGCTGATGCTGGCACGCCTCGCGCCGACGGTACTCGAACAATCCGAGGCGCTCGAACAGCTTCGGGCCCTCGAGCACGGCATCCGCATCAAGGCCATCGAAACGCACTACGACTCGATCGGAGTCGATACGCCGGACGACCTCGAACGCGTCCGGAAACTCTTCGCCGGCGCTGACGGAGCGCCTGCGGCCCGAGCGAGGCGCGAAGCCGCCGAGCGAGAGCGAGCGGGGGTGGGGCCCCGCACGCATTGAAAAAAGGAGCGCGCAAACTCACATGGGCGACGTCATCGTGAATCCGGAATCCCGGCCCGCCAGGCCCGTGAAATACATCCTCGTGACCGGCGGCGTCGTGTCGTCGCTCGGCAAGGGGCTCGCCGCCGCCTCGATCGGCGCGCTGCTCGAGGGCCACGGCTACAAGGTGGCCCTGCAGAAATTCGACCCCTACATCAACGTCGACCCCGGGACGATGAGCCCGTACCAGCACGGCGAGGTCTACGTCACCGACGACGGCGCCGAGACCGACCTCGACCTCGGGCACTACGAACGGTTCACCAATCAGGTCACGAGCCGGAACAACAACTGGACGACCGGGAAGATCTACCTCTCGGTCATCCAGAAGGAGCGCCGCGGCGACTACCTGGGGCGCACGGTCCAGGTCATCCCCCACATCACCAACGAGATCAAGGACAGCATCCGCGCCGTCGCCAGGAACGTCGACATCGTGCTCGTCGAGATCGGCGGCACGGTCGGCGACATCGAGAGCCAGCCGTTCCTCGAGGCGATCCGCCAGCTCCGCCAGGATGTGGGCCGCGAGAACACGCTCTACGTCCACCTGACGCTCGTGCCGTTCATCGGCGCCGCCGGCGAGCTCAAGACCAAGCCGACGCAGCACAGCGTCCGCGATCTGCGGTCGATCGGCATCCAGCCCGACATCCTCCTCTGCCGGACCGACCGCTTCCTCGATCAGGACATCAAGCGGAAGATCGCGCTCTTCTGCGACGTCGACGAAGAAGCGGTCATCACCGCCAAGGACGTCGCGAGCATCTACGAGGTGCCGCTGGTGCTCGCGGCCGAGGGCCTCGACCGCATCGTGCTCGACCGGCTCCACCTGCCGCAGACCGAAGCGCGGATGGACGCGTGGGTCGACCTCGTCGATCGCATCCGCCATCCCACTGATGAAGTCACGATCCACGTCGTCGGCAAGTACGTCGGCTACGAGGACTCGTACAAGAGCCTCAACGAGGCGCTCTATCACGGCGGCTTCAAGCACCGGCTGCGCGTCAACATCCGGTGGGTCGAGGCCGAGGCGCTCGAACAGCCCGGCGGCGAGCAACTGCTCGACGGCGCCCACGGCATCCTCGTGCCGGGCGGCTTCGGCGACCGCGGCACGCGCGGCATGATGCGCGCGGCCGAGATCGCCAGCGAGCGCAACATCCCGTACTTCGGCATCTGCTACGGCTTCCAGTGGGCCGCGGTCGAGTACGCGCGGCACGTCGCCGGACTGGCGGAGGCCGATTCGACCGAGTGCAGCCCCGACACGCCGATCAAGCTGATCTACAAGCTGCGCGACCTCCTCGGCGTCGACGACCTCGGCGGCACGATGCGGCTCGGCACCTATCCCTGCGCGCTCAAGGCCGGCTCGAAGTCGCGCGAGCTCTACGGCGAGGACGTCATCCAGGAGCGGCACCGCCATCGCTACGAGTTCAACTGCCTCTACGAGAAGGCGCTGACCGAGAAGCGGGCCTCGAGATCGCCGGGCGATCGCTCGACGGCAAGTTCGTCGAGATCGTCGAGCTGCCGACGCACCCGTGGTACGTCGCCGTGCAGTTCCACCCCGAGTTCAAGTCGAAGCCGCTCAAGCCACATCCGCTGTTCGCCGGATTCGTCGAAGCCAGCCACCGTCCACGCGCGCGCGGCGCGGACGCAGCCGGCAGCGTCCGTGGTAGGTTAGGGCGCGTGCAGCCGATTCGAGTTTGCCGGGCTCACGGTGGGCGGCGGCGGTCCGCTGCTGCTCATCGCGGGTCCCTGTGTCATCGAGAGCGAGTCCCACGCGATCGACCTCGCGATCGCGATCCGGGACATCGCGCGCCGTGTCGGCGTCCCCTACGTCTTCAAGGCCTCGTACGACAAGGCCAACCGCACCTCGGGACGATCCTTCCGCGGCCCGGGCCTCGAAGAAGGCCTGCGGATCCTCGCGCGCGTGCGCGAGCGCGCCGGCGTCCCCATCCTGACCGACATCCACGAGGCCGCGCACGCCGCGCCGGTCGCCGAAGTCGCCGACGTCCTGCAGATTCCGGCGTTCCTCTCGCGGCAGACCGACCTGCTCGAAGCCGCGGCGCGAACCAACCGGGTCGTCAACCTGAAGAAGGGCCAGTTTCTCGCGCCCGACCGACATCCGCCACGCGATCGCGAAGATCACCGCCGCCGGCAACGAACGGGTCATCGTGACCGAGCGCGGGTTCACGTTCGGCTATCACAACCTCGTGGTCGACATGCGCGCCTTCCCCATCATGCGCGCCTTCGGCTATCCGGTCGTCTACGACGTCACGCACAGCCTGCAGCTGCCGGGCGCCGGCGACGGCGTCACCGCCGGCCAGGCCGAGTTCATCGAGCCGCTCGCCTCGGCGGGCGTGGCCGCCGGCGTCGACGGCGTGTTTCTCGAAGTCCACGAGGAGCCGGCGAGAGGCCAGAAGCGATGCGCAGAACGCGCTCCGCCTCGACTTGCTCGAGCCGCTGCTCGAGCGCCTGGTCCGGATTCATGCGATCGAACGCCCGGCGCCGCGGCCCTCCGGCAAGGCGGACCCGGCGACACATGACCACCGACATCGCCTCCGGCCTCGATCTCGCCAGCAAGGTGCTCCGCACCGAGGCGGCCGCGATCCTCGGGCCTCGTCGAGCGCATCAACGGCAACTTCGAGCGCGCCGTGCAGCTGCTCTTCGAGTGCCGCGGCCGGGTCATCGTCACCGGCATGGGCAAGTCCGGCATCATCTGCCGGAAGATCGCCGCGACCTTGTCGAGCACCGGCACGGCGGCCTGGTTCCTGCACCCCGCCGAGGCCACGCACGGCGATCTCGGCGCGATGCGCGATGACGACGTGGTGATTGCGCTCTCGCACAGCGGCGAAACCGAGGAGCTGCTGCGGCTGCTCGAGTCGATTCGCCGGCTGGGCGCGCGCCTCATCGCCATCACCGGCGATCCCGCGTCCACGCTGGCCAAGGCCGCCGACGTCACGCTCGACTGCTCCATCGCCGCCGAAGCCTGTCCGATGAACCTCGTGCCGACGGCGAGCACGACCGCCGCCCTGGCGATGGGCGACGCGCTGGCGATGACGCTCCTCGTCCGCAAGGGGTTCCGCGAGGATCAGTTCGCGTCGCTGCATCCGGCCGGCAAGCTCGGCCGCCGGCTGATGCAGGTCGAGAACGTCATGCACTAGCGGCGCCGCCGCGCCGATCGTGCAGACGACGACGCCGATGCCGGACGTCTTCCACGAGATGTCGAGCAAGCGGCTCGGCATGACCGCGGTCACCGACGCCGACGGCCGGCTCGTCGGCGTCTTCACCGACGGAGACCTGCGTCGGCTCATGAGCCGATCGGCCAACGTCCTGGCGCTCACCGCCGGCGAGGCGATGACGCCGAACCCCATCACCATCCGCCGCGGACTCCTGGCCGTCGAAGCGCTGAAGATCATGGAGACGCACAAGATTACGTCGGTGATCGTCACCGACACCCGCGGAGCCGTCGACGGCGTGGTCCACCTCCACGACCTGTGGCGGCTGCAGATGTTCTGACATGTCGTCGCTGCAGGCCAAAGCCTCCCGCATCCGGCTCCTGCTGTTCGACGTCGACGGCGTCCTCACGACCGGCGAGGTCGTCATGCACGCGGACGGGTCCGAGTCCAAGGGATTCCACATCCGCGACGGCGCCGCCATCGTCTGGGCGCAGCGCGCCGGGCTCACCGTCGGCCTGCTCTCGGCGCGTTCGTCGGGCGCGACCGCCCACCGCGCCGCCCAGCTCGCCGTCCGCATCGTCGAGCAGGGCGTGAAGAGCAAGCTCGCGGCCTACGAACAGATCATCCGCGACGCCCGCGTCGAGGATGCCGAGGTCGCCTACATGGGTGACGACCTGCTCGATCTGCAGGTGCTCGCGCGGGTCGGGCTGTCGGCCGCGCCGGCCGATGCCGCGCCGGAAGTGCGCGAGCGGGTGGACTGGGTCAGCACAGCCGGCGGCGGCCGCGGCGCCGTGCGCGAGCTCGTCGAACTGGTACTCCGGGCGCAGCAGCGGTGGGACGACGTGCTGCGCCAGCATCTGCCCCAGGCGTGATGGACGGCTACCTCGTACTCCTCGGCGCGCTCGTCGCGTTGCTCGCGGGCATCGCGATCGGCAAGGCCTGGGAGCGCTACAAGCTGCGCGACGGCCAGTGGATCGATCGCCGGCGCGCGCGCGAATCTCCGCACTACATGCTCGGCCTCAACTTCCTGGTCACGAACCAGACCGACCCGGCGATCGACGAGCTGACACGGGCCGCGGCCGCCGCCGGCGATCCGCTCGAAATCCACCTTATCCTGGGCAACCTGTACCGCGAGAAGGGCCAGGTCGGACGCGCCATTCAGGAGCACCAGAAACTGCTCCAGCGGCCCGACCTGCGCAAGCTCGAGCACGCCAACGTCCTGCTCTGCCTCGGCCTCGACTACAAGCGCGGCGGGTTCGTCGATCGCGCGCTCGAAGCGTTCACGGAAGTGCTGCGCCTCGAGCCCGACAATCAGTACGCGCTGTCGAACCTCGAGAAGCTCTACGAGGAGCAGCACCAGTGGGCCGACGCCTACGCGACCCGCCGCAAGCTCGCGCTTCAGGACACCGCCACGTCACAGGCGCGCCACCAGGAGATCCTCGCCTTTCTCGAGAACGAGCTGGGCCTCGAGGCGCTGAAGCAGAAGGACTACCCGGAGGCCGCGCGGCGCTTCGAAGCCGCCATCGAGCTCGACGACCACACGGTCCCCGCCTACCTCAATCTCGGCGACGTCCGATTCCATCAGGCTGACGCCGCGGGCGCGATCGCCTCCTGGGAGCAGGTCATCGAGAAATCCCCGGAGCGCGCCTATCTGGTCTTCGCTCGCCTCGAAGACGCGTACCCGAAGACGAACGACGCGGGCCGGTTCCCGGCGCTTTGCCGTCGCCTGATCGACGCCAACCCGCAGGATTGGCGCGCCCGGCTCGCGCTCGCCCGGCACCTGTCGGCGAACGACGCCTCACCCGACGCGCTCGAAATACTCTTCGAGGCCCTGGTCCACAATCCGCACGCCCTGGCGCTGCACCAGGCCATCTGGCACACGCTCTCGACGCTCCACCTGCCACAGGCGCTCGTCACCCGTTATGTCGACCTGACGCGCGACGCCGTGTTCTACCTCGACCCGCATATCTGCATCCGCTGCCGCTACCGCAGCACGGAGCTGCTCTGGCAATGTCCGCAGTGCCATGAGTGGAATACGTTTATTGAGGAGCGGATTGCGCCGGCGAAAGAAACGTTGAAGTCCGACGTGTGAGGGTGCACGTCTGAAAGTTTGAAGTCTGACGTGTGAAGTCTGAAGTGCGGAAATTTGAAGTGCGAAGCTTGAAGTGGAAGTATGAAGGAAGTTTGAAGTGTGAAGTTGTGAAGTGTGAAGTTGGAAGCGTGAAGTTTGAAGTGGAAGGGCGAACCCTAACGTTCAGCGCCTGTAGTCCATCGTGTACGCAAAAATCAGCGCGTTCTCGGTAGTCCCTGCTGGCAGATTCTTCCATCCCTTTCCTCCAACACCTTGTTTTTGTCGGGAAATCCGAGCGGCACACTACCTGCTTCTAGTGCGTCGTGCCGAAGCCGTGGGATCTCTTCGAACGCACCGCCCTGTTCGCTGAGGATGCCTGCCGGCTTTGCGATGCGTTGCCGAGCAGACCGGCCGCGCAAGAGGTCGCGTCACAACTTCGCAGGTCGGCCAGGGGCGTTGCGAGCAACTACCGCGCCGCCAGGCGCGGGCGTTCGGATATTGAGTTCATTGCAAAGATAGGCACCGTCATTGAGGAGGCCGACGAATCCCTCTACTGGCTCCAGCACTTGAGTGCGACGGGGCTGATGAGCACGACCGGCGTTGAGCCACTGAGACAAGAAGCCAATGAACTGGTCGCGCTGTTTACGGCTGCACACAAGACTGCGAAGGCCAACCTGGAGGCAAAGACGAGGCGGAAACAAAAGCGGGGCAGAAAGCCTGCCAAGGGCGAATGAGTCGCCTATTCGAAACGCGCTGGTACTTCGGACTTCAGACTTCACACTTCCCACTTCAGACTTCCCACTTCAGACTTCAGACTTCAGACCTACTTCCCACTTCCACTTCGAGCTTCGACACTTCAGACTTCCCCACTTCAGACTTCAAACGTCAGACTTCAAACTTTCATAGGCCCACCCCACCGCCCTGTCCGTCTCCGCGAACCCCCCGTCCGTCCGGATAACGATATTCGCCCGAGCAACCTTCTCCTCGATTGGCCATTGCGCGTCGAGGCGGGCGCGGGCGGCTTCTTCGCTGAGTCCGTCGCGCGCCTTCAGGCGGCGGAGTTGTTCCGCCGGGGAGCAGGCGCAGACGATGACGACCTCGAAATCGTGCTGGTGGCCGGTTTCGAAGAGGAGCGGGATGTCGGCGATCGCGACGCGCGTCCCCGCGGGGAGATTCGCGAACCACTCGCCGATACGGCGGTAGACCTCGGGGTGGATGATGGCTTCGAGCTCGGCGCGGGCGAGACGATCGCCGAAGACCAGCCGGCCGAGCGCCGGACGATCGAGAGAGCCATCGGCGCGGAGGTAAGTCGGACCAAAGCGGGCGACTACGCTCGCCAGTCCGGCGGTGCCGGGAGCGACCGCCTCACGCGCGAGCTGGTCGGCATCGACGACCGCGGCACCGAGGGCAGCAAACCGGGCGAGGCAATACGACTTCCCCGTCGCGATGCCGCCGGTCAGCGCTGCCCGCCGCATGGTCACATGGCGGCGATGCGGGCCGTCGCGGCCTTGACCGTGTTGTGGAGCAGGACGGCAATCGTCAGCGGACCGACGCCGCCAGGAACGGGCGTGAGTGCGCCGGCGACGTCGGCCACGGACGGGTGCACGTCGCCGACGACCACGGACCCGCGCCGTTCGAAGTCGGCCAGGCGCGGCGAGCCGGGTGCGAACAGGTCACGCACGAGCGCCGGATCGGTGACGCGGTTGATCCCAACGTCGATGACCGTCGCCCCGGGCTTGACGAACGACGGCGTCACGAACCCGGCGCGCCCGATGGCCGCGACCAGGATGTCCGCCTCGCGCGCGACCGCCGGCAGATCGGGCGTCTTCGAATGGCAGATGGTTACCGTCGCGTCGCGTTGCAGGAGCAGCATCGCCATCGGCTTGCCGACGATTTCGCTGCGGCCGATGACGACCGCGCGCGAGCGTGCGACCGCGATGCCGTAGTGTTCGAGCATCACCATCACGCCCGACGGCGTGCACGGCACCAGGTGGGGACGGCCCTGCACCAGCCGGCCGACGTTAATCGGGTGGAAGCCGTCCACGTCCTTCGCCGGATCGATCGCGTCGAACACGCGCTGCGCCGCCTGCTTGCCCATCGCCGCCGGCAGCGGAGCCTGCACGAGGATGCCGTCGTGTGCGGCGCTGGCGTTCAACCGCGCGACGAGCGCGAGCAGCTCGTCGAGGCCCGCGGTATCAGGGAGCCGCTGCAGGTCCACCCACAAACCGGTTTCGGCCCCCGCCTTCACCTTGTTGCGGACGTAGATCTCGGACGAGGGATCGTTGCCGACGAGCACAATCCCGAGCCCGGGCGGACGGCCGGCCGAGGCCGCGAAAGCCGCGACGTCGGGAGCCACTTTTTCGCGAATCGCTGCGGCTACGGCGGGACCGTCGAGCAGGCGTGCACTCATGTCTCTCGTCCTGCCCGCGGTCAGTCCACTCTCCGCACCGGGGGCGGCACCCATCGTCCGTCGATCACCGGGGCCTTGGGCGCGTAGAGCCGCAACAGCACGTTGAACGGCCCGGCCGGGGCCGGCAGCCAATTGGACTCCCGGTCGGTGCCCGGGGACTCGTGCTGGATGAGGAGATCGAGTGAGCCGTCGGGGTTGAACGACAGCGGGTCGCGGTCGCCGATAGCACACCGGTTCAGCGGGTTGGCGGTCGGAAAGCCCTGCGCATCGTAGAGCGTCAATGACCAGAAGGCCTCGGCCGGCGGGATCGCGGCCTGCTCGAAGTGCAGCACGTAGCGATTCGCACCGTTGAGCGGCTTGCCGTCCGCGTCGCCGAGGTTGATGGGATAGACCGCATCCTCGGGCAGATTCGCGCCCAGCCCGACGAGCGAGATGACCGCGCGCTTGAGGTAGAACGTCCCGTAGACCCCCATCGAGTCGGTCATGATCTGCCAGCCGTTGACGACCTTCGCGAGCGTGGGCACCTTGGCCTTGATGTTGGCGAGGCCGTCGGTGACCGCCCGATCGAGCGCGTTTCTGACCGCCGGATCCGCGGCATCGTAGTCGAACGACATCCCGGGTTCGATCCCGAGCCGCCGCATCCGGGCAAGGACGGGCTGGTCAGTCAGGTGCGGAGGGTTGACCTTCATCAGCTCCGCCGCATACGTGAAGAACGCCCGCCCGGACATCGCATTGACCTGCGTCATCGGCGGCGTCTTCATGTCCACGGCAGGATCGATGGCCGCCACGACGGGCTGCGGCCACTGGCCCCACTGCGACAGCGGGGTGATGGTGTAGCCCGCCTGGACCTGGTGCACGGCATCGTAATCCTGCTGGCCGTTGGCCTGCGTCCGTCCGATGACCCAGACGTGGCGCGTCGGCGCGTCGATCCGCTGCACGCCGTTCGGCAGCCAGCCCGACCACCCCGGTGGCACGACCGCGAACTGACCCTCACCCGTGCCCGTCGTCCGCTTGCCAGGGCACGCGAACACGTCGGTCCACATGTCGAGCATGGGCAGCATGTAGTAGCGGCCGTGCGTATCGGGCACGGTGACTACGATCGGTTCGCTGGTGAGGTCCAGCCACGCGACGGAGTACAGCGTGTCGAAGTTCGGGCGCACGACGTCGCGGAAGTCCGCCGGCGGAAACGTCGGTACGTGGGTAAACGCATTCATCGGGCCGCGGCCGAACACCTTGCCGGCCTCGACGTTGACGGCCTGACGCCTGGTGGTGTCCATCATCACGAGCGGATACAGATAGACGTAGGCCTCGACCGCAACGTCCAGGGCTTCCTGGTCCGTGAGCGTACGCACTGACGACGACATGAGTACTCCCTGCTCGAGCGGCAGCCTCGCGCTACGACTTCTTCGACGACCGCGCGAGCACGAACCCGAGCACGACCGCGACCAGGCCGACCGCCAGAATCTTCAGGCCGAAAGCGTCCGCAATCTCGGGGTTGATGTGGAGGCCGAACCACTTGGTGAGCACGGCGTCGAGCTCGTGCCATTTCGCGAGCTCTTCGGTCGTGACGCCCCACTCGGTCATCAGGCCCAGCAGCGTGATGCAGAAGCCGTTGAAGACCAGCATGTAGCCGGCCATCTTGAGGAAGTTGGCGACGTTCTCGAGGCTCGAGCGCGCCGCGGCTTCCGCGTGGTTGGCGAGCTGGCTGTGCGTGCGGCCGTAGAACCAATAGATGATCATGCCGAGGTCCAGCCAGACGAGGAAGCGGACCCAGGTCATGACCGTCAGCGCGATCATCAGGTAGGTGCAGGACAGCACGCCGAGCACTGGAATGATGTGCCCCCCGGGGACCTTGAACGGCCGGCGCGCATCCGGACGCTTGATGCGCAGGATGATTACCGCCACCGACACGACGACGAATGCGAACAGCGTCCCGATGCTCGTCATCTCGCCAAGTATCTGGATGGGCGTAAAGCCGGCGACGATGGCGACGACGACGCCGGTGATGAGCGTCGTGATATAGGGCGTGCGGTACTTCGGGTGGACCTTGCTGACGCCCGGCGGCAGGAGCTGGTCGCGGCTCATGGCGAAGAAGATGCGCGGCTGGCTCATGAGCATCACGAGCAGCACGCTCGTGATACCGGCGACCGCGCCAGCCGACACGAGCCCGGCGGCCCAGTCCTGGTTGATGACCGCAAGCGCGTAGCCGACCGGAGCGTTCAAGAACGCGGCATCGGCCTTGTACGCGACGACCGGGATGATGCCGCTGAGGATGCCCGCCACCGACAAGTACAACACCGTGCAGATGATGAGCGAGGCGATGATGCCGATCGGCAGGTCGCGGCTGGGGTTCTTCGCCTCTTCGGCCGTCGTGGAGACGGCGTCGAATCCGATATAGGCGAAGAAGACGACCGCCGCCGCCGCCGTGATACCCGCCCAGCCGTAGGGCATGAACGGCGACCAGTTCTCGGGCTTCACGTAGCCGACGCCGACGACGATGAAGAAGAGAATGGCCGCGAGCTTGACCGCGACCATGACCGCATTGAAGCGCGCGCTCTCGCGCACGCCGATGACCAGCAGGCACGAAATCACGAGGACGATGATGATCGCCGGCAGATTGACGATGGCGCCCTCGACGCCGGCGGCGGGTGCGGCCGACATCCACGCCGGCAGATGCATGCCGAAGCCGGCCAGAATCCGCTGGAAGTAGCCGCTCCAGCCGACCGCCACCGTCATCGACCCGACGGCGTACTCGAGGATGAGATCCCAGCCGATCATCCACGCGAAGATCTCGCCGAGCGTGGCGTAGGCGTAGGTATAGGCGCTGCCGGAAATCGGAATCATGGCCGCGAACTCGGCGTAGCAGAGCGCGGCAAAGGCGCAGGCGAGGCCCGCGAGGACGTATGACAGCACGATGGCGGGCCCGGCCTGGTTGGCGGCCGCCGTGCCCGTCAGGACGAAGATGCCGGTCCCGATGATCGCGCCGATCCCGAGCAGGGTCAGGTCCATCGCCGTCAGCGTTCGTTTGAGCGCTTTGGCGCCGCTCTCGGCGTCTCCTACCAGCTGCTCGATCGACTTGGTCTTCAGGAGATTCGAATCCATTCACCCTCCAGAACGGTTTCCGTTGAACCTTCGGTCAGCGCCGGCATCGGCGGCAAAAATCGCGTCAGTATACCTTGAACGGTTATGCCCGCAGGCGCTCGAGAAAGGCCCGCACGCGCGCCTCAGGGTCGCGTCCTACAAGAATGTCGGAGATCACGGCCACCGCGGATGCGCCGGCAGCGACGACCGCCGCCGCTCGATCGAGGGTGATGCCGCCGATGGCGACGACCGGCTTGCCGCGGTGCGCGGCGTATCGCACGAGATCGAGGCCGCGGGGAGTGTAGCCCGTGTCTTTCGTCGCCGTCAGGAAAACGGGCCCGACCGCGACGTAAGTGGCGTCACCGGCAAGCGCGTCGTCAATCTGCTCGCGGTCATGAGTCGAGATGCCGACCACACATTCCGGACCGACGATCGCACGAACGGCGCTGACGGAAAGGTCGGTCTGCCCCACATGCACGCCATCGGCGGCCGCGAGACGCGCGATGTCGGCTCGATCGTTCACGATCACGCGCGCGCCGGCGCGGTGCGCGGCGGCGACGATGCGCTCGGCCAGCTGGACGAACGCCGCGCTCGGCTCGTCCTTCCTGGCGCGCAGTTGCAGCAAGCGCGCACCGCCAGCGAGACAGGCGTCCGCGAGCGCGACCGGTTCAATCCCCTGGTCGTCGCAGAGCGCGGTATCGATGATGGGATAGAGGATGGGGAAGTCCATAGGCTCAGGGCTCAGGGCTCTAGGCTCGAGGCAAAGACCTCGATCATCTGATCGAAGATCTTGCCTAGAGCCCTGAGCCTGACCCTGAGCCCTGACGCCCGATTGCTAGACCGCTTCGGCGAGCCGCCCGCCCTCAACTTTTTTTTCGACGACGTACCGCTCCATGAAGGCGGTATTGAGGCGGCCGGCGACAAAGTCCGGGTCGCTCAGGATGCGCAGATGGAGCGGAATCGAGGTCTTGATGCCGTCGATGACGGTCATCTCGAGCGTCCGGCGCATGCGGGCGATCGCTTCCTGGCGATCGCGGCCGTGCGCGATGATCTTGGCGATCATCGAGTCGTAGTAGGGGGGAATCGTGCAATCCGAGTGGACGAAGGTGTCGATGCGAACGCCCGGACCGCCGGGCACGCTGAAGGCGTGAATCGTCCCGGGCGAGGGCGCGAAGGTGTCGGGATCCTCGGCGTTGATGCGGCACTCGATCGCATGCCCGGTAAACGTCACGTCGCCCTGCTTGAACGAGAGACGCTCGCCGGCGGCAATCCTGATCTGCTCCTTCACGATGTCGACGCTCGTGATGGCCTCGGTCACCGGGTGCTCGACCTGGATGCGCGTGTTCACTTCGAGGAAATAGAAATTTCCCTTGTCGTCGAGGAGAAACTCGAACGTCCCGGCGTTGGTGTACTGCACCGCCCGCGCGGCATCGACCACCGCGGCGCCGAGCTTGCGCCGCATCTTCTCGGTCACCGCGACCGAGGGCCCTTCCTCGAGCAGCTTCTGGTGCCGGCGCTGGATCGAGCATTCGCGCTCGCCCAGGTGCACGACGGCGCCGTGGTGGTCGCCGAGGACCTGAAACTCGATGTGGCGAGGCCGCTCGACGTACTTTTCGATGTAGACGTCGCCGACGCCGAACGCCGCCTCGGCTTCGCGCTGCGCCGTCTTCAGCGCCTTGCTCAACTCGGACGCGGCGCGAATCACGCGCATCCCGCGTCCGCCGCCGCCGGCGACCGCCTTGATGATCACCGGGAAGCCCAGATCCTTGGCGACCTTGAGGGCCTTCTCCTCGCCGTCGACCGGGCCGTCGCTGCCCGGCAGGATGGGAATGCCCGCCTTCTTCATCGCCCGGCGCGCCCGCGCCTTGTCCCCGAGCAGGCGGATGACGTTCGGCGCCGGCCCGATGAACTTGATGTGGCAGGCCTCGCAGACCTCGGCGAGGTAGGCGCTTTCCGACAGGAACCCGTAGCCAGGGTGAATGGCGTCGGCGCCGGTGATCTCCGCCGCGCTCAGCACGGCCGGCACATTGAGGTAGCTGTCGGCGCTGCGCGCGGGACCGATGCAGACGTCCTCATCGGCGAAGCGCACGTGCAACGAATTCTCGTCGGCCTCGGAGTAGACGGCGACGGTCTTGATGCCCAGTTCGCGACACGCGCAGATCACGCGCAGCGCGATTTCCCCGCGGTTGGCGATCAGGATTTTTTTGAACATTTCTCTATTGGGGATAAACGAGCGTTAGCTGGTCTTGATCGCAAACAGCCGTTCACCGTATTGAACCGGCTTGCCGTTTTCGACGTACGCGCTCGTGAGCTCGCCTTCGTACTCCGACGTGATCTCGTTCATCAGCTTCATCGCTTCGATGATGCAGAGCACCTGGTCCTTCTTGACGCGGTCCCCCACCTCGACAAACGACGGCGCGCCCGGCTCGGGCGAGCGGTAGAACGTGCCGACGATCGGCGACTTCACGACCGCCAGATCCAGGGCCGGCTCGTCGAGCGGCGCGGGCGCCGCCGCGAGCATCGATGCCGCGGGCGCCGCGACCTGGACGGGGGCACCCGCCGGAGGAAGAGTGGCGGTTGGAACCGGCGCCACGACCGGCGCATAGCCCGTATTCGTTTTGCGCACCCTGAGCTTCAACCCTTCCCGCTCCAGCTCGAACTCGGACAGGTCGTGCTGTCGCATCAGCTCCAGGATCCGCTCGATGTCGTCGAAATCCAATCACCCTCCGTTGGCCGTCAGAACCACGCACCCCTCGTCGGTCACGAGGACATCATCTTCGATCCGCACGCCGCCGATCCCGTCGACGTACACGCCCGGCTCGATGGTAAACACCATTCCGGGCTGCAATACCAGGTCCGGCTGCCCCGCAATCGGACGGCCGATCCTCGGCTCTTCGTGCACTTCAAGCCCGAGCCCGTGGCCGGTGCCGTGCCCGAATGCCTCTTCTAACCCATATCGGCCGAGCGCCGTTCGAGCTGCGTCATCGACCGAACTAGCCTTGACTCCAGGCCGGACCGCGGCGATGGCCTGCTGCTGGGCATCAGACACGGCAGCGAACAAACGACGAAAATCCGTACCCGTGTCGCCCAGCTGGACCGTCCGGGTAAGATCCACGCAGTATCCGTCGTAGACCCCGCCAAAGTCCAGCACCACCCCATCACCCTCCCGGAGGACCCGCGCACCGGGCCGCGCGTGTGGCAGGGCGCTGTTCGGCCCGGACGCGACGATCGTCTCGAACGCGGGGCGCTCGAAACCCGACCGGCGGAGGAGCGCGTCCAGGTCGGCAGCGACCTCGAGTCTCCGATTGGCCCGGCCGCGCCAGACTGAGCGGCTTCCGCGGTCGCCCCGCCCAGCCGTCGGCCGGCCTCCCGCAATGCCGCCAACTCGACCTCGTCCTTGACGACCCGTTCGGCTTCGATGATCCGCTCGGTCGCGACCACGGCCGGGCAGCCGTCGGGACTGCGCAGCGGCGTCGGCGCCGAGCCGGCGAGCGAGGCCGACAACCGGTTGAAACGACTGACCGACATCCAGGCGCCCTCGATCCCAATCCGGCGCGCGCCCGTCTCCCGCAGGACATCGGCGAGCGTCTCGTCGTAACTCTTCGGCGGCACGACGACGGTCACGTGGTCCGCCAGGTCGGGCGTCGACTGCGACGAGGCTCCGGGCCACGGTCTGATAGCGGAAATCGACCACCAGGACGCAGTGGGCGGGCGTGAGGACGACGAGTCCCGCGGTCCCGACAAAGCCGGTAAGGTAGCGGACGTTCGGCAGGTGCGACACGACGAGCGCGTCGACGGCCGCGGCGCGCATGCGCTGCCGGGCACGATCGAGCCGAGGAACAACCGGAAGGGGCGACCGCTCATCTACTGGTGCCGGGACCGGTGCCGAACCTGGTGCCCGTGCTGGTGCGCCGGGCACTGCCCGCGTCAGCGAGCAGCCTGGATCGGCCCATCGCGCCGGGCGCGCATGATCGCGGCCAGAAACGCTTCGAGCTCGACGAGAGCCGGTGGGGCGGGCGCGACCGCAACCTCAGCAGACTTTACCGCAATGCGAACCGGGGCGGAAACCGGTGGCGGGACGACGGGCACCGGCGCGGTCGCCGGATCGTAGGAAGCATCGTAGTGGTCGAGCGTCTCGGGAATCTCGCCGCGGCGGCGATGGATATCGGCCAGGGCGCGAATCGCGGCCAGGTTCTCGGGCGCGCTGCGCAGGACCTGCTCGAGCTCGACCGATGCCGCGTCGAACTCGCCGACCTCGACCAGGGCGCGGCCGAGCGTGACGCGCGCGGAAATGTAGGCCGGATGCCGCAGCAGGCCGGCGCGGCAGGTTTCGATCGCTTCGGCGAACATGCCGAGGCGCCGGTATTCCTCGGCGAGCGCCGCGAAGGAGATCGACGCCGGGTCCCGCTGGACCCGGCGCTTCAGTTCCTCGACTCGAGGCGTGTCGGTCATGACGGTCATCACCAGGTCACGGCGTAATCGTCACGGCTGACGGCGATCGTAGTCGTTCGACCTGCGTTGTCCGTGACGGTCAGCGTTACCTGATAGGTGCCGGCGGCGCCGTAGGTCTTGCTGGTCGTCGGTCCGCCGGTGACCTGAGTGGTGCCGTCGCCGAAGTTCCATTCGTACCGGGTCAGCGTGCCACCCGCGGCCGGACGCGATTGCGCGGCGTTGAAGTTGACCGTCTGCCCGACTCGGATCACCGTCGGCGAGAAGTTGAACGCGGCCGTCGGCTGCAAGCCCGCCGTCACGGTGAGCGACTGAGACTTCGACGCGCTGCGGCCGTAGGAGTCGACCACCGTCAGCGTCACGATGTAAGTGCCGGCCGTGGCGTAGGCGTGATCGTCGGTCCGGCCATCACCGCGAGCGCCATCACCGAAGTTCCAGCGGTACTCCGCGATCGCTCCCTGGCTCCTGCGAGGCGTCGAAGAGCACCGACTGATTGTCCGACGGGGATTGCGGCGTCATCTCGAAGTCGGCCACCAGGTTGAAGGGCGGACTGACGGGTCCCTGGGGCACGAGGCGAATGGCCGCGCTGCGCTGGTTCGAGTTGTTGAAGTCGGTGCCGAGCGGCGTGACCACGATGTCGACCATGAGAAACGGGTCGGGAGACACCGCGGGCGACGGCGGCGCCGTGTAGACGAGCGTCGCGCTACCCATCGTTGCCGGTCATGACGCTCCGCGCCGACAGGACGCCAAAGTCGACGGGCGTGCCGCCGACCCGCGTCTCGGTCGCGCAGCGTCACGTTGCGCTTCGGCAGCCAGTTTGCATCGCGGGCGCGTCACGGTGACGAAGCTCTGCGAGGCGCCGTCCTGCGGCAGCACGTCGGGTTGCACGGCGATGCTGATCGATTGACCCAGCTCAGACGGCCCGGTCAGCGCCGGCGGGTCCTGATCGTTCATGGTGCAGGCGCTCGCCAGAGCCAGAACGCCCGCTACCGTTGCCATGCGTGAGATGAGTACTCGAGTCATATAGTCCTGAGGGGGAGCCTCGGAGCGTCTACTGCCGTCTGTGGTCGTGCGAAACAAGGTGCCCGTCCAATTCCGCGGTCAGCGGTATGCCGAGCCGTATTCGTGTCGTCCGTGTGGTCCGTGGATCGGACCACGCTGTTCGTGTTATCGGTGGCCTAGTCCGGATCCCCGAAGTTGCCAAAGGACACGAGCATCTGCGCCGTCACCGACACGTCTCGGCCGGTCTGATCTCGTCCATAGAAAGTGATTTCGGCGATGGTCGAGATGATCACCAGGTTGCGAGCCAGGTTCCCGAGTGGTGCTTCGGTCTTGGCGATATGCCGGACGAGCTCAAAGGTGGCGGTCAGGTTTCCGCCCGGACGGACGGTTCCGGTGAACGCGCCGTCGAACGCATACGGCACGTCGACGCCCGGCGTATTCCGGCCGTCGGCGCGGACGAAGCGCACGTGATAGCGATTGATCGTGATGGCATTGTTGGTGGTCGGCGACGTGGTCACGTCTTTCATGGCGAGCGACAGCGAGACCTCGCCCAGATCGTTGAAGATCGTCGGCACATCGTCGACGACCGTGACGACGTCGGAGTTGAGGGTGGGACCGAAATCGTCCGGCTCGGCACCAGACGCGCCCTGCAACTGATCGACGATGAGGTATGACGAGCCAGTCCCCTGGCGCGTCAGATCGCCGCACGAGGCACTGACCACGGCCAACGCCAACACCGCCAGAAGGCCGGCGGCACGTCCGACTTCCCCACCCCAAACCGCCTTGCGGTCTACACGCACGTCAACAATTGATCCGCGGTTCATACTCCTCAGCCCTTCAGAATGCGTGGTGTGATGAAGATCAAGAGCTCGCGGCTCTCGTTCTCGTCGTTCGTGCGCTTGAACAACCAGCCGAGCAGCGGCAGGCGATAGAGGCCGGGCGTGCGGTCGACGATCGACTGCTCGGTCGAGATGAAGATGCCGCCCATGATCGTGGTCGTGCCGTCGCTGACCTGCACGCGCGTGATCGCGCGCTGCGTGTTGATCGAGGGGTTGCCCAGCACCGCCACACCGGCGCTGCCGTTCTCGACGCTGATCTGCATGATGACGGTGTTCGCGGCGGTGATCTGCGGCGTCACCCGCAGCGTCAGGGCGGCGTCCTTGTACGTGACCGTGGGCGGATTGGTGGTCGTGCCTGGCGTGACCACCGGAATCTGCACGCCCTGCATGATTTCGGCCTCGACGTTGTTCTGCGTCGTCACGCGGGGCGTCGAGAGCACCCTGCCCTTGCCGGTGTTCTCGAGCGCCGACAGGGCGACATCGAGATTGAAGGCCCCGTTGACCGCGCCCATCGCGATGCCGATCGCCGAGGGCACGCCCCGGCTCGCCTCGGCTGGCATGTTGACGAGCGGTGCCAGCCGGGGTTGAGCCGTCCACTCACTTCGCCGGAATTGGGGAACGCGAGGTTGGTCGTGTTTCCGATCTCAGGCGTCATGCGGCCGTTGAGGCCCCACTGCACGCCGATGGCACGGGCGAAGTCGCGGGTGGTCGAGATGATCCGGGCCTCGATTTCGACCTGCGGCTCGGCCCGGTCGAGCGCAGTCAGCAGCTGGCGGATCGCCGGGAGATTCTCCGGCAGGTCGGCAATGATCAAGGTATTGGTGCGGGCGTCGATCTGCACCTGCCCGTACTTCGAGAGCCGCAGCGACCCTTTCAGCAGCGGCGCCATCTCGGCCGCCTTCGCGTAGCTGAGGGGGTAGGTCTCGAACGAGAGGCCACCGGCCTGCGCCTGGCGCTCGGCGAGCGCCTGCGCCGCCGACTGCTTGGCTTTGTTCTCGTCTTCGAGGGTCTTGATGCGCGACACGCGGACGATGGTGCCGTCGACCGTGTAGTCGAGTTGATTGCCGCGCAGGATGACGTCGAGGGCCTGATCCCACGGCACGTCAGTCAACTTGATGTCGACCGTTCCCTGCACATCGGGGTCGATGACCATGTTGAGCCCGCTCACGTCCGAGAACGTGCGCAGCACCGCGCGCAGGTCCACGCCGTCGAGATCGAGGCTGAGCGGATCGCCGGTGTACTGTCTCGGCTGCTGCTGCCCGGCGCCGGCGCCCCTGGAGCCGCGGGCGGCTGAGCGGGCGGCGGCTTGTGCGCGGGCCTGCAGCGCGGGCACTGGCCGCGCAGCCGAGGGTGCGGCCGCTCCTGCCGCCGGTGCGGATTGCGCCGTGACCGGCGCCGGCGCGGGGGCCGGCGCAGCCGCAGTCTGACGGGACGCGGGTGGAGCCGACGGCCGTACCGCGGGCGTTGCCGCCCGTTCGCGCTCGACCGCCGGCGCTGATGCAGACGCGGGCGCGGGCTTCGGTGGCGACGGCCGTTCAACGGCGGCGGCCTTCAGCGCCATCATCGGGTCGATCAACTCACCTGCGGGCTCCGGATTGGTAATCGCCGCGACGTTGGCCATCGCCTGTTGCAGCGTGATCGGCGGCTCGGGTTCGACCGGAGGACCGGACACCTCGGCCGGCGTCAGCGCGACGGTGTTCCCAGGCTTCGCCTGCTCGAAGACGACCGCGAGATCGCGGCCGGCCTCACCGCTCCGCTCGACGTGATAGCTCGTCGAACCGGCAATCTCCATGACGACGCGGGTCACGAGCGGCTGATGGCTGTTCACGGCCACCCGCACACGGCTCACGAAAGGACTGTCGATGGCTGTCTGGGTCGGCGCCTTGGACGTCACGTTCGGAAAGTCGATGACCAGCCGGCGCGGACGGTCCTTGCTCTCGGTGACGCCCATCGGCGTCAGGTGGCCGTTGCCGACGAGCGTCACGGTCGTCGCGCCCGGGGTCTTGCTCGACTTGATGCGCTCGATGATCGTTGCCGACTGCGCGCCGGACTCGCGATTCTTTTCGATGCTCTTTTCTATACTCTGGGCGGCCGGCTTGGCGGGCGCCGGCGGCTGCGGCTCCACGAGCGCGGCGGGAACCAGCATCGGCACCGGGGCCATCTGCTTGGTGGCGCTGGGCGCGGCCGGCTTCGTCGCACCCGCGGACGTGTGCGCGGCACCGCCGTTGACCTCGACGCGAATCGTGTTTCGGGCGCTGCGCACGACGTACTCGGACGGCTTCGCCAGGGTCACGTGCACCCGTGCCAGCGCTCGCCCATCGGCGGCCGAGGCCTGTTCCAATCGCACGCCGGCGATCGCGCCCTGGCGGTCGACATCCGCGCGCGCGTCGGAGACGCTCACGTTCCGCATGTCGACGACGAGCGACAAGGCGTCGGGTCGGCTGATCGAATAGGCGACGGGTTCGGTCGCTTCGATGAGCACCGTGTCGCCCTGGCTGGTGACGCCGACGAGACGCACTGGCGCCGCGGTGGCGCTCAGGATAATCCCGGCGGTCGCGGCGAGCCCGACCGCCATCGTCAGCCGGCCGAACGTGCGCGTGAGCGGCGCTTTATCTTCGCTGTTCGCGATCATCTTGGTTTCCGACTCATTCGAACGCATTAACCCCGCCCTTCGGCCTGACGCACCGGCTTGGGCACTTCCCGCTGCTTGACGAGCGACAGCGGGTCCGTGACGTCCTGGGAGAAGATGACCTTCTCCTGGTTGATTGATTTCACCGTGCCGTCGAGCAGTTTGTCCCCCACCCGCACGTTGTAAGTCTTGTTGTCCGGCGCCTGCAGCATCGCGATGAAGCCGCTGCGATCCTTCAGCACACCCTTGACCGTGACCTCGCCGATGAGCAGTCCGGACAGACCCGATGGCCGCACCGCCGTCGGCTGTACTTCCTGACCGCGACCGAGCAGGCTGATGAAGGGATCGCGCCGACCGCCAGGCTCGTAGACATACGCTGGGTCGAGTGTCGGCAACGGTTGCGCGGGTGGAGCCGCCGGTTTCGCGGCGCCCGGGGCCGGCTGCGGCGCCTGCGCCGCCGCCCCGCCGGCAACCGTGACCGTCAGCGCGACCGCGAGCCCGACCGTGGTGGTGAATCGTGTAGACATCATCATCACGCGCTCACTTCCCCGCCGCTGCTTGGGCACTACGCGCCCGCCTTTGGTCGCGCCGGCGACCGCCTCCTGCAGAACGAACGTCGTCGCGACGCACTCGGCGATGATCGTGGCGTTCGGCTCGGGCGGCGTTTTTGCTTTGATCGAGATCTCGCTCACGCTGATGATGCGGGGGAATTTGCTGATGCGATCGAAGAACATCCCGAGGTCGTGGTACGTCCCTTCGGCCTGCAGGCGGTACGGAATCTCGGCGTAGAGCGCCTGCTGCACCGGCGCCTGCGGCGTGAAGCGCTGAATCGACAGATTGGACTGCGTCGCCAGCCCCTGGATGCGGCGCAGGATGTCGGCGACGTCCTTCTCCTCGGGCAGGACCTGCTTGAGGTTCTCGAGG
The DNA here is from genome assembly GCA_963847975.1 of uncultured Acidobacteriota bacterium. Classification (GTDB taxonomy): domain Bacteria; phylum Acidobacteriota; class Vicinamibacteria; order Vicinamibacterales; family 2-12-FULL-66-21; genus DATBJJ01. The sequence goes on along the minus strand of CAWKBU010000001.1, from coordinate 314,230 downwards.
CGCTGCTCCAACTGGCCGACTTGCGATTCGAACTCCGGCAGCCGGCGCGCGGTGGCCACGCCGCGGGCGATGTCCGAGCGAAGCGCCGTCAGCCGCGTCTGGCGGAGCGTGACATCGGCCGACATCTCCGCCACGTAGAAGTGCCAGAACCCGTAGGTCGCCCCGGCGCACACCAGCACGAAGGCGCCGATCTGGCCCCACCAGGGAAGTTTGCTGAGCGACAGTTCCATGGATACCTTGTTTGCCTATCGGTGACCTCCGGCTCAGCCTTTAGCGAGCCGGAACTCACGCCCTACCGCCACTAACCAGTCCGACCGTCAGGGCTTCGCGCCGCGTCCGGCTCCGCGCCCGGTCGCCACTGGCACCGGCGGCGGCGCCTCGGGATCGTTCAGCGCACCCTTGATCGAGAACTTCACGAGATCGCCGGCCTTCGGGTCTGACTGCACTTGGCTGTCGAGAATCTCCACCGGCCGCTTGAACCACTTCGTCGCTTCGAGATTCGCGACAAAATCCGAGAGCGACGGCAGCGATGCCGCGAATCCGCTGATCGTGAAATCACTCCCGACCTGCTTGAGGTCCGTCAGCCAGAGGCGGTCCGGCATGCTCTTGCTGATCTCGTCGATGACGTGCACCGGCGCGGACTGCCCGCGACGCAGCTGCTCGATGAGGGTGACGCGCTGCGTGAGCTGCGCCTTCCGCGCTTCGAACTTCTGCACCTGCGCGAGCACTGGCCGCAACTTGACCGTCTCGGCTTCGGCGCTGGCAATATCCTGATCGAGCTGCGCGGACCGTTGCCGCAGCGACAGGAACCACCAGCCGATGCCGAGGATGGTCGCGATGAGAATCAGGCTGGCGCCAATCGTGACGCGGTGCGCCGGCGGGATGAAGACCCGCGGCTTCTTGGTGCGCGCGCGTTCGACGGCGAGGAGGTTGATCCGAATCACCGGTCACCTGCCTTGCGCAGCGCGAGACCGACCGCGACGGCGGCGGTCGGCGCGACGTCGACCGCGTTGACGCCGAACTTCGCGGCGTCGAACGCCACCCGCTTGAACGGATCGAACAGCTCGACCGGCGCCTGGAAGCGCTCGGTCAGCATCTCGGCAAAGCCTTCCGCGCGCGAGGCGCCGCCGCTCACGACGATGCGCGTAATCCGATCCGAGGCCGCCGAGGTCTTGAAGAAATCGAACGTCTTCTGCACTTCGAGCATCACGTTCTCGGTCACCGCGCGCAGCACCGGCCGCGCGTCGTCGAAGGTCACGCCATCGACCGCGCCGCCCCGCTTGAGCTCATCGGCCTGCTCGAACGGCAGGTTCAGTTCCTTCTGGAGCGCCTCGGTGTAGGCGTTCCCGCCGGTCGAGATGTCGCGCGTGAACACCGACTGGTCGCCGTGCAGGATGTTGATGTTGGTGGCGCTGGCGCCGGCGTTGAGCAGCACGACGACCGCGTCGGGCTCGGTGCCGTAGTTGACCTCGTAAGCGTTCTGCAGCGCGAAGGCATCGACGTCGATGACGACCGCAACCCGCCCCGCCTGGCCGATGACGCCCGTGTAGTCGGCGATCTTCTCTTTCTTCGCCGCGACCAGCAGGACTTCCATCGTGCTCTTCCCGCCCACGTCGCCGCGGTCGAGAATCTGGTAGTCCAGGTTGACGTCCTGAATGTCGAAGGGGATGTACTGCTCGGCTTCCCAGTAGATCGACTCGGCGAGCTCGGCTTCCGTCATGGACGGCAGCGAAATCTTCTTCACGATGACGGCGTTGCCCGACAGCGACGCCGCTACGTCCTTGGTTGAGACCTTGAGGCCCTCGAACAGGCGTCGGATCGCGTCGACGACGGCGGTGCCATCGATGATGGCGCCGTCGACGATGCTGTCCGGCGGCACGGGCTGACTGCCGAACGCCGATACTTTGTAGGCCTTGCCGGCCGGCTTGAGCTCGATCGCTTTGACCGCGCTCGAGCCGATGTCCAGGCCGACGAGTGATTTCGATCTACCAAACACCGGGTTGTCCTATCCTGAGAAGCGCGTGGGCACACCTGCAACCGTCTGCTGTAGTGCTTATCGGCAGAAGCGGGGGCAAGTTGGGTACCACGGGGGGCCCTTCTACCAAAACCGGCACTTTTGCGCACTTTTGGCGGCGGCGCGGGCTGAAGCGGGACAGGACGATCGACGAAATTGTATTGCTCTGACGGTTTTGTAATCGCAGAAACTGCGTACGCTCGAGCTGGGTCCGGGCGCCGGCCTCCCGCCCGTAGCGCTCGGAATCGAGCCCACATATGGGGCTTGCCTTGACAACCCACGAAATCGCCGGTATCCTCTTGGTTTGCCGTCCTTTGAAAGGGGCCGACCGATAGCTCCGCCTTCGGTGCGTCGGTCGAAGCTGTAGGAACCGCCGGAGCTCGCGCAAGGGCGGAAGGTCGAAAGGGATTTCATGGGTTCGTTTGTCCCCACTGCCGGAACTATCGAACGGCAGTGGCACGTGATTGACGCCGGCGGTCAGGTCCTGGGCCGGGTGGCCACTGAAGCAGCTCGCCTGCTGCAGGGTAAGCACAAGCCGATTTACACCCCCCACATCGATACCGGCGACCACGTCGTCATCGTCAACGCCGCGACCGTGGTCATTACCGGCCGCAAGGAAGAACAGAAGCTGTACCGGTACCACAGCGGGTACGAAGGCGGACTGCGCGAGGAACGCGCCAAGGACGTGCGCCAGAAGAACCCGGCCAGACTGGTGGAAGAAGCGGTTCGCGGCATGCTCCCGAAGACGAGCCTCGGCGAAGCCATGTGGCGCAAGCTCAAGGTCTACGCCAACGAGAAGCATCCGCACCAGGCGCAGCAGCCGAAGAGCTTCGCGGTGACGAGCGGGCCGGGCAAGAAAGCCCAGAAGAACAAAGACAAGATGATCAAGCGAGAGGTCGCCTAACGTGGCAGCAGCAGGGATTGAGTACTACGGCACGGGCCGCCGCAAGACATCGACCGCCCGAGTGTTCCTTCGCCCCGGCACCGGGGGCATCGTCATCAACCGCAAGCCGATTGAACAGGCCTTCCCCACCGAAGCGCTGCGCACGCAGATCAAGCAGCCGCTGGCGGTGACGGAAACGTCGGACAAGTTCGACGTGCTCGCGACCATCGCCGGCGGCGGCATTGCCGGACAGGCGGGGGCGCTGCGCCTCGGCATCGCGCGCGCGCTGGTCGAATACAACGTCGAGCTGCGTCAGCGGCTGAAGAAATCCGGCTTCCTGACGCGCGACGCGCGCATCAAGGAACGCAAGAAGTACGGTCAGAAGGGCGCGCGCAAGCGCTTCCAGTTCAGCAAGCGTTAACAGACTTTTTTGGGAGGAAGCTTGACCGGCATCGCGTTGAAGGATTTGCTCGAAGCAGGAGTCCACTTCGGTCACCAGACGAAACGCTGGAACCCGAAGATGAAGGCCTATATCTTCGGCGAGCGGAACGGGATCTACATCATCGACCTGGCGAAGACGGCCAAGCTGTTCCGCGACGCCGAGCAGTTCACGATGAACCTCGCAGCCGAAGGACGGACGATCCTGTTTGTGGGCACCAAGCGGCAGGCGCAGGACGCGGTGGCGGAAGAAGCGCAGCGGTGCGGCATGTTCTTCGTGAACCAGCGCTGGCTCGGCGGGCTCCTGACCAACTTCACGACCATTCAACGGAGCCTGACGCGGCTGCGCGACCTCGAGGCGATGGAAACCGACGGCCGCTACGATACGCTCTCCAAGAAAGAGATCGCGCAGATCGAAAAGGAAAAGAAGAAGCTGCAGAAGAACCTCGAAGGTATCCGCAACATGTCGCGGCTGCCCGACGCCCTTTTCGTCGTCGACACGCGCAAGGAGAAGATCGCGGTCGATGAAGCGCGCAAGCTGAAGATTCCCGTCATCGGCGTCGTCGACACGAACTGCGACCCCGACGAAGTCGACTACGTCATCCCCGGCAACGACGACGCCCTCCGCGCGATCCGCTTGTTCGCGTCGCGGATCGCCGACGCGGTGCTCGGCGGCCGCGGCATCCGCGAGTCGGTCCAGGCCGATGACGAGACCGGACGCCGACGATCGCGGCCGGCGCGGCCCGCGCCCCGGCGGCGCTGGCGCTGTCCGTCCGGCCCGGCCCGAACAGGCCACATCGACGGCCACCGTCTAGGACGGCACGCTATCGAATCTCGCGCCGGCCGGGCTTGTCCGCGCCGGCGTTCTTACGTACAAGCCATCAGCTATCAGCTCACAGCTATCAGCCCTCACCTAGCCTAGAGCGGGCGTGAGAGCCGATTGCCAGAGCTGAGAGCTGATGGCGGATAGCTGAACGCTGAAGAAGGCAGGAGTAGTGATGGAGATTACAGCAGCACAGGTGAAGAAGCTTCGCGACCTGACGGGCGCGGGGATGATGGAGTGCAAGGCGGCGCTGACCGAAGCCAAGGGAGACATGGACGAAGCGACGACCATCCTCCGCAAGCGCGGCCTCGCGCAGGCGGGCAAGAAGGCCGGCCGATCGACCAATGAAGGCCTCATCGGCAGCTACATCCACATGGGCGGAAAGATCGGCGTGCTCGTCGAGATCAACTGCGAGTCGGATTTCGTAGCCCGCACCGACGACTTCCAGGGCCTGGCGCGCGAAATCGCGATGCACATCGCCGCTGCGAGCCCCGCCTACGTGCGGCGCGAAGACGTCCCTGCCGACCTCCTCGATCGCGAGCGCGCGATCTACCGGGCGCAGATGGAAGGCCAGAACAAGCCGGCGCAGGTGATCGAGAAGATTGTCGAAGGCAAGCTGAATAGCTTCTACGAGCAGGTCTGCCTCCTGGATCAGCCCTCGATTCGCGATCCCAAGGTGACGATCGGTCAGCTCGTGCAGGCGGCGATCGCCAAGATGGGCGAGAACATCGCGGTCCCTCGCTTCGTCCGCTTCAAGCTCGGCGAAGGCGCGTAGTCGTCCCGGTTCAAGGTGCTGGGTTCAAGGTTCACGGTCCATGACCGCTGAACCCTGAACCCAGAACCAACAGCGTCAGATATAATTCCCCCGCCATGCCCGTCCCTGTCTACAACCGCGTCCTTCTCAAGTTGTCTGGCGAAGCGCTCATGGGTGAGCAGCAGTTCGGGATCGACCCCGCGGTCGCCAACCGCATCGCCACCGACATCGGCGAAATCCAGCAACTGGGCGTGCAGACCGCGGTGGTGATTGGGGGCGGCAACCTGTTCCGCGGCCTCGCCGCGAGCGCGAAGGGCATGGACCGGGCGACGGCCGACTACATGGGCATGCTGGCCACGGTCATCAACGGGCTGGCCCTGCAGGACGCACTCGAGAAGCACAACGTCGTGACGCGGGTCGCATCGGCGATCGAGATGCGGGCCGTCGCCGAGCCGTTCATTCGCCGCCGCGCTGTCCGTCATCTCGAGAAGGGCCGCGTCGTCGTCTTCGCCGCCGGCACCGGCAACCCCTACTTCACGACCGATACCGCGGCGGCGCTGCGCGCAATGGAAATGAAGGCGGACGTCATCCTCAAAGGCACCAAAGTCGACGGCATCTACACCGCCGACCCGATGATCGACAAGACGGCGACCAAGTACACGGAGATCTCGTACCTCAAGGTCCTCGAACAAGGCCTCAAGGTCATGGACGCCACCGCGATCTCGCTCTGCATGGACAACCGCCTCCCCATCGTCGTCTTCAACCTGCGCACCGCTGGCAACCTGAAGCGCGTCATCATGGGCGAGCCGATCGGTACGACCGTCAGGGTCTGAGGAACCGAACCACAGCGGCTGGCCGCCTCATCTCGCCGCGCCAGCCTCGGGAGAACGTATGGACGCTACAGACATCAAAGGGCTGTTTGCCGAGCTGAAGAAACGAATGGATGGGCAGATCGAGCACGTTCGGCGCGAGCTCGGCGGTGTGCGGACGGGGCGCGCCTCGGTGACGATCCTCGACTCGGTACATGTCGAGGCCTACGGGTCGCAGGTGCCGCTCAACCAGGTCGCGTCGCTCTCGATTCCCGAACCGACGATGATCGTGGCGCAGCCGTTCGACCCGTCGCTGACCGCGACCATCGAAAAAGCGATTCGCAGCGCGAACCTCGGGCTGAATCCCGCCACCGACGGCAAAGCGATCCGCATCCCGCTGCCCTCGCTGACCGAGGAACGCCGCAAGGAAATGTCGAAGCTCGTCCACAAGTACGCCGAGGAAGGACGCAACGGCGTCCGACAGGCGCGCCGGGACGCGAACGAGCGACTCAAGAAGCTGCTCAAGGACCACAAGATTTCCGAGGACGACGAACGCCGCGGCCTCGAGGACGTCCAGAAAGCCACCGATCAGCACATCGGGATCATCGATGACCTGCAGAAGAAGAAGGATACCGAGCTGCTCGGAAAAGGTTGAAGTCTGACGTGGGAAGTCTGAAGTGAGGAAGTCTGAAGGCTGAAGTTGAAAGTAGAAGTGGGAAGTAAGTGGGAAGTGGGAAGTGGGAACTCGCTTCAGCCGACGTCAACTTCAAACTTCAAACTTCACACTTCGACTTCAGACTTCAGACTTCCGACTTCCCCGTCGCACTTCCCCACTTCACACTTCCTGCTTATTTCCCACTTCCACTTTGAGCTTCTAAGTTCACACTTCCCCACTTCAGACTTCACACGTCAGACTTCAGACTTTCATGAGTTACTTCTCGCACCTCGCCTGTTCCGCTCCCTGCGGCGCCGGTTCCTACGATCTGAGAGTCGAGCAGCATCTCTGCACGTGCGGAGCACCGCTCCTCGCGCGCTACGATCTCGATGCGGCGCGCGCCTGGCGGCGCGACTCGTTGGCGGCGCGCGAACCGACGATGTGGCGGTATCGCGAGCTGATGCCCCTTCTGGCGGGCGAGACGCCGGTGACGCTCGGCGAGGGATGGACTCCCCTCATCCACGCGCAGCGGCTCGGACGTGACCTCGGAATGGGCCACCTCTACGTCAAGGACGAATCGCTCAACCCCACCAATTCCTTCAAGGCGCGCGGGCTCTCGGCCGCCGTCACGCGGGCGTCCTATCTCGGTGCCAAGACGCTGTCGGTGCCCTCGGCGGGCAACGCCGCGAACGCCGTCGCGGCGTACGGGGCCGCGGCAGGTATCCCGGTAAAAGTCTTCATGCCGAAGGACGTGAAGGTCCCGTTCATCCGCGAATGCGAGTTGTATGGCGCCGACGTCACTCTGGTCGACGGCCTGATCACCGACGCCGGGCGCATTGCCGCGGAACGGGGGCGGCCGCTCGGCTGGTACGACATGTCGACCCTCAAGGAACCGTACCGGATCGAAGGCAAGAAGACGATGGGCTACGAGATCGCCGAGCAGCTCGGCTGGTCACTGCCCGACTGGATCATCTACCCCACCGGCGGCGGTACGGGGATGGTCGGCATGTGGAAGGCCTTCGAGGAAATGGAGCGCCTCGGCTGGATTGAGCCCGGCCGGCGGCCGAAGATGGTCTCGGTGCAGGCCGAGCACTGCGCGCCGATCGTCAAGGCCTTCGATCAGGGCGCCGAGCGGTCAGAGATGTGGCAGGGCGCACGCACGGTGGCCGATGGCCTGCGCGTGCCCAAGGCCGTTGGCGATTTCCTCGTCCTGCGCGCCGTCCGCGAGAGCGGCGGGACCGCCGTCGCGGTGCGGGACGCGGACATGGTGACGGGGATGCGCGAGCTCGGTGGCCGCGAGGGGATCAGCGCTGCCCCCGAAGGTGGTGCCGCGCTCCAGGCGGTGAAGCAACTGCTGCACGACGGCGTCATGCGGCGCGACGAGTCGGTCGTGCTTTTCAACACGGGCGGCGCACTGAAGTACCTCGACGTCCTGGTGTCGTAACGAGCGCTGCGGGGCTCTTCCGAATCCTCGGGACCGTGTTACAATTTGAGATTGTATGCGGGCCGCACTGGCGGCCCGATGCGCACGGACACAGACAGAGTGGGCGGCTAGCTCAGCTGGGAGAGCGCCGCGTTCGCAATGCGGAGGTCGCGAGTTCGATCCTCGCGCCGTCCACCAACCTTCGCTCCTGTCACGCGAAGGTTGCCCGCCGGCCGCGAGCGGCGAAGGCGGGCCCGGTCTGTGTCTCCCTCCCGAAGGCAGCTTGCTCTCCGCCTCCCCCACTCGCCCGCACGCGCGAAGTTGCACAAATCGTCACCGCCCGGCCAACAAACGAGCCGATCGTCAGCCGTCGCGCACGTGAATGTCGCTCGATTACAGGATTTGGATCGATGGTTACGATCTGGTCACTTCAAACCGCGCGCAACCCAGCGCGCAGCCCGCTCCCCTGCTGAAACACTGGAAAAATACGCCCACGGGCGCCCGGCACAAAACCGGTCAGGTGGTGTGCGGGTTGCAGAGTTGTGCGGGTTCCTGCGATGTCGGCATCACCTGATCTCTCGTCTTCTTCGATCTCGTCGTCGGGTCACATCGATGGCCTGGGGCGGAGGTCTCTCTCCTTCGACCGCGAGACGGGCGAGATGCTCGAGCGCGTCCATCTCCAGCCGGACCTGGCCGCGTTCGAATCGCTCATCAAAGCGCGCGTCGCGCGGCTGTCGGTATTCGAGGACGAGCGTTTCGCCTGTCCGACGAGGGTGGAGCGCGACCCAGCCACCGGAGAGCTCACGGTCCTGGCCGAGTTCATCACCGGCAGCCGCCTCTCGGACCTGCTCGAAGCCACCGCTGACGCCGGAATCGTTCCCGGCGTCGACGTCGCTCTGGGCTACCTGCTCGACACGCTGCCGGCGCTGACGCTGCTGCACTCGACCGACGGCATCACGCACGGCCTCATCGACGCCTCTCGCACCGTCCTGACGCCGGATGGCCAGATCGTGTTTCTCGACCCGGTGTTTGGATCGGCAGTCGAGCGCCTGGGCCTCTCGCGACAGCGGCTCTGGGCCAAGTATGGGATCGCGTCTCCTGCCGGCGATGGTCTCGTGCACCTCGATGCCGCGGCTGATATCGCCCAGGTGGCGCTCGGCGCTCTCGCGCTGGTACTCGGCCGGAACCTGCAGCCCGGGGAGTATCCCGAACAACTGCCGTCGCTCCTCATGGAAGTGATCGAAGTCGCGCAGATTCGGGGCAGCGCCGCATTTGCGAACGGTCTGCAACGCTTCCTCCAGCGCTCGCTGCCGCTTCCGGGACGGCGTCCCTATGCGAGCGCGGACGAGGCGGTGAGCGACGTGCGGCAACTCGTGCGCCGTGATATCGGCGTCGACGTCTGCCGCCAGGCGGTGGTCGACTTCGCGACCCAGATGGATGCGGCCTTCGGCACGGCATCGGCCGAGGATGAGGACGGGGACGATACCGCCAGCCACGCGGCCGAGCGGCCTGCGCCAGGGCAGAAGCCGCGCGTGCCGGAACTCGACGCGTTCCTCGACGGGTTCAACCACGCCGGCCGCAACGAGGCGCTTGCGACCGAGGCTAAGCACGAGGCGCTGGACCGAGGCTGATCACGAGGTGCGCTGCCGAGACGCTCGCGGCCGCATCGTACGCACCCGCCGAGGCACCAGCCGACGAGGACGCGAACGAGACCGAGCTCTCGCTCGACAATCTCGACTCGGACTCACCCGCCACGCCGGTGCGCGACGTCGAGGAGATCTACGACCTGCCGCCGCTCGACGAGGTGATGGCCAAGTCGACGCTGCTCGCTCGGTCGGCGTCGCAGCCGGCGCCCGTCTACCGCGAGCCCGAACCGATCAGGTTCGTCGAGCCCGAGCCGGTTGTCACACCGGCTATCGACGATGCCTACCAGCCGGAGCCGGCCGACACCGCGGACCATTTTCCTGTTCAGGAAGTCGTCGAGGAACTGGCGACAACGGAACCGTACGTGCCCGTTGACGATGCGCCGCTGCTCGACGCGCCCGCGCCAGTCATCGAGGACGAGCCAGCCGAATCGATGGCGGCCAGCGCCCACGTCGCAGCGCTGACGCCCTCCGCGCCAGAGCAAGTGGCCGTCGAGCCGCCGGAACCAGTCGCGCCCGAGGCCGCCGCTCCAGCCGATACCGAGGCGGAGGCCGGCCCCGACAAGGACTCGGCGTCGTCTCGCCGCCGGAAGCGCCAGCAGCAGAAGTCGGCGCGCGCGCGCAAGGACAAGCTGCGTTCGACCACCGCCGACCAGAAGACTCCGCCACCGCCCGTGCCCGTGCCGGAGCCCGCGCGCCCCGCGAGCCCGACGGGATGGCTCGTCTCGCCGCAGCGGGCAGCGCAGTTCGAAGCGCCTGTGCCAGTACCGATGCCCGCCCCGCGGCCGATCGTCGCGCCGCCGCCGGCGCCGATTCGACCTGCACCGGTCGCCGTGCCTGCAGTTCCCTCGTTTGTCCCGACGCCGGTCGGACCCTTGCCACAACCGGTCTACCCGTCGAGCGTCTCGTCGTCATCGGGGTACGGCACATCGTCCGCGCACCAGCCGACGCCGCCCGGCCCACTCGCGCCGCCGCCCATTCAGTTCGCCCCGCAGCCGACGTCGCAGGTGAAAGTGAAACCCGCGCCGCCACCTAGCTTCACGCCGCGCCGACCGACGCACGCGGAATCTCAGCCGATCCACGTTCCTGCCGATCGCTTCGGCACCCTCGGCCTCGGCCGCGGTGAGCCGGAAGTCGACGACGAGCCGCGTGCGTTTCCCTGGAAGCTCGCGGCCGTCGCCGTTGCAGTCGCGATCATCGCGATCTTCCTCGGCCGCTCGTATCTGCCGGGCCGAACCGCCGTCTCTGGCGAACCCGGTGCCGTGGTCGAAACGCCGGCCCCCACGCCCACACCACCGCCGCCGGCGCCGGAGGATGATTCAACGATTCCGGGGGGCCGCGGGCGCATCGTCGTCGTCACGCAACCGCCCGGCATCAAGGTGCTGCTCGATCGCAAGGCCGTCGGCGAAACGCCGCTGCGGATCGATGTCACGCCAGGGCGTCGCATGTTGACCTTCCTGACCTCGGGCGGCGAGGTCATCCGCAGCGTGCGCGTGGCCGCTGGCAAGACCGAGACGCTCGACATCCCAGTGTTCTCGGGTTGGGTCGCCGTCTTTGCGCCGATCGTTCTCCAGGTCGCTGCCGACGGGAAGAGCATCGGCACCACTGAACAAAACCGGCTCATGCTGCCGCCGGGGAAGCACCAGCTCACGGTCACAAACCGCGAGCTCGGCTACACGGCGACGCAGGAAGTCGAGATCGAGCCGGGCGAGGTGAAGACCGTCAACATCCAGCCTCGCGGGACCGTGAACCTCAACGCCATCCCGTGGGCCGAAGTTTGGCTCGACGGACAGAAACTCGGCGATACGCCGCTCGCCGGCACGGCGGTTCCGCTCGGCCTGCGTGAGTTCGTCTTCAAGAATCCGCAGTTCGGCGAACGGAAAATTGGCGCGACCATCAAGGCCAGCCCGAACGCTCCCGTCGTCGTCGACTTCACGAAGTGAGCGCGCAAGAGCGTCATCGTGACGCCAAATCCGTAATCGATCTCTTCGTTCGGGCCGGTGCCCGATGCGCTGACGGCCCAAGCCTTTAGCGAGAATCGTTCGAATTTGGCCGCGTTTTTCGTAAGCCTACCGGGTGCCTCACTGTGGCACCCTCCTTGCCGAAGAGGGCGCAGAACTCGTCTTCAAGAGCAAGGTGTCTTATGTGGAATTGGATTCGCTGCTACGTGACCGGCCATGACTACTGCGTCTCGTGCGAGCGCGGCGCGATGTTTCTCCGCTGCATTGTCTGCGAGCGTCGCTCCCAGGGATGGGAAGTCTCGGCGAAGTCGTCACACACGCACAGCCACTGATTGCGCGCGTTGACACGCCGCACGGCACGTGGGGAGAATGCCTACGTGTCTGCCTGCCCCCCTACGCCCGCGATCGTTGACACCGTCTCTTTCGAACACCGCGCCACGCGGCAGTCGCCGCCCGGCCGGCGGACCGCCTCGTGAGCCCCGTCAAGCCGATTTCACTCGGACGCGCCTGGGATCTCATCGACGGTCTCGTCGCCGCGATCGCCGCGGCCTGCCCCGCGCTTGAGGCCCTCGAGCCCGCTGGCGACGTCCGGCGGGTCGAGGCACTCGTATCATCGGTTGTCCTCGTGGCGCGTGCCCCCGACCCCCCGACGGCGACGGCGACGCTGGCCTCGATCCGGATTCTCGACCGCGTCACCATGCGCTCCGACCGGCGACTCGTCGGCACGGTCGCAACACGCCGGTCGATATTCGGGTCGCACCGCCGGAGGACTACGGCTCGACTCTGTTTCACGCCACGGGCTCGGACGCGCACGTCGTCCACATGACGAAGCGCGGGCTGGGCGACGATCCCCACGCCAGCGAAGACGCGCTCTACGCCAGTCTCGGACTCGCGTTCATTCCCGCCGAGCTCCGTCAGGGCACCGGCGAGATCGAAGCGGCCGCTGCTGGCCGGCTGCCGGCCCTCGTCGAAACCGCGGATATGCGCGGCGACCTGCACATGCACACGACCTACAGCGATGGCCGCGATCCGCTCGAGTCGATGCTCGCTGGCTGCCATGCGCTCGGCTACGAGTACGTCGCGATCACCGACCACTCGTCGGGCGCTGCCGCGTCGCGCACGCTTGCGCGTGACGATATCGCGCACCAGCGCGACGATATCGATTTGCTGCGCGAGCAATTTCCGGGGATGACGATCCTCCACGGCATCGAAGTCGACATCCTCCCCGATGGCCGCCTCGACTTCGAGGATGCCATCCTCGAGCGCTTCGACATCGTGCTGGCATCCCTCCACAATCACGCAGGCCAGGATGCGGACCGGCTGACGCGCCGAAGCATCGCCGCCATCCGGCACCCCCTCGTCAACGTGCTCTGCCATCCGGCCAACCGGCTGGTCGGACATTACGACGGCTACGACCTCGACTTCGACGCTCTCTACGCGGCGGCGATAGAGACCGGGACCGCGCTCGAGGTCGACGGCGCGCCCAGCCACATGGATCTCGACGGCACACGCGCCAGGGCGGCTGCCGCCGCTGGGGTGACCATCTCCGTCGACAGCGACTGCCATCGCGCGCCCGCGCTCGCCCGGCAGATGCGGTTCGGGGTGGGTACGGCCCGGCGGGGATGGGTCGAGGCGAGCCAGGTGCTCAATACCCGCCCGCTGGCCGAGGTTCGAGCCTTTATTGAGGCCAAACGGCGCGGCCGGTCAAGCTGATGGCCCCGCTCCAGCCGGGTGGTAACATGAGACCGTCGGCCTGCTGATTGGAAGTGAATGTCACTGTCTGGATTTCTCAATGCTCGCGGCCTCACGCTCGGCGCGGTGCAGGCTGCTCGCCTTCGCTGGCCTCCTGGGCGACGGCGGCCGCCGCGGGCAAACCACTCCGACGGCCCAGGACGTCGCCGCCTCTCTGCAGAAGAAGTACGACACCATCCGGGACTTCTCGACCGATTTCGTGCATACCCACGAGGGGGGTGTGCTCAAGCGGAAGCGGGAAGAGCGCGGCACGCTGCTCGTCAAGAAACCGGGCAAGATGCGCTGGAACTACAAGGCTCCGGACGAGAAGGTCTTTGTCTCCGACGGCGTGCGGCTCACTCAGTACTTCGCCGACGAGAACCGCGCCTTGATTAGCGCCGTTCCCGAGAACGATCAGGCGGCCGTCCTGTTCCTCGCCGGGCGCGGCAGCCTGACCCGCGACTTCACCGTGAGCTTCGGCCAGAACGGCACCGCCACCTCCTGGACGCTGCGGCTCGAGCCCAAACAACCTCAGCAGGAGTACGACTGGCTCGAGGTCACCGCCGCCCGCGACACCTTCCTCCTGCAGTCGCTGACCGTCGGCGAAAAGCAAGGGAGCCGGTCGACGTTCGTCTTCGCCAACTTCAAGGAAAACCCTGGGCTGACCGATAAGACGTTCGCGTTCGCCATTCCACGCGGGGCGGAGGTCACCAATGCCGGACCAGTCAAGCGCTGATTGTCGACCGTGGCTGTGCGCGCTCGGCATCAGCCTGGCTCTGGTGACCGGCTGCGCCACGACAACGGTTTCCGGCCTCCGCGCAGGCGAACGGGCGGAAGTCGCCAAGAACTACGACCTGGCCGTCGTCGAATACACCAAGGCCGTACGCGCGAACCCCGACGACAACGAGGCGAGGACCGCCCTCGAGCGCGCGCGACTGCGCGCGGCGCAGGAACACGCGTTCCGCGCCCGCACGCTCGCCGGCGCCGAGCGCTACGAGGAAGCACTCGGCGAGTACCAACTCGCCTCCGAGCTCAACCCGAGCGATGCCCTCGTGGACGAAGCGCTGCGCGACACACGTCAGAAGCTCCGCACGAAGGTCGCCGTGACGCGCAATGGCAAGACCGAGCTGGAGTCGCTCATCGAGCGGTCGCGAGGCGTCCCGCCGCCAGGGCTCGACCTGCCGCCTGACGCCAAGCTCCCCGACTCACTCGTCTTCAGTTCGGCCAGCAGTCGCAACGTCTTCCGCTCGATCGCCCAGTTTGCAGGTCTGAATGTCGTTTTCGATCCGGCGTTTCGCGAGGAAGTGATCAACGCCGATCTCCGTAAGATGACGCTCACCGACGCGCTGACGTCGGTGTCGGCGAGCACCCGCACCTTCTACCGGGTCAGCGCACAGCGCACCATCACGATCATCCCCGATACGCCGGCCAAGCGCCGCGAGTACGAGGAATCCGTCGTCCAGACCCTCTACCTCAGCAACGCCGATCTCAAGGAAGTCATCGATCTCCTGCGCATCGTCGTCGACGTGCGGCAAGTCACCGGCATGTCCGCCATCAACGCCATCTCGCTTCAGGACACGCCCGAAAACATCGCCGCGGCGTCGCGTCTGATCGCGGCCATTGACAAGGCACGGCCCGAGGTCGTGATCGACGTCGAACTGCTCGAGGTGGATCGCACGCGCTTGCGCGAGTTCGGCCTTCAGATCGCCTCGCCTGGATCGGATGGCATCTCGGGCACCATGGACGTCAACCGCGACGGGCTGACGCTGCAGGATCTGACGAACCTGACCAGAGCCGATGTGTTCGTGACCGGCGTTCCCGGGTGTGTACTACCGGCTGCTCAAGAACGACACCAATACGCGCATCCTCGCCAACCCGCAGCTGCGCACGTCGGAGGGCATGGCGGCGCAGGCGAAGTTCGGCGAGGAAGTCCCGGTCCCGGTCACGGTGTTCGCGCCGATCGCTGCCGGCGGAATCAACCAACAGCCGATCACGTCGTTCAACTACCGCAACATCGGCGTCAACATCGACATCACGCCGCGCACGCATCACGACGACGAAGTCTCTCTGACGCTGAAGATCGAGCTGAGCAGCATCTCGGGCACCGGAACCGGCGCGACTGCCGGGTTGCCGACGTTCGCCTCACGCCAGATCACCTCGACCATCCGGCTGAAGGACGGCCAGACGAACATGCTCGCCGGCCTCATCCGCGACGAGGAGCGCACGGTGCTCGCCGGTGTGCCGGGGCTCATCGACTTGCCGCTCATCGGGCGCCTCTTCGCGCGCAACCGCAAAGAGTCGACACAGACCGACATCATCCTGACGCTGACGCCGCACATCGTCCGGACGCTCGATGTCACCGAGGCGGACCTGCGGCCGTTTCGCATGGGCCGCAGCGGCGGAACTGGCGGCGCCGTGACGCCGGTCGAACGGCCCGGCATCCAGCAACCACCGCGCGACCCTGCCGGCATCATGCCTGGTGGAACGACTCAACCGGCGCCGACGGGTACACCGTTCCCCCAGCCGCTACAGCCGACCCTGCCCGGCACAACCGTGCCTGTGACGCCACCGAAGAAGCCTGGCGGCGGAGCGCGGCACTAACCGGGTCGCGGATCACGGATTGACGGGACGCGGATCACGCGGATCAGGCAATCGATCAGCTACTCCACTCGCTGGACCTGCGCTCCAAGTGCGGTCAGGCGTTCCACCAGGGCGCCGTAGCCGCGCTCAACGGTCTCGAGCGGGCCCACATGGCTCTCACCTTCCGCGGCCAGCGCAGCGGCGATGAGGGCCATCCCCGATCGGATGTCGCGGCTATCGAGGAGGCGGCCCCGAAGCTTGGTCACGCCGCTGACGATGATCCGATGCGGGTCGCAGAGGAACAGGTCGGCGCGCATCGCGCTCAGTTGCTCGAGGGCGAAGAGGCGCAGCTCGTACATCCAGTCGTGCACGAGCGTCTCACCCTCCGCCTGCGTCGCCAGCACCGTCACCAGGCTGACCATGTCGCTCGGAAAGCCCGGCCACAGCCCGGTCGTGATGCGGCGCGCGGCCGTCAGGCTCGGAGACGGTTCGACGATGAAACGCTCGTCGTCCCACGAGCACCTGAGGCCCATCTTCTTGAGCGGGGCGCCGACCACCTCGAGATCGGTCCAGCGCGCGCCGGTCACTTCGATGCCGCCGCCCGTGATTGCCGCAACGACGCCCCAACTCCCCGCTTCGATGTAGTCGCCGTCGAGCCGGTGGGTCGCGCCCTTGAAGCGGGCCGGCGCCTCGACCCGAATCGTGGACGTGCCCTCGCCTTCGATCGAGACGCCCATCGCGCGCAGAAATCGGCAGAGCTCGGCGACGTGCGGTTCCATGGCGGCGTGCCGGATTTCGGTCCGGCCCTTGGCGGCCGCGGCGGCAAGGAGCGCGGTCTCGGTGCCGGTGACTGAGGCCTCATCGAGGTAGAACGACGCCCCGGTCAGCCCCCAGGGAGCATCGAGCGCGTGCCCCGGCTCCTCGAGCGGTACCGCCCCCATCGCCGCGAGCGCCTGCAGGTGGGTCGAAATCGTCCGCCGCGCCGGAAAATCGCCCCCCGGCTGCGCGAGACGTGCCGATCCCCGGCGCGCGAGCAACGGGCCCAGAAGGAGGACGGATCCGCGCAGCCGGCCCACGAGGACGGGATCGGGTCTGTCAGTCGTCACCGTCTGGCAGCGAACCCGAAGCGTTGACGTCCCCCGTCCGGAGACGGTCGCGCCGAGCCCGACCAGCAGGTCGACCAACACCTCGACATCCCGAATTCGCGGGACGTTCGTGAGCACGCACTCCTCGTCGGTCAGCAGACACGCCGCCAGCAGCGGCAGCGCCGCGTTCTTGTTCCCTTCGACGGTGACCTTGCCCTCGAGTCGTCGCCCGCCCTCAATCCTGAGTGTGGCCATTTCTTGGTGTCCTAATGATCGGTTCAGGGTTCAGGTTCAGGTTCACGGTTCGCTGAACCCTGACCGACTATGAACCAAATCCGAGATACACGATCTCTTCGCGCAGGCTGACGCCGAACCGGGTTCGTACGTCGCGTTTGCACCGCTCCACCAGATCTCTTATCTCATCCGCGCTCGCTCCGCCCTCGTTGACAATGAAGTTCGCGTGCGTCGTCGAGACACGGGCCCGTCCCTCGCGCGCGTCCTTGAGACCCGCGCGATCGACCAGCGCACCAGCCGACCACGGGATGCCTTCCGGCACGTGGTCGCGTGCGGGATCGGGATTCTGAAAGATGCAGCCGGCGCTGGCCGACTCGAGCGGCTGGGTACGCTTGCGAAACGCCAGGGACTCGCGGGCAATGGCGCGCAGGTCCTCGGGCTTTCCTTCCGTGACGCGGAAATCGGCGGAGACTACGACCTCGTGCGTCCTGTGCAGCCGGCTGTAGTCGTAGCCGAACTCCATCGCGGCAGCGGGGACGTCGACGACGTTCCCGTCGAGCGTCGCGAGCGTTACGGTGTCGATGAGCTCGCTGATGAGCCGACCGCGGAAATGCGCGTTGCCATGGATCGCCCCGCCGACGGTGCCGGGCGTGCCCGCCCACGCTTCGAGGCCGGCGACACCGTGGCTGATGGTCCACCGCACCAGGCCGTTGATGGTGACTCCCCCATCGGCTCGAATGCGGTCCGTGTCTATGCGAGCGACGTCGCCTCCGTGCACGCGAATTACGACGCCGCGTAAACCGCTGTCGGCAATGAGCACGTTCGAGCCGCCGCCGAGAATCGTCACGGGCAGCCCCAGCTCGCGCGCCAGGACGAGGGCGCGTCGGATGTCCTCCCGCGTGCGCGCCTGCACGAGCCAATCAGCTCGACCGCCGACCTTGAACGTCGTGACGGGCGCGAGCGGCGCATCGCGCCGCACGCGGTCCTCACCGAAGGCGTCCTGCAGACGCCGCTCGATGGCGTCAGTCACGCCGACCTCCCATGGAGAATCTGATGCCTGAGCCTGAGAGCGTCGAGAGCCGCGGCCCGCGTACAGCGCGCGAACTCGATCCAGTCGCCAGGCGCGAGCTGTCCTGCCAGCGGCAGATCGGCACCAATCACCACGCCAATCTTCGGGTAGCCACCAGTCGTTTGCCGATCGGCCATGAGGAGAATCGGCTGGCCAGAGGCGGGCACTTGAAGGGCCCCGATCGGCGTGGCGTCGGAGAGGATGTCGGCGCCCCCAGCGTGCTCCAGGCGCGGGCCTTCGAGCCGGTATCCCATGCGATTGGACGCGGGCGTGATGACGTACCGCGAGCTGAAAAAAGTGTCGTGCGCCCGAGAAGTGAAGAATTGCTCCTGCGGTCCGACCACGACGCGCAATCTGGCACCCCCGGCTGGAAGCGGCAAAGCGACGGTGTCGCCTGCGGCAGAACGGGGTTCGAGCGCTGCGGTAGACCCAATCGGCAGAACGTCTCCCGCCTTGAGCGCGCGCCCACCGAACGGTCCCATGCGACTGATGAGGCTGGTGGCCCGGCTGCCGAAGACCGGCACAACGTCGAACCCGCCCCTGACGGCGAGGCACGCACGCGCGCCGGCCGCGCGCGCGCCGAACCTCAGGGTTTCCCCCTGCCGCAGCGTGAACACGGCGTGCATGGGAACGGCACCGTCCCCCTGGTCAGCGCAAACGTCGCGCCCGCCACCGCGCACGTCACCTCGGTGTTGGCCAGGAGCTCCGGGCCTATCAACGTGACTTCGAGCGCCGCCGCCGACGGCGGATTGCCCACGAGACGGTTCGCCAGGACGTGCGAGTACTCGTCCATGGGCCCTGCCACCGGCACGCCATTCGACTGTGCCCCCCAGCGCCCGAGGTCCTGGACCGTGGTCAACATTCCGGGGCGAGTGACGGTAAGAGCTGGCGTCACGACGGCTGGAACTCGGACGGCGACACCGCACGAAAACGGACCCTGTCGCCAGACTTGAAGAGAAAGGGTTCTGCCCTGGCGGGATCGTAGGGCAGGACCGGCCGTGCGACCGATGATGTTCCAACCGCCGGGAGTCGCGGCCGGATACACGCCGGTCTGTCCTCCGGCAATCGCGACCGAACCGGTTGGCACGGCCATCCGCGGCGTGGATCGCCGCGGCGCCGCGATCCGGGGCTCGACTTCGGCCATGTAGGCAAAGCCTGGAACGAACCCCACCATGTAGACGCGGTAGTCCCGGCCGGTGTGCGCCGCGATCACGTCAGCCTCGGAGCAACCGGCAAAGGCCGCCACGTCGGCGAGGTCGGGTCCCAGATCCCCGCCGTAGCAAACCGGCACCTCCACCAGCCGCCCCTCGACGACCGTGGAAACGTCGAGGCCGTCGGCACGGGCGCGCACCTCGGCCTCGAGCCACGCCGCGTCGACGGCCAGGGGGTCGAAGTAGATGGTGACGAGCAGTACCCAATCACGATATCGCGCGCGACTTGACCGAGGCTCGACGTGAGCGTTTCCGCCAGGGCGACGCACCAGGTATTCACTTCGGGATCGATGCGCGCCGGCAATTCCACCATGAGCGCCGCGTCGCCCGCCGGCAGGATCCTGAACGAGGGCATTCGGATCAGGGCTGCCGCTCGAGGGCAGTCAGCAGTTTGCGATGAATGTCATCGAAGCCGCCGTTCGACATGATCACGACGAGGTCGCCGTCCCTCGCCTCGTGCGCGACCGCCGAGACGATGTCCTCGGTGGCCGGAATATACCTGGCGTCGACGCCCTCGGACTTGAGGTCCGCGACGAGCTGCTCGGTCGAGAGCCGCTCGGCGTCGGGCAGCGTGGAACGAAACACGGCCGGCAGGATGACGCGGTCGGCGCGGGACAGGGCGCGGGCGAAGTCCGCCTGAAATACGCGGCGGCACGACGTCGCCGAACGCGGCTCGAAAATCGCCCAGATGCGGCGGTCCGGGTAGGCCGATCGGACGCCAGCGAGCGTTTCGCCGATGGCGGTTGGATGGTGCGCGAAGTCGTCGTAGACGGTTACTCCCCGCACGGTGCCGCGGTGCTGCATCCGCCGCCGCACGCCCTTGAACCGGCTGAGCGATTTCACCATCGTGTCGGTGCTCAGGCCGACCGCGGCGCCGACCGCGATAGCGGCGAGCGCGTTGCGAACGTTGTAGGCGCCGAGGAGCGGCACTTCGAACGTCCCAACCTGGACGCCGCTGCGGCGGACGCGAAACACCGTCGACGATCCGGTGACGGCGAGATCGTGCGCCTGCCAGTCGGCGCCATCTGCGAGGCCGAACGTCTCGACCCGGCAATGGGCGCGCGTGCGCAGCGCCATCGCATCCGCATTGTCGGCCCCGAGCAGCAGGAGGCCGCGGCGCGGGATCAGGTTCACGAACCGCGCAAACGTCAGGCGGATGGCGTCGAGGTCAGCGTAAATATCCGCGTGGTCGAACTCGATATTCCCCACCACGGCGATGTCGGGCAGATACTTGAGGAACTTTGCCGTCTTGTCGAAGAACGCGCTGTCGTACTCATCGCCCTCGATGACGAACTCGCGGCCGCCGCCGATGCGATAGCTGCCGTCGAAGTTCTCGGCGATGCCGCCGACGAGCAGGCTCGGATCGACGCCGCCATCGGTCAGCACCCAGCCGGTCAGGGCGGTCGTCGTCGTTTTTCCGTGCGTCCCCGTGATGACGACCGAGCGCGCGGCCCACAAGAAATGATCGCGCACGGCCTCGGGCAGCGAGCAGTAGCGGATCTTGCGATCGAGCACTTCCTCGAGCTCCGGATTGCCGCGCGAGATGGCATTGCCGACGACGACAAGATCCAGATCGGCGGTGATGTGTTCGGGGCGATAGCCCTGGAGGAGGGTAATGCCCTGCTCCACGAGAAAGTCGCTCATGGGCGGATAGACGTTCTGGTCGGAGCCGCGAACGTCGAAGCCCTTGCTCTTGAGGAGGGCGGCCAGCGTCGCCATCGCCGTGCCGCACACGCCGATCAGGTGAACCCGGGTCATGAAACCGCCGCCTCCTCTATCACCAGCCGTGGGTGAACTCCGGCTATCGCTCGCACCTGCACGCCAAAGGGCAGCGTCAGCGTCGCACCAGAAGTGTGGCCCGAGGGCAGCCCGAACAGCACCGGGCCGCGAAAGCCGCCCATGACCTCGGCAACCATCGACCGCGCCGTCGGAGGGCCCTCGGGCTCGTCACATCGCGGCAACTCGCCGAATACGACGGCCGACGCGCGCGCGAGGATGCCGCTCAGGCGAAGCTGCGTCAGCATGCGGTCGATGCGAAACGGACGTTCGGCCACTTCATCCACGAACAGCACGAATCCTGGCGGCGGGTCGAACGCATACGGCGTCCCGAGCGACGCGGTGATCTGCGTCAGCGTTCCTCCGAGGAGCATGCCGCTCGCCTCGCCCGGAGCAATCGTCTCGAGTTGCGGATGCACGATCTCGCCAGCGGCCTCGGGCGTGCACAGGCAGCGGGTGAAGGTGTCGCGGTCGTACCCCTCTTCACCTCTGGCGAACCGCCCTTCGATCATCGGGCCATGAAACGACACGATGCCGCACTGCAGGGTGAGCCAGCTGAGGATTGACGTGTTGTCGCTGTAGCCGATGAACGCCTTGGGCTGCCGCGCCAACGGCCTCCCGATCGAGCAGCGGCAGGATCTGCACACTGCCATAACCGCCCCTGGCGGCAATGAGCGCCGCGACCGTCGGGTCATCCCAGGCGCGGCGGAACGCCGCCGCCCGGGCGTCCGCGCTCCCGGCGACATACCCCTGCCGCGCGAACACGCTGTCCTCGTACACCGGCTCGAATCCGAGCGCTCGAATCTCGGCGAGACCGGCGTCGAACTCGTCACGCTTGAACGGGCTGGCGGGCGCGACCACGGCGACCCGGTCGCCTGGTCGCAAGGCGCGAGGCTTGCGCATCCCTACACGAACCTCGCCATCTCGGCGGCAATCGCCTGATGCTCGTCGCCGCCGATCGCCGCCCGCAGAGCCGATCCGGAGAGCGGCTTCGGACGCGCCGGCGCGAGAAATCGTTCCTTGACCCGGCGATGGCGCGCGAGCGCGTCCTCGACGCGCTTGAGCGGCAGCGTTCCACCCTCGACGGCCCGAATCACCGCCTCGAGCGCCGCGAACTGGGGCTCTTGCGAGGCCCCGCACATGAGCACGGCGTCACACCCGGCCGCGATCGCACCAACCGTCGCCTCGGGGACGCCATAGCGGCCGCTGATCGCCTTCATCTCGAGGTCGTCGCTGAGCACCAGGCCGCCATACCCGAGGCGCTTCTTCAGCAGAGTGTCCACAATCGCCGGCGACAGCGTCGCCGGCCGCTCGCCGTCATAGGCGGGAATCAGGATGTGCGCCGTCATGATCGCGGCGACGTCGGCCTCGATCGCGGCCCGGAACGGAACCAGCTCCACCGCTTCGATGCGATCGGGCCCGTGCTCGATGAGCGGCAATTCGTGGTGCGAGTCGGTGCTCGTGTCGCCATGCCCGGGAAAATGTTTTCCGCACGCCGCGATCCCCGCCCCCTGCAGCGTCGTAATGATCCGTCGCCCCAACCGGGCGACGTCGTCGGCCCGCGCGGCGAGGGCACGATCGCCGATGACAGGATTCTTGGGGTTGGTCAGGATGTCGAGGACGGGCGTGAAGTCGAGCGAGATCCCGACCGCCTTGAGCTCGGCGGCGAGGGCGCGCGCGAAGCGCTCGACGAGGGCCTCGTCGCCGCTGCGGCCGAGGGTCATCATCGGCGGCCACTCGGTAAACGGCGCCTTGAGCCGCGCGACCCGGCCGCCCTCCTGATCGACGCTCACCCACAGCGGCAGCTCGTGCACGAGCGTCTGCGCCTCGCGCGCAATCTCGGCCACCTGATCCGGCGCGACGACGTTGCGCGCGAACAGGATGATCCCGCCGAGATCGAACTCGCGCGCGAGCAAGCGGAGATCCGACGGAATGCTATCGGCGGCGAACCCGGCAATCGCGAGCTGACCGACATGACGACGAATGTCGCGCAGAGACATGTATCGTTGATTATAGACAAAGCTCAGGCGCGCGGCTCTGGAACGGAGCCGCAAGCGGGAACGTCACTCAGGCGCCGAAACACGAAGAGACCGCGCCGCTCGGCGACGCTGACCATCAAGTCGGCGCCCTGAGAAGCGCCACCGACCCGCAGCACGGCATCACAGCGTTCGAGCAGTCGCTCGGCGATGGGATGGAAGATCTCTTCGAAGGCCGCGTCTCCCACGCGCGTCGATCCCGCCAGGGCTACCAGGGGAAGCGCGAACCACTCGCCGACGACTGGAATGTGGCCCGCACGAAAGAGCGGCAGCGCGTAAGCCTCCATCGCGCGGACGTTATCGGCCATCTTGCCGGGGTCGTCACCTGTGCCCGAGCGGTAGGGGCCCGCGACGAGAATCATCAAGCCTCTATGCTCGGTCATGGCGTCAGACATTGGGCGTGTCGATCACGGGAAAGGCGGCCAGCAAAGACTCGAGCGCATGAGAAATCGCCGGAAGGCAGGCCGCCTCGATGGTAAAACCGAACGCGAGGCGGTTCTCACTTCCTGCCAGGTCGAGCGCCTCGCCGGCGATCCTGATCTGTCCGCTGCCCCCGGCGGTGAGCGCCAGCGCGAGTTGCCCCTCCATCGTCGTGAACGTGGCCGCGCCGTCGATCGTGCGGCCCAGTTCCGACACCTGGTCCATGAACGCATGGAACTCCTCGGACCGCATGTCAGCCGTGAACGCGCCGCGAAAGCCGCCTGCCGCGACCTCGATGTCGCACTCGATCCAGTTGCCGTCGCGATCGTCGAACAACCCCGGATTGCTGCGCGACAGCGGCCGGATGAGGACGTGCTGCGCGCTCGCGTCGCCGATGAGAACTTCCGTACTCGCTGCCACGAAGCCTCCGAAGATTGACCCGCGCCACCGGGCGGATGGCGCCATTATCAGGCGGAACAGATTCGATTCGTGGCTATAATTTCCACTGTGCATATCGAGTCTTCCGCCCCGACGCGGATCGATCTGGCGGGCGGAACGCTCGACATCTGGCCGCTGTACCTCTTCCACGAACGCGCGCAGACGATTAACGCCGCCATCAGCCTGCGGGCTCGGTGCACGATCCAGCCGCGCGCCAGCCGTGGCCTGACGATCGTCTCGGGCGACACGGGGCGGCGCGTCGACGTGGCGCACTGGAGCGAACTGCGCGACAACCACGAACTGCGGCTGCTCGGCCGGCTGCTCCACTTCTTCCAGGCGGAGGGGCTCGAGCTCCACACCCGCTCGGAGTCGCCCGTGGGCGCCGGCATCGCCGGCTCGTCGGCCCTCAATATCGCGGTGTGCGGCGCCCTCGTGGCGTGGACCGGTCAGGCCCGTAGCGACGCCGAGATCATGCAGATTGCGATGAACGTCGAGGCGCAGGCGATCGACGTGCCGACCGGAGTCCAGGACTACCGACCGGCGTTCTATGGCGGCATCTCGGCGGTGGAGCTCGGCGTCGACGGCGTGCGCCGCGTGCCGCTGCCGGTCGCGGCCTCGGAGCTCGAGCAGCGCCTGGTGCTCGCCTACACCGGCGCGACCCGGAACTCCGGCATCAACAACTGGGAAGTCACCAAGCGGCATATCGACGGCGATCGCGACGTGCAGCATCGATTCGGGCGCATCCGCGACATCGCCGGGGCGATGCGCGACGCGCTCGAACGGGGCGCGTGGAGCGAGGTCGGCCGCCGAATCGCCGAGGAATGGGAAAACCGGAAGGGCCTGGCGCCGGGCGTGACGACGCCGGAAATCGACGGCATCCTTGCCGCGGCCCGGGCTGCCGGCGCATCCGGCGGCAAGGTCTGCGGCGCCGGCGGTGGCGGCTGCCTCTTCTGCCTCGGCGAGCCCGACCGCATCCCAGCCATCCGCGAAGCCATCGCGCGCCAAGGGCGGACGGCTCCTGAACTTCACCATCGAAGCCGAAGGGCTGCGCGTCGACACGCGGGTGACAGTCTAGGTGGGCTCAGGGCTCGGATTTTGGCTTCAGGAAGCCATGAGCATCGAGCCCGAGCCGAGCTAATGAGCCTCGATAACCTCGCCATCGCGCGCGTGCTCGCCGAAATCGGTGACCTCCTCGAGATCAAGAGCGAGAATCCGTTCAAGATCCGCGCTTATCGCAACGCCTCGGAGACCATCGCCCACACCGCCGAGCGGATCGCCGACCTGCCGGCCGCGTCACGGCTCGCGATTGCCGGGATTGGCAAGGACCTCAACGCCAAGATTGGCGAGCTCGTCGACACGGGCACAATCGCCTATCACCAGGCGCTGCTGCAGGAGTTCCCGCCGACGATTCTCGACCTGCTCCGTCTGCAAGGCGTGGGACCGAAGACCGTTGCGATGCTGTACCGCGAGCTCGGGATCGGCACGCTCGACGACCTCGAGCGCGCTGCGCGCGAGGGGCGCCTGCGCGGCCTCAAAGGGATGGGCGCGAAGAAAGAGGCCTTCATCCTGAAAGCGCTCGAAGAACGGGCGCGCTCGACCGGCCGGCGGCTGATGGCCGAAGCACACGAGACGGCCGCCGCGCTCCTCGACGCGCTCCGCGAACACGCGCCTGATGCCGAAATCTCTCCGGTCGGCAGCCTGCGCCGCGGCTGTGAGACTTGCGGTGACCTCGACATCCTCGCCGCCGGCGCGCCCCAGTCTCTGATGGACGCGTTCACCGGCTACAAGCTCGTCGAGCGCGTGCTGGCGCACGGCGACACCAAGTCGAGCGTGCTCCTCTGGGGTGGATTCCAGGCCGATCTCCGTCTCGTCCCGCGCGAAAGCGTCGGGGCGGCCCTGCAGTACTTCACCGGCTCGAAGCCGCACAACATCGCCTTGCGCGACCGCGCCATCAAGCGCGGCTTCAAGCTCAACGAGTACGGCCTCTTCAGGAACGACGACGGCCAGCCCGTCGCCGGTCGATCGGAGGAAGACATCTACCGGGCGCTCGATCTCGCCTACATCCCGCCGGAGCTGCGCGAAAACCGCGGCGAGATCGAGGCCGCCGAACGCGGCGCGCTACCCCGCCTGCTGACGCTCGCCGACCTGCGCGGCGACCTGCACATGCACACCACCGCCTCCGACGGCCGCGCCGACGCCGAAACCATGGCGCTCGCCGCCCGCGCCGCGGGCCTGTCATACATCGCGATCACCGATCACAGCCAGGCGCTCGCCATGGCCAACGGGCTCGACGAGCGGCGTGCGCTCGAACATGCCCGCCGCATCCGCGAGTTGAACGATCGGCTCGACGGCATCACCGTGCTCGCCGGGATCGAGTGCGACATCAGGGCCGACGGCACGATGGATCTCGCCCACGACTGCCTGGCCGAGCTCGACATCGTCATCGCCTCCGTCCATTCGGCGTTCGCCCAGGACGAAAGCGAGATGACCGACCGGGTCCTGCGCGCGATCGAATGTCCGTACGTGGACGTGCTCGGCCATCCGACGGGCCGGCGCATACTCAAGCGTGAAGGCTATCGCGTAAACTTCGATCGTCTGACCGAGGCGGCGGCTGCGGCCGGCGTCGCGGTCGAGATCAATTGTCAGATCGAACGGCTGGATCTCGACGAGACATCACGCGCGGCTGGCGCGCGATCGGGGGGTGAAGGTGATCATCGATTCGGACGCACACTCGCCAGCGGCACTCGGCCTCCTCCGCTGGGGCGTGACCGTCGCCCGGCGCGCCTGGCTGGAGCCCGGCGACGTTCTCAACACGCTGCCAGTCGATGCCTTCCGGCAGTCACTGCGCCGCAACCAGGGCAAGCGCAAGCGCGCGCGCACGCGATGACGCCCTCGAAGGCCGACCCGCTCGCCGAGATCCGCCGGCTGTATTTCGAGACCAAGCCGGGCACTATCCTGAAAGACTTCGACCGCGCCATCGACCTTCTGAAGTCGATCGCGACCGAGGCCGAACGCGAGCGCGCGACGGTCTACATGGAGGGCCTGGCGGAAATGCGCAAGGAGTTCGGGCGGAAACGGTCCTGACAGAGACAGCAGCGCCCGCGGCCCGAGCGCGGCGCGAAGTCGCCGCGCGAGAGCGAGCGGGGGTGGGGCCCCGCGAGCATTGCGAAATGCAGACGCAGCCCCGGAAGCTACCCGTGCTTGCTCTTGGTCAGAGTCCGCCGCGCCGCCAGGCGCAGCGCTTCCGGCACGTTACGGTCGGTCGTCAGCATCTTGATGTCCTTCTCGGTCAGCCGGTGCATCAGCTGCATCGAGATCCCGGTTGGGGTCTTCGGGTTGCGGGTCACCGCGTGGACGATGCCGTAGTTCTTGAGCCAGGTGCGGTTGGTCCCGATGATCCTCAGGACGTCCTCGGACACGTTCCCCATCTTCGCGAAGGCTTCGACTTCCGACTCGGTCAGCTTTGGGCTCGTCAGCACCGCCGTCGCTACGATGCGGTTGGAATCGCGAATCAGCTGGCCGCGCTGCTCGCGCGTGCCCTTGGTCGCGAGCTTCAGCCGTTCGGCAATCGACAACGACGATATCAGCTGCGGATCGTCCGATGCCTCGTCATCACCGGCGTCGGTTGCTTCGGCCGCGTCGGTCCCATCCGTCGCGCCATTTGTCGCTTCCGCTGGTGCCGCCGCCACAGGGGCCGGCGGCGCGGTCTCTCGACGGCCGCGGGTTCCGCACTTCTAGCCGCAAAGAAAGCGCGCAGTTCGGCAGGAGCGTCGGTCGTCAGAAAATCGGTCAGCGCCGCCGGGGGCAGGCGCGCGATGGTGGCGTTCGCTGTCGCCGAAATCTCGGGGTCGGGGTCGTCGGACAACACCACGAGCAGCGCGATCTGCTCGTGCGCAGGGCGCGGCAAGAGCCCGCGGGCCGCCATCAGGCGGATGTCCCGCGCGGCCTCGCCCCGTGAGAAACAAGTCGACGAGTGGCGAACGATAGCCTGGATCCATGCTCGTGAATAGGACAGCTAGTGTGACGCGAACGCCAGCCGGATCTGGCCGACGGCATCGCGGAGCTCCCGTTCTCCGCCGGCCGCAAATAATCCTATCGCAGCGATGCCCGAGGCGCCCGCCTTCACCACGTCCGGCACTCGCGCCGGCGTGATGCCGCCGATCGCCAGCACCGGCAGTCGCACCGCCGCGCAGACCTCGGCGAGCGCTCCAAGCCCCGCCACGCGGTGGCCGGCCGGCTTGCTCTCGACTCGAACACCGTGCCGAATACCAGGTAGTCGCAACCGCCAGAGGCTTCAGCCGCGATGGCTTCGGCAGCGCTGTGAACCGACCGGCCGACGAGAAAGCCGTCCGCGACGATCGTGCGCGCCTTTTCGCAGGTCACCGCGGAGCCGGGCAGGTGCACGCCGTCCGCCCCGGCGGCCAACGCCACATCGATCCGTTCATTGACGACCAACCGTGCGCGCGTGCCGGCGATGGCGAGTCGAACGGCCCCTGCCAGCGCCAGCAGCGCTCGATCCTCGAGCCCGCGCTCGCGCACCTGAACGACGTCGACACCCGCACGCGCCGCGGTTGCCGCTAGCGCCGGGAGCGCGGCCCATGATGCCCCGGCACTCGGGTCACCTGCCGATCCCGCGGCGGACCGCCGCCGATCCGTCACCATCATCAGGACCGGTCGCGTCAGCACGGCCGCGCCCTCGGCCGCTACGGCTGCGCGCGGGGAGGCTCATGGCTCGGCCGGCTGCGTTTCGAGAGCATGCCCGACAGCTCCGCGAGACCCGCGACGACGGTGATCGCACCAACGCCCGAGACCGCCCCGCGTGCGAAGGGACTCGCGAGCACCTGCTGGAGCGAGGGGATCGAGTAAAGAAACAGATTCCGATCCCAGAAGCCCGACCAGGGGGCAACGACGAGAATGAGGCCCGCCTCGAGGAAGTATGCGGCGAAGAGGATCCGCGTGAGGAAGGAGATGTCAGCCTCCGGTCTGCACGCGTGCGAGGCGGTCTATCCGGGCCGGCACGTCGCGATAGTCGCCGGCATCGGCCTGCAGTTCAAGGAATACGGCCAGCGCCCGCGACGTTTCACCGGCATCGTCGAGCAGTGTTCCAAGGCCGTAGAGGAGTTCTCGTCCGGCCTCGGGCGTCGGCGCCGGGGCCTCGGCGGCCCGTTCGAGCCATTCGATGGCCAGCGTCGGCTCGCCGCGGCGCTCGTAGACGCGGCCCAGCGCGGCCGCCGCCTCGAAACGCTGTTTGGGCGAGCGGACGGCCGTCTGCAGCGAGGCGACCGCCTCGTCGAGCATGCCAATCTCGAGGTACGTCCGCGCCAGCGTCATGTGCTGGGTGGAAAAATCCGCGTCCGACTCGGCGTCCGTACGAATGCGCGCAAACGCCTGATCGAGTGCGCCAGGGGTCGCGGCGGAGGCGGTGTTCGCGGCGGCTTCCCCGCCACCCGCGCCATCGAGATCCCCCAGCTCGCTGGTCAGGTCGATCTCGTCGCCACTCGACGCCGAGACCGGCGGCACTGCCTTGGGCGGCTCTGGTGCTTCGGCGGCCTCGGATGCTACCGGGGCCGTCTTCCCGCGCCTCGTCTTCCAGCGCCTCGCCTGCCTGAGCGGCCGCGGCGTCGACAGCAGACTCGTCCTCGGATTCGGCCGACGCCGCAGGTGCGGCGACGGCGCCCTCGAAGAACGGATCATGCGCCATGAACGGCGCCTGTCCGCTCAGTCGCTCGGCGATGAGCGTGTCGGGATCGGAGACGCGAAGCATCACGAGCGCCCGCCGAAAACGATCGATGTGCGCCGGCTCCCAGGGCTCTCGCGCGACGAGATCCTCGGCGATGACCCGTGCCTCGGCGGCCTGGTTGGCGGCGAGGTAGGCGTCGGTCAGCTGCTCCTGGGCATCGTACATGGTCTGCTCGAGCCCACCGTCGACGCAGACTTCCACCAGCTTGAGCAGCGCCGGAATCTGGCCCGGCACGCGCGCGGTGAACTCCTGCAGACTGGTCGCCGCCTGCTGGAATTCCTGCTGCGCCACAGCCGAGTCGACGGCGGCATCGATGCACAGGAACGTCGTCTCCGGACTGGACCCGACAAACGACCACCCGAGGTCCGCCACGACGGCGCGGCGCGTGGGATCGGCGACGAGCAGTCGGCCGAGCACGCCTTTGGCGCGGGTCAACTCACCCGACCGCAGCTCGATTTCTACCAGGGGCAGCAACAACGCCGGGTCGTCGCCGGCGCTGTCCTCGTCGAGGAATTCACGGGCGCCGGGAAGGTCGCCCTGATCGAGCGCCGCCTTGGCCAGCGCGGAGCGGGCCTCGCGTTCGAGCGGATTGATGCGGACAAATTCCTTCAGCGCGTCAATCGCCTCCGCCGTCCGCCCCTTCTCGAGAAGGTCGTCGTACAGAGCCTTGAAGCGCTTGCCGGCCTCTTCTTCCTCGCCCATCTCCTCGAGCGTCCGCGCCGCGGCGAGCCGGGCCTCGAAGTCAGCCGGGTCGATGGTCCCGAGCCGGACGACGATTTCGGCCGCGCCTCGGCGATCACCCTTGGCGCGGCGGCGCGCGGCGATGGTGTTGAGGTACGACTTGGCGTCGGCGAGCAAACCCTGCCGGGCGGAGATGTCGGCGAGCTGAATCTGGGTGGTTTCGTCCTGCGGCTGGAGCTTGAGGACCTTCTTGTAGAGCGCCGCGGCCTTCGGATAGAAGCCCTCGTCGACGAAGTGCTGGGCAATGCGCGTGTATTGCCCGACGGCCTGCTGTGGCTGGCCGGCGCGCGCGTAGAGCTCGCCGAGGGTGTTGGCGGTGCTCCAATCGCGGGGAAACTCGTCGACGACGCGGAGGTACTCGGCGATCGCCGGCTCGAGGCGACCCTGTCGCAGCAGCTTCTCCGCTTTTTTTAGCGTTGCGTCACGGTCGAAGGCCAACGGGATTCTCCACGGGCCGGAGTCGTGCGGGAGCGCAATGACATGTACGCCAACGGGTCAGGCCATCCTATCAAACAGCGACGGCGGCCGGAACGTCCGCCGGTGCTCGTCGGAGTAACCGAAGCGCGAAACCGCGTCCAGGTGATCGCGCGTCGCATACCCCTTGTGACGATCGAACCCGTAGCGGGGGTCCTGCGCATGCAGCTCCAGCATCATGCGGTCCCGCGTGACCTTGGCCACAATCGACGCCGCCGCAATCGCCGTGCACCGCGTATCGCCCTGCTCGACCGCGCGCTGGGCCATCGGCAGGTCCGGGATACGAAACGCGTCGACGATCACGAAGTCCGGATACGGCACCAGCCCGAGCACCGCTCGCTGCATCGCCCGCAGCGAGGCCTGCCGGATGTTGATGCGGTCGATCTCCTCGCGGCCCGCGGCCGCGACCGACCAGGCGACGGCTTTCTGCGTGATCTTCTCGTAGAGGCGCTCGCGCTCGAGCGCGGTCACCGTCTTCGAGTCGCAGATCCGGGCGACATAGCAATCCGGATCGAGCACGACCGCCGCCGCCACGACCGGTCCCGCCAGACAGCCGCACCCGACCTCGTCCACGCCCGCAACCGCGTTGAACCCCATCCGCCGGATGGAGTTCTCGAGCGTGCGATACGCGCGGACCTTGGCCATGGTCGCTGTCCTAGGCCTTCTTCTGCTCCTTCATCCTCGCGGCCTTGCCCTTCAAGTCGCGGAGGAAGTAGAGCTTGGCGCGGCGCACGCGCGCCGAGCGGGTGACCTCGATGCGGTCGATGATCGGCGAGTGCAGCGGGAAGATGCGCTCCACGCCCTGTCCAAAGGACACCTTGCGCACGGTGAACGTCGCCCGGGCACCGCCCCGATGCATGCCGATGACCATGCCCTCGAACACCTGAATGCGTTCCTTGTCGCCCTCGCGCACCTTCACGTGCACGCGGACCGTATCCCCCGGCTTCATCGCCGGGCGCTCCACCATCTGGCCGCGCTCGACGGTCTCTACCGCAGTCATCACATACTCCTTTTGCTGATCACTCTTCAGAATCCCGCGTCGATCTTCGTATCTCTCGCAACAGCACCCGATCGTCGTCGTCGAGTGCCACGGCGTCCAACAAGTCCGGCCGTCGCAGCGCGGTCCGCGCCAGCGCTTCCCGCCGCCGCCAGCGCGCAATCGCCGCGTGGTGGCCCGACAGCAGCACTGCCGGCACCTCGTGGCCGGCAAACACTGCCGGGCGCGTGTACTGCGGGTAGTCCAGCAACCCGCCGACGAACGAATCCCGCGCCACCGACTCTTCGTCACCGACGACGCCGGGCACGAGCCGGGCGACGGCGTCGAGCATCACGAGCGCGGGCAACTCGCCGCCCGAGAGCACGTAGTCGCCGATGGACAGTGTCTCGGTCGCCAGGTGCATCCGCACCCGCTCGTCCACGCCTTCGTAGCGACCACACAGCCACACAACGTGCGGCAATCCGCTCAACCGCTCCGCATCCCGATGGGCGAACCGCTCGCCGTCCGGGCTCGTCAGCACAATCGCGTCCGGCGTCCCGCGCTCGCGCCGGATGTAGTCGACCGCGGCAAAAAACGGCTCGGGCTTCATCACCATCCCAGGCCCGCCGCCAAACGGCATGTCGTCGACGACGCGGTGCCGGTCGGTCGTGAAATCTCTCAGGTCGTGAACCGCGACGTCGATCACGCCGCGTCCGATTGCCCGCCCGACCACGCCCTCCGCCAGCGGCGCCTTGACCATCGCCGGAAAGATGCTGACGATGTCGACCTTCATTGTTTGATCGGCGGGGGCCCCTGCACCCCGCCTAGCTCACTTCACTCCGCGGGCCACAAGCGCCCGCTCCGTTCCGTTCGCCCATCGTGCTCGCCTCGAAAACTCGGCGGCCTCACGACCGCTGCACATTCACGCACCCACTCACCGTTCGTTCGCTTCGACCAGACCTGGTGGCGGATCGATCACGATCACTCGCGCGGCCGGGTCGATCGTGACGCAGATGTGTTCG
This sequence comes from uncultured Acidobacteriota bacterium, assembly GCA_963847975.1. Lineage (GTDB taxonomy): Bacteria > Acidobacteriota > Vicinamibacteria > Vicinamibacterales > 2-12-FULL-66-21 > DATBJJ01. The sequence goes on along the minus strand of CAWKBU010000001.1, from coordinate 281,294 downwards.
ACGAGCGGTATCAGCACTTCACCGCGGGCTCCGGCCACCACCAGGTAACAACGGTCGATCGGTCCGTGCACGGCGGTCACCAGTCCCACTACCCCGCCGCGCGCGTCTCGAACCTCGCACCCGACGAGATCATGCCGGTAGTACGTCCCGGCGGGCAGCGGCGGAATCTGCGCCGCCGGCATCCACAGATCGGCCCCGGCGAGCGCCTCGGCGTCGTTCATGGTCTCGACCCCTTCGAGCGCCACGACCGGCCGTCCCTGGTGAAACCGCGCCGCGGTGATGCGCCGGGCGACCGGCCGAACCGCAGGCCCGACCAGCACGACCTGCCCGACGCGGAACCGCTCCTCCGCGAAATCGGTCTCAGGGTTCACGATGACCTGCCCGCGATTGCCGTGCGCGCGCGCGACGCGGCCAATCAGCAGCAGGTCAACGGACGAATCATCGGACGTCATGCCGAACCAGAGTCGCGGCTCGCCGCTACTGCTCGTCGCGGAACTCGAGCGTCGCTTTCAACCCTTCGAGCTCCGCTGTTGCCGCGACCAGCGTCCGGATCGCCTGCGCGGTGCGCCCCTGCCGGCCGATGACACGACCCAGGTCGCCGGGCGCCATGAAGAGCTCGACCAGGGTCTGCCCCTTGTGCTCGCGCTCGGTCACCCGCACTGCGCCAGGATGGTCGGCGAGCGTCTTGGCGACGACCTCGACGACGTCTCGTGCCCGGCTCACGACGCGGGCTGTTCGACCGCGGCCGCCGCCGGTGCTGCCGGCATGCGCGCCACGAGCGTCCTGACCGAGTCCGACGGCTGCGCTCCGACCTTCACCCAGTGCTCGAGCCGCTCGCGGTTCAGCACCAGCGCCTCGGGCGTCGTGCGCGGGTTGTAGTGCCCCAGCACCTCGACGAAGCTGCTGTCGCGCGCCGCGCGCGAGTCGGTCACCACCACGCGGAAATACGCCCGCTTCTTCGATCCTGTCCGACGCAAACGAATAGCTAACATCAATCCCTCTCAGCTTTCAGCTGTCAGCCGTCAGCTATCAGCGCTCTCCCAGCGCAAAGCTGAGAGCCTGATAGTTGAAAGCTACCTGATCAACGACTTCATCATCCCGAGACCGCCGCGCTTCTTGCCCATTCCCGCCATTCCGCCGAGCTGCTTGAGCATCTTCTTCATCTGCACGAACTGCTTCAGCAACCGGTTGATCTCTTCGACCGACGTACCGCTGCCCTTGGCGATGCGCTTGCGGCGGCTGCCGTTGATGAGCTGATGGTTGGCTCGCTCCTTCGGCGTCATCGAGTTGATCATCGCCTCGATGCGCCCCAGCTGCCCTTCATCGAGCCCTTCGCGACCGGCCATCGCTTGCTTGAGACCGCCCATGCCGGGCAGCATGCCCAGAATCTGCTCGAGCGGCCCCATCTTCTTGATGGTCCGCAGCTGCTCCCGGAAGTCCTCGAGCGTGAACTCGTTCTTCCGGATCTTCTCCTCGAGGTTCTCGGCGTCCTCGACCGACACCGCCTCCTCGGCCTTCTCGATGAGCGACAGCACGTCGCCCATGCCGAGCACCCGCGACACGACGCGATCGGGGTGAAACGGCTCGAGATCCTGCAGCCGTTCGCCGCTGCCGGAAAACGCGATCGGCACGCCGACAACGCCGACGACCGACAGCGCCGCGCCGCCGCGCGCGTCGCCGTCCATCTTCGTCAACACCACGCCGGTCACGCCCATCCGGCGGTTGAACTCGCCGGCGCTCTTGATGGCGTCCTGCCCGGTCATCGCGTCGGCGACGTACAGCAAATCGGTCGGCTGCGTCGCGTCCTTGATCGCCTGCAGCTCGACCATCAGCTCGTCGTCGATGTGCAACCGGCCGGCGGTATCGACGATGACGACATCGAAGCCGCTGTTGCGCGCCTCCGCGAGTGCGCCGGTCGCGCGCCGCACCGGATCGGTGTCGCCTGCCGGGTCGTGCACGCGCACACCCGCCTGCTTGGCGACGACGGTCAGCTGCTCGATCGCGGCCGGCCGGCGCACGTCGGTCGACACGAGGATCGGGTGCTTCCCCTGCTTCGCCAGCCACCGGCCCAGTTTTCCCGAGGTCGTCGTCTTGCCCGACCCCTGCAGGCCGAGGAGCAGAATCACGCGCGGCCGCGCCTGCGACGGCGGCAGCCCGCCGGCGCTGTCGCCGAAGAGCGCCAGCATCTCGTCGCGCACGATGCGCACGACCTGCTGCGCCGGCGTCAGGCTCTTGAGTACCGCCTGATCGACCGCCTTGTCCCTGACCCGATCGATGAACGCCTTGACGACCTTGAAATTGACGTCCGCCTCGAGCAGCGCCATGCGGATTTCGCGCAGCGCGGCCTCGACCGTCTGCTCAGTGAGGCGGGCCTCACCGCGCAACGACCGGAACACTCCCTGGAGGCGGTCACTGAGCGAATCGAACATTGCCCTCTGCGCCCTCGGCGCTCGGTTGCCGTCGGTGCCCCCAAGAACGACCTAACCGTCTCAGGCGCAAACGTTTATCGTAACAGAGGCAGTCTGGATTGACAACCCCGGATGGCGCTCCTCAGGCCCCCCGGCGGTCACACCCCGGTCAGTTTGTGCCCGAGCTTGTGCTTTTTCGTGTGCAAATAGCCGCGGGAGTGCTCGGACGGCGGGATTTCGAGCGGAATCCACTCGGTGACCGACAGCTTGTAACCCTCGATGCCGACCAGCTTTCGCGGGTTGTTCGAGAGCAGCCGCATCGAGCGGACCCCCAGGTCCTTGAGGATCTGCACGCCGATCCCGTAGTCGCGCTGGTCGGGCTTGAAGCCCAGACGCTCGTTCGCCTCGACCGTATCGAGTCCCTGATCCTGCAGTTCGTACGCCCGGATCTTGTTCGACAGGCCGATGCCCCGGCCTTCCTGATTGAGGTAGAGCAGGATCCCGCGGCCCTCGTCGGCGATTTTGCGGAGCGCCGCCTCGAGCTGGAGGCCGCAATCGCAACGGGCCGAGTGGAACACGTCGCCGGTCAGGCAGCGTGAATGGACGCGCACGAGCACGCGGTCCCCGTCGCCGATATCCCCCTTGACCATCGCGACGTGCGTCTCGCGGTCGATGATGCTTTCGTAGGCGAAGACCCGGAAGGGACCGTGATCGGTCGGCAGGGCCGCCGAGGCCACTCGCCGCACCATCGCCTCGGTGCGCATGCGGTACTGAATCAGATCCGAGACCGTGATCATCAGCAGCTTGTGCCGCTTCGCGAACGTCGTCAGCTCGGGCACCCGCGCCATCGTGCCGTCTTCGTTCATGATTTCGCAGATGACGCCGGCCGGATAGAGGCCGGCGATGCGGGCCAGGTCCACGGCCGCCTCGGTTTGCCCGGCGCGCACGAGCACGCCACCGTTGCGGGCCTTGAGCGGAAACATGTGACCGGGACGGGCGAGGTCAGCGGGCCGGGTGGCGGGGTCGATCGCCGTCAGCACGGTGATCGCGCGATCGCTCGCCGAGATGCCGGTGCTCGTGACGCCCTTGGCCTCGATCGGGACGCAGAAGGCCGTATCGAAGCGCGCCGTGTTCTGCGGGACCATCTGCGGCAAGTCGAGCTCCTGCAGCCGGTCTTCGGTCATGGGCATGCAGATGAGGCCGCGGCCGTGCTTCGCCATGAAGTTGATGGCCTCGGGGGTGATCTTCTCGGCGGCAATGGTGAGGTCGCCCTCGTTCTCGCGGTCCTCGTCGTCGACCACGATGATCATCTTGCCGTCACGAATCGCGTCGATCGCCTCGTCGATGGGAGCGAAGACGGGCTTGCGGCTCCGGCCGCCTCGCTTTTTGGTAGTCATGGTGTGTTCCGGCTGGGCCCGGGCGCCGGTCCGGCCCCGGTGCGCCGCTCGAGCGCGCGCGCCACGTACTTCCCCAGAATATCGCACTCGAGGTTGACGGCGTCACCCGTCCGCGCGGCGTGGAACCGCGTGTGCCGCCAGGTAAACGGGATTAACTGCACATCGAAGCGGTCGCCTGCGTCATCGATGGACGCGACCGTGAGGCTGACGCCGTCGACGGCGATCGACCCCTTGGGGACGATGAGCGGCATCAGCGCCGCGGGGGCACCGACGGTCAGCCGGTAGGAGTCGCCCTCCTGCCGCACGTCTGCAATCGTGCCCGTGGCGTCGACGTGACCTTGCACGAAATGGCCTCCGACGCGGGCATCCGCCTTCATCGACCGCTCGAGATTGACCAGCGTTCCGGCCGCGAGCGCGCCGAGCGTCGTCACGCGGACGGTCTCCGGCGACACGTCGAAAAGGATGCCCTCCCCGCCGGCCTCGACCACGGTGAGGCAGACGCCGTTGACGGCGACGCTCTCGCCGGGAACCGCACCGGCGGCAATGTCAGCGCTGACACGGACACGCAGGCCGGCCGGCGCTGCCGTGACCGTGACAATCTTGCCGAGCGACTCGACGAGTCCGGTGAACATGTTCCTCTGAACCTGCTGAAGCCCTAGACAAACCCTTCGATGCGCACGTCGTTGCCAATCGGCCGTGCGGTCAGATCGACCAGCGAGGCGATGCTGCCCGCGGGCAACCCGCCCCATTCGACGCCTCCGGTGCCGATTGACGTCGGCGAAACGAAGAGTTCCACCCGGTCGACGAGTCCGGCGCGCCAGAACGCCTCGTGAAGCATCGGGCCACCTTCCACGATGAGCGACATGACGCCCCGGCTCGCGAGTCGACCAAGCGCGGCGCGAAGGAAAGAGGGCTCCGCGATACGCTCGACCTCGGCGCCCGCAGCGACGAGCGCCTCGGCGCGCGCGCGAACGGCGGCGTCGTCCGACTCCGTGGTCACGACGATGACCGGCCCCGCATCGAGGGTCGAGAACAACCGCGCCGTGGGAGGCGTGCGCACGCGGCGGTCGAAGATGACGCGCGTGAGTGGCCGGTCGCGATAGACGCCGCGCACGGTCAGGAGCGGATCGTCGACCAGCACCGTCTCCGAGCCGACGGCCAGCGCGTCGACCTCCGCGCGCTCATGATGCACGAGCGCATTCGCCTCCGGCCCGGTCAACGGCGTGCGCGCGCCGCGGCGGGCGGCGACCATCCCGTCCAGGCTGAGCGCCGCCTTCAGCGTGACAAACGGCCGGCCGTGCTGGATGTAGGTGAAGAACGGGCGGTTGAGGCGTGCCGCCTCTTCGGCCATCACGCCGACATGGACGTCAATGCCGTGGTCGCGCAGGTACTGCAGCCCACGGCCGCGCACGCGCGGATTCGGATCCTCGACGGCAATCACCGCGCGCCGGATCCCGGCCTCGACGACGCGCGGGGCGCAAGGCCCCGTACGCCCCGTGTGAGCGCACGGCTCGAGGGTGCAGTACAGCGTGCCGCCCCGGGCCCGATCGCCGGCGTCGGCCAGGGCGTGCACTTCCGCGTGCGGCCCGCCCGCCCGCTCGTGCGAGCCGCGGCCGACGACCACGCCGTCGGCGTCGACGACCAGCGCGCCGACCATCGGATTCGGGCTCGTGCGTCCCCGTCCTCGCTCCGCCAGCAGCAGCGCGCGCGCCATGCAGGCCGCGTCGTCGATCACCACTTCTCCTCGAAGAGCGCGTCGACGTACTCCTGCGGCGCGAACGGAATCAGGTCGTCGATGCCCTCGCCGACGCCGACATACCGAATCGGCAGCTTCAGGTCGTTGGCGATCGCGACCGCGATTCCGCCCTTGGCGGTGCCATCGAGCTTGGTGAGCACGATGCCGTTCACGCCCGCCACCGCCATGAACTCGCGCGCCTGGGCGAGGCCGTTCTGTCCCACCGTGGCATCGAGCACCAGCAGCACTTCGTGCGGCGCGCCCTCGACTTCCCGCGCGGCGATGCGGCGGATCTTGTCGAGCTCGGTCATCAGATTCACGCGCGTGTGGAGCCGGCCGGCGGTGTCGACGAGCAGGACGTCGCGGTCGCGGGCCTTACCGGCGGCGATCGCATCGAAGACGACGGCGGCCGGATCGGCGCCCGCTCGCGCGCGGATGAAGTCCACCCCGGCGCGGGTCGCCCAGATCTCGAGCTGCTCGACCGCAGCGGCACGAAACGTATCGGCCGCGCAGATGAGCGGCGTCTGGCCGCCATCCTTGATGAGCCGCGCCAGCTTGCCGACGGTCGTCGTCTTGCCCGTGCCGTTGACTCCGACAATCATCACGACGTGCGGGCGATGGCCGTTGGCCGGAGGCACGTCGGTGGCGCGAAGAATCGCCAGAATCTCGGCCTTGACGAGCTCCCGCAGCGATGCACCGCCGCGGTCACGCGACCTGACGGCGGCAACGATGCGCTCGGTCGCGGCGACGCCGACGTCGGCGGAGATCAGCGCCTCTTCGAGCGCGTCGATGGTCTCGACGTCGATCGGGCGGCTGCGCTGCTCTGGCGTATCCGCGCGGCGGACGACGTCTTCGAACTTCTCGACGAACTGCTGCTTCGTCCTCGTCAAGGACTGCTTGATGCGATCGAAAAAGCCCATGGCGGTTACCTGTCGGCCTCCGCCCGCTGTTTGCGACCCATCAGGACGTCGACGGCCTCTGCCGGTGAGCGATGGCCCGCGAGCACCGCGGCCATCTCGGCGGTGATCGGCAGCTCGACCCCATGACGGGCACCGAGCGCGAGTGCGGCCCCCGTCGTGCGGACACCTTCGGCGATCATGCGCATGCCGGCGAGAATCTCCTGGAGCGGACGGCCGCGTCCGAGCTCGAGGCCCGACGTGGCGATTCCGGCTCAGGTCACCGGTCGAGGTCAGCACCAGGTCGCCGAGGCCGCTCAGGCCCGCCACCGTCTCGCGCCGGCCGCCTTGGGCGTCCGCCAGCCGCGAGATCTCGACCAACCCCCGCGTGATGAGCGCCGCCATCGCGTTGTGTCCGAGACCGAGCCCCTCCACCACCCCCGACGCGATGGCGATCACGTTCTTCATCGCGCCGCCAATCTCGACGCCGGGCACGTCGTCGCTGACGTAGAGCCGAAGCGCCGGGCCGCGGAAGCGATCCTGGACGAATTCCGCCGCGGCCGCGTCGAGCGACGCCGAGAGCAGCGCCGTCGGCAGACCACGCGCGACCTCTGCCGCGAAACTGGGGCCCGAGAGCACGACCACCGGCTGCCCGGCATGTGCTTCCTCGGCGATGACGAGCGACATGCGCTCCAACGAGTCGGTTTCAAGTCCTTTGGTGGCGCTGACGAGCACCGCGGCGGGCGGAAGCGACGAGGCGACCGCACGCGCCACCGCTCGCAGGCCATGCGAGGGCACCGCAAAGACGACAACCCCGGCATCCTGCAGCGCCGCCTGCGGCCGGGCAACCGGCGTCACGCGATCGGGGAGACTGGCGTCCGGGAGATACCGCGGGTTCGCGCGCCTGGCCGCCATGTCCGCAACGAGCTCCGGGTCGCGGGCCCACAGGCGTACGTCATGCCCGACCCGCGCCAGATGAATCGCGAGCGCAGTTCCCCAACTGCCCGCCCCTAAAATCGCAATCGTCATCACTGTCTGTCGAACCCCCTGGGTGAAGCGCTAGATTCGCCGCTCCGTCCCCTCGGTCAACCGCTGCAGGTTGGCGCGGTGGCGAAAAAGGATGAGTGCGGCCGTGCCGGCGGCGGCCCCGACCACGGTACCCGGCGCGCCGGTCAGCCATGCCGCTGGCGGCAGCGCCAGCGTGGCCGCAACCGACCCGAGCGAGACATAGCGCGTCGACGACACGATCACGAGAAAGAGCGTCATGGCGATCGCGGTCGCGAGCGGCGTCAGCATCGCGAAGACGCCTGCAGCAACGGCTACGCCCTTGCCGCCGTGGAAACGCAGCCACACCGGATAGATGTGCCCCACCACCGCCGCCGCACCGGTCAACGCGGCCACGCCGTTCCCACCAGTCGACGCGAAGGCGATGCCGACCGCGGCAGCCCCCTTGGCCACGTCGAGCAAGGTGACCGCGAGCGCGCGCCCGATCCCGGTGTTCCTGAGCACGTTGGCCGCGCCCACGTTCCGGCTGCCGACGCGCCGCACGTCGATCCCCGCCCGCCGGGCGAGCAGAAACGCAAAGGGCACCGACCCTGCCAGGTAGCCCACCAGGATGCTGATGCTGGCCATCAGCTCAATGGTACTCGCAACTGCAGATGTGAGCGCTGAGGCGTTCAAACCCTGCGTTTGTCCGCCGTCCAAGAGCCTCGCACCGCCGAGGACGCCGAGCGCGGAGAAACGAATCTTTGCTCCGCGTGCTCGGCGGACTCCGCGATCGAGGCTCTTGGACCGGACAACGCGAGGGTAGGAACCCGCAGTGACCCGCGGAGGCTTCCTGCAGAATCCGGCGCACCATGTCGAGGCCCATTTGCGCCGCCTGGAACTTGATCATCGAGCGCGAACCGTGGAGCAGGAACGTGCGGACCCGAGTCACACCGTCGGCGGCTGAGACCGCAACGGCCACCGTGCCGACCGGCTTGTGCGGCGTTCCTCCGGACGGTCCGGCGATGCCGGTGATGCCGACGCCCAGGGATGCGCCGGTACGGGCTCGAATGCCTTCGGCGAGCGCCGCCGCAACCGGTTCGCTGACGGCACCGTGTGCGGCGATGAGCGCCGCCGGAACACCAGCCAGACTCTCCTTCACCGCGTTGCTGTAGGCGACGACCCCGCCGGCGACATACGCGGAGCTCCCGGATATGTCGGTTAGCCGCGACAACATCAGCCCGCCCGTACACGACTCGGCGGCCGCGATCGTGAGCTTCCGCTCGAGCAGGAGCTGCCCGACAATCTCTTCCATCGAGCGCCCATCGGTACTGAAGACGTCCGCCCCGAGCACGGCGAGGATCTCGTCGCGGGCACGCGCGAGCGCGCTCGCGGCCGCCGCGGCATCCGACGATCGCAAGACGAGATGCAGCTCGATTTGACCGGGCGCGGCAAGGATGGTGGTCTCAATCGGCGGCGTCGCCTGCAACCACTTCGAGTAGACCGGCTGCACGAGCTCTTCGACGTGCGATTCCCCGCGCCCGACCGTGAAGAGCGTCGTACGAAACAGCCGCTCCGAACCGGCCCGCGCCGCGAGCGGCCCCGCCACCAGGGCGTCCATCATCGGCCGGAGCTCGCGTGGCGGGCCGGGCAGGAGGATCACGAGCTGATGACCAACTGCGACCATCTGTCCCGGTGCCGTGCCATTCGGATTCTCGAGAACGACGCCACCCTGGATGACGAGCGCCTGGCGGCGGTTTACGTCAGGCATCGTGAAGCCCCGGCGGGCAAAGCGCTGCACGAGGCGCTCGACGATGTCATGGTGCTCGATGAGGGGCAGGCCCAACACGTCGGCCAGCGCATCGCGGGTCACGTCGTCGTCGGTCGGACCGAGGCCCCCGGTCAGGATGACGACGTCGGCACGGTCGAGCGCGCGCCGAAGATGCTCGGCAACCTCGCTGCGACTATCACCCACGACGGTCTTCGACCTGAGCTCGATCCCGAGCGACGCGAGCCGCTCGGCCAGGTACAGCGAGTTCGTGTCGAGGCGCGTCGAGCCCAGAAGCTCGCTCCCGATCGCGATGACTTCAGCCTTGTGCATCGCCGCCTCCGCGCCGCGCCAGGCCAGCCGTCATGAGACCCACTGCGGAAAGACCACCATCAGCAGGCGAAGCGACACGTTCGCGTAAATCGCCGCCATCGCATCGTCGGCCATGACGCCAAGTCCGCCATGCAGCGCTTCGAGCCGGCGCGCCGGAAATGGTTTGATGACGTCGAAGACGCGAAAGAGAAAGAAACCGACGATGGCGGCGCCCAGCCCCACGGGGATGAACGCAAGGGTGATCAACATCCCGACGACCTCGTCGAGGACGATCGGGCCGGGATCGATGCCACCGAAAAAGCGTTCGGCCGTCGTCGCCGCCCACACGCCGGCAGCGAAGAGCGTGACGATGAGCGCGATCTCGTCGAGCGGCGAGAGCGGGGTCTGCGACCAGCGGAGGAGACCGTAGACCGCCAGGCCGACGGCGGAGCCGACCGTACCCGGCGCAATCGGGAAGTAGCCGGAGTAGCCGGCCGTCGCCAGGAACACCGCGAAGCGAGTCACGCCTTCACGACACGCGTCTCGGCGAGGCGATCGTGCAGCGCGCGTCCGTCCGAGTCGAAGAGGATGGCCGCGAACCCGAGGCCGGCGGGTAGCAGCGACACGAGATAAGCCGTGGCCCGCAATACCGCCGCGCCCAGGCTGACGCCATGTTCACCTGGCTGTGACCCGGGATCGGCGGGCGCGCGGTCAACCACGACCCTGATGCGGGCCAGCATCTTACCGATGGTCTGGCCACCCGCGGTCGTGAAAATGGCCAGGTAGCCACCGTTGAGCAGCAACAGAAACACCCCGAGTGGCACCGGTGGCAGCGAGGCGAGTTGCGTCATCGGCAGGCCGACGATGCGCAGCGTGGAGTACACGATCGCTCCATCGATTGCGGCAAGCACGAGGATGTCGACCAGCCCGGCGAGGACTCGGGCGAGCACAGACGCAGTCTCCAGGACGACCGGCGACGGTGCCGCGGGTGGAACCGCGCGTGGGAATGCCGTCTCGGAAGAGCGGGCGTCGCGGACGCGCAAAATTCGGACGGGGTTCCCTTCGGCATCGTCGGGCGGCATCACGCTGTCGGACCGCGGACGGGTCGGAGCGGGCTGACCGCGCCGAACCGACAGCGGCGTTCGCGGAATTGCCGAGGGCGTGACGAGCGGCGCGTCGGCAACCTCGCCGCTATTCCCGCCCGTCCCTCCCGTGAAGAGCGGCAAATCGAAGCGGGACACGCCGTTGGCCGCTGCGGCACGGCGGACGCCGGCAGCGCCAGAGGTCCGCGATTCGGGCGAAGACGATGTCGGCGGCACGAGTCCGCGGTCCGTCAGAGCGAAATCCGCCAGAGGGCCAACCGCCTGCTCGCCGCTCTGGATGGGCAAATCGACCGGTGACGCCTCGACCGCGAGCAGGAACTCGTAGCCACAGTTGCGGCAGCGATCGATGCTACCGAAGCTGATGTAGTGGCACTTGGGGCACTTCATTGCTTCGCGGGGGATTGTTGCGCCGGCGGTGGCGCGGAACCCGGCGCGGGGGGCTTAGCGCTAGCCTTGCCGGGAGGCGCGGCGGAAGGCTGCGGCTCGGCAGGCGGCAGTTGCGCCGCTTCGAGCAGCGTCCGTTGAATGACCGCGCGCAGCTCATCGGACTGGCGCCGCATCGGGTCAGATTCGCCGACGGCCTCGAGCACACCGAGCGCATCGCGCAGGCGACCGTCCTCGTACAGTCCCCGTGCCCGCGCCACCCAGGCTTCCGACGGCGAGGGGATCGGCAGTGGCTCCTCGGCAACCGCCGTCCTCGGCGCGACCGCTGCCGGCGCCAGCGGGATCCAGTCGGGCCGGGTCAGCGCCACCCAGGCGACGACGCCGGCGGTCGCGAGCCCCGCGAGCACGCCGGTCGCGATCCACGCGGCGCGCGACGAACCAGTCCGGTCGGTTACGAGCTCGGCGTGCGCGTCGGCACGCGGTGCCGCCACCGAGCGCGCGGGACGCACGCGCGTCGGCTCGAAGCGATTGATCCGCTCGAGCAGCACGAGTGCTTCCTCGGTGTGCGCGCCGCGCTCGACCGCCGAGGTGAGGAGCGTTCGGGCTTCGCCCGCGTCGCCGCGATCGAAGGCGGCCGCGCCGGTCTGCACCAGCTCATCACCTTCCCGCTGCCGTTCGGCGATGGCGCTGCGGGCACGATCGATATACGCCCTTGCCCGCGCGTGGCCGCGGTCGAGGAAAAGGACGCGTGTCCACACGCTGATGGCGAGCTCATGCTGGCCGACAAAATAGTGATCGAGCCCGGCGAGGAGGAGGTCTTCGACGCGCGCGTCGCGCTCGCGCTCGGGCACTTCTCCCGCTTCGGGGAGGTGGTCGGTCCGCAGCGGGTCGGTCATCGAAAGTGATGCAAGAAAAGAAGTTCCGGACGATTATGGGACCGCGAGACGGGCGCAGTCAAACAAAAACCCCGCTCCGGCGACGGGCGCCGAACGCCTGTGCTACAAAGAGGGCGCATGCCGATCATCGAATCCATCCCCAACGTCAGCGAAGGCCGCCGACCCGAAGTCATCGAGCGCCTCGCGCAGGCCATCCGGCAGACGCCGGGCGTTCGCCTGCTCGACCATTCGGCCGACGCCTCCCACAACCGCTCCGTCTTCACGCTGGCGGGGGACGCGCCGGCGGTCAAGGCGGCGACGCTGGCGCTTTTTGCCGTCGCGCTCGACGCCATCGACTTGCGGCAGCACCGGGGCGAGCATCCGCGTCTCGGCGCCGTCGATGTCGTGCCGTTCGTTCCCATCGAGGGTGTCTCCATGGCCGAATGCGTGGCGCTTGCGAAGGACGTCGGAGCCGCGATCGCCGAACGCTTTCAGGTCCCGGTCTTTCTCTACGAGGAGGCCTCGGCCAACCCCGCGCGCAAGAACCTCGAAGACATCCGCCGCGGCGAGTTCGAAGGGCTGGCGGCGAAGATGGCCTCCGCCGGTTGGGCCCCGGACTTTGGCCCGGCGACGCCGCACGCTGCGGCCGGTGCGTCGGTCGTCGGCGCCCGCATGCCGCTCATCGCGTACAACATCAACCTCAACACCGACCGCCTGGAGGTGGCGAAGAAGATTGCCACCGCCATCCGCCACAGCAGCGGCGGGCTGCGGTATGTCAAGGCGATGGGTATCAAGCTCGACGATCGCAACCTCGCGCAGGTATCGATGAACCTCACGAACTACGAGAAGACACCGATCTTCCGCGTGTTCGAGATGGTCAAGCGCGAAGCCGCGCGCTACGGCGTCACCATTCTCGAGAGCGAAGTCGTCGGCCTCGTGCCGGCGGCCGCACTCGCTCCGCTCAGCGGAGTTCTACCTGCAGCTCGAGCGCTTTGGCGACGATCAGATTCTGGAAAAGAAGCTGCGGGACGGCTAAGCCGGTTCCTCTTCCTCATCGACGCGCCGCACCGGCGCGATGCCGAAGGACTTCATCTTGCGGTAGAGGTTGCTGCGCTCGACGCCGAGGGCATCGGCCGTGCGCGAGATGTTGCCCTGCTGAGCGGCGAGCGCCTTGAGGATGTAATCGCGCTCGAAGGCTTCGCGAGCCTCGTGCAACGGCACCGAGACGGTGTTCTCGTGGCGTTCCACGCTGCCGGCACCATCCAGGAACGACAGATCGGATGGCGAAATGGTGTCGCCCGGCACCATGATCATCAGCCGTTCCAGCACATTCCTCATCTCCCGCACGTTGCCCGGCCAGCGGTAGTGCTGCAGCGTGCTCATGGCCATCGCATCGAACGTCTTGCGCCGGCGCCCGTACTCGCGCGCCAGATCCGACATGAAGTACTCCGCCAGCCGCGGCACGTCGTCGGCGCGCTCGCGCAGCGGCGGGACGAAGATGGGAATGACGTTGAGACGGAAGTACAGGTCCTCGCGGAAGCGCGAGGCACGAATCTCGGTCGGCAGATCCTTGTTCGTGGCCGCGAGCACCCGCACGTCGACGCGGACGCTGGCCGCGCCGCCGACCGGTTCGACCACCTGCTCCTGCAGCGCGCGCAGCACCTTGGCCTGCGTCTTGAGACTCATGTCCCCGATTTCGTCGAGGAAGAGCGTGCCGCCGTCAGCGAGCTCGAACTTGCCGCGGCGATCGAGCATGGCGCCGGTGAACGCCCCCTTGACGTGTCCGAAGAGCTCGCTCTCGATCAGCTCCTCGGGGATGGCGGCGCAGTTCACCTCGACGAACGGGCCGCCGCGGCGGCGGCTGAGGGTGTGGATCGTCCGCGCGACGAGCTCCTTGCCCGTGCCGTTCTCGCCGTAGATCAACACGCGCCCGTTGGTGGGCGCCGCCATCGCGACCTGCTCGCGCAGCTGCGCCATGACATAGCTCTCCCCCACCATCGTCAGACGCCGATCGACGTGCGCCCGCAAGGCCCGGTTCTCGGCCTCGAGGCGGCTCTGGCGCACGGCGTTCCCAATCACGAGCACGGTCTTCTCGAGCGAGAGCGGCTTCTCGACGAAGTCGAACGCGCCGAGCTTGATCGCTTTCACCGCCGACTCGATGTTGCCGTGCCCGGAGATCATCACGACCGGCGAGTCGACGCGCCGCTCTCTGAGCCGTGCCAGCGTCGCCAGCCCATCCATGCCCGGCAGCCAGATATCGAGCACGATGACGTCGTACGGCGCACGCACCACGCGGTCAATGCAGGCCTCACCGCTGTCGACGGCATCGACGACATAGCCTTCGTCGCGCAACACGCCGCTCAGCGCGCTGCGCACGCCGGCTTCGTCGTCCACGATGAGGACAGTAGTTTTCATCTCGGGTGTTGAAACAGGAGGTCAGGGGGCCAGGAGACAAACAGACAAAACCGCATGACTCCTGGGCTCCTGATCTCCCGCACAAGTTTTCGTAGCACGCGACCAACCTTCACGTGGGCGCGATCGTGAATATTGAACAAGAGGTCAAGAGGTCAGAAGAAGACAGACAAACTGCATGCCTCCTCGCCTCCTGATCTCCTGCAACTGGTTTCCGTGGCACGCGAACGACCGTCACGTCGGCAGCTCGATCGTGAACACGGTGCCGCTCGGCACATTGTCCGCCACTTCGATGCTGCCGCCGTGCTCGGCGATGATGCGGCGGACGATCGCCAGCCCGAGGCCGCTGCCGCGGCGCTTGGTCGAGTAATACGGCATGAACAGCTTGTCGCGGTCCGCCGCCGAGATGCCCGGACCGTTGTCGGACACGAGGATCCGCACCACGCCATTGCCCCGATCGTGGCGCGTCTCGACGATGATGGCGGGCGGTTCGCCGTTCGGCCGGGCGCCCGCCGCGCTCCCCCCCAGGGCTTCGACGGCGTTGTCTACCAGGTTGATCACGACCCGTCGCATCTGCTCGGGATCGACCCGCACCGGCGGCAGTTCGGGCGCAAGTCGCCGCTCGATCTGAATCTCGCGAAAGAGCCCCGTGTAGAGGCCCAGCGTCTCCGCCAGCGCCGCGTTCAAATCGGCCGGCACCGCGCGCGGCGCCGGCATCCGCGCAAACTGCGCAAACTCGTCGACGAGTGCCTTGAGCGACTCGACTTCGCCGACGATGGTCGCGGTGCATTCGTCGACCAGCGCGCGGGCCGGTGCGGGAGCCGTGCTGAACTGCCGGCGCATGCGCTCGGCGCAGAGCTGAATCGGCGTGAGCGGGTTCTTGATCTCGTGCGCCAGACGCCGCGCGACGTCGCGCCACGCCGCCACCCTCTGGGTCCGGATGAGCGGCGTCACGTCGTCGAAGACCAGCACTGCGCCGCCGGCGCTGCCGTCGTCCCGCAGCAAGGGCGTCGCCGCGGCGGCGAGATGGAGTTCGCGGCCATCGCGCAGGAGCGCGACTTCCTGGACCGCCGGCTGGACGACCGACGCACCCTCGGCCGGCCGCGCCGGCAGGAACAAGGGGGCGAGCGGCTTGCAGATCCTCGCGCCGGCACAGGTCCTCGGCCCGCGAACCGATGACCGAGCGATCGACTTCGAGCAGGCGCAGGGCCGCCCCGTTGATCGTCTCGATCTGTCCCTCGGACCCGAGCGACACGACGCCAGTGGCGATGCGCTCGAGCACGGTCTCGATGTACTGGCGGCGCTCGTCGAGCTGCTGGTTCTTGCGCTCGAGATCGATACGGGAGTGCTCGAGTTTGCTTTGGCTCGCCGCCAGCTCCCCCGCCATCGTATTGAACGCTTCGACCAGCGCACCGAACTCGTCCCGCGTCTCGGGCTCGATGCGGTGATCGAGATGGCCGGCGCCGATCTCGCGCGCGCCGGCGGCGAGCAGTTGTACCGGACGCGTGATGCGCTTGGCCAGATACAAACCGGTCCAGGTCGCGCCCACCAGAATCATCAGCGTCATCATGACGAAGAGCGTCAGGTAGACGCCACTAATCGGCCGGCGCAACGCCCGCCGCTGGCTGCGATTCTCGTACGCCTCGATGATGGCCCGCGCATGCTTCGCGGCCTCGCCCGACAGATAGTCGCTGGCGAGCACGACGCCGACCACGCGGCCCGAGGCGTCCCGGACCGCGGCACCGCCACGCACGAGCTCGCCGCCGCCGTCGAGTGGCTCGGGGGCAAACGCGTCAGTCCCGCCGCCAGCCACGAGGGTGGCGAGATGATTGGCCGGGGCGCGCACTCGTCCGGGCGGGAGGCCCGGCGATTCGACGGCGACGAGCGCCGCCACCTCGGCCCGGTCGGCGCTCGCCCGGGACCGGTACACCTCGACCAGCCCGACCCGCCCTTCCGCGACCTCGCCTTCGATCGCTCGGCGGACGGCGACGAGATCGCCCGCCTCGACTGCGGCCGCGGGAATCGCGCGCGCGATCCTCGTAGCGTGGCCGGCAACGGTGGCCTCGCGATCACGGTAGTAGTCCTGCGCGATCTTCGTGGCCGCCGCGAGCACGTCATCCGTCGGCTGGCTGAACCACTTCTCGGTGCTGCTGCGAATCAACTCGCTGCCGACGATGAGGACGAGGACGCAGGGCACGATGGTCAGGCCTAACAGAGCGAGCACCAACTTCGCGCGGAAACGCGCGAACGGCAGTCCGCGGCGGCGTTCCACCAGGAGCTTGATGATGTTGCGCGCCAGGACGAAGACGAGGGCGACGAGCATCGTCAGATCGGCGGCCGAGAGCGCGTAGAGGACGACTTCGGTCAGGAAATCCGGGTTGAGCTCGGTGGACCTGTCGGCGAACCGAACCATCGCGATAAGGGCCGCGATGAGGACGACGATGAAGAGGAGAATCAGACGCGGGTTGTCGCGGAACGGCCGCCGCCCGGCGCGCGGGGCCGCAGCCGGCCGGGCGGGCAACGTCGGGCGGGTCGCCTCGCGGATAGTGCTCATGTGGCTGGTGCCGCGGCAGGCCAGGCGCCGGAGCGCGACCTACCGGAGAAACGTGAACTTGGCGAGGCCGGCAACCCCACCTTCCCACGGCCACACGAACGAGGCGTTTCGCGGCATCGTGTGGGCCCGCACGCGCAGGTAGTACTCGGAATTCCCCTCGAGCCCGGCGCTGTTGAAGAGCGGGAGCTTCTCGAACTCGGTCAGCCAGGCGCGGGCCGCGTCCTCGCGTTCGATGGTCTCGGACGAGACCATGCGGCCGTCCTCGCGCCGCGTCGCCAGGTAGCGCTGGGTGAGGATGTCGTACTCGACCGTCGCCGTGACCGTCGCGCTGGCAATCGTCCGATCCACCCAGAGCGCGGTCCCGCGCTTGAGTTCGATGTCGTAAACGAAGGTAATGCGCAGCCCGCTCAGCATCGCGGCTCGCACCTCGTCGGTGAACACGTTGTTCATGCGCAAGGTGACGAGGATATGCCCGTCCTTTGCGAGCGGCGTGACTTGCACGGTCTGCGCCGAGCAGACCGCGCCGGCCGTCAGCACGAGCACGAACGCGAGGACTCTCGCAAGGTTTCTCACTTGGGCTTGACCTTTGGGTCCACTTTCTGCAACTCGTCGACCTCGCGTTTGAACTGGCCCACATCGCGGAACTGTCGGTAGACCGACGCGAACCGCACGTACGCAATCTGGTCGAGCTGTTTGAGCTCCTGCATCAGCCGGGCGCCGATCTCTCCCGTCGTGAGCTCGCGGTCGGGACGATCCTGCAGGTCCGCCTCGATGCGATCGGCGATGGCCTCGAGCTCCTGCACGCTGACCGGCCGCTTTTCGCAGGCCCGCAGCAGGCCGGCGATGAGCTTCTGACGCTGGAACGGCTCGCGATTGCCGTCCTTCTTAACGACACGATACTCGATTTCTTCGATTCGCTCACGACTCGTGAACCGCTTGGCACACCCCAGGCACTGGCGGCGGCGCCGGATGACGTCACCCTCCCGGCTCTCGCGCGAGTCGACGACTTTGTCCCCCAAGTGCCCGCAATACGGGCACTTCATCGCACGCGGCCTTCCGCCTGGTGTCCGACCGGCGGGGTCGCGCTCGCCTCCGCGTCCTGACGGCCCTCCTCGGCCATGCGCCGGGCACCCGACAGCGTCAGGCCTTCGCGGGCCATGAAGTAGATGCCCAGGAGGGTGACCGGCACGAACGAAATCGCGTGCAGCACGATCGCCGCCCCGACCGCACGGTCGGCCGGTGCCCCGAAAAAGACCTCCGCGGCAATCTGGTAGGCGAGGTGGAAGCCGCCGACCGCTCCCGGGGTCGGGACCGCCACCCCGACGACCAGCAGGGTCGTCACCAGGAACGAAGCCCGGAAGGGGAACGTAATATGAAATGCCTGCGAGGTCAGCCAGATACCGGACGCGATCGCCAGCCAGAGCGGCACCGAGAGGGCGAGCGCGATGAGCATCCGGCGCGGCTGCCGCATCACCGCCAGTCCCTGCGCGAACGTCTCGACGAAGCGCGCGACGATGTGGGCGAGCCTGGCTGGGAGCACGCGCTCGATGCGGAGGGCCATCCGGCCCATGCGCTCGGGGTGACCCGCCAGGGTAAAGAACACCACCGCCCCGGCCAGCGCCGCACCGGCCGCCGCGAGACCGCCCATTTTGACGCGGGCAAAAAGCGTTGGATCGCCCGAGACCGCGTCGGGGGCCGCTGTCAGCACGAACCACGCAAACAGCAGCAGCACGGTAATCAGGTCGAGGAGGCGTTCGAGGATGATGGTCGCAAACGCCGCGGTCGCGTTGAGGCCTTCACGGCGCGCCAGCAGGTAGGGCCGGATGACTTCCCCGGCTCGGGCCGGCAACAGAAACGTGGCGGCGAAACCGATAACCGTGGTCCTGAACGCGGTGCCAAAGTGGGTCGGGCCAATCGGCGCCAGCAGGTATTGCCACCGCAGGGCGCGAATGGCGTAGGTCACACCGGTGACGGCGATCGCCAGCAACAACGGCCACGGGTTGGCGCGGCGAGTTTCACCCCAGACGTCGGCGACGTTCACGCTGCGAAGGAAAACGCCCAGCAACCCGAGGGTCAGCAGGAAGATGAGGGCGTTCCGAACTCGTGGCTGCATGCGCCGGTTTAAAGTGAGTCGGGATTAGAATTCGGGATTGTCAGGGTTGCGCGATCCGGTCAAGGGTACCACAGGAATAGCTCCAAGTCTATGGGAAAACGCGAGTTACTGCTCGATCGGCGCGTTCGTGGCGATCGGCGCCGTCGTCTACTACGCCACCGCCCCGGCCGCCGACCCCGGTCGGCAGGGCTTCTCGCTCTCCAAGGTCATCGACGGTCTCAGGCGCGAAATCCGCGGTAATCGCTCCTCGGCCGAGGTCAAATCGACCACGGCCATCCCGCTGAAGCCGGGGATCACGGAAGTGCGCTTCGAACTCGGAAACGGTTCGGTCCCGCTCACCATCAGCGGCGAGGACCGGACCGACGTCCTCTGTGAATTGCAGGTCTGGTCGAACGGGTTCGACGAGACCGAAGCCAAGAAATATGCGGGCGAGACCGCGCTGAAGACCATCGAAAGCCGGGGCCAGCCTCGCGATCAGCATCAAGTATCCAGACCCCGGGTCGCAGCGGGCCACGCTCGTCGTCCGGATGCCGAAAACCCTGACGGTCCGGGTCCAACCAAGCCGCGGCAAACTCGACATCGCCGACCTCGCCACGGTGGAACTCGTCGAAGTGCGCGGCCAGGCCACCGTCCGCCGGATTGCAGGCCGCCTGACCGTCACCCATCGGGGCGGGGCCCTCACAATCGAGGACGTCGCCGCCCTCAAGCTCAACACGCGCGGGAGCACCGTCGTCCTCAAGGACATCAAGGGCGATGCGGTGATGCAGGTGCAGGCCGGCGAGCTGCGGGGACAGTCCATCGCGGGCGCAATCGACATCGAGTCGAACGGCACCAGGCTGACGCTCGAGGAGTTCACGGCCACGCGGCGGCCGATTCGTATCAATGCCATCGGCGGAAGCGTCAAGATGAGCGGCCTGCGCAGCGAAGCCCGCGTCGATGGCCGGGATACGCGGATCGATGTGACGATCGAACAGCCGGCGTCGATCGCGATCTACAACGAACAGGAAGAACCGTTGGACGTCACGCTGCCGGCTGGCGGCTTCCAACTCGACGCGCTCGCCATCGATGGCCGCCTGACGGTTCCGCCCGGACTACCTGAAGTGACGACGACTGAAAACGAACAGCGCGCGACGGGCGCCGTCGGCGGCGGCGGACCGACCGTGACGTTACGATCTTCGCGCGGCAACATCACGATCAGAGGCAAGGGGAAAGTGTGAAGTCTGACGTGTGAAGTCTGAACTGGGAAGTGGGAAGGTGAACGCCAGTGGAAGTGCACAAGTTTGAAGCAAAATCTGAAGGAACAAAGATCGGGCAATTCCCCTACTTCAACCTTCCAACTTCCACCTTCCCTACTTCAGCGTTACTTCAGCCTTCAGACCTCCACTTCACACTTCAGACTTCAGACTTCCCACTTCAGACTTCCAACTTCGGACTTCCCCACTTCAGACTTCACACTTCAAACTTCAGACTTTCTGTTGTAACTTCCCTCTGTGCCGTCCGCTCCTCCACTCCTCGAGACTTCCCTTTCCGGCCTCACCCTTCACCGCCGCGGCAAGGTGCGCGACGTGTACGAGGTCGGTGCCGACCTGCTCATCGTCACGACCGATCGCATCTCGGCGTTCGACTACGTCCTCGGCTCGGGCATTCCGGACAAGGGCAAAGTGCTCACGCAGCTGTCGTCGTTCTGGTTCGAGCGCATGGGCGATCTGGTGCCGCATCACTTGCTCGCGACCGACGTCACCCAGTTCCCCGACGCGTTACGGGCCCATGCGGCCGTGCTCGAGGGCCGCTCGATGCTGGTGCGGCGGACCGAGCCCGTGCCGGTCGAGTGCGTCGCGCGCGGGTACCTTTCGGGTTCGGGCTGGAAGGAGTATCAACAGACCGGCAGTGTCTGCGGGGTCACCCTGCCGGCCGGGCTGCGCGAATCCGACCGGTTGCCTGAGCCGATCTTCACCCCCGCCACCAAGGCCGAGAGCGGCCACGACATCAACATCAGCGAGGCCGAAGCGGCGCGGCTCGTCGGCGCGCCACTGATTGCCCGCCTGAAGGCGCTGACGCTCGAAATCTACCGCCGGGGAACGGCGCACGCCGAGTCGAAGGGCATCATCATCGCCGACACGAAGTTCGAGTTCGGCCTGGTCGGGGCGGGAGATCCGGCGACCGATGTCGTGCTCATCGACGAAGTGCTGACGCCCGACTCGTCGCGCTTCTGGCCGAGGGCCGAATACGAGCCGGGCCACGGGCAGCCGAGCTTCGACAAGCAGTTCGTGCGCGACTACCTGGAAGAGATCCGGTGGAACAAGCAGCCGCCGGTGCCATCACTGCCAGACGAGGTCGTGCGCCGCACGCGCGACAAGTACGTCGAGGCCTACCGGCTCCTGTCGGGCCGCGAACTGCAGTAGCCGCAGTGCGCGACAAGCTCGAATCGCTCATCCAGGAGATGCTCGATCGCGGCGTGCTGTACGAGGACGCGCGCCAGGAATTCGAGAAGGTCTTCATCACCCGGGCGCTCCAGCGCTCCAAGGGCAGCGTCGGCGAGGCCGCCGAGCTCCTCGGCCTGCACCGCAATACCGTGGCCCGCAAGATGGCGGAGTACCGGATTAAGCGGAAGAGCTAGCCGGTTCAGAGGTTCAGGGTTCAAGGTTCATGGTTCAGGGGTCTCATGGTTCGAGCTCATGGTTCGAGCTCTTCGAACCGCCGATTGAGCCCTGAACCCTTCCGAACCCTGAACCTGGAACCCCCGACAATTAGCACTCTCCCCCATCGACTGCTTGACAGCCCCCGGGCCCCTTCCTATAGAATTAGCAGTCGCCAGGGTGGATTGCTAAGCCGCCTGGGCCCCAGGCTTCAGTTACACCATGTTTACCGTTCTTCAACCATCTCAACCTCAATCCGGGAGCTAGATCGATATGGCTACACAGACGAAAGTTCGGATCCGTCCCCTGCACGACCGCGTCATCGTGCTGCGCCTCGACGAAGGCGAGCAGAAGGTCGGCGGGATCATCATCCCCGACACCGCCAAGGAAAAGCCCCAGCAGGGCAAGGTCATCGCGGTCGGCAAGGGCAAGGCGGAGAAGGACGGCAAGATCACGCCGCTCGACGTCAAGGAAGGCGACACCATCCTCTTCGGCAAGTACTCGGGCCAGGAAATCAAGCTCGATGGTGAGGAGTACCTCATCATGCGCGAAGAAGAGATCCTCGGCGTCATCAACAACTAGCAAGCCGTCCGGCGCGAGCCGGACACTCGACGAAGACTCGACAAGACGAAGGTAGCGTCCGGCACCGCCGGACCATGGAGATCAAGACATCATGGCAAAGCAGATTATTTACGGCGAAGAGTCGCGCCAGGCGATTCTGCGCGGCGTCAACCAGCTCGCCAACGCCGTCAAGGTGACGCTCGGCCCGAAGGGCCGCAACGTCGTGCTCGACAAGAAGTTCGGTTCGCCCACCATCACCAAGGACGGTGTCACCGTCGCGAAGGAAATCGACCTGAAGGACCCGCTCGAGAACATGGGCGCGCAGATGGTCCGCGAGGTCGCCAGCAAGACGTCGGACATCGCCGGTGACGGCACGACCACGGCAACGGTTCTCGCCCAGGCCATCTTCCGCGAAGGCGCGAAGAACGTCGTCGCCGGTGCGAACCCGATGGAGCTCAAGCGCGGCATCGAGAAGGCGGTCGAAGTGATCGTCGCCGAGCTGAAGAAGCAGGCCAAGCCGGTCAGCGGCCAGGCCATCGCCCAGGTCGGCACCATCTCGGCCAACAGCGACGAGACGATCGGCAAGATCATCGCGGAAGCGATGGAGAAGGTCGGCAAGGACGGCGTCATCACCGTCGAAGAAGCCAAGAGCATGGAGACCTCGCTCGAGGTCGTCGAAGGCATGCAGTTCGACCGCGGCTACCTGTCGGCGTATTTCGTGACCGACCCGGAACGCATGGAAGTCGTGATCGAGAACCCGGTCATCCTGATCCACGAGAAGAAGATCAGCTCGATGAAGGACCTGCTCCCGCTGCTCGAGCAGGTCGCCCGCGCCGGCCGCCCGCTCCTCATCATCGCCGAGGACGTCGACGGTGAAGCGCTCGCCACCCTCGTGGTCAACAAGCTGCGTGGCACGCTGCAGGCGGCGGCCGTCAAGGCCCCCGGCTTCGGCGATCGCCGCAAGGCCATGCTCGAGGACATCGCGACCCTGACCGGTGGCCGCGCCATCACCGAGGACCTCGGACTCAAGCTCGAGAACATCAAGCTCGAGGACCTCGGCAAGGCCAAGAAGGTCACGATCGACAAGGACAACACGACCATCGTCGAGGGCGCCGGTGCGCAGAGCGCGATCGAAGGCCGCGTGAAGCAGATCCGCACCCAGGTCGAGGAGACCAGCTCCGACTACGACCGTGAGAAGCTCCAGGAGCGTCTCGCGAAGCTCGTGGGCGGCGTCGCGGTCATCAAGGTCGGCGCGGCGACCGAGACCGAGATGAAGGAAAAGAAGGCGCGCGTCGAAGACGCGATGCACGCCACCAAGGCGGCGGTCGAGGAAGGCATCGTCCCCGGCGGCGGCGTGGCGCTCATCCGCGCCGGCAAGGCGCTCGACAGCCTGAAGCTCGAAGGCGACCAGGCGGTCGGCGCGAGCATCATCCGCAAGGCGATCGAAGAGCCGCTGCGCTGGATCGCGACCAACGCGGGCCAGGAAGGCTCGATCGTCGTCCAGAAGGTCAAGGACGGCAAGGGCGAGGACGGCTACAACGCCTCGACCGACAAGTACGAGAACCTGGTTTCGGCCGGCGTCATCGACCCCGTCAAGGTCGTGCGCACCGCGCTCCAGAACTCGTCCTCGATCGCGTCCCTGCTGCTGACGACCGAAGCGCTGGTCTCGGAGATTCCTGAAGAGAAGAAGGAAGCTCCGATGGGCGGCGGTCACGGCGGCGGCGGTGGCATGGGCGGAATGTATTAGTCAGTCGGCAGTCGACCGTCGTTGGTCGACAGTCTAGGCTGTCAAGTCGACAGTCAGCCCGCCGGGACTTTGGTTCCGGCGGGCATTTTTTTTGGGCTCATCGCCATCTTTCCGGTGATATAAGCACGGTCGGGAGGGATGAGATGCAGATGAGACGTTTCGTGCTGGCAGCGCTCCTCAGTTCGGTTTCGGGGCTGGCCTACGCTCAGGATCCACCGGCGCAGGAGCCAGCGGCCGGGGGCGGGCGCGGGGGACGGGCGGCCGAGGTCGAGATTAGGCCTTACGACCGGGTCATCACCAAGGACGCGAAGTCAGACGACGGCGTCTTCACGGTCCATCGGATCAAGGACCGCATCTATTACGAGATTCCGAAGGCTCAGCTCGGCCGCGAGTTCCTCTGGGTGAGTCAAATCGCCCGGACGACGCTCGGAGCGGGCTACGGCGGACAGGCCGCCGGCAACCGTGTCGTCAGGTGGGAACGGCGCGGCGACCGCATCCTGCTGCGCGCGGTGTCCTACGACGTCGTCGCCGATTCCGCTGCGCCGATTGCCAAAGCCGTCGATGCGTCGAACTACAGCCCGATCGTGATGGCCTTCAACATCGAAGCGCTCGGCAAGGATGACGCGGCGGTCATCGAAGTCACGCGGCTCTTCACCACCGACGTGCCGGAGTTCAGCGGACGGACGCGCGTCGGTGCGCGTGCGTTCGACGCCAGCCGCTCGTTTGTCGAGCGCGCCGTGGCATTCCCCGAGAACGTCGAGATCGAATCGACCCACACCTACAACAACCCGCCGGAGCCCGCCGCCGCGGGCGGGCGCGGCGGACCCGCGCCCGGCGGCGGCCGCGGCGCCGTGCCGCTCCGGTCAGGCACGCACAGCGTGTTGATGCACTACAGCATGGTCTTGCTGCCCGAGAAGCCGATGATGCCGCGCCTCTTCGACGATCGCGTCGGCTACTTCTCGATCCGTCAAACCGATTACAGCCGGAACGATCACCGCTCCCCGCAGCGCCGGTTCATCACCCGCTGGCGGCTCGAGAAGAAAGACCCCAACGCCGCCCTGTCCGAGCCCGTCAAGCCGATCGTCTACTGGATTGACCCGGCCACGCCCGCCAAGTGGGTGCCCTACATGAAGAAGGGCATCGAGAGCTGGCAGGCCGCGTTCGAAGCCGCCGGCTTCAAGAATGGCATCATCGCGAAGGAAGCTCCCTCGCCCGAACAGGATCCTGACTGGAGCCCCGAGGACGCGCGCTACTCCGTCATCCGCTGGCTGCCGTCCACGACCGAGAACGCCTCGGGTCCACACGTCAGCGACCCGCGCACGGGTGAGATCCTCGAGAGCGACATCCAGTTCCACCACAACGTGATGAACCTGGCCAGGAACTGGTACTTCGTCCAGGTCGGACCACTCGATCCGCGAGCAAGCACCCTGCCCCTGCCCGATGACCTGATGGGCCGATTGATCGAGTACGTCGCCGCGCACGAGGTCGGACACACGCTCGGGTTCCAGCACAACATGAAGGCCAGCTCGATGTACTCCGCCGCCAAAGTGCGGGATCCCGAATGGGTCAAGAAGATGGGGCACACGCCAACCCTGATGGACTACTCGCGCTTCAACTACGTCGCACAGCCCGAGGACAAGATCGACGTGTCCGACCTCGTCCCCGGCATCGGGCCGTACGACAAGTGGGCGACGATGTGGGGCTACAAGCCGATCCCCGGCGCCCGCACACCGGACGACGAGAAGAAGACGCTCGACGAATGGGCCCGCCAGCAGGACGAGACACCCTATCTGCGCTTCTCCACTACCGGGTCGGCAGGCTCCGATCCTGGCGAGCTGACCGAGGCGGTCGGCGACGAAGACGCCGTCGCGTCTACGGCGCTCGGCCTGAAGAACCTGAAACGCGTGGCTGGCATGCTCCTGACGGCGACGGCCACCAAGACCGGCGAGCCGTATGACGACCTCGACGAGGTCTACGCTCGCATGCTCGGCCAATGGGCCACCGAGATGAACCACGTCGCCGCCATCGTCGGCGGCTTCAGCTCGCAGCAGAAGAACATCGGACAGCAGGGCGTGCTCTTCAAGCCCGTCGCACGCGAACGGCAGGCGACGGCGGTCCGGTTCCTCAACGACAACGCGTTCCAGACGCCGGCGTGGGCGATCAATCCCGAGATCCTTCGCCGCATCGAGCCGGTCGGCGTGCTCGATCGGGTCCGGACCGGCCAACTGCGCGTCCTCACCTCGCTCTTGAGCAGTGCGCGCATCAGCCGGCTCGTGGAGCAGGAAGCCCTCGACGGGCCGGCGGCTTACCGTCCACTCGAGTTCCTCGGCGACCTCCGGAAGGGCGTCTGGAGCGAGTTCTACAACGGCGCCTCGGTCAAGGTCGATGCCTACCGGCGCAACCTGCAGCGCGCCTATGTCGACACACTCGCCGACCGGATCAACGGACGGCTGGCCGCGCTGGACGATTCGCGCGCCTTCTTCCGGGGCGAACTCAAGACGCTCGACGCCGATCTGCGCACGGCCGTGGCCAAGACGACTGACCGGGAAACCCGCCTGCACATCGACGATGTCCGGACGCAGATTCAGCGCGCACTCGATCCCACGGTGCAGGAATCAGCCGCTGCGGCGGCGGCCCGAACGGCACTGACCGACGAGATCTTCGACGTCTCGATCGATCCGGAGTCGTGCTGGGTGGATAACGCGATCAGAGGTGCGAGACAGCGCTGAAGGTTGACGACAGAGGACGGAGGCAGCGGATTCGACCCGAATTCGTTGCCTTCGATCCTGCCGGGCGCTGGAGACACCGCTCCACCCGCGGCTGAGACCACGGCGAGGCGCGTTGAACTGCTGGGATTATCGGAGCGTGAAGGACATCTCGATCTCGATCAGCACCGGAACGGGCTGGCCGAGGCGAGTGCCGGGGGCGAAGACCCACTTCTTGACCGTGCGCTCCGCTTCCTGATCGAGACCGAAGGTCGGATCGAGCGACCGCGTTACGCGCACTTGGCCGACGGACCCATTTTCCATCACGACGGCCTCGAGCCAGACCACGCCCTGAATCTTGGCGCGCATGGCTTCGGCGGTGTAGTTGGGCTTGACCTCGCGGATGAGCCTGGGGTTCGACACCCCATTGCCGGGGCGATACGCACCGCCACCGAATCCGCCGCCATACCCTGGGCCGAGCCCGGATCCGTCGCCCGAACCGACGCCAGTTCCGCGTCCCGTGCCGGCGCCCCCACCCGTGCCACTGCCGAGCGAGATAGTCGGGGTGATCATGTTCGTGACCGCACCCGGCAACTGCTCGACACCTGACGCGACGGGCTGAGCGGGAATAGTGATCTGCTGCTCCTGCTTGGGCGGCTCCGGCGCTTCCATCTTCGGCGGCTTCGCCGCCGGGACGGTGATTTTGGCCTTATCGGGAAGCTCCGCCTTCCGAGGCGGATCGGGGGTCTTGTTGCCGCCACCACCGCCACCGCCGCCTGGCCCCGGGGAAGCGATCCACACGATGTCCTTGAGCGAGAGCGGGGCCTGGCTGTCGGGCGTGGGGACGACGGGGAGAGAGAGGATAAAGAGGAACGCCAGGAAGAGCGCGATGTGCGTGAACAACGACACGCTGAAGGCATTGCCAACGCGTACTGAGTTGCTCGGCGCGGTTCCGGTGGAACCGGCCAGCAAGCGCGCGTTCGGGCTGGCGCCCTGATAAACCTCTGACATGACTTGGGTAACTGCGGGTGTCTACCTATTCATTGTGGCTGACACGTCCGGGATCCGCAAGTTGCAAGATAAGGGCCCGTGAAGAGGCCCGCCAGAACATCCATTCCGCCGCTTCCGCACGATTGGCTGTCCACGCAGCCGGACACTTTGTTCTACGATTGCCGCACGAGCTCTGTTTCGAGCCCTTGCAGGCAACTCGACGTAGGCCTCCCCCCACGGTCGGCGAGAGGTTCGGGACGTGGTGAAGCGTCGAGGTGGTAGAATCAATCGACCGCGTCACGCAGGCGAAGGAGCCATCATGGGTCTCGGGATTCCCGAACTGATCGTCATACTCTTCCTGGTCATCCTGATCTTTGGAGCCAGCCGGCTGCCGGAGATCGGCAAGGGCATCGGCAAGGGCATTCGGAATTTCAAGGAAGCCACGAAGGACGGCCGCGACGACCGGTAGTTCCCTCCTACTCCCTGCCAACCCGGTCAGGATTCTCGCGTAGCTACAGCACGATCCGGCTCTCGCCCATTCGCCGCGTCACCCGCTCCCGGTCCAGATACTCGAGCAACGGAATCGCATACTTCCGCGTGATGCCGATAGCGCGCCTTGAACGACGCGACGTCGACGCGCGCGCCGCCCGGTTCGTCCTTCGTCCGGCGGATGTCGGCCTTGAGCGCCTCGAGCGCGGCACGCGTGAAACAGCAGGGCATCCAACTTCACCAGCGTCCGTGCGCGGACGAGGAGCAGGATCATGCGCTCGGCCACCGGGAGCGTCGTGCCGGCGGCGGCCGCGGCCGTCGGGAGATCCGGCGGCGTCAACCCGGCGTCGCGATAAACCCGCTCCAGCGCCTCCTGCGCCCGCGTCTTCGGTTCTGACAGCGAGACGCCCTGTCCGGCGAGCGCGAGCCGGTCGCGCGCGACGAGCCGGC
This sequence comes from uncultured Acidobacteriota bacterium, assembly GCA_963847975.1. Classification (GTDB taxonomy): domain Bacteria; phylum Acidobacteriota; class Vicinamibacteria; order Vicinamibacterales; family 2-12-FULL-66-21; genus DATBJJ01. The sequence continues at coordinate 252,775 of CAWKBU010000001.1, read as the reverse complement.
GCGCCGAGACGAGCCCGTCGAGGACCGCTTGGAAGATCTCGGGCGCGACCCGGCGGAAGAGCCGCTCGCGCGCTTCCTCCCGCGGCATGCCGCCGGCGATGCGGATGGGTTTCGTGGTGCGCCGGAGCGCCGCGAGCAGGCGCTCGCCGAGCTCGGTGCGACGCGCGGGGCGATACCAGCATGGTCCCGACGAGCGTGGCCGCGCCGCCCTTCGTCAGGCGCGCGACCGCCGCGTCCGCCTTCCGGTAGGACAAGCCGGCGCGGCTCACGAGAGCCGCGCGCGCCAGCCCCGTGCCGCCGGCTTCGTTCACGAAGACCGTGACAGCCCCATCGTCATCGAGCGAATACGCGTCCAGCTGGCGCAAGCGTTCGGCGCCGGTGGCGCTGCGAATCGACACGCGTGGCGGCCGCGGATCCAGGACGACGCCGCCGCCGATCGTGGCGAGCGGCGAGTAGGCCCGCAGGATGAAGCGGTCGCCGCGGGTGACGACCGCCGGTGACTCGAGATGGATGCGGGCGTAGACCGCGCCCGGCTGCGGCTCCGCAAGCCCGACGCGTCCCAGGACCTCGACTGTGCCGCAGTGAAAACGCACGCGCGCGCCCTGCCGCAGCGGCCGCGCGTCGGGCAGCAGGTCGAGCCGGGCATCGAGCCGCCGGGTCGGCTCGAAGGCACCGCGATCGGCCAGCGTGTCGCCGCGCGCCAACTCCGACACCTCGACGCCGCCCAGGTTGATCGCCACGCGCCTGCCAGCCTCCGCCGCGGCCTGCGAACGGCCGTGCACCTGCAGCCCGCGGACCTTGACCACGCGGTGCCGCGGCAGGACGGCGAGGCTCTGGTCGATCTCCACGCGGCCGGAGACGAGCGTGCCGGTCGACGACCGTGCCGAACCCCTTCATCGAGAACACGCGATCGACTCGGCAGCCGGACCGGTCCGTCGGTCCGCCGGACTGGCACCGACGCCGCCACCGACGCCAGCGTGGTGCTCGAGAGCCGCCAGCCCCTCGCCGGTGCGCGACGACACCGCCACGACAGGGGCATCGGCGAGAAACGAATCGGCCACGAGCTCGCGCACGTCGAGCCGGGCGAGGCCAGCGTCTCGCTCGTCGACGAGGTCGCTCTTGGTCAGAACGATGACGCCTCTGGGGACGTGGAGCAGCCGGCAGATGTGAAAGTGCTCGCGCGTCTGCGGCATCACCGACTCGTCGGCGGCGACGACGAGCATGACGAGGTCGATGCCGCCCACCCCGGCGAGCATGTTCTTGACGAAGCGCTCGTGGCCGGGGACGTCGACGAACGCGAGATTGAACGGCTCCTCTGTGGCCGAGCCGTCCAACTGGCGATGAGCGAAGCCGAGATCGATCGTGATCCCGCGCTCCTGCTCCTCCTTGAGGCGATCCGGATCGGTGCCGGTCAACGCGCGGACGAGGGCGCTCTTGCCGTGATCGATGTGGCCGGCGGTCCCGATGACGATCGATCGCACGGTCGTCAGCGCCGCTTGCGGGCGGCGCGTTCCTTCTTGCCCGGCCGCTGCTTGCCTTTCGGGCGCGCGCGCCGGCTTGCCGCGCTCCTGCCGCGGCTGCGCCTTGCTGCGGCGCGGTCCGCGGTTCTCCTCGGACGCGCGCACGGCGTCGAGGATCTCCACCAGCCCGAGGTCGACCTGGCGGCGCTCCATGTCGACCTTCACGACCTGCACCTTCACCCGGTCGCCGAGCCGGTAGACCTTGCCCTTGTTCTCGCCGCGCAGCATGTGCGAGCGGTCGACGAACCGGTAGTAGTCGTCGGCCATCGTCGACACGTGCACCAGGCCCTCGACGAAGTGCTCGACGAGCTCGATGTAGAGGCCGAATGCCGTCACGCCGGTGACGTAGCCGTCGAACTCGTCGCCGACCTTGTCCGCCATGAAGCGGACCTTCTTCCACTGCACCAGTTCCCGCTCGGCGTCGTCGGCGCGGCGCTCGCGCTCGGAGGTGTGGCGCGCGACTTCCGGGAGCTCCTCGGTCAGCTCGGCCTTGCGCTCCTCGCTCATGCCGCCGTGACGCGATTCCCGCAGCGTGCGGTGCACGACCAGGTCGGGATAGCGCCGGATGGGAGACGTGAAGTGCGTGTAGCTGTCGGCCGCGAGGCCGAAATGGCCGAGATTGGCAGGGTCGTAGCGCGCCTTCTGCATCGTCCGCAGCATGAGGAACGCGATCGGCTTCTCTTCCGGCGTGCCGCGCATCCGCTCGACGAGCTTCTGGAAGTCGCGCGGCGTCGACCTTCGACGAGACCTTGCCCAGGCTGTAGCCGAGAGTCGAGATGAACTCCTCGAACTCTTCGACCTTGAGCGGGTCGGGCTCCTCGTGGATGCGGTAGAGCGTCGGGACGTCGTGGTCGTCGAGATGCGCGGCGACGGTCTCGTTGGCGAGCAGCATGAACTCTTCGATCAAACGATGCGCGATGTTGCGCTCGGCGGCGATGATCTCTTCGACCATGCCCTCGTCGTCGAGCACGATCTCCGGCTCCTTGAGATCGAAATCGATCGAGCCGCGGCGGTGACGCCGCCGGTTCAGGATCTCGAACAGCTCCTTCATCAGCTCGAACTGCGGCACGAGCTCGCGGTAGCGCGCGCTGACGGTCGCGTCGTGATCGGTCAGGATCGCGTTGACGTCGGTGTAGGTCATGCGCGCGTTGCTGTGGATCACGCCGTCGTGGATCTCGTAACGCACGACCGCGCCCTTGCGGTCGACCTCCATCAGGCAGGACTGCACCAGCCGATCGACGTTGGGATTCAGGCTGCAGAGGCCGGTCGAGAGGTCCGAGGGGAACATGTGGACCGCGCGGTCGGGAAAATACACCGACGTGGCACGCTCGTAGGCCTCCTCGTCGAGGGCTCCGCCCTCGGGCACGTAGTGCGCCACGTCGGCGATGTGGACGCCCGAGCCAGTAGTTGCCGTTCGCCAGCCGCTCGATGGTGATGGCGTCGTCGAAGTCGCGGGCGTGCTCGCCGTCGATGGTGACCGTCACCAGCGGCCGGAAGTCGGTTCGGCCGGCGAGGTCGCGCTCGCGGACCTCGCCGCCGAGCCGGCGCGCTTCCTCGATCGCCTCGTCGCCGTGCGCGTCGGGGATGCCGTGCTTGCGGATGATGATCTCGGTATCGACGCCCGGCGCGTCGATGTCGCCGATCACCTCGATGACCTTGCCGACCGGTCCGCGCGCCGCCGTCGGCCAACGGGTGATGGCGGCCGAGACCATGTCGTTCGTCTGCGCGTCGCCCTGCTCGCCGGGCGGGATCTGGACGTCCATGATCAGGCGCCGATCGAAGGGCACGACAAAGCCGGCGCCGGCGCCGTCAGCTTCGAAGCGTCCGACGATCGTCGCCGCGCCGCGCTCGAGGATGCGCAGGATGCGCCCCTCCGCGCCCCGGTCGGTGACGCGCTCGACGCGCGCGACGACGCGGTCGCCGTGCATCGCCTGGTTCAGGTTGCTGCCGGCGACGTAGATGTCGCCGTTGACCCCCTCCACCGGCCGATCGGGCACGACGAATCCAAATCCCCGCGGGTGGGTGGTGATGCGCCCGACGATGAGATTCATCCGATCGGGCAGGCCGTAGCGGTTGCCCCGCGTCTCGACGAGCTCGCCCTGCGCGACCAGATCCTTGAGCAGTCGTTTGAGCGTCGGGCGCTCGTCCCGCGGTATCTTCAACCGCTGCAGCAGCTCTCGCGGCGTCGCCGGGTGCTCGACCTTGTCGCGAATCAGCTTGAGCAGCTGTTCGTGATTCAACATGTGTTCATCCTATCCATTCATCGTATCCAAACTCGTCAGCCAATCCGGCTCGATCTGCCGGGGTCAGGCCGTGAATCGTGAATTCTGGCTTTTCGAGTAATTTTTTCGTGGGTATGGAGCCATGACCCGCGGATTTGCTGGCTTTTCGCGCCAGACTGGACCTGACCCCGCTCGTCTCGTGCAGATTCTCCAACCGCACTCCCCGTGCCTGAGTCTACTGACTGTGTGACCGCAACCGAGCCGCGGGAGCCGGGCGAGGCGGCCCCCGGTGTGGACCCGGACCTGACCCTGGTGCGCCGGGCCCAGGCCGGGGATACCGACGCGTTCGGCGAGCTGGTCGCAGCGGAACCGGAAAGCCGTCTTCCGCGCCGCGGTCGCCGCCCTCGGCTCGACGACCGATGCCGACGACGTGGCGCAGGAAGCATTCGTGCTGGCGTACCGGAAAATCGGCAGCTTCCGCGGAGAGGCCGCGTTCCGCACCTGGCTGCTGGCCATCACCTGGCGCAAGGCGCTCGATCGACGCAAGAGCGTCGGCCGGTGGCTGCGGCTGACGGTCACCCCCGCCGACGCCGAGAGCGACGCGACCAACTGGATCGAGCAGATGCCCGCTGACGAACGATCGCAGGAAGAGAACCTCGCGGCGGCGCAGTTGCAGCAGACGATCAAGCGTCTGATCAAGACCCTTCCGCGCAAGCTGCGCGACGCGCTGCTCCTCGCGGGTCGGGCGAGTACAGCTACACGCAAATCGGCTTCATCCTCGGCGTGCCGGTGGGCACGGTGAAGTGGCGCGTCTCGGAAGCGCGCCGGGTGTTGAAGGAAAAGATGTCGGCCCTGGGACACGCCTATGACGGATAGACCTCTCGGCGATTCCGCAGCTCGACGCGGCGATCGATCGCGCGGTGCGCGACCTGATGAGCGCCGAGCCGCGCGCGGACCTGCGGGAGCGCGTCCTGCGCCGAGCTGGCCGGGACCTCGGCGCGCGCCACGCTGTGGCCGAGGTTCGCCTTCGGCCTCGTGGCGGCCACCGCCGTGCTAGTCATCGCCGTCCAGTTCGCCGATCGGCCGGCTGAGCGTCCCGCAGAGCAGACGATCGCCGGCAGGGCGGCTCCGGAAGCTCGCCCGCGGACGGACGGCACGCCGCTCCCGCCCGCAGTCCCTGCGCCGATCCCACCGCGCTCACCGGCACGCGTGAGTGGACCGGCGCCAACGACGCCGCCGCGCCGCGCCAGTCGTGGACGACCGGCCGATTCAGGCCGCGTCCATCGACACGACACGCGCCGCTCGCCATCGCGCCGATGACACCGCTCGCCCGGCTGAACCGGATCGAACCGATCGGTCTGTCGAGACTGGAGGCGTCGGAGATTCCGGCGCCCGCCATCGACATCAAGCCGCTGGCGATCGAGCTTCTGGAAATCGGACCACTGACGCCGCGACGCTGAGCGGCTTTTCGAGGAGAGCTCATGGTGAGACGAATGTTTGCAATCGCCCTGGCCGCCGCGCTGATGGCCAGCTCCGCCTCCGCACAGCAGGCTCCGGCCGCCCCGGCGAAGCGAGGAGAAACCAGCGCCGCGACCGCCAGCGCCCGGAGGGCCTGCCGAACAACATCAGGATCGAGCTGACGATCACCGATCAGGCCGGGCCGGGCGCAGCTGACAAAGCGCACCGTGAGCATGATCGTCGCGGACAGGAAGATCGGCAGCATCCGCAGCTCAGGGCCAGGTCGATGACGCGCTGGCCGGGACACGTCCGGTCGTCGCTGAACGTCGACGCGATGCCCGTCATCGTCAAGGACGGCCTGATGCGGCTCGATCTCGGCCTCGAGTACGTCCCCAAGCCCGGCTCCGACAACTGCGTCGAGTGGTGAAGGCCGGGGCTCGCTGAACGAGCGGCTGTCGCTCCTGGTCGAGTCAGGACAAGCCGCTGGTCATCTCCCAGGCGTCGGACCCGACGTCGGATCGGAAAATCTCGGTGGAGCTGACGGCGACGATCCTGAAGTAGCCACGCTACTGCGACGACGCGACGCGGATGGCTTCGAGCGCGTCGTTGGCCTTGGTGTTGGCGGCCTGATCGAGCTTGCCCGCCAGGCGCTGCCCTTCTTCGATGTGCTCGAGCGCCGCCGCGATGCTGCCGGCGGCGGCGTTCTTCCCGATGTTCTGATACCGCTCCCGCACGCGCCGCAACGGCGGCTTCGCCTCCTCGAAGTGCCGGCTGGCGTCGCCGAAGTTGACGTTGTAGAGGCTGACGCGGGCTTCGAGGAGCTGCACGCGGGCGTCGGCCAGAGTCGAGCTGGCCGCGGGCATCGTCGAGCGCGTTCTGCAGCGTGAAGCGGCCGGAGCCCCCCATCGCGTAGCCGACGCCGAGCGCCACGACCAGCGCCGCGAATCCCGCAAGTACCCATCTCGTCGGAGTCATAGGTCAGGCCACCAGCAGCATCTGCACATCGCCGACGTTCGTTCCGGTCGGGCCCCAGACGAACAGATCGCCCAGGGGCGCAGGAAATGATACGCGTCGTGACCGGCCAGCGTCGACTCCCAGTCGACGCCCGACCCGCCGCGCCCGCTCGAGCGTCGTCGAATCGACGAGCCCGCCGGCCGCGTCCGTCGGCCCGTCGATGCCGTCGGTGCCCGCGCTCGCGAGGACGGCCGGCCGGCCGAACGACGCCAACTTCCCGAGCGCCGGCGAGCGCGAACTCCTGATTGCGGCCCCCCAGGCCGTCCCCCGTTACGGTGACCGTCGTTTCGCCGGCGGCGAGCACGCAGCACTTCTGGTTCGGCGCCGCGCCTGCCTCGGACGCCAGCCGGCGCGCGTCGCGGACGAACGCGATCGACGCGTCCCGTGCCTCGCCATCGATCGGCGTCGGACACACGTGGACGCTATAGCCGAGGGCGCGCGCCGCAGCCGCCGCGCCGTCGAGCGCGGTCGTGCGGTTGCCGATGATCTCGTAGCGCGCCTGGGACAGGGCCGGAGTCATCGGGCTTGACCGTCTCGGCCTCGTCACCGCGCGCGCCCCGCTCGAGATACCTTCGAACGCTCGACGGCACACCCTCGACGTTGGCGACAATCGCGAGCGCCTGCGCAAACGTCGTCGGATCGCCGACCGTCAGCCCCGACCCGATGACCGACGGATCGTCGGGAATCGGACCGTGGACGTCCGAGATCGCCAGCGTCACGGTCTTCGCCGCGGCGAGTGCAAGCCGGCCGCCTTTGACGCGCGACAGGTGCTTGCGCACGCAGTTGAGGCCATCGATCGCGACCCCCGCGCGCATGAGCGCGCGCCCGGTCGCGATCTTGTCCTCGAGCGTGATGCCGGCGACGGGCGCGACCAGCAACGCCGACGCGCCGCCCGACAGCAGCACCACCAGCCATCCGTCGCCGCGGGACTCGCGCGCGAGATCGAGCGCGCGCACACCGGCCGCGACGCTCGCCGCGTTCGGTGACGGATGGCCGGCGGCGAACGCCTCGAATCCGGGCGGCAACCGGACATCACGGGAGGACGAAGGACGCGGCCCGGCGATCACGCCGCTCCGAATCGCGTCGCCCTCGAGTTCCGCAAGCGCACGGGCCATCGGCCATGCGGCCTTGCCCGCAGCCACGATCGAGAGGTCCGGTGACCCGCCGGCGGTGCGAGCACGGCCGTAGAGTCCTGAGCGGTGATACGCGCGCTGCAGCAGAAGCGAAGGTTCGACGGCGCCGACGGCGGCGCGGAGAATCCGGCCGGCGTGATCGCGGAGCTCGGGAAGGATGGAGGTCAGTGCAACTGCGTGGGGTCTGACCAGCCGGAGAGGCCGGTGACCGCGTTGAACTTGCGCAGCAACCCGGCTATCACCTGCTCGGCGTCGTCTTGCGCGCAGAGCTGCTCGAGCTGGTTGATGACACGCGCAAGCGCCTCGTCGGCGTCGGTAATCGCGCGCTCGGAGAAGTACTCTCGCTGCGCGGCGAGGCATTGGCGATGTCTGGTGAACTCGGCTCGATAGAAGTCGGCGTGCGTGTTGAACGGTGCGCTCAAAACCCTGGCGTGGCTGACGACGCGTGCCATGCGACTCCTTGCCTGGGACATATGAGGGATAAAAACGAGTGTAAACGCGGGCCCGAATCGGTGTCAACAGCGAGCATGAACTCGACGCCGCTTTGGGAGCGGCGATGGACCGCCGTCAGGATTAACGGACCGTGCGCGCCACGATGAGGCCGCCCACGCACCCGAGCAGCATCCCCCCGCCACCAGGCGTCAGCAGCACGCCAAATGGCAGAAACGTAAGCGTGGTCAGGCCGAGACCCTCGAGCGCCAGATGCCCGTACCAGGCCCTTCCGGCCAGAAATATGGCCCACAAGAGCACGATCGCCACGAGCGCCCCCAGCCCCACCCTGCAGGATGCCTTCGGCGACGAAGGGCCCGCGGATGAAGGCGAACGGCGCCCCGACGAGCTGCATGATTTCAATTTCGTCACGCCGGGCATAGGCCGCCAGGCGGACGACATTGGCGACCGTCATCGCCGCGGCGACCGCGAGCAGGGCGACGATGACCAGGCCGACGGTGCGGACGAACCGGACCGCCGATCCGAGTCGGCTCAACCAACGCCGGTCGTACCGCACGTCGGCGACACCCGGTTCCGATCCCAGTCGCGCGGCGAGCTCGTCGACTGACGTCGCCGCCGTCCGCGCGCGTCCGGCCCCAGGCGCATCTCGAGCGACGCCGGCAGCGGATTGCGCTCGAGCCGCTCGGTCGCGCCGGCCAGATCGGGAAAATCCTCGCGGAATCGCGCCAGCGCGTCGGCCTTCGACAGGTACCGGCGCTCGTCGGACAGGCCGCTCTGGTCGATGATCGCCTCGAGCGCCTGCACCTGCTCGCGCGTCGCGTCGTCCTTGAGGTAGACCGACATCTCGGCCGCTTCGCTCCAGCGGCCGACGACGCGCTGGAGGTTGTTGTTCACCATCAGGAAGAAGCCGAGCACGAAGAGTCCGGCGGCGATGGTCAGGATGGCCAGCACCGCCGACCGCCAGCTCCGCAACAGGCTCTCGGCCGCTTCGTTCACGAAGTACTTCAGCGCGCGCATGCGGTCGTCAGTCCTTGGCCCTTGGCATCAGCTCCGCGGTCGTCAGTTGATCTCAACGATTGGCCGTGGTCGAGCGTCAGCGCCCGCCGGCCGACGCGCCGGATGAGCTCCCGATCGTGGGTCGCCACGACGACGGTCGTGCCGCGGGCGTTGATCTCGCGAAAGAGGTTCATGATTTCGAGCGAGAGGTCAGGATCGAGGTTGCCGGTCGGCTCGTCGGCCAGGATGATGGTCGGATCGTTGACGAGCGCGCGGGCGATCGCGATGCGCTGCTGCTCGCCGCCCGACAGCTCCATCGGAAACGCGTTCATGCGGTGCTGGAGGCCGACCCACTTGAGCACCTGAAACGTCCGCCGCTGCTGCTGCGTCACGGCCATGCCGAGGACGTGCGGCACGAAGGCGACGTTCTCGAGCACGGTCTTGGTCGGCAGGAGCTTGAAGTCCTGGAACACGAACCCGAGCGACCGGCGGTACGCCTGCACCTCGTTCGTCGTGAGCGACGCCAGGTCCCGGCCGTTGACGACGAGCTGCCCATCGGTGGGCACGTCGCGGCGCAGCAGGAGCCGGAGCAGCGTCGATTTCCCGGCGCCGCTCGGCCCGGTGAGGAAGACGAACTCGCCCTTGTCGACGCGCATCGACAGATCGCGCAGCGCGTAGACGCCGCGGCCGTAGAGCTTCGAGAGGTTGATCGCCTCAATCACGATTGGTCGAGTGTCTTCTTCAGAAGGTCCTTCACCAGCGCCGGATTCGCCTTCCCGCCGGTCGCCTTGATCACTTGCCCGACGAGGAACCCGAAGGTCTGCTGCTTCCCCTCGCGGTACTGGGTCACGGCCTTCTCGTTGCCGCGAATCACGTCCTCGATGTGGGCCGTGAGCGCGCCGGCATCGTCGATCCGCGCCAGCCCCTCGGTCGCGACGATCTCGTCGGCCGCCCGCCCCGACGTGTACATCTTCTCGAACACGTCCTTGGCGATCGGCGAGCTTATCGTGCCCGAGTCGACGAGCCGAATCAAGCCCGCAAGTGCCGCGGGCGTCAGCGCGACCGCGCTCGACGTCGATCCCGAGCTCGTTCATCTTCCGCGTCAGCTCGCCCATGACCCAGTTGCTGGCCGACTTGGCGTTGCCGACGAGCGCGGCGGTCGCCTCGAAGTAGTCCGCGAGCGCGGGCGACTGCGTCAGGACGCCGGCGTCGTACTCGGGCAGCGCGTATTGCGCGACGAACCGGCGGCGCCGAGCGTCCGGGAGCTCGGCGAGCGCCAGACGAATCTCCTCGACCCAGGCCGGATCGACCTCGAGCGGCGGCAAGTCGGGCTCGGGGAAGTACCGGTAGTCGTGCGCCTCTTCCTTGCTGCGCATCGACACGGTGCGACCGGCGGCGACGTCCCAGAGACGGGTCTCCTGCTCGACTCGCCCGCCGCCGGCCACGACCTCGGTCTGGCGCTCGATCTCGTACTCGAGCGCCTTCTGGACATGCTTGAAGGAGTTCAGGTTCTTGACCTCGGCCTTGGTGCCGAAGGGCGTCGTGCCCGCCGGCCCGGACCGAGACGTTGGCGTCGCAGCGCAGGCTCCCCTCCTCCATGTTGCCGTCGTTGACGCCGATCGCCACCAGAATCTCGCGCAGCCGGCTGAAGAACTCGCCGGCCTCGGCGGCCGAGCGCAAATCCGGTTCGGTCACGATCTCGAGGAGAGGGACGCCGCTGCGATTGAAGTCCAGGTAGGTCCGGCGATCGGAATCGGCAAAGCCTTCGTGCAGGGACTTGCCGGCATCCTCTTCGAGGTGCGCCCGGGTGATCCCGACGCGCCGCGTCTCGCCGGCCACCTGATACTCGACGCTCCCGCCGGTGGCGATGGGCCGTTCGTACTGCGAGATCTGGTAGCCCTTCGGGAGGTCCGGATAGAAGTAGTTCTTGCGCGCGAAGATCGACACCGGGTTGACCTGGCAATTGAGGGCGTGCGCGACCCGGATGGCGAGCTCCACGACCCTTCGGTTCAACACCGGCAACGCGCCCGGCAGGCCGAGGCACACGGCGCAGACATTGGTATTCGGTGGCGCCCCGAACCGGGTGCTGCAGCCGCAGAAGATCTTCGTCTCGGTCAGCAGCTGCGCGTGAATCTCGAGACCGATCACGGGCTCGAACGATGCCGAGGGCTGGATGCCGAGTGCTGAAGTCAAGGTTGAAGGTTGAATTTAGAACGGAATGACGACGTGGGCAAGGATGAATTCCTCGTGGCCGCGTTCAGGACTGCGCAGTATTGCGCGGCCTCAGCGAGGCCCGCTGCCCGCACGTCCGGGGCGGCTGGCCACGAAGGGCTTGAAGTTGGCCGAATCCGTTCACTGCCGGTCGACGACCGACAGGAAAGCAGACACGACGGCGGGATCGAACTGCGTGCCGCTGCAGCGCTCCAGCTCCGCGAGCGCGGCCGCCGTGGAGATCGCGTCGCGGAAGACCCGCGCGCGCGTCATGGTGTCGTAGGCATCGGCGACCGCCACGATGCGCGCCGACAGGCACACCTCGTCGCCCCGGCGGCCGCTCGGATATCCGAGCCCGTCGATGCGCTCGTGCGCATCCCGCACCACCGCCGCCGCCAGCGCGAGGTACGGGCACGTGCTCGATGAGCTCGCTGCCGATGCGCGGATGCAGGCGGATGAGCCGCTGCTCCTCGAGCGTCAGCGGCGCCGGCTTGCGCAGCACGGCTTCGGGCATCGCCAGCTTGCCGAGATCGTGCAGCAGCGCCGCGCGCTCGAGCGTCGTGACGTCGGCCGCGCTGAGACCGAGCGCGCGCGCCACGGTGGCCGAAAGCGCCGCGACGCGATACGCATGCGCGTACGCGTCGGGCGCTGGTCGCCGTCAGCGTCGCCAGCAAGCACATCGAGATCGTCGTCGCGAGTCGACGAACTGCGACGAGATGACCTCCTCGAGATGCGAGCGCCGGGCCAACATCTCGTCCTCCAGCCGCTCGCGCCACCGTCGTGAATCACACGCCGACCGGTGCCATTCGACGCCACGCGAGACCGCCTCGCACAGCCGATCGCGCTCGAACGGCTTGGTCAGATAGTCGACGACGCCCTGGCGCAGGCTCTCCACCGCCGACCCGACGTCGTTGAGGCCGGTCGCGATGATGACCGCGGTCTCGGGATGTTCGCGGCGCAGCTGATCGGCCAGCCACAGGCCATCGTGGCCGGGCATCCGCAGGTCGCAGAGCGCGACCGCCGTCGGCGCCGCGGCCAGCAGCTCGAGCGCCTTGTCGGCACCGGGCGCCACGGCGACGAAGTAGCCGCGTGACTCCAGCCACCGTCGCATCAGATGCCGGACGCCGGGCTCGTCGTCGACGACGAGCACCGAGCGCTTCACCTCGACGGCATGCGGCGGCGCCGTCGCGATTCTGGCCGTTCCAGAGGCAGCGCGCAAGTCGCGCCACGTCTACGCCTCGAGCATCGCCGAGTGCCGGCGGCGGGAGATCGTTCCCGAGAGCTCGAGCCGCTCGAGCCGGCGATAGAGCGCGCGCCGGCTCAGGCCGAGCATCTGCGCCGCGGCCTTCTTGTTGCCGCCGGTCCGCACCAGCGCGCGCTGGATGTGATCCCGTTCGACGTTGACGAGGAGATCCGTGCTCGGCCTTCTGCGGCGCGACCGGCGCGGCGCCGCCGGCCGACGGCGCGGTCGTCGATGCCGGGCGGGGGCAGGCAGACGGCCAGCTCGCGCTCGGTCACGAACTCGCCATCGGCGAGGATGCAGGCGCGCTCGACGACGTTGCGCAGCTCGCGCACGTTGCCGTCCCAGGCCGACTCGGTCAGGCGCGCTTCGGCGCCGGGCGTGAGTCCCTGCAGCGGCTTCTGCAGCCGCTCGCCGATTTCGCGCACGAAGGCGGCGGTCAGGTACGGAATGTCCTCGCGTCGCTCCCGCAGGGGCGGCAGCTTCACCTCGACGACGTTCAGGCGATAGAAGAGGTCGCCGCGGAAGCGGCCCGCCGCGACTTCGGCGCGGAGGTCGCGGTTGGTGGCGGCGATGACGTGGACGTCGACGCGCCGCGGTGTCGAGCGCGCCGACGCGGCTGACTTCGCCGAGCTCGAGCACGCGCAGGAGCTTGGCCTGCGCGGTCGGCGGCAGGCCGCCAATCTCGTCGAGGAACAGCGTGCCGCCGTCGGCGAGCTCGAAGAGGCCCGGCTTGTTCTCGGTCGCGCCGAGGAACCCGCCGCGCACGTGGCCGAAGAGCTCGCTCTCGAACAGCGTGTCGTTGACCGCGGAGCAGTTGACGGCGATGAACCGGCGATCGCGCCGCGGACCGATGGCGTGCAGCGCGCGCGCCACCAGCTCCTTGCCGGTGCCGGTCTCGCCGGTGACGAGCGCCAGCCGCACGTGCGGCGCCAGGCGCCGGATCATGCCGAAGAGATCCTGCATGCGCGGCCCGCGGCCGATCATCCCGTAGAACTCGAGCCGCCGCGCCAGGTCGCCTTCCATCGACAGGACGCTGCGCCGCCGGTCGATCTCCTCGCGCACGCCGGCCAGCAGCTGATCGAGCCGGCCGAAGTCGAGCGGCTTGCTCAGGTAGTCCATCGCCCCGAGCTTGACCGCCTCGACGGCGGTGTCGACCGACGCGTAGCCGGTCATGAGCACGGCCTGGCAATGCGCGTCGACGTCGCGGATGGCGCGCAGGATGTCGAGGCCGCCGACCTCGGGCATCCGCAGATCGACCATCACCAGGTCCGGCCGACGCGTCTGTGATCAGCGCGATGCGCCGCGCGGCCGTCGGCACACGACCGCGACGTCGAAGCCGGCGCGCTCCGCGAAGCGGGACACGACGTCGAGAATGCCCTGCTCATCGTCGACGATCACGCAGCAATGGTCGTGGACTCGTCATGCGCCCCCCACCCTGTCGAGGATCACGGCCGCCAGCGCCGCCCGGAGCGCCGCGCAACTGGAACGGCGGCACCAGCACCGCGCTCGCCTGCTCGTGCCCGAACTGCCCGACCTCGCCCTCGTCGGCCGCCGTCGACATCGACGACGATCGGCACCGGTGCCGTCGCCGGCAGCGGTCCGCCGCGCCACGCCTCGAGATTGGCGGCGAGGATCCGGCGGTCGACGAACGCCGCGCGCAGGCCGCCGCGCTCGATAGCGTCGACAGCGCCTCGTCGGCGCGATCGGTCGAGCGTGACGGTGTAGCCCCAGGCCGCGAGCGCCGCCGAGATGAAGTCGCGATCGGTCTGATCGACGTGCGCGACGAGGATGCCGGCGTCGGTTTCCGGCGGCGGGTCGATCCGCGCCGGCAGCAGAATCGAGAACGTCGTCCCCACCTGCACCTTGCTCGACACCGCGATCTGGCCGCCGTGGTCGCGCACGATGCCGTAGCAGATGCTCAGCCCGAGTCCGGTGCCCTCGCCGACTTCGCGCGTCGTGAAGAACGGGTCGAAGATCCGGCTCGAGATTCTCGTGATCGATGCCGTGGCCGGTGTCGGTGACGAAGAGCTCGACGGCGGCCGCCCGCGGATCGAGACGCGCCCCGACCGTCAGGCGGCGCGTCGTGCGGCCGCGCATCGCCCGCTCGGCGTTCAGAATGAGGTTGAGCAGCGCCTGCTGCAGCTGGCTGCCGTCGGCGACGACCGGCGGCAGCCAGGGCTCGAACTCGGTCACGAGCTCGACGCTGCTCAGCCTGAACTCGTAGGTCCGCGAGCGACGAGCACGCGCTGCACGAGCTCGGTGACGTCCTGCGGCGCGCGCGCCGCGGTCTGGCGGCGGGCGAACGCGAGCAGGTTGCGGACGATGCTCGCGGCGCGGCCGGACTCCTCGGCGATGCGCCGCAGATCCTGGCCGACTTCCTCGGCCGGACGCGCCGGCATCGCCCGACCGCAGCTCGCTTTCGAGGAGCTGCGCGAAGCCGATGACGCTCGTCAGCGGATTGTTCAGCTCGTGCGCGACGCCGGCGACGAGCTGACCGATCGCCGAGAGCTTCTCGGCCTGGAGCAGCTGCGCCTGCGTCGACTTGAGCCGATCGACCGTCGCGGTCAGCTGGGCGTTGGTCTTCCCCAGCTCGTCGCTCATGTGCTGCAGCCGCCGCGCCGAGCGAATCTCTTCGGTGACGTTCTTGGCGACCTGCACGACCGACGCGCCGGGCGCGCCGGGGTCGACCGCCGGAAACGTCGTGACGCTCAGGATCTGCTGGTCGGCCAGCGTGATCTCGGCGCGCTCGGCGCGCGCGAGCGTGACTTCCGTCGCACGCGCTGCCCGGCTCCGGCGCTGCGTGCCATCGTGCGCCAGCGCGCGCCCGATCGCGCACGACGGGCAGCCGCCGCCGCACAGCCCGACCTCGCCGCACGTCGACGCCGCGAATCTCGGTCACCGGCCGGTCGAGCAGCGCCGCGAGCGCCGTGTTGCCGCGCAGCAGCCGGCCGTGACGATCGAAGACGGCGATCGGATCGCTGATCGCGTCGAACGTCCGCTCCCACTCCTGCTTGCCGCGCCGGACCGAGTCGTGGAGGCGCGCGTTCTGGACGGCGACGACGATCTGGCCGGCGATGATGGCGAGCAGCCGCTCGTCGGCCAGATCGAACCGGGACGGGCTCGAGGCGCCGACGCTGAGCACGCCGAGCAGCTCGTCGGCCGCGAGCAGCGGCAGGCTGATGCCGCTGCGCATCATGAACTCCGAGCGGTTGACCGCCGAGACGCCCGGCGCCAGATCCTCGACGACGACCGCCGTGCGCGTGGCGATCACCTGATCGCTCGGCCACGACGCCGGGCCGTTCCAGAATCGCTGCACGCGCGACGGCCCCACCGACGCCGTCATCTCGTAGCGGCCGGTGCGCTCGTCGCGCAGCCGGATCGACGCGCCGACGGCGTCGAACGCCCGGACGATGCGCTGCAGCGCGCCCGTCAGCACGTCGTCGAGCTCCAGCGACTGGCTGATGCCCTCGGCGATCTCGTTGATGGTCTGAAGCTCCCACAGCAGACGGCGGTTGTGCACCGTCATCCGGTCGACGAGCAGCGAAGCGGGTGTCTGAGGCATACGGCATCGTCGGCCCTGGCGCTGGCGGCGGTCGTGGCCGTTCGACTCGAGTGGCAAGACCCGCGCCGCAACCGCACACGACGCGGGTTGGCGCCGGAGCCGTGAGCAGTCAGCGAATTAGCGAGAGAGGGACGTTCGCAGCGCAGCGATGAGAAATCGGGTGACGTTTCAGAACTGAAAAGGCGGGACGTTGCAGGCGTGAAACACTCGGACGCAGCCCGACGACGGCCGAGCGCCGGCGCGCTCCTAGCCTTCGATGCCGTGCTTCTTCATCAGCCGCCACATCGTCGTGCGGCTGACCTGCAGCTCGCGGGCGGCGGCGCCGATCTCGCCGCCGTGCTTGGCGAGCGTGGCGACGACCATCTCGCGCTCGGCCTTCTCGCGCGCGGCGGCGACCGTGCCTTCGGGCGGCGCGGCGACTGGCGGGCTCGGCCAGCAGCTCCTCCGGCAGGTCGTCGAGCGTGAGCTCGGACGAGCGCGCGGTGGCGACGGCGCGCTGCACCAGGTGCTCGAGCTGACGGACGTTGCCCGGATACGCGTAGGCGGTCGAGCACGTCCATCGCGGCCGGCGTGCACGCCGGTCACGCCGGCGCCGGCGCCGTAGCGCGCCAGGAAATGCGCGACGAGCAGCGGAATGTCGTCGGCTGCGCTCGCGCAGCGGCGGCATGTGGACGTGGTGGACGTCGAGGCGATAGTACAGGTCGCTGCGGAACTCCCCGGCCGCCGTCGCCGCCTTGAGATCGATGTTGGTCGCGGCGACGAAGCGGACGTCGACCGTGCGGCTGTCGTTCTCGCCGACGCGGCGCACCTCGCCCGACTCGAGCGCGCGCAGCAGCTTCGCCTGCAGCGCCTTCGACAAGCGTGCCAATCTCGTCGAGGAAGAGCGTCCCGCCCTCGGCGTGCTCGATGAGGCCCGGCGCGCGCGCCGGCCGCGCCGGTGAACGCGCCCTTGGCGTGGCCGAAGAGCTCGGCCTCGAGCAGCGACTCGGTCAGCGCCGCGCAGTTCACGGCCACGAAGGCTCGCGCCGCGCGCGGGCTGCGGGCATGAATGGCGCGCGCGGCCAGCTCCTTGCCGGTGCCGGTCTCGCCCGTGATGAGCACCGTCCCCGGCGCGGCGGCGGCGCGCTGGATCAGGTCCTTGACCTTCGTCATCGCGCGGCTCTCGCCGACGAGCGCGTCGAGCGACGGGTCGGGCTGGAATCTGACGCTGCAGCAGATCGACCTGGCGCGCGAGCTGACGGCGATCGGCGGCCGATCGGACGCGCATCAGCAGCTCGTCGCGAAAGAACGGCTTCTGCACGAAGTCGACGGCGCCGAGCTTCATGGCCTCGACCGCCGTGTCGACCGTGCCGAAGCCGGTCATCACGATGAACGACGCGTCGACGCGCACGTCGCGGAGCTTGCGCAGGACGTCGATGCCCGAGAGCCCCGGCATCCGCATGTCGGACAGGATGACGTCGAAGCCGTCGCTCTTCGCCAGCTCGAATCCCTCTTCGCCGGTCGCGACCGCCTGCACGGTGTAGCCGGCGGCGCGCAGCATGCGGCCGGTGCTCTCGCGCACGCCAGGATCGTCGTCGATGAGGAGGATTCGCGCCATGAACCGCGCTAACTTTACCATCGGGCCGAGCCGATACGACGGAGGTGAAGCGGTACGCCCTCGGTGCGCTCCTGATCTGTCGACCGCTGCGGCCTGCGTGTCGACGGCCACTCACGCCGGCGATCCCGTCGGCGGGCGCCGCCCTTCCCCGCCACGTCCGCGTCCAGTTCGTCGAGCAGGGCGTGACGGTCGTGCGCGACGTGCCGCTCGAAGACTACGTGCAGGCCACGGCCATCAGCGAAGTCGCGCCGGCCGCCGGCGAGTTCCAGACGGTCGAGCGCATGCTCGAGGTGCAGACGATCATCAGCCGCACGTACGCCGTCTCGCATCTCGGACGGCACGCGCGCGAAGGCTTCGACCTCTGCTCGACGACGCATTGTCAGCTGTTCGAGCCGCGACGCCTGCAGACGTCGCGATGGGCCGCGGCCTCGTCGACAAGCCGTCGACGCACACGGCCGGCGTCATCCTGACGTTCGACCGCCAGCCCGCCCAGGCGCTCTTCCACGCCGACTGCGGCGGCTACACGAGCACCTCGTCGGCCGTCTGGGGCGGCGCCGATCGCCCGTACCTCGTCGCGCGGCCCGACGACGGCGTCGCCGCAGGAGGCGCACGCCGAGTGGCAATACGAGGTCTCGCTCGCCGACCTGACGGCCGCGCTTGCCGGCGCTCGCGTCGATGCGCGGACGACCGTGCCAGGCAGCATCGACGCGATCGAGATCGCGAGCCGCGACGACGCCGGACGCGCCGAGCGGATCGCGATTCGCAGTCCGTGGCGGGGCGGCGACGCTCGGCGGCGACGACGACGGTCATGCGCGGCGACGAGTTTCGGCAGGTGCTGACCCGCGCCTTCGGCCCGCGCGCGATCCGCAGCACGCGGTTCGACGTCCGCCGCACCGGCGCGATGTTCACGTTCTCGGGCCGCGGCTTCGGCCACGGCGTCGGCCTCTGCCAGGCCGGCGCCCTCGCGCGCCTGCGCGCCGGCGCGACGCCGGCCGACGTCCTCCGCTACTACTATCCGGGGATCGTCCTGGCTCAGGGCTCAGAGCTCAGGGCTCAGGCAAAGGCTCAGAACTCGTACTCGAAGATCTTGCCTGAGCCCTGAGCCCTGAGCCCTGAGCCCTGCGTCAGCTCGTCATCGCATAGACGACGACGTTGACGCCGAACTTCGTGTTGTCCTCGCGCTGGAATCGCTTGTTGCGCCAGTCGTAGTCCCACTCGCAGCCGTAGTCCTTGTTGCTGTAGAGCACCCCGAGCCGGCGCGCGTGCTCGATGCCGCGCAGGTAGTCGTGCACGATCTCGTCACCCCAGCCGTTGAGCTCGTGCGACGTCGTCGGCGGGCCGTCCTCGAAGGTGAAGAAGCTGCGGTAGACCGGATGACGCTTGGGCAGCTTCGGCATCGCGCCGTCGGGGAACGTCGCCTTCATCTCCTCTTCGAAGCTCCGCGCGTAGAGCCCGTTCACGTCGTGGTTGCAGTCGTCGGAGAACAGCAGCCCGCCGTGCTCGACGAAGCGGCGCAGCCGCTCGCGCTCGTCGCGGCTGAACCGGACCAGCTTGTGCCCGGTCATGAAGAGGAACGGAAACGCCATCAGCTCGTCCGACGACGCCGCGATGACGACCTCCTCCGGAAAGACCGGAATGGTCGTGTACTCGACGACCGAGTTGAGGATGTTGGCCGCGACCTTGGGGTTGTAGTCCCAGTCGCCGGACTCGTAGCGGAGCCGGGCGAAGACGAACTCGGAGGCGCGCGGGCGGCCCTGGGGCGGAGACGATGCAGACATCTTAGTTCGAGCCGGACTTGCTTGCCGATCTGTCAGCATTCGGCTCGGGTCGCAGCCCTGCCGACTGCGCGGCGACTGGCGCGTCGAGCCGCGCTGCCGAGGTGCAGCTTCGCGCAGCACCTCGACGCAAGCTGCCAGATGCCCGTCGCACGCGCGTTGTCAGCAGTCGCTGAATGCGCGTGAGGAGCCCCGCGGCCCGAGCGCGGCGCGACGCCGCGCGACGCGCTTGGGATGCCCAGCGCATTGATTGTCCTGTATAATGGACAACACTCGTGAGTGTCTGGTAAACGGTGGCTGCCGGGAAACGTAATCAGATGACAGGAGCTCAGGCCGCGGGCCTCCCCACCCGCGAAGCCGACAGCGCGGCCGCTTCTGCGGTCAAGGCGCTGCAGGCCGAGGGCCGGCACGCCGAGGCGCGCGAGCGGTATGCCGAGCTGGTGGCACGCCATCAGCGGCGCGCGGCCCGGATTGCGTTTCACTACCTGCGCGATTCGGCGGAGGCGGACGAGGCGGTGCAGGACGCGCTCGTGAAGGCGTATTCGCACCTGTCGTCGTTCCGCGAGGAGCTGCCGTTCGAGGTCTGGTTCACGCGCATCCTGATCAACGGGTGCCTGGATCGGATCAAGGCGCGAACGCGGCGCGAGCGGTGGCTCGTGCCGATGCCCGAATCGCCGCATGGGCAGCGGGACTTCACCGACCGCGTCGCGGGCAGCGGCCCGTCGCCCGAGGATCAGCTGCTCGGCCGCGAGCGGCGGCAGAAGCTGGCGGCGGCGCTGGCGCGGTTGCCGGAGCGCCAGCGATCGGTGTTCATGTTGAGCCACTACGAGGGCTGCACGTCGCGCGAGGTCAGCGCCCTGACCGGGCTCAACGAATCGACCGTGCGCGTGCATCTGTTCCGGGCCATTCGGCGGTTGCGGACGCTGCTCGCCGAGGATGCGGCCAGCATCGGAGTGGGAGGAGAAAAGCGCCGTGTCACTTCTTAGTCCGAATCGAAATCGGGCGCAGCCGTCATCTCGACGACGACGCCGTTCGCGGACCTCTGGAGCGGCGGCGGCCGCGAGCGGCGAGCCGGTGGCCGACCCGCACCTCGCCGCCTGCGCACAGTGCCGGTCGCGGTACGCGGCGTTCACGGGCTGGCTCGACCGAATCCACGACGACGCGCGTGGGGGAAGCCGAGGAGGCGTTTCCGGCCGAGCGGCTGGCCGCGCAGCAGGCGCAGGTCATGCGCCGGCTCGAGGCGCTCGAACGTCCGGCGCGCGTCATCGCGTTCCCGCGCTTCGCCCGCCCTGTCACCTCGACGCAGGGCCACGCGCAGCGCTGGGTGGCGGCCGCGGCAGCGGCCGGCCTCGTCATCGGCCTGGCGGCCGGACAGTTCGTCGACGTGCGCCGCATGTTTACGCCGGCACGGATCGCCCCAACCCAGACAGAACGCGCGCTTGACCACGACGCAGCCCGCGGGCGCACCGTCCGTCGTGCCGGCGTCGCTTTCCTCGGTGTCCGACGAAACGCTGTTCTTCGGCGGTGACCCGGCGCGCACCACCGGCCGGCTTCCGATGCTGCAGGCGATCGACGACATCACGCCGCGGGCGCGGGATCTGGAACGGCCGCGGTAGGACGTTGGCCACGACGCCCACTACCAAGCCCCTCATCTTCCGCAAGGGCCTCGACATGAAGGAGGCGGTGGCCGGAGAGCTGGCCGCCGCCTACCACAGCAGTATCGTCGAGGAAGTCCGCGCCAACGACTTTCAGCACCGCGCGGGCCGCCTGACGGTCCACCTCGCCCGCGAGTTCGGATTCTGCTACGGGGTCGATCGCGCCGTCGACTACGCCTATCAGGCCCGGCGGCGCTTCCCCGATCAGAACGTCTACCTGACCGGCGAGATCATCCACAACCCGCACGTCAACGATCGCCTGCGCGCCGCCGGCATCCGGTTCCTGAGCGAGTCGGCCGAACCGTGGGAGTCCCTCGGTGCCAAGGACGTCGTGATCCTGCCGGCGTTTGGCGTCACCGTCGGCGACATGGCGCGGCTCGTCGACCAGGGCTGCACGCTCGTCGATACCACGTGCGGATCGGTGCTCAACGTCTGGAAGAACGTCGTCCGCTACGCGCAGGACGGGTACACGGCGGTCATTCACGGCAAGATCAAGCACGAGGAGACGCGGGCGACCGCGTCGCAGGCGCTGAAGTACCCGCAGGGGCGGTTTCTGGTCGTGCTCGATCGGGAGGAGGCGCAGTTTGTCTGCGACTACATCCGATCCGGCGGCAGCGCCGCGACCTTTCTCGAGCGGTTCGGCGATGCCGTGTCGCCGGGATTCGATCCCGATCGCGACCTCGCAGCGGATCGGCTGCGCCAACCAGACGACGATGCTGATGTCCGAGTCGCTCGAAATCGGCGAGATGCTGCGGGCGGCGATGACGGACCGCTACGGCGAGGCGGAGCTTCCCCGGCACTTCCGCGCGTTCGACACGATTTGCAGCGCGACGCAGGAACGGCAGGATGCGGTCCTCGCGCTCCTCAACGCCCCCCGGATGAACGGGCCCAGCCGCTCGACCTGATGCTCGTCGTCGGCGGGTACAACAGCAGCAATACCTGCAACCTCGCCCGGATCTGCGCCGAGCGCGTGCCGACGTTCCATATCGCCGACCCGGACTGCCTGGTCTCGGCCGACGAAATCCGCCACCGGCCGGTGGGCGCGCCGTCAACGACGTGAACGAGGAACAGGTCTCGCGCGCGTGGCTGCCCGCCAGGGATCCCCTGACCGTCGGCCTGACCGCCGGCGCCTCGACGCCCAACAATATCGTCGGCGAAGTCATCGAACGCCTGAGCAGATACGCGTCCTCCTAACTGCCACAGTTTTGTCTTAGAACCTGCCGCCGCTAACTCTCGTAAAGCAAGTCGTCTGCCAGCGATTTTCTGGTGTATTCTCAGTAGCTTACGGAAAAGCAGCCGAGGCGGTCCGGTGCGCCGCTGCGCCCCTGGACAGTAAACGAGGGGCGAAAAGGGGTCGTATACGCCTGCGTAGTTTTTCTTGGAGAGCACGATCGCATGGCCAGGCAATTTGCGTGGATTTTTCTGATCGGTTTTCTTGGCTCGGCAGGTGCCAGCGCGGCGCCTCTCTGCGAGCAGCAGCGTGGAGACGCCGAACCAAGCCGGACGCGGCCCGGCAGGACGAGGGGCCGCCCCGCTGGAAGTGGTGGCTGCACCCCGACAGCCGCAAGGAACTCCGCCTCACGCGATCAGCAGAGCAAGAAGATCGACGAGGTCTGGGAGTCAACGGCTCCGAAGCAGCGAGAGAAATGGCACGAGCTCGAGAAGCTGGAAGAGGCGCTCGCCAAGACCATCAAGGAGAACACCGCCGATGTGGCCATCGTCGCGCAGCAGGTCGAGAAGGTCGAGAAGCTGCGCGCCGAGAACAACACCACGCCCGGACGGTGATGCTCTATCGCATGCACCTCCTGCTGACACCCGAGCAGCGCGTCAAAGTCGACGAGATGCGCGCCCGGATGGACGCCGAGCGCAAGAAGCAGGAAGAAGAACGCAAGCGCCAGGGCCGGGGCGACAAGCGCTGAGGACGGCACCACAAGACCCGCCGGCAGTCGGGCAACGCATTTTCGACCGTCGCACGTTTCATCTGGAGGCAGTTCGTGAGCAAGACCGCATCATCACTACTCGTTACCGCGGCGTTGACCCTCGCGGTCGCCGCCACCGCGGGCGCGCAGCAGCAGCAGCAGCCGCGCGCCCGACACCGACCACGTCAAGGCGCTCATCGAGCAGGCCATGGTGAGGCTGAACGTGCCGTCGACCGACGCCGCGCAGGCGCAGGCCGCGACTCAGGGCGCCAAGGTCGACCTGACCGCCGACGAAGCCGTCGCGCGCGCGCTCGAGCGCAACCTGACGCTGGCGTCGCAGCGCCTGACGCCGCAGACGTTCGACTACTCCATCGCCGCGACGCGCGCGTTCTACCGGCCGAACGTGACGTCTCAGGTCAGCAACAACTCGCAGACGCAGCTCGGCCGGCTGACGACCGACGGCGGCTTGAAGACGAATCAGGACACAGCGGGCTGGAACGCCGGCGTCACGCAGAACTGTCGAAGTTCGGCGGCAACTATCAGCGTGAACTGGACGAACAACCGTCAGGTGACGACGCAGACGACGGCGCAGTTCCTGACCGCCTACACCACTGGCTTCCAGGCGCAGTACACCCAGCCCCTGCTGGCGAACTTCAAGATCGACAACAACCGGACCACGCTGCTGACGACCGCCATCCAGCAGGACGTCAGGCCGAGCTCGATCTGCAGGCCACGACCGCGAGCACGGTGGCGCAGGTGCGGAACGCCTACTGGGAGCTCGTCTTCGCGATCCTGAACCTGGAGAACCAGCGCGCGTCGCTGGATCTGTCGTCGAAGCTCGTGCAGGACAACCGGGCGCGCGTCGAGATCGGCACCATGGCGCCGATCGACATCGTGCAGGCGCAGGCCGAGGAAGCGACGCGCCGCCAGAACGCTCGTCAACGCCGAGGCGACGCTCCAGAACACCGAGCTGGCGCTCAAGCGCCTCATCGTGAGCGGCACCGACGACCCGCTGTGGACGGCGTCGATCAACGCCACCGATCGGCCCGTCGCCGAGCGCCGAGGCGATCGACCTCGAGGGCGCCGTGCGGAACGCGCTGGCCAACCGGACCGACCTCCTGACGCAGAAGAAGAACATCGACTCGGCCAACATCACCGCTGCGCAGCCTTGAGCAACCAGACGCTGCCGACGTTGAACCTGCGTCGGCACATACCGGCTGGACGGACGCGGCGGGCAGGCCCAGTGATACGACAATCCCACCCTCAAACTGGTGGGACGCGCTCGGCGGCGTCGGAAACTTCGACGCCCCCACCTGGACGGTGCAGCTCGACTTCGCCTATCCGCTCGGCACAGAGCCAGGCCGAAGCCAACAAGGCGCGCCAGGAAATCGTCATCCGTCAGAACCAGGCTGCGATCAAGGCGACCGAGCTGCAGATCGCGACGGAAGTCACCGCGGCGGCCATCGCCATCCGCAGCTCGCTCGAAGCGATCCAGGCGGCGACGGCCGCGCGCGAGCTGTCGATCAAGCGCGCCGAGGCGGCGCAGAGCAAGCTCGACGTCGGCATGGCCACCAACTTCGAAGTCGTCCAGGCGCAGCGCGACCTCGCCGACGCGCGCAACCGCGAGCTGCGCGAGCACCTGAACTATCGCCGCGCGCTCGTCGACTTCCAGCGCACGCAGATCAGCCCGAGGTAGTGCCGAATGCTGATGCTGAATGCTGAAGTCAGGCTGAGTCAGTCGTCACGTCAGCTCGGCGAGCAGTCAGAACTGCAGATTTTCGAGAGTCCAATGCGCAGAACGATCGCGATCGTCATCGTCGCCGTCGTCGGCCTGGCCGGCGTCCTGGTCTACAACCGCGGCGGCGACCGCCGCGGGCGGCGGTGCGCCGGCCGGCGGCGGGCGCGGCGCCAGGCCGCCGATGCCGGTCGAGTTCGCCACCGTCAAGCGGGCGCCGGTCGCCGAGCAGATCCTCGTCGTCGGCAACCTGATTGGCGCGGCGACGGTCGAGGTCGTGCCGCGCGCCAACGGCCGGCTGCAGGTCGTCGACGTCAAGCTCGGCGATCCCGGTCCGGAAGGGACAGATCATCGCCCGCGTCGAGGACAGCGAAGTCCGCGAGCAGGTCCGCGGCGCCGAAGCCGTCCTATCACGGTCGCGCAGGCCTCGATTCGCCAGCGCGAGGCGGATCTCAAGCTGGCGCAGAACAACCTCGATCGCTCGCGCAGCCTCTACGAGCGGCAACTGCTGCCGCAGCAGACCTTCGACGACGTCGACGCGCGGCAGCAGGCGGCGCGTGGCGCAGCTCGACCTCGCCGAGGCGCAGTTCGAAGCAGACCAAGGCCCGGCTCGACGAGCTGAAGATCACCCTGACCAACACGCAGATCGTCTCCCCGGTCGACGGCTTCATCGGCAAGCGCTACCTCGATCCCGGCGCGTTTGCGAGCACGAACGCACCGGTGGCGTCGGTCGTCGACATCCGCACGGTGCGGATGGTGGCGAACCTGGTCGAGCGCGACATGCGGCGCGTGCCGGTGGGCACGGCGGCCAACGTCGAAGTCGACGCGTATCCCGGGAGAAACGTTCAAGGGCCGCGTCAGCCGCGTCGCGCCGGTCTTCGACCCGGCCACGCGCACGGCCGAGATCGAAATCGAAGTGCCGAACGTCGGCTACCGCCTCAAGCCGGGCATGTATTCGCGCGTGCAGCTCACGATCAGCACGCGCAGCGACGCCATCACCGTGCCGCGCAACGCGCTCGTCGATCCTCGGCGGCAAGACGCGGCGTGTTCGTCGCCGCGGCGGCCGAGAAGGCCGAGGGCACGCGCGGCGGTGGCGGCAGGCCAGAACGTGATGACGGCGAAGTTCATCCCGGTCGAAGTCGGCATCCGCGACGGCGAGGCCATCGAGATTACCAAGGGCCTCGACGACGGCGCGCGCGTCATCACGACCGGCGCGAGCGCCCTCAAGGACGGCGACCGGATCGTCGCCGCCAACGAAGGCGGCGGCCGGGACGGAGGGACGCGGGGCGCCGGCGGCGGCCAGGTTCTTCACCAGGATCGGGCAGGGCCCTTCGACGGGCTCAGGGCAGGGCACGCAGCCTCAGGGGAGCAGCCGATGAGCATTCCGCGTTTGGCAATCGAGCGTCCGATCACGATGTTCATGCTGTCGGCGGTCGTGATGCTGATTGGCGGCCTGTCCCTGGCGCGCCTGCCGGTCGACCTGATGCCCGACGTCTCGTTCCCGAGCATCACCGTCCGCGTCGGCTACGCCGGCGTCGGCCCGCTCGAGATGGAAGAGCTCGTCACGCGCCCGATCGAGCAGGCGCTCAGCGCCGTCGCCGGCCTCGAGCGGCTCGAGTCGACGTCGTCGGAAGGCTCGGCGCGCGTCACGCTGAACCTCGCGTGGGGCACGGACCTCAACGAGGCGGCCGACGACATCCGCAACCGGCTCGATCGCGTCCGCGGCCGGCTGCCTGAGGAAGCCGACGCGCCGGTCATGTTCAAGTTCGACGCCAGCGCGGCGCCGATCATGGGCGTCGGCCTCGAGGGCGACTACGACCGCGTCAAGCTGCGCGAGATTGCCGAGCACGACCTGTCGCAGCGGCTCGAGCGCGTGCCCGGCGTCGCGGCGGTCACGGTCGAAGGCGGCCTGCGCCGCCAGATCCACGTCGAGCTCTCGAAGGAAAAGATCCGCGCGCTCGACCTGCCGGTCGACCGCGTCGTCAACCTGCTCCGCACCGAGAACCAGAACATCCCGCTCGGCGAGGTCGACGAGGGCGACCGCACCTACCTCGTCCGCAGCCAGGGCCAGTTCGAGAACCTGAACGAAATCCGCGACCTGGTCGTGATGACGCGGGCGGGCGTCCCCGTCTACATGCGCGACATCGCCGAGATCAAGGACTCGACCGAGGACTTCCGCTCCTTCACGCGCATCAACGGCAAGCCGGGCGTGCGGCTGCGCATCACCAAGCAGTCGGGCACCAACACCGTCGAGATCGCCGACGCCGTGCGCGTCGAGATCGCCAAGATCAACCGCGAGATGCCGAGCGTCACGATGACGGCCCTCGACGACAGCTCGATCTTCATCAGCCGGTCGATCCACGCCGTCCAGGAACACGCGCTCGTCGGCGGCTTCCTGGTCATGCTGATCATCTTCCTCTTCCTGCGCAACCTGCGCGCCACCTTCATCGTCTTCACGTCGATTCCGATCTCGGTCATCGGCACGTTCGCCCTGCTCTACTTCAACGGCTACACGCTCAACACGATGACCTTCGGCGGCCTGGCGCTCGGCATCGGCATGATCGTCGACGCCTCGATCGTCGTGCTCGAGAACACGTTCCGCCACATGGAGCACGGCAAGGACCGGATGACGGCCTCGATCGACGCGAGCGAGGAAGTCTGGTCGGCCATCCTCGCCTCGACGCTGACGCACATCGCCGTCTTCGTGCCGCTGCTCTTCCTGACCGGCGTCTCGAGCATCATGTTCAAGCAGCTCTCGGTCGTCGTCATGTTCTCGCTGACGATGTCGCTGTTTGTCGCCGTGACGATCGTGCCGGTGCTCTGCTCCCGGCTGCTGAAGCTGCCGCCGCCCGTCGCGGAACGGCGCGGCCTCACGGGCCGGCTCTACTCGTGGAGCGAGCGCTTCCTCGACGGCATGGACGAGAAGTACAGCCGCATCATCCACGTCGCGCTCAAGCACCGCCCGACGGTCCTCGGCGTCGGGCACCGCGTGCGTCGTGGCCGCGGTCATGATCCTGCCGACCATCGGCTTCGAGCTGATGCCGCAGACCGACGAGGGCGAAGTGCGGGTGACCGCCGAGCTCCCCGTCGGCACGCGAGCGGAGCGCGCCGAAGACGTCGGCGATCCGCCTCGAGGGGCTGGCCAAGGAGTACGTGAGCGAGGCCGAGGACATCATCACGCAGGCCGGCGGCGGCGGCGGCTTCGGCCCCGGCGGCGGCGGCGAACCGCGTCAACATGACGCTCCGGCTCGTGACCAAGGACAAGCGGACGCGCTCGAGCGAGCAGATCGCCCGCGACCTGAACCGTCAGCTGCCCGGCATCATCCCCGGCGTCATCATCCAGACGCAGGCGTCGGGCGGCAACCAGCAGCAGAACCGCCTCTTCGGCGGCGGCGAGTCGCGCATCTCGCTCGAGATTCAGGGCGACGACCTGGCGGTCTCGCAGCGCGTGGCGCAGGGCGCCAAGGCGGTGATGGACCGCGTCCCCGAAGTCCGCAACGCCCGCGTCGGCCGCGACGACGGCCGGCCCGAGCTCGCGATTCAGGTCGACCGGCCCAAGGCGGCGCTGCTCGGGCTGTCGGTCACCGGCGTGGCCAACTCGATCCGCACGAGCGTCGGCGGCACGCAGGCGGCGTTCTTCCGCGAGTCCGGCAACGAGTACCCGATCATCGTCCGGCTCCGCGAAGAGGACCGCGGCCGCGTCGAAGACATCAGCGACATCCTGCTCAGCACCGCGCAGGGGCAGGTCATCGAGGCGAAGAACCTCATGACCGTCCGCAACCAGTCGGGACCGACCGAGATCCAGCGCAAGAATCAGGAGCGCATCATCCGGGTGACGGCCGAGCCCGAAGCGACGCTGAGCGAAGCCGCTCGCGGCCGTCAACACGCGGCTGTCCGAGGTGGCCGTGCCGCCGGACATGCGGATCAGCTTCGGCGCCGAAGCCGAGGAGCAGGCGCGGGCGTTCTCGCAGCTGCAGATGATGCTGATCCTCGCGGTGCTGCTCGTCTACGCGGTCATGGCGTCGCAGTACGAGTCGCTGCGCGATCCGTTCATCATCATGTTCTCGGTGCCGCTCGCCGCGATCGGCGTCGTGCTCGCGCTCAAGCTCACGGGCACGACGTTCAGCCTGCAGGCCTACATCGGTGTAATCATGCTGGCGGGCATCGTCGTAAGTAACGCTATCCTCCTCGTCGACTACACCAACATCCTGCGCCGCCGCGACCACGTGCCGCTGCGCGAGGCCGTCGAGACGGCGGGACGGACGCGGCTGCGGCCCATCCTGATGACGTCGCTCGCCACGATGCTCGGCCTCGTGCCGATGGCGATGGGCATCGGCGAAGGCGCCGAGCTGCAGGCGCCGCTGGCGCGCGTGGTCATCGGCGGCCTGCTGGCGTCGACGCTCATCACGCTGGTGTTCGTGCCGACGGTCTACACGATTTTCGAAGAGGGCTGGAAGGGACTGCGCTCGGGCACACGCAGCCCGCAGCATTCGGCAGCGCTACAGCGGACAACCTTCGCGTGTCGGGTCTTCGCTTGGCTTGCCAACCGAAGCTCGCGCACGCGGCAGGCGAGCGAAGGTTGGATTCGACATCATGAAAAAGCTGATCGTATTCTTGGTCCTCCTCGCGGCGGCTCGGCACCGGCGGCTGGGCCTACTACCAGAATCGCACCAGGCCGGAGCCGACGGTGTCGACCGTGCCGGTCAGCCGCGGCGACGTGGTCGAGCGGGTGCAGGCCACGGGCACGCTCGAAGCGGTGACGACCGTCGACGTCGGCACGCAGGTGTCGGGCGTCGTCCAGGAGCTGCTACGCCGACTTCAACGACATCGTCAAGAAGGGACAGGTCATCGCGCGGCTCGACCCGTCGATCCTCCAGGTGCAGATCGAGTCGCAGCAGGCCAACGTCATCCGGGCCGAAGCCGACCTCGAGCGCCTGCGGGTGACGCTCGAGGACGCGAAGCAGAAGCTCGAGCGCGCGCAGGCGATGTTCAAGAAGGAGCTCGTGCCCAAGACCGACCTCGAAGCGGCGGAGATCGCCGTCAAGAGCGCCGACGCGCAGATCAAGTCGTCGGAGGCGAGCCTGACGCAGTCGCAGGCCAGCCTGAATCAGGCGACGGTCAACCTGGGCTACACCGTCATCACCTCCCCCATCGACGGCATCGTCATCTCGCGCAACGTCGACCCGGGTCAGACCGTCGCCTCGAGCATGAACGCGCCGACGCTCTTCGTCATCGCCGCGGACCTGACCAAGATGCAGGTCGTCGCCAACATCGACGAGTCCGATGTCGGCAAGATGCGGCCCGGACAGACGGTGTCGTTCCGCGTCGACGCCTACCCCACCGACACGTTCCTCGGCGCGGTCGCAGCAGGTGCGCCTGCAGCCGGCCGTCGTGCAGAACGTCGTGGTGTACTCGACGGTCATCGCCGTGCCCAATCCGCAGTTGAAGTTGAAGCCGGGCATGACGGCGACCGTCGGCATCGAGATCGCGCGCCGCAACAACGTGCTGCGCGTGCCGACCGCGGCGGTCCGCTTCCGCCCGACCGAGGCGATGTTCACGGTGCTCAACCAGCCCGTGCCTCCGGAAGTGCAGCGCGGCGCCGGCGGCTTCGCGGGCGGCCGCGGGCGCGACGGTGGCGGGCGGCGGCCGGCGATGGCGGCGGCGGCCAGGGTGGACCCGGCGCCGGAGCCGGCGCGACCCCAGGGCGGCGCCGCAGGCAGCGCCCGCAGCCAGCACCGCCAGCCGCGCGGCCGCCGCAGCCGGCGCCCAGCACCGGCGCCGCAAGCCGCGGCCGCAGCCCCCGGCGGGCGGCGGACGTCCGGACTCGCCCGAAGCCAGAGGCGGCGGCGATCGCATGGCCGCCAATCCCGGGCGGCGGCGAGGGCGGCGGCGGATTCGGCGGCGGCGGCGGCGGACGCGGCTTCGATCCGAACATGACGCCCGAGGAACGCCGCAAGCGCATGGAAGAGCGCATGGCCAGCATGACGCCCGAGGAGCGCGAGCGCTTCCAGGCGCGCATGAAGGAGCGCGAGGCGCAGGGTGGCGGACGCGGCGGCTTCGGCGGCGGTCCGGCGGCGGCGGCCGGCGGCGGCGGCGGGCAACGGCCGGGCGGCGGACGCGCAACGCGACCGCGCGCGGGGCGGGCGCGACCTCGGGCCGCGGCATCGCCGGCAACGTCGCCGCCGGCACGACGATCACGAGCGGCCGCACGACCATCGACTCGCTGTTCGGACCGCTGCAGACGACCGAGACGCGCGGCCGGGCCTGGCTCTACGAGAACAAGCAGCTCAAGTCCGTCCAGCTCCGGCTTGGCGTGACCGACGGCACCTACAGCGAGGTCGTCGACGGCGACCTCAAGGAAGGCCAGGAAGTCGTCGTCAACATGCTGACCGGCCTCGAGCCCGTGACCCGGCCCGGCCAGCCGGCGCACCGGAAACCCGCTGATGGGTCCGCAGCGCGGCGGCCCGGCGGCGGCTGGCGGCGGCGGCAACCGTGGCGGTGGCGGCGGCCGAGGGTTCTAGGAGATAGCTAGAGCACATGCCTGTTATTTCTGTTCGCGATCTGGTCAAGACCTACACGGTCGGCGAAGTGGTCGTCCGCGCGCTGCGCGGCGCGAACATGGACGTCGAGGCCGGCGAGTTCGTCGCCGTCACGGGACCGTCGGGGTCCGGCAAGTCGACGCTGATGCACATCCTCGGGTGCCTCGACCGCCCCACGAGCGGCAACTACTTCCTCGACGGCAAGGACGTCTCGCGCATGTCGAAGGACGAGCTGGCCGTCGTCCGCAACAAGAAGATCGGGTTCGTGTTCCAGGGCTTCAACCTGCTGTCGCGGACCACGGCGCTCGACAACGTCGAGCTGCCCCTGCTCTACAACGGCGGGTCGAAGATGAAGGCGGCCGAGCGTCACCGCCGCGCCATGGAGGCGCTCAAGATCGTCGGCCTCGGCGAGCGCTTTCACCACTTTCCGAACCAGTTGTCGGGCGGTCAGCAGCAGCGCGTCGCGATCGCGCGCTCGCTCATCAACGAGCCGTCGATCATCCTCGCCGACGAGCCGACCGGAAACCTCGATACGCGCACGAGCATCGAGGTCATGGACATCTTCCAGAAGCTCAATCGCGAGCGCGGCATCACCATCATCCTCATCACGCACGAGATGGACATCGCCGAGCACGGCACGCGGCTCGTTCGCTTCCGCGACGGGAAGATTCAGATCGATCAGAAGATCGCCAAGCGCCGGGACGCCGGCGAGGAACTGGCGGCGCTGCCGCCGCCGGAACCGACGATCGACGCGGCCCACGTCGCAGGCCGATCCCGCCCCGACCGAGCACGGCGGCGTGGCCTAGGAGATCAGCATGTCCATAATCATGACGCTGCGGATTGCGCTCAAGGCGCTCAACCGCAACAAGATGCGCACCGTGCTCACCATGCTGGGCATGATCATCGGCGTCGGCGCGGTCATCACCATGGTCGCGCTCGGGCGCGGCGCGCAGGCGACGATCGAAGAGCAGGTCAAGTCCGCCGGCACCAACGTCATCAACATCAACGCCGGCAACTTCACGCAGGGCGGCGTCCGCCAGGGCCAGGGCATGTCGAGCTCGCTCACGGCGGAAGACGCCACTGCCCTGCGCAGCCGTTCCGGGCATTCAGTACGTCTCGGCCGGCGTCAACTCGCGCGGGCAGATCATCGCCGGCAACCAGAACTGGTCCAGCCAGGTTCAGGGCGTCGACGTCGACCTCCAGCAGATTCGCAGCTGGCCGACGAAGTACGGCAGCTTCTTCACCGCCGCAGGACGTCGCCAGCGCGGCCAAGGTTGCCGTCCTCGGCACGGTCGTCGCCGAAACGCTCTTCGGACCTGACGTCGACCCGACCGGCGAAATCATCCGCATCCGCAACCAGCCCTTCAAGGTCATCGGCGTGATGTCGCCGAAGGGCCAGGGCGCGTTCGGACAGGATCAGGACGATACGGTCTTTGCGCCCTACACGACGGTCCAGAAGAAGCTCCAGGGCCAGCAGCACATCAACAACATCACGGTCGCGTCCGAGACGCCGGACACGGCGCCGGTCGCGGCCGGCCATCAGCGAGGCGCTGCGGCTCCGCCACAAGCTCGTGGCCGGCGACCCAGACGACTTCACCGTCCGGACGCAGGAAGAGATCGCCAGCCTCCGGACCGAGACGACGCGGACGATGACGGTGCTCCTCGCCGCCATCGCCGGCGTCTCGCTCGTCGTCGGCGGCATCGGGATCATGAACATCATGCTCGTCTCTGTCACGGAGCGGACACGGGAGATCGGACTGCGCATGGCGATTGGCGCCCGCGGGCGCGACGTCCTGCTGCAGTTCCTCGTCGAGGCGATCGTCATCAGCCTCTTCGGCGGACTCATCGGTATCGGGCTCGGATTCGCGCTCTCGCATGGGAATCGAGCGCTTCGCCTCGTGGCCGACGTCGATTCCGGCCGACTGGATTGGCGTCGCGTTCGGCGTCGCCGCGGCCACCGGCGTCTTTTTCGGGTTCTACCCGGCACGGAAAGCCGCCAGCGCTCGACCCGATCGAGGCGCTCAGGTTCGAATGAGCCTCAGCTCAGCTTCAGCTAAGTTGAGCTGAGCAGCGATGTGGCAGATACTGACAGCTGAAAGCTGACAGCTTTCTTGCATACGGATGGGAAGTCGCTCGGGGTGGTTCAGTTCATTCTTCAAAAGGAGTCTCATGATGAAGCGGGCACGAATTGGAATCATCGCTACGGCCGTGCTGGCAGTGGCGACCATGGCTTTCGCACAGAAGGCCGACTTCTCGGGCAGTGGGCGCCGGAGGTCGATCCGGCGGCGGCGCCCGCCGGCGGCGGCGGTGGCGGACGCGGGATGATGGCTGGACCGATGTCGGTCAAGCAGACGGCCGACACGCTCACCGTCGAGCGCACGGCCGGCGAGAACAAGATCGTCCAGACCTACAAGCTGGACGGTACCGAGTCGGTGAACACCCAGGCTGGACGCGGCGGCAACTCGGTGGAGATCAAGTCGGTCGCGAAGTGGGATGGCTCCAAGCTCGTCATCACCAGCAAGCGGCCCGGTCAGGATGGCGCAATCGTGGAATCGACGGCGACCTGGTCGGTTGCCGGTGGCGTCCTGACGATCGAGAGCGACCGGCGGCCGTGGTCCCTCGAAGCAGACCTACAAGAAGACCACGTAGGTCACACGCTAGGAGCTAGCTAAGAAGGCCCGGGAGCTCAGTGCTCTCGGGCCTTTTTCTTGACCCACATCGGTCAGCATTTCTCAATCCGCTCGGGCCGCAGGCGCTCGCTTGTCTTTGTCAGCGCCCTTCGTCCCGCAGCAGCCGTTTCAGCAGGTCCGCTACGCGCCCTCCCGTCACGGGATCCCGCAGGTCCGGAGCGATTTCAGCGAGCGGACCCAGCACGAAGAACCTCGTCCGGAAGCGCGGATGAGGCACCTGCAGCCCTGGCTCGTCAATTATGTCGTCACCGAGGAGAATGAGGTCGAGGTCGAGGGTCCTGGCGGCGCCTGGATAGGGGCGTTCGCGGCCGAAGTCCCGCTCGATCGCGAGCAGCTCGTCGAGCAAGGAACGCGCATCGAGGGCGGTCGTGCCGGTCGACGACCGCATTGAGGAAGAGCGGCTCGTCGCCGAGGACTTCCCCATCCGGGTCCCTGCGGTTCGGTTTCGACGATGGGCGAAAGGGAGATGTTGGAAAGAAGTCGGGACAAGCGGTCCAGGGCAAAGGCCATCGCGGCCTGCCTGTCCCCGAGGTTGCTGCCGAGCGCGATCGCGACCGGCCGGTGCGCCGCTGTTACTGCTCGATCCACCGGACCGGCAGCACTCCTCCGCCGGTGCCGGCGCTCTTCCGGACGATTGCCAAGGAGGTCGGTACGGCCGGCCGCAGCCTGCTCGAAGAACCGCTTGTGCTCGAGCGTTTCGCCGACGATCACGTTGAGCATCGTCCGGTGACGGGCGTGACTGAGCGCGGTTACGCGCGGCCGCCACTTGTCGACGAACGCCTGGGCCGCGTCGCGATCCTGCGCCATCATCGCCGCCTGCGCCGGCCGCGCCCTTGCCAGACATCTGAACGACCGGCTCGGCGGCATCCTCGGCCTGTCCGCCGGCAGCCTCGTTCGTCTGGCCGCTGGCGTCGAGGATCGCGTCCCGCACCCAGCTCACGTGCATCTCCTCGCGGGCGATGACGTACTGATAGGTGTTGTTGAAGTCGTAGTCGCTGACGTGCGGCGCCGACGGCCTGATGGCGCCGGAGCATCGCGAGCTTGTCGCGATGGAACTCACGCAGGAAGTCGAGCAACTCTGTGGCTTTCACGTGCTTTGCTTTTCCTTGCAGGTGATGCAGACGCGCGTCCAGGGAATCGCGTTGAGACGGGCCGGCGCGATCGGCTCGCCGCAGTCGCGGCAGACGCCGAACGTGCCCTTTTCCATGCGATAGAGCGCTTCCTCGATGGCCTGAAGAATCTTGGCGTCGGTCTGCTTCAGTTTGAGTTGGATGTGGACTTCGTTGTTACCGCTCGCCTGATCCGCCAGGTCGCCCTGACGGGAATTGGTCTCGGCTGACGTGGTCAGCGGCTTGGCGCCGCCGCCCATCGCCAGGAGCTCGCCACGTTTCCTGAGAAGCGCATCCTTATACGGGAACTCCATGCTTCCTCTCCGCAGGCACCTTTTTGCCTCTCCCGGCAAAACTCAATCTTAGCAGATTTCGCCCCGCCTCCGGACCGCCTGGCGCCGCCGCAGCGGCCCTTCACTCCGCGCGCAGCGCCCCAAGAGGCTTCTGGCGCAGGACTTCGGCGCTCGCCAGCACGCCGACTACGGCGACGAGCGCGGTCGTCAGCAGCGCGCCGGCGACGAGCAGGAGCGGCTCCGGGCTTCCAGGCGATGTCGGAGCAGATACCGCGTGACGGCCCAACTGAGCGCCAGGGCCCCAAGCGCGCCGATGAGCCCGGCCAGAAGGCCGAGCGCCGAGTACTCGAGCGCCACCATCGTCGTGAGAAGGCGCGTGCTGGCGCCGAGCGTGCGCAGAATCGCGGCCTCGTAGACGCGCTGGAACTTCGTCATGGCCACGGCGCCGATGAGGATGAGGACCCCGCTCGCGAGCGCGATGCCCCCGACGATGGAAATCGGCCAGGACGACGTTGTCGACGACCGCCTGGATGCGGGCGATGACGTCGCGGGCATCGATCGCGCTGACGTTGGGATATTTCGAGACGATGTCGTACTGGAGGCGCGCGCGGGCATCGGCCGCGGCCGGGCCACGCACGAAGCCGACGAACGTGTGCGGAGCCTGCGCGAGCGCGCCCGGGCGGAAGACGAACATGAAGCCGCCGCTGCGCGAGTCTTCCCAGCGCACGCGGCGGACGCTCGTCACCCTGGCCTCGAAGGCGCGGCCCGCGACGTCGAATCGCATCTGGTCGCCGACGTTGATGCGCGAAGCGCTCGTGGATGCTCTGCTCGATCGAGACTTCCTGCTCGGCGCCGGCCGCGACGGCGGGCTGCCCGGGCCAGAACTGCCCGCTCGTGACTTCCTCGTTCTGCTGCGAGGTCTGGTCGATAGGTGACGGTGTATTCGCGGGCGAGCGAGCCCCGGCCGCGCACGTCGGCATAGCCCTCGAGGTTGACGTCACGTCCGCTCGACGCCCGTGACTCTCGCCCGCAGCGTCGGGACGAGCCGCGCCGGCGTGTCGCCCTCCTGGCGCGCATCGAGCATGGCCCGGACGCCGTCGGCCTGATCCGGCTGGATGTCGATGAGGAAGAGATCCGCCCCGCCCTGCCTGATGCCGATGACCGACTCGGAAATCAGGTTCTCCTGCAGCGTCCGCACGCCGAGCACGAAGAAGCAGCCCAGCCCGACCGACAGCAGGATGACGCGCGTCTGGTTGCCGGGCCGGCCCAGGCTGAGCACGGCGTGGCGCAGCGGAAACCAGCGGGCTCGCGCGAGAGGACGGGCGGCGCGGACGAGCAGCCAGGCGGCGCCGTAGAGCACAGTGGCGACCACGGCGAACCCACCCGAGACGAGCAGCCCGGCGCGAACTGACCCCGCCTGCCAGGATGCGACCGCCGCCAGGCCGGCGGTCACCAGAACGGCCGTCACCACCTGCACCCAGTCGATCACCCGCGAGGCGGGCGCGAAGACGCGAGGCACCGCGCCGCCTCTGCTCGGAGGCCGGCTGGCGTCCCCTCCCCGCAAGAGCAGCATCGGCTTGACCCGCCTGACCTCGAGGAGCGGCACGAGCGCGAACAGAAGCGAGACCAGCAGACCGACCGACACGCCCTGGACCACGGCCGAGGCGGTTACCCCGTAGGTCACGCCGCCAAACGACGCGACCAGGGACGCGGGAATCATCCGCATCGCGAACCATGCGAGAAGCACGCCTGTCAGCGCCACCGGCAAGGCCAAGAATGCGCCACCTGGGCGACGTATGTGGCCAGCACCTGGGCCGTTGACGCGCCGAGGCACTTGAGAATGGCGACGCTCTTGATCTTCTGCCGGA
This sequence comes from uncultured Acidobacteriota bacterium, assembly GCA_963847975.1. Taxonomy (GTDB): domain Bacteria; phylum Acidobacteriota; class Vicinamibacteria; order Vicinamibacterales; family 2-12-FULL-66-21; genus DATBJJ01. Next base: position 215,786 of record CAWKBU010000001.1, on the reverse strand, counting down.
CGAACACCCGGGTCACGCTCCAGACCCCGATCCCGCCCAGCACGACAATCACGAAGCCAACGAGGCTCAGGTAGTTCTCGGCGCGAATCAGGTCCTCCCCGATGTCGTCCTCGAGCGACGCGTAGGATCGCGCGGACACGAAGTTGCCGCGCAGCTCGCGCCGCAACCTCGTCGTCAGGCGATCGACGCCGTCCTCCCGCACCTTCAACAGCCGTTGATAGCTGGCGCGGCTGCCAAAGCCGAGAAGCCCGGTCTGCCGGAGGTCCTCGAGATCGATGATGACGCGCGCGCCGAAACTGAAGGCGCCGATGCGGCGGCCCGGTTCCTGCGCGATGACGCCGCGGATCGTGAACGGCTGGCCGCCGATCATCAGCCGGTCGCCGACGCTCATGCCGAGCTGCACGAGGAGCTCAGGGCCGACGAGCGCTCCCCGGCCGACGAGGAGGCCGTGTGTGTAACCACGGCCGTCGGCGAGCGCCAGTCTGCCGTAGAACGGAAACTCGTCCTCGACGGCGCGAAGCTCCACCATGCGCGCCACGGCGATGCCCTGCTCGGCCCGCACCATCGTCGGCGTCTCGATCGATTCGGTCTCGGCCACGATCGGTGCGTCGGCCAGAATCGCATCGACTTTGGCTCGCACCTCTGGCGTCCAGAGCCGATTGGTCTGGACGATGACATCGGAGGCGATCATCGTCCGCGCCTCGAGCGTCAGGCCCTGCCGCAGGCTTTGGATGATCGAACGGAGGGCGACGATGGCACCGACGCCGATGGCCACGCACAGAAAGAAAAACAGGAGCCGCCGCCAGGAGGCGCGGAACTCGCGCAGCGACATGCGGAGGATGAAGATCATGTCAGTCGGCGGTCGGCAGTCGGCAGTCACAGTCGGCAGTCACAGTCGTCAGTCCGAGTCGTCAGTCCGGCGTCAGTTCGAGGGGAAGTTCGGCGGTCTTGTCGGTGACCTGAACGACTCGCCCGTCGCGCAGCGCTATCGCCATGTCGGCGATGGCGGCGATCTCGGGATCGTGGGTTACAAGGACGAGAGTCGACTTGCGGGAGCGGTGAATCTCCAGGAGCAGGTCGATGACGTGTCGTCCCGTCGTGCTGTCGAGGTTGCCGGTCGGCTCGTCGGCCAGCAGGATCGGCGGGTCGTTCGCGAGCGCGCGCGCGATGGCGACGCGTTGCTGCTCGCCGCCCGAGAGCTGCGACGGATAGTGATGGCCGCGGCCGGTCAGTCCGACTTCCGCGAGCAGCGCCTTTGCCCGTCCAGACGGGTCGGCCGCCCCGGCGATTTCCATCGGGACGAGCACGTTCTCGAACGCCGTGAGCGATGGCAGCAGGTGGAAGAACTGAAAGACGAATCCAATCCGTGTGCCCCGCAGGCGCGCCAGCGCGTCCTCGCTGAGCGCCGTAATGTCGACATCGTCGATCACGATGCGGCCCGTCGATGGCGCATCGAGCCCGGCGATGAGCCCGAGCAGGGTCGACTTGCCGCTGCCGGAAGCGCCGGTGATGGCGACCACGCGCCCGCCGGGAATCACGAGATCGAGTGGATGCAGGATGGTCAGCATCCCGGTGCCGCTCGGCACCGTCCGCGACACGCCTCGCAGCTCGATCACGAAGCCGTGCCCATCTGATCCAGCACCGACCGGAGAACGGGCCAGACGGTGTCGGCGACGATGCGCGCCCCGTCGGCGTTGGGATGAATGCCGTCGGGCTGGTTGAGCGCTCCCTGACCGGCCACCTTGTCGAGCAGGAACGGGATGAGGAGGACGCGCTCCTTGCTCGCCACCTCGCGAAACGCCATGCGGAAGGACTGGACGTACTCGGGACCGTAGTTGGGTGGTGCTTCCATGCCGGCGAGGATGACGACGATGTTCTTCTCGCGAGCGCGGGTGATGATCGTGGTGAGGTTCTGCTTCATCTCGGCGATCGACAGGCCGCGGAGGCCGTCGTTGGCGCCGAGCGAGACGATCAGGATACGGACGTCTCCCTCGAGCGCCCAATCGAGCCGGCGAAGGCCTCCGGCGGACGTGTCGCCGGACACCCCGGAATTCACCATCTCGTAGGGATAGCCTTCCTCGTCGAGTTTGTTCTGGAGGAGAGACGGGAACGACTCGGTCTCGAGGAGCCCCAAGCCCGACGGTCAAGCTGTCGCCGAGCGCCACGATCTTCGGGCGGACGACCGGCGCCGTGGGATCGGCGGACGCCGTCGCGCGTGCGGCTGTGGTCGCCGGCTCGGAGCCCACGCCGAAGATGAAGCCGCACCCACCCGTGCTGCAGGCGCTCGCCAGGACGCAGGCGACAAGCGCAACCAGGGCGGACAGTCTCAGGCGTGGCATCGTGTATGACTATTATATAGACCCATGTGCGCGAGCCTGCGGTTCCACGGTCCACCGCAGCCCTGGCGAACGCTGGACACATTGACCATGACCCGAACGCGTCTTTCCCTGCTTCTGCTCGCTGCCGTCGTCTCGTCGACCACGATCCTCGGACAGGCCCCGACCTATCCGAGCGATCGGGTGCTGACGCACCGCGAGCAGGCGCCGCTCGTCAAGGCGTGGATTCAGAAGCGATTCGATACCGTGCTCCCGGCGCTGATGCAGCGCGAGAAGATCGACATGTGGATCGTCGTGTCGCGCGAGTACAACGACGACCCCGTGTTTCGTTCGATGGCGCCGCTGACCACGTACTCGTCGCGACGCCGCACCATCCTGGTGTTCAACCAACGGGGCGGCGCCGTCGATCGCCTGTCGGTGGGGCGCTTCGACTATGACGGGCTCTTCAAGGTCGTGCCCACCGCCAACGACGAGCAGTGGAACGGCCTGCGGAAACTCGTCGAGGAGCGCGACCCCCAGGTCATCGGCGTCAACACCTCGGAGGCCTGGAACCACGCCGACGGGCTGACCGCCAACGAAAGGGATCAACTGCTGAAGGCGCTCGGCCCGAAGTACGCGGCGCGCGTGAGGTCGGCCGAGATGCTCGCGGTCGGCTGGCTCGAGCGGAAGCTTCCGGAAGAGACCGATGCCTATCGCCATGTCATGAAGGTCGCCCACCAGGTCATCGCGGAGGCGTTCTCGAACAAGGTCGTCACGCCGGGCGTCACGACCAGCGAGGATCTCGTCTGGTGGATGCGGCAGCGCGTCGCCAACATGGGGCTCGGACACTGGTTCCATCCGTCGATTACGATTCACCGCAAGGGCGGCATCCCTCCGGGAGGAGCACCGGACGCCCGCGTCATCCAGCGTGGCGACATGCTGCACACCGACTTCGGGCTCGTGTACCTGGGCTTCTCGACCGACACACAGCACAACGCGTACGTCCTCCTCCCAGGCGAAACGGACGCGCCAGCCGGGCTCAAGGCCGGCCTGCAAGCTGCCAATCGGCTGCAGGACCTGACGATGAAGTTCGCGACGGTCGGCGGCACGGGGAACGCGGCGTTGGCGGCGGCACTATCGCAGGCGAAAGCCGAGGGGCTGACGCCTTCCATCTACTGTCATCCCGTCGGCTATCATGGGCATGCGGCCGGGCCGCCCATTGGTATGACCGACTATCAGGGCGGCGTGCCGGTCCGTGGCGAGTACGTGTTCCGGCCGGACACGTGGCACTCGATTGAGCTCAACGTTCGCCACGCGGTGCCGGAATGGGGCAACCAGATGGTGATGTTCGCGCTCGAGGAAGACGCGGCGTTGACCGCCAAGGGCTGGGACTGGATCGATGGCCGCCAGACGCAGTTCTATCTGATCAAGTAAACATCATGGCGCGTGGCTGGGAATCGAAAGCGGTCGAGGCACAGCAGGATGAGGCCTCTCGCGCGCAGGTGCGAAAGCCGGCGCTGAGCGCCGAGCAGCGCGTGATCGCGGAACGCCGCGCGACGCTCGAGCTCACCCGCGCACGCGCCGTCGCCGACCTCAACCGGGCGACCGCGCTTCCCCACCGCAGGATGCTCGAGCAAGCGATTGCCACTATTGATGAGCAACTCGCCCAACTCCCGGCCTGAAAAGGGCCGGAAACGGCCAATAAACAGCTGAAATACGGGCCTACCGCGTCAATCGCGAAGGCATGTCATTTGCTCCCTACCGACAAGAGGGGGATAGATGACCTATTTCGTGGTGCCTGTAATGCTCGCGGTTATTCTGCAGTCTGCGCCGCAATCTCGAGTGACGTCGGAGGGCGACAGGCACCCGGCGCTGGCACTACAGGTGGCGCTCGATCGCGCGGGATTCTCGTGCGGCGTCATCGACGGCCGGGCCGGCGCGAACACGCGGCGGGCGATCGAGGCGTATCGCAAGGCGCACGGAAGCGAGCCGGTGCCGGCCGAGCAGCCGCTCCTGAAATATCGCATCACGTCGCTCGATACCGCCGGACCGTTCGCCGGGCAGATACCCTCCGACCTCATCGAGCAATCGAAGCTCCCGGCGCTGTCGTACCGCTCGGTCGTCGAGGCTCTCGCCGAGCGCTTTCACACCACACCTGAGGTACTCACTGCGCTCAACTCGTCGGCGGCCTTTGACGCCGATAGCGAGGTACTCGTGCCCAACGTGGAGCCTCTGGTGATTCCCGCGCAGACGTCGAGCCCCGAGGCGCAGAGCGCGCGCCCCGAAGCGACTGGCACCAGTGGACGCGCATCAGCTCAGGGCTCGGGTCCTGCCAAGCAAGCCAAGCTCGCCAAGGAAGACAACGGCGACAAACAGGAAAAGCCGGACGTCGTGGTGAGCGTGAGCCGCTCGGCGGGCTCGCTTACCGTCACCGGAGCCGACGGAAAGATCCTGTTCTTCGCTCCCGTCACCACCGGCAGTCAGAACGATCCGCTGCCCATTGGTGAGTGGAAGGTGAACGGCGTGCAGAACAACCCGACGTTCAAATACAACCCAGCTCTTTTCTGGGATGCGAATCCCAGTCACACGAAGGCGACCGTTCCGGCTGGACCAAACGGCCCGGTCGGACTCGTCTGGATTGACATCTCGAAAGAACACTACGGCCTGCACGGCTCGCCTGAACCGTCGCAGATCGGCCGTACCGAATCGCACGGCTGCGTTCGCCTGACGAACTGGGACGCGCTGCGCGTCGCCGCGCTCGTCAAGCCCGGCACGCGCGTGGTCTTTGCCGAATGAGGGCGCGCGACCGCTGGCGGAGGGCGCTCATCCCCCAGACCGGGAACTGGCGGCGCGACCTGCGCGCGTTCGCGGCCGGGGCCGGCTGCGGATTCCTCGGCGGGGCACTCTTCGTGGCGATGGCCCTCTGGCAGTACCACTGGATCGTGCCGCCGTGGACACGCCAGGCCGCCGTGGAGGCAGTGCAGGAAGCCGATCCTGGCGCCAGGGGAATCGAAACCGAACGGCCAGCGGCGACCGTCGGACGTACGATCGTCCCGGCGGCGAGGTCCGTCGCGCCCGCGCGCGAGGCCGTCGTGGGTCCGGTGCCCTCGAGCCCCGGCGGACTCGAGGATCGCAACCTGCTCATCCCCGTAAAAGGCGTGGCCGCGAGCGAGCTGACCCGCCAGTTCTCGGACGAGAGGGGTGGGTCGAGACGTCACGAAGCCATCGACATCCTGGCCCCGCGCAATACTCCGGTGCTGGCGGTCGAGGACGGCCGGATCGCCCGGCTCTTCTTCAGCAAGGCTGGCGGGACAACGATCTACCAGTTCGACCCCTCGTCTGACTTCTGCTACTACTACGCCCACCTCGAGCGCTATGCCGACGGTCTCCGCGAGGGTCAGGACGTGCGCAAGGGCCAGGTCATCGGCTACGTTGGCACTTCGGGCAATGCCCCCAAAAACACCCCTCACCTGCATTTTGCGATTTTCCGGCTGACGGAAGCCAAACGCTGGTGGGAAGGCACCCCCATCGACCCCTACGACGTCCTCCGATAAGCTTCGTTTGGGCCCCGGCTTGGGGCTTCCAACCTTTCAGGCTCCCCCACCCGTCCAAGCCTTTGCAGGAGAGGAGCTTGGGAGCCTGTGGAACGATGACGGTCACGCAGGCGGCGGTGCTGCTGCCAGAGGCCGAGGCACCCCCAGCCTGCAGGAGAGAACCTCCGCTGCGGTCTGAGGGATTGTCGCCGGTGAAATCAGTGGGCTCGCAGGTCGCCGACGCGAGCAACTACGTGGCGAACGCCGCGGCCGGAGATGTGTCTGCGTTCGAGCACCTGTACCGCACTCACCTGCCGCGCGTGCACAGCCTGGTGCGACGGATGTCGGGAGGACGCGACGCCGACGAACTGACCCAGGACGTCTTCGTCCGCGTCTGGCAGAAGCTCGGCAGCTTCCGCGGCGACTCGGCCTTCGCAACCTGGCTCCACCGGCTCGCCGTCAACGTCGTCATAGAGCGCTTCCGGCAGGAGAACACGAGACGCCAGCGGATGCACGACGGCGAGGAGATCTTCGAAACGCTCTCCGCGCCGGTTCGCTCGCGCGATTTCCCGATGGATTTCGAGGCGGCATTGCAGTCGCTGCCCGACGGCGCCCGCGAGATTTTCGTGCTCCACGATGTCGAGGGCTACAAGCACCACGAGATCGGCACGCTGCTCGAGATTTCCGCGGGCACGTCGAAGGCACAGCTCCACCGCGCCCGGATGATGCTGCGGCGGTATCTGAACAGCGAGCGCTGAGCGCAAGGACAGCAAGGAACTGATGGTGACCATGGCGACCGAAGACCCGTTCAACGACCGTCTCTCGGACTACCTCGACGGAGAAGACTTGAGCCCGACTGAACGGGCCGAGATCGAGGCGCATCTCGCAACGTGCACCACGTGCGAGACGACGCTTGCCGAGCTCGCGGCGGTGGCTGCCCGCGCCCGCTCCCTGCCCGACCGGGCGCCGGTCGCGGATCTCTGGGCCGGCGTATCCGAACGGTTGACGCCGCCGCCTGCCGTTCTTCCGTTCAACCGGCCGGCACATCGCCGCTTCTCGTTCACGCTGCCGCAGCTCGTCGCCGCCGGCCTCGCGCTCATGCTGCTTTCGGGCGGAATGGTGTGGGTGGCGCGGCTCGGCGATCCCCGCACCAGCCTGCCGTCGGCGGTTGCACAGATGGCTCCTGACGAGGCTGCGCCCACGGGCCCGGCAACGGAAGAGACCGAACCGGCAAGCGCGCTGTCGCGCGTGGCGTTTGCCGACCCGAACTACGACCAGGCGGTAGCGGACCTCGAGAAGATGCTCGAAGCCAATCGCTCCCGGCTCGATCCCGAGACGGTTCGGATCCTCGAGGCCAACCTGCAGACGATCGATCAGGCGATCGAGCAGTCACGCAAGGCTCTGCGGGCGGACCCGGCCAACGTGTATCTCAACAACCATTTCGCCGCGTCGCGCAACCGCAAGATCGCGCTGTTGCGGCGCGCGAGCGCGCTCGCGATGACTCAGGATGCGGTCGGAGGCAGTTAGAGCAGATGACAGATACGCAGGACGACTCACCGGGGCGCTCGCCGTTGTGCTGGCGGCCGGCATCTCCGTCGCCGACGCGGCGCAGGAGCGCGGACGGACCACGCCGCAAACCGATCGCACGGTCACGGTTACCAAAGGCGCCCGTCTGAGCGTCACCAACGACGCCGGCGAGGTCGTGCTTCGGACCTGGGATCGTGACTCCATCAGGGTGCTCGCGACGCACAATTCACGGGTCACGATCGACATCCAGGCGACGAGTAACATCGTGACCGTTCGGGGACGCGCGTCGAGCGGACCTACCGGAGGCATCGACTACGAGATTACGGCGCCGGCCTGGCTTCCCGTGAAAGTCAGCGGCCAGTTCATCTACATCGGCATCGAGGGCGTGCAGAACGAGGTCTCCGCCGAAACCGTGCGCGGCGACATCGTGGTCAAAGGTGGCTCCGGGTTCGTCACTGCCAGGTCGATCCAGGGCGAGGTCATCGTCGAGGACGCGAAGGGCCGCATCAACGTCAGCACCGTCAACGAAGGCATCCGGATCACCGGCGCCAGCGGCGAGGTGAGCGCGGATTCGACCAACGGCGACATCATGCTGAGCAAGGTCGACGCCAAGAGCCTGGAAGTCACGACCGTGAACGGCGACGTCCGCTACGAAGGCACGATCGGCTCCACTGGTCAGTACCGCTTCTCGACCCACAACGGCGACATCACGATGATCCTGCCCGAGACGACGAACGCGACGTTTACCGTGCGGACCTACAACGGCGACTTCAGCAGCAACCTGCCGACGAAGACCGTCGGCGACGTACGTCGCGGACGGCGCGCGACCTACACGCTCGGGAGCGGCGGCGCGGAGGTGGAGTTGGAGAGCTTCGGTGGCACGGTGCGCCTGCGCCGGCCCGGGACGGTCCCCGCCCCTCGCGCGCAGGACAAGGGCAAGCACGATCAGTAGACGAGACCTACTCCGCCCTCAGCGCGACGACCGGATCGACCTGCGCAGCACGTGCGGCCGGCCTCGCCGACGCGGCGACGGCGGTCAGCGTGAGCAGCGCGGCGACCGTGCCGAACGACCACGGGTCGTACGGGCCGAACCTGAAACAACATCCCGGACAGGTTGGACATGATCTGTCCGATCACGAGCGACGCAGCGCCGCCGATCACCACACCCTTGATGGCCAGCGCGAGCGCGCGTCCGACCACTATCGCGACCACCTCGCGGCGCCTGGCGCCGAGCGCGATGCGGATCCCGATTTCGCGCGTGCGCTGCCCCACGAGATACGCCAGCACGCCGTAGATCCCGACCGCCGCGAGCAGCAGCGCCAGGAGAGCGAACCCGCCCACGAGGCGAATGGCGAACTGTCGTGACGCCGTGCCGGCGGCCTGCACGTCGCTCATCGGCCGCACCGCGAACGTCGGCTGATCGGGATCGACGGCGCGCACGGCGCGGGCGAGTGGCACCGCCAGCGACGAAGGATCTCCGCTCGTGCGAATCACCAGCCCCATCGACAGGCTCGACGCTTGCGTCAGCGGCCGGTAGACCATCGGGCGCGGACCAATCTCGAGGCTCTCGCTGAGCACGTTTCCGACGACGCCGACGACGGTCATCCACGGCGCTTGCGCACGCGCCGGACCGAAGTGCACTCGACGCCCGACCGGATCCTCGCCAGGAAAATAGCGCCGCGCCGTCTCCTCGTTGATGACGGCGACGGGCTCCGCCGTATCGGATTGCGTGAACACGCGGCCTCGCCGCACCGGGATCCGCATGAGCGAGAAATAGTCCGCCGAGACGGTGTTGCCTTGCACGGTCGGGATCTCGCCGGCAGACTCCTGCCGCGCGCCGTCGATGGTGATCGTCGCGAAGTTGCGCTGGCCGTCGAGCGGAATGCTCTGCACGACGGCGGCGGCGTCGACGCCAGGTAACTCGCGAGCGCGGCGCAGCACTTCCTCGAAGAACGGCAGGCGCGCCTGGTGCGTAAAATAGCGCCCCGCACTTGGATCGTTCGGTTGCGGCAGCCACAGCCGTGCGGTCAGCACGCCTCGTCCATCCACACCGGGGTTGACGTCCATCAACTGCCAGAAGCTCCGGACGAGGAGCACTGCGCCCGTCAGGAGAACCATCGCGACCGCGAATTCGACGATGACGAGCGCTGAGCGAACGGACTGCCTGGCCGGCTGGGACGCCGCCCTGGCATCCTTCAAAGCAGCGAGCACATCGGGCTTCGAGAACTGCAGCGCCGGGACGAGCCCGAACAGGATGCCGGTCACAGCCGATACGCCCGCGGCAAACAGGAGGACGCGGGCGTCGAATGCGACGTCGGTCAGCCGAGGCAGGCCGTCAGGCGCCAGTGCGACGATGACGTCCCGCGTCCAGACCGCCAGGATCAGCCCGGCGAGTCCGCCGGCACACGCGAGCAGGAGGCTCTCGATGAAAAGCAGCCGCGCCAGCTGCACCCGGCCGGCACCAAGGGCACGCCGAATGCCGAGCTCACGAGTCCGGCTCGCCGATCGAGCCAGGAGCAGTCCCGCGATGTTGGCGCAGGCGATGAGCAACACCGCGCCGACCGCGGCGAGAATCATGAGCGAGCGGCGTCCTCGACTGTCCCACCACGTCGTCGTGCAGGCCCACGATGCGCGGAGTCCAGCCGGCGCGCGACGGGTAAACCGCGGGATATTCGGCGCGCCGTTTCGCGCCAAGGGCCTCGATTCGCTGCTGCGCCTCCGGCAGACTGACCCCCGCCTTCAGACGAGCGATTGCGCCCGCTATCTGGTACCCGCCGCGGGCGCGATCGAGCGGTGGGAAGGGCGCGGCGCGATAGCCGGACGGTGCCCACATGTCGACGCCGGTGCGGAGCGCACGACCGGGATGCTCGAATTCCGGCGGCATCACGCCGACGACCTCGAACCAGTCGCCGTCGATGCGCAGCTTGCGTCCGATCGCGTCGGCGCGACCGCCGAACCGGCGCTTCCACACGCTGTCGCTCAGCACGACCACTTCGGCAATCCCCGGCGCATCATCCTCCGGCATCCGAAAGACCCGGCCGAGTTGCGGCTGCGCGCCGAGGAGCGAGAAGTACGACGGGCTGACGAGCAAGACCTCGACACGCTCCGGCTCGTCGACCTCGGTGAGGTTCGCATCGATCGCAAAGATGCCGGAGATCTCCTCGAAGAGATCGGTTCGATCGCGATAGTCGTAGAGCTCGGGAGCCGAAACGCCGATGTCCCGGCTCCCGAGCCCGACGACGTCCGCGGTGACGCGCACGAGACGGTCGGCGCCGGGAAACGGCAGGGGTTTGAGGATGACGGCGTTCACGACCGCAAACATGGCCGCGTTCGCGCCGATGCCGAGCGCGAGGGTCGCGACCGCCACGGCGGTGAAGGCGCCGTGCTTGCGCAGCGAGCGGAGCGCGAATCGAAAATCGTCAAGCATGGAGCGGCGATGATCAAGAAGCGCTCCAATGCTCAATGCCCGGGGCTGAAGACTGAATGATGGCTGAATTGCGCGCTTCACTTCAGTGTTCGGCCCTCAGCATTCAGCATTGCCGGAGCCGTTTCCGGGACACCAATGTCCGGAACCGAACACTCCAGTGACCCCGATCAACCCGAGTTCTGGCGCAGTTTCAGGCCTTTTCGAACGTGTTTTCGGGCGGAACGTGCTCGTGGCATGCGCGTTTGGACCACGCCCGGCGGACATGAACTCGACGTGCGCCGTCCAACCCCGCATCCTGGTCGCCGATGACCAGCCGGACTTGATTGACGCCCTGCGGCTCCTTCTCAAGCGCGAGGACATTCACGTCGACTCCGTCGGTTCGCCGGAGGCCGCCCTCTCGGCCATTTCCGCCGGGTCGTTCGACCTCCTGCTGATGGACCTCAACTACACCGGCGACACCACGTCCGGACGGGAGGGCATCGACCTGCTGTCGCGTGTCCAGGCCATCGACCGGGAGCTGCCCATCGTCGTCATGACCGGCTGGGGATCGGTCGACATCGCGGTCGAAGCCATGCGGCATGGCGTCCGCAATTTCGTCCAGAAGCCCTGGGACAACGCACAGCTGGTCGCGATTCTGCGGGCCGAAGTCGACGCCGGCCGCGCGCGCCGGCAGCAGGTCGCGCTCGAACGGCGCGACCTCGACGAGGCGAGGCGCATCCAGCGCAAGCTCCTCCCGTCGACGATGCCGCCGATCGAAGGCTGGGAAGTGGCGGTCTCGTGGCAGCCGGCGTCAGGTGTCGGCGGCGACTGCTTCGACGCGATCGCATTCGGCCCAGGGCGGGTCGGCCTGTCCATTGCCGACGTCGTCGGGAAGGGCATCCCCGCGGCGCTGCTCATGTCGAACCTGCAGGCGGCGGTCCGTGCGTTTGCCACCAACACGACCGAACCCGCGGAGCTCTGCCAGCAGGTCAACCGCATCCTCTGCGGCCACATCGCGGAAGGCCGGTTCATCTCGTTCTTCTATTGCATCATCGACAGCGACGACGCGACGCTGACGTTTGCCAATGCCGGCCACTACCCTCCCATTCTGATTCGCGCCGACGGAACAGTGGAGCGCCTCGGCACCGGCGGCGCGGTCCTCGGGGTGTTTCCGGACGGCACCTACGACCAGGGCCGCGTTCCGCTCCGCGGCCGGCGATCGGATCGTCCTCTACACTGACGGCATCACCGATGTCTGCAACGCCGCCGACGAGGAGTTCGGCGACGGCCGGCTCGTCGACCTGGCAGTCGCCAACCGCGGGTGCAGCGCACCAGCCCTCCAGGCTCGCCTGGCCGATGCGGCCGACGCCTTCTCGGATGGCCGTTTTCAGGACGATGCCACGCTCATCGTGATGGCGGCCGAATAAATTCATAAACGGCTGGCGGCCGGTGACGAAATGCCGTTCTACGGGTACCAAACGCACCTATGGGTGACGAACGGCAGGAGCGGTTTCGGGCGCTGCGCGAGCCCGTTCGAATCTGCGTAAGTCATCCCTTGACGAATCCGGTCACTGCTCGGATAGTTGTCAATAATGCAAAGTACCTGGACACCGCCGCTCCGGTGGGTGTTCGCCGCGGCGACGGTTCTCGGCTGCTTCTCCGCGCTCCAGTCGTATCGGCTCTCGACGCTCAACCTGCGATATCCGATGGACATCGAGGTGGGCAAGCTCCTCATCCTTAATCTCGTCTACTGGTACATCCCCGCCTCGCTGACGCCGGTCATCTTTCGCCTCGGTCATCGGTTCCGCGTCGATGGTCCGCGCTGGCTGCGCGCGCTCGGGGTCCACGCCGTTGCCGCGGTCAGCTACTCCGCCATCCATTGCGCCATCCTGATCGGCACGAGGCTCATGCTCTGGGAGGCTGCCAACAAGCTGCCGGCGGTGCCATGGACCCTCTTCCTACAGCGTCAGTACCTCTCGCAACTCGACTTCACGTTGATGACCTACACGACTGTGCTGGGCCTCAGTTATGCCCTGCATTACAGCAAGGAGTCGCAAGCGCGGGCGATCAAGGAGGCGCAGCTCGAGACGAGTCTCGTCCAGGCCCGACTGCGTACGCTCGAGGCGGAGCTGCACCCGCACTTCCTCTTCAACACGCTGCACGCCATCTCGTCGCTCGTGCACACCAATCCTGACGGCGCCGACCGCATGATCAGCCGCTTGAGCGATCTGCTCCGCCTGACCTTCGACCGCTCGGGCGCGCCGCGCGTATCGCTCCAGGAGGAGCTGGAGTTTCTGCAGAAGTACCTGGAGATCGAGCAGACGCGCTTCCACGACCGCCTGTCGGTCAAGTTCGACATCGATCCGGAGACGCTCGACGCCGAGGTGCCGCGGCTGATTCTGCAGCCGCTCGTCGAGAACGCGATCAAGCATGGCGTCTCGCCCAAGCCCGGCGCCGGACTCGTGCAGATCGCCACCCGGCGCCAGGGCGAGAACCTGTGGATTGAGGTCAGCGACAACGGCGTCGGGCTGAGCCCCGGCGCGCGCGCGCGCCTGCGCAGCGGCGTGGGCCTCTCGAATACGCGCGATCGGCTCGAATGCCTCTACGGCGCGGCGCACCGGATCGAGTTCTCGGACGACACCAAGGGCCTCGCCGTCCGGCTGGAGTTCCCCTTCCACCAGGCGCCCACGCCTCCGAGCGAGGCTGCGTTCCAGGTCGCATGACGAACGGCAAGGTGCGCGTCCTCGTCGCCGATGACGAGCCCCTTGCTCGCGAGCGGCTGCGCACGCTCCTCGCGCCGGAAGAATGGCTGGAGATCGTCGCCGAGTGCCCCACCGGGACCGAGGCGATCGATGCCATCGGGCGGCTGGAGCCGGACCTGGTCTTCCTCGATGTCCAGATGCCCGGCGCGAGCGGTTTCGAGGTCATCGAGGCCATCGGTCCGGCGCGCATGCCGCTCGTCGTGTTCGTGACGGCGTTCGATCACTACGCCCTGCGCGCCTTCGACGTCCACGCGCTCGACTACCTGCTGAAGCCGTTCGACCGCCAGCGCTTTTACGAAGCGCTCGTACGGGCCCGGCAGAATCTCGAGCGCCAGTCGAACGGCGATCTCGAGCGGCGCCTCCTCGAGCTCGTGCAGGATCTCAAGCCGAACGCACAGCGGCTCGAGCGATTCGTGATCAAATCCGGCGGCCGCGTCTTCTTCGTCCGCACCGGTGAAATCGACTGGATCGAAGCCGCAGGCAACTACGTCAAGCTGCACGTCGGCACCGACGCCCACCTCTTCCGCGAGACCATGAACGCCATCGAGTCGCAGCTCGACACCGATACGTTCTTCCGCATCCATCGCTCCCACATCGTCAACATCGAGCGCGTCAAAGAGCTCCAGCCGTGGTTCAACGGCGAATACGTCGTCTTCCTCAGAAACGGTACGCGGCTGACCCTCAGCCGGAGCTACCGCGACAAGCTGCAGGAGCGATTGGGGCGGACGCTGTAAGCCCGGCTCTAGGCTTTAGGCTCTAGGCTCTAGGCTTCAGCCAAGATCTTCGAGTAAGCGGTCAGATGCTCTTCCTAGAGCCCAGAGCCTAGAGCCCAAGAGCCTACGTTCTTCGGCGCCGGGCAGAGTTGCTCGAACTCTTCGACGTGCGCGGCGCGCGCGTGGGCGTCTCGCCAATCGACGATGGCCGTCTTTGACGAGGCGGGTCAGCGACTCCTCGAGCGTGAACGATCCGTGGCGGCGGGTCATGGTGATTTCCTGGTGCAGGTGCTGCAGCGAGTTCTTGCGGATGTGCTGCCGGGCGCCGTATCCGACCATCAGCAGCTCGGCGGCCGGCGGCGAGTCCGCCGCCGGGGCGCGGCAGGAGCGTCTGGGTCAGCACCGCCGCGAGCGCCATCGCGAGTTCCTGGCGGATGGTGTTCTGCCGCTCGGGCGGAAATGAGTCCGCGATCCGCGAGACCGAGGACGCGACGTCGGTCGTGTGGATGGTCGAGAGGACCAGGTGGCCGGTTTCCGCCGCGCCGAGCGCCATGCGCATCGTTTCCGGATCGCGCATCTCGCCGACGACGATGACGTCCGGCGCCTGACGGACCGCGGCACGCAATGCGGTCGGAAAGTCCGGCGCGTCGACGCCCACCTCGACCTGCTCGATGAGGCTGCCGCTGTGCTGGTGCTCGTACTCGATCGGATCTTCGATCGTGACGATGTGGCGCGCGTCCCGCCGGTTGATCTCCTCGATCAGGGCGGCCAGCGTCGTCGTCTTGCCCGAACCCGTCGGCCCACCGACGAGGACCAGCCCGCGCGGGAGCTGCGCCAGCAACTCGACGGTCGGCGGCAAGCCCAAGGGTCGCCAGGCGCGGGACCCGCGCCGGCAGCAAGCGCACCGCCGCCGCGGCCCGGCCCCGCTCGCGGTGCAGGTTGACGCGGAAGCGGCCGATGCCGGCTGATGCGAAACGACGCGTCCGCGATGCGTGCCTCGCGATACTGCCGCCGTGCGTGCGGCGCGAGCGCCGGCAGGACCGCCTCCTCGATGTCGAGCCCATCGAGCGGCCCTTCGGCGAGCGGGATGACCTTGCTGTCGACGCGAATCGAGGGCGGCGCGCCGGCCACGAGCAGCAGGTCGCTGCCGTTGCGGGAGGCCAGCAACCCCAGCCACCGTTCAAGCCGGCTGCTGTCCCCCATCGCCGGCGACAGGCCCGGCTGGACAGTCGAATGCAGCTCGAGAATGAGGCGCTCGATGTCGTCGGTGTCGGACACGGGGGGATATTATCAGGGGTTCGACGGGCTCTCAAGGCTCAAGGTTCAAGGTTCAAGGCACGATCTCGAGCCGTCACACTCGAAGATCTTGCCTGAACCTGGAGCCTAGAGCCCGAACCCTGAGCCTGAACCCTGAACCTATTCATCCCGCAACACCACCATCGGATCCACCCGCGTGGCGCGGTGGGCCGGGAGGTAACAGGCTACCAGCGCGACCGTGGCGATGAAGGCGACCACTGCGGCCAGCGTCGCGGGGTCGGACGGCTTGACGTTGAAGAGCTGCGTCTGCAGGAACCGCGTCAGGAGGAACGACGCGCCGACGCCGACGACGAGGCCAACGCCCGCGAGCATCATGCCCTGGCCGAGCACCATCCCGAGAACGCGTTCCCGCGACGCTCCCATCGCCATGTGGATGCCGATCTCTTTTCGCCGCTGGCTGACCGAGTAGGCGAGGATCCCGTAGGTGCCGATCGCCGCCAGGGCCAGCGCCAGGCCGGCGGCAATCATCAGGAGCTCGGCAAGAAAGCGCGGCCGCGCGATCGTCTCCGCGAACACCTCGTCCATCGTCCGCGGCTTGACGAGCGGCAGCGTCGGATCCATCGCCGCGACCACGCGCCTGACGTCGGCGGCCAGCGCCTCGAACGGCAGCGTCCGATCGCAGGACGATGTTCATGTTGCGCGGCGCGAAATTGACGGCCTTGCGGTCCCTGGTCGGCGAGGAAGTAGATCTCGGTCCCCGTCTTCTGCGCGACGCCGCCTTGCTTGACGTCGCGGACGACGCCGACGATCGTGAACCACGGGCAGCTGGGCACCGAACCCCGGCTTCAGCCGGCGGCCGAGCGGAGTCTGGTCGCGGAAGAACGTCTTGGCCAGCGTCTCGTTGACGAGCGCGACCGGTGTCCCTCCGATGTCGGATGGCGCGAAGTCGCGGCCATCGATGAGGGGAATCCCGAGTGTCGTCAAATACGTCGGCGTCACGTTCTGGTAATAGTCGATGTTCTCGAACGGGCCGTCGGGCGGCGGCATGTAGTTCTCGAAGTCGGTGTCGTTGGCATTGACCTGCCGCTGCGGCGGCAACCCCTGCATGGCAGCGGCGCCCTGCACGCCCGGCAGCTGCTGACAGCTGCGACTGGAGGCGCGCGAAGAAATCCACGACCGACTGCGGACGTCTGATACGTCGCGTTCGGCAGCACGAGACCGAACGTCATGAGCCGGCTGCGATTGAATCCGGCATCGACGCTCATCAGGTTCCAGAAGCTCCGCAGCAGCAGGCCGGCGCCGATCACGAGCACGACCGCGAGCGCCACTTCCGACATCACCAGTCCGCGACGTACCCAGGTGCGCGCGGCCGACGCCGTCGATCGCTGCCCTGCTTCCTTCAGCGAGCTGTTGACGACGTGCTCGCGCAGGTGCAGGAGCGGCGACAGGCCGAAGAGCACGCCCGTCACCAGCGAAATGGCAATCGTGAACAAGAGCACGATCGGGATCGAGCGCGATCTCGCCCGATCTCGGCAGGCTCTCCGGATTCGCCGCCAGGAGCGCGCGCAGGCCGCCAAAGCCCAGCACCGCGCCGAGCGCTCCGCCGGCAAGCGCCAGCACGATCCCCTCGGTCAGGAACTGCCGTAACAGCCGCCAGCGTCCGGCGCCGAGCGCCGAGCGGATCGCGAACTCGCGCTGCCGCGACTCGGCGCGGGCGAGCATCAGGTTCGCCAGATTGGCGCACGCGATGAGCAGCACGAACGCCACCGCGCCCTGCAGCACCCAGAGCGCCGTGCGCAGGCCGCCGACGAGGTCGTCCTGCAGCCCGTCGAAGCGCAGCCGGTGGGTCTTCGTGTTGGGCGCATGCCCCGCCGATCGCTGCGGCCACTTGACGAGCAGCGATTCGAGCTCGACCCTTGCCTGCGCCAGGTGACGTCGTCCTTCAGGCGGCCGACGAGATAGAGGAAATGGCCGCCCCGGCCGCCAGGATTCGCCGGATCGATCGTCAACGGCCGCCAGACCTGCACGCGCTCGGTCGTGGACGTCGTAGCCCGGAGGCATGATGCCGACGATGCGCGTGGGTGCGCCGTCAATCGGGACCGCGCGTCCGACGACCGCCTCGTCGCCGCCGAACGCGCTGCGCCACAACTCGCTCGACAGGACCGCAACGTCCTCGGCCCCCGGCAGCGTGTCCTCGCGCGTGAACTGCCGGCCGCGAATCGGCGCCACGCCGAGCACCGGCATCAACTCCGACGTGATGACCGCCGAGTTGACCCGACGCGGCTGATCCGGCGTCCCGAGATTGACCGCGCCGGCGCGGTAGGCGCCGACCTGCTGAAACGATCGGTTGCTCTCGGCGAACTCGATGAACTCCGGCGCCGAGACCCAGAACTGATCGAAGCCGAGAGTCGGGAAACTGGCTGGTGATGAAGACGAGCCGTTCCGGCGCGCGATACGGCAGCGGCTTGAGGATGACGCCGTTGACGACGCTGAAGATCGCGGTGTTGGCGCCGATGCCGAGCGCCAGCGTCAGGATCGTGACGGCGGCATAGCCCGGGCTCTTGCGCAGGCTGCGAAGGGCGTAAAGGAGATCCTGGCGCATTCGCATTGGCACCTCAATCCTCGAGACCAGCTCACGAGCCAGCCGTCACGACGAGCCTTGGACGGCTCCGGTTGGACGGCGTCGGATCAGGTTTGGTTGACAGGCCGCTGCATGGGTTTCGCCAGTTCGCCGCGGCGCAGCTGCCGGTAGAGATCGAGCGCCTCACGGATGATGCGAACCGCGTCGTCCATCCCCAGCAGGTCCTCGACGACCACCTGCTTGTGCTCGAGGACCTTGTAGTCCTCGAAGAACCGCCGAATCTGCAGGAACATGTGCGGCGGCAGCTGGCCCTTGTCGACGTAGTGCGCAAACGCCGGATCGCGCACGCTGACCGCGACAATCTTGTCGTCGATGCCCTTCTCGTCGCGCATGCGCATCACGCCGATGGCGCGCGCTTCGACGATGGTCAGGGGATGCACGGGCTCCTGCGACAGCACCAGCGCGTCGAGCGGATCGCCGTCGTCGCAATACGTGCGCGGGATGAAGCCGTAGTCGGCCGGATAGTAGACGGCGCTGTAGAGCACGCGGTCGAGACGAAGGAGGCCCGTCTCCTTGTCGAGCTCGTACTTGTTGGTGCTGCCCTTCGGGACTTCGATGATGACGGGAAACGCCGCTTCGACCAGCGCGTCGTCGACGTAACAATCGTGCCAAGGATGCATGTATCAAAAGTAGCATGAACGCCTGAGCTTCTCCGTCTACTTGGGCCGATCGGACAGATTCCTCGGTGACCGGGCGTTGAGGAGATCGACGAGCGCCCGAGCGTCGCTCGGCATCGGAACCGAGCCGCCGCGCGTGATCTCGCGCGCGTCGATCTTGCGGCCGTAGAGGCGCTCGTTGGCGTCACCATCCGAACGCAGCGTCGACCCTTCGAGAGACACGCCGGCAAAGAGGCCACGCGCACGTGAATAGGTGAGGATCTCGGCCTGCATGACGATGTCGGTGGCCGCGCCCGCCGTACGCCCCTTCGGACCAGCCGCCGCCGACGCATCGGCACCGAGCTTGACCTTGCTGCCCATCACCGAGTTCGCGCCGCGGTCGTTCATGACGAGGAGAATGAAATCCGTCGCCTGGGCGCCGAGCTGAAACCCGATGCTGGCCCCCTCGAGCGCAAACATCGCCGGCGCGCCCCACGGCCCGTCGAGCGTGCCGCCCCCACGGCAGGAGATCACGCCGCGCCCGTAGCTGCCGCCGACGCCGAGGGCGACCTTCTTCACCGACGGAAAGACGATCACGCACTCGGCCTTGTCGAGAAGCTCCTGCGGGATCGCGTCCGGCATGCCGAAGATTTCCTTGAGGACGACCGCCGAATTCTGCAGCCGATCACTTTCCTTTTCGGTCTGCTGTGCCGATGCCGTTCGCCATCGATCCCCATCGAGCTCAACAGCAACGCCAGCCCGACCACAAAATGCTTCAGCTGCAATGTCCGACTCCCTTCCGCGATAATGCCATGCCATTTTCCGAATACCGCGCCGCCTAGCCGGCGCTCTTGAGCAGAGCGACGCCGACGACGATGAGGCCGACGCCAGCGAGGCGTATGACGCTCGCCGGCTCCCCGAACAGGTAGATACCGAGCACAGCCGTTCCCGCTGCGCCGATGCCGGTCCAGACTGCGTAAGCCGTGCCGATCGGCAGCGTACGCGCCGACCAAGCCAACAAGATCATGCTGAAGACCATCGCGATCACAGTCCAGACGCTTGGCCACAGTTTTGTGAAGCCGTGGGTGTACTTCAGTCCCACCGCCCACCCCACTTCGAGGATCGCGGCCAGTAGCAGCAGTATCCAAGCCATTTGACGATCCTATTCCTGAGCGGGTCTGCTTTACGACGCGCGACAGTGCAACCGTGTGAAGTGGCCGCGCCCAAGCTCGCGCTACAATTGAGGGCGCCCTCCCCAGCACCTCCGGCCACAGGAGTCACTCGCACATGAAACCCATTTGTCTGCCTGGTCGGGATCTCTCTGTTCTGCTGCGCCGCTCGCCTCGCCCGCGCTCGCCGACGTCACCATGAAAAGCAAGGGCGGCGGCACCGGCATGGTCGGCGACATGACCGGCGGCATGACGCAGTACGTCAAGGGGCTGAAGACCCGCACCGACCAGACGTCCGGCAAGGGGCGGCTGACGAGCACCATCATCGACCTCGCCGCCAAGCGCATGATCGTCCTCGACCACGACAAGAAGGAAGCCAGAGTCATCGACATGGCCGCCCTCTCCGACACGCTCGCGAAGGCGGGCGCGACCGACATCAGCTTCTCGATCACGCCGACCGCCCAGACCAGACAGATCGCCGGCCAGACCTGCACGGTCCACGACATGAAGGTCGCCGTGCCGATGGCGATGGGCAACGCACGCAGCATGACGATGGTCATGAGCGGGCCGCAGTGCCTTGTCAAGAACGGCCCCGGCCAGGCCGAATACGCTCGCGTTCTATCGCGCGGCATCGGAGAGTGGTGGCTTCCTCGACGCAACGCAGGCCAAGACGCGGCCGGCGATGGCGAAAGCGATGACCGACATGTATCAAGCAAGATGGCCGAGCTTGGGCGTACCGTTCGCGACCGAAATGAGCATCGGCATCGAAGCGCAGCGGCGCCGATGGCCGAGATGATGAAGAAGATGAACAACACGATCACGACCGAAGTGACGTCGGTCTCGACCGCGGCCATCGACGCGGCGATGTTCGAGATTCCGGCCGACTACAAAGTCAGTAAGCGGTACGGCGCCGGAAGGAGCATCGAGCGGGTCCGGACGCGGCGATGACGCTGCCGGTCCGCGCCGTCGAGCGGCCAGACGCGGCGGCGCCTGACGGGGATGTGCCGATAGGAACGGGGCTCTCGCCGACGATCGACCGGACGGTCGGCCCGCTCGCCTCTGTTCGGCCACGACGATCTCGTCGGGACCGAGCAGCACGCGTCCGCCGCGGCGCTCGCCGTCAGCATCTGCGCCGAGGCTGCGGCACGTCGTCCGGAGCATCGGACCGCGCCGATCGATGACGACGTTGAAGCCGCTGTGCCCGCTGAAGGCGACCGACAGGAGCTCGAAGAGCTCGGCGATTGCCGCGCGGGACCACTATCAGTAATTCGTCATCCTATCCGTGACATATCGGCGGATGCCGGACGGGTCATCAGGGAGCCCCGGGGAACCGGCCCCGGCTCCACTACTGCGAACCGGCGAAGGTGCCGACAGATCGACCGTGCTGTACTTCTACGAGAAACAACAGACGCTGCTACAGTGTGAAGTCCGCGACACGGCGGTCCCCGACACCTACGCCATCGTGCTGACCGAGCCCGACGGCCGCGTCCGCACGCACTACGTCAAGGGCTCGAACGACGCCCATCGCCTGTGGCTCGCCCTCGAGCAGCAACTGCGAGCCACCGGCTGGACCGGCCCCGTCGGCCAGGACCTCGCCGTCCGCCGCGCCTGACCTCCGGGGTCAGACCGGGTCAGACCGTCAGACCAGGGTCAGACCCCGCATCGACGACCAGGTGCCTCGTGCTAGTCTGGCGGGCGTGACGACGCCCCCGAACCCCGCGCAAAAACTGGCCGTGCTGCTCGCCTTCGTGGCGGCCGCGTTGAGCTTCTCGGTTCTCGCCTACAGCTTCATGCGTACGGGGGCGATCCAGGCCACGCCGCTCTTCGGCGGCGTGCTGATGCTCGTGCTCGGCTTGAGCGGCTACGCCAGGCTTCGGCAGCCGCCCGGTTGAGCCGCCTAGGCGGCTTCGCGCTACGCGGCTCACGGCTCTCCGCGCGCGACCGCCGCGATGAGCGCCTTGATGTACCCAAAAGCGAAGGCGAATCCCTGCAGGTTGCCGGTATCTCCCTCGATGGATGGCACGTGGTCCGGCATCATCATGCCGTCGTAGCCAATCTCCTTGTAGACCCGCATCGCCTTCAACATATCGACGTCCCCATCGTCGATGAACGTCTCGCGGAAGTCGAGGAACCCGCCGGCGATGTTGCGGAAGTGGACGTTGAAGATCTTGCCGCGCCCGCCGAAGCGGCGGATGACGTCGAAGATCTGCTCGCCTGGCTTCTCGAGCATTTCCGACACCGTGCCCTGGCAGAAATTCAGGCCGTGATACGGGCTCTCGGCGATCGAGAGAAAGCGATTCGAGACCCTCGACCGAACCGAGGACCGTTTCGACGCCGCGCCACCCCTTCCCTTTCGGCATCCCCGGGTCCTGCGGATGGCACGCGAGCCGCACCTTGTACTCCTCGGCCACGGGAACCACGCGCTTGAGAAAATACGTGATTCGTTCCCAGTAAAGGTCGGCGTCCACTTTGCCAGCGATCGTCAGCGGCGGATCCTGCTTGCCGGCGGCATAGACGAAGGTGCTGTAGCGCGCGCGGCCCCGGCCGAGCGTCGCCTCCGTCCTCGGCACGCCCAGGAACGTCAGGTTGTACTTGACCGACGGGATGCCGGCACGCGCCGTGTTGCGAATCATCTGGCACATGTCGTCGAGCTGCCGCTCGCGGTCGGGCTCAGTCCCGAGCAGGATGGCGGCATTCTCACTGCGCGAGATTTCGTTCGAGCTGAGGGGCAGCGGCACCATGTCGAGGGTCAGCCCGAATGACTCGACGCGCTCCTTCAGTCGCGCGAGCGCCTCGACCGACCACGCCTCGTCGAGCTTCGGCGACGGGAGGCGGCTGCAAATATGATTGACGCCAAAGCCGGCCATGACGCGGAGGATCGAATCGGAATCGCCGTGCTGCGTGCCGGCTTTCATCCGCGCCTTGCGCGCTCCCGCCGGCGACGCGGCCTTCGACTGCCCCGCTACCTGCGCCTCGACCACCTGCTCGGCGATCGCGCCGATTGCCACGCCGCTTCCCGTGAGGCGAACGAACTCGCGTCGATTCATCGCGGTTGCTCCTGCTGAAGAGAGTGGTCCGGTTCTACCGTCCGATGGTGCGGCGGAGAAACGCCAGCGCGCGCGCCGCCCGATCCGGCGAGAAGAACGCATCCCCGCCGTGGGCGGCGCCGTGTACGACGTCGAAGAAGACGTCGAGGCCGGCCTTCTCGTAGGCGCCCTGCAGCTCGTGCGACTGATTGATCGGCATCTGCGGATCCTGATCGCCGTGAAAGATAAGGAGGGGCGGATCACTTCGGTCGACGTGCGTCACGGGACTCGCCAGCCGCGCCAGGCTCGGCTCCGCGTCGGGAAGAGCGCCGAGCAGCAGTTCGAGCGCGGGACGGCGCACGCTCAACCCGTGAGGCGTCGACTGCGCGAGGATCGTCGTCAGATTCGAGGCGCCGAAGTAGTCGACGATCGCTGCGACATCGGACGACTGGTTCAGAAAGCCACCGACGGTGCCTTCGAGCTCTTTCTGACCGTTGGAGACGCCAACGAGCACCGCGAGGTGCCCACCCGATGACGACCCGGCGATCGCGATCCGATCCGAGCGGTAACCGTACTGCGACGCCTTCGCGCGCAGAAACCGGATCGCCGCCTTGATGTCGTGGACGTTGGCTGGAAACCGCGCCTCCCCTGACTGCCGGAAGTCGAGGCTCGCCATGGCCATGCCGCCCTCGACGAACAGCATCGGCGGTTTCGCCTTCGTCCCCGATCGCCACGCCCCACCATGCACCCAGACGACCAGCGCCGGCGCCGGCACGCCGGCTGGCAAATAGAGGTCCAGACCAAGGTCCTTGCCGTCAACGGTCGCGTATGTGAGGTCTGTGTGCGTGCGCGCGCCCTGCGCGCAGACGTCGGGCGGGGCCACCGTGGCGCAGGCGGCAAGAAGCAACGTTGCGGCCCAGATGCGCCATGCGCGTACGCGTTCGGTCACTCTCATCGATTGCCTTTCGCCTGCCGAAGCCGGACTCCGCGGCCAATTCTACGGCAACGTCCAGCCTCGTCGCCACGATCCGATTGGATGGGCTATCCTGACGCGTCATCGTGTCCATACTGAACCTGCGGCCGGTCGCCCGGCTCGGGTTTCGAAGCCGGAGGTTCCCATCGTGCGCCGTGCCTCGCTTTCGCTGCTGCTCTGCATGCTCGTCGGACTGACGCTCGGCGGTCAGGCCGGCAAGAAGGTGTTCATCTCGGTCGATATGGAGGGCATCAGCGGCATCTCCGGATCCGACCAGCTCTCGGCCACGGGCGCGGAATACGGCCGCTCGAGGAAGCTCATGGCCGACGATGCCAACGCCGCGATCCGCGGCGCCAGGGCCGGCGGCGCAACCGAAATCGTGGTCAACGACTCGCACGGCAGCATGCGGAACCTGCGCCTCGAAGATCTGGCGCCCGGCGCGCGGCTCGTCAGCCACAGCTTCAAGCGCGCCGGGATGATGGAGGGCCTCGATGACTCGTTCGACGCCGTCATCTTCGTCGGCTACCACGCGCAGGCGGGCACGCCGAGCGGCGTCTTCGCCCACACCGGCAGCAGCGTCGTCGCCGACGTGCGCGTGAATGGGCGCTCGCTCGGAGAGGGCGGCCTCAACACGCTGGTCGCAGGCTGGTACGGCGTGCCGGTCGTGCTCGTGACTGGAGACGACGTCGCCGTCAAGCAGGTCGCGGCCGTCGCGCCCGAGGCGCGCACCATCGCGGTGAAGCGGGCGATCAACCAACGGGCCGTCGAGCTCCGTCCGCTCGCCGACGTCCATGCGGAGATTGAAGCGGCCGCGAAAGACGCCGTCGCGCGCGCGAAACGCGGCGCGCCGAAACGTGAGGCGGCTTACAAGGTCGAAGTCCAGTTCCAGGAGACCTTCATCCCTGAAGTCGCCGAGAGCCTCCCCGGCATGCAGCGTCCAGCCCCGGACACCATCGCGTTCTCGGCCGACACGATGCCGCGAGCGTACACGCTGATCCGACTGCTCTATCGCTACATCAACCCGGACTGAAGCGTGCGGCCTATTTTCGCGCCGTCGAGATCAGCACGACGTCCGAGTTGGTGTGGCCGCGTAGACCTCTCCCATTCCACCCTTACCCAGCAGCTCGACGATTCTGTAGTGGCCCAGGGTGGTACCGAATCAATGCCGTGGGGACTCCCAGTGGTGACAGATTACGGGACGAATACGCGCGGATTATACCGCTCTGGCAGAGCTTTGCCGCCGAGCGAATTCATTGACTGCTAATAAGAAAGCCGTCTTTGGAGCCGACTTATCGAGCATTTGATCGAAGATTGAATGCCAGCATTAAGTCTGCTCCTGGTCAGACTTCTAACGTCATGTGTATTAACTTCCCGTGCTCAGTCATAATCGAGATCTGGTCTCAAGCTCATCCCACGCACGGCCCAAGATTATCGACACGATCGAACCGACTTCGGCGCACGACGACGACGCGCGCACAAGGAACAGAATGAAACGAGCGCTGCTGCTAGCCATTATCCCTGCCCTCCTCCTTCTTCAAGGCGCACCGACGGTGGCTCAGACGCCCGATGCGCTGGGCTTCTTCAAGAACTACTTCATCACTGGCGACTACGCCGTTGGCGGCGTGGGGCTGCGCAACCTCGGCGTCAATGGCATAGCGACCGGTTCGATCCCCATCGCTGGCGTGCCGGAGCGTGTGGACGTTCTAGCGGCGTTCCTCTACTGGCAGGTCGTGACGAAAGGGAGTTCGGGTTCGGACTCGGGCAGCGTCGGCGTCACCTTCCGAGGCTACCCGCTCAGCGCCGCCGGCACCGAGCCATTCGCCAAAGTGCTCGGCTCCGGAACGCCGCCCTGCTGGAGCTCCGGAGGCGGCACCGGACCATCGGGCGGTACAACCCAGACCTTCACCTACCGCGCTGACGTGCTCAGGTACTTCGACGTCAACCCACAGACGGGCAAGTTCGTCGTGAACGGCGCGCATCAGGTTCAGCTGCCCGACGGCGGTGGCCCGCTCGCCCTTGGCGCCAGTCTGGTCGTGATCTACCGCGATCCATCGCTGCCATTGAGCGCCATCGTGCTGTACGACGGCGGATACACGATGGACCAGAGCACGCGAGAGCATGGTCCAGCGGATCGGTGGGTTCTACGATGCGTGGTCAGTCCGCCAAGCTCACCCACATCGTGGGCAGCGGTCAGTCGAACAAGTCAGAGATTCTGCGGTTCAACGGCACGGCGCTCGCGACCAATCCCTTCAGTGCCGTGCAGGGGCCCAACTGGGACAACCCGACATACCAGCTGACCCCGACGGCTTTCCCGAACCTGCCGAACCTGACGCAGGTCACGACGTCGGTCGACCACCAGGGCTTCAGCTCCTTCGACTGTCTGACCTGGGCCGCGATCGTCTATCGAACGGCAGTCAAGGACCGTGATGGGGACGGCCTCCTCGATGTCTGGGAATCGTCTGAAACACCCATCCTGGATCCGTTCGGGCAGGCGCTGCCAAATCTCAAGGCCATGGGCGCGGATCCGGACCACAAGGACGTGTTCATCGAGCTGGGGTACATGTTCACGGAGGACGACCCCGATCCCGCGATCGGCCCGCCGAGTTACGGCGGCGTGCCCAAGCCACCCCACTCGCACTCGCCGTCACCGGCGGCGTTGAAGATGATGGGCGAGGCGTTCGCGAACGCCCCCGTCGCGAATCCCGATGGACGAACCGGGATCGCGCTCCACATCGACGCCGGTTCCGCTTACCCGGCAGGCGACGCCGATCCTTACCTCATTCGCGGCGATGGCCTCGCGCGCGGCGGAGAAGCCATCAACGAGCTGGCAACCGTCTGCACGCGCGGCGAGACCGATCCCCCTGGCGTGTGTCAGTTCTCGGGTTACCCCGGCACCGTCGGCTGGAAGACCGGATTCCGGTTCCTCAGAGACGAGGTTCTGAGCGGCCCTGTGGTCCCGCCGGGGGCCGACGACCCCTGCGATCAACCGGGAAGCAGCTGCGTCCGGCGGTTCGACCGCAACCGCACCGATACGTTTCACTACGCGCTCTTCGCCCACGCCATCGGCTTGCCGAAATCCGTGCTGCCGTGCCTCGACGAAGCCGGCACCGAGGTGCCAACGAGCGTCACGACCGAGCGCTGCGACGCGCCGCTCAGAGACAACCCGGCATTTCATATTCCCCGGACCAATACCGGCGTCGCGGATTTCCCGGGCGGCGACATCCTGGTCACGCTCGGGGCCTTCCCCGACACGGACGGAAAGCCGGTAGGCACGCCGTTCATGCAAGCCGGCACGTTCATGCACGAGTGGGGGCACAACGCCGAGCTGACGCACGGCGGGCAGGCGGGCGATCCCAACTGCAAGCCGGTGTATGCCAGCGTGATGAACTATCTGTATCAGCTGCGCGGACTGCTTGACGACGTCGGGCGGCCGCACCTGGACTTCTCGCGCAGTGTCCTCGGGCCCGCGCCCGACGAGCAAAGCCTCGCGGACGGACAGGAATCGATGCCCTACCGCCTGGGTTGGTACGCGCCGCTGTTTGGCAGCTACCTCGACGGCCGCGGAACCGCGGCGGCGAAGCACTGTGATGGCGGCAGCCTGACGGCGGCCGATGTCCCCATGGTTCGCATCGACGCGCGCACGGCGGCCGGGCCGATCGATTGGAATGCCAACGGCAGCGTCAGCGACATCGGCTTCACCCAGGACATCAACTTCAACGGTCGCACCACCGCATCGCCGACCGGCACCTCGGCCGAGATCCTCCGCGGCTTCGACGATTGGGCCAACCTGCGCTTGAATCAGGTCGGCGCGCGACGGAACGTCGGTGGACCGTTCTTCGATCGAGCGGGCCGTCAAGTGCTGGGCCCGCTGTCGATTTCCATGGGCCGGTGGGACTTCGGCCGGTGGGACTTCGCCTCGTCCGACCTCGGACGCTGGGATTTCGGCGTCGGCGACGCGAGTCGAGGCGACCTGGCCCAGGGAGACTACGGCCGGTGGGACTTTGGGCGGTGGGACTTCGGGCGCTGGGACTTCGGCCGCTGGGACTTCGGCCAGCCCGAGTCGGGCCGCGGCGACGAGGCCCGGGGCTACCTCGGCGGGGGCGACATGTTCGTGAACGACCCGAACAACCCTGGCGGCGAGCTGGACTTCGAAACCGCAGCGGATTTGGCGAAGACGCCGCCGAACGAGTTCGCGGCGTGCGTGGTCGGCGTGGACTGCGTCGGGCTCGTCTCGCCCAACCACCGGGTCAGGGTGAGCTGGACGGCGACCAACGTCGGCGGCGTCGGCCAGTACGCGGTGTATCGCGTTCAGGGCGACTCGCTCCTGCCGGGACAGCCGTGGACCCTGGTGGCGACGGTCGCGGCCTTGCCGGGTCAGCAGGTGTACGCATTACTCGACACCGCGCAGCTCCTGAACGGGGTGCCGTACACGTTCTTCGCCGTCGCACTCTACGGCGACAACATTCAGAGCGATCCCTCCAACCTCGTGACGATTCTCGGAGTCAACGACCCGCCGGTGGCTCGCAACGACAGCTACACCACGGGCGAAGACACGACCCTCACTCAGGCGACGCCGGGCGTCCTCGGCAACGACTCGGACTCCGACACCGCCAGCGTGCTGACGGCGGCGCTCGTCACCGGTCCAGCGCACGGGACCCTGGCCCTGAACCCGAACGGCTCGTTCACCTATACGCCGGCTGCGAATTACCAGGGTCCGGACTCGTTCACCTACAAGGCCAACGACGGCTCGATCGATACCAACGTCGCCACGGTCAACATCACGGTCGCTTCCGTGAACGATGCCCCGACGATCTCCAACCTCGCGGATCGGACCATCGACGGGAACACCAGCACCGGCTCGGTGAGCTTCACCATCGGTGACGACGATCTGGCCACGGTGACGCTCTCGGCCAGTTCCAGCAACACGACCTTGGTGCCGACTGCGAACATCGTGTTCGGCGGCACCGGGGCCGCGCGCACCGTGACTGTGACTCCGGCGTCGAATCAGAGCGGAACCGCCACGATCACTGTCAGGGTGACCGACGGCGACGGTCTCATGGCCAGCGACAGCTTCGTGCTGACGGTCCGGCAGGCGGGACTACACCCTCGTGGGTGTGCAGAACGTGCCGCCCGTGCAGTCAGGCAAGGCGTTCAAGGCTGGAAGCGCTGTCCCGATGAAGTGGCAATTCAAGAGCGGCGCGACGGTGGTGAGCAGCTCGCAGGTCCTGCACAACGTGACGGTGAAGGGCCCCCTTCCCTCCGGACCCATCCGCATCATTACGAATACCGATCCCGGGAGCAGCTCGTTCCGGTACGACCCGACCACCAAGACGTGGCAGTTCAACCTGCAGACCAAGGAAACGAACGGGCAGAACTACCCGGTCGGCCTCTACGAGGTCACGATTACGCCGACGACGCCAGGCTATCTACCGAGCCCGACGTTCCAGATGCAGTTGGTGAAGTAGGACAATCGGTGCGGCTGGGTCAAGCGCGACCCGGCCGCTCCCTGGACGAGGCGTCCGAGAGGCTGGGGCGCCGGCGCCTACCGCGGCTCGCCGGCGGCTGCGCGCCGGCGGACTTCCGGCAACGAGGGGATCTTCCGTCGACTGTCCCGCGAATCGCGAGGTAGGCGTCGTACGATTCGCCAGACTTCGTGCTCTTCAGCCCTTCCCTGACCCGCCCCTGGTAGTAGTACACCGGCGGGAAGTACGCCGTACGTAGGCTCCTCGTCGAGGAAGAGCGCCAGTGCCTCGCCACGGCGCTTGAGGCAGCGATCGAATTCGGAGTCCGCCTGCGGGAACGCCCCGGCGTTCCAGATAGGCCCGCCCCAGATAGAAGTGGCCGATCCAGGTATCCAGGAGCTTCGTTGGCTGCCGTCAACGACTTGATCGCCTGACGGGCGTCGCCGGCGTTCAAAGCGGTCAGACCTTCGATGATTGACGGCGTACGCCTGCGGCTCGGCCTGGAGCTCGGCGGCGAGGCCGGTCGGCGAGCGCCTTCGCCCTGGCGGCCGCTCCCGCCTCGACAAGAACACCCGCGCGGCGAGGAACCGGATCTTGATGGCCTGACTGTTCGCCAGCGCCTTCTCGGCCGCGGCTGATCGCCGCCGCCTTCTGCTGCCGCAGGAGCTGAACCTCGGCGAGCGTCGCGAACTTGCGGGCGGCCTTGTCGGGCATCTTCGCCGCGAGATCCGCGGCGGCGCCCTGCGCCAGAATGCGCTCGGCATCCGAGAATCGCCCTTCGTAGATCGCCAGATCTGCCGAGACCCGACGCCGTGAAGGACGTGCCCTCCGGGTCGAGCTTCCCGAGTCCTTCGTAGGTCGCTGGTCGCTTCCGCCACCTGCCCCTGCCCCACCTGCGCGAACGCCAGCGCGAGCATGGCAAACAGGCCCGGGTCCTGCATCGCCAGCACTTCCTGTTCGGCCGCCTGGAAGTCGCCGCTGTAATTGGCGTACTGGGCGAGATTCTGGCGGTACAGGGCGCGGTTCGGCAGGATCTTGACGGCCTGCCGCATCTCGTCGACCGCCTGCGGCATCTTCCGCAGCTGCGTCAGGCAGAGCGCGCGGTTATTGCGCGCCGCCGCGTCGGCCGCAGAACCGCGCGATCAGGTCGCCGTATTCCTTCACGCAGGCCTGATAGTCGTTGGTGATGGAGTAATAGAAGCCGCGCATCGCGATATCGCTCGCGCTCGGTCATGCTGTCCACGATGCCGGATGGCTTCCTGCGCGTACTTCTCGGCATCCTGCAGCCGATCGAGGTTGCGGACGTCGCGGCCATGGCGCCGTACGCCACGCCGAACTTCGGGTCCAGGGCGACGGCCTTCTGGAAGCTCTGGAGCGCGTCCTCGAACTTGCTGCCCGACATGGCCTCCATGCCCCGCGCGTACTCGCGGACCGCGTCGAGCGACGTGGCCGTCAGCGTCTCCATCGCGAACCGCTGCGCCGAGTCCGACGTATCGTCGCCGAGTGCCTCGCGAACGTCGTCGGCAAGACGCGGTCGCGACGCTCAGGACCTGATCCTTGCTCGACGCCCGGCCTGGTCGCCGCGGCGATCACGTTGCCGGTGACCGCCTGGACCGCCTTGACCGACACCGCGTAGCGGCTGCCCTGTCGCTCGACCGACACCGGACAGGACGACGTTGACGCCCTGCTTGACGGCCAGGGCCAGCGCAGCCTGCTCGTCGAGGCTCTCGGGCGGACGGACGCCGAGGCTGCGGCGAATCCCGCTGCGATCGTAGGCGCTGATGAACCCAGCGCCTTCGAGCGCGAGCTTCAGAATGGGCTCGAGTGTACGGTCGAATGTCTGGTCGCCGGTCGCGTTGTTGAAGTCGGCAATCAACACCGAGACGGGCTCGTGCGCGACCGGCACGGGCGGGCCCTGGGCGAGCCACCAGGTCAGGCCGAGCAGCGCGACAAATATCCCGGCGACGGCGCCGGCCAGGCGCCACGTCAGGCGCCGCACCACCGGGAGCAGTCGTCCTCGACTGTCCAGGCGGTTCAGCGCGGCGACGAGCTGCGGCGTCGTCTGGAACCGCTTGGTGGCGTCGGGCTGGATGCACTGCACGACCAGCCGATCCAGGGGTTCGGGGATGCTCGGATCGATCGCGCGCGGCGCCGGCGGCGGCGACTGCATCCGGCTCGTGAGCTCCGCGATGGCGGTACCAGCCCCACGCGCCCGCTGCTGGTGGAGCAGCATGTCGTAGACGATCAATCCGAACGCGTAGATGTCGGCGCGCTGGTCAACCGGCTCCGCCCGCGCTTGTTCCGGCGCCATGTACTGGATCGTTCCCACCACCGCGCCGACCATCGTGTGGCCCACCGTCCGGGCTGAGGTCTGGAACGCCGCGCCGATGTCCGGCGACACCGGGTTCGGGCCCCCGGTGGAGCGAGCGATGCCGAAGTCCATGATCATGGCTTCGTCGCCCTTGTCCACCATGATGTTGGCGGGTTTCAGGTCACGGTGCACGACGCCTGCGGCGTGCGCCGCCTCCAGTCCGGTCGCGATGCCGCGCGCGATCTTGATGACGCGCTCGAGCGGCAGCTTGTCCTGGCGGCGAATGATCGCCGCCAGCTCCTCGCCTTCGATGAACGGCATCGTGATGAACTTGATGCCGTCGATCTCGCCGAGATCGTAGATGCGCACGACGTTCTTGTGCGTCACCTGGCGCGCGAGCAGCAGTTCCTGCTTGAAACGGCGCTCCAGCATGGCGGCCGCCGCGGGGTCCTCCGCCACTTCCGGCCGGATGACCTTGACCGCTACGACCACGCCGAGCTCGGCGTCCCACGCCTGGTACACGGCCCCCATGCCACCGATGCCCAGGAGCCGAACGATGTGGTAGCGCGGGCCAAATGGCTGTCCAGGGGACAGTGGACCTGCTGGCGAATCGTCGGCCTGGGCGGCTGGCTCGTTGGACATTCCCGGACGGGTCGCGTCCGGATCCAGGTGGAGGGTCGGTTCAGTGGACGCGTCGGAGAAGGCCGCCCCCGCGCCGGTCGGCGCGTCGCCATACAGCCCAGGCCCGGTGGCTGCGTCGGGCGGTGCGGCGCTTCCGGCGAATGCGCCGGAGCCGAGTCCGGCGGCCTTGGCCGCCGCGGCGTCGAGGGCGCGCGTCCACACGCCGTCCGACTTGGCGCTGTGGATCGCAACGCCGCAAGCCGTACACCGACCGTTGGAGACCGTGGCACGCCCGCCGCAGCTCGGGCAGTTCATGAAGGAATGGGTTCGACCAGTGAAGGCTTGATTATCACCTCGATGGCCACCGGACACAAAGAAAAAGCCCCTCGGCCTTGTTCAATCCACCGAATTGCGGTCAGAATGCGGCATCGAGTTCAACTCCTAGTGCGGCTGGCGACGCGCCACGCCCATGCCTTCCGAGTAGCCCCGGTGTGAGGGATCCATGACCGATTCGGCTCTGAGCATCGTGGAACGACAGCTGAACGACGTGACGGTGCTGGCCCTGACCGGCCAGATGTTGCTCGACGACGGCGACCTGCTCTTTGGGCGCAAGATCCGCGACCTCATCGAGCGCGGCCACGTCAAGATCGTCGTCGACCTGGGCGGCGTCACCTACATCGACAGTTCCGGCGTGGGAATGCTCGTCGGCAAGCTCAAGGGCGTGCGGGAAAAGGGTGGCGACATTCGGCTCCTCCACGTGACGACTCGGGGACAGCGCCTGTTCGGGATGCTGAAGATCATGACCGTCTTCGAGATCTTCGAGGACGAAGCGCAAGCGGTCCGCAGCTTCGCTGCCAGACCAGGGGGATGAACCGACGTCCGCACGCCACCCTCACACCAAGGTTGTGAGCCTACTTGATGCCGATCGCCATCGAGTCCGGGCCGACGAGCGGCTCGACACGCGTGGTCGAAAAACCGGCGTCCTTCATCCAGCCCGAGCA
Source organism: uncultured Acidobacteriota bacterium (assembly GCA_963847975.1). GTDB lineage: Bacteria > Acidobacteriota > Vicinamibacteria > Vicinamibacterales > 2-12-FULL-66-21 > DATBJJ01. The sequence goes on along the minus strand of CAWKBU010000001.1, from coordinate 182,473 downwards.
GTCGGCGCCGGTGTAGTCGAAGCCTCCAGGCGTCTCGATGAGCATGTTCAGGCTCATGAGCAATCCAAACGCATTCTTTGAGCGGTCGTCGTCGATGAGCGACTCGTAGACGATGAGGGCGCCGCCCGCCGGCAGCGCGTCGAACGCTTTCTTGATCAGCATCTGCTTGGTCGGCAGATCCCAATCGTGCAGGATGTGGCCCATCAGGATCACGTCGGCTTTCGGCAGGGGCTGGTCGAAGAAACTCCCGGCCTGAAAACGGAGCCGGCCGGCCACGCCAACGGCCGCGACATACTCTTCGAAGACCGGCGCCACTTCCGGCAGGTCGAACCCCACGCCCTGCAGATGCGGATTGGCGAGCGCAATCTGGGCCGCGAGGTCGCCCTGCGCGGTGCCGACGTCGGCGTACGTGCGGTAGTCCTTCCACGGGAACGATCGCGCGATCGTCATGTTGGCGCCGTGGCTGATGCCGGTCATGGCGGCGAGGAACTGCTTGAGCCGTGCCGGATCGGCGTAGATCGTTTCGAAGAGGCCGGGGCCACCCGTCCTGACCTCGTTCTGCGGTGTGCCGGTGCGAAGCGCCTCCGTCAGGTGCGCCCAGAAGGGGTAGAGTCGATGGTTCGCCATCTCGAGGATGCCGCCCACGTAGGAGGCCTTCTTCCGATCGAGGAAGAGATCGGTCTCGGGCGTGTTGGCGTACTGCTCGCCGTCCCGCGCCAGGAAGCCGAGGGCCACGAGGGCATCGAGAAAGTCGCGCGCCGAACGCGGGTGCAGCCCCAGGCGTCCGCTGAGCGCGTCGAAGTACTCGGGCCCGCGTGAGAGCTCCGTGAAGACGCCCATCTCGATCGCGCTCAGGAGCGTCTTCGAGGCCCAAAAGGCCAGACCGGTCTGCAGAATCTTCTCGGGATTCGGTGGCACGCTCAATGAGTTCGCTCCTGCTGGATTGGCGGTGGGGATGACGAATGAACTCGCGCGAATTCTCGGCTAACCCGGCCGTTCGGTCAAACCCAGGAGATAGGCCGACTCACCGTGGCCCGTCGATCGTCGTCCGATCGATGACCTGCCGGACGCCGTTCGTCTCGCGCGCGAGCGACAGGGCGCGCTCGCGTTCGGCGCTGGTGCGGACTTTCCCCGTGACCGTGACCACCCCATCGCTGGTATCGATATTCAGGTCGAGCGCCTTGACGCGGTCATCGAGCGCGATCTTCGCCTTGATCTTGGCGGTGAGCGCGCCGTCGCCGAGGGCCTCCTGCGCCGTCTTGGCAGCCTCCGCTGTCTTCTGTGAAATCTCCTGCCCAGCGCGCTTGGCCATGTCCGCGCCGGCCTGCCCCGCTGTCGCGACCGCTCCCCGGTCCGGAAGCGTCGCGCCCGCGCCCCACCAGCCAAGGAAGAACCCGCCGACGGCCACGAGGACGATCAGCAGGACGACGAGCTTGAAGAGTGCTCTGAACATGCCTACCTCCAGATATCGATGTCCGGTTGCAGTGTCTGTGCCGGGCCGACCGGCACGTCTGGGGCAACCATCTCGACCGGCGCGTGCCGCAGGACGTGCAAGGAAACAGATCCCATTATCGCTGACGAATCTTGGACCGGAGAAGTTCGCCTGGCCGCCGAGTCGATCAGCCTCTCGACACCGATTGTGGCTCGGGTGACCGTTCACTTTCCACCACGTCGCCTCGTGCCGAGCCCTCGCGCAGCGCCAGCCACGCCATCATCCCGGAGCCGAGATCGATGAGGGCGTGCAGCGCGATCGCCGGCCAGAGGGAGTCGAAGATTGCCACGACCAGCGTGAAGACCGCGCCGACGATTCCCGTGCGGAGGACGCCATTCCATCCCTGGTACAGCATGCCCGATCGCGAAGAATGGAAGGGACAGCGCCGCGGCGCCCCACCAGCCGAGCCACGGGGCGAAGACCCAGATGAAGTAGCCGCGAAACAGAAACTCCTCGCAGAACCCCGCGGTCAGCGACACCCCGCCGAACCAATACAGTTCTGTCCGCGTGTGCGGCAAGACGGTGGTGAGTTCTCCGAACTGCTGCCGCACGCTCGCCCGTGCCTCGGAGCTGCGGGCGACGGTCGCGACCGCATAGACGTAGTAGGCCGCGAGCAGCAGGAACAAGGCGATGGATGTCCACAACCGCCAGCCGTCGGGCACGGAAAATCCGAACGACGTCCAGGATCGGTCGTTCGCCACCCACAGCGCCGCCCCGACAGCGACCAGCGGCCACGCGTAACCGATGGCCCCTGTCCAGAGCCGCGTCCGAGCCCGAGCCGGATCGGCTTGTGACTGGCGACGAAATGCCGGCCAAGAGACGAGGTAGTCCCACAGCGGCAAGGCGACCGCGAACAGCGCCACGTAGAGCAGGTCGGGGAGCGTCGTCATTGAAGCGCTGCGGACCTGTCCAAGGGCGCGAGACTTGGGCTGACGGTCGGCTCGTCAATTTTAGGCTGACAGCTGGGGCGGGGCGCAGCTGTCCCAGCGCGATGGCCGGAGCCTGGCCAGCACTCGAGACGGCGGCACTACTCTCGAGCTCGAGCCAGACGGAATTTCTCTGGCAGTCGAGACAGGGAAATGCCGTCTCGCGCTGACCTCACACAGAGCTCGTTATGGGCGTCGGCGTAGCGCCGCATATCGAGTTCGTCCAAATAACAGAGCTACTTGGTGAAGTTTGCCGACTTCGTGCTCGGTGTCGTGCCTCCGGGACCGGTGGCGCGCACGACGGCGTAGTACGACCCGGCCGTCAACGGGCTCACGAGCGTCGAGATGTCCACCGAGATCTCCCCGCCGGCGACCGCAGGCTTCCCGAGGTTCCGCGTTGCGACCGGGCTCGCCGTGACGGGATCACTGGCGCGATAGATCGCGACCGTGTATGACGTGACGTTGGTGGCGTGGTCAGCAGAGGGAACGAAGACCACCGTGGTCGGTCGTGCCGCCGTAACGTTGACGGTCACGGCCACAGCGCCCGAGGTCCGCGTGCCCCCCGAGTTGTCGCGCGCCCTGGCGGTCAACGAGTAGCTCCCGGCGGGGACGTTGGTCCAGGACGCCGAGTAGGGGCTCGTCGTGTCGGTCCCGATGATTTGGGAACCGACATAGAAGTCGACGCCGACAATCGTGCCGTCGGCATCCCCTGCGGTCGCGTTGATGGTGACCGATGCCGGCGCGGTGAACGCGCTCCCTGTCGACGGACTGGTGACGGACACTGTCGGCAACTGGTTCTGCGCCGACCTGACGCTGACGCTCACGCCAGCCGATGTCCGCGACGCACCGTCATCGTCGAACGCTCTGGCCGTCAGCGTGTAGGTGCCGGCCGGGGCGCCGGTCCACGTGACTGCAAAGGGGGCGGTCGAATCGGAGCCAATGAGGGTCGTCCCCCGATAGAACTCAACCCGCGCCACGCGGCCGTCGGAGTCGCTGGCGGCGGCCTGCACCGGGATGTTCGCCGGCGCGGTAAACGACGCGCCAGCGGCGGGAGCCGAAACCGAGACCGAGGGTGGTTGATTTGTTCCAGACCTGACGGTGATGTTGACGACCGCCGAGGTGGTGGTCGCGCCATCATTGTCGCGCGCGACCGCCGACAGCGGATAGGTGCCGGCGGCAAGGCCGGTCAAGTCCACCGAGTACGGAACCGTGGTGTCGGACTTGAGTAGCCTCGACCCCTGGTAGATGTCCACGCGGGTCACCGTGCCATCCGAGTCGCTGGCCGACGCGGTAACCACCAGGCTCGCCGGTGCGTTGTAGGTCGCACCCGACGTCGGGCTGGCAATCGAGACTCTCGGCGGCTCGTTGGCGCCGGACGTCGCCGTGTTTACCGCAACGTTGGTGAACGTGGCAGAGGTCGTCGCCGTCGCGACGCGGCTCGACACCGCAAGGCCCACGTAGACGGCGGAAGACATGGCAATCGTCTCGCTTCCCACCAGCGACCAGGCCTGGCCATCGCTCGAACGGTAGGCGGTAAAGACATTGCCAGCCCGCACGAGCCGCACCCACCCCGGCGCGTTACCACCGGGACCAGGTGACGTGTAACTCAGGCCATCCGTAACGTCGCGATACTGGAAGCTCCATCCGTTCGAGCCGGTCGCGAACATGGAAGCATGCCGCGCGCCGGCATTCATCGACTCCCGGATCATCACCCCCGCCTTGGTTCCGGCGTGCAACACCTGCAAGCTGGCCACGCGCGCGACGATCTCTGTGTTGCCCTGCACGGGTTGATACACGTAGTGGAACTGATCGGCATTGCCCCAGATGGCCTCACCGCCTCCCGTCACCGTGAACGATCCGGCAGAAGGAGACGTCGCGCTCCCGGTACGCGCAGGACTTCCCACATCGCGGTGCCTCCACGGTGTCGGGAGTGCCGTCGAAACCTGCAGGTTCGTGAACGCGGCGGTTGCCGACTGGCTGGGATCGCGGCTCGTTACCGCCAGGCCGACGTACACGGTCGCGGGCATACTAATCGTCGTGGTTGCGATGGTCGTCCAGGAGCGGCCATCGGTCGAGCGGTAAGCCGTAAAGCGAGTGCCCTGTCGGACGAGCCTCACCCATGCGGGCGCGGCGCCCGATCCACTTTCCGTCCGCGTCGTGGAACCGCCCGTGGCTGTGCGTCGCTGCAACGCGGCTCCCGCCCCTGGCGCCAACAGTGCAAAGGCGTTCCGTGCGTTGGCCGTCAGTCCATCACGGATCATGACGCCGGCCTTGCTCCACTCATTGGCCGTGTCAAAACTGGCAACGCGCGCACTGATGTCGACGTCCCCAGTCATCGCGCGATAGGCGAAATGAAACTCGTCGGCCGTCCCCCAGACGTTCTCTCCGCCTCCGACAACCGTCCACGTTCCGCCCGACACGCGGGTGCTGCCCTGTGGCGTCGGGCCACCGATATCCCGATTGGCCCACCCGGACGGCAACGCACTCGATTGCGCGTGGGTCTCGACGACGCCTCCGACAAAAAGACACCACGCTACGACCGTGGCGGACAGAGCTCCACCGTACATCAGCCTTTTCGGCAATGTTCTTCTCCCGATTAGGCAACGTGCTTTGACGCTGGAAGGCGTCGCGATGGTCCTCGCCTGGACCGGCGTACGCCGCAGTCAGGTTGTCACCGTTCTTAGGCACGCCGGGATGGCAAGAGTGCTGCCAGATGAAGGCGCGCGGAAGAACACGCGTATTCATCGCGTGCCGCTCTTGTTGAGTTCAATGTGTGGCGCGAGCCCATGCGGAGAAGAGACGAGCAAGAACTACACAAAATGACTCGGCCGTGTGGGAAACAATTACGGGCGTGATGAGAATACGCCATCTCACCAAGAAAAGCAAGCACGCTGATAGCTGTATCGCGTGGACTACGCGAGACGGTTCCTGCCAAGAGTCTCGAGCTCGTCGGTGTTGCGGACCTCAAGCGGTTTCGCGGCAGCTCAGGTGCAAGACGGGGCCAGCACCATCCGCAGCTCACGGCGCACTCAAGCTGCCCATCGGCGGGGTCGCAATGCCTCTGCGGCTTTGACTTGCTGAATCGTTCGAAGTACGCTGCCGCTGCGTACAAGGACGCATCCGGTCCGCGGAAAGGGTAGAAGCCCACCCGTCCCGTAGCAGTCTCACGAACCTTCTTTCAGCCCGATGTGCGGACAACGGGCGCTTTGACGAAAGGAGGTCGCCCTTGTCGACCGATCCGAAACAGCCGCCGCGCGCTCTTCCCCACCGCCCCAACCTCCGGCATCTCAAGGACCAAGCCGAGGATCTGGTCAAGGCCGGCACAGCCACGTCGGTCACTGATGCGCAGTTCAAGATCGCCCTGCTCTATGGATTTCCGAGTTGGCCCAAGCTCAAAGCGTATGTCGAGTCGCTCGACGAGATCGGACGGATGAAACCCGCGCTCGACACCAGCGATGGGGTCACGGGCGGAAATCGCGCGCTCCAGCTTCCTGTTCACACAACCGAGATGTATGGCGCGTTCAGCCCCGATCGCTCGCGCTTGCTGACTGGCGGGGATGGCGCCGATCCGAAGGTCCACATCTGGGATGTCGAAACAGGGAGATGCCTTCACGAGCTTACCGGACACAAAGAACCTGTGGCCGCTCTCGGCTGGAGTGTGGACCAACAGTGGATCGCGTCTGGCGCCTTCGATCAATCCATTCGTCTGTGGGATGTCAGGTCCGGCGCGTGTCTTCTCAGCCTGGAGGGCCATCGGCCGTATGTACGCTCTGTCGACTTCGGTCAGTCAGGGGAGGTAACTCCTGTCAGGAGGCGGAGACGGCGTGGTCCGTCTCTGGGCGTTGCCAAACGGGACGCCGCTGCAGGTATTAGAGGGGCACACGGACGGCGTCTACCATGCGGTTCTTGATGCGAGTCGGAGCCGAGCCCTCTCAGGTGGACGGGACTGGACGATCAGACTCTGGGACGTCAGCACAGGGCGCTGCTTGAAGAAGATCGACGGCGTCGGCGTCCAATGTCTCGCCTGGCATGCCGACCAGCGGCGCTTCCTTTCCTGCGCCCGCGATATCCGGCTCTGGGACGCGGAGACTGGCGGGTGCCTGCGCAGCTTTCAGGGCCACAGCGACACGATTCGGTCCGTGGCATGGAGCCACGACCATCGTCATATTCTGTCGGCCTCCCATGACGGCTCCGTCCGGATTTGGGAGGCAGAGACGGGACGCTGCATTCACGTGCTCGAGGGCCACGAGCAGTGCGTGGTCAACGCGGCATGGACCCTCGATCAGAGGTTTGTGCTTTCGTGCGACTCGAGCGGCGGGCTGCGGCGGTGGGCCATAAACGGCGCGCAGGACCGTTAGGCGGGCCCCCGATGACTCGCGATCGTAGGAGGATTGGTGCCGGGGCCGGGTGATGGTTCCGACTCACCAGCGGCCGCCGATGACACGTGGGAACGGGTGCAGCCGGGTGAAGGTGCGCGGCTAGCCTCTACAGTACCCTTCGCCGGAGCGGATGGTCAGGCAATCCAATTTGTCGCTGAGCCATTTCATCCCAGTTTCCGCGCCACTTGTCGCGCGAATGGTTTCATTCGTGCCGTTGCGCTCAAACTGGATCTGAGCACCGACAGCACTTCCTTGGTAAGTTCGCGGGCCGTCAAGATTCTGAATGGTGATTTCGTACCTACCCTTGCCACCTTCAAGCCGAAGAAATGTCCCCTCAGGTCCGTTCCATTGGCCAAGCCACTTGTCCGTTACAGCGTCGGACCTTGCAACGCTAGAGTTCGGAGCCTTGGTTGAGCCAGAGTTCACGTTGCGGTCAGTACACCCGATGTTGAGTGCGAACGTCAGGTATCCGACCAGAGACAGGTATCTGCGTTTCATGCGGAGCTGGTCCTGGATGACGCCTAGGGCGTGCCACTCCGCGCGATCACAGTCTACCGAGCGCGAGGGACGCGCGCATTGAACGTTTCCGGCATCTATCGCTCAGGCTCAAAACGGATCAGTCCGCCGCCGGCCGGCGGCGCTGGACGAGAAACCCAATTTCCTTAGCAATTGGTGCCGGGGCCGGGAATCGAACCCGGACGGCCTTTGGGGCCACGGGATTTTAAGTCCCCTTCACGGCCCGCCGCCTCCGGAACAGATCCGCGACTTTCCTCAGTGTTTTTCATTCGTTACTGTTCACCGAGTAGTACCCAGAATTATCACCGACTTCACCGGATGAGTGATAGTACGGTGAGAGTCCCAGACAGCCCCAGGAGGGCCGAGCGGCCCACACGGCTGAGGGTCAGGGGCAGGCCGCGAACGGCTCCAGGGCACGTGGCAGCCGGAGATAGCCAGATTCGGGCTCGGCTAGGGAGGTCACCGGGAAAGGGCGTGACCACCAGTTCCGTTGCAACGCATAGAACGCGTTCCCGATCATCCACCACGGCGCGTGCGCGATCGAGCATGATGTCGATGAACATCGCTCGCGAGATATCTCTCGGCAGATCTTGTCATCGTGCAGGCTTCGAACGCTGCGCGCTTCTCGTCGTTTCGGTGATACTCGTAGGCGTTCAGCCACAGGTCGAGGTTTCCGTCGAGTTGATCAGGGTGCCGTGTGACACGACACGCATCGCTTGGCATCGGCGACCGTCGAAGATCTCCTTCTGCCGATCTAGGTAAGCCCGGAACGCCGAATGATCGAGCCGTCGCGCCAGAATGTTCCGAATCGTCGCGAAGTACGTGTCGCGTTCTGCTTTTTTCAAAACGAATGGACGCATACGATGGAGGAGTTCCCGATATCTGATCAGAATCAGCATTTCACCGTCGGCTCGAACGTGACGCCCTCGGCGTCGTCGTGAATGGAAAATGCCAACTTCTATCTTGTTGAAAGCAGGTTGGTGTGGGTCAACTCCTCGGCATAGGTCGCGAACTTCTCAAGTCTCCGCCACTCATCAGGTGTGAAGCTGCACGGATACGAAATCTCTGTTCCATCGCGCTTACTGCAGGCGAGCTATCACCGCAATCGTTGGTGTGCTCACTGTGTAGATCCTTCACTCCATTCTATAGGTCCCCGAGCTGCCGGAACGTGACGGGTAGGGACCGGACCCAGACGCCCCCAAGGATGGGCGCGGCTGTCCCGAGTGCTGATGGTCAGGGTTCGGCACGAACGCCGTTCCTGGGCTCGGTGGGCTGCCCGGTCCGAGTCCGAGCCGAGCCGGGACCGATACTTCCGGATCGCGGGTCTGGTATCGCTGAAGGACTGAGTCAGCCATCGCTACCGCTCCCGCTGCGACGCTGTCTCTTCCTAAAGTTGCGGAGATCTCGAACAAACGCCCGAGTGTGCAAGTACGCGCCAACTACTGCCGCGCAGTACGTAAGTCCGAATACGAAGAGCAGCCAAGACGGACCGTGACCGAAGACAAGCCAGAGCCCCGCCAGCATGCCCACCGCTAAGGCAGACCATACGATCTTGAGACCGCGCCAATCGAAGCCTTCTGCACCGGTCACTGTTTGGCTCCGGTCACTGCTCGGTCAACACCTGCGGTCCGCGCTTTGCCATTCGCCAATAGTGCCACAGCGGCGGCGTGAACTCGTCGGTCTCCCTACTGGATCCGGTTCGGGCTGGCGGCGGCGGCGTCCTAACGTCGGCTGCGGATCCAAACCGTTAACGTGCCAGCCGACGAACAGCATCCGCAGTCAAACGCGTCTACGCCGCCCATCCCGTGCACGGTTTGCGGTCAGGGTCCGATGACGCCCGTCCGCGAAACAGACCGCGTGATCGTCTATCGCTGCTCCACCTGCCGGTGTATCCACGCCGACCTCAAGCCCGGAGTGACGCAGATGCCCATCGGGACGACGAGGTCTGAGGGGCCGGGTTCGGGTTGAGTGGCAGGGGATGATCTCTACCGGAGCTTCCGGCGCTTGACTCGACGCTCGGGAGTGCGCTCCACCCGCAGGACAGAGGCGTAGGTGGCGGCTATCTGCTTGGTCAACCGCTCGCAGAGCTGCTCCGCCGCCTTCCGTAGTTCCTCCGCCTGCACACAGAGTCTACGCAGGGTCCTCGACGTCAGCCTTGGGATCTCCAGAGGCACGCGGTGGACCGTCCACGCGGAGGCAAGAAGCACGCTGGGTGCCGACACCGCACTCGTCGAATTCCAGGAGTGCCGGGCTTTAAGATCCCGTGGACGTAGTCAGGTGCGATCGCGAGGGCGTCGTCGACGGGCGCCAGCTAACGAGCGACTCGGCGGCGAGGTTTGGCTGGTGGCTTCCGCGCTCGTTGCTTGGGACGCCGTTCTTCTTTCTGCTCATCTTGAAGCGCCGTCACCCTCTCGCGCAGCGCATCGAGCAGTCCTCCTTTGCCCCCCGCGCTGCTCAGCCACACATGTGGCGGAGCCATCACCGAGCCCAACAACCCTCACGCGCCATCCGATATCACCGTCGCCGCTGACGCGGTAATGCAGATAAACGTCGTTGACCAGCGAGCGGACTGCGACTCTCGACGTGAGCTCGTTGAGCAGCCGCACTAGCTCCGCGCCATCCTCCGCCCCCAATTCCTCCGGTGCGTCAGTATGCATCCCGTCATAGTGCCACACGGCGAGGGGAGGCCGACGGACTAGGCGTGCGTTAGCTATAGGTACACTCTTTTTCTCAGCCGTTCTGGCCGTCAGAGCCTAGGTGAAGTAGAATCTCAGGGGTTCCCTGCTCATGTCCCCGGACCCGTCGGCCACCAATCCGCCGCTGGCGTTCAACTGCCCACGGTGTAGGCTGCCGCTTCGCCCTCACGCCTATCGAACGGAGATGGACGCCAACGGCCAGCCTAAAAAGGTCTACGTCTTCATGTGCTTCACGCACGGGTTCTTTACCTTCACAGACGGCACGGGACTCGTCGAGGGACTGTGATCGGTTACACGATCACGTGGGCGAACAAACGACCGACCGCTTGCGGCACGCCATCCGGTGCCGCGACGGATGCCGGAGCGGCACGTCCGCGTTTCTGTCACGATGTCGCCGAGCCTCTGAGTGGGTACACTCGACCAATGCCCCTGCGACACGTCCCGCAGCGCCAGAACCTGAACGCGACACCTGTCCAACAGGACGACGTGTCGTGGTGCGCAAAGGCGATATGGTCGCGACCTGTCAGCTCTGGACGCATGCTTCGGATGGGAGTGCCGACTGTTCGCTGGCGAGGACATGATTGTCACGCAGGTGTGCCGGAGCGACACGGAGTCGAGACGTCGGCGCCAAGTGGCGAGAGGCGCTGACGGCAAAGGGTTCAGGGGTCCTGACGCCGCCGAACATCCCCTGCAACAGCTTCGTTGCATCGAGTAAATCGGGAGCACCTTTGGAACGCAAGAAACGTACAAAGATCCCGCCTGAAATCGCGGCACTGGCTTTATTTGCGGCTCACCGGACGTGTTGCCACTGTCGAGAACCCGGCAAGCGGGTTCATATCCACCACGTCGACGAGAAACCCGCGAACAACGACACGGCGAACCTCGCCGTCCTGTGTTCGATTGCCACGACGATACTCAGGTGGCGGAATCGGGCGACGTCTAGATGCGGCGCAGGTACGCCGGTAGGTCGCTGATCCTGCAATGTTTACGGACCATCCCCCGGCCTCCGCAGCTCGAATACGCCAGAGCACCGAAGAGCACGAGTACGACGAGGGCGAGCGCGAACGCGAGCGCGAGCAGCCACTGGAGGCCGGAAATGATGACGGAAAGCCATTTCCTGGACGTCACGCTCGGACGAGTATAGCTGAATCAATGAGCACTCATCGGCTCTTCTCGCTCACTCATACGGGCGGCCAAAGGTTCACCGAACGCCGCGTAGTTCTCGGATGGTTCACCGATCCCACCAGAAGACCTCCGGCGCGCCGACGGTCGAACCACTGTTACCCGAGGGCGTGGCACTGCTGCGCAACCCTGCGGTCGGCATAGGCAGAAGTGATGCGGTCGAGGAAGCCAGAATCGGCGAACACGGACATCTGCGACAGCCGACCCGACAGATCAAAGTCGAAATACAATCGGGTGTTACCAATCGAGGGCGAGGACGGGCTGTCTGCATCGATGTTATGAGACGCAGGCCCGTAGGCATCCGACCACTCGTGTCAATCGAGTCAGCGGCAGTGTGCGGTGTGCCAGACCGTCGTGCACGCATAAAGGGATCGACGCACACTACAGTGGACTATCACCGGAGAGTGGACGGCGTCGAGTGTGCGAAAGCGCACAGCCAGGCTGAGTTGGACGGCCGACCGCGACGGCCGTGTCCTGTCCGGCCCAGTGAGGTGAGCCGCGCAGGTCGGAGGAGGCAATTCACTGGCAGCTAGCCCCGTTGTTCCGATCCCTGAGCGACAAACCGCATGAGTGGACGATCAGTGACAGTTGACGACGATCCGGCCCGGCCAGCTCTCACCGCCACGACCGCTACGCTACATTTCCTGAGCAAATTGGTGCCGGGGCCGGGAATCGAACCCGGACGGCCTTTGGGGCCACGGGATTTTAAGTCCCGAGCGTCTGCCAGTTCCGCCACCCCGGCGCCGCCTGTGATTCTACGCCACGCGGCCCGCCTCGCCCGTCTCGGACGCAATCGGGCTTGACACCGCAGCTGGCGCCCTCTACGTTACTGTCCGTCCAACGACAAGGAGGGATCCGATGCGTCGCAACGTCCTTCGATCCGGCATCCTCGCGCTCGCGCTCCTCGCTTCGGCTTCGGTCTCGGCGGACTCACAACTCTCACTAAGCGGCATCGTCAGCGGCGTCGAGCTATGCGAGCAGGAGGTCTGCGGCTCCGCGATCTTTGTCGCCGGGTTTGCCGGCGAAATCGGCGACCGGCCGGCGGTCGGGCTCGCGGTCGGCGGCATCATCCACGAGGACCTTCCGGTCGCGCCCGGATGTGTCGACCTCCTCGGCGGAAGTTGGTCGATTCGCACACTGCGGCGGACGATCGCCGGGGATGTCGTCGCCGGCGGCGACCTCTGCTACGTGGATGGGACGAAGTACCTCGTCCGCATGGGGATGAACATCACCGAGGGAGGAAGCGGCGACGCGACGTTCACCGCGATTCTCGATCACGGCCCGTTTCCGCCGACCATCAAGGGCGTGATCAGATAACGAGACCGGCCAGGGATCCGCCGGCGGGCGGCGAATCCCTGGTCGAACGTGTTCGAGCAAGGGCTGGCTATTCCAGGCGGGTCTTGGCCGCTACGAGCTTGGCGGTCGTGGCCTTGACGGCCATCTCGGTGGCTTCGCCGAGGATCGTGTCGCGGAACTCGGACGAGCCGAACGAGACGCCGCCGAATCCGCCACCACCGCCGCCACCGCCGCCGCCGCCGAGCAGCAGGCCGCTGCGCTTCGAGGTGCCGTCGCCCTTGGCGCTCGCCATGATCTCGGCCGTCGTGATGTCGATGATGCGCGCGGTGATCGCGACGTTGGCCTTCCCCTTCGACGTCCCGACCGAGCCGAGGCCGAAGGCGCTGCCGTAGCCGCCGCCGCTGAAGCTCTGGCTGCTCTTCTCGGTTCCGAACTTGGTGATCGACCCGACCACCAGGTACTTGACGCCGAGCACCTTGCCGATTTGCGCCATGGTCTTGGCGCTCGGGTCGGCGCGTTCGCTGTTCGAGAAGTTCTGCTCGGCGAGGATCGCGTCGAGCCGCTTGCGCTCGATGACCCGGAAGCTGCCGTCGTTGACCAGCTCGTCGACGATCAGGTCAGAAATCCCCTCGCCAATATCCCACGTCCCTTGCCACCACTGCTGAACCGTGCCGTACTCGAAGGCGAGGACAGCAATCGTGGGGCGCTTGCTCTGAGCGGCCGCCGGCGCGCCGACCGCCGTCGCCATTGCCACCGCCGCGAGACCGAGCGCTAGTGTACGGACCAGTGCACGCACGTTTTACCTCCGACAGAAAAAGCTGGGGTGGATATTCTAACCGACAATTGCCGAGTTCTGGTCGGGACGATTGCCCAGGCAGCGGACGAGGGGACGCCGTTGCACGCGATTTCACGCGCGTGCGGCAGCGCGGCCGCGCCTCAGAGCTGCGAGAACGCGGGCCAGAGCTTGTCGCGCTCCGAGAGCGTCGGGGCGGTCACCGGCCAGCGATGCCGAGCGCCGGGTCGTCCCAGCGAATGCCGAACTCGTGGTCGGGCGCGTACTCTTCGGTGGTCTTGTAGATCACTTCGGCGTCGGGGCTGACGACGCAGAAGCCGTGCGCGAAACCTGGAGGGATGTAGAGCGACTTGCGGTTTTCGGCGGAGAGCGTCACGCCGAGCCACTGACCGTAGGTCGGCGACTCCCGGCGGATGTCGACGGCGACGTCGAAAATCTCGCCGTGCACGACCCGCACGAGCTTTCCCTGCGCCTTCGGCTCGCGCTGATAGTGGAGCCCGCGGAGCGTGCCCGCGCTCGAACGCGAGTGGTTCTCCTGCACGAGGCTGACCGGCAGGCCCGCCGCCTCGAACTCGGAGCGCTTGTAGGTTTCCATCAAGAACCCGCGGGCGTCGCCGAAGACCTTGGGAACGACGATGACGACGCCGGCGAGCGATGTCGATTCGAATGTAGATGGCATGCGCGCGGTAACGGATCCTCGAGCTATGATCTTCCTCGAGCACGTGGAGCAGGTACTGACCGTAGGTGCTGCCGCGCATCGCGCGCGCCAGCCGCTCCAGGTCCCCGGCGGTGATGTAGTGCATCCGATACGCGATCTCTTCCAGGCACCCGACCATCAACCCCTGGCGCTCCTCGACCGCCTGGATGAAGTTCGAGGCCTGCACCAGCGACTCGTGCGTGCCGGTGTCGAGCCAGGCGATCCCCCGTCCGAGCCGCTGGACGCGCAGCTGCCCGCGCCTCAGGTACTCGAGGTTGACGTCGGTGATCTCGAGCTCGCCGCGCGCCGACGGCTTGAGGTCAGCGGGCGATCTCGATCACCTGGTTGTCGAAGAAGTACAGGCCGGTGACCGCGAAAGACGACTTCGGGTGCGCCGGGCTTCTCCTCGAGACCGATCGCGCGGCCCTCGGCGTCGAATTCGACGACGCCGTAGCGCTGCGGATCCCGGACCTGATACCCGAACACGGTCGCGCCCTCGGTCTGGGCCGCGGCGCTCTGGAGCGCCTCGGAAAACCCGGCGCCGTAGAAAATGTTGTCGCCGAGCGCCAGGGCGACGGGGCTGTCGCCGACGAACTCGCGCCCGATGATGAACGCCTGCGCGAGGCCATCCGGGCTCGGCTGCACGGCGTACGTGATCGACACGCCGAACTCGCGTCCGTCCTCGAGCAGCCGCTCGAAGCTCGCCTGATCCTGCGGCGTCGTGATGATGAGCACGTCGCGGATCCCCGCCAGCATCAGCGACGACAGCGGGTAGTAGATCATCGGCTTGTTGTAGACCGGCAGCAGCTGCTTGCTGGTGCTCCGGGTCAGCGGGTGCAGCCGGGTGCCGGAGCCGCCGGCGAGAATAATGCCCTTGATCATCGCGCGGCCATTGTACCTTCTGGACCACATGTCCGCGCAGCGGCCAGCGCCGGAGTGGTATAATCGCGAATCGATCGGACGGCATAATCGCAAGTGACCTCGAACGCGCGATGACCGATCCCGAACCCCATCACCGAATTCATGAATCGCCGATCGAGCGCGCCGACGCGCGCGGCGTGGACACGACGCCGGTCGCGCTCGCCACCGCCGACGCGAGCGGCCGGCCGTCGGTCCGGCATGGTGCTCCTGCGCGGCGTCGACGAGCGGGGGTTCGTGTTCCACACCAACTACAAGAGCCGGAAGGCGCGCGAGCTCGACGCCAACCCGCTACGCGGCGCTCTGCTTTCACTGGCCGACGCTCGAGGAGCAGATTCGCATCGAGGGCTCGGTCGACGCGTCTGCCGCCAGACGAGTCCGACGCCTACTTCGCCGGCCGCCCGCGCGGAAGCCAGCTCGGCGCCTGGACCTCGGAGCAGAGCGAGATCCTGGAGTCGCGCGAAAAGTTCGACGAGGAGTACGCCGCGACCGAAGCCCGCTTCGCCGGCCAGCCAGTCCCCCGCCCGCCGTTCTGGGGCGGCTTCCGCATCGACCCGTCGCGCGATCGAGTTCTGGTACGGACGAACCGACAGGCTGCACGATCGGATTCTCTATGTGCGCGAGGGGACGAGCTGGGACGATTCAGAGGCTGTATCCCTAGCACGCTCGTCATCGCCAGAGCCTTTCACCGCTGAGTTCGCGGAGCTCGCAGAGAGATCGTCGAAGACCGAGTTCAGGATCAGGATTCTCGCGAAGCTCGTGATCTTCGCGATCTCAGTTCGCTGACTCGAAGGCTCCTGTCAGACGTTTCGACGCGCGACCAGATCGGAGCTACAGCCACCGCCGCGTAAACCAATAGAACACCGGCATCCCAGCCGCGAGCAGCAGCGCGCCGCGCCAGGCGCTTGCCGGGTCGGCTCGCACCACGCTCAGCACGACGGCGGCGGCGACGACGACGAACGCGATCTGCACGACCGGATACCCGGGCGCGCGGAACGTGCCGGGCGGACGCTGCGACAGCGGATGCGTCCGTCGGAAGACCACGACCGTCGCGACGGTCAGGCCGAAGAAGATCCAGTCCGCGAACACGACGTAGTTGAGCAGCTGCTCGTAGCGTCCGGTCAGCGCCAGCACGCACGACCACGTCGACTGGATGAGGATCGCGATCCACGGCGTCTGGTACGTCGGGTGCAGCCGCGACAGCGCCGGCAGGAAGACGCGGTCGGCCGCCATCGCGTAGTAGACGCGCGTCGGCGCCAGGATGGCCAGGTCGAGGAAGCCGAACGTCGAGATCGCAATCGCCGCGGTCACGAACCGATCGCCGAGCGCCCCGAACATGAACGCCG
Source organism: uncultured Acidobacteriota bacterium (assembly GCA_963847975.1). Classification (GTDB taxonomy): domain Bacteria; phylum Acidobacteriota; class Vicinamibacteria; order Vicinamibacterales; family 2-12-FULL-66-21; genus DATBJJ01. Next base: position 166,232 of record CAWKBU010000001.1, on the reverse strand, counting down.
CCGCCTTCGACGCCGGCGTCGTCGTGCGCCGCCAGCCCCTCGAGCCCGAGCGCGCGCAGATAGACGACGTTGACGGTCACGTAGATCAGCGACGACCGCCAGCGTGCCGACCAGCAGGCTGAGCGGCAGATTGCGGCGCGGGTTGTCGATCTCTTCGGCGATGTAGTTCGCGTTCTGCCAGCCGCCGTAGGCGAAGAGGATCGGCACCAGCGCGGCGCCGAACGCGAGCGAGCGCGGACGCCGGCGCCGCAGCTCGCGCGCGCCTCGGACCACCAGCCGGCCGACGACGGCGCGAGCGCGCCGGCGACGATGAGGACGGCGAGCGCCCCGACCTTGAGCACGACGAGCACGTTCAGCACGCGGCTGCCGGGCTTGACGCCGAAGTAGTTCACGACCGACAGGACGGCGATCGCCGCGATGGCGAGCGGCACCGGCGCCGCGTCCGGCCGGCCCGACGAGCCGCAGCGCGTAGGTCGCGAACGTGATGGCGACGGCGGCAATCGCGCCGCTCTCGATGAGCAGCAGGAGCGCCCAGCCGTACATGAATCCGACGAGCGGATGCCAGCCGTCCCGCAGGTAGACGTACTGTCCGCCGGCCTTGGGGAAGATCGCGCCGAGCTCGGCGTAGGCGAACGCACCCGGCGAGCGCGATCAGGCCGCCTGCGACCCACGCGCCGAGCACCAGCGCGCTCGTATCGAGCCGCTGGGCGACAATGTAGGGATTGATGAAGATGCCGGAGCCGATGATGCCGCCGATGACGACCATCGTCGCGTCGAATGGCCCCAGCGCGCGGCGGAAACCCACGCGGGAGAGTCTATGCGATTTCACGCGCCCTACATGGAGTGGGCGAAGAAGCGGCCGGCGGCGGCGTTCGACCTGGCCGGCAGCAACGTCTCGAGCTGTTCGATCGACGACCTCGAGGGCGCGCGCGACGCGCTGGCTGTTGTCGGGCAGCAACGACAACGGCTACGAGCCGCTCGTCGAGGCCATCGCGCGCCGCTACGGTGTCGAGGCCGAACAGGTGGCGACGGCCAACGGCGCCGCCGGCGCGAACTTCCAGGCCTGCGCCGCCGTGCTCGAGCCCGGAGACGACGTGCTGATGGAGCGCCCGGGCTACGATCCGCTGCCCGGCGCGGCGCGGCTGCTCGGCGCCAACGTCGTGCGCTTCGAGCGGCGCTTCGAGGACGACTACGCCCTCGATCCCGACGAGGTCGCGCGCGCGATGACGCCGCGCACGCGCCTCATCATCATCACCTCGCCGCACAACCCGACCGGCGCGCTGGCCGATCGCGCCGCGCTCGAAGCGATCGGACAGATCGCGATGCAAGGCCGGCGCGCACGTGCTCGTCGACGAGGTCTACCTCGACGCCGCCGACGCCGGCGCTGCAGCCGGCGGCGCTCCTCGGCGACCGCCGCTTTCATCTCCACGAGCAGCCTGACGAAGTCCTACGGCCTCTCGAGCCTGCGCTGCGGATGGTCGCTCTCCTCCCCCGCCGTCGCCGAGCGCATCCGGCGCGCGCGTGACGTGATCGATGGCTCGGGATCCATCGCCGACCGAACGGCTGGCCACGCTCGCCTTTGCGCAACTGGATCGGCTCGAGGCGCGAGCCACGGCGCTCCTCGGCGTCAACCGCCCGCTCGTTCACGAGTTCCTGCGCGGACGTCCCGAGATCGAAGTGGTCCTGCCGCGCAACAGCACCGTCGTCTTCCCCCGCCTCCGCGGCGTTCGGCGACACGAGCGCGTTTGCCGAGCGCCTGCTCGCCGATCGCGGCACGGCCATCGTCCCGGGAAGTTCTTCGAAGCGCCGGCCCACTTCCGGCTGGGATTCGGCGGCCCGAGCGAGGTTGTGCGCGCGGGGCTGGAGCACCTGGGAGGGCTTGGATGGCGTCTGAGCCATGAGCTCTGCGGCTCTGCAGCATTACTCAATGCCGCGGGGCCACCCCCGCTCGCTCTGGCCAAGCGCGCCGCGGACTCATCTGGCCGGAACCCGCTCGAGCAAACGTCTACACGCCAGATGGATAACCTGCTGAGCGACCTGCGATTTCGCGGTGCGGGCGCTGCTGGCGCGGCCGGGCTTCTCCGCGCTCGCGGTCCTCACGCTCGCCATCGGCATCGGCGTCAATGCCGTCGCCTTCAGCGCGCGTGAACGCGCTTCTCTTCAAGCCGTCGCGGTTCCCGGGCGTCGAGACGCTCGGGTGGATCACGACGCGAGCGCCGGGAAACCCGTACGGGCTGACGTCGCTGGCCCGACTACCAGGACCTCGCGCGCAACGTGCCGCGCCTTCGACTCGGTCGCGGCCGAAGGCCGCATGCCGCTCAGCCTGCACGACGGCAAGCGGACGCGACAGGTCTGGGCGCTCGTCGTGTCGGGCAACTACCTCTCGACGCTGCGCGCCACGCCGGCGATCGGCCGGATCTTCACCGACGCCGATCGCTCGTCACCTCGTCAGACGTGCCGGCGATCGTGAGCGCGCGCTTCTGGTCCGAGCAGCTCGGCGGCGGCGACAGCGTCGCCGGGCGCACGCTCACGCTCAACGGCCGCATCGTCTCGATCGTCGGCGTGCTTCCGGATGGCTTTCAGGGACCTGGCGGGCTTGTACGAGCCGGACGTCTGGGTTCCGCATCGACCGCATGCAGACGCTGAACATGCCAGCGACGGCTGTCCGAGCGCAGCGAGCCGTGGCTGACGGTCGTCGGCCGGCTGGCGCCAGGTGTCTCGGCGGCGCAGGCGGGCGCGGACCTGCAGAGCGTGGCGACCGGACTGGCCGCCGAGCATCCCGGCACGCACACAAGCAGCGCACGCTGGTCTTCGCGCCGATGGTCGATGGGAACCCCGAGGTCCGGAGCCTCGCGCCGATGCGCGTGGATCGGCGCTCGCCGATCGTCGGCCTGGTGCTGCTCATCGCCTGCTTCAACGTCGCGGCGCTCCTCCTCGCGCGGGCGGCGGATCGCCAGCGCGAGATCAGCGTGCGCACGGCGCTCGGCGCGAGCCGCTCCCGCATCATCCGGCAGTTCGCGGTCGAAGGGCTGCTGCTCGCCCTCGTCGAGCGGCGCCGCGGCCATCGTGCGTCGCGGGCTGGAGCGCGGATCTGCTCTCGGCCTTCAGCCTGCCCTCGCCCATCCCGCAGCGGCTCCACATCGGCGTCGATCGCCGGCTGATCGGTTTCACGGTGATGCTCGTCGCGTTTGCCGGCATCCTGCCCGCGCTCCTGCCGGCGTTGCAGGCGACGCGCGTCAACCTCGTCGCCTCGATGCGGATGGAGAGCGCGCTCGGCCCGCGCCGGTCGCGCTTGCGCAACGTCTTCATGATCGCGCAGATTGCCGGCGTCGACGCTCTTCCTGACGACCGCCCTGCTCTTCCTGCGCAGCTTCTGGACGCAGGCCAGCACGAACCCGGGCTTCGAAACCGCGCATCTGCTCGTCCTCGAGCTCAAGCCCTCCGACTTCAACTACGACGCGGCGCGATCGCGGGTGCTCTTCGACAACCTCGTCGAGCGCGTGCGCGCGCTGCCGGGCGTCGAGCAGCGTCGCGCTCGGCGATCGCATTCCCGTTCTACGTCGGCTTCCCGAAGACCACCAAGGTCTCGGCCGACGGAACCGACTGCGCGACGACGCGAGTGCCGGGACGTCTTCGTCTACGGCGTCGGCCCCGGCTACATGGCCGCGCTCGGCGTGCCGGTGGTGGTCGGGCCAGGAGTTCAGCGCGCAGGAGATCGCGGCCGGCGACGCGTCATCGTCAGCCAGAAGCTGGCCGCGCGTCTGTGGCCGGGCCGCGAGCGCGGTCGGCGAGTGGATCCGCGAGGGGACGAAGCGGCCGCCAGCTCCGCGTGATCGGCGTGGCCGCCGACGTCAATCACCACATGCTCGGCGAAACGCCGCGCGAGTACCTCTACCGGCCGCTGCTGGCGAGCGAGTACGGCGACACCGTCACGGTCATCGTCAGGACCTCTGGCGACCCGGCGCCGCTCCTCTCGACGCGTTCAGGATCAGGTGCGCGCCCTCGACGCCAGCCTGCCGCCCGGATCGGCCAAGACGATGGAGCAGCGGATGGAGATGCCGCTGTGGCCGGCGAGGACCGCGGCCGGGTTCCTCGCGCATCTGCGGCACGCTCGCGCTCATCGCTCGCCACGGTCGGCCTCTTCGGCCTGACCTACCTGACGGTGAGCCAGCGGACGCGCGAGTTCGGCATCCGCGCCGCGCTCGGCGCCTCGCCGCGGCGCGTGATGGGACTGGTGCTGCGCGAAGGGCATCTGGCTGACGCTCCCGGGCGTCGCACTGGGACTGGCCGGCGCCGCCGTCGCCGGCCGTCTCGTGGCCAGCGGGCTCTTCGGCGTCAGCCCGGCCGATCCCTCGACCTACGCGGCCAGCGCCGCGCTCCAGGCAACCGTCGCGCTCCTCGCGTGCCTGCTGCCGGCGTATCGCGCGACCAGGGTCGATCCGATGCTCGCGCTGCGCGTGGAGTGAACGGACGCTCGTCAGCCAGCAGTGACTGAGGCTCCGTGAACCCTCAGAAGCGAACGCCGGCCAGAACCGCGATCACCCGGTGCATGGTCTTTTCGGGATCGGCTTCGTCGCTGTTGATGTCGGCTGAGCCCCCACGTGTAGCGGCCATCGATCGAGAGGCGGCCGGCTTCCCAACCCGCGCCGAACACCACGCCGTAGTCGAAGCTCTCGATCTCGTCGCCGATGTCGTCCTTCGTCTTCTCGCCGCCGGACTCGCGCGGTCACCTTCGCACTCAGCTTGAAGCCGAGCGACGGTCCCGCGAAGAACACCAGGCCCCTGCCCGACGAGTTGCAGCTTGTAGCGCACCAGGATCGGCGCGACGAGATAGTCCAGTCTTGATGGCGGAGTCGAGCGCCGGTCGCATCGAACGTCGCGCCCTGCTGGCTGAAAAGCGCCTCGGGCTGGACGTCGAGGTGCGCGCCAAGCGGCCAGGTGAAGAACCCGCCGGCGACGAGGCCTATCCGGTACTTGAATTCCGGGCCCGGATCCTGGTCCGAGCTGAGCGTCGCCAAATTGACGCCGCCCTTGACCCCCCAACTGACGCTCCTGCGCCATCGCCGGCGACCCGCCCAGCAGGACGAGGCACGAACACGACAGAGCCGAAGAGAACACGCATGCATCACCTCTGATGTCCGGCCCGAGGAGCCATGGAACCGCTCCCAAGAGATACGTCAATGTTAGGATTTGCGCATGCACTTCAGCACGACGCTCCTACGCCCCTCATTGCCCTGCTCATCGCCGGCCTTCAGACGCCGCCGCTCCCGGCGCCCTGAAGTTCACGGCACCCGCGGGCTGGCAGACCCGCGCCGCATCATCCTCGATGCGCGTCGCCGAGTTCGTGCTTGCCGGGACGCGATGCCGCTGGCAGCGCGGAGCTCGTCATCTACTACTTTGGCGGAACCGGCGGCAGCGTCGACGCCAACATCCAGCGCTGGCTCGGCCAGATGCAGCAGCCCGACGGGCGCGCCACGAGCGAGGTCGCGGCACGAGAAACGAGAACCATCAACGGCCTGAAGGTCTCGCTGCTCGACGTCTCCGGCACCTACGTCGCTGAAGTCCGTCCAGGAGCCACCGAGAAGCACAACAGCCCCGGCTTCCGGATGCGCACGGCCGTCGTCGAAACGCCGCGCGGCCCCTACTTCCTCAAGCTCGTCGGCCCCGCCGCGACCGTCGAGACGTGGAACGCGAGCTTCAACGAGTTTCTTTCGAGTCTGACATTCGTTCAGTGAGGAGCCAGGCGATGCAACGATCTCAGCGCCCTTCCCGTCACGGCGGCGGCAGATGGTCGGCGGTCCAGCGGCGGTCCCGCTCCGTGCTGTTGCGGGCGGTGCCGGTCCTCGCGCTCGTCAGCGTCGCCCACGCCCAGGGACCGTCGGCGTTCACGGCCGAGGACATGTCGAGGGTCGCGAGCGTCACCGTCCTCGACGTCTCCGAAGATGGCCGCAGGGTCGCCGCCATTGTTCGCCGTCCGCTCGACAACGAGACCGACGATCACCGGCGCTACGGCGACCCAACGTATCTCGCGCCGGCACAGGTGACGCTTCAGATCATCGACACCCGGTCCGGGGCGAAGGACCAGCCCTTCAAGGAACTCGTCAACGTGCGCGACGTCGCCGTGGTCGCGGGACGGCCAGCAGCTCGCGATTCTCCTCGCGCGCGCACCGTCAACGGCGGACGGCTTTCCCACGACCACGCTGCACGTGTGGGATGCCGAGCGAAAGGCCCTGGCCGAGGTCAACCTGCGCGGCGGCGCCGCGATCGCGCTCAACTCGACCCTCGCCTGGACAGCCGGACGGCTGCGTCGCTCTGTCGTCGCGCTGCGCAATCCCGAACTCGATCGCGAGGCGCGGCAGCCCGGTTCCAGGCGCTCACCGACGGTCCCGTCATCGTGCACACGTCGAGCGAGCCCTTCCTCGAGTGGGATCTGCTGCAGCGCAACACCGCGCAGCCGCGTCGCTCGCTGCCGTCGACGTCCGGCACCGGCGCCGTCCGCGCGATCGTGCCGCAGGGCAAGCTCACGAGCTATCAGCCGTCCCGCGACGGATCGTTCCTGACGGTCATGGAAGACGTGACCGCGAAGACCGACTACGACACCATCGGCGGCACCGAGAACGCGCTGAAGTACGTCGACGCGACAGACGAGGCGACAGCCGAAGGTCGCTCGATGCCCGCCGAGGCGAGCTCGAAGGGACTCACAGCTGCGCTGGTCCGACGACGGCGATGGTTTGCGTACGCGAAGAAGGGCGAAGTGTTCGTGCAGGGGGTCGACGGCGCGAAGCGCGCGCAGCCTGACGCCGAAGCCGAAGGCCGAAGCCGAGACGAGAAGGCCACGACCGACGACGCGCGACCAGCGCGCCAGGACGACGAGCAAGGACAACGAGACGGAAGAATCGTTCTCGCCGGTCGCCGTTCAGCCGCGACGGCTCGAAGCTGCTGGTGACGAGCCGGAAGGGCTGGTACGTCGTCAACGTCGCCGACGCGGCGCGGGAACTCGATCGCTGCCGCTCGACGAGGACGAAGAGAAGAACCCGCGCGTCGCCGCGCTCGACTGGAGCGCCGGACGGCTCGGCGCATCTACGCGACGTGGGGCGCGCGCGACAAGTGGCAGCGCGGCATCGTGCGGCATCGACGTCGCGACGCAGGCAGATGACGACGCTCGTGCAAGGACAGCCGGCTCTACGGCGGCGTCCGCCTGTCGCGCGACGGCAGCACGTTCGTCTTCACGATGTCCGACGGCGATCGGCCGGCGGAGTCTCTATGCCGCCGACGCCGCCTTCGCCGCAGTCAAGCAGGCTGAGCGACGCTGAACCCCTGGCTGGCGTCGAACGGCGCTGCCGAAGTCCGAGCTCGTCGCCTATCGCGACGTCGACGGCAAGGAGCTGTACGGCGTGCTGCGCTATCCGGTCGACTACGAGAAAGGGCCAGCACGTACCCGACGGTGTTCGAGATCTACGAGACGTTCTTCGACAACGGCTTCAACGCCCGCGCCGCGTTCCTCGCCGAACCACGGCTACGCCGTCTTCCATCCGTCGGTGAACCTCGTCGTCGGCCGGCCCGGCGAGGCCTGGGTCAAGGGCGTCACGTCGGCCGCCAACCAGCTGATCGAGATGGGCGTCGCCGATCCCGACCGGCTCGGCGTGCACGGCACGAGCTACGGCGGCTACGCGACGGTGCTGCTGCATCACGCAGACCGACCGCTTCAAGGCCGCCATCAACGTCTCGGGCAAGGTCGACATGGTCAGCTTCTACACCGACAGCCCGCGCCTCGGCGTGCGCAACACGCATGCGCCCGAGAAGAGCCAGGATCGGATCGGCGGCACGCTCTGGGAGTATCCGGAGCGCTACCTCGAGCACTCGGCCGTCCTGCGCGCCGATCGCATCAAGACGCCGCTGCTGAACATCACCGGCGATCAGGATCCCAACGTGCCGGCGAGCCAGTCGCGCGAGATGTACTACGCGCTGCGGCGGCTCGGTAAGGAGGTCGAGTGGGTGCGCTACGTCAACGGCGGCCACCGGCCGCCGAACAGCGTCGCCGAGAGCGTCGACTTCGAGCAGCGGATTCTGGCCTGGTACGACAAGTACCTGAAGAAAGACGCGAAGAAGGCCGACACCGTCACGGCACCGGGACGGTAGCCAGGAACTTGGGCGGCTGCCGGTGCTTGGTGGCTTGCTCGAACGCATAGGCAAGCGCGATGAGCTTGGGCTCGCTCCACTTGCGGCCCATGAACGCCAGGCCCACCGGCAGCCCGTGCACGGCACCGGCGGGCACGGTGATGCTGGGATAACCGGCCACGGCCGCCGGCGAGGAGCTCGCGCCGAGGAAGTGATCGCCATTCAGGAGATCGGTCGGCCAGGCGGGGCTTCCCGTCGGTGCCACGATCGCATCCAAGCGCAGCGCGCGACATGACCGCATCGATGCCGAGCGCCCGCGCCCGCGCCTGGCACGTCGCGAGCGCCCGGCGGTACGCGGGCGACGTCAACGGGCCCTTCTTCTCTGCCATCACGAACAGCTCCTGGCCGAAGAACGGCATCTCGCGCGCTTTCTCGCGCTCGTTGAACGCGATCACGTCCGCCAGCGATTTGACCTTCGCCGATGGGCCGAGCCCGGCCAGATAGGCGTTCAGATCGGCCTTGAACTCGTAGAGCAGGATGTCGAGCTCGCACTCCTCGATCGTCGACGCGGTCGGGATGTCCGCCGGGTCGAGGATGGTCGCGCCCCTCGCCTTCATCTCGGCAATGGCCGCGTCGATCACCCGATCGGCGGCGGGGCTGTACCCGAAGTACCGCTTGCGGGCCACGCCGATGCGCGCTCCCTTGAGCGCGCCCGGGTCGAGGCCCTTCGCGTAGTCGACGGCTCTGCCGGCGGATGCCTTGGTGGCGACGTCGCGCGGATCGACGCCAGTCATCGCCGTCAGGAGGACCGCCGCGTCGGTGACCGTCCGAGTCATGGGCCCAGCCGTGTCCTGTGAGTGGGAGATCGGGATGATGCCCGACCGGCTCACGAGCCCGACGGTCGGCTTGATGCCGACCAGGCCGGCGACCGAGGACGGGCACACGATTGAGCCGTCCGTCTCGGTGCCGACGCCGACGGCCGCGAGGTTGGCGGCGATGGCGGAGCCGGTGCCCGAGCTCGATCCGCAGGGATTACGATCGAGCGCGTAGGGGTTCTTCGTCTGGCCGCCGCGCCCGCTCCAACCGCTCGATGACTTCGTCGAGCGAATGTTGGCCCACTCGCTGAGGTTCGTCTTCCCGAGTATCACCGCGCCGGCCGCGCGCAGGCGTTCGACCACGAATGCGTCCTTGCGCCGCGATCGAGCCCTCGAGCGCCAGCGAGCCCGCGGTCGTCATCATGCGGTCCGCCGTGTCGATGTTGTCCTTGATGAGGACCGGGATCCCGTGGAGCGGCCCGCGCGGGCCCTTGGCCTTGCGTTCGGCGTCGAGCGTGTCGGCGATCGTCCGTGCGTCGGGATTGACCTCGAGCACCGACCGGAGCGTCGGACCGGCGCGGTCGATCTGCTCGATCCGCCCGAGATAGAGATCGACGATCTGCCTCGACGTATACCGTCCCGACTGCATCCACTGCTGCAGCTGCTCGACGGTCACCTCATCGAGCACGAACGCAGCGGGCGGCGCCTGCGCGATTGCGGCCACGGAGAACGATCGACCGGGGGACAGCCACGGACAACACGGACAACACCGTTGTTGCAAAGAGAACGAAGGCGAGACGCAGCGCGGTGCGTCGTGCCGCCACTGAAGGCGCCCATTCCCTGCTCATGCGGCAGAGACTAGCACGAGTCTTCGGACCGGGAAGCGACAGGCGGGGCTAGGCGGAGAGACGGTCGACGATCTCGCGCCACGTGCGCGCGGCGGGCGTAGCGTCGGAGGCGAGCGCCGCTCCGCAGAGGAGCGCGCCCGGCACGCGCGCCGACGACCAGACCGGCTGGACCATCAGATGCAGGTTGAGGCCCGAGACTTCGACGTCGAAGAGCGCGGGGACGGCGTCGGTGGACGGAATCTCGAGGCAGAGGCCGCCGTAGCTGACGTCGACGACCGCCGCCGGCCGGCCCGCCGCCGTGACGCGAAAGCCGCCCAGCACGCGCTTCCTCGGCCAGCGCCGCTCGCGCCGCACGTTGCCGAAGCTGCGCCGCACGGCCTCGAGGAGCTCGGTCGACTTGATCGGCTTCTTGAGAAACTGCGCACTGTAGCGGCTCGCCTCGAGCTGCATCAGCGGTTCGTCGTACCCCGTCATGATGACGACGGCCGTCTCGGGGGACTCCTCGCGGACTTTCTTGACGAGGTTGATGCCGTTGAAGCTGCGCACCCGGATGTCGGTGACGAACAGGTCGTACGTCGTGGTCGAAAGAAGGCGTTTCGCGTCTTCGTACGCGGACGCAGGGGTAACGTCGTACCCGCACTCCGTCAGCAATTCGACGATGCCCGCGAGCGCGTTGTCATCGTCTTCGAGAACCAAGATGCGATTCGGTAACTTCATGATCCCGTCTACACATACACTTCGACTGTATCGGGACGTGCGGCAAGGGCAATGCCGGCTAGCTCAAGGGCAAAACCTCAATAAAACCCGCATTTCAGGCGGAAACGCGCCAGCAAATTCGTAACGGGGTTTCCCTTTTTGGTCGCCGTGGACGCAGGCACGAACCGCTGCTAACCGGCGAGTAATTCCCAGCGCATGAGCCTTGGTGAAGCGTGTTGGAGTTCAGTGCAACGACGGTCTTGGTCTCGCGCGCCGCGTCGAGCACGCGGGTGATCAATCCGTCGAGCCGGGGCTGGGGGATGTCGAACGGCCCCGCGACCGCGGCACCGCTCGGGATCTCCATGGCGATGACCACTCCGCCGTCGGTCGGCTCGACGATCCAGCTGAAGCCGCGGAGCCGGACCTGCGCGCGCTCGTCGCCGGGGTTCTTCACACGGTCGATCGCCTGCAGCATCGAGGTCAGCACACCCTCGACGTCGATCTCGGTCCAATCAGATGGCGGATTGCCGAGGTGGTGGACTTCCTCGGTGACCGCGTAGTCACGCTCGCGCAACACGATCTCGACGTTGTATAGCATTGGCTCCTACCGGGTGTCCGACCAGTATAGACGGTCTCTCGCAGTTGTTGAGCCCCCCAGAAGTACGCGCCACGACTGCATCACAGTTGAGCCGCGAGGGCGGCGGCGTCGGTGACCGGCTCGCGACACGTGAAGGCGCGGCACACGTATGCCGTCGCTCGTCCGTCGCGCATGTGCATGGGAGCCACGAACGGCATCAGGGCCGAGAGCGCGTCCTGCTGCGAGCCCGGCCGCACCGGGACTACCACGGCGAACGGCCGATACCGCCGAGCCGACTTCCTGCTGCAGCGCGAGCGTATCTTCCCGGTCAGCCGGCCCGACGATCACGATCTGTGTGTGGTCCGCGTGCCAGGCGGACAGCCCGGCGAGCAACATCGGCACGACGCGGCCGGCCGCGCCCACCTTGGGGCCGAATCGCGCCAGGGTGCGCTCCGCTCTCTTCGACCCACGCGCCTCCACCGATGAGTGACTCGAACGTGAGCGAGGTTGAGGACCGAGATCGAATCCGGCGGCCGGCTCGGCGCCGTCGTAGTCCTCCTTGAGGCGCAGCAGCACGCTCGGATCGTGGCCGGTCGTGCTGAACCAGCCAGCGTCGGCCTCGTCCCAGAACAGGCGATCCTGCGCGGCCTGCAGCGTCGTCGCCCACTCGAGCCACGCGGGATCCCCGTCGGCCTGGAACAGCTCGAGGAGGCCGCTCGATCAGATAGGCGTAATCCTCCGCGTAGGCGTCGATCGCCGCCTCGCCGTCGCGATAGCGACGCAGCAGCCGCTGCTCGGATTCGATCCAGAGCGTCCGGCGGATGAACGCGGCGGCCTGCCGTCCGGCCGCGAGATACTGCGCTGCGCGTCGCGCGCCCGGCGAGCACCCGGGCGGCGCGCGCGAAGGCGGCGATCATCAGACCGTTCCATGCGGTCAGAACCTTGTCGTCCAGGTGCGGCCGCGGCCGATGCGCGCGGACGGCGAACAGCTGCGCGCGCGCGCGGCCGAGCGCCTCGGCCACGGCCTCGGGCGTAACGCCGGTTCGAAGCGCGATGTCGTCGACCGTCTGCGCAATGTAGAGGAGGTTGCGGCCCGTGAACTCGCCCTGCGGATCCTGCGGCGCGTTGCCGTCGGCTTCGATGCCGAACCGGCGCCGGACCATCGCCGCATCGCCGCCCGTCACGGCGCCAATCTCCGCGTCCGTCCAGATGTAGAAGGCGCCTTCCGACTTGTGCGCCGACGGATCGCCGGCCTGCTCGGGCGGCACGCTGTCGGCGTCTTCCGCCGAGTAGAACCCGCCCTCGCGGTCGGTGAGATCGCGCATGACGTAGGTCAGCGTGTCTTCGGCGACCGTGGCGTAGAAGCCTCATCGCCCGTCGCCTGCGCGGCCTCGAGATACGCCAGCGTGAGCTGCGCCTGGTCGTACAGCATCTTCTCGAAGTGCGGGACCCGCCAGGCTCGGCGTCGACGGAGTAGCGGTGAAAGCCGCCGCCGATATGGTCGCGCATGCCGCCCATGCGCCATCGCGCGCAGCGTGTCGGTCGCCATCTGCAGCGGCGCCTGGCTCGAGGTCGCCGGCAGCGTGCGACGCGCGTACTCCCGGAGCAGAAACAGCAGCTCGGAGGGACGCGGAAACTTCGGCGCGTCGCCGAAGCCGCCGAGGCGCTCGTCGAAGGCCTGCTGGTAACTCGTCGACGGCGACGTCGAGGGCGTCGGGACCTGCGATCGTCGATTCGCCGCGGCCGTGGTCGCCGGCGCCAGTCACCATCTTGAGGCGCTCGAGCAGTTCGGACGCGGCCTGCTCGACTCGCGGCCGATCGTTCTTCCACACGCGGGCGAGCTCGCCCAGCAGATCCGAGAAGCCCGGCCGTCCCCAGCGCGATGCCGGCGGAAAATAGGTGCCGCCGAAGAACGGCTTCAGCTCGGGCGTCAGGAAGACCGTCATCGGCCAGCCGCCCGAGCCGGTCGTCGACTGCACGAACGACATGTAGACGCGATCGACATCGGGCCGTTCCTCGCGATCGACCTTGATCGACACGAAGTCGGCGTTCAGCAGCGCCGCGATCTCGGCGTTCTCGAACGACTCGTGCTCCATGACGTGGCACCAGTGGCACGTCGAGTAGCCGATCGAGAGAAAGATGGGCTTGTCTTCGCGGCGCGCGCGGTCGAACGCCTCGTCGCCCCACGGATACCAGTCGACCGGGTTGGCGGCGTGCTGAAGGAGATACGGGCTGCGTTCCTGGGCCAGACGATTCATGCGATCTCACATCGTACGTGGAGTCTCGCACCGGGCGAGAAGCGAAAACGAGGCCCGCAGCCGGGATACAATTCGGCGCGTGGAACTCGCAGTCGAAACGCACGGGCTCACCCGCGACTTCGGGTCGCTGCGCGCCGTCGACGGCATCGACCTCGCCGTGCCCGCCGGCAGCTTCTTCGGCTTCCTCGGCCCGAACGGCGCCGGCAAGTCGACGACCATCAAGTGCCTGACCGGGCTGCTGCGGCCGAGCGCCGGCTCGATGCGCATCCTCGGCATCGATCCGCTGGCGGATCCGGTGGCCGTCAAGCGGCGGATCGGCGTCGTGCCCGAGGATCTGGCGCTCTTCGAGCGCCTGACGGCGCCCGAGACGCTGACGTTCGTCGCCGAGGTCCACGGCCTCGAGGCCGCGACCGCGCGCGACCGCGCCAGCGATCTGCTCGAGCTGATGGATCTGAAGGCGGCCGGGACCACGCTCGTCACGGACTTCTCGCACGGCATGCGCAAGAAGCTGTCGCTCGCGGCCGCGCTGCTGCCGGCGCCGAAGCTGCTCTTCCTCGACGAGCCGTTCGAGGGCATCGACGCGGTCGCCTCGCGGCAGATCAAGGATCTCCTGCACTCGTTCGTGACGCCGCGGCGGCACCATCTTCCTCACCTCGCACATCCTCGAGATCGTCGAGCGGCTCTCGACCCACATCGGCGTCATCGCCAAGGGCCGGCTCGTCGCGCAGGGCACGATCGACGGAGCTTCGCGCGGGACCGGCGGGCGGTGACGGCAGCGCCAAGTGAGTCTGGAAGAGCTCTTCATCGAGCCTCGTCGGCGGCGACCAACGCGCGCCGGTCGCGCTCGACTGGATTTGACGCGTGTTCAGAATCCTGCGCGCGTTCGCCTGGATGCGGTGGCGCGTGCTGCGTCAACTCGCTCGAGCACACGGGCGGCGCGCGACACGCTCGAGCGCCTGTCGGTCGCGGTCGAGCAGATCGGGCCGATCATCGCGCTCGTCGCTGCTCGTCCCGTCGGCCATCGGCCTCGCCGGCCTCGGCGGCTACGCCGGCTACTGGCTCGCGGCCGGCGAGCCGGTGATGACGTTCGAAGCCCTGCGGATCCTGCTGCTCGCGGCGTGCGGCTTCGCCGTGGTCGGGCCGATGCTCATGCCGTCGATGGAACCGACCGCCATCGTGCGGCTGCTCCTGCTGCCGATTCCGCGCGGCACGCTGTACGCGGCGCAGGCCGGCGGTGCGCTGAGCGAACCGTGGATACTCATCGCGCTGCCCGTCGTGCTGGCCCGTCCCGCTCGGGCTCGCGGCTGGAGGCGCGGTGCTCGCGGCCGCGCTCTCCCTCGCGGCGGGCGCCTCTGCTCATCCTCTGCCTCATCGGCCTCTCGACGCTCGCCGACGCTGCTGCTCCACCTCGTCGTGCGCGACCGTCGCCGCGGCGAGCTGCTGGCGCTGCTCTTCATCGTCGTGGTGCCGGCGATCGCGCTGCTGCCCGGGCTCCTGCTCAGACTCGTCGGACGATGCGCGAGGCACGGAGCGCCAGCGGCACTCGACCCCGATGCCCGCCTGGGTCACGCGGCGCGGCGGATGTGGCGCAGGCCGTCGTTCCGTCGGAGCTCTTCGCGCGCGCGACGCGATCCTCGGCACAGCACGAGGCCAACGCCGCGATCCTGCCGCTCGCTCGTGCTCTTCGCCTCGGCGACGTTCCTCCACGCGCTCGGCCTCCTGACCTTCGTCGCGGCTGCTCGACTCGCCCTCGGCCGGAACACGACGGCGAACGAGCCGGCCGGGCGGAGTCGACCAGCCGTGCGCGCTGCCGTTCCTGTCGCGGGGCAGCGCCGCCGTGGCGCAGGCGCAGCTCCGCCTGGCGCTGCGCACGCCGCGCGGACGATCGATCGTGCTCTCGCCGTTCGTGGTCTTCGTGCTCTTTGCGATCGTCATCTACCGGCAGGGACAGATGGAGCTCGGATTCGCCAACCTCACCAACGGCCTGAACCTCGCCACCTTCGGTGGCGGCGTCTGCCTGCTCGCGATCCTGCCGTTTGCGCTGAACCAGTTCGCCATCGACGGCTCGGGGCTGACGCTGGCCTTGCTCTCCCCGCTCAGCACGCGACGAGCTGCTGGCCGGCAAGGCGGTGGGCAACGGGCTCATCGCCGTCGGTACCGGCGCTGGTGGTCGTGCTCGTCGCCTTCGTCCTCTTTCCCGAAGGCTCGCCCTGGCTGTGGCTGAGCCTGCCGCCGGCGACTCGCGGCCACCTACGCGATCGCCGCACCGGGAGCGGCCGGCACTCTCGGCGATCTTTCCCCGCGCCGTCGACCTCAACAGCATCGGCCGGGGCAGCAACGCGCACGGCCTCGCCGGTCTCCTGGGACTGCTCCTCTTCGCGGCCGCGGGCCTGCCGGCAGTCCTCATCGCGCTCGTCACGGCGGGCTTCGTTCACCGGCCGGCACTGACGCCGATCGTGATGTTGGCGTGGTGCGGAATCGCCGCTCCTCGCCAGCCGGGTGCTGTTTGGTGGCGTGGCGATGCTGTTCGATCAGCCGGCGGGAGAATCTTGGGATCGTGGTGTCGTGACTCGCTGAACCTTGAACGCTGAACTTGAACGCTGAACCTTGAACCCTGACTGAACCTACAGCGACAGCCGCCGATCCGCCCACCACCACATGCCGAGCGCAGACATCAGCAGGCCCGGCGGCGGCGACGTAGGTGACGAGCACCGGCGCCGCGGCCGCGAGCGCCTGGCCGCCGACGGCGGCGAGGAGCCCCCAGAGCGACCCGGCGCCGCCGAGCACGGCGTCGACGTTGGTCAGCGCGAGCACGCTCGCCGACCACGAGGAGCACCGCCACCCAATCGCGACGTTGAACACGCGGTCGACGCGCTGCTCCGAGCGCCAGCGCTCCTGGCGGATCCTGCCGAGGACGGCTTGCGTGAAGCGCGCCGGCGCCTGCGGCTTCGGCCGCGCCTGGAGCGCCACTTCGAGCCGCCGGGCCGAGGCGAGCGCCGACGCGCACCGCGGACACGTCTCGAAATGCGTCCGAACCGTCTCGTCGACCTCGAGGTCTCCGGCGGCGATCGCCTCGACGAGATGCAACGCGTCGCTGCAGGTCACGTGTCGAGCAACTCCCTCAAGCGTTTCTTCGCGCGATACAGGTGCGTCTTGACCGTGCCGAGCGGGATGTTCATCGATTCGGCGAGCGCCTCGTACTGCACGCCCTCCAGATAGTGCGCCGCAATGAGCAGGCGCTGGGGCTCGGGCAGCTGGGCAATCGCCTTCTCCAGACGGTCGCGCAGTTCCAGGTCCCCGAACGCTCCATCGGCGGCGCCCGGATCGAAGCGGCGCCCGGAACCGTCCTCCTGGTCGAGCGAGACGTCCGGCGCGCGGCGCGATCGTGCCGCGGCGCAGACGTTCTGCACGATGCGGTAAATCCAGGTCGAGAGCCGCGCCTCGCCGCGAAAATACGGCAGCCCGCGGTGGACCTTCAGGAAGACGTCCTGGGCCAGGTCATCGACGCGCGACCGATCGGACACCATCCGGTAGACCAGCCCGTAGACGAGGTTCTTGTGCAGATCGACGAGCTCGCCAAACGCCGTGTCGTCGCCCGCCCGGCACCGCTCGATGAGCGCGCGTTCGTCGTGTTCGTCCGGCACTCACCCCCGCACCTTTCACGCTCCCCGCCCATGCCCGCCCCCGCGGGCACAACCGCTGCCTGCCACTTGCTTTAGAACCCCCGACCAGCCGGTTTTGTTTCACACGCCCCTGAAACAATCCCTACCAGCGGCTCAGTCTAAACCACGCATGAACAGGGCCGGAGGTTAACGTGGACAGTGAAGAAGCTCATCGTCGTCATGCTCGGTTCGCTCGGCATCCTGGCGGGAGTTGCCGTCATCTGGATGGCGATGCAGAGCCGGCGGCAGATCCGGGAAATGGAACATCGCGAGCGGCTGGCGATGATCGAGCGCGGCCTCGTGCCGGCGCCGGAGGTCGATCCGGCGGCATTCGAGCGGAAGTTCGCCGGCAGTGCGGGCCCCGGATCGCCGAGCGCCAGTCCGGGCACGAAGCGGCGGAGTCATCGATGATCGCGCTGGGACTGGCGTTCATGTTCATGCTGTCGTTCGCGGCTGGCGCGCCCGGCGTCGGCTTCGGCATCGGAGGCGCATTCGCGCTGGTCGGCGCCGGCTTCTTCGTCAACTCGCTCCTGATGAGCCGAGCGGATGCGCCGCGCCCGCCGGCAGAGCCACGGCCGTGATCGGAATCGACGGGCTGAGCTCCGAAGGCTCAGTGCGAACAGACAATTCGCAGTTCACTACACACACTAGGGTGGTCGTGACACGTTTCCCTCAGCTCGACCGCCGATTCCTCGCAGTTTTCGGCCGATTTGCGTGGCATGCGGGTTGCTCCTTGAAAGGCTGTCGGGACGCTGAAAGCGTTCCGGCGGCCGCCCTGGCTTTCCTTGCCGGGGCAACCTCCTGCCACACTTCCCGCCACATGGCGCAGGGAGGGTCATCATGACCTCCCTGCCCTGTCATGTACGGAGCGGTTCGCGAGGATCGAGCGGTTCAGGCTCGCAGCTGACGCTCAGGCCGATGGACGCGTCATTCTCCGGCGTCGGCGCGGCGGGAGCGAATCGGCGCGGTGGCGCCGCAGCCGCGCGTACGCAGCCGTCACCTCGACGCCGTAGAGCAGGATGACGGCCGACACGTAGACCCAGAGCAGGAACACGACCACCGCGGCGATCGATCCGTGCGACGCTGAAGCGCGACAGATCGCGGACGTAGTCCGAGAAGAGCGCCAGCGCGCCGCGCCAGAGCAGGCCGGTCAGCACGGCGCCGACCCAGACGTCGCGAAACCGGACCTTGGCGTTCGGGACGAAGTAGAACACGAGCCCGACGACGAGGATGAAGAGGATCGTGGTGGCCCATCGCACCGCGAAGCCCTGCAGGACGAGGAGGCGCGGCGTCGCCTCGATGACGCCCGCGAACCAGCGCGCCTCGACGACGTTGATGGCGCTGACGGTCGAGCAGGCCCAGCATGAGGAGCATGCCCGCGACGACGAGCATCACGAACGAGATCAGCTTGTGCTTGAAGTAGCTCGGCTGCTTCTCGACGCCCCACGCGTGGTTGACCGCCGAGGTGACGGCGCCGAAGACGCCCATCGCCGCCCAGACCATGAGCACGCTCCCGGCGACGCTGAGGCGGCACCGTGGCGCGCTGCAGTCGCCTCGAGCTGCACGGTGACGAAGTCGAACTGGCGCGGGAAGTAGCGGAAGACGAACCGCAGCACCGCGTCGCGATCCGCCGTCGCTGCTCGGTCACGAGGGCGACGATCGAAAAGGCCAGCAGGAAGAAGGGAAACAGCGAGAGGAGCGAGTAGTAGGCGATCGAGGAGGCGAAGGTCAGGTCGTCGCTGTTGTAGACGCCGGTGACCCCGCGCCAGATCGCCAGCGCCGTCAGCCGGACTTCGACCCGCGCCCGCGCCAGCACCCGCCGTCCTCGCGGCACGCGCCGGGGGCCTGCGCACTCACGCGGTCATCATATCTCGCGGCGCGCCGCTCTGCGACCCATGCGTGCTGCGCCTCCCGCGCCAGCCACGCGGGGATGCGCGCCCGTCAGCGCCGTCATCGCGAGACCAATCGCCATCCGCCGCAGCGGCGGCGTGCGCACGATGACGATACGCCGCGCCGAGCGCCGCCGCGCCCAGCGCCACGTTGGCGATTCTGTCGCCGTCTGCTCGGTCATACCGTCGGCGTCTTGGTGCGATCGTGCACGTCGGTCGAAGCCGTCTTCGCGCGATCGTAGGCTTCACGCCCGCGGTCGACGATCTGGCTGACCTTGTCCGACGCCTGACCGATCTTCTCCGACGCCTGCTGCGACGCCTGGCTCGATTTTCTCCGACGCCTGCTGCACCGTGTCGCGCGGCGGTCGAGCGGAGTCGGGTGGCCTGCTCGGACAACTGCTTCCGCACCTCGGCGCCCGCCTTCGGCGCGAACAGCATCCCGAGGCCGGCGCCGAGCACGGTGCCCGCCAGCAGCCCCATCAGAAACGATCCGCCGCCGTCTTCCCGTTCGACGCGATCGTATTCGTATGCCATGAACCCTCCTGGGTTTCCCGTGTTTCCGAGTTTCGCTGCCGGGCTACGGCCGGCCGCCGGCCTGCGCCGGCGGCTTGATCGCGCCGTCGGTCGTCAGGAGCGACGCGATGACCGCGCGGATGCCTCGCACCACGCCCGTCGCCTGCGAGACTTTGTCGCGCACGCGTGCCTTGAGGTGCTCCGCCGTCTCGTCGACGCGCTCGATCGTGCCGATGATCGCGTGATCGACCCGCTCGGTCTGGTGGCTGACGCGCGCGGCAATCGCCTGCACTTCGCCCACGACGCCATCGACCTTGCGTGAGCACGCCGTCCACCTGCTGCCGCAGCGGCGCCACGTGCCGCGACTCGAGATCCTGCGACGCGTCGTGCTGACCTGCCGATACAGCCGGCAGCCGACGACGGCCACGCCCACGAGCAGCAAGCGTCTGGACGGCGCTCGCCACCGCCATGACGCCGAGCAGCCAGTTCGTCGTCTCGAGATTCACCATGTGTGTCACCCTCACGTCACTCTGCGCCTCACGCGGACCAGCGCCGCCGCCCTGGCCGCTCGTGATGTCGCTCAGCGATCGCCAGCCCTCGTTGGCCGCCGTCCGCGCCTTCTCGACCGTGCCGCGCACGCGCGTCATCTCTCCGATGAGGTCGTCGAGCCTGGGCTCGATCTGCTCGCGGAGATTCCGTCCGCTCTCGGTGAGGTAGAGACATCCCCACACGCCGCCGGCGACCGCCCCAAGGCATGTCGCCATCAACACACGTGAGCGCTCGTCCACATCCGCCTCCTGCAGACTTCATCTCGCAGCGTCGACGTCTCCCTCGAAACGCCGTGCCATCGCCACCATCAAACGCGTGCCACAAGCGGTCGAGCTTCGACCTCGACTACGCCTGCGCCTCTCGCCTGGCGTGCTTGCCGCCGTCCTGGATGTCGTGCTTCTTCATCTTGCTGTAGAGCGTCGGCCGGTAGAGGCCGAGAATCTGCGCGGCCTCCTGCTTGTTCCAGTTCGTGCGCTGCAGCGTCTGCAGGATCGCCATGCGCTCGATCTCGGCCAGCGTCCGGTGCGGCGGCACCACGAAATCCGCCGGCCGGGTCGGTCTCGGTCCGCAGCGACTCGGGCAGGTCGTTCACCGCGATTTCGGACCCCTTCGACACGAGGACCCCACGCTCAATGACGTTCTCGAGCTCGCGGACGTTCCCTGGCCAGCGGTGCCGGATGAGCAGGTGATAAGCCGCCGGCGCGATCGACTTGACGTGGCGCTGGTGCCGCTCGCGGTACTTCTCGAGGAAATGCTCGCAGAGGAGCGGAATGTCCTCGGTCTTCTCGCGCAGCGGCGGCACACGCAGCGTGATGGTATTGATGCGGAAGTAGAGATCCTCGCGCAGCTTGCCGTCCCGCAGCGCGGCGTCGAGGTCGACGTTGGTCGCGCAGATCAGCCGGAAGTCCACGCGCACGATCCGGTCGCTGCCGATCGGCCGGTATTCGCGCTCCTGCAGCACGCGCAGGAGCTTGGTCTGGAGATACGGCGGCATCTCGCCGATCTCGTCGAGCAGGAGCGACCCGCCCTCGGCCATCTCGAGCAGCCCTTCCTTGTCGTTCTGCGCGCCGGTGAACGCGCCCTTCTTGTAGCCGAAGAGCTCGGACTCGATCAGGTCCTTCGGAAGGGCGGCGCAGTTGATCTTGATGAACGGCCCCTTCACCCGCTTGCTGTTGTAGTGCAGCGCGTTGGCGATGAGCTCCTTGCCGGTGCCGTTCTCGCCCTGGACGAGGATGTTCGCGTCGCTGCCCGGCGACGCTCTCGACGAGCTCGAGCACCTCGTGCATCTTCTTGCTCTTGCCGATGATGTTGCCGAACCGAAGGCCCTCGAGCTTCTGCTTGAGCAGCTGGTTCTCCCCCACCAGCTCGCGCCGCTCGATCGCCCGCTCGAGCATCGTCAGCAGCGTGTCGGGCTCGATCGGCTTCTCGATGAAGCTGTGCGCGCCCGCCTTCATCGCCTCGACCGCCTTGGGCACGCTCGCCGTGCCCCGTCACCACGATGACCTCGGTGGCCGGGTGGGTCTGCTTGAACTTGCGCAGGAGCTCCAGCCCGTCCGCATCGGGCAGCATCATGTCCGTCACGACGACGTCGGGCTTCCAGGTCCTGAAGATCTCGTCGCCGCGGGTCCCGATCATCGCCGTCCGGACCTCGTAGCCCTCGTGCTCGAGCAGAATCTTCAGCCACTCGATCATCGCCGGCTCATCGTCTATGGCGAGAATGCGGCTCTTTTTCTTCGGTAAGGGTCATGGGCTCACGGCTCCCAGCCGTTTGACGGCGAACTCATCTGTTATGTGAGCGTACGCGTCCGTCACAAAAGGACACACAAAAGTATACACGTTGCCGCAAAAATGTCTAATATTCGACATTTGCCGGCGATAAATTCACTGAATTGCTGAATTAGCGGGACGCCGGCCAGCCGTGCTCGCCGATGAGCGGGACAAACACGCACCCCTCCCCTTCGCTCGTGGTGAAGGCGTCCGCCCGACGGTCCACGACGCATGAGCTGCTGAAGACCTTCCGACCCGACCGGGATGACGAGCCGGCCGCCGTCGGCGAGCTGAGCCTTCAAGCTGCTCGGGGACCGCCGGCGCCCCCGCCGTCACGAGGATCCGGTCGTAGGGAGCCTCGTCCGGATACCCGTTCGAGCCATCGCCAACGACCACGCGGACGTTCGCGATCCCCAGCGCTGCGAGCGTCGCGATCGGCGCGTGCGGCGAGCGCCGGGTGGCGCTCGATCGTCACGACTGATCGCGCGAGCCGGGCGAGGATCGCCGCCTGGTAGCCCGACCCGGTGCCGACCTCGAGCACGCGATCGGCCGGCACTGGGCGCGAGCGCGGCGGTCATCGCCGCCACCATGTAGGGTTGCGAGATCGTCTGGCCCTCACCGATCGGCAGCGGCCGATCGTCGTAGGCGTCGCCCGCCATCGCCTCGGGCACGAACAGGTGCCGCGGCACGTCGCGCATCGCCGCGAGCACGCGCGGATCGCGCACGCCGCGGCCGGCGATCTGCGCCGCCACCATCCGCTCGCGCGCGTCGGGAAGATCCATCGACTTCAGCTTATAATCCTTCCCGATGCCGGAACCCAGCAACCCCGTTCCGCAAAACCTGCGCGCCCAGCCCATCCGATCGAGCCCGGCGGCAGCGCCGCCGCTGTGCGCCTTGACCGGCGACCAGAAGGTCCTCTGCGAGCGCTGCGGCAGCGAGATGTTCCGCATGCATGCCGTCTGGCGCTGCCCCGCGTGCCGGTTCAAGACCGACTGTTGCGGGTGGTAGTCCGGCATGGACACCATCCCGTCACATATCGACACGACCTCCGAGCCCTTCCGCAGTAACGGCGCGCGAATGGAGCAGCTCGTGAGCGAGCTCGACGAGCGCCGGCGCGTCGCGCGCGAGGGCGGCGGGCCCAAGTATCTCGAGCGGCATCGCGCGCAAGGCAAGCTCCCGGTGCGCGAACGCATCGAGAAGCTGCTCGATCCCGACTCGCCGTTTCTCGAGCTGTCTCCGCTCGCCGCGTGGGACGTCTACGACAACGAGGCGCCGGCCGCCGGCCTGGTCACGGGCATCGGACGCGTCTCCGGGCGCGAAGTCCTCATCGTCGCCAACGACGCGACGGTCAAGGGCGGCACCTACTATCCCCTCACCGTCAAGAAGCACGTCCGGGCGCAGCAAGTCGCGCTCGACAACCGGCTGCCCTGCATCTATCTCGTCGACTCCGGTGGCGCGTTCCTGCCGCTCCAGGCCGAGGTCTTTCCCGACCGCGAGCACTTCGGCCGCATCTTCTATAACCAGGCGCGGATGTCGGCAGAGCGCATCCCGCAGATTGCCGTCGTGATGGGATCGTGCACGGCGGGCGGCGCGTACGTGCCGGCGATGTCGGACGAGACGATCATCGTCAAGGGCACGGGCACGATTTTCCTCGGCGGCCCACCGCTCGTGAAGGCAGCCACCGGGGAGGAAGTCTCGGCCGAGGAACTGGGCGGCGCCGACGTCCACACGCGCCTGTCCGGCGTCGCGGACTATCTCGCCGAAGACGACGCCGCACGCACTGCATCTGGCGCGCACGATCGTCAGCACGCTCAACGTGGTCAAGCGGATGCCGGCCGACATCGGACCACGCCCGAGGAGCCGCGCTACGACCCGCGCGAGATCTACGGCATCGTCAACGCCGATACGCGGCAGCCCTACGAGGTGCGCGAGATCCTCGCCCGGCTGGTCGACGGCTCGCGGTTCGACGAGTTCAAGGAGCGCTACGGCGCGACGCTCGTCACCGGCTTCGCCCGCCTGCACGGGCTGCTCGTCGGCATCATTGCCAACAACGGCGTGCTCTTCTCCGAATCGGCGCTCAAGGCCACGCATTTCATCGAGCTCTGCAACCTTCGCGGCATCCCGCTTGTCTTCCTGCAGAACATCACCGGCTTCATCGTCGGCCGGCAGTACGAGCGCGCCGGCATCGCGAAGGACGGCGCCAAGATGGTGCACGCCGTCGCCAACTCGGTCGTGCCGAAGTTCACGGTGGTCATCGGCGGATCGTTCGGCGCCGGCAACTACGGCATGTGCGGGCGCGCCTACGAACCGCGATTCCTGTGGATGTGGCCGAACGCGCGCATCTCGGTGATGGGGGGCGAGCAAGCCGCCGGCGTGCTCGACGACGGTGAAGAAGGACCAGCTGGCGCGCGACGGCGCAGACGCTGTCCGCAGCCGACGAGCAGGCCATCCGTCAGCCCATCCTGGAGAAGTACGAGCGCGAGGGTTCACCCTACTATTCGACCGCGCGGCTGTGGGACGATGGCATCCTGGATCCAGCCGACACCCGCCAGGCGCTCGCACTCGGCCTCTCGGCAGCGTGCAACGCGCCGGTGCCCGAACCGAAGTTCGGCGTCTTTCGCATGTAGGGCCGCCGATGTCCGTCCTCAGCATCACCCGCCGCGAGCGACGAGCCGGGCGTCCTGCGCATCAGCATCAACCGCCCCGAAGTCAGGAACGCGTTCGACGAGACCGTCATTGCCGCGCTGACGGCGGCTGGCCAAAGACGCCGCTCAGGATGCGACGCTGCGCGCCATCGTGCTCTCGGGTGAAGGCGCCGCGTTCTGCGCCGGCGCCGATCTCGGCTGGATGATGAAGGCGGTGGCCTACACCCGCCAGGACAACCTGCGCGACGCCGAAGACCTGGCGCGGATGCTCGAGCTCCTCGACTCGCTGCCCGTGCCGCTCATCGGCCGCGTCCACGGCGCCGCCCTCGGCGGCGGCGTCGGTCTGGTCGCCGTCTGCGACATCGTTGTCGCGGCCGACGACGCGGTCTTTGCGTTCAGCGAGGCGAAGCTCGGTATCCTGCCGGCGGTCATCTCACCGTACGTGCTGGCGAAGATCGGCGCGTCGGCGGCGCGCGAGCTGTTCCTGACCGCGGCGCGGTTCGACGCGCTGCGGGCGCGCGAGATCGGACTCGTGCACCGCGTCGCGCCGCTGGCCGCCCTCGATCACATCGTGGCCGGTTACGTCAGCGAGATTCTCACCTCGGCGCCGACGGCCGTCGCCGCCGCGAAAGACCTGATCAGGAAGATTCATGGCAGCCGGCCGGCCGAAGTCATCGGCGTGACCACGAGCCGCATCGCCGAACAGCGCGTCTCCGAGGAGGGACAGGAAGGGATGCGCGCGTTCCTCGAGAAGCGCAAGCCGAACTGGATCCGGCAGCCGCAATGACCATCCGGCGCGTGCTCATCGCCAACCGCGGCGAAATCGCGGTCCGCATCGCGCGCGCCTGCCGCGAGGCGGGACTCGAGAGCGTCGCGGTCTACTCCGATGCCGACGCCGATGCACTGCATGTACAGGTAGCGGATCAGGCTGTCCGGATTGGACCGGCGGCACCGGCGGAAAGCTATCTTTCAATCCCCGCACTTCTGGATGCGGCGGCCACATCGGAGGCCGACGCCATCCATCCTGGCTACGGCTTCCTCTCCGAGCGCCCGGAGCTCCCCCGCGCGTGCGCGCAGGCCGGCATCACCTTCATCGGTCCGCCGGCAGAAGTCATGGAGCGCATGGGATCGAAGATCGGCGCGCGCGCGCTCATGCACGGCGCCGGCGTGCCCGATCGTGCCCGGCGATACGCCACACGATCAGTCCGACGAAGGCGTGCTCGCGGCCGCCCGGGGCATGGGCTACCCCGTGCTCGTGAAGGCCTCGGCCGGGGGCGGCGGCAAGGGCATGCGGGTCGTTACCGAGGACGGCGATGCCCTCGAAGCGATCGGCGCCGCCCGCCGTGAGGCCGTCGCGGCGTTCGGTGACGGCACGCTCTATGTCGAGCGACTGATTGAGCGGCCGCAGGCACGTCGAAGTCCAGATCTTCGCCGACAGCCACGGCAACGTCGTGCACCTCTTCGAGCGTGAGTGTTCCGTGCAGCGGCGTCACCAGAAGGTCATCGAAGAGAGCCCCTCCCCGGCCGTCAGCGCCGAGCTTCGCCGCCGCATGGGCGACGCGGCGGTGGCCGCGGCGCGAGCCGCGGGGTATCGCAACGCCGGCACGATTGAATTCCTGGTCGAGGGCGAGGGCGAGCACGCGAAGTTCTTTTTTCTCGAGATGAACACCAGGCTCCAGGTCGAGCATCCCGTGACCGAGGCCGTCGCCGGCGTCGATCTCGTGCGGGCGCAATTCATCGTCGCCGAGGGCGGCCGCCTGCCCTGGACGCAAGCCACGTTGTCGCAGCGCGGGCATGCGCTCGAGTGCCGAATCTACGCCGAGGATCCGGCGCACGGATTTCTTCCCCAGGCGGGGCCGCTCCGCCTGTATCGCGAGCCATCGGGGCCCGGCGTCAGAGTCGATTCCGGCGTGCGCGAGGGCGACCGCGTCGGCGTCAACTACGACCCGCTCCTCGCCAAGCTCATCGTCCACGCCGAGACCCGCGAGGCGGCGCGCCTCCGGGCGCTCAGCGCCCTCGGCGACTACCCGGTGCTCGGTACTCGCACCAACATCCCGTTCCTCATCAGGCTGCTCGAGCTGCCGGCGTTTCGCGACGGGCGGTTGCACACCGGCATGATCGACGAGCATCTGGCCGAGCTCACGCGACAGGACGAGATACCAGTCGAGGCGCTCGTCGCCGCGGCGTTCGCGACCGCGCCGGCAGCGCGTTCGGACGCCGACCAGGCGGCGACTGACCGCGACCCGTGGTCAACGCTGCACCGCTGGGGACGATAGCGCGATGCCAAATCGAACCATCACGCTCGTGCCGGCCGACGCGGCCGACCGGCCCGACCCGCCAGACGACGACCGGCAGTATCGCGTCGCGATCGCCGGGCGCGACGAGCCGCGCGGCGCGCGCGTCGACGATCGTCTCTACGCCGTGCGAACCGACGGTGGCGGGACGGTGCGCATCACACCCGAGGGGGGACGTTCGAGCGTGACGGCGTGGACCGTCGCCATCGGCGACGTCCGCTGGGTGTTCGTCAACGGGCGCGTGTTCGAGCTCTCCGAGGCGCGGCCGCTCGCGCGCGCCCGCGCCGGACACCACGGCGCGCTGACGGCACCGATGCCGGCGACCGTGAGGCGCGTGCTCGTCGGCGTCGGCGACGCGGTCAAGCGCGGCGATTCGCTCGTCATCCTCGAAGCCATGAAGATGGAATTGCCCGTCCGGGCAAACGGCGCGGGAATCGTCACGCGCGGTCCACTGCCGCGAGGGCGAGCTCGTCCAGCCCGGCCTCACGCTCATCGAGATCGGCGAATGACGCGGCCGGCACGAGTCAGCATCGTCGAAGTGGGTCCGAGGGATGGACTCCAGAACGAGGGCGCTGCGGTTTCGACCGCGGACAAGATCGGCTTCGTCGATCGGCTGTCGGCCGCGGGTCTCCCCGTCATCGAGGTGTCGGCGTTTGTCAGTCCGAAATGGGTTCCGCAGATGGCGGACGCGGCCGAGGTGTTCGCCGGCATCAGCCGGAGGACCGGAGTGCGCTACACCGCGCTCGTGCCGAACCTGGCGGGCCTCGACCGGGCCCACGCCGCGGGCGTCGCCGAGGTGGCGATCTTTGCGGCGGCGTCCGAGACCTTCAGCCAGCAAGAACATCAATCAGACGATCGACACATCGCTCGTGACCTACGCCGCCGTGTGCGAACGCGCCGCGAGCCTTGGCATCCGGGTCCGGGCGTACGTCTCGACGGCGTTCGGATGTCCATTCGAGGGCGACGTGCCACCGGCACGCGTGGCCGCGGTCGCGCAGGCGCTCGTCGAGATGGGTGCGTTCGAAGTTTCGGTCAGCGATACGATCGGCATCGCCCATCCCGGACAGGTACCGGACGTCGTCGGCGCCGTGGCCGAGCGCCTGCCGCTCGAGCAGGTGGCGCTCCACTTCCACGACACGCGCGGAACCGGCCTCGCCAACGTCCTGACGGCGCTCGACCTGGGCGTGGCCACGTTCGACGCATCGGCAGGAGGCCTTGGAGGGTGTCCGTATGCGCCCAGGGGCGACCGGGAACCTGGCGACCGAGGATCTGGTCTATATGCTCGACGGCCTCGGCATCGAGAGCGGCGTGAAGCTCGAGACGCTCGTCGCCGCGTCAGCGTTCGTCGAGTCGCGCCTCGGGCACCCTCTGCCTTCGCGCTACTACCGCGCGGTGGCGTCAGCGGGTGCGGTCAGACCGTGAGCCTGCCCGTCGATTCACGATTCACGGCCTGACCCCAAGTTGGGCGAGTTCGCGCGCCGTGCGGGCAAGGGCTTCGGGTTGACAGGGTTTTTCGAGCACGCGGGTGCAGCCGACTTCCCGCGCGCGCTGCTCGTGGGCGCGGCCGCCGTGGCCGCTCAAGCAGATGACCGGCACCTGCTGCGTGGCCACATTGCCGCGGATCTGGCGAATGAGCTCGAAACCGTCGATGCCGGGCAACGTGTAGTCCGTGATCACGAGTGCCGGCACGCGCGTCTGCAGCAACGCGAGCGCTTCCTGGCCGTCTCCGGCCACGACCACCTCGAACGAGTCGCCGAGAAACTCCGCGTACATCTCGCGGGTATCGGCGTAGTCTTCGACGATCAGAAGCAGGGGCCGTGCGTCGACCGTGGTCATTTGGCGTGACATCCGTTCAGAATCGTCGCAGGAAAATGTCCGACCAAACATCGACCGCCGTTGCCGCCCCGGCGCTCAGCACGGGGATCCTTGAAGCCACCCCCGCCTGAGCGCTCGACCGCACTCTGTGCCGTCGGCGACACCGATCAGGGAATCTTCAGGACCTGACCCGGCTTGATCTTGTCCGGATCCGTCAACTGATCCTTGTTGGCGTCGAAGATCTTCATGTACGCGCCCGCGTCGCCGAGTTGCGCCTTGGCAATCGCTCCTAGCGTATCACCAGCCTTCACCGTGTAGGTTTTGGCGGCTGCCGCAGCAGCGCTGGCCGGCGGCGCAACGACCTTGATATCCGCGACAACGTCGGTGCGCCAGTCTGGAATCGTCTTAATCGCGTTCCAGATCTCGTTCGCCTCAGCATCCGACTTGACGGTGCCCGCGAAATACAGCTTGCCGTCTTTCTCTTGCGCGCTGCCGTCGAACTTGCCCTTGGCAGTCTGAATGGCGTAGGCGTACTTGTCTCTCAAACCCATCATGGCACCTCCGTGCGACCCGAAGTCACTGCAAGCCGTATACCGGCGGCAGAGCCTGGTGGCGTGCCTGCCGGGCTCAGGGCGTCTGGCGCGCGACGAGCGCTATCCGATCTCCCGTCGGGCTGATGGCCAGTCGCGTCACCGATCGCAGTCCGAGGCTCTCGAGGTCCGCAACCGGGCTCATCTCAGCCTCGCCGCGACGCCAGCCGAAGAGTTGCCCCCGAACGGTCGCCAGGAGCAGACCATCCGGAGTCCACGCCGTGTCGGCATCGGCGCACCAGCGGGCACACGCACGAACGGACGCGTTTGCCGCGTGACAGGGTCGAGCTCGCTGATCGTCACAACCACAGGCTGCCCTTCCGCACCGGCGCTGCGTGCCACGAAGCTGATCCCGCCGCGCGACATGCGCTGAATCGATCTGCCGATGCCAGTCGCCGCGATTTGGGCCTGCCCGGTTTTGGCATCCGCCACCTGCAGCGTAGCCGGCTGACCCTGTTGTCCGAGGACGAACAACGCGAGGATGTTGGCGTCAGCCCAGGCATGATACCCGACCGGTTTGACGTCGCGTAGCACGAGTTCGGGCTGCGTCCCTTCGATCGTGAAACGCCACAGCCGCTGGGTGCCGTCGGCCTCAACACGGATCACAGAAATGTGACGGCCGTCGGGCGTCACCGTCGGAGAGTACTCGGCCTCTGGCGTATTGGTCACCTGACTGAGCCGGGCGGGCGCGATTTCGTACCGGTATATGTCACTGCCGGTGGCGGCGGCATTGGCTGGATCGGGCTTTCGTTCGCCTCGCACCGAGGTGAACAGCACCGCCGCGCCATCAGGCGTAAAGGACGGCTGGTTGTCGTAGCCGGGGCTGTTCGAGATGTTGATGGGCTTGCCGATCTCGACCTTGCCGTCACGGACCGAGAGCGACGCCAGGAAAATCTCGGTATCCGGCGGCTGAGACGCGGCCTGCCACACGAATAGCACGCCAAACAGCACAACTCTCATCACTCCCATGACTCCCATGGCTCGACATCCTAGCGCAGAAAACCGCCGGCCACGGAGGTTCGTGGCCCGGCCACGGTCCCCCGTCGATTTCGTCCAAGCCCGTTCGTCTGTAGATCAAATACGCTGGCGCATCGCGCGCCGAGGACGCAAGGAGACATGTCTGATTTCGGACGACTGAGTAGATTGGCTACGGTCGTGTGTATCGTCGGCCTCATCGGCGCCACCGGGACCGCACCTCGCCGGCCGGGCGGCTGAGGTCGATGCGGCGGCAGCTTTCGAGCGGCTCAAGGCGCTTCAGGGTAACGTGGGAAGGGCCGGCGAAGAACGGCCAGCGAGCCACGACATCGTTCGAGCTGACCGGCGGCGGCACCGTGCTGATCGAACGCTACAGCAACCCCGCCCTCCCGGGCGGCGGACACATGGTCAGCGCCTACCATCTGGATGGCGCGACGCTCATCCTCACCCACTACTGCATCGCGAAGAACCAGCCGACGCTGAAGGCCGACCGGTTCGACGCGGCGACCAGGGAGATCCAGTTCGAGTTCCTGCGCGGCACGAACATGCCGACGGAGAACACGGGCCACATGCGCCGCGCGCTCTATCGCCTCGACGATGCGAACCATTTCACGACCGCCTGGGAGTTCTTCCGGGACGGCAAGAAAACGATGACCGAGCTGGAAACATTCACTCGCACCGGAAAATGAGCTAAGGAGAATCGATGCCGAAGTACATGTTGCTGTTGCACGACAACCCGGCGGCCTTCGCCGACGTCAGCCCGAACGACATGCAGAAGGTGGTCGAGAAATACATCGCGTGGGGCAAGAAGCTCCGCGAGGCCGGCGTGATGAAGGCCGGAGACAAGCTGACCGACGAACCCGGCAAGCTGATGCGGCGCAAGGACAGCCAGGTGCGCGTCACCGACGGACCGTATAGCGAATCGAAGGAAGCTGCTGGGCGGCTACTACATGATCGAAGCCGCCAGCTACGAACAGGCCATCGACTACGCCCGCGACTGCCCGCAACTCGACTACGGCGGAACGATCGAAGTCCGGCAAGTGGACGTGATGTGACGTCGATCCGCGGCACCCCGTGGCCAGCACTGCCACCATGGCTATGATGTGACCCATGTCATCGCACCACCTGGTCGACCATCTGTTCCGCAGCCGCGCGGGACAGATGGTCGCCTGGCTCACGCGCATCTTCGGCCCGGCCCACCTGGAGCTGGCGGAAGAAGTCGTGCAGGAAGCGCTCCTCAAGGCGCTGCAGCAGTGGCCGTACTCCGGCATTCCGCAGAATCCCGGCGGGTGGCTCTTCCGCGTCGCGCGCAACGGCGCCCTCGACGTCCTCCGCCGCAACGCCGCCTTCGCCGCCAGGGCACACGAGATCACCCTGGAACTCGAGCGGTCCTCCGACCGGGATCTGGACGGCGCGGCGCGCTCGGCCGAGGCCATCAATGACGCCATCGCAGACGACGAGCTGCGGATGGTGTTCATGTGCTGCCATCCGTCGTTACCACCCGACGCGCGCGTCGCGCTCAGCCTGAAGACGGTGGGCGGCTTCAGCGTCGCGGAAATCGCGCGCGCGTTCCTGGTCACCGAGCCGACGATCGCGCAACGGCTGGTGCGCGCCAAGCGCGTCCTGCGCGAACAGCGGATCGGACTCGATCTGCCGCACGGCTCGGATCTCGACGCCCGCACCGAATCGGTGCTCGAAGTCATCTACCTGCTCTTCAACGAAGGCTACAGCGCGCATGCCGGAGAGGACTTGATCCGCCAGGATCTCTGCGGCGAGGCACTGCGGCTCGGACGCCTGGTCGCGCAGTCGCCGCACAGGCTTCTGCGTCGCCGCCGCGCATGCGCTCGCCGCCTTGATGGCGTTCCAGGCCGCCCGGCTGCCGGCACGCGTCGATCGCCACGGCGAGATGGTCCTGCTCGAGGATCAGGACCGATCGCTCTGGGACCGCCGGCTGGTTGCGCTCGGCTTCGCGCACCTCGAACGCAGCGCCGAGGGACCGGTGATGACGCGCCTACCACGCGCAGGCCGCCATCGCCGCCGTCCATGCCGGGGCCGAACGCGCCGAGTCCACCGACTGGACCCGCATCCTGTCGCTCTACGACGATCTCGTCGCGCCTCAACCCCTCGCCGGTGATTCACCTCAATCGAGCCGTCGCGCTTGTCGCGCGTCGCCGGACCGGCGGCCGCGCTGGCCGCGCTCGCGCCGCTCGCCAACGATCCCGCGCTCGCCAACTACTATCTCCTCCCGTCGGTCACGGCACGGCTCCTCGCCGAACTCGGCGACACCGAGCGCGCGATCCTCAGCTACCGGCAGGCACTCGATCGCCCCTGCAGCGAGCCCGAGCGGCGATTTCTGCGGCGCCGGATCGACCTGCTGGCGACGTAGCGCGCCCCTGCCCCACCGTCTTCTGCCATTTCCTCCGCGGGAAGGACTAACATGTACCGCGTGGAGACCCCCATGTCTGACGCACCGAAGAGCGCGTTCGAGCTCGCGATGGAAAAGCTCAAGAAGAAAGACGTCGAATCCGGCGTCGAAGCCCAGGTGCTGACCGAGGCCCAGCGCGCCGAGATTATGGAGGCCAAGAACGTCTACGAGGCGCGCGTCGCCGAACGCCGCATCCTGCACCAGTCGGCGGTGCTCTCGGTGTTCGACCCGGCGGAGCTCGCCGACCGCGACGCCGAGCTCAGGCGGGATCTCGAATCGGTTCGCGTCCGACCGCGACGCCAAGATCAAGAAAATTCGCTCCGGACAGTAAACACGGCGGCCCCGGCGCCCGTCCAATCCCCCGTGGCCACTCCATCCCCGACGAGGTTCGTCGAAGCCGCCTGGCTGGACGTCCGCTACGCCCGGCGCGTGCTGACCGGAACGCCCGCCTTCACCCTCACCGCCCTCGTCACGCTGGCGCTCGCGATCGGCGTCAACACCGCCGTCTTCGCGCTCGTCAACGCGGTGCTCCTGAAGCCTCTCCCGTATCCACATCCTGAGCGGCTGCACCTGCTGTCGCAGGGCATCCGGCTGGACGGCCCGTCCGAGGAGAACACGGCGGTCGACGGCCGGACGTGGGAACTCGTCCGCGACCGCGCCCCGAGCGTCAACCGGGCGGTTTTTTCGAACTGGACGACCGGCGTCAACCTCGTCGTCCGCGCCGCCAACGGGCCTGAACAGGCGCTCTTCGTCGAGCAGCAGCGCGTCGGCAGCGGGTTCTTCTCGGTACTCGGTGTCTCCCCGCTCGTCGGGCGGGAGTTCACGCCTGACGAGGATCGCCCCAACGGGCCGCCGGCGGTGGTTCTCAGCGCCGGGCTGTGGCGGTCAGCGTTTGCCGCCGATCCTTCCGCGGTCGGTCAGGCGATCACCCTGCGAGGCGAGTCCTACACCGTCGTTGGCATCATGCCCGACGGCTTCGAGACCGGCGCGCGCGCGGACCTCTGGACGCCGCTGCGGCCGTCCACCTCCGGCGAGGGTGGCGGCTCCAACTACCACCTGCTCGTCGGCCTCCGCACCGACTCGTCGCGCCCGCAGGCCCTTGCCGAGATGGCGGGCATCGCCGAGGAGCTCCAGCGTCAGCGCCCGGCAGACAGCAAAGGCCAGGTGGTGCTCTCGCTCGTCGGCCTTCAGGATGGGATGACCTCCGAGATCCGCCGCTCGCTTTTGATCGTGTGGGCGGCCGTTGGGGTGGTGCTCGTCGCGGCGTGCGTGAATCTGGCCGGACTCATGCTCACGCGCGCCGCTCGCCGGCGACGTGAGATGGCGACGCGGCTGGCACTCGGAAGCGGCCGGGCCGCGGTCGTGCGGCAACTGCTCGTCGAAGCCGGCGTCCTGGGGATCGCCGGCGGCGCGGGCGGGATTGCCGTCGCTGCGCTGGCGATTCAGGGCCTCAGCTGGCTCTCGCGCGATACCTTGGACATCTGGCAGACGGTTGCGATCGGCGGGAAGGAAGCGGCCGTCGCGGCCGCCCTGTCGGTCGTCGGCAGCCTGATTTTCGGACTCGGTCCGGCGCTGCAAGCGTCGCGTCAGTCAACGCAAGCGAGCCTGATTTCCGCTGGCCGGTCGGTAGCGGGGGGCCCCAGTCATTGGCCGCGGCGCATCCTGGTGGTCGCACAGGTCGCGCTCGGCGTGCTCCTGCTCGTCGGATCGGGCCTTCTCCTGCGGACCTTCACGCACTTGCGCGGACTCGATCCGGGGTTCGATCCGGATGGCGTGGTCTCGGCGTCCGTCTCGCTCGAAGATGCGCGTTACCGTACGGCCAACGACGTCGCGAGGCTGGTGGACCAAACGCTGTCACGAGCGCAACAGGAACCCGGCATCACCTCGGCCGCCGCCGGCCTCGGGTTGCCGTATGAACGGCTCCTCAACCTCGGTTTCCGGCACGCGGATGGTCCCGAGGCGGCGGACACTCGCTCGCAGATCACCAGCGTGACCTACATCACGGCGCGCTTCTTCGACGTGCTCGGGATTCCTGTGCGGCGAGGCCGCGCGTTCGACGCCCGCGACCGCGCCGGCTCAGCGCCCGTCGTCATCGTGAACGAGGCGCTCGTGCGCGCGCATTTCAACGGCGCCGATCCGATTGGACGGCACCTTCGGTTGTCAGGCACGGTCCGCGAGATTGTCGGCGTCGTGGGCAACGTACAGATGAGGCCCGGCTGGGGCGATAACGGGCCGCTGGCCGCGATGCCGCTCGCCTACTTGCCGATCGATCAGCTGACTGATGGCTTCGTGCGCCTGGTGCATGGGTGGTTCATGCCCGCCATCGTCGTCCGCACATCGCTCGCGAGTGCCCAGGCCGCCGGCGCCATCCGGCGCGCCGTCGCTTCGGTCGACCCACTCCTGCCCGTGGCGTCGGTTCGGGCGATGTCCGAGGTGCAAGCCGCGTCGCTCGCGCAACAGCGGCTGCTGACGGTGCTGCTGCTCGCGCTGGCTGGGGCGGCGTTGGCGGTGGCCGCCATCGGCATCCACGGCCTCATCGCCGCGTCGGTTACCGACCGCACGCGGGAGATGGGCATCCGCCTGGCTCTCGGCGCCACCTCAGGCCAGGCGCTCCGTACCCTGGCACTGCCGGGGGTCGTTCTGGCCGGCGTAGGAGCGGCCGCCGGGCTGATGGGGGCCGCTGCCGCCGTGCCCCTGATACGCCACTTCGTGTGGGGCGTCAGCGTCAGCGATCCGATGACCTACGCCGGCGTGTTCGTGCTGCTGCTTGCCGTGGCGACCGTGGCGAGCGTGAAACCCGCCCTCCGGATTCTGCGGCTCGATCCGGCCACGACCCTTCGACAGGAGTAGGGCCGCACCCTTTTGGTTCTTGACGTGGGTGCCCCCCGCGGCAAGAATACTCCCGGCAGAGGCCACTATTCCCCACAATGGGCAACGTCATTGCCTTTCGGCGCATGAACGACGAACATGACCAGCGGCGTGGTCCGGACCGGCGGTCGACCAGACGCGGCGGCCGGCGCGACGGCGATCGGAAGGGGTACGCCCCGCTGGTGCTGCTCGTCGACGACAACGAAGACAGCAATTCGCGCTGCGAGGCGATCCTCGCCCGTCTGCATTTTGCCGTCGCCCCGACCCGCACGCGTCGACGAAGCCAGCCGCGTGATGGACGCCCTGCGCCCCGACATCATCGTGGCCCGCATCTCGGACGCCGCCACGCTGCGCCAGGCCACTGCCGCCGATCTCCCCATCGTCCTTCTCGCCGACGACCTGCTCGACCCCGAAGTGCTCATCGAAGAAATTCGACGGGAACTGAGGGCGCACAAGATGAAATAGTCGGCAGTTCCAGTCCCTGTCCCAATCCCAGTACCAAGTCCCCGACGGCTCAGCAAGCGGTTGAGCCTCTCTGCGGGCGCCTTGCGCCTTACGGGGCATGAGGGGCAGACAGGCAGCTATCGCGGTGGCTCTGCTGCTGGCTGGCGCGCCGGCGCCCGGGCTCAAACAGCGGCTGGGCCGCTCTTCGCGGGCCGATGTGTCCGGCTCGCTCGGCTGGTTCAACGCCGACAAGGCCGAGCTCAACTCGAGCGAAGGCACGAACGACTGGTACAACCGGAGTCTCTACGGCGGCGCCGGCTTCGGGTGGTACTGGACCGACCACTGGAAGACCGAAATCGAGGGCGGCGCCAGCTCAGAAGCGGAGCTCCGGACCTACACCCAGACGTCGTCGACGGCCGCCCGGCCACCGTCTATTCCGACATACGGTTCGCCACGAGACGGCTCGCGATCGGCCAGCAGTATCAGTTCTATCGCAACGTCTGGGTTCACCCGTTCGTCGGGCGCGGACTCGACCTGACGTGGGAACACACGATCGCAGGGACGAAATCTACTCGTCGCTGCCCGTCCGAACGACAGAGCCCCCACGCGCACGGAGCTGCTCGCGCAGGCCCTTCGCCACCGTCGGGCTGAAGGCCTACTTCAATCCGCACGCCTTCTTCCGGACGGACATGAAGCTCGCCTTCGACAAGGGCATCGACGAAGCGCTCATCCGGATCGGCGTCGGCGTGGATTTCTAGGAGTCGACATCAGGCGTCAGACATCTCTTCGGAGACATGATCATGAAACGCTTCATCGCGTCGCTGCTCTGCGCGTTGCTCGTGGCTCCCGGGTGCGCGGCGAGCCAGGGTCCTCAGAGCGCAGGTCGCTCCACCAGTACGCCGCGAGCGTCGGCAATCGATCGCGAGGTGCTCGGCGAATTCGCGCGCCAGCTGCCGCTCGGCGCGCGCGTCAGGCGACCGTCGCCGGCAATCGCACCATCCGCGGCACGCTGCTCAAGCGAACCGACCAGTCGCGCTCGTCATCCAACCCCGCGCCCGCGTCGCCGAGCCGCTCGTCGAAGTGCCGTTCGGCAGCTGCTGGCGCTCGAACAGGAAGCACATCGTCGAACAGCACCGGCAGCGCCGTGGCGATTGGCGCCGGCGTCGGCGTCGGCGCAGCACTGGGACTGTTGCTGCTGATTGCGGCGGCGTTGGGGGGAGACTGACACAGTCGTCAGTCGGCAGTCGGGAGTCGGCAGTCGCAGTCGGCAGTCTCAGTCGGCAGGTCCGAGTCGTGCAGTCCCAGTCGTCGGTAGTCGAGAGCGGACTCTGGCGTTCGCCGGTGTCCGACTGACGACTCGGACTGCCGACTGAGACTGTCGACTGCGACTGCCGACTCCCGACTACCGACCGACGACTGTCTCATCGTCGCCTATATTCTCCGGCGATCACTTCGATCAGCGCTTCGTCGTCCCGGTGAGCTCCCGGCCGGCAGCTCCAGCCGCGTGCGCGGATGCGGTCGGCGAGCTGGCCGGCGGTGCGGCTGCGCAGCGGTTCCGGCAGATCGGCGCGCCGCGTCGAGGAACGTCTGGATGACCTCGACTTCCTCGATCGCTGAGGCGCGCGGCGCCCAGGCGCGTGGCCGTCGGCGGCGTCGACTGGACAGCTCGGCCTCGAGGCAGGCCGTGCTCCTGCACGACGACCGTGCCCGCGACGAGATCGCCCAGCCGCTGATTGCGCGCCGTGAAGAAGATGGACAGCACGCCAACCGCGTAGATCCCGGGCATCTGATCGACGATGCGGAGCAGGTTGCGCAGGAGCGCGTCGAAGGTCGTGATCGGCTGCCCGGTGACCGAGATCACGCGCAGGCCGACGGCGCGCTTGCCTGGCGTCTGGCCTCCCCAGAGCGCCTCGAAGGCCGCGAAGTAGCCGTAGTACAGCAAGAAGCCGAGCAGGATGAGCGCGCGCGACGACCCACGTCGCGAGCGACTGATAGCCGAGCGAGCGGAACCAGAGCGCGACGAGCGCCGACGAGCCCGAGGACGAGCGACGATCGCGAGCTGCACGAACGTGTCGATCGCCAGCGCGAGAAATCGGCTGCCGGCGCCGGCGAGCGGGAACTCGAGCGCGATCTGCTCCGGAGTGTCGATGGTAAGCTTTTCCGGTGGCCGCACCGGCACTCTCCTCACACTGGATCGAGAAGCGCAAGGCCCACTGGACCAGGCTCGAGGCGCTGCTGGCGCTCGGCCAGCGCGGGGTGTCGCGGCTCACGCACGACGAGCTGCGCGAGCTGGCGCTATTGTATCGTCAGACGGCTGCCGACCTGTCGACGGCGCGCGAGCACCGCGCCGATGCGCAGCTCGCGCGCCACCTCAATCACCTGCTCGGGCGCGCGCACAATCTGATCTACTCGGGACAGCCGCCGCGGCCGCGCGGCCTCGTCGCGTTCTACACGCCGCACGTTTCCGCAGACGTTTCGCGCGACGTGGCGGTACTCGCTCGCGGCGACCGTGCTGTTCCTGCTCGGCGCGATCGTCGGCAGCGGCGTCTCGCTCGCCGATCCCGGGCTTCCAGCGCTTCATGCTCGGCGGCCCGATGATGGACACCATCGAGCGGCGCGAGATGTGGACGCACGGCATCGTGACGATCAAGCCGCTGGCCTCGAGCGCGATCCTGACCAACAACCTGAGCGTCGCGTTCGCGGCGTTCGCGATGGGCGTCACGGCGGGCCTCGGCACGGCGTGGATGATGGTCCTGAACGGCCTGCTCATCGGCGTGGTCGGCACCGCGTGCTTTCGCGCCGGGCTGAGCCTGTCGCTCTGGAGCTTCGTCGCGCCGCACGGCTCGCTCGAGCTGCCGGCCATCTTCATCGCCGGCGGCGCCGGCCTGATCCTCGGCCGCGGCCTGCTCGATCCGGGCATGCTGCCGCGCCGCGAAGCGCTCGCCGAGAGCGGCGGCCTGGCCATCCGCCTGCTGCTCGGCGTCATCCCGATGCTCATCATCGCGGGCGCGATCGAGGGCTTCATCTCGCCGGTGGCGCTGCCGCCGGCGCCGAAGTTCGTCATCGGCGCCGCGATGCTCGTGCTGTTGGTGCTCTACCTGACGCGCGCCGGACGGACCGTCTACAGCAGTCCCCGTTCCTTGACTTCGAGGTAGCGGTCGACGAGACCGCTCGAGAGCTCCGCGGGCGACACCTCCAGCACGAGCGCGCCGTGCTGGCGCAGGCCGTGCAGCAGCGACTCGCGCCGATCGAGCGTTTCCTGCGCCGCCATGACGCGAAACATCTCGGCCGGCGAGCCGGGCGCTGCGGCCGCGAGCGCGGCGATCTCCGGCTGGCGCATGACCCCGAACAGCACGACGTGCGCCGGCGCCATCCGCAGCGCGTGCTCGATGACGTCGGGAACGCCCGCCGTGTCCGCGACGTCGGTCAGCCAGACGACGAGCGCGCGCCGCTTCTGCGCGGCCATCACCGTCGCCGCCGCGGCGGCGTGGTCGGCTTCGACGCCGTCGGAATGCACGAGCGCCAGCGCGTCCACGAGCGCTCCGCAGGTGCATCGGCGCCGCGCGCCGGCGCGACGCGCTGCTGCACGCCGGCGCCCGTAGGCCAGCAGCCCGACGCGGTCGCCGGAGGCGAGCGCCACCTGCGCCAGCGTCAGCGCCGCCGTGACGGTCTGCGTCGAGCATCGTCTGCCGCGCCGATGCGCGCGCGGAGGAGCCGGCCGGCGTCGACGAGCAGCCACACGGTCTGACTCCGCTCGGGCTGATAGACCTTGGTGACGAGCTTGCCGCGCCGCGCCGACGCGCTCCAGCACACGTCGCGCCGCTCGTCGCCGGGACGATAGTCGCGCAGGTTGTCGAACTCCCGGCCGGCGCCGATGCGTTTCGCGCGCCGCTTCTCGATCGCGACCTGCCGGCTGCGAATCAGATACAGCGCCTCCTGCCGGCCCTCCTGAAGATTCGGATAGACCCTGCACGGTCTGCTCGAGCGGCGCGATGCCCCATCGCTCGACGAGACCCCACGCGTCGCGCCATTGCAGAACCACCCCGCCCATCGAGGGCGTCGCCGCGCTCGCGCGGCGTCACGCGGATACTCGACCCGCGCCGATGCCGCGGGCCGGCACGGCCATCGCCAATCTCGGGCAGGTCCGGCCGGAGCGCCGCGCTGACGTAGTCCGACAGGCGGACGTCGATGGCGACGGCGCCGCGGTTGTGCACGTCGACGAGCACGGTCGTCGGCGTGCCGAGGGTCAACGGCCCGCTCCAGCGGCGTGAGACGCGTCAGTCAGCGCCGGCGGCGGCAGCCGGCGGAGATCGAGGAGCACGAGCGCGATGACGACGGCGTCCCACAACACCAGCAGCACGAGCGCCCGCCGATCGATCCATGCCGGGCCGACCAACAGCAGCCCGGCCGCGAGCAGCCAGAACGCGCGCGGCGTCAGGCCGAAGGCGGCGCGCCGGCCGGCGCGCGCCGTCGGCCGCGGCCGGCGGCGGAGCCAGACGGGCGGTGGTCACTTCGGAACTTCGACGGCGGCCAGGAGGTCGGCCGTGATCTGATCGGAGGTCAGGCCCTCGAGGTCCGCTTCCGGCTTGAGAATCAGTCGATGGCGGAACACCGGCGGCGCCGCGCGCTTCACGTCGTCGGGCAGCAGGAAGTCGCGGCCGTCCATCGCGGCCATCGCCTTGGCGAGCTGCATCAGGTGGATGGCCCCGCGCGGGCTGACGCCGAGCGTGAGCGACGGCCACTCGCGGCTTCGCCTGCGCGATGGCGGCGATGTAGGTGAAGAGCGGCGCCTCGACCGTCACCGCCTGCACTTCGCGCCGCGCGCCGGCGAGCTGCTCGAGGTCGAGCGGCTCGAGGACGAGGTCGTCGATCGCGCGCGCATCGAACCCGCGATGGTGGCGCTCGAGGATGGCTTCCTCCTCGCCGGCGGCGCGGTCCGGATAGCCGAGGCGAATCTTCACCAGAAAGCGATCGAGCTCGGCTTCGGGCAGCGGATAGGTCCCCTCGAACTCGACCGGGTTCTGCGTCGCGAACGCGGTGAACGCCGGCGAGAGCCGATGGCTCGTGCCGTCGATCGTGACCTGGCGCTCTTCCATCGCCTCGAGCAGCGCCGCCTGCGTCCGCGGCGGCATCCGGTTGATCTCGTCGACGAGCAGCAGGTCGGTGAAGACCGGCCCCTGGTGCAGCGTGAAGGCGCTCGTCGCCATGTTGAAGACGTTGGCGCCGACGATGTCGGCGGGCATCAGGTCGGGCGTGCACTGCACGCGCTGGAACTGCAGGCGCATGATGCGCGCGAGCGCGCGGACCGCCAGCGTCTTGGCCAGGCCCGGAACGCCTTCGAGCAGCGCGTGCCCGCCGCAGACGACCGTCAGCAGCAGCAGGTCGATCATCTCGGCCTGCCCGACGATGACCTTGGCGAGCTCGCGGCGGGCCTGGCCGGTGACCTGTTCGAGTGTGCTCATCGTCTGTTTTTGCCCCTTCCGACGACGCTCGAGGCGCGCCGCGAGACGCCTGCAGCTCCGCCACGAGCGGCACGGCCTGCCTCGCGGTGAGATCCGGATCGGCCGCTGCCGCTCGCGCGTTCGACAGCGCACTCGAGAGCTCGGCGCGATCGAACGCCAGCGCGCTCGCCGGCAGCCGCGACGAGCCGCTCGTCGTCGGTCGCCAGCGGCAGGCCGAGCGCGGCCAGCAGCCGGCGGCGGACGTGCGCGTGCACCGTCGCGACGGCCGCCGCCGACGCGCGTGCCCGCTCGTAGAGACCGCCCATCGTGTCGATGAACTCGAGCGGCGACGTCCGCGGCTCGACGACGCGGCTCGCGGATCGGACGACGGCGCCGGGCGTAGGTGAAGAGCGCGAGCGCCGACGATCGCCGCAGAGCTGCAGTGATGGCGAAGAAGAACGGCGTGTCGGCCAGGTACGACCAGAACGAGCGCGTGTGCCCGTGATAGAACTCGTCCCAGAGTATCGTCCGCGCGCCGGGCGGACCGAGCGTGTTCACGAGCAGCTCGACGTGCTCGCGGACGCCCGATCGCCGCCATTGGCGAGCGGCGCCGAGCCCGCCCACCACACCGCCTGGCCCTTCTCGAAGCGCGCCGTCAGCACCGCCGGAGCCTGATCGGTGCCGTAGACCACGACGTACGGCGAGTCGAGCGGCAGCGGCGCGGTGGCCGCCGGCATCTCGATCGACTCGACGCCCTCGGTGAGCGCACCGGGCAGCGCGCGGTCCTGCCGTCGCGCCCGCGCGAGCCGCGGCCTGCCGCAGCTCGCGGTCTCTCGGATTCCGCGCGGGGACGCCGGGCAGGAACGCCGCGGCCGCGCGGGACCCGTCGCAAGCACGAGCCCGCCGCGCTCGACGAACGTCCGCAGCGCCCGCACGTCCTGCTCGGACGGCGCCTCCGACGGGCTCGCGAGCACGAGCATCGTCTGCTCCGGCGCGTGCCGGATGGCGGCCACGGGCTCGAACGACCGTTCGACGTCGATAGCCCAGCCCCTTCAAGAGGAGATACGCCGCCCTGGCGCCGTCGGGGTGCGCGGCGTAGCTCGACCCGTCGTTGCGCGGCAGCGCGTCGGGCGGCGCCACCAGGAACGAGGCCGCGGTCAGCAGCACCGTGCCCGCGCCCGCGACGGCGAGCACCGTCAGATCGCTCGTTCGCCAGGACGCAGGCATCCAAGAGCCTCCAGGTGATCCGTCACGCGGCGCGCGTCATCGTCCGCGGCCGCACGGTTGCCGTACCAGATCTGCTCGAAGCGGCGGGTCAGGTCGAGCATCGCCGGAGTGGCGGCTGTCGGCCGCGGGCAGCATCGGCAGGTACTCGCGCGGCGTTCGCGCCTCGTCGATGCGCCAGACGCCCTGCTCCTCGAGGCGCACGAGCGCCGCGCCGTAGGCGCACCGGACGGCGTCGCGCGTGTGCCCGAGCCGCGCGGCCGCGAGCGCGCGAAGCGCCAGCTCGCGCGCGCGTGGACGGGTCGCGGCACCGGAGCCAAGGCCGAGCGCCGCGCCGCGCGGACGATCGGCGATCGTCCGCGCCAGCCAGAAGCCCAGCCCGATGAGCGCCGCGAGCGCGGCCGCCCACGCGAAGACGAGCGCCGTGCCGCGCGCCGCGCCGCGTCCGCCGCCGAACCGCGCCCAGGAGTCCTCGAACCACTTCCCGACGCGCTCCTGGAGCTGCTCGCGCCACCGGCTGGCGGCGCTCTGCTGGAATTCGCTCTGCGCGAGGATCGTCTCGACCGCGGTCCTCGCCTGCGCGCGCGCCGTGCGCCGTCTCGCGTCGCCGGCGGACCGCAACCTCGTCGCGCATGCTCGTCAGGCGGCGAACGAGCGCGGCGCGCGTGGCCGGCCAGGCGTCTGGCTTCGCGGGCGCCGCCGTCAAGCGCCGCGATGAGCCAGCGGCGCGCTGACGTCGACGCGTTCGTCCCCGTCGACCACGCGCCACATTCTCGGGAGCCGTCTCCGCGATCGCCGGCGCATCCGCCGCACTTCGAGCGCCGCGATCCTTGCACTGCGAGTGCGGATGTCGGACAGGTCCGCGATTCGAGGCACGCGCTGCGATCGACCGCATCGCCGGCGCTCTGCGTCGAGCCACGCGCTGGCGCCGCGAGAGCGCCAGGAGCAGTGCGAACGCGACCAGGATCGCCGGCGGTC
This sequence comes from uncultured Acidobacteriota bacterium, assembly GCA_963847975.1. GTDB lineage: Bacteria > Acidobacteriota > Vicinamibacteria > Vicinamibacterales > 2-12-FULL-66-21 > DATBJJ01. The sequence goes on along the minus strand of CAWKBU010000001.1, from coordinate 122,841 downwards.
AAGAGGCGACCGGAGCTCAGTGGGAGAAAGCTAGCAGGGCAAGCGACTGCGTCGACTCGTGTCCGCCTACTGGCCCTGGCCGGGCAGCAGCGCCGGCGACGCGGGCGTGTGACCGGCTGCCCGCCGGCTCGAGGCCGGCCAGCATCAATTGAAGATCGAGTCCTTCATTCCGGACGCGAAGATCGTAGTAGAGAACCGCAAAGGCCACGATCATCAGCGGCGCCGTGAAGGCGCCGCCGATCGAGCCCGGTGATCGTCCCGAGCAGGTTCATCCAGAAGAACGTCGACGACTCCGGACCGGCCATCGCGCCGACGATGAGAAACGGCCCCTGGAACACCGCCAGCACCGCATAGGTGATGACCATCGTGAAGGCCAGCAGGACGAACACGCGAAGCAGGCTGCCCCGGGTCAACTCGATGCTGCGGCGGATGGCGTCGGTCGCGGTCTCGTCTTCGAGCACCGCCGCCGGGACGGACACCGCGTAGCGAAGAGCCGACCCAGATCCACAGCAGGAACGCGCCGAGCGCAGCCGCAAGACGACCACGAGCCCGCCGAGCGACCGGAAACCCGGCGGCGGCCGAGGCCGGCCGCAATCCCGACAAAGCACGAACATCAGCAGCACGATCCCGACCAGCCGGATGGAAACCAGCACCAGCAGCAGCGCCAGCCGGCCGACGCGGCCGCGCAGCGGCGCGATACGCCTCGCGAATCGAGGTCGGGCCGGCCCATTAGAGCTGCGACACCGCCACCGTCGTCGCGCCCGAGCGCCACGGCGTAGGTGATGAAGTAGACGACGAGCATGCCGATCATCGCGGCGCCGAACCACAGCACCGCGCCGAGGATCTCGGCGGGATTGACGCTCGTCGACCGACCCTGGACTCGCCGGCTGCGGATTGAAGAGCGCGACGAGCAGGCCGAAGGCCAGGCCCAGGAGCGAGGGCAGCGCCATGATGCCGACAAACAGCCAGAAATGGTGGCGGTAGAGGCTGAACGATCGGTCCAGCAGCTCGCCGAGCGTGAGCGGGCGGAGATCCAACGACATAGGGTGTCTCCACGGACCTGGCCTGGAACTGGCTGGGGTAGCGGAAATCGTAGCACAGCGTGCTAGGGGTCAGGGGTCCTGGTGCTCAGGGTTCAGGGCCTCACGGAGCTCAGGGGTCCTGGCGCCTTAGCGACTCGCTTATTTAGAGGCCGAATGTCGCCGCGAGCCGCCTGCCTGATGCTGTGCCGGACGATGGCCAGCGCGCGCCGGGCGGCGGCCGCGGCAAATCGGACGTGGCGCCGGCGCACGCGGCGCGGGATCATCGTCTTGCCGGTCGCCGGACTGGTCGGCATCCACCCCTCGTCGATGAGCCGCTGCTGAATGGTCAGCGCGCGGGTCACCAGGCGAGCCGCCGTGTCGAACTGCTCGATTCGCTCCGCCCCGTCGGGGTACGTCACCGCCAGCGTGTAGGCGCCCGGCTCAGTCCCCCTGTGCACCTCGACGTCAATCTGGGCCGCTCCCCTGGTGAAGAACCAGATCATCAATACCTCGCTCGGGGGATATCGGCGCGAGGCGGGCGATGCATGAGGCTCTGGGCTCGGGGCTCGGGGTTCAGGGCTTCGAGTGAGTTCGAAGGGTTTGCCAGAGCATCGAGCCTAGAGCCCGAGCGCCGACCGCCGAGGTAACGTCTCACCCGAGTCCCGCGCCAGTCGGGCCGTCGCTCCGCGCTGGCACATAATACGAACGCCGGAATGAAGATCACCGACGCCAAAGTCATCGTCTGCAGCCCGGGCCGCAACTTCGTCACGCTGAAGATCGTGACCGAGGACGGCCTGACCGGGGCTCGGCGATGCCACGCTCAACGGCCGCGAGCTGGCGGTCGCCACCTACCTTCCGAGCACGTCGTCCCGCTGCTCATCGGCCGCGACGCGCGGCGCATCGAGGACACCTGGCACTACCTCTATAAAGGCGTCTACTGGCGCAAGGGCGCCGTGACGATGACGGCCATCGCCGCCGTCGACATGGCGCTCTGGGACATCGCCGGCAAGGCCGCGAACAAGCCCGTCTACCAGTTGTTCGGCGGCGCGTCGCGCGAGGACGTGCTCGTCTACGGCCACGCCAGCGGCGCGACGCTCGAGGAGACGGTGACGGCGGTGGCCGACCACGCCAAGGCCGGGTATCGAGCCATTCGCGCGCAGTGCGCGGTCCCGGGCCAGGAGCACGAGCTACGGCGTCGCCAAGGCCGGCCGCCAGTACGAGCCGGCCGAGCGCGGCGGGCTGCCGCCGGAGAGCACCTGGAGCACCGAACCGTATCTCCAGTTCGCGCCGGTCCTCTTCGAGCGGCTCCGGCGCGAGTTCGGCTCCGGAATTCAGCTGCTCCACGACGTCCATCACCGGCTGCGGCCGATCGAGGCCGCGCGGCTCGGGAAGAGCCTCGAGCCGTATCATCTCTTCTGGATGGAAGACCCGGTCCCGGCCGAGCTCCAGGAGGGATTCCGCACGATCCGGCAGCACACGACGACGCCGATTGCCGTCGGCGAAGTCTTCGACAGCATCTATGATGGCTACCAGTCTGATCCAGGAGCAGCTCATCGACTACATCCGCGCGAGCGTCGTGCACGCAGGCGGCCTGACCCACCTGCGGAAGATCGCGGCCCTGGCCGAGCTGTATCACGTGCGGACCGGATGCCACGGCGCGAGCGATCTCAGCCCGGTGACGATGGCGGCGGCGCTGCATTTCGATCTGAGCGTGCACAATTTCGGCATTCAGGAGCACATGGGCCACACGCGCGAGACCGATCTGCGTGTTTCCGCACGCGTATACGTTCAGGGACGGGGCGATGTACCCGGGCGACCGGCCGGGCCTCGGCGTGGACCTCGACGAAACGCTGGCGGCGTCGTACCCTTACCAGCGCGCCTACCTGCCGGTCGCGCGGCTCGAGGACGGGACGATCCATAGTTGGTAGAGAGCGCTGGCTGAGCGTGCGGATCGCGTGCGAGAGCGAGGTGGGGCCCGCAGATTGAAAAGGATGAAACCATGGCGAACTTGAGTCACTACCTCACGCCGGCGATCGCGGCGGTTGCGACGGCGGCCTCGCTCGCGTCGGCGACCATCGCCCAGAAACCCGCGGCTGGCGGCGCGGTCAATCAGCTCACGGCGCAGGAGAAGCAGGCCGGCTGGACGCTGCTCTTCGACGGCAAGTCGCTCAACGGCTGGCGCGGCTACAAGAAGACCGACGCCACCGACACGCGCTGGAGCGTCGAAGACGGACTGCTGACCGTCGATCCCGGCACCGGGAAGGACACGCACGGCCAGCGCGACATCATCACGACCGCGCAGTACGACCGCTTCGAGCTGACGTGGGAGTGGCGCGATCGCCGAGGGCGGCAACAGCGGCCTCAAGTACTTCGTCCTCGAGGATCAGGACTCGGCCATCGGCCACGAGTACCAGCTCATCGACGACGAGCGGCACGCCGACGCGAAGATCGGGCCGCACCGGCAGACGGCCGCGCTCTACGACGTCCTGCCCGCCGCAGAATCGGCCGCTGCAGCCCGCCGGCCAGTGGAATCAGAGCCGCGTCGTCTCGAACGGGACGACCGTCGAGCACTACCTGAACGGCACGAAGGTGCTGCAGTACGAGCTCGACAGCCCGGCGCTCCGCGCGGCGATCGCGAAGAGCAAGTTCAAGGACATCGCGCGGTTCGGCAAGCTGCAGAACGGCTTCATCCTGCTGCAGGATCACGGCGACCGCGTCTGGTACCGCAACATCAAGATCCGGCGGCTTCCCGCCACGGCCCGGAACGGCGACGCAGGCCGCCGGCAAGGGCGTCCAGGTCGTCGCCAACGAGAGCGGCAAGCGCGTCGACATCACGATCGACGGCAAGCCGTTCACGTCCTACATCTATCCCGACACGCTCAAGAAGCCGGTGCTGTATCCGATCCGGACGGCCGCCGGCACGCTCGTCACGCGCGGCTTTCCTCTCGACCCGCGGCCGCGCGAGCGCTTCGATCACCCGCACCACGTCGGCCTCTGGTTCAACCACGGCGACGTGAACGGGCTCGACTTCTGGAACAACTCCTACGACATCCCGGCCGATCGGGCGCCGAAGATGGGCACCATCCACCACAAGCGCGTCGTCGAGGCCAAGGGCGGCGCCGATCGCGGCGAGCTGGCGGTCGAGATGGAGTGGGACACGGCCGACGGCGTCGCGCTCCTGCGCGAAACGACGCGCTTCGTCTTCCGCGGCGCCGGCGATGCGCGCAGCATCGATCGGATCACGACGCTCACCGCCCTCGACAAGCCGGTCGTGTTCCGCGACAACAAGGAAGGCGTCGCTCGGCCTGCGCGTCACGCGCGAGCTCGAGCAGCCGGCCGACAAGCCCGAGCTCTTCACCGACGCGAGCGGGAAGGTGACGAAGGTGCCGGTGCTCGACAACACCGGCGTGACCGGCCTCTACACGAGCAGCGAAGGCCTCAAGGGCGACGCGGTGTGGGGCACGCGCGGGCGCTGGTGCATGCTCGCCGGGAAGATCGGCGCCGAGCCGGTGACCATCGCGATGCTCGACCATCCCTCGAACCCCAACTCCCCCACCTACTGGCACGCGCGCGGGTACGGGCTGTTCTCGGCCAACGTCTTCGGCCGGAAGGTCTTCGATCCGAAGCAGGAAGAGCTGACGCTGACGCTCGAGCCCGGAAAGTCGGTGACGTTCCGCCACCGCGTGCTGATTCTGGGCACGCGGCGACGCCGGAATCGATCGAGCGCGAGTTCAAGACGTTCGCCGCGGCCACGTCGTCGCAGTATTTCTGACGCGCGGCAGTCCGAGACGATAGATTGGCACGATATGAGCGTCGTCGGACGAGGCGTCGTCGAAGGCCATCTCACGCCGGAAGAAGTGTCGGACCTGGCGCGGCAGGGACTGGAGCGCCTGCCGCTCGACGGCAAGCGCGTCATCGTCCTCATCCCCGACGGCACGCGGACGATGCCGATGCCGCTGATGTTCGAGATCCTCGAGCGCGAGCTCGGCCCGCGCGTCGCGGCGCTCGACTTTCTCGTCGCCCTCGGCACGCACACGCCGATGAGCGACGAGCAGCTCAGCCGCGCTGATCGGCCGGACCGTCGTCGACGGCCGCGCCGGCGATCGGCGGATCTTCAACCACCGCTGGGACGACCCGGCGACGTTTGCCACGCTCGGGACGATCCCGGCGGCGGTGATCGAGGAGCTCAGCCTCGGGCGCCTGAAGCAGGACGTGCCGGTCGCGCTCAATCGGCTCGTCGTCGAGTACGACCACGTGCTCATCTGCGGTCCGGTCTTTCCGCACGAGGTCGTCGGCTTCTCCGGCGGCACGAAGTATCTCTTTCCCGGCATCGCCGCGTCCGAGATCATCCACTTCACGCACTGGCTGGGCGCGCTCATCACGAGCTCGGACGTGCTCGGCACGATCGACACGCCGGTGCGCGCGGTGATCAACCGCGCGGCGGCGCTGCTCGAGACGCCGCTCTCGCTGCTCGCGCTCGTCGTCACCTACGAAGGCGTCGCGGGCGTGTTCTGCGGCGAGGCCACCGGCAACCACGACGCGTGGCGGCAGGCCGCGGCGCTCTCGGCCCGGCGCCACGTCGTCTGGCTCGACAAGCCCTTCGACCGCGTGCTGACGGTGATGCCGGCGATGTACCAGGATCTGTGGACGGCCGCCAAGGGCGTCTACAAGACCGAGCCGGCCATCGCCGACGGCGGCGAAGTCGTCGTCTATGCGCCGCACGTGCGCGAGGCCAGCCAGCGTGCACGGCCGCGTGCATCAACGAGATCGGCTATCACTGCCGCGACTACTTCCTCGCGCAGTGGGACCGCTTCGGCGGTTTCCCGCTGGGCATCCTCGCGCACTCGACCCACGTCAAGGGCCCGGGCACCTACGATGCGCGACAGCCACGTCGAGGCGCCGCGCATCAACGTCACGCTCGCCACCGGCATCCCGCGCGAGCAGTGCGAGCATCTCAGCCTCGGCTATGTCGATCCGGCCGACGTCGATCTGACCGACTGGTCGACCGATATGGGCAGCGGCGCCTACAAGGTGCCGCGCGCCGGCGAATTGCTGTTCCGCGTCGGGAAACCTCCGGACGCTGCGGAGGTGACATCGTGAAGTACGCAATGGGAGTCGTCGGCCTCGGCGTGATGGGCGCGAACCTCGCGCGCAACATCGAGAGCCGCGGGTTTCCGGTCGTCGGCTACGACCTCGACGCGGCCAAGACGCAGGCGTTCGTGAACGGTCCGGCGAAGGGCAAGGCGGTCGCCGCCGCCGACAGCCCGGCGAACCTGATGGCCATGCTCGAGCAGCCGCGGCGGATTCTCGTCATGGTGCCGGCGGGCAAGCCCGTCGACAGCGTCATCGCGCACCTCAAGCCGCACCTCGAAGCCGGCGACATCCTGATCGACGGCGGCAACTCGTTCTTCGTCGACACCGATCGGCGCGTCGGACGAGCTCGCCTCGGGCGGCTTCCACTTCGTCGGCGCCGGCGTGTCTCGGGCGGCGAAGAAGGCGCGCTGCACGGACCGGCGATCATGCCGGGCGGACCGAAGGCGGCGTGGGACGCGCTCTCCCCCATCCTGCGCGCGATCGCCGCCAAGGCCGACGACGGCGAGCCGTGCGTCGCGCTACATGGGGCCGCGCGGCGCCGGGCACTACGTGAAGATGGTGCACAACGGGATCGAGTACGGCGACATGCAGCTCATCGCCGAGACCTACGACCTGCTGCACCGCGGCGCGCGGCCTCTCGGCCGGCGAGATCGCCGACATCTTCTCGGCAGTGGAACGAGGCCGAGCTGCGTCCTACTTGATCGAGATCACGGCGCAGGCGCTTCGCCACATCGACAAGGACACCGGCCAGCCGCTCGTCGACGTGATCCTCGACGAGGCGCAGCAGAAGGGCACCGGCAAGTGGATGAGCCAGAACGCGTTCGACGTCGGCGCGCCGATTCCGACCGTCAACGCCGCCGTCGAGGCGCGTCAGATCTCGGCGCTCAAGACCGAGCGCGTGGCGGCGAGCCGCGTGCTGACCGGCCCGACCGGCACGTTCAGCGGGCGATCGCCAGCAGCTCATCGACGCGGCGCGGCACGCCCTCTACGCGAGCAAGATCACGTCGTACGCGCAGGGCATGGCGCTGCTGCGGATGGCGTCGGCCGAGTACCACTACGACATCGATCCGGGCGAGGTCGCCAAGATCTGGCGCGCCGGCTGCATCATCCGCGCGGCGCTGCTCGGCGACATCCGCGAGGCGTTCAAGCGCGACCCGAACCTCGTCAACCTGCTGCTCGACGACGCGTTCCGCGACGACGATCGGCCGGCCCGCGTCCAGAGCGGCTGGCGCTTCGTCGTGCAGACCGCCGTCGGCCTCGGCATTCCGGTGCCGGGCCTCGGCGCCTCGCTCGCCTACTACGACGCCTATCGCAGCGCGCGGCTGCCGGCCAACCTGACGCAGGCGCAGCGCGACTTCTTCGGCGCGCACACCTATCGCCGCATCGATCGCGACGGCGTCTTCCACACCGACTGGACCCCAGACAGCTAACGAGCCCTCATGACCAAGGCGTTGCAGATTCGACCCGACGGCGCGCTCGACTTCCTCTCGCTCGGCGCCCTCATCCATCGGCTCGACCCGGGCGTCGTGCCGTTTCGCAAGGCGCAGACATGCGCCATCCACGTGAGCGGCGGCGAGTTCAACACCGCCGCCAACCTCGCCGACTGCTTCGGCATGCGCACCGGCGTCGCCAGCGCGATGGTCGACTACCCGATCGGCGACCTCATCGCCGAGCGCGTCCGCGCGATGGGCGTGAAGCCGTTCTACAAGCGCTTCAAGCACGACGGCGCGCGCGGCCCGAACATGGCGACGGTCTACAGCGATCAGGGCTACGGCGTGCGCGGCCCGGTCGTCTTCTACAACCGCGCCAACGAGGCCGCCGCGCAGCTCAAGCCCGGCGACTTCGACTGGGACGCGATCTTCGGCGCCGGCGTCCGCTGGTTCCACAGCGGCGGCATCTTCGCCGCGCTCTCCGACACGACGTCGGAGCTGATCATCGAGGCGCATGCAGGCCGCGCAAGGCGCACGGCGCCGTCGTGTCGTTCGACCTCAACTACCGCGAGAAGCTCTGGACGCGTGTCGGGCGGCCCCGAGCGCGCGCCGTCCGTGCTCGGACGCATCGTCGAGCTCGTCGACGTGCTCGTCGGCAACGAAGAGGACCTGCAGAAGGGCCTCGGCATCGCCGGCCCGGAAGTCGCGGCGAAGTCGAAGCTCGATCCCAGCGTCTTCGTCGGCATGATCGACAAGGTGGTCGAGAAGTTACCCGCAGATCAAGGTCGTCGCGACGACGCTGCGCGAAGTGCACTCGACCAACCGCCACACCTGGGGCGCCGTGGCCTGGATCAACGGCAAGGCCTACCTCTCGCCGATGTGCGAGCTCGACGTCCACGACCGCGTCGGCGGCGGCGACGGCTTCGCCGCCGGCGTCTTCTACGGCCTGATGAGCGGCGAGACGCCCGAAGAGGCCGTGAAGCTCGGCTGGGCGCACGGCGCGCTCCTCACGACGTTCCCCGGCGACACGACGATGGCGACCGTCGATCAGGTGCGCGCGTTCGCCAAGGGCGGCTCGGCGCGGATCCAGCGATAGGGTTGGGGGTTCGGGGTTCGGGGTTCGGGGTTCGGGGTTCGGGGTTCGGGGTTCGGGGTTCGGGGTTCGAGGTTCGGGGTTCGAGGTTCGACTCACATCGCGACGGCGCCAATGGAGCTGAACGATGAGCGCAGCCAGAACTCGACAAGCCGCAGCCGCTCGCAAGCGCAAAGCGACAGACCTGAAAGCGGCCGCCACTCGGAAGCGTCGAGCAGGTGCCACGAAGGCGTCGCCAGCGACGCGCACGCGTCGGCGCCGCCCGAAACACGGGTAGCGTGAAACGCCGCACACCATCGGTTATCCCGATGATTTCCTACGAGGACGGCGTCGGCGCTCTGGAGTGGCTGGCCCGCGCCTTCGGTTTTCGGGAGACGACCCGTCTCACGGCTTCGGACGGAAGCCTTTTGCACGGGGAGATGCGCGCCGGCGACGGGTTGATCATGCTTTCGTCTCCGACACCCGACTACCGCGGTCCGAAGCGCCATCGGGAGGCCTGCGAACAGGCCCGCCGGTGGTCGACGGTGCCGTGGATTATCGATGGGGTGCTCGTTTTCGTTGATCACCTCGAGAGCCACCTCGCGCGCGCCAAGGCAGCCGGTGCGACGATCCTCTCCGAGATCGAAGATGGGCCGCCCGGCCGACGGTATCGAGCCGAAGATTTCGAAGGCCATCGCTGGTTCTTTTTCGAAAGACGCCGACGGAAGACGTAACGAACGTCGGGTTGGAGTGGCGCCCTTTCTAAGGGAGACGCCCCGCGCGTCCCGACGAGGAGTCAACCAATGTTCAGCGTTCTGTCCTTCATTCCCTTTGTATTCTTCATCGTGTGGCTCGGAATCATCGTTTACGGCCTCCTTCTCGGCACGCGCCTGGTGAACGCGGTCGAACAGATCGCCCGCGCGATGACCGAGCGTCTCCCTGACTCGCCGAAGGCCTGATACGAACCGCAGCCCGCACGAGTAGCCATGGACATCATCCGAAGGTGCCTCGGCGGTCTCTTCGCAATGCTCGGGGCGTACTACTGTGTTCTTAGTGCGCTGACCTTGGTGCGCCTGCCCAGCGTGACGACGCGCTGGATTCAGCGAAGCGGCGACCCGGATTTCAAATACGACTACGGCATGTTCATGCTGTTCATCGCCGTGGGGGTGGTACTTGTCGGCCTGTTTGGCGGAAGCACCGTGGTCAAAGGCGTCGCTGCGGCTCGCGGGAATCGCACCTCCTGGCTCTCGCTGGCGATCGCTGCTCCCATCCTCCATTGGTTCTGGTTCCTGTATCGAAGCATCGGAAACGGGATACTCGATCGTGCGGCTCAGGCCAGCGCCCAGGGTAACGACGGCCTCCGCTTCGGTGTAATTTGCATCAGCCTATCTCGTGATGTGGATCATCATGCGTCAGCGCAATTCCGGACCGCGGCGGGTCAACGGCGGCATGCCGGCGACCACGGCCGACGCCTGAGCGCCGCGGTGTTCGGCTCGAGAAACAACTCGTTTCCACCAACGATGCCCGTGGAGTACACTCCCGCCGCGATGGCATCCACACTTACGACGGCAGACGTCGGCGGCAGCGTGCGCAAAGCGCCGGTCACTTCCGCCCGCTGGCACCAGCGGTTGTTCTTCACAGGCATGCCGATCGCGATGACGGTGGCCGTATTCGTCGGCTTCGCACCGACGTACTACTTGAAGACAGCCTATGGCACGCCGGCGCTCAAGCCGCTCTACCACCTGCACGGGCTGCTATTCTCGCTGTGGATGGCACTGCTCGTCGCTCAGCCGGCCCTGGTGGCAGCGCGACGCATCAACGTCCATCGCCGGCTTGGAACTGTTGGCGGTGTGCTGGCGGCAGTGATGGTCCTCACTGCGCTGGCCGTCGCCGTCGAATCGGGCCGACGCGGGGCCGCGCCACCGGGCGTGCCGCCGCTCTCGTTTCTTGCCGTGCCGCTCGCGACGGTGATTGTCTTCCCTGCCCTGATCGGTGCGGCGCTGGCGTTCCGGCGTCAGCCGGAGATGCACAAGCGGCTCATGTTGATCGGCACCCTGGAACTGCTGCCGGCGGGCATCGCCCGCTGGCCGGGACTGGCGGCTGGCGGGCCGCTCGCGTATTTCGGTTTCACCGACCTGTTCCTCGTCGCCATCGTGCTCTTCGACCTCGCGACACGCGGTCGCCCGCATCCGGCGACGATCTGGGGTGGACTGTTCCTGGTCGCGTCGCAGGTGCTGCGGCTGGTCATCAGCGGCACGGGACCATGGCTCGCCTTTGCCAGTTGGCTGGTCGGATAGGGGCGAGCGCTCTGAACGGGCGTCACGTGGCGAGCGGCACACAGTCCGCCTGATCTGCAATGCCTGATTGGCTCCGCGCCAGGACGCGCTACTTCGCGCTTGCGGTGGGCTCGATCGCGCTCGGCCTGACCGTGCATCTGCGCGGTGATGCCCTCTCCCCCGTGGTGCGCGACGTTCTCGGCGATGCGCTCTGGGCGGCGATGGTGGTGTGGGGGATCGGTGCGGTCGCGCCAACGCTCGCGCGATGGCGGCGGGTCGTCGCCGCGCTCGCGATCTGCTTTGTCATCGAGTTCAGTCAACTAGTCCACTTTCCCAGCCCTCGACGCGTTCCGCCGGACGACGGTCGGACACCTTGCGCTCGGAAGCGGCTACGACCCACGCGATTTCGCCGCGTACGCCGCTGGGGTGCTCGCGGCAATACTCCTCGAGCGGGCAAGCGAACACCACCGCTCGCGCAGGCTCGAAGATGCACGCACGCGGCCACTTATCTAGCTGACCGCTGCATAGCTGACAGCCCCCTATGCCGTCGCCACGCCCTCCCGCGTGCCCCCGCTCTTCTTGACGAGTAAGTCGTCGAGGAACCGCCGGCCGACATACCCGCCGCAGATCCCGAGCAGGCAGGCGCCGATCTCGTTGAACGTCAGGCGCTCCACGGTCTGAAGGGGTATCGCGGGGATCATCCCTGGTACGCCCATCATGCCGAGCGCAAAGAAGATGGCGCCGAGAAACGCGCCGAGGGCGAGGCTTCGTGCCAGCTGCTCGCGCCGGCGGCCGCGCGGCGTGCGTAGGACAGCTCCGCCGACGCCACCGGCCGCGGCCAGGCCAATGAGGAGGAACGGCAGCACGAAGCTCACCTCCTCCGAATCGGTCTCGAGGCCTTCGGCGATGGCGGTGATCGTGGCGCGGCCCGCGCGCGGCGAGGTCAGCACGATCGGCTCCGAGTCCGGGCGCCCGCGGGCAATCGAAGTCGACGCCGTGCTGAGCGCGCCGAAGTCGGTTCGCAGTACCACGCGCGTCTCGCGATCCGCCATCGCCACGACGTGGTCGTCTTCGTCGCGCAGCAGTACGGTGATGCTGGCGGTGCTTCGGCCGTTGGTGACGACGTGGGATGGCGTCGAGATGAGGAGCAGCTTCGACGCCCGGAACTGTTCGTACTCGATTCGTTCTTCGGCCCGCTCTTCGATCGAAGGCGACAGCGCCGAGATCGTGTCAACGCCGGCCGTGCTCGACTTCACTTCCACGAACCTGGCCGACTCGCCGCGCGGGATCGTCAGTTGATCAGGGACCACCGTCCCGAGCGTCGACGCCAGGCGGACGGTGAGGTCCTCGTTCAGCCGCACCCCTTCCCGCTGCGCGTTCAGGACCGCCACGAGCACGGTCACCGTCCACACGCGGTTGCGCGGGACGACCTTCGATGCCAGCGCCTTCAAACCGAGCCGCAGCCCGGCTGGGGCTGCGACAGCCGGCGGCTCGCGGAATGCGACGAGCCGGATCCCCGCGGGAGGCACCCGCGCCGCCGCCGCCTGTTGCGTGATCGAGATGACCCCGTAGCCTGGACTGAGCTTGCCCGAGGACGCCTTGAGCTTCGCGATGCCTGCGCGCTTGAACACGATGGCGGTCACGGCCGAGTCTTTGCCAACCGGGATCGTGACCTTCTCGATCGTGGCGGGAAGGCTCGATTCGATCGCGACGTCGAGCCGCTCCGTGGCTGGCACCGGCTCGCCCTTGAAATTCTTCAACGCTATGGTGACGGGAACCTTGGCACCGAGCCGCGCCTCCGCACCGTTCAACGTCATCCGGAGTCCCACCGGAACCCGCGTGGCTTGCGCCCGGGCGTCCCCACTCGCCGCAACGAGCGCGATCGTGGTGATAATGAAGAGCTTCAACATGGTGACCACCTTGTAATCCGCGTGTTTCTGGCTCGAGGCGTTATCGGCCGGACCTCGGCCTGTCATTACTGAACGCTGGCAGCGGCCAAAGCGAACACGGTAACGTGGCGGCACCGCACGGGCCGCGGGGGGTGGGCTATCCTCAACCGCAGCCGCGGAAGACGCCCGGCCGCTGACCAGCGGAACAGCAGCCAAGCCACTGAAAACACGGACGCCCGGCCCAATCACGCCACTGACAACACAGACAACACGGATAGAATTCAACGACAGACCACCACCCTGGGAAAGGTTTCTGACGTGACTCGCGACCCTCTGACTCTCGAAGACCTGTGGGGCGTTTACGCCGTCCCGCCCTTGCCGCGCAAGGCCGACGGCCACCGCAGCCTCGATCTCGATGCGGCCGAAAAGGTCGCCAGGCACATCGCCGACGGCGGCATCACGCGCTTCCTCTACGGTGGAAACGCGTTCCTCTACCACATCTCACTCGCCGAGTACGAAACGCTCCTCGACTGGTTGGCCGACTTCCCGGCCCCGCGGTGGCCGATTCCGAGCCTCGGCCCATCGTACGGCCGCGCCATCGATCAGGCCTGCATCCTGCGCCGCCATGCCTTCCCCACCGCGATGGTGCTGCCCTGCGGCGATCCGCGCGATCCGGGCGGATGCGAAGTCGGCATCCGCGAGATCGCCGACGCCGCCGGCATGCCGCTCATCATCTACCTGAAATCCGAGGACGGCTTCGGATCCGACCGCGAGCAGTCTCTCGACGCGATCGGCCGGCTCGTAGACGACGGGGTCGCGATTGCGATCAAATACGCCATCGTTCGCGATGATGCCCGCAAGGACGCCATGCTCGAGGGCCTCTTGAAGCGCGTCGATCGGCGGCGCGTGATCAGCGGCATGGGCGAACGGCCGGCTGTCGTACACCTGAGAGATTTCGCGCTCGGCGGGATGACCACGGGATCGGGCTGCATCGCGCCGTCGATGTGCAGCGCGTTCCTGATGGCCTGCGCGGACAGAAACTGGACCACGGCCGAGAGCCTGCGCGCGGAGTTCATGCCGCTCGAGGACGTTCGCGACGCGTGGGGACCTGCTCGCGTGCTGCACCACGCGAGCGAGCTCGCGGGCATCGCGCCTTCGGGACCGATCCCGCCTTTTGTCTCGCCGTTGAGCGCCGAGCAGCTGACCGAGCTGGCCCCCGTCGCGCGCGGTCTGCGGGAGCGCGACGAGTGATGCGTCCACGCAAAACCCCAACCGAGCTCCGGAGCCACCGCTGGTTCGGCAAGGACGACCTGCGTTCGTCCGGTCATCGCTCGCGCGCGCGCCAGCAGGGCTACACCGCCGACGACATGGCCGGGAAACCCGTCATCGCCATCCTCAACACCTGGAGCGACGCGAACCCCTGTCACGCTCACTTCCGGCTGCGGGCCGAGGACGTCAAGCGCGGCGTCTGGCAGGCCGGCGGCTTCCCCATGGAGATCCCCCTGCTCACGCTCGGCGAGACCTTCATGAAGCCGACCACGATGCTCTATCGCAACCTGTTGGCGATGGAGACCGAGGAGGCCCTGCGAGCCTATCCAGCCGATGGCGCGATCCTGCTCGGCGGATGCGACAAGACCGTACCGGCAATGGTCATGGGCGCGACGAGCGCCAACCTGCCGTTCATCTTCGTTCCCGCCGGACCGATGTTTCGCGGCAACTGGCGCGGCCAGGCGCTCGGCTCGGGCACCGACGTCTGGAAGTACTGGGCCGAGCGCCGCGCCGGCACGATCGACGAATGCACGTGGCGCGAGATGGAAGAGGGCATCGCCCGCTCCTACGGCACCTGCATGACGATGGGCACGGCCTCGACGATGGCGGCGGCCGTCGATGCCCTCGGACTGACGCTGCCGGGCGCCTCGTCGATACCTGCGGCGGATTCGGCGCACGCGCGCATGGCCTCCGCCGCCGGGCGCCGCGTCGTCGAGATGGTGTGGGAAGACGCTCGGCCGCGTGACATCCTGACGACGGCCGCGTTCGAGAACGCGGTGACCGCAGCGATGGCGCTGGGCGGGTCGACGAACGCGATCATTCACCTCATCGCCATGGCCGGGCGCGCCGGTGCCGAGCTCGACCTGGATCGATTCGACGCCCTCTCGCGCCGGACGCCGTTCCTCGCCAACATCAGGCCCTCCGGTGCGTTCCTGATGGAGGACTTCTTCTACGCCGGCGGGCTGCGCGGCGTGCTCGACCGGTTGCGCGATCTCCTCCATGTCGAGTGCATGACCGTCAACGGCCAGCCTCTCGGGAAGAATCTCGAGGGGGCGTTCGTCTCGAACGACGAGGTCATCGCCAGACGCGAGAGTCCGATTGGACCGGAAGGTGGCGTCGCCGTGCTGCGCGGCAACCTGGCGCCGGATGGCGCGGTGATCAAGCACACGGCGGCTGAACGCCGGTTGCTCCAGCACACGGGACCCGCAGTCGTCTTTCGCAACTACAACGACCTCGAGGCGAGGATCGACGATCCGGCATTGCCCGTCACCGCCGACTCGGTGCTCGTCCTCCAGGATGCCGGGCCGCTCGGCGCGCCGGGCATGCCCGAGTGGGGCATGCTGCCGATCCCGAAGAAGCTCCTCGCGCAGGGCGTGCGCGACATGGTCAGGATCTCCGACGCGCGCATGAGCGGAACCGCTTACGGCGCGTGCGTGCTGCACGTCGCCCCGGAGTCATTCGCCGGGGGTCCACTGGCGTTCGTCCGCGACGGCGACTCGATCGAGCTCGACGTCGCCGGACGCAGGTTGTCGCTCCAGGTGCCAGACGAGGAGCTGGCGCGCCGACGGGCCGGCTGGGAGCCGCGCCAGGTCGCTTATCCGCGTGGGTTCGGCCACCTCTACGCCCGGCACGTGACGCAGGCCAATCGCGGCTGCGATTTCGACTTCCTCGAGGGCACGGCGAAAATCGACGAGCCGGAGATTCACTGACACTGGCTCTGGGCTCTAGGCTCTGGGCTTCTCGGGCTCTAGGCAAGACCTTCGCGTACGTGGTCGAAGGTTTTGCCGAGCCTAGAGCCTAGAGCCGTAGAGCTGAACCATATGTGGCTCCAGCGTCCTCGACATTCTCAGCGGTGAGAGGCTTTCGGACCGCTACCTCTCCACCGGATGACCAGCCCTCGCCACTCCGCCATGTGCCCGGCCAGGCAGGCGACGCGCGCGAAGCCGCGCGCGCGCAACGCCGCCGAGGCCAGCTGGGCCCTCGGGCCGTGGCCGCAGTAGACGATCATCGGGTCGTCGTGTCGAGGACCAAGCTCGCCGGCACGAAAAGGCACGGCGTAGAACGGAATGTTGATCGCGCCCGGAATGTGACCGGCGGCGAACTCAGCCGGCCGATCGCACGTCGAGGATCCTCGGCGCATCACCGGCGACGATCCGCTCGAGCAACTCGGCCGGCTGGACGTCCGCCATCACCGGCCCCGGCGCGCCTCGAGAATCTTGACGAACGATCGCCCCTGCAGCTCCGCCTTCGTCAGGCCGGTCTCCCGCGCCTCGTCGAGCGTCAGCGCGCCAGAACTCAAGCCGCGCACGAAGAAGTTCAACAGCCCCTGCCCGGTCGCCGCGTCGTCGAACACGTCGCCGACGAGCGTCGCCTGCGCGGCCTTCTCGACGAAGTTGCGCAGCCGGACGGTGGCGGCCGGCCGCGCGGACAGGAAGAACGCATAGACCGCGGCGTAGCGCGTCGGCAGCTGCGCCGGATGCAGATCCCAGCCCTGGTAGAAGCCGTTCACCAGCGAATGCTGCGCATCGTCGAAGTGGAGTTTCCACGCGCGATGGACGACCTCGCGGTTCTCGCGGCGCTGCTCCGCGGTCAGCGACGCTGCCTGGCGACGCGCGGTGCGGCGCGATCGGCATGATGTTGGTCGCGCCGTCCGACAGCCAGACGCCTGACTGCGCCAGCGCGACCTGCATCATGTGCTTCGCGAAGTCGCAGGCCGGGTGCCGCATGTGCTGCCACGACGCCGTGATGCCGCAGAGCGCGGTGTAGTCGTAGGTGCCGAAGTGCGCGCCTCGCACGCGGCCGCCGCCGGCGGCGACGAGCGCACGCAGCGCGGACGATGCCATCGGCCGCGAGGATCGACTGCGGCGTTTCGATCATCAGCTCGAGCGCGATCGCTCCTGGCGGCAGCTTCAGCGCCCGCTCGAGCGTCGCGCAGGCGCGAGCAACGGCCGAGACATGCCCCGGCCCCATCAGCTTCGGAATCGTGACGACGAAGTTCGCCGGCAGCCGTCTGCCCGTCGCGCGCGGCGAGCGTCGTCACGAACAGATCGAGCGTCCGCAGGCTGCGCGCGTGCAGTTCGTTCGACATCGGCTTGATCCGGATGCCGATGAACGGCGGAAGCGTGCCAGCCGCCAGACCGGCGGCCACCTCCTCGGCGACCGATACGCGCATGCCCGTCCTCCTCGGCGTCCGGCCTGATGCCGTAGCCGTCCTCGAAGTCGATGCGGAAGTCCTCGACCGGCTCGCGCGTGCAGCTTGTCGACCACGCGGCTGCGAATGGTCTCGGCCAGCCCGGCGCTCGTCCGGCGGCAGGCCGAGCGCCGCAGCAAACGTCGCGGCGTCCGGCGCGTACTCCTCGAGCACGGCCGACGCGACCGCTCCGATCCTCGCGGCCGAGTCGGCCTTGAATAGATGCGCACCGCCGTAGACGCTGTGGACCGGCTGCCGATCGCCGGTTTCGCCGGGATAGGCGCGGCTGGCGCGAGGTTGGTCCTCCGAAGGCCGGCGAGGATGGGCTCAGCGATCGCGGGTCGAGCGATCGAGCGTTTGGTCGATGCTCGTCGTGGAGCGTGGCATGACAGGCTGACGGAGCTACGAACGCCTCGATACGTCGTGTAACCGAACGGACTGAGCAGCAACGGGATGTGATAGTGCGACGGGCCCTTTGCCCCGTCGTCGGCGACTTCGAACGTGACGATGACCGACGGGTAGAAGCGCGCGCACTCCGCGGCCGTCGAAGTAGCGGCGGGTGTCGAACACCAGCCGATACAGGCCCGCACTCGAGCGGCGCCTGGTCCGCCATCAAGGTCCGCAGCCGGCCATCCGCGTCGGTCTCGCCGTGGCCGACGACCTGCCACTCGCTCGCCTTGCCGCCCCGCTCGAGCACGACCCGCACGCCGCGGCGGGACGGCCGAGCGATGTGTCGAGCACGTGGGTGGTGATGGGGCTCATGGGGGGATTGTATCTTGTTGGTTCGGGGTTCGGGGTTCGGAGTTCGGGGTTCGGGGTTCGGGTTCAGGGTTCGGGTACGGTTCGGCTCGCAGCGCGCAGAAGCCTACCGGACGGCGACGGTCGCGACGTCACCTCGGTCGAACACCGTCGCTCCTCGGAGAATTGTCGTCAGCACCCGGCCTCGCACGCGACGACCGTCGTACGGCGTGACCGGGTGCCGGTGACTGGAGCGTTCTGGCATCGACGGTCCACTCGCACTCCGGATCCCAGACGACGAGATCTGCATCGCGTCCGACGGCGATCGCCCCTTTCGCCGACAGGCCCGCCAGCCTGGCCGGGCGGGCGGCGAGCCAGTCCGCCACGCGCTCCAGCGGAACACCGCGCTGCGGCGGCACCGGTCCACACGATCGACAACCCGAGCTGCAGCGACGCTACGCCTCCCCACGCGCTCAGGAAGTCGCCATCGTCGAGGTGCTTCAACGCCGGCGGCGCCGGCGAGTGGTCGGTCGCGACCAGGTCGATGTCGCCGTCGACCAGCGCCGCCCACAGGCGCTCGCGATTGGCTCGCGAGCGGATCGGCGGCGCGCACTTGAATGCCGTCGCGCCGTCGGCGATCTCTTCGGCGGCAAACGTCAGGTAGTGCGGACACGTTTCAACGCTGAGGCGCGACGCCGGCCGCGCGGGCCGCACGGATCGCCGGCAGCGCCTCGGCCGACGCGAGATGGACGACGTGGACGCGCGCGCCGGTACTCGACCGCGAGCCGCACGAGCATCTCGATGGCGGCCTGCTCGCTTACGTCTGGACGGCTGTCGAGCCAGGTGCGGTAACGCCGCGGATCGGGCGTGCCTCGGCCGCCGACTGGCCATCGGATCGTGAAGCAACTCCGGCAACTCCGCGTGCGCGAGCAGCGGCAGGTCGAGCGCCGCAAGAATCGGCAGGCGCCTCACGAAGATCTGATTCTCCGACGTGCCCGAACTCGTCGACGCCAGACGGGCACAGGAAGCACTTGAAGCCAAGCACGCCGGCCCGCGCCAGCGGCGTCGAGGTCGGCGGCGTTGCCAGGAACGACGCCGCCCCAGAATCCCACGTCCACGTGGCATCGGCCGCGCGCCGCGGCGCGCTTCTGCTCCAGGCCGGCAACCGTCGTGGTCGCCGGAATGCTGTTCAATGGCATGTCCACGAGCGTGGTGACGCCTCCGGCTGCCGCCGCGCGAGTCGCGTGCTCGAAGCCCTCCCAGTCGGCACGCCCGGGATCGTTGATGTGGACGTGCGTATCGACGACGCCGGGCAGCACGACATGCGGCGCCGGCGTCCAGCTCGGGCACGCCTGCGGGCCGGTCGCTGACGGCTCCAATCGAGACAATGCGGCCGTCGCGGATGAGGATCGTCGCCGGGCGGACGCCATCCGGCAAGACCATGCGCTCACTGCGAACGACCAGGGACATGCGCCTTCCTGTGGGGAGCCGATCAGCGAATGAGAGACGCTTCGATCAAGCCGTAGGGCTCGTCGGTCGGCACGAAGATCTCGTTGCGGTTCTCGAGCCCCAGCCGCGAAAGGTCCACTGGAAGGTGGTGCTTGTTCGGCATGACGAGCCGTATCGCCGTGACGGCCTCGACATTGTCGAGCACGGCCTGCCCCATCGCGTGCAGTGTGTGCTGCACCGATTGGCTGTCATGCTCCGCAAAGGTTTCGAGGAGCGTCGTGCGCACGGCGCGCCAGGAGAGATTGAAGTCCAGGTCAGCCGTTCGATAGCGCCAGGTGGCGGTCATGGCTGTCGCCAGGATACGGTCTGCGACGTCGGGCAGCGTCGTGTACTGGTCCCGGAGGAATCCGGTGAATCCCGATCGCGACGACTTTAGGATCACGAGATCGCGGACACCGGCCCCAATCGTGATCCGCTCGGCTTCGCCCTGCACCGTGGCCGTCCGCGACTCGGCGGCATGACGGACGAACGCCTGACCATGCTCGCGCGCCCCGACGGTTATGCGTCCCCACCGCTGCTCCGTCAAATCGACGCGAACCCGGCGCAACAGCGGATTCCGCTCGAGAAAATACTCCGCCAGCGTCCGCCCGAACGCCTCGGGCTCGTCGACCGAATGCTGCGCCGCCAGCGCATACACGGTGTTCTTCATCGTATCGGTCGGCAGGACGTCGCGATTGTCGCCATCCGTGTAGGATTGGTCGTACTCGCCTTCAAAGCGGATCGCGACCGTGAGATCCTTGAGGTCGTGGCGGTCGCCGTGGCGCGAGACTTTGACGAGCCGGACGCTCGATTTTCCGTAGGCCGTTTCAGCGAGCATGGGGCACGACCCTTTGCGTCATCATGAAAAGAGGACGTTCGCTTCCGTGGGCGCCGATCATAGCACCGCACCCTGACTCCGGCGTTTACCGCCCTTGCCGACCTGGCCTCGTCGCGGGTCGGCGGCCGCGCGCTGGCCGCCAACGACGAGTTCTTCGCGCCCAAGTCGCAGCTCCTGGCGCCCGAGCCGGCCATTTTCGTCCCCGGCAAGTTCACCCCCCGCGGCAAATGGATGGACGGGTGGGAGACGCGGCGCCGGCGGACGCCCGGCCACGACTGGTGCGTCATCGCGCTCGGCATGCGCGGCGTGATTCGTGGCATCAACGTCGACACGCGCCACTTCACCGGCAACTACCCGTCGCACTGCTCGCTCGACGCACTCGACAGCGCGCGCCCGCCGACACCAGAGGTGTGCGCGGCCGAGGGAGCGCCGTGGGTCACGCTCGTGCACGAAGTCGCCGCTCCGCGGCGAACGGCGACAACTTCCTGCCAGTCGCCGACGTTCGGCCCTGGACGCATGTCCGGCTGAACATCTTTCCCGACGGTGGCGTTGCCCGGCTCCGCGTCTACGGTGACGTCGCCGTCGACTGGACCCGCATGGCCCGCAGCGCGCCGGGCCATCGACTTCGCCTCGATCACTAACGGCGGCCTCGTCATCGGCGCGAGCGACATGCACTTCGGCGCCAAGGACAACATGATCATGCCTGGGCGCGCCGACCAACATGGGCGACGGCTGGGAAACCCGGCGGCGACGAGGCCCGGGATACGACTGGGCGATCGTGCGGCTGGGCACACTGGCCACGGTGTCGAAGGTCGAGATCGACACCAATCACTTCAAGGGCAACTACCCCGAAAGCGCATCGCTCGAGGGCTGCGCCGTGCCGTCGTCGTCGCTGCAGCGATCTCGGATCGGCCGCGTGGTTCGAGATCCTGCCACGGACCGCCCTCAAGCCCCACCACCGGCACTACTTCTCGCGGGAGCTGATCAAGGGCGAGCCGTTCACGCACGTCCGGCTCAACATCTTTCCTGATGGCGGCATCAGCCGGCTGCGCGTCTATGGACACGTGGCAGGCTATTGATCGCGGCCGCGCCGCAGGAGGCGCGGCGCTGCTGGCTCGAGCCTGCGGCTCGTCCCGCTGGGTCGAACGGATGATGGGCCAGCGGCCGTTCGGCAGCCGCGCGGCGCTTCTGTCCGCCGCTCGCGCCGTGTGGGACGCGCTCGACGAGCGCGACTGGCGCGAGGCGTTCACCCACCACCCGAAGATCGGCGACCGCGACGCGCTGCGACTGCGATTTCCGGCCACCCATGACCTGTCCGCCCGCGAACAGGCGGGCGTCGATGGCGCCGGCGAGGCCGTGCTCGACGCGCTCGCCGACGGCAATCGCCGCTACGAAGCGCGGTTCGGCTACATCTTCATCGTCTGCGCGTCGGGTCTCGAGCGCCGGGCGAGATGCTCGCGACGGCTGCACGACAGGCTCGGAAACGACCCGGCCGCGCGAGATGCTGATCGCCGCCGGCGAACAGGCCGAAGATCACGGCGCCTGCGGCTCGGCGTACGCGTCCGCCGCCTGACGTCCTCGCCGCCCTTCAGCGGCACCCGGGCATCCGAAACGCGCCGATCTTGCTCGAGTAGCTCGCGGCGCCCTTCTTGATGTAGTCGCCGACGTACCAAATCGTGCAGTCGTCGACGGGATCGACCGCCGTCTGCGTGTAGTCCTGCCAGCGCATCGCCGTCTGGATGTCCTCACCTTCGACGAGCACAGTCTCGCGCAGCGTCAGCGTGTCAGGGGATCGTTGGCCAGGCGGCCGGCGAAGCGCTGGCCGGCGAAATGTGGCGGCCCGCCGAACGAATAGCCGATCCCGATGTTGCCGAGACGGTCGATGGCCGGGCTCGCCATCCAGCGAAAGAGGCCATCCGGCGCGAACGTGCCCTGCTGATGGAGCGCCAGCGCCGCGGCCCTTGTCGACGGAACTCGTACCACCGGACGCCGCCGCCGCCTGCAGTCGTATTGATCGAGTGCACGCCGACGATAGATTCGCGATTGCCGATCGCCGATAGACGAGACGCGACATGATCTTGTCGCCCTGCGAGTCGAGCCGGCGGTCGGTGCCTGGCTGCGGCACGCAGTTCTTGAGCTGGCCGTCGCACAGATAGTGATACGGCGCGACGGCAATCTTCTCCGGGCCAGTCACCTTGGTATTTGCCGCGTGCTTCCAGTCGACGGAGATCTTCCAGACGTAAACACCGTCGTCTTCGAGAACGTTCTTCAGCTGGGTGCCGCCGGCGCGTCATGATGACGTTCGGCGCGCCCGGCGGTGGCATCGCCTTGCCGTCGACGTCGGCGTTGTTGAGGAAACCGACGCCGTCGAGGACGAGGCACTGCTCGGTCGCCGGCTCGCCCTTCAGCATCTTCTCGCGATCGACCACGCATGCATGCTTCTGGATGAACTCGTCGCTGGTGCTCGTGGGCACGTAATAGCCGTCACGCCAGATGGCCGGACGCGGATAGTCGGGAAAGAGCGGGCGCAGGAACTCGTAGCGGTAGTACGAGCCCATCGGGTCGTCGCTCGCGCTGATGGCGTAGCACATCGAGTACGGGCCCTGCGGACCCTGTCCGCGGCCGGCGCCCTGGCCACGTCCGCGCTGCCCGGGCGGTGCCGGTGGCGCGGGCGGGGGCGGCGGCGGCTGGAAGAGCGGAGCCGCTTTACCCGGCTGCCCGGGCATCGCCGATCGGGCTCGCATAGGCCTTGTCGCTCGCGGCCCAGACCGCGGCTGGTCCGGCCGGACCGGGACCGCGCCGGAAGAGCGGCATCACGACCAGCCACCGATTGGCAATCTGGTCGTAGCGCACCACCGCGTCGCCGTTGTTCGTCGCTTCGCACTGGCCGCCAAAGCCCTTGAAAAAGTTCGCGGTGGGCACCGGGCCGTAGAGCACGCGTCCCGTCGTGTCGAACTTCCTCCCCTTCTTCGTGAAGATGGCGGTCTGGGTGTTGACGATCTGCACGATGTGGTTTGGACCGACGGCGAGAGTGTTGTCCGATGGATTGCGAACGTTGCCGTGCCCTGCGGTCCCTTGAAGCCGACACCCAGCCCGTCGAAGCTCGTCGACAAGCACGGCAGGAGGTTTGGCGCCGTGGGCGGTCTGCTCGACCGCCGCCGACCCGGCCGGCGTCGTGATGACCGGCGGCACGATCGGAGTCGCGCTGCCGGCTGTTGCTCCTCGTCCGCCTCCGCGCTGTCGCGTTCGTCCTCGTCCTCTGGCGGCGCGACGCGTTGCGCCGACGAGCCGCCTGCTGGTCGTCGCCATGGGAGCCCGAGGCCGGGTGTCAAGGAGACAAGCCCGCTGTGACGAGCGTGAGGACGAAACCGATTCCGAGAGTTCGCTTCATGTGGAGAGTCTCGCTGACGAAGGAGTGGTCAGCGAGCATCATACCGGCGGGCGCCGGCATCACCTCATAACCGGAATTGATAGGCTCGGGACGGCGAGCCGAATGGCCCTTGTAGATCCTGCGCCTCGATCGTCGGCCACCGCCCGGCCAACTGTCACCATCGACGAGCGGCGCGCGACCCTTGCTGCAGAGCGTCGACGAAATCCTCGACCAGCGGCTGATGCATGTTGGCTGGCGGCGGATGCATCTCCTGGCGCTCCTGCCCGTCCCGCTGACGAGCAGCCCGCCAGCGTTCAGACGGCGCATGTGGATCGAGCCCGCCGTGCCGAAGATCCGAACCGTATCCCGCGGTTCGACCGCAGCGTGCGTCACGGTCACTGTCGCGCACGGCCCGCTGGCAAATCTCAATGCCGCGACCGCGGTGTCCTCGACCTCGCGATCGAAGACGACGTTGGCCGTCAGGCCGACGGTCTCGCGCACCGGACCGAAGAGCGACAGCAGGATCTCGATGCGGTGGCAGCCGAAATCGAACATCGGACCGCCGCCGGCCTCGGCGCGCTTGACGAACCAGTAACGCTCTTCCTGCGGCTGCAGGATTGAATCGTTCGAAGGCGTCAATCTGCGCGAGGACCGGATTGCCGATTTCGCCGCGGCGACGATCGCGCGAAGGCGGACGACGACGGGATAGAAATGGCGGTAGTAGGCAACGCCGAGCGCCACGCCATTCGCCGCGGCAGGCGGCAATCATGCGGTCGCACTCGGCAACGTCCATCGCCATCGGCTTCTCACAGAGCACGTGCTTGCCCGCCTCGGCCGCGGCGATCGCCTGCGCCGCGTGCAGGTGCACCGGCGTGGCGAGATACACGGCGTCGATCGCCGGGTCGCGGACGAGATCCTCCCAGCGCGCGTGCCAGCGGCCGGCGCCGAACGCCTCGCAAACGCCTCAGCCAACTCCGCGCGCGCGCGGCTGACCGCCGCCAGCGCGCTGCCTGGCGCATCGCGCAGCGCCGCCGCGACACGCTTGCGGGCGATGTCACCAGCGCCTACGAGGCCCCATTATGACTGGTTTGCGACTGCCGGCTGGTCGGATCGTAATGCTGCCGTGAGCCGAGTAGAACCGCGAACTACCAGGCCCCGCCCCCTGCGTATTGACGTAGACGGCGTAGAGCGACTGGCTGGCGGCCATGAAGAGGCGGTTGCGCTTCGGGCCGCCGAAGCAGATGTTGCCGCATACCTCGGGCAGGCGGATTCGGCCGATCAACTTGCCTTCGGGATTCCAGATCGTCACGCCGTTGTAGCCGACAGCGCGGCCGGCGTTGCTCGAGCACCAGACGTTACCGAACACGTCGCACCGGACGCCATCGGGCGAGCACTTCACGCCATCGATCACGAAGTCGGCGAACCGCCGGCATTCGAGAGTGTGCCGTCGCCGACGTCGAACACGTGCACGTCGCCCTTCCCGCCCGGCCCGGTGTCGCCAGGACCCCGTCCCGTGCAGGCGACGTACAGTCGCTTGTAGTCGTGGGAGAACGCGAGCCCGTTGGGGTCCGGGGCCTGCTCTTCGGTCGCCACACGGGTCACGCGGCCCTTCGGGTCCACGCGGTACACGCTGGTCGGCAGCTCGCGCTTCATCGCACCGGATTCCGGGGACTGACCGAGGCGCGGGTTGAGGCGGCCGGCGGCGTTGGTCGGCCCGCCGGCGACGTCGGGCTGCCCCTCGTACAACTGGCCGCCGTAGGGCGGATCGGTGAACCAGTAGCTGCCGTCAGGATGCGCGACGACGTCGTTCGGCGAGTTCAGGCGCTTGCCTTCGAAGGCGTCGGCGATGACCGTGATCGATCCGTCGTGCTCGTACCGCACCACGCGCCGGGTGAGATGCTCGCAGGACAACTGGCGGCCTTGAAAGTCGAACGTGTTGCCATTGCTGTTGTTCGACGGATTGCGGAACACCGTCACTCGGCCATCGTCTTCGAGCCAGCGCAATTGCACGTTGTTCGGGATGTCGCTCCAGATGAGATACCGCCCGACCCCGTTCCACGCCGGCCCTTCCGCCCAGAGCGCGCCCGTCCACAGCCGCTTGATCGAGGAATTGACCTGCACCAGGCCGCCAAACGCCGGATCGACGACCAGGATGTCGGGATCGGTGAAGTAGGTCGTCGGCGGGGCGTTCGGACCGAAGTCGCGCGGCGGATTCGTGACGGTACTCGGTGGCCCGATGGTCTGTGGGCTCTGAGCGGACGCAAGGCGTGGCCCGACAATGGCCGTCCCCGCTACCGCTCCCATCGTCTGCAACAACCGTCGTCGTGACACGCGCGCGATCGTGTTCTCGAGTGGGCTCATCAATGTTTTCCTGAGGAACGGGTGGCCGCGGCGCGCATGTTACCATGCGCGCCGGATGGCGTGATCCTCCCCCGCCGGCGCCCCCGGCAGCCGCCCGGCGGCGGCGTCCACGACTGACTCCGGCTCGCCCGCCGCCACGCGCGTCACTTTCGACAGCACGGCCTCGAGGACGGGCGTCATGTGCCCCAGCTGTCGCATGCGGATGACGACGTTCCACGCCCGCTCGAACTTCTTCCAGCCTGCCGAATACGCAAAGTGCTTGGCTTGATGCTTCCACGATTCGTGGGCGCGCGCCGCGCGAGCGATCGACGACCACCGGTAGAACTCGCGGTAGGCCCAGTGATATCCGGCCTCGAGGGACTGCGGCGTCAGGCGTGCCGGCCGGTACACGACGTGGCGCGTGTCGTAGAGGTCCCAGTCCCGCGTCGTGATCCGGTCCTGCGCTTCCATCTTGGCGTAGAGTCGCGTGCCCGGATAAGGCGTCTGGATGTGGAAGGTCGCGGTCGTGATGCCCTGCTCCACGGCCCAATCCACCGTGCGCCGGAACACGTCCTCATCGTCGTCGTCCATCCCGAAGACAAAGCTGCCATTGATCATGATGCCGAGATCGTTCAGCCGTTTCGTGACCGCCGTGTAGTCGCGGCCGAGATTCTGCCGCTTGTTGCTGGTCTTGAGGTTGGCCGGGGTCAGCGTCTCGAACCCGACGAACAGGCTGCGGAGCCCGGCATCCGCGGCGTGTTCGATGATGTCGTCCCGCAGGATGGAGTCGACGGTTGCCGCGCCCTGAAACAAGCGGTTCATGCCACGCATGCCGTCAAAGAGAGCGCGCGCGAACCGGCGATCGCCGAGGAGATGGTCGTCGAGGAAGTAGAGGTGCCGTCCGGGCAACCGTGCAATCTCGGCGAGCGCATCGTCCACGCGCTGGGTGTAGAAGGAGCGGCCGCCGGCAAAGAACGCGTCCTTGTAGCAGAAATCGCAGTGCTGCGGACAGCCACGCGTGACGACCAGGGAGTTCGGGACGAGATAGTTGCGCCGCCTGATGAGGTCCCGGCGAACCGGCGGGAGGCGATCGAGCGTCCGCCCCGCCGTGGACTCGTACCGCAGCTCCGGGCGGCCCGAGCGGAAGTCCTCCAGGAACTGCGGGAACGTTTGTTCCCCAGGGCCGAGGAAGATGGCATCGGCATGCGCCGCTGCCTCGAGTGGCAGCGACGTCACGTGCAAGCCGCCGAGAGCGACGAAGCTGCCCAGCGCGCGGTAGCGATCCGCCAGGCGGTAGGCCCGAAACGCATTGGTGATGTAGACCTGGATCACGACCAGATCCGGCCGGTCGTCGTCGAGGACGAGCGGCTGCACGTGTTCGTCTTCGAGTGACGCCTCGTCGTCCGGGTCCAGGTAGGCTGCCAGCGTGGCCAGGCCGAGCGGCGGGAAGAGCGAGGTACTTGACCGGTCGCCAGAACGGGCTCGTGGCCTCGGTCAATGCCGGCAGGATGAACTTGACGCGCAGCGGGCGGCGGGGCGACATTACTTTGTATTGTAAAGTAATCTGCCTCGGAGCGCAACCGGGCCGACTGGCGTGAGGATCGACCTGGATCAGCCGGGCTGCCGAGCCAGCACGGCCCGCACGGCCTCGGTGACTTCGAGCTGCGGCGTCAGCGCCGGCGCCTGCGCGCCGGCAGCAATCAGGGCCTCCACCACGGCCGCGTAATCGCCCGTCCGGCAGTGCCAGCCATGGACGCAACCGTAGATGGCCCAGCCGAGCGGCGTGCCATCGTATTCGTCGCCCTTGACGTCAACCGGTGCACGATGACGGATGAGCTCGCGGATCATCTCGCTGTTGCCGTTCCACGCGGCCCAGTGGAGCGGCGTCGCGTGGTGCTGACCGCGCGCGTCGACGGGCCAGCCAGCGGCGAGCATCGCCTTGACCGCGCGCAGATCGTTGTCCCGTGCCGCGTCCGCTAGCACGCCACGCTCCTTGTCCGACAGGCTCGACAGGAGTCGCGGATCGCGCGCGAGCAGATCCCTGACAGCGGATTCATCCCCGGCCGCTCCCGCAACGGCAAGCTGCAGCGTCGCCGGGCTGCGCGCCATGAGCTCGGAGAGGACGTCCATGTGACCGAAGTCGCGAGCGACGGCGTGCGCGGTCTTGTCGGCGCCGAGCGTCCAGGTATAGATAGTGCCGCCGCTTCGCGGGTTCTTCTTCGGAAAGAACGCTGGCGACACGCTCGTGCGAATCCGTGCCGGATCCGCGTCCAGGTGCCGGCGGACCAGCGGCAAGTCGCCGACCGCGGCGGCCATCAGGATGTCGGTCTGGCAGCCGCGCGTGATGAGATAGCGCGTGACGTCCTGGTGGTCACGAACCAGATACTGGGCGGGGGTCGACTCGTGGTCGACGTCGCGAGCATCGATATCGGCGCCGCGGTCGAGGAGTAGCTGCGCGATGGCGACGGTCGAAGCCACGTGCAGCGGCGTTTGTCCATCGCCGCCGCGCGCGTGGACGAGCGCGGGACGTTCCGTGAGGAGCCGGTCGAGCGCCTCGAGCATCCCCAGCTTCGCGGCGGCGTTGGCATTGACCTCGGCGCCGCGTTCGATCAGATAAGGAACGAGGGCCGGATGCGCCGCCTCGAGCACGCTGAATCCGCCGGCCCACCAGCGGCTGCGAACGTTGATGTCGGCGCCGGCGTCGAGGAGTGCGTCAACCACCTCTCGCTTGCCGCCCCCCGCCGCGATGAGCAGCGCCTGCCGGTCGAACGACCCGCCAGGCATCGGCTCGTCGAGAGTCGCCTTGACGTCCGGGTAGCGTTCGAGGATTGCACGCACGGCGCCGGCATCGCCGGACGTCACGGCCGCCGACAGCTCGGAAGCAGGCTCGCTCATCGTCATGGCCGGACCGGGTTTCCTCGGCTGTTACGGTGTCTTCGGTGCGCCCTCGATATCGAGGTAGGAAATCGGCGCGATCTTGGTCGCCTTGAGCGGCCCCTCGATCGATGCGCGGTCGCCGACGATCACGATCGCCAGACGGTCGATGCCAATGTACTGCTTCGCGACGCGGAGCACGTCCGCTTTCGTCACCGCCGCTACGGCCTTGGTGTACTGCTGGTAGTAGTCGTCGGGCAACCCCTGGCTCCAGAGGGTCGTCAAGGCGCCGTTGATGGCGCTCACCGAGGCAAAGGTGCCAGGCAAGCGCTGAATGAGCGAGTCTTTTGCCGTCTGCAGTTCGTCGTCGGTCACCGGCCGGTCGCCCAGAATGCCCCGCAGTTCCTTCATGAACTCGACGAGCGCCGCGTCGGTCTTCTCGCCGACGATGTCGCCGCCGGTGCGAAATGCGCCGGGTCCCTTGCCATAGGCGAAACTGGACGAGACGCCGTAGGAGTACCCCTTCTCCTCGCGGATGTTCGCGTTCAGGCGCGACTGGAACATCCCGCCGAGCATGGTGTTCATCACCTGCATCGCGTAGTAGTCGGGGGTATTTCGTGGTGGGCCGGGCTGGCCGATGGCCACCGTCGACTGTGCCGCCCCTGGCCGATCGACGAGATAGATCGTGGTTTTTTGCGGCTCGGGCAGCGAGGGATACGAGAAGGTCGGACGCGTCCCCGCCTTCGGCCACGCCGCCAAGGCCTTTTCGATCACCGGTTTCACCCCCGCCGCTGTCACGTCGCCCACGACGGTGATGAGAGCTCGCCCGGGCTGAAAATACTGCGAGTGAAAGGCGGCGATGTCGTCGCGCGTGATCGCCTTGATTGAATCTTCCGTGGCAACTCGGCCGTACGGATGTGACGCGCCGTAGAGCACCTTGGGGAAGACCCGGCCGGCGATCGCTCCAGGCTGCGCCCGGGCCTGGGTGAGCGCAACCAGGCGCTGCGCCCGCAGACGTTCGAGCGCCTCGGCCGGAAACGTGGAGTTGAGCAGCATGTCGGCCAGGATGTCCATCGTCTGCGCGAACTTGCCGGTCGTCGAGACGAAGCCGATCGAGCCGTTCTCGCTACCGACCGAGGCCGATACCGATGTCCCCAGCAGTTGCAGCGCGTTCGAGAGGGCCTCGCCATCGCGCGTCTTGGTGCCCTCGCTCATCATCGCTGCCGTGACGCTTGCCAGTCCGGTCCGGTCTGCCGGCTCGAACTGACTGGCACCACCGAGGAACGTGAGGCTGAACGACACGATCGGGAGATTGTGCTTCTCCGAGACGATGAGGTCCGCGCCGTTGGCGAGCGCGCTCTTCGTCCAGGTGGGCACGCGCAGGTCGGGGGTCTTGCCGGGCGCCGGCGTCTTCGTTCGATCGAGCGCTTGCCGGGCGCTGACGTCAAACGACGGCCCCACCATCGAGATGACCAGCAGGGCGGCCGTCACGACCGCAATGCTCGAGAAACCTGCTAACCGCTTCATCGCCGCGCCTCCGCACCGGACGCCGGCGCGGCGTCATCGGTCACTTTTTTGCTCTCGCCCGGCTTCGACGCCTGATCGAGCTTGCCCATCGGGACGACGCTGAGGACCACGCGGCCCTTGGTCAGGTACTGGTTCGCCACGCGCTTGACGTCGGCGGCGGTCACCGCCTGCCCCTTGGTGTACTCGGTGCGGAAATAGCCCGGGTCGCCATGAAAGCCGGCGCCGTCGGAGAGCCGCAGCGCCTTGCCGAGGTTCGATTCGAGCCCGCGCACGAACCCAAGCTCCTCGCCTGCCGTCGCCTTCTGGATTTCCTCCGACGTCGGCCCTTCGGCTTTGAGCCTCTCGATCACCGCGTCGGCGGCCGCCTCGAGATCGGTCAGGCTGTTGCCCGGCCGGGGGGTGATCGTCATCACGAAGTCGCCGACGTCTTCGTTCGTGTTTTGCCCAGCCGAAACCGAGGCAGCCGTCTGCTTGTCGTAGACGAGCGCCTTCGTGAGGCGAGCGGTGCGGGGGCCGGACAGGATGACACCGAGCACGTCGAGCGCGAAACGGTCGTCGTGCTTCTCGCCGACGGTCGGCCATTGCACGTAGAGTCGGGGCAGCTGCACGCGGTCCTCGTAGACCAACCGGCGCTCGTTCTCGAGCGTGACCGGCGCCACCACCGGCCGCGTGATGGGCTTGCCGCGCGGAATATCCCCGAAGTACTTCTGGACCCAGGCCTTCGTCTGGGCCGGATCGAAGTCGCCGACGATGGCGAGAAAGGCGTTGTTCGGCGCGTAGTACAGCCGGAAGAAGCTCTTGACGTCTTCCTCGGTCGCGGCCGACAGGTCCACCATGCTCCCGATCACATCCCAGGAGTAGGGATGCGTCGCCGGGTAGGTCGACTGCGCGAGGATCTCGAAGGCGCGGCCGTAGGGCTGATTGTCGACGCCCTGCCGGCGCTCGTTCTTGACGATGTCGCGCTGCGCGTTCAACTTGGCGAGGTCGAGCGAATCGAGCAGGAAACCCATGCGGTCGGCTTCCATCCAGAGCGACGATTCGAGGTAGTTCGACGGCACGGTCTCGTAATAGGTCGTGCGATCGTTCGACGTGGTGCCGTTGTTCGACCCGCCAACGCCTTCGGTGAGCTTGTCGTGCAGGCCGTACGGCACATGTCCCGACCCGGTGAACATCACGTGCTCGAAGAGGTGCGCGAAGCCGGTCCGCCCCTTCGCCTCGTTCTTCGAACCGACGTGGTACCACATGTTTACCGCCACGGTCGGCGTCGTCCGATCGACCGACGTGATGACCGTCAGCCCGTTCGGCAACGTGTAGCGTTCGAAGGGGATGTTGATCGAAGACGAACCCTGGGCGCCGGCGGTGCCCGACGCGAGGCCCGCTCCGGCGAGCGCGATGGCGGCCGCGAGTACGAGGCTCCGGAAAGCCGGCCCTCTAGGCGAACGAGCGTTTATCATCAGAGGTCTTCCTTTCCTCACGCGAAGCCATCATTATATTCTGCATATTCCGCAGCGGCCCGGTCGTGGACGACGGCCGGCGCCTGGAGACCCCATCAACTTTCATTCGAGAGCGCGAGAGATGACGAGCATCAGATCCCAGTCCCCGTATCCATCCCTTATGGTGACCAGCGTGAAGTACCTGAAGTTGGCGTGGCTGCTGCCCGTGGCCGTCGCGACCGCCTGTTCGGGCCCGGCCGAACCGCAGTTCGTCCAAGCCGACGCGGCCCAGATTCGGCAGCGGACGCAGGAATACGAGGCGGCCTTCAACGCGAAGGACGCCGCAAAAGTGGCCACTTTTTATCCAGGCGAAGCCGTCTTCATGCCCCCGAACGCACCCACGATCCGCGGCCGGGAGGAGATCCAGAAGTTCTACGCCGACCTCATCGCGCAGGGTGGCACCGACCTCGAGATGGACACGAAAGACGTCAGAGGTCATGGTCCGCTGGCGTACGAGGCGGGCGGCTACTCGCTGCACCGCAAGCCCGCCAGCGGCACCGCCCTCCGCGACCGCGGCAAGTACCTCTTCATCTGGAGAAACGTGAACGGCGTCTGGACGATCGAATCCACCATGTGGAGCAGCGACCTGCCCGAGATGGTGCCGATGGCCAACTAGTCTTATCCGAGGGGCTTCGCCCCTCGGACTCCCCTACTCGCTCGCTCACGCGCCGCTCGTCCGCGCTGTTCGCGTGGCTACTCCTATGCTCTTCGCTGCACTCGTGAGCTCTTTTGTGGTGTTGACGTTCGCGTTGTCGTTCGAGGTTGTCGGCCTCACCCCAGTAAGCGCTGCAGCTGCTGCCAGAACGTCAGCGCCGCCAGCAGGCCGAAGAACCCGGTCGACCAGATGAGCGCGCCTGCCCGATATGATCGCACCTTGATCGCATCGGGCAGGCCGCGCCGGTTCAGAACGAACAGCAGGCACGAGTAGAGGCACATCATCGTGCCCCCGACCGTCGCCGAGATCACGAGCAGGACGAGGGGCTGATCCATCCCGACGAGCAGGATGAGCGATCCCAGACCCACGAGACCCCAGACCAGCCAGAAATACAGGCGGCTCTCGGAGACCGGCGACGACCGCAGATATGTCGACTTGAGGATGTCGGCGGCGATGCGGCTCGTGTAGTCGGCAATGCCCATCGCCGAGGCAAAGAGCGAGAACGAGCCCACGCCCCAGAAGAGCAGGCCAAACCACGGGCCGACGATTTCCTGAAAACGCCGGCCCTCGATCTGCAGAAACGCCACGCTCTGCGGCAGACCTGGCGTCCCGAAGAGCGTCGAGTGCGCGAGCATCGACGTCAGGCAGATGGTCACCACCGTCACGAGCACAAAGGTGACGAACTGCTCGACGTTGGCGAACCACCACCACCGCCGCCAGCGCGCCATGTTGGCCGGCGTCGGTTCGAAGATGAAGGCCGAAACCGTCGGCGCGGCCTGGGGCTCGCCGGTCACCGGGCTGACGAGCCTTGGCACGTACTGCCCCATGCCGAAGCCTTTGTCGCGAATCCAGTTGCTCTGACAGAGGTTCTGGCCGCCGCCGGCGCCGGCAAACGCCACGGCGCCGAGGACGAGCGCGAATCCGAGATCGAGTGGCACCTGCCCCACACCGATCAGCCCGCCAGGCAGCGCCCGCCAGGTGTCAGCCGAGATCACAAACGCGATGCCGAGCGCGATGACGACGCCCACGGCCGCGACCTTGACGAAGATCAGCCGTTCGAGCGCCACGTACACGACCGGCGCCAGCGTCAGCGCGGCACCGATGGCGAGCAACGCACACACGGCGATGTAGCGCGGATTGCCCCCGAAGATGTAGCTCGCCAGCGTGGACGCGCTCAACACCCATCCCGGCCACAGGTTCGCGAAGTAGACCATGACCGCCAGGACGAGGCCCCAATGCTTCCAGAACCGGTTGAACCCCGTAAGCGCCGTCTCGCCGGTCGCGAGCGTGTAGCGCTCGATCTCCATGTTCAGGAAGAACTGCGTCACGACGCCCAGCACCGCCCCCCAGAGAAAGATGAGTCCAGCCTGGGACGCGATGAAGGGCCAGAGGATGAACTCGCCGGACGACAGGCCGACGCCGGCGGCCACGATGCCGGGACCGACGATGCGCCAGAGATTGCGGGGCGGGTCGGGCAGATCGCGGACGACGAGGGGGGCTAGGGGCATTGTTCTAACGGTAGGTCAGGGTTCAGGGTTCAGGGGTTCAGGGGTTCAGGTTCGAGGTGAGGGAACTCACAACTCGGCCGTCTGGCCACCTAGGATAGCCGACGCCCTCAAAATCCCTCGCACCTCGTGAATCCGCCCTCCCGTTGAACCCTGAACCTTGAACCCTGAACCTTGAACCTTGAACCTTGAACCGTCAGAACACCATCTTCATCCCAATCTGGATATTGCGCGGCAGGTTGTTCTGACTCGACACCTTGCCGAAGTCGGCGCTGTTCGGCGCCAGGTTGGGGGTGTTGTAGAACACGCTGTTGAAGGCGTTATAGAGCTCGATGTTGAACTGGGCCCGCACCCGTCCGAACTCCAGCGCCTTGACGAAGGACATGTCCCAGTTGACGTACTCCTGCCCGCGCAGGCCGTCCCAGCGCGTCGGGATCGTGCGGATGTTGCTCGCGAGCTGAATCCGCTGGTCGGCACGCTGCTTCGCCGGGTCGTCGACGCCGTTGGTCTGGACCGCTGCGTCATGGAAATAGAAGCCGCTCGTGTCGAAGACGGGCTGCGTCGGATCGTCCGTGTACTTCGCCTTGAGCTGCGTGATGTCACCGTTGTAGTAGACGTTGCCCATCGTCAGGTTCGGACGCCCTGACTGCCAGTTGTAGATGAACGAGATGCTCCAGTTGCCGATGAGGCCGTTGACCACGGCGTTCGAGTCACTTCCCCACCGGCGCTCTTTACCGAAGGGCAGCTCCCAGATGCCGCTCACGACGAGGCGGTGCGGAAGGTGGGTGTCGTTGAAGCGCTCTTCGTAGTCGGGATCGGTGTCGTTGAGCCGTGTGACCCGCTCTTTGAAGTCCGACCACGTGTAGGCCGCGTCGGCCATGTAGCCGCCGGTGAACCGCTTGGTCACCCGGAACTGCGCCGAGTCGAAGCTGCTCGACCCGTCGTAGCGGCGAGTGTCGATGTTCTGGAACTGCGGGAATGGCCGAAGAAGCTGCTGCCGCTGGGTGTTCGCGTTGTTGAGCGTCTTCGCCTGGCAGCAGGCCGGCGAACGGGTTGGCGACGTTCGCGGTCAGGAAGTCGATGACCGGCTGGTTGCGGACGCTGCTCGTCGACAGGTACTGGCGGGGCACGGGATTGGCGTTGAAGTCCGTAGTCAGGTCGTAGCTCCGGCTGGCGACGTACGCGCCCTCGACGACCCACTGTCCGGGCAGCTCGCGCTGCATGCCGATCGACCACCGCATCGACTGGCCGTTGAGGTAGTCGAGATCGTTGTTGAAGCGCCCGATGGTCCGGCCGAGGAAGGTGTTGGGCCCGAAGCTGGCACCTGGAGGGTCGGCACGCCGTCGGGGAACGGATTGGCCAAGGTGGCGCGAATCGTCACGCCCTGGTCTCGGCGACGGCACGATGCTCGTGCCCTGCGAGAACCCGGGCTGATAGATGCCGCTGATGTCGAAGAGCGCGGGAACCGCGTAGATGGCCCAGCCGCCGCGCACGACGGTCTTCGAATTCAGTTGATAGGCGAAGCCGGCGCGCGGCTGGAAGTTGTTGAGATCGGGATTCAAGAATTGGCGGTTGGCGTCGCTCGCAAACATCAGCCCGCCGCGGACACGGAAGTCGGCCGGGGCCACCTGGGGAATCGGGTTGGCCGCGTAGGCGGCCTGCGCCGCGTTCGTAATCGTCAGGGCCGCGTCGGGATCGAAGCCGCGCGCGTTGCGGTTCTCGCGTTCCGTCGGTGCGCCCTCATACTCCCAGCGCAAGCCCAGATTGACGGTCAGATTGGCGGTGACCTTCCAGTCGTCCTGAAAGAAGAGGCCGGTGTACAGCACCTGGTTGAAACGGGTCGCGCTGCGGTCGATGGTGCCGCCGCTCGGGTATCCCAGCAGCATCGCCGCCAGGTCCTGCCCAATCGCGGCCGCCGGCGAGTTGTCGAGCTGGCGCGTCAACACGGCGTTGCGCGTGAAGTCGTACCGTCCGGCGGAATGCACGCTCGGGAAGCTGTCTTCCCGGTAGGCGCGGACATCAGCACCGGAGCGGAAGCTGTGCTTACCGCGGAACAAGGTCCAGGTCGGCTGGAACGAGTAGATGTTCGTGTTGATGCCGCCGGAGAACGAGTCCCCGAGATCGCTGAACGAGACGGTCTCTTCCATCTCGAAGCGCGGGAAATACAGGTTGCTGCCAAAGTACTGCGAGGCGGCAGTCGGGAAGCCGAGGCTGGCCGGATCGAAGATGCCCTGGTTCTGGCGGATGCTCGGCTCCTGGAAGCGCGACCAGCTGGCCCGCACGTTCAGCAGCGACGAGTTCGACATCGTCCAGACGTGATCGACGTTGAGGGCGTCGTTGATCCGATA
Organism: uncultured Acidobacteriota bacterium; assembly: GCA_963847975.1. Classification (GTDB taxonomy): domain Bacteria; phylum Acidobacteriota; class Vicinamibacteria; order Vicinamibacterales; family 2-12-FULL-66-21; genus DATBJJ01. The sequence continues at coordinate 86,423 of CAWKBU010000001.1, read as the reverse complement.
GAGGAAATTGCCAACCGGCCTGATGCTGTTGAGCTCGCCGGTCCAGTTGCCGCGGTTCTCCACCCGGTTGTTGCGCGAGTACCGGACGAAGAACCGCTGCTTGTCCGTCAGGTTGTGATCGACCCGGTAGTTCATCGAGTAGAAGTCGTCGCCGCGCGGATTGCCGCTGATGTAGTTGTTGCGGCCCTGCGCGTCTCCCGCCTGGTTGGGCATGGGATAGAAGCTCATGTAGTTGCGCCCGATCGAGCTGATTCGGTTGGCTGGAATGAGGTTGCCGGGGAACGGCTGGCGTTCGACGCGGCCGTCGGCGCGGCGGACGCCCGTCAGCGGGTCGTAGATGGTGATGCCCTGCGCGAGCAGCGCCGAGAAGTCGCCGTTGCGCTGCGCGGCGGTCGGCACGGTGAACTGTCCTGGCTCGGGGAAGGTGTCGTAGAGCCACTCGAAGGCCGTGAAGAAGAACGTCTTGTTGCGGCCGTCATAGAGCTTGGCGAGGGCCACGGGCCCGCCGACGGTGAAGCCATAGCGCTTGTAGCCGGTGTCGTCCTTGGGGCGGCCTGCTCGTTCGAGGAAGAAGTCGTTCGCCGACAGCACCTCGTCGCGGTAGTGGTAGTAGCCGTCACCGCGGAGCCGGTTGGTGCCGCTCTTGAGCGTCACGTTCACCGTGGCGCCTGCCGTGTGCCCTTGCTGCGCATCGAAGGTCGCCGTCTCGACTTTGAATTCCTGCACGGCGCCGGCCGGCGGAACGAAGGCGACGCGCCTGCCGTTGGCCATGTTCGGAGACCCGTCGAGCGTGAACTCATTGCGGCCCGGCCCGCCGTCGGCGGTGAAGTCCGACGTGCCGCCGTTGTCGAAGGGACGCGAGAACTTCAGGTCGCCGTGATACGCGACCCCCGGTGCGAGGCGCGCCAGGACGAAGGGATTCCCGTCCGAGAGCGGCATGAGTGCGATGCGCTTCTCGTCGATCACCTGCCCCGCTGAACCGCTGCGCGTATCGAGCAGCGGCGTGTCCGCGGCCACCGACACGGTCTCCTCGAAATTGCCGACCTCGAGGCTGAGCGCCAGCTCGATGCGGTCGCCGATTCTGACCTCGATACCTTCGCGCGCCGCCTTCTTGAAGCCGGAGAGTTCGGCCGTCACCTTGTAGGCGCCCGGGGCGAGGTAAGGAATCGAAAACCCTCCGTCGCTGTCGGTCGTGGCGGTGGAGGCGACATTGGTCGCCAGGTGCGTGGCGGTCACCGTGACGCCCGGCAGCCGGCCGCCCTGGGCATCGGTGATGCGGCCGGTGATGCCGCCACGGAAATCCTGCGCGTCAGCAGCTGTCGCGCAGATGAAGAGTGCGAACGCAAGCGCGGCGAGACTCACATACCGTCGCATGATTTCTCCCCCCTTAGAACCTCAACGAGAGCCGCTTGAAGGCTCAGTGAGGGCGCGCCTGCGGCACTCGGAGCCGCATTCAGCGCCCGACGTGGAAGGTGATACTACGGTCACGCCAGTGCCGTAAACGGGCGGGGGGTTACTCGAGAGGTCTGACCACTGACGGGATGGCGCGACGTCACCGCGTCGCTGGCCGATGAAATCGGTTACAGAGCCCGAACCTGACCCGGCCGTTACTCTTCGATGCGATAGACGTGAGTCCGCGTCCGAAGATAGAGCGCGCGCCCATCGACCGCGGGCGACGACATGAAGCCGTCGGGAAGGAAATTCTCCGCCAGCACCTTGAACTCGCGTCCCGCCTCGAGCACAGTGGTCTTACCATCCTCGTTGAAGGCGTAGATGCGCCCGCCAGCCACAATCGGCGACGCCGAGTAGGTCCCCTCGATCCGGCCGCGCCAGACCATCTCGCCGCTCTTCGCGTCGAGCGCCCCGACAATGCCGCCGTCGTTGACCATGAAGATCAAGTCGCCGACCAGCAGAATCGACGGCTTGCTCGGCGCCCCCTTGCCGAAGCGCCACGCCACGTGCGACGCGGCGACGTCGCCCTTACCGTCGGGCCGGATGGCGAGGAGCTGCGCCGCATCGAATCCCATCGGCACGAAGACCAGCCCGTGCCCCGCGACCGGACGAGTGCTGCCGGAGTGGCTGCCGCGCTCGACGACCCGCCAGATCTCCTCGCCGGTCCGCGGATCGTAGCCATAGACGCCCTTCGACCCGAGGCTCACCATGATCGGGCGTCCGTCGACCGTCACGATCTGCGGCGTCGCGAACGCCTTGCGGAAGTCACCGTCGGCCTTCGGCTTGCCGTCGGGATTCAGATCCTGGAAGTCGATCGACCGTGGCGTCCGCCACACGGTCTTCCCGGTGTGCTTGTCGAGCGCGACGACGTACTGATGATCGCTGCCGTCGAAGTGCATGAGCAGCAGGTCGCCGAACAGGACCGGTGACGAGCCGGCGCCACGAAAATGATTGCACTCGAAGTCGCGACGCTCCCAGAGCACCTTCCCCGTCTTGGTATCGATGGCGGCGGTTCCGGGCGACCCGAACGTCACGTAGACGCGCCCGGCTTCGATCACCGGGGTCGGCGACGCATACGTGTTGAACGGGTGCGCGAACTGCGGCGTCGTCACCTGGAACAGCTTCAGATCGAACAGGATCTTGCCGGAGTCGCGGTCGAGCGCCACGGCGAAGAGCTCGCGGCCATCTTCGGTCGCGGTCGTCATCCAAATCTGTGAGCCGAGGATGACGGGTGACGACCAGGCGCGGCCGTGGACGGCCGTCTTCCAGCGCACGTTCTTGCCTTCGGCCCAGGTCAGCGGTAGATCGGCACGAGCAGACGTTCCGTTCCCGTCCGGGCCACGAAACTGCGGCCACTGAGCCGAGAGGGGCAGCGTCACGAAACTGAGCGGCAGGGTCGAGAGCACGAGGGCGAGCAGGATCGTCGGCGTCTTCAAGTGGCTCCTCACTCGGTACCAGTGGGCGTCGCCGCCGGGGCCGGCCGGCGCTCCCGCCATTCCGACGCGCCGAGGGCTCCGATGTGGGTCGAAATTTCGCCGAAGCCATAGCGCACGTGCGCGCGCATGAGGGCGTCCGCCTTCTCGGGATCGCCCGACACCAGCCCTTCGGCCAGCAACGAGTGGAATCCCGGCGGCAGCGGCGTGCGGCGGCCGGTGATGTCGAAGATCCAGTTCAGGATGAGCACGTGCTTGCGCTCGATCATCTGCTTGAGCAGCTGACTGTTGGCGTGCTCGGCGATCCACATGTGGAACTGCAGGTGCTGGCTGTGCACGGCAAAGCGGAAGCCATCATCTTCGCCCCCGCCCGACAGCCGTTCGAAAAGCGCGTCGACGTTGCCGGCGAGGCGCAGCAGCTCGCGGCGGTGCACGGCTGTGGCGCGCTCGGCGAAGAGCCGCGCCGCCTGCGTTTCAAGTGCCTCGCGGAGCTCGTACAGCTCGCGCACGTCAGTCCGCGTCGGCACCTTGACGCGGGTGCCCGCGCGCGCCCGCGTTTCGACCAGACCGTCCTCTTCCAGCCGCTTCAGCGCATCGCTGACCGGAAGGACGCTCATGCCGAGCTGCTGCGCCAGACGCCGCCGCGACAGTGGCGTGCCCGGCCGAAGCTGGCCGCGAAGGATTTCGTCTCGAACCGCGAGGTATGCCTCGTCGGCGAGGCTCACCGCCATATATACATGTGCCCTGCAGGAAGCGTCGCAAACGCTCTCGGGGAAGTCAAGCGGGCTTCGCGCGATTCGACTGTCCGTCCCGGTTCCGTCGGCAGGCGGAGCGTCATCACGAGCACCGCCTCGAAGACGAGCGCCGCTGCCAGGACCAGCAACCCGGCCGAATACGAGCCGCTCACGCCACGGAGCCACCCCATCGCGGTCGGCCCGACGAAGCCCCCGAGGTTCCCCACCGAGTTGATGAGCGCGATGCCCGCGGCCGCCGCCGTGCCGCCGAGAAAAATCGGCGGGATGGCCCAGAACACGCCCTGGACCGACCGCTGGCCGAGCTGCGAGAGGGCGAAGCTGAAGACGATGAGCGGGACGCTGTCGTGAAATCCGGCGGCCAGGACGAGCCCGATCGCGCCCGTGATGGCGCACGCCGCCACGTGCCGCTTGCGCTCGCCCGTGCGATCGGAGTGGCGCCCGATGAGCACCATGCCGACGAGGGCGACGACGAACGGGAGCGCCGTCACGAGGCTCAATCGCCAGCCGCGATAGCCCGAGGCATCGCGCAGGATTCGGGGGAGCCACAGGAAGACGCCGTAGGTGACGAGCGTGTTGAGGAAATAGATGAAGCAGATGAGCATCACGCGCCCGTTCAGCAGGGCCTTCAGGTGCGACCCCGTGATGACGGCTCTCGCGCTCGGCCCGCTCGCGCGCCATGACCGCGCTCAACCACTCCCGCTCGGCCGCCGGCAGCCAATGGGCCTGCTCGGGTCGATCGGTCAGGAACGACAGCGCGATCACGCCGAGGACGACGGCCGGAAAGCCTTCGACCAGGAACAGCCATTGCCATCCTGCCAGCCCCAGGGCGCCATCGAGCGCCAGCAGCGCCTCCGACACCGGCGACCGATGAGCACCGCCACCGGCGCGGCGGTCATGAAGAGCGCCCCCGTCTTCGCGCGCTCCGCCGCCGGTACCCAGTAGGTCAGGTACAACACCATCCCGGGGAAGAACCCGGCCTCGGCGATACCGAGCAGGACGCGCATGGCGTAGAAGCTCCACTGCCCGACCACGAACATCATCGCCATCGAGACGAGGCCCCACCCGATCATGATGCGCGCGATCCAGATCCGCGCCCCCACCCGGTCCATGATCAGGTTGCTCGGGATCTCGAACAGGCAGTAGCCGAGGAAGAACAGCCCGCCGCCGAGCCCGTAGGCCGCGTCGCTCAAGCCCAGGTCACGCTGCAGCTCGGTCGCCGCGAATCCGATGTTCACGCGGTCGATGTAGGCGACGACGTAGCAGAGGAAGATGAAGGGGACCAGGCGACGGACAACCCGCGCAATCGTCGCGCGGCTCTGCTCGGCATCGAAGTCAGCCATCGCTTTGTGGTATCCAACGTGGCGCGCCACCGTAACATAGGAGCATGGCGATGTCACCAAATGAACTGCGGTCGAAGCTGCAGGGCGTCATCGGGTTCCCCGTGACCCCGTTCAAAGCCGATCTGTCGCTCGACCTCGATGGCTACCGGCGCAACCTGCGCGCGATGCTCGCGCATCCCCCGGCCGCGATCGTCGCCGCGGGCGGCACGGGCGAGCTCTACTCGCTCTCCCCCGCTGAACATCTCGCCGTCGTGCGCGCCGCGGTGGAAGAAGTGCAGGGCGCGATACCGGTTATCGCCGGCGCAGGATTCAACGGGCCAATCGCTCGCGAACTCGCGCAGCAGGCGGCCGGCGCCGGGGCGAGTGGCATCCTGGCCTTCCCGCCCTACTACCCGGGGGGCGAGGACGAGGGGTTGCTGCAGTACTACCAGGAGATCGGGAGCGCGACCGGGCTGGGCTTGCTCATCTACAGCCGCGACTGGTTCCATCCTTCGGCGGGGCTCGTCGAACGTCTCGCCAGTATCCCCACGCTCATCGCCTGGAAGGACGGTCAGGGCGATATCCGGCGACTGCAGATTCTCCGGTCCCAGGTTGGCGACCGCCTGCACTGGATCGGCGGCGCCGGCGACGATCTCGTGCCGGCGTACTATGGCATCGGCATCCGCGCGTTCACGTCGAGCGTCGCCAATGTCGGCCCGAAGGTCGCGCGTCAGCTCCACGAGACCGCCGCGCGCGGCGACGCCGCCGCCCTCGCAGCGCTGATGACCACCTATGTGGTGCCGCTGTACGTGCTGCGCGCGAAACGCCGCGGCTACGAAGTCTCGGTGATGAAAGCGCTGATGGACTTGCTCGGCCTTGCCGGCGGTCCCGTCCGGCCGCCGCTCGCCATGCTGCGCCCGGAGGAAATCGACACGCTGCGCGCTACGCTGCCGGCGTGGAAGACGGTCGTTTGATCGGCTCTAGGGCTCAGGGCTTAGGCTCAGGCAAGAGCGTCGTCTACTTACTCGAAGGCTCTTGCCTGAGCCTACTGAGCCTTGAGCCTGAGCCTGACCCTGACACTATGACCACCAGAATCGGCATCCTCGGTGCCGGAAGCATCAGCGACACTCATGCCCGCGCGGCGTTGGCGATCCCCGACGTCGAGATCGCGGCGGTGTACGGACGCAATGCCGAGAAGGCGCAGCGCCTCGCCGAGCGCTACGGCGGCGTGGCCTACGACAACCTGGAACAGTTCCTCGATCACCGCCCGATGGATCTCGTCGCCATCGGCAGCCCTTCCGCGCTCCACGCCGAGCAGGGCATCGCGGCTGCCGATCGCGGGCTGCATGTCCTCGTCGAGAAACCGCTCGACGTCACGACGGCCAGGGCCGATGCGCTCGTCGCCGCCGCCGAGCGCGCCGGCGTCAAGCTCGGCGTGTTCTTCCAGGACCGCCTCAAGCCCGATGTCGTGAAGCTGAAACAGATGGTCGACGCCGGCGTGATCGGCCGCCCGGTCCTCGCCTCGGGGCGAGTCAAGTGGTACCGCCCGCCGGAATACTACGGTGGGTCGCGATGGCGCGGCACGTTCGCCCTCGATGGTGGCGGCGCCCTCATCAACCAGGCCATCCATACCGTCGACTTGCTGCTCCACCTGTGGGGTCCGATTGTCAGCGTCGATGCGCGCGCCGGCACGCAGCTCCACAAGATCGAAGTCGAGGACACGGTGGTGGCGACACTGCAGTTCGAGAACGGCGCACTGGGCGTGTTCGAAGCGTCGACGGCGGTCTTTCCAGGCTACGCGCGCCGCGTCGAGCTGACCGGCAGCAACGGCACGCTCACGCTGGAGCACGACCACCTCGTGGGCGTGGACCTCAAGGATGCCCGACCCGCGCTTTCCACCACCGGAGCGCCGCCGCCAGCGACGGCGCGGTCAATGCCTCGTCGCCGACGGTCTCGGATGCCACGCCGCACCGGCGCATCCTCGAAGACTTCCTGCACGCGATCCGCACGTCTGGAACGCCGGCCTGTGACGGACCCGAAGGACGTCGCAGCGTCGTGGTGATCGACGCAATTTATGCTTCGGCGCGGGCGAAAGGACCCGTTACAATCAAGTAGGTAGGGTTTTCGCTGTGCTGATTGACCTTCTCGCGCTCCCGCTGGCCTCGCTTCCGCTCATCATTGGGTTCGTCCGCGGCAAGGACCGCTTCGTCCCGAGCATTTTCGAAGACGACATCGACAAGGATTTTTCCGGCATCCGCTGCCCGTCGTGCAAGTGGCGTCCGAAGCGTGAGGATATGTGGTCGTGTGCGCCCGGCTGCGGCGAGGTGTGGAACACGTTCGCCACCCGCGGGGAATGCCCGGGATGCCAGCGGCGATGGCCGAGCACCCAGTGCACACGGTGCGGCGTCTGGTCGGACCACGACGCGTGGTACGAGGAACGGCCCCACTCCTCGCCGTAGCGTGAGCGCGACACCTCGCAACGATCTGCGTCTGACGGGTTCTGGCGGCGCGAACCGGGTGATGGAGGCTGAGCTCAAGCGTCTCGTGATGCGCTCGCCGTTCGACGTGCGCCTCGAGAAACCCAAGCGCGAGGGGGAAGCGACACTGCTCTATCCCTTCGACGCGCGCGTCGCATGGGTCGCGGGTTGCCATCACCGCACGTCGTCGCGAATCACCTGGGATTTGTGCTCGAGCACCGCGGTGCGCCTTGAGCCGCTGTTCGACGACCTCCTGCCCTTCCTCGCGTCCGACGACAGGCTCCCTGGAACCACGCCGCTCCGCCTCTCGGTCGAGGTCGGTTCCTCGTCCGACTTCGAGGCGTCCCCGCTCCAGCTCCGGGGCGTCGTCAAGAACGCGGTCGGCGAGGCGCTGGCGTCACGAGGCGTCGCGTCCGAGGTCGACGCCGACTCGCCCGACGTCGTGTTCGTCGTGCGCCGCGCAGGAACGCCCGAGGCACGGCAAACGGTGGTTGGCATCGACATCGGCGGCGGAGCGCGGCATCGCCGCGGGGCGCGCGTCGCCGCGGGGCCGGCGCCGATGCGCGAGACCATGGCGGCGCAACTCATCATGTTGTCGCGCTGGGACGCGCGGACTGAGCCCCTCGTCGATCCCATGGCAGGAGGCGCCACGATCGCGATCGAGGCGGCCGGCCTCGCGGCGGGCGCCGCCATTCGACGTCCAGCGGATCTCCCGCAGCGACATCTCGCTGCATTCGAGGATCTGCCGCACGAGGCGCCCGACCTGTTCCCTGGGACCGTGCCGAAGATTGTCGCGCTCGACGTCGATCCGGAGCGCATACCGGCGATGGTGGGCAACCTTCGCGCCGCCGGGCTGACCGGTCCCGCGTACAAGGACTCCATCGTCATCGCCCAACAGGACGTTCGAGGGCTCACGCCGGGATACCTCGAGCACCTGTTGCCCGCCGTGCGCACCATGAAGCCGGGCGTCTTCTGCTTCAACCCGCCCTACGGCGTGCGCATCGGCGCGGAACAGGGCGAAGAGGAATTGCTTGCGCTCTACTCCGACATGGGCCGCGCCCTCGCCGCCTTCCGCGGGTGGCGCGCCGCCTGTTTCGTGGCGAATCCCGGCTTCGTCTACGCCTTCGGCCACGCGCCGATCATGACCAAACCCGCCAGCAACGCCGACCTCCGCGGCACCGTTTCTCGTCTTCCAGCTGTGAGCGGTGGCGCCGTGCCGACATCGTCGGCGCAGACAACGGTCATTCGCCTCTCAACGCCCCGACCGGATCGACCCTGGTCGCGCGACGCGCCGGGACGTAGCTCGCCAGAAACGCAACCAGCACGAGGAACGCCGCCACGGCGCTGAACGTGACCGGGTCGAACGGACTCACTTTGTAGAGCAGCGATCGCGCGAGCGGCATGCCAGCGGCCGAGAGCGCCAGCCCGGCGCCGATACCGATGCCGGCCAGCAGCAGGCCGTGACCGACGACGAGGCGGAGAATATTGCCGTGGCTCGCCCCGAGCGCCACACGCACGCCGATCTCCTGCGTCCGCTGCGAGACGGAGTACGACAGGACGCCGTAGACGCCTATCGCCGCCAGTAACAGCCCCATGACGCCGATCGTCCCGAAAATCCAGCCGTAGAGCCCGTACTGCCAGTAGCTCAACCGCCGCGCTTCGCTGATCGTCCGCGCTTCGAACATCGGCAGGTTCGGGTCGGCGGCGCGAAGAGCGGAACGCACCGCCGAGGTAATGGCCGTCGGCTCGCCGTCAACGCGAACCGTGAGACCTGTGTTGAGCGACTGCTGATAAGCGTAGGGCACGTAAGCCACCGCTGGCGGCTGGTCGTCGGACGGGTCGAGCCCGAAGACGTTGGCATCAGCCGTCACGCCGATGACCGTGTACCACTCGGGCTTCGTCTCTTCGGAGATCCGGAACCGGCCGCCCACCGCATCGCCACCCGGCCAGAACCGTGTCGCCATGGTCTGGTTGATGACCGCGACAGGGGTGTGCGACCAGCCTTCAGCCTCGGTGAAATCCCGTCCGCGCGTCATCACGATGCCGAGCGTCGTATTGAGGTGCGGCGTGACGCCGATCAAGGCGATACCCGCACGTTCATTTGCCTGCGCTGGCCGTCCGTCCACGACGACAGTGCCTCCGCCGCCACCGTTGCTGAGCGGGACGAGGTTCGACGCGAACGCGGCACGAACGCCCGGCAGCGCCTCTACGCGCCGGACGACGTCCTCGACCCGCCGCAGCTTGGCGTCCTCGGGCTCGTACACCGCGCCCGCCAGATAGAATCGCATCCCCATGAGCGGCTTCGTGTCGAAGCCGAGGTCCGCCCCCCCGAGGTTCATGAACGTTCGGACGAACAGCAGCGCGCCGACGAGCGACACGAGCGCAAACGCCACCTGCACCACCACCAGCGTGCTCCGCAGCAACGACCGGGCGACGCTGTTGCCGCGCGTGCCTTCCTTTAGTGTCTCGTGGAGATTGCCGCGCGAGGCCTGCAACGCCGGAAACAGTCCAAAGACCAGCGCCGTCGTCGCGGCGACGACCACCGTGTAGGCGACCGACCGCCAGTCGAGCTCCCACCGGACGTAGTACGGCACCTGGTCGGGCGGCATGCCGGCGGCAATCAGCCGCGTGCCAACTGCGGCCAGCACGATGCCGAGCGGCACGCTGATCAAGCCGAGCACCACGCTCTCGGTGAGTAACTGCCGGACGATACGGCCCCGGCCCGCGCCGAGCGCCGTGCGCACCGAGATCTCGCGGCGCCGACCCGCGGCCCTCGCCAGCAGGAGATTGGCGACGTTCGAGCAGGCGATGAACAACACCAGCGTCACGCCGGCCATCATCAGATACAGAACGAGCGGGACCTCGTCGGGCAGAAACGCCTCGCGGAGTGTGCGGAGGTGCGAGCTCCAGCCTTCATTCGTCGCAGGATATTGGCCGGCCAGGCGACCGGCGATGGCGTCGAGGTCCTGGCGCGCCCGTGCGATGGTCACGCCCGGCTTCATCCGGCCAAAGGCAAACACACCGCGCGCGCTGCGCTGGTCCCGGGAGACATTGGGCTCGAGCGGAATCCAGAGCCGCTGATTGTTGGGAAAGGCAAACCCGGCCGGCATCACGCCAATCACGACGTGAGGCTTGCCGTTGATCAGGATGGATTCTCCGACGATGTGCGGATCCCCGCGGTAACGCCGGGTCCACAGATCGTAACCGAGCAGCACGACCGGACCGGCACCGGGACGATCATCCTCGACGGTGAAACCGCGACCGAGGATCGGCGACGTCCCCAGCAAAGGAAACAGATCCCACGAAACGGCCGCGCCGAGGTAGCGCTCGGGTTCGCCGCCGCGGTCCGCGATCGTCAAGCTCCGTCCGGCGACGCCCGCAATCGTCGTGAAGACCGAGTTGGCCTCCTTCCAGTCCCGCATGTCGAGATACGACAGGCCGGCTTGATTGTCGGTGCGCTGATTCTGCTCGCCAACCACGAGGATCCGGTCGGGATCGGTGTACGGGTACGGCTTGAGCAGCACGCCGTCAATGACGCTGAAGATCGTCGCGTTCAGGCCGATGCCGAAGCCGAGACAAAGAATCGCCACGGTCGCGAATCCCTTGCTGCGCCAGAGGCTCCGGAAAGCGTAGCGAATGTCCTGGAAGAGCACGCGTAGTTATACGGCCGGAGCGCTATACAAGTTGCGACTTACCCCTTCCACCCGCCATCAATCGCAAACGCCGAGCCGGTAACAAATGACGCCTCGTCGGACGCGAGATACAGCGCGGCGGCGGCAATTTCTTCGGGCTTTCCCATGCGGCCCATCGCCTGGGTCGCGGCCATGTCCTTGTAGGCCTTTTCAGGGTCGGGGTACTCGCGCACGCGCGCGGACACCCACGGCGTCTCGACCCGGCCCGGGCAGATGCAGTTGATCCTGACGCCGTCGGCGGCATGATCGAGCGCCATGCACTTGGTCAAGCCGACCACGGCAAATTTCGTGGTCGCATAGGCGAGCCGGTCCTGGATGCCGACGAGGCCGGCGACCGACGCCATGTTCACGATGACGCCCTTCCGCCTCGCCACCATCTCGGGCAGATAGACCTTGGTCACGTTGAGCATGCCGCGGACGTTGACGGCATAGAGCCGATCCAAGTCGGCGCCAGTCGTCGTCAGCGCCGTGCCCACGTGCCCAATCCCGGCGTTGTTCACCAGGATGTCGAGCGGGCCGGTCTGGCGGGCGACCTCGGCGCACGCGCCCTCGTCGCGGACGTCCAGCGCGAGGGGCGTGGCGGCCCCGCCCGCCGACCTGATCCGCTCGGCGGTCTCGGTCGCCGATGCCAGCTGGACATCGGTCGCAAACACGTGCGCGCCGGCCCTCGCAAACGTATCGGCAATGGCAGCGCCGATGCCCGATCCGGCGCCGGTCACCAGCGCCCTCTTTCCTGTGAGCTCGAATATCATGTGGAGTCCGTCGCGATGCTGTTGTCGCGTCTATTGTAGTCAAGCGGCTCGAACCGTGAGCCCTACCCTGCCGGAGGAGTGATGAAGCGTGCGTGGTTACTCATCGCGATGGTGTCGATCCTCGCCGGCTCGGCCTGTTCGGGCGGCGGCCAGCCGAATCGCCTGTCGATCGCGGTGATTCCCAAGGGCACGTCGCACGCCTTCTGGCAAAGCATACATGCAGGCGCGCTCAAAGCCGCCGCGGAGCTCGACGTCGACATCGCCTGGCGCGGGCCCTTGCGCGAGGACGATCGCGACGCCCAGGTCGCCGAGATCGAGAACGCCGTCGGCCGCGGCGCCTCGGGCATCGTCCTCGCACCGCTCGACGATGCGGCGATGGTCGCGCCCGTGAGCGCGGCGATGCGGCAGAAAATCCCGGTCGTGATCATCGACTCGGGGCTGAAGGGCGACGACTACGTCAGCTTCGTCGCCACCGACAACGAAGTCGGCGGACGACTGGGCGGCGAGAAACTGGCGGCGCTCCTGGGGGGACGCGGGCGCATCATCCTGCTCAGGTACGCCGAGGGCAGCGACAGTACCACCAAGCGCGAAGAAGGCTTCCTGGCCGCGATGCGGGCGAACCCGGGCATCGAGATCGTGAGCTCGAACCAGTACGCGGGCGCGGACGTCGAGGGCGCGTACAAGAAGGGCGAAGCGATTCTCAGCCAGCACAAGCGCGCCGATGGCAGCCTCGCGATCGACGGCATCTTCTGCGCAAATGAGAGCAGCACCTTCGGCATGCTGCGCGTGCTCCAGGACAACGGCTGGGCCGGCAAGGTCAAGTTCGTCGGCTTCGACGCCTCGGAGAACCTGGTCAAGTCGCTGGCCGACGGACACATCGACGGGCTCGTCGTGCAGGATCCGATGAACATGGGCTATCTCGGCGTCAAAACGGTCGTGGCGCGGCTCAAGGGCCAGTCAGTCGAGCGCCGGATCGACACCGGCGTTCGCGTCGTCTCGCGGGCCGACATGGACACGCCCGAAGCGAAGGCGCTCTTGAAGCCCGACCTCGACCGCTGGCTGAAGGCAAAGTGACCACACCTCGCTTCGAGATGCGGGGGATCCGGAAGACGTTTGGAGCGACCGTCGCCGTCGACGGCGTAGACGTATCGGTCTTCCCGGGGGAGGTGTGCGCGATCGTCGGGCAGAATGGCGCCGGCAAGAGCACGTTGATGGCCATCCTGTCGGGCGCGCTGCAACCAGACGCCGGCCGCATGGCACTCGACGGCCAGCCGTACCACCCCGCGCATCCGCTCGACGCCCGCCGCGCGGGCGTCGCGATGATCTACCAGGAGCTCTCGCTCGCGCCTCATTTGACGGTGGCCGAGAACATCCTGCTCGGCATGGAGCCGGCGCGTCTCGGCTTGATTCGCCGCGCGGACATGCGGCGCACCGCGACCGACGTCCTGGCGCGATTGGGCCATCCCGAGATCTCGGTCGACGCGCCGGTGGCCACGCTCTCCCCCGCCGCGCAGCAACTGGTTGAAATCGGCCGCGCCCTCGCCGTCGGCTGCCGAGTACTCGTGCTCGACGAACCGACGAGCAGCCTGACGCAGGCCGACACGCGCCGGCTCTTCGCGCTCATCGCCGAGCTGAGACGCACCGGCCACGCCATCGTCTACATCTCGCACTTCATCGAAGAAGTAAAGGCCGTCGCCGACCGGATCGTGGTCGTCCGCGACGGCAAGATTGCGGGCGGCGGAACAGCCGCCGAGCTCGCCCCGACCGACATCGTTCGCCTCATGGTCGGCCGGCCCGTCGAGGCACTCTACCCACGGACGCCGCGCCGCCGCGGCGCGCCCATCCTCGAGGTGGGTGACTTCGGTCCATCCGCCGCGACGTTCACGCTCCACCGCGGCGAGATCCTCGGGATTGCGGGGCTGCTCGGTGCCGGCCGCACGCGGCTGATGCGCGGACTCTTCGGGCTCGAACCCGTCCGCAGCGGGCGCGTGCGCCTGGGGACGTGGACGGGCGCCGCCACGCCCGCCGAGCGCTGGCACGGCGGCTGTGGCTTCCTCAGCGAGGATCGCAAGGAGGAGGGCCTCGCCGCCGCGTTGTCCGTCGCCGACAACATGACACTCTCGCGCCTGGACGGACTCGGCCCAGGGCCGCTCGTGTTCCCGGGCGCGCAGGATCGCGCCGCGACGCGGTGGATCGAATCGGCTGCAGATCAAGTCCCGGACACCGCGTCAGCCCGTTGCCGAGCTCTCGGGCGGCAACCAGCAGAAAGTTGCTCTCGCGCGCCTCCTGCACCACGACGTGGACGTCCTGCTGCTCGACGAACCGACACGCGGCATCGATGTCGCGAGCAAGGCGCAGATCTACGAGCTCATCGATGCGCTGGTGGCCGAGCGCCCGCCAGCCGGCGCCGATCGCCCGGCAGGGAGCGAGCCGCGCGCGGTGCTCATGGTCAGCAGCTACATTCCCGAGCTGCTCGGTCTCTGCGACCGCATCGCCGTCATGCACCGCGGACAACTGGGCGAACCGCGCCCGGTCGCCGAGCTCACCGAGCACGGATTGGTGCTCGAAGCTGCAGGAGCCACCGATGCGTAGGGACCTCCTCGCACCCCGAGCCCTGCTCGCGTCCGCCGGCCCGCTCATCGGTCTCGCGTTTGTAGCGATCATTTTTGGGTTCCTCGTCGGGCCGCAATTCTTCCGTGGCAACAATCTCGAGCTCATCGCCAGGCAGACCGCCATCGTGTGCACCGCGGCGCTCGGCATGACCATGGTGATCGTGGCCGGCGGAATCGATCTGTCGGTCGGCTCGATCGTGGCGCTGACGACCGTCGTCATCGCGCTCCTCCTCGGAGCCGGCTACGGCCCGGTTGCCGCCGCCGCGGGTGGTGTTGGCGCCGGCGCGATCTGCGGCTTCGTCAGCGGCCTGCTCGTCACGCGGCTGCGCGTGGTGCCTTTCATCGTCACGCTCGGGATGATGCTCCTCGTGCGTGGTACCGCCAAGGGACTATCCGGCGAGCGGCGACTCGAAGCGCCCGCGACCTGGTTGAACGACCTGCTCCGTACGCTCGAACCCGGGCGGGGCTTCCTCGTGCCCGGCGGCATCTGGCTGGTCGCGCTGCTGGCACTCGCGGTCGCCATCACGCTGCAGTACACGCGCTTCGGCCGCCACCTCTTCTCGATCGGATCGAACGAGCGAACGGCGCGGCTGTGCGGCGTGGCCGTCGATCGCACGAAGGTGGCGGTGTACACGATCGCCGCCGCGTTGACCGGCGTCGCGGGTGTTCTGCAGTTCTCGCGGCTCTCGGTCGGCGATCCAACGGTGGCCGATGGTCTGGAACTCGACGTCATCGCCGCCGTGATCATCGGCGGCGGCAGCCTTTCGGGCGGACGCGGGACCGTACCCGGAACCATCCTCGGCGCCGCCACGATGGCCGTCATTCAGATCGGGTGTGCCCAACGAGGCCTGCCAAACTGGGTGCAGCAGATCGTCACGGGCGGGATCATCGTCCTGGCCGTGGCGCTCGATCGGTGGAGGCAGAGGGGATGACGGGGGGTGGGCTCAGGGCTCAGGGCTCAGGGCTCAGGGCTCAGGGCTCAGGAAAAGCATAGGCCTTCATGTATCACCAGGGTCCAGGGAGTCTGATTAGCGCTTTCAGACTGGCGCAGAGTTCTTTGTATCCGGCCTCCAGTCGCCGACAGTCCGCAGTTACGATGAAGGCAAGCCGGCCGCTTACGTCCGCGAGGTAACGGGCCTCGGCAGCCGATCCGGCCGCGATGTTGAGAAAATACAAATACTCTCGCTCGCTCCGGCGCGCAGATCCTTCAACGATATTGGCTGCCGAGGAGACCGCTGCTTTTCGCAGCTGCCCTTGAAGTCCAAACCGTTCGGACGCCGGAAAATCGGAAGATGCCCGATAAACATCGATTACCAGTCGATCGGCCAGTGTGAAGACTCGTAGTTTTCTATGATCTCGACTCATGAACCCCCCGTCTCAATTCATCAAGATCTTTGCCAGGCGCCTTGAGCCCTGAGTCTTGAGCCCTGAGCCGTCAACCAAATGAAGATCACCTCCCTAGAAACCACCGACCTTCGCTTCCCGACCTCGCGGACTCAGGATGGCACCGATGCGATGCACACCGATCCGGATTACTCGGCGGCGTACGTCATTCTGAAAACCGATCGGGGTCACGAGGGGCATGGCTTTGCGTTCACGATCGGGCGCGGGAACGACATCTGCGCGGCTGCAATTGAGGCATTTCGTCACCATGTAGTCGGGTTGACGCTCAACGACATCACCGAGGACTTCGGCGGATTCTGGCGGCGGTTGTCGAGCGACTCGCAGCTCCGGTGGCTGGGTCCCGAGAAGGGGGTCGTGCACCTCGCTCTCGCCGCCATCGTCAACGCGGTCTGGGATCTCTATGGCAAGGTCGAGGGAAAGCCCGTTTGGAAGCTGCTCGCGGACATGACGCCGAAGCAGCTGGTCTCGTGCATCGACTTTCGCTACATCACCGACGCTCTCACCCCCGAGGAGGCGTTCGAGATGCTCGACCGTCACGCCCGGACCAAGGGCGAGCGCGAACGCGAGCTCCTCCGAACCGGATACCCCGCGTACACGACGTCAGTCGGGTGGATGGGTTACTCCGACGACAAGGTGCGCGCTGCTTGTCGCGACGCTATCGCCGAGGGCTGGACGCATTTCAAGGTCAAGGTCGGCGCCGACCCGACCGACGATGCGCGGCGCGTCGGGCTCGTGCGGGAGGCCATCGGCCCGACGCGCACGCTGATGGTCGATGCGAACCAGCGCTGGGACGTGGGCGAGGCCATCGCACGCATGCAGGACCTCGCGCAGTTCAAGCCGCTCTGGATCGAGGAACCGACGAGTCCGGACGATGTGCTGGGACACGCCGCCATCGCCAGGGCGGTCCAGCCGATCGGCGTCGCAACCGGCGAGCATTGCGCCAACCGGGTCATCTTCAAGCAGCTGCTTCAGGCCAAGGCGATCAGCTTTTGCCAGATTGACAGCTGCCGCCTGGGCGGCGTCAACGAGAACCTCGCCGTTATGTTGATGGCCGCGAAGTTCGGGGTGCCTGTGTGTCCTCATGCCGGAGGCGTCGGCCTCTGCGAACTCGTCCAGCACCTGTCGATGTTCGACTTCATCGCGATCACCGCGACGATGGAGAATCGCGTCACGGAGTTCGTCGACCACTTGCACGAGCACTTCGTCGACCCCGTGGTGATCCGACAAGCGCGGTACATGGTGCCGCAGCGGCCGGGCTACAGCACGGAGATCAAAGAAGACTCACGGGTGCAATATCGCTACCCTGATGGGCCGGTGTGGAAGCAGTAAGCTCACGGTCCGGATGGGCCAACCTTCGTCCTTCTCGCAAAACGAGGTGTCGCATGTATAAGGGGCGGTCGATCGTGGTGCTGCTCTCGGTCCTTGCCGGGTCCTGGACGCCCGTCGTATCTCAGGCGAAACCGGGCGGCTACATCCTCGAGCGGGACGCCGAGGTCGCCAAAGCGGAACCCGGCACGCACAAGGGTGGCGGCGAGACGATTGGCTACTCGTTCTTCGCCAAGGCGCCGGACCTCAAGATGGTCTTTCGCAAGCGCGCACTCAAACCGGGATCGGGCATCGGCTATCACGAGCAGAAAGAGGACGAGATCTATTACGTTCTCAGCGGCCGGGGCGTGATGACGATCGACGGCAAGAGCTTCGACGTCACGCCGGGAACCGCCGTGCTCACCCGCCCGGGCAGCTCCCATGGATTGAAGCAAGCAGGAAACGACGACCTGGTCATCCTGATCAACTATGAGCAGCAACCCAGATAACGTTCCGAAGTTCTGGCTTCATCAACCTGTTGCAGGTGCGTTCATGAGATACATGGCATTCACGGTCGCGGCCATTCTGACGGTCGCGGCCAAGCCCGTTGCGACACCGATCGTTGTCTCGGCGCAGACCTCTGCCCAGCCCGCCGTCCTCCAGTCCGAGTTCCTCTACGACAAAGCGTCCTTCCCGAGCGTGCACGCCTCGACCATCGCCGAGACGCGCGACGGACTGGTGGCGGCCATGTTCGGGGGCGCGCGCGAGGGCGCCCCGGACGTCGGCATCTGGGTGTCGCGCCAGGTCAAAGGCGCGTGGACGCCGCCGGTCGAGGTCGCCACCGGCGTGCAACCCGACGGCACGCGGCACCCGTGCTGGAACCCGGTGCTGTTCGAGATGCCGGATCGCACGCTCGCGCTCTTCTACAAGATCGGCCCTGACCCGCGCAACTGGTGGGGTGTCGTGCGCTCGTCCACTGACGCCGGACGGACGTGGGGAGAGGCGCGTCGGTTGCCCGACGGGGTGCTGGGGCCAGTCAAGAACAAGCCCGTGCGGCTCGCGGATGGCACGATCATCAGCCCGAGCAGCAGCGAATCGAACGACAAGCCAAGCCTGTGGCGCGTCCATTTCGAGCGCTCGACCGACAGTGGACGCACGTGGAACATCGTCCGTCCCGCCCTCGGCGGGGCCAACGCGCCAGAGCTGCACGCCATCCAGCCGAGTGTTCTCGTGTATCCCGGCGGGCGGTTGCAGGCGGTGGGCCGGACGCGATCCGGGCGCGTGTTTCAGACCTGGTCCGAGGACAGCGGCAAAACCTGGGCGCCGCTCAGCCTGACGACGCTGCCCAATCCGAGCTCCGGCACGGATGCCATGACGTTGCGTGATGGCCGGCAGCTGATCGTCTACAACCACACGCCCAAAGGACGAACCCCGCTGAACATCGCGCTCTCACGCGACGGCACGACATGGGAGGCCGCCCTCGTACTCGAGAGCGAACCGGGCGAGTATTCCTACCCAGCCGTGATCCAGTCGTCGGACGGCAAGGTGCACGTCACCTACACCTGGCATCGGCAACGCGTGCGGCATGTCGTCATCGACCCTGCACGCCTGACGTCAGTGGCGATGACCGATGGCGCGTGGCCGCGGGGCCAGGAGTAACCGCGTGGCGAGACCTCTCTCCACTGCCGGTGCCCTCGTCGCCGGCACGCTCGCCGTCGGCGTTCTCGACATCCTGGATGCGTTCATCTTCTTCGGCCTGCGCGGCGCAAGACCGGTCGGCATCCTGCAGAGCATCGCGTCCGGCGTGTTGGGACGCGCCGCCTACCAGGGAGGCCTGCGAACCGCGGCGTTGGGCCTGCTACTCCACTTCGTCATCGCCTTCGGAGTCGTCGCGACCTACCTCCTGGCGACGCGCCTCATCCCGGCGCTCAACCGCCGCCCCTGGCTGTACGGGCTGCTTTACGGCGTGGTGGTCTATGCCGTGATGAATCTGGTCGTCGTGCCGCTGTCGGCAGCGGCGCTCGGTTCCGGTCCCACGCCGCTCGTCGTGCGCGTCAACGGCGTGCTCATCCACATGTTCGGCGTCGGCCTGCCCGCCGCCCTCGTCGCCGCGCGGGCTGCGGTCAGGCCGTGAATCGTGAATCTCGCGTCCGGCCGCGGACCGTTCGGCTAGGCGATCAGCCGACGCCTAACGCGTCCCATTCACGATTCACGGCCTGACCCCTACGCGCGTCATTCGCCGCGATTTCGCAGAATTCACGATTCACGGCCTGACCACACCGGCTGCAGTTTCGCACTGCGAAATGCGGCGCCGCTCCGATTCATTCGAGCTGACGAACGGTCCTACAATCCTGTAAGATTATCCGCTCATGCCCCACGCTAGTGTCAGTCAGGCCAAGGACCACACGAACGAAACCCGGCGGCTGGCCACGTTGCTCGAGATCAGTCAGGCGCTGTCCGGGGTGCTCAACCTCAAGTCGGCGCTGCATTCGGTGCTCGACATCCTCGAACGTCGCCACCAGGTGGCGGGCGGCGCGGTGCTCCTGGCCGATCGCGAGAACAAAGACGTCCACGTCGAGGCGGCGGGCGGGATCAAGCTGCCGGGACAGCGGGGTCGGAACCGGGGCGAAGGCAGCGGCGTCACGGAACGCGTCATGGATTCCGCCAAGTCGGTGGTGGTGCCGCGGGTCAGCCAGGAGCCGAACCTGGCGCCACCGAGCGAACGGTCGCGAGGCGACCACCAGCGCGAGCTCTCGTTCGTGGCCGTGCCAATCATCCTCGGCCGCCGGCCGGCGGGCACCATCGAGGTCGTCCTCCCCTTCAAATCCGACCGCGATTACCAGCGTTCGCTCGAGTTCTACCGCGTGGTCGCGTCGATGATCGCGCAGGCCATCAAGGTGAGCCGCATGGTCGAGGCCGACCGCCACAAGCTGGCCGAGGAGAACGAGCACTTACGCGACGAGCTGCGCGAGCGCTACGCCTTCCGCAACATCATCGGCAACAGCGCTCCGATCCAGCAGGTGTACGAGCAGGTCGCGCAGGTCGCGCGGACCAACACCACCGTGCTCATCCGTGGCGAATCAGGCACCGGCAAGGAGATGATCGCGCACGCGATCCACTACAACTCACCACGCGCCAAGAAGCCGTTCGTCAAGGTCAGCGCCGCTGCGCTACCCGAGTCGCTGATCGAGTCCGAGCTCTTCGGTTATGAACGCGGGGCGTTCACGGGCGCGCAGGCAACCAAGAAGGGCCGGTTCGAGCTCGCCGAAGGCGGGACGCTCTTTCTCGACGAGATTGGCGACCTGAATCCGTCGACCCAGGTCAAGCTGTTGCGGGTGTTGCAGGAGCGGGAGATCGAACGGCTGGGCGGCACGACCTCGATCAAGATCAACGTCCGGCTCATCGCGGCCACGCATCAGCCGCTCGAGACGCTCATGGAAGAAGGCCGGTTCCGCGCCGACCTCTACTATCGGCTGGCCGTCTTCACCATTTTTGCGCCGCCGCTCCGCGAGCGGAAGCCCGACATCATGCTCCTCGCCGACCACTTCGTCGAGAAGTACGCGCGCGAACACGGCAAGCGTATCCGCCGCGTGTCAACGCCGGCGATCGACATGCTGACGTCCTATCACTGGCCGGGAAACGTCCGCGAGCTCGAGAACACGATCGAGCGGTCCGTCCTCGTCTGCGACGGCGGCGTGATTCACGGTCACCACCTGCCGCCGACGCTGCAGACCGCAGAAGCCTCCGACACGGTGCAGCGCCAGTCGCTCGTCGAGAGCGTCGCCGCCTTCGAGCGCGATCTGCTGCAGGATGCGCTCAAGACCACACGCGGCAACCGCGCGCACGCCGCGCGCCTGCTCGATACGACCGAGCGCATCTTCAACTACAAGGTCCGCCGCTACAGCATCGACGCGCGCCGCTTCAAGTGACGCGCTCGGCGAGCCGCCGCCTCGACGGGCCAGCGGCCTACGCCGCTTTGACGGGCCGGCGGCCTACGCCGCCTCGACGGGAACAAAGCGCGGCACGTAGCTCCCCTTGGGCACTTCGATGCGCACCTTGGCTTCGGTCAGCTCGTCGGCGTAGACGCGATCGAGCTTCTGCCTGAGCGCGTACGCCCGCCGCCGCACGCTCGAGTCGTCGTCGGTCGAGTACCAGCTCGGCAAGCCCATCGCCTCGACGGCGATGAGGTACTCGTGGAGCGCCGAAGCCCGACCCGCCAGCTCCATCTCGCAGATGTAGCGGAGGAAGTTACGGACCTGGCCGGCGCGCACGAACGTGGCACTCTGCAGCACCTGCTCCATCGCGGCCCGCTTCTCGACGTCATCAACGGTATGTACGGTGTTCATGGGTTCCTCCCAACGTCGGTCCCTTCGGAGACCTTTCATCCCGTGACTACAGTTCTCTTCGTGCTCTCCCACCAACGATCCTGGTGACCCTCAGGCCACGACCGGTGCCGCGAACGCCGGCGCCGTGACGAGCGCGGCTGCGCCCTGCAGGCGCGGGTACTCCGACGCGGCCACGGGACGAATCTCGGTCGCAGCCGCAGCCGGCGTCAGCGCCCGCTCGGCGAACGACGCCCGCACGTCGTGCTCGATGAGGTCCCAGGCGGTCGTAATTTCGCCGCCCACATAGACCCGCGTCGGGTCGAAGACATTCACCACCGAGACGAGCCCGGCCCCGAGATACCGGCCGGTGGCCTGAATCGCGGCCCGCGCCTTCGCGTCGCCGCGGCGGGCGCGCGAAATCAGGTCCTCGACCGTGAAAGCCCGCTCATCGGCGGGCGCCGGCTCATCCGACTCCGCCGGCCGCCCGAAGTAACGAGCGAGCGTGGCCCGGTTGGACACATACGCCTCCCAACACCCGGTGGCGCCGCACGAGCAGCGCGGTCCGTCCATCGTCAAGGGCACGTGTCCGAACTCGCCCGCCACGTTGTGTCGGCCGCGCAGCAGCTCTCCCCGGACGATGACGCCGAGACCAAGACCGTCGGACACGCTGACGAAGACGAAATCCCCAGCCGAGGTCGACGTGCCGCCGTGCATCGCCCACAGCTGCGCGAGCGCACACGCGCGTCCCGAGTTCTCGATCTGAACCGGCAGGCCGATCGCCGACACCAGCAGGTCGCGCACGTCCACGTTGCGCCAGCCGAGCGTCGGGGCGTGCAGCACCCGCATGGTCGCGTGCTCGATCATGCCGGGGATGGCCAGCCCCACCCCTTCGCAGGCCGCGAGGCCACCGTGTTCGGCGAGCAGCGCGCGAATCCGCGAGCCGAGAGCGGCCGCGAGCGCCTTGGGATCGCGCAGGGTCGGAAATCCCACGACGCCGCTGAGCGGTTTGCCGAGCAGATCAGCGGCCATCAGATAGGTCTGACTCGCACGCACATCAACGGCGACGACCGTGCGGCGCCGCGAATCGATGTAGAGAAACGTGGGCTTGCGGCCGCGGACGGTCTTGCCCGTGGCCCCTTCGACGATGAGGCCACTCTCGAGCAGATCGCTGACGAGGAGACTGACGCTGCCGCGGCGCACCCCCATGGTGCGGGCGAGGTCGGCGCGCGAGATCGGCTGGTTGGCGCGGACGAGATTCAACACGATCTGGCGGTTGATCTCGCGCGAGGTGCCCTGGGTGGCGACCTGAAAGCGAACAGGGTCGATCTTTCGCATTTAGTCTTCGATCTGGACTAATTGTCTCGACCAGCCGTCGACAGGAATATCAGTAACGTCCCGGAGCTGAATGTTGGGCGATGTCTGCCTCACTATTTGGCTCAAGTCCGGACAAATTAGCCTCATGGGCCATCCTTGTCAAGAGTTTCGGGACCATCCTACAGAATTGTCGTTCCAGCCGCCGGCTCGCAAGACCAACAGCAGACGGGTCCGCTCGCCGGCGACGAACGTCGATCGCCATCGCCGCGACGACACCCGTCCACCGTGATGCCCTCCCCATTTATCCGCCTGACCCCAGAGGCGGTACCAGCCTCTGTACGACCGCTCGCAAAAAATAGTGACGACCTGATCTCGGGACGTGACGAACGCGCAGCTCCACTGGATGACGAAGCAGCGTGGTGCCACGAACGAGTGTGGGATCACGGCCATTCGTCACTGATTTCAGCCCATTTGTATTGCTCCCGTTCCGCTCGCTTTCTAGAGTTGCTCCACACGAAGTGAAAACGTCGCCGGCGTAAAGGGACGCCAGCGACGATGCCGGGTGCGGCGACGCCGCCCTGGTGAGGAGGAGCACTTCATGAATCGCAGCCTGATCAGGTTGCTGCTCACGTGTGCGTGCGCACTCGTCGCGCAGCCATCCGCCTTCGCGCAAGGCGGCGCCACCTCGCAACGTCAACTTCCTGCCGAACGCGACCGCGGCCAACAACACGCCCGGCGCGGGGGCCAACATCACGACGGCGTCGGCTTATCAGGATCTCAACAACCAGTTCGACCCGGGCGGACGCCTCGGCCAGGTCATGTTCCGGCTGAACTGGTGACAGGTTCGGGTTCAAGGTTCAAGGTTCAAAGTTCAGGGTTCAGTTGGAGGGTCATGTGACGAGGTTGTTTTCTCTATGCAGCGCGCTCGCATTGGTACTGTTGTCGAGCACCCTCGCGCTCGCTCAGGGCAGTGCTAACTCGTCCCTCGCCGGGGTGGTTGTCGATACTGCCGGCGGCGTCGTGCCCGGCGCTACCATCACGGTCAAGAACAACGCCACCGCCAGCACGTTCGAGACCGTCAGCAACTCGTCAGGGGCGTTCTCGATTCCGGTGCTCGACCCGGGCACGTATACGGTGACCGTCGCGCTCGACGGCTTCAAGACCGCGGTGATTAACGACGTCCGGCTGCTGGCGGCCACCCCGGGCAGCATTCGGGCGGCGCTGGAAGTTGGCAGCCTCAGCGAGACGGTCGAGGTCAAAGGCGGCACCGAGCTCGTCCAGACCCAGTCGTCCACAGTGTCGTCGACGATCACGACCGAGCAGATCACGAACCTGCCGCTCGTCTCGCGCAACGCGCTCAACTTCGTGGTGTTCCTGCCCGGGGTCGAGACGTCCGCCGGCCCGCGGGGCTCGACGATCAGCGGCCTGCCGCAGAACGCGATCAGCGTGACCTACGACGGCGTCAACGTGAACAACAACTTCCAGTCGACCGACGGCTTCTTCTCGATGGTGACGCCGCGCCTCGACGCGGTTGAGGAGGTCACCGTCACGGGCGCGACGCCAACCGCCGACCAGGCGGCGCTCGGCGCCGTGCAGGTCGCGTTCGTGACCCGCTCGGGCACCAACAACTTCGACGGCAGCCTGTACCACTACTTCCGGCACCCGGATCTCAACTCCAATTACTACTTCAACAAGATCCGTGGCCTCGAGCGCAACGATGTCGTCGTCCATCAGTATGGCGGCCGCATTGGCGGGCCGATCGTCATCCCGGGCCTGCTCGACGGCCGCAACAAGGCGTTCTTCTTCTTCAACATGGAGGAGTTCTACCAGCCGACCGAGGCGTCCCGCACGCGAACGATCCTGCATCCCCGTGCGCAGGAGGGCTGGTTCCGCTACAACGTCACGGTCGGCGGCGTGTCGCAAGTGCGCGAGGTCAACCTGCTGACGCTGGCGCAGCAGAACAATCAGCTGGCGACACTCGATCCGGTCACGCGGGCGCTGCTCGCGAACATCCGGTCCGCCACCGGGACGGCGGGCACGATCACGGACCTCACCAATCCGATTACGCAGCAGTACTTCTATCAGAGCGCCGGCACCAACAAGCAGCACGCGCCAACGGGCCGCGTCGACGTCAACCTGTCGTCGAACCACCGCCTGAGCGGGTCCTACTCGTGGGGGCGCCTCATGGCCTCGCCGGACATCCTCAACAACAACGACGCGCCTTTCCCGGGCTTTCCGGTGCTCGGACAGTCGCCGTCGTACAGGACGGTCGGCTCGACCAGCCTGCGTTCCACGCTCTCGCCCACGCTCGTCAACGATTTGCGGGGTGGTTGGCAGTGGTCACCGCTCGAGTTCTCCACCAACGTCACACCCGGCATGTTCGATCAGCAGGGCGGGTTCGGCTGGAACTTCACCGCCGCCAACATGTTCGGCCTGACCTCACCCGGGAACCTGACGGGCCTCGAGGATCGAAGCACGACCAACTGGAATATCGACAACACGATGAGCTGGCTGCGCGGCACGCACAGCCTCAGCTTCGGCGGATCGTTCATGCAGGTCAACCACGCTCGAACCGTGTGGAACGCGGTGCCGCAGATCACGTTCGGGACGGACACGAACTTTGATCCGGCCAACGCCATGTTCTCGACCACGAACCTTCCCGGCGCCTCGACCCAGAACATCACCGACGCACGGGCCCTGTACGGACTCCTCACCGGACGAATCACGGCGATCAACGGCACGGCGCGCCTCAGCGAAGACAGCAATCGCTACGAGTATCTCGGACCGCGCACCGAACGGGTGCGGCTGAACGAGCTCGGACTGTTTGCCCAGGATTCATGGCGGTTCACGCCGACGCTGACCCTGAACTACGGCGTGCGGTGGGAATTGCAGCTGCCGATGGAGCCGCTGAACGATTCGTTCTCGATGTCGGGGTTCTCCGACCTCTGCGGCCAGTCCGGCACGGGCACCGGCCCGGGCGGTCGCGGGTGCAACATCTACCAACCCGGAACGCTCACTGGCAGCACGCCCCAGTACGTCCAGTACGACAGCGGCAATCCCGGATACGAGACCGACTGGAACAACTTCGCGCCCAACGTCGGCGCGGCGTGGCGACCGAACGTGCAGGGCGGCTGGCTGCGCGCGCTGCTGGGCGATCCAGACCAGGCGACCGTCCGCGCCGGTTACGCGGTCGCCTTCACCCGGGAGCGTATGGACCGCTTCACGAACCTCTACAGCGCCAATCCCGGAGCCGCCATCAACGCCAATCGCACCGGCAACCAGAGCAATCTCGTCCTGCCCGGCGAGAGCTGGCCGATCACGATCAGTCAGCAGAGCCGGCTCGGAGCGCCAGGCTTCCCCGCGAGCCCGGCGTATCCACTGACGCCGTCGCTCGTCAACGGCGACGACATCAACATCTTCGACCCGGCGATCAAAGTTCCGAACACGCGCTCCTGGAGCATCGGACTGCAACGATCGATCTCAGACGACATGGCGGTCGACATCCGCTACGTCGGGACGCGGCTCGTCAACGGCTGGACGACCGAGAACTGGAACGAGATCAACGTGTTCGAGAACGGATTCCTCGATGAATTCAAGCTCGCGCAGGCGAACCTGCGGTCCCACGTTGCGGCCGGCTGCGGCACGGGCACGAACCCGGCCTGCTCCTTCGCGTATCGCGGGCCTGGTACCGGCACGTCTCCCCTGCCGACCTACCTCGCCTACTTTGCGCGGATTCCGTCGGGGCGCGCCAACGACGTCGCCTCCTATACCGGCGTCACGCAATTCACCAACAGCGCGTGGACGGGCCACCTCGGCGAGTACGAGCCGGACCCCGTGGACGCCGGCAACGACCTGCACGCGAACGCGACGTTACGCGCCAACGCGCTGGCCGCGGGGCTGCCCGCCAACTTCTTCGTGATGAACCCCGACGTCGATCAGGCCAACATCACGCGCGATGCCGCCACGACGAAGTACGATGCGCTCCAGATCGATTTCCGCCGCCGCCTCTCGAGTGGCCTCCAGGCCTCAGTCAACTACACCTACGCGAAGACGTACGAGACCGACCTCGACACGCTGCGCCGCGACCGCGCGGTGATCCTCGCCGACGACGGCGTGCCGCACGCGTTCAAGACGACGTGGTACTACGAGGTCCCGGTGGGGCGTGGCAAACGGTTCGGCACGAACATCAACCCGTGGCTCAATGGCCTCGTCGGCAACTGGGAGTTCTCGGGAACCGGCCGGCTCCAGGTCCGCGACTTCCGCATCGACGATGCCTCGCGCCTCGTCGGCATGACGGAGGACGAACTGCGGAAAGCGTTCAGGGTGGAGAAAGTGCGCGACGCGGCCGGCTCGCTGGTCGTGTGGAGTTTGCCGCAGGACATCATCGACAACACGCGCCGGGCCTGGAACACCGATCCGACATCCCCGACCGGCTACTCCGCCGACGGTGTGCCGACCGGACGCTATATCGCGCCGGCGAGCGCGCCCGGGTGCGTCGCGGTTTACCAGAGCGACTGCGGGACACCGCACAACGTCTATGTGCGCGGTCCGATCTTCACCAGGTTCGACTTCAGCTTCAAGAAGCGCTTCCCCTTCGGCCGCCGCGCCAGCTTCGACCTGCAACTCGACCTGCTGAACGCGCTCGACAACGTCAATTTCAACCCGACGTTCGACGTCACCCCCGCGGCGAACACCACGGCGTTTCAGATCACCAGTGGCTATACGGACATCAATACGACGTTCGATCCGGGGGGACGGATTGGGCAGATCGTGTGGCGGCTGAATTGGTGAGAACGGACGGCAGTCGTCAGTCGATCGGGAGTCCAGTCGGCAGTCTCAGTCGTCAGTCCGAGTCGGTCAGTCGTCGTTGCAGTCGATAGTCCCAGTCGGCAGTCGACGCCGGTGCCGACTGGGACTGTCGACCCGGACGACGACTGAGACTGCCGACTGTGACCGCGATCCCCGACTGCCGACTAACGACTGATAGCGCGCGTCTCGAAATCCACCGCGCTCAACGGCGTATCCCAGTGCGCCACCAGCAGTTCGAACCGGCGCTGCTCCTCGCGGCGGAACTTGGCCTGATCGGGATAAAGCTTCTTGACGATCTCGGCTTCGGTCGGCGTGCCCGTAGAGCCTGGACGCTCGACCAGCTCGACGGCAAACGTCCAGTCGGCGCGGCCATCGCCGTGATAGCGCGGCGTGTAGGTCCTGACCGAGGAGTAATGGCCGGCCGCCTGACGCGCTTTGAGCACCGGGTAGTGGTTGCGCTGAAAGAGATCCAGGAACTCGTCCTGTGAGCCCCACTTGACCGTATAGAAGTACCACGTCCGCACCTCCGGGGCCGCGGCGGCCGGCGCCTGCGCGGAGGCGGGGATGCCGCTCACCGAGCTGCTCATCGGCGTGGTGCCGAGGGAAATGGCACATAGCACGGTCAGGACGCCAAGCTTGCGCCTGAGTTTCGACATCTCACTACCTCCGTTTGCCGCCCTGGAGACTCCAGGTGCCGTTGCCCCGCGCGGCGATGTACAAAAAGATGAAGCAATAGAGCACGGCGAGCTCACCGCCGTTCTGCACCGGAAAGAGGCCGCGCGGCGCGTGTGCCTGGAAGTACGCGACCGCCATCTCGCCGCTCGCGATGAACGCGACGAGACTGGTGAACACACCCGCCGCAATCATCAACCCGCCGACGAGCTCGATCGCTCCTGCCAAGCCGAACTGCGACGTGATCGAGACTTGCTGCCCGCCGAGCACGCCGAAAAGCTTCTGAGCCCCGTGCTGGGCGAAGAGCACGCCCGCGACGATGCGGAGCAAGGCGTAGATGTGAGGAGCGAACCGCCCGAGAAACCCGTCCATGACACCTCCTGTCGGCTGTCGCCTACATTAACCCGCTTCGATGGCGAACAGCCGCCCCAATTCGCGAACCGGGAGCACAGCCGGCTCTGGCGAGAGCCCTGCCAGCGCCGCGGCCCGGCCGATGACCTCCTCGGCACTCCAACCCGCCGCTCGCAGATCGCGAATCCCGCTGTCCCCGTCCGACTTACTCAGCTTCTGGGTCGTGGATTTCATGACGAGCGGGTGATGAACGAAGACCGGAGAAGCCTCCCTGCCAATCAAACGCGCCAGCCGGATCTGACGCCCGGTCGAGGACAACAGATCCTGACCGCGGACGACGAGGCCGACACCCTGCACGGTGTCATCGACCGCCGCCACACACTGGTAGGTCCAGTTCCCGAGTCGATCGCGCAGCAGCAAGTCCCCACACTGCGACGACGGATCCTGTTGCTGTGCGCCGACGAGCTCATCATGGAACCGCTCGAGCCCGGGCTCGAGCTTCAGCCGCCATCCGACGCCGTCTAGCGGAGGGATTCCCAAGTCGCGGCAGGTCCCCGGATAGCGGCGTTCACCGGCGTCAGAGGCCGGCGTGCGCTCGCCGGCTTGGCTCGCCCTGGTGCAGCGGCACCCGTAGACAAGTCCGGCCGCGACGAGCGGCGCGAGCGCCGTCCGATAGATGGCATCGCGCTCGCTTTGCCGGCCCTCGCACGAACCACGGCGATAGGCGTCGGTCGGATGGACGTCAGGCGCGAACCCGAGCCAGTCCAGATCATCGAGCATCTGGCTCTCCGCTTCGGCTCGCGCGCGCTGTCGATCGTGATCTTCGATGCGAAGCAGGACTCGGCCGCCGAGCGCGGCCGCCAGGCCCCACACGTACACGGCATTGACGACGTGCCCAAGGTGCAGCGCACCGGTCGGGGCCGGCGCGAAGCGCGTCAGGGGATGCGGCGGCAGCCGGGCCGCGAGCGCGCGAGAGAGCTCGGACGCCGAGCGCGCGGCGAACCCCGAAGCGAAGAGCTGTCCCGTTGTTGTCATCCCGGGATGGCTCAACCGAACGGCTTCTGCCCGGCGAGAAACCGGTCGACGCGGCTTGAAACATCCTTCAAGTACGCCGCATCACCCGCTTGCAGCTCAGTCGTCACGTAGCCGGAGTAGCGGATCTCGTCGAGCGCCCGCCTCACCTCGGGCCAGTCGATGTCCCCTTCGCCCAGGTTCTTCCAGGCGAAGCGCCCATTCGAGCGATCGAACTGAAAGTCCTTCAGGTGCACCTTCACGATGCGCGAGCCGAGCGTCCGGATCCAATCCTGCGGGAAGGCATAGATCACGACGTTGCCAACATCGAAGTACGCGCGGGCCAGTGGTGACTCGAGCTCGTCAACGTAACGCGCGAACTCGAGCGGGCTCAGCAGGAACTTGTTCCACACTTCCTCAATCGCGATGACCACCTTGGCGTCGCGCGCGGCCGGTAACAGCCGCTCCCGGATGACCCGCTGCGACCGGGTCCACGCATCGCGGTACGACGTCGTGGCGTCGACGACCGCCGGAACCAGCAGCACCGTGTCCGCCCCCCACAAGGCGGCGTTGCGAAGCGATGCCTCCATGCCCCGGACACTGCGGTTGACGGTCTCGGGATCGCTGCTCGAGAGCGGGAACCGCCAGTGGTCCTCATTCATGACCGAATGCACCCGGAGCCCGGTCTTCCCCGCCGCCTCGTGGATCTCGGCGGCTTCGTCATCCCGGGTCACGGTCCGCATCTCGATGGCCTCGAAACCGGCCTCCCGGGCGACGGCAAACCGCTCGGCATACGAGCCCTGCTTCGGCAGCATCGAGATGAGCGTCGATTTGCGGATCGTCGCCGACGGCTGTGCTGGCGCCTGCCGGGCTGCCACCGCGCCTGGCTGGAGGGCAGCGGCCGCGACTGCCAGTTGCTGCAAGAATGCTCGACGATTGGTCATCTGGGCCCCCTCCTGAATGATCTGGACGGCGGCAAACGTCCCGATATACTAATCGCGAACCCGGTCACGTTCACGCGCCGAGGAGAATACTCATGAAGCCTCAGAAGCCTGAAGTCACCCGTCGCGCGTTCATCGGTTCAGTCACGGCCGCCGGGGCCGCGGCGGTCGCCGTGGGTGCGGGCGGATCGGGGCTGGACGCACGGATGACGCCCGGTGCGCAGACGCGCTCGACGCCGTTCGCGCCGGACGGGCCACTCCTCAAGGCGGGATTAATCGGATGCGGTGGCCGAGGCTGCGGCGCCGCCGCCAACTTCCTCGACGCTGGATCCAACCTTCGGATTGTGGCCCTCGCGGACGTGTTCGAAGACCGCGTGACCGAGGCCAGGCGTTTGATGAAAGAGCGCGGACAAGACATCCCCGAGTCGCGCTGTTACACCGGCTTCGATGCCTACCAGAAGCTCATCGCCTCGGACGTCGACGTCGTCCTCCAGGCCACGCCGCCGCACTTCCGGCCGCTGCACATGGCGGCCGTCATCGACGCGAAGAAGCACCTCTTCATGGAAAAGCCGGTCGCCGTCGACGTGCCCGGCGTCATGGCGGTGATGCAGACCGCCGAACGCGCGTCGAGCCTCGGGCTCAGCATCATGACCGGCACGCAGCTGCGGCGCGAGCTGCCGCGTATCGAGGTCTACAAGCGCGTGCGCGACGGCGCCATCGGCGAGATCCGATCGGTGCGCGCCATCCGCAACCAGGGCGCGCTCTGGTACCGCGTGCCGCAGCCGGGCTGGTCCGACATGGAGTACATGATCCGCGACTGGGTCAACTGGGCCTGGCTCTCGGGTGACATCATCGTCGAGCAGCACATCCACCACCTCGACGCGATGCTCTGGATCCTCGGCAAGCCGCCAGTCTCCGCGGTCGGCATGGGTGGGCGCGTCCGCCGCAAGACTGGCGATCAGTACGATTTTTTCAGCATCGACTATGCCTACGACGACGGCGTGCACATGCACAGCACGATTCGACAGCTCAACGGCTGCGCGAACGGACGCGACGAATCGATCGTCGGGACGAAAGGCACGGCCAACCTCGACGGCGTGATTTACGACCTGTCGGGTAAGCCGGTCTGGAAGTACGACGGCCCCACGAACAACTCGCTCGTGCAGGAACATGTCGACTGGGTGACGGCGATTCGTACCAATAAGCCGATCAACACCGCGAAGGAAACCGCCCTCTCCACGCTGATGGCGATCATGGGCCGCGACTCGGCCTACACCGGCAAGGGCATCACCTGGACCGAGCTCCTGGCGTCGACCGCGAAGCTGGGCCCGTCGCAGTACGCGCTTGGCCCGGTCGCATTGCAGCCGGTTGCCCCGGTAGCAGGCATCGACCACGGGCCGCCGCTCAACCCCACGAGAAGCTGACGGTCGCTACTGCGCGCTCGACGCGGTCTGCGTTTTCAGCGTCCGGTTCCAATCAGGCGTGCTGACGCCCTGAAGGTGGCGGACGAAGAAGTCGTACTGCCGCCGCTGCCCATACTCGACCGGTCCGTTCGTGCGCCCCGCGCCGTGACCGCCCCCGGGAATTACGAGCAGATCGAACATCTTGTTGGCTTTGATGAGCGCGTTGACGACCTGCATGGTCGAGGCGGGATCGACGTTCATGTCGAGCTCGCCGACGATGAGCAGCACCTGCCCTTGCAGCTTCGACGCGTTGTCGACGTTCGATGAGGCGCCGTAGGACTCGTCGAGCGGCCAGCCCATCCACTGCTCGTTCCAGCCAATCTTGTCCATCCGGTTGTCGTGACAGCCGTTGAACGACACCGCGACCTTGTAGAAGTCGGGGTGGAAGAGCAAGCCGCCGACCGAGTTCTGTCCCCCGGCCGAACCGCCGTAGATGCCGACGCGCGTGACGTCGTAGTACGCGTATTTCGCGGCGGCCGCCTTGTGCCACAGGATGCGGTCCGGGAAGCCGGCGTCGCCGACCTTCTTCCACGCGACGTCGTGGAACGCCTTCGACCGGTTCATCGTCCCCATGCCATCGATCTGGACGACGATGAAGCCGAGCTCAGCGAGCTGCTGCATGCCGATCACCTTGTCGCCTGAGGAGTGCGGGCCGAACGGCCAGAACGTCTTCGGCACAAACGAGCTGTGCGGCCCGGCGTAGATGTTCTCGACGACGGGGTATTTCTTGCTGGGATCGAAATTCGCCGGCCGGATGATGACGCCCCAGATGTCGGTCGTGCCGTCGCGGCCTTTGGCGACGAAGACCTCGGGCGCCTTCCAGCCGGCGGCGAGGAGAGCCGAGATATCGGCCTTCTCGAGGGTTGCCACAAGCGAACGATCGCTCGTGCGGCGCAGCTCCGAAACGTTCGGCAAGTCGACCCGCGAGTACGTGTCCACGTAGTACGTCATGTCAGAAGAGAAGCGCACTTCGTGGCTCGCGTCAGCGTCGGTTAACGTCGTCAGGTTCGTGCCGTCGAAATCAATCCGATAGAAGTGCGTGAAGTACGGGTCCTTGCCCGGGTACATGCCGCTGGCGCTAAACCAGATCTGCCGTTTGTCCTCGTCGACCTTGACGACGCTCCGAATCACCCAATCGCCCTTGGTGATCTGGTTCTTCACGCGGCCGGCGGCGCCGTCATATAGATAGAGGTGGTTCCAGCCGTCCCGCTCGGACATCCAGATAATCTCCTGCCCGGCATTCTTCACGTCGTGGCTGAACTTGCGCCAGCTGTTGAAGAAGGTCTTTGGCTCTTCGGAGACGACGGCCCGTGCTTTTCCCGTCGCGGCGTCCACTTCGATGATCCGGATCGCCTGATGTCCCCGCTGCGTGTACTCGAACGCCACGGTGCGGCTGTCCTGGCGCCACGTCAGGCGCGACATCACGTAAGGATTGGGAAACAGTTCGTTCGGGACGATGAGCTGCCGGGCCGGACTGACGTGGAAGACCCGCGGCTGGTCGAGATCGACCGCGTCGCCCGGCTTCGCGTACAACTGCGACAGGAGCCGGGGCTGTACCTGGTCGGCGGGCGATGACTCGACGCGATGGACCATGCGACGGTAGCCTGGACGGACGCGGTAGGCTGCGAGCTTCGCGGAGTCGGGCGACCACACGATCGATTCCGGATCGTAGGCGTCGCCCTCGGATCCGTCGTTGCTGAGCGCCTTCACGGCCTGACCGTTCACCGGGCGAACAACGAGGTTGTAGTTGCTGACGAAGGCTTCCCAACGCCCGTCGGGCGAACGCTTCGGCCGGTTGTCCGGCGCGACCGCGGTATCGCGGACGGTGCCGAAGCTCCGCGGTTGACCGCCGCGACCTCCCCCACCGCCCTGGCGGCCGGTGCAGGTGTACTCCGGCAGGCGGCACGTCCAGGCAGACTCGTTGAAGGTGAGCTCGATCGCGCGCTCGCCGTTCGCGAACCGGAATGTGTCGAAGGGCAGACGGAGTCCTGTGTGCTTGTCCCCAGTGGCCGCGCTCAAGCCCGCCGCCAGGCGGTCGTGATCGAATGCCGGCTGCCGCTGTTGCGTCTGCGCGTCGACCAGCACGAACTGGAAACCGCCCTTGACCGTCTTGCGGTAGTAGAAGCGCGATGTGCCGTCAATCCACGTCGCCGGGTCCGCGACGCCTTCGGTGAGGTACATCCACCGGTCGCGCAAACCCATGGCGCGGTCGTAGTCCGCCGGCGTCACCTGCGCGCGGGCGTCGGCCGCCGCTACCAGCGCAATTAGTAAGGCACTCGCCCACACTCGCATCGTCGATCCCATGTCGTCCTCCCGAGGCCCCGCACGCATCGGCGTGCACTCGTCCCTCGAGGACTGTAGAAGGGCTCGCCACGATGGTCCAATGAAATCCGCTTATCGGGACAGAAGAAACACCGGTTCAAACAGGCGACTTGACATCTGCTACTACACGCATAGTAGACTGGCACACAGTCGTAGGAGACAACCTGGATGACGATACGCAAGCTGACCACGCTCGAGCTTCGCATCATGGACGCGCTGTGGTCCCAAGGGGCGCTCTCCGTGCGCGAAGTCCAGGAAACGTTCCCGGAATCCGACCGGCCCGCTTACACCACGATCCAGACCACGATGTATCGCCTCGAGTCGAAACACGCGATCCGGCGAGCTCGGAAGATCAGCAACGCCCACATCTTCGAGGCCGTCATCTCGCGCACCGCGGCGCACCGGCGCATCATCGACGAACTCCTCAGCGTGTTCGGCGGCCGCACGCAGCCGGTCATGGCGCACCTCATCGAGGCCGGAAAGCTGACGATCGACGATCTCCGCGAGGCAGAAAAGGCCCTGCGGCGTCACAGCGCGAAGGAGCGCACGAAATGATGGTCGCCACCCACCTTGTGCAGTCCACGGCGTGCATCGGCGTAGCGGCGCTTCTCGCCTTTGCCTTGAGGCGCGCACCGGCCCGAACGCGCTACACCATCTGGCTTTTCGCCTCGCTCAAGTTTCTCGTTCCCCTGTCCCTCTTTACCGCGGCGGGCACCTATCTCGGCGCCTGGACGCCGCCGCTCGCGACGCCGAGAGTTTCGGTCGTCATGCGGTGGCTCGATCAATCGTTCCTGTCCTGGGGTTTCGACCAACCCGCAGCCCGGGCGGTCACCTCTTCCCGGCGACGTCGACCGTCTGGCCCTGCTGACCTTGGCCGCCCTCTGGGCGGCGGGAGTCGTGAGCCTGACAATCTGGCGCTGGCGACAGTGGCGCGAACTCGCGGTGTTGGCTCAGGGCTTACCGCGCCTCGAACAGGGCCGTGAGGCCGAAGCCCTCGAACGGGTGGCGCGAATGATGGCTTGCCCCGTCCGCATCCAGCTCCTTCGCTGCGATGCCAGCGATCGAACCGGGCGTGCTCGGCGTGTTCCAGCCGAAGCTCTTCTGGCCCAACCAGCTCTCTGATCGACTGTCTGACGCGGAGCTCGAGTCGCTCCTCGCGCATGAGGTGGGTCACGTCTCCCGCAGAGACAACCTGACCGCACTGATTCACGTCGCGGTCGAGACTCTCTTCTGGTTTCATCCGGCCGTGTGGTGGGTCGGGTCGCGGCTCGTGAGCGAACGGGAACGCGCCTGCGACGAGGAGGTACTGCAAATGGGAACGGACAATCGCAGCTACGCCGAGGGCATTCTCAAGGTCTGCAGCTTCGGCTTTCGATCGTCAGCGGCATTTGTTGCGGGCATTGCGGGGCCCAGGCTGGCGGAACGCATCGAGTGGATTCTGGAGCGCCGACTGGCGACGACTCTGACGCCGTCGACTCGTGTGCTCCTCGCTGGGATGGTTGCCGCCACGCTGGGAGTTCCGGTCGCCGCCGGGGCATTGAGCGGCCATCGAGCACCCGCGACCGAGGCCACAGCGGCGACCGCTTGTGACGTGACGATGCCGATCGCTGAGCGGCCACCATCCGATCCCAACGCGTCGCCATTCGTCGGTGACTGGTACTGCCAATGCGGATCGGACCATGTGGGCCTCTGGCGGCGGTCCGGTGCCAGGCACGCTGCGCACCAAGGTGCTCTGGGTTCGGCCGGTCGGATCGGATTTGACGATCGATGCTCGGCGGCTCGATGGCGACGCCGGCACGGTCAGCGTGACGATTCCAAGCGGATACGCGACGACATTCCAGGCGAGCGGCCTGACGTTCTCTGCCCCGGGCTGCTGGCAAGTCACCGGCACGGCCGGCGGCAAGTTACTTCAGTTCGTCGTGAACCTGCCGAAGCCGGAGAGCTCGACTGGACCGGACCTCACGCCGGCCGCCTCGGCGGCCCCGGTCGGCGCAGCGCCTCGACCCAGGCAGGACCGCCGTCAGGTGTATCGGCAGGATGGAAGTCAGGTGTATCGGCCTGGCGAAGGTATCACGCTCCCGCGCCTCGTGAAGGAAGTCAAACCGAAGTACACGCGCAGAGGCGATGAGAGCTCGCATCGAAGGCTGGGTGAAGCTCGAAGCCGTCGTGCTCGAGACCGGCGAGGTCGGCGACGTCGATGTCATCGAATCGCTCGACAAGGTCTACGGCCTCGATGACGAGGCCGTCAAGTGCATGCGCCAGTGGCGCTTCGAGCCCGG
This sequence comes from uncultured Acidobacteriota bacterium, assembly GCA_963847975.1. Taxonomy (GTDB): domain Bacteria; phylum Acidobacteriota; class Vicinamibacteria; order Vicinamibacterales; family 2-12-FULL-66-21; genus DATBJJ01. The sequence goes on along the minus strand of CAWKBU010000001.1, from coordinate 49,735 downwards.
CACGAAAGACGGCAAGCCGGTCGCCGTTCGAGTCGAAGTCGAGATGTCGTTTACGCTGAAGTAGTCCGCGAACCAATCGCGAAACGAAGCGCGCGTCAGCGTGGAACGGGCTTTCGGGCCACGCTGACCGCGAACACGAAGCGCTGTCCGTCAGGGCTGCTGACGTTGCTCAGCTGCGCGGGGGCGCCGATCGGCCCAGGAATCTCGAACAGCCGCTGCGGCGCACGCGCCTCGAATGCCGGTGCGGTCGTCAAGTCCACAGCCATGACGGTTTGGCGCGGCGGCTGCGAGAGATAGAACAGTTCCTTGCCGTCCTTCCGCCACACGATCCCGCCGATCCCGCCTTCGGTCGAGACCTTGGCTGAGGCTGAAGGCGCACCAGCCGCCCCAGCGGCGTCGAGTGCCCGTCGCCGGATCGATTGGGCTGACGTAGACCTCGAACTTGCCGGATGGTTCGAGTTGAACGCCAGCAAGCGGCTGTCGGGCGACAGCCGTCCGCCGCGCCCGAAGAAATCCTCGCGGCCGAGCTCGATCGGCCTTGCGCTCGCCGGTCAGCGGCAGGATGAACATCGTGTCGCCGGACCAGAAACACAGGAAGCGGCCGTCCACCGACCAGTCCGTCAGCACGATGGGGGCCCCGGTCGGGTGCTGATAAAGCATCTCTTCGCTGCCCTGCCCGGTCGCCGCGCGGCGATACACGCCGTGCGTGTTGTCGCGAACCGAGACGTAGGCGATCTGTCGGCCGTCGGGCGACCACACCGGCGCGGTATCCGGGGCGTCATCCGAAGTGATAGGCGTGCCCTTGCCGGTGGCGACGTCGAACGCCCACACGTCCTGAGCGTCGCTGTCGAGATCGCTCTTGACCACCGCCAGCCGGGAGCCATCAGGCGAGAACGACGCCTGCGCGTACGAGCCCGGCTCACCCACCCTGCCGACGATCGTCCCCTGCCGATCGAAGATGGTCAGCTGCTGCAGGCCGCGGTTCTGCCGCTGCTGGCGCGCCAGGAACCGCCGCAGCGTGCCGTTCTTGCCGCCCGGCGGCGATCGCCGCCTTGTTGCGGGCCGCCAGCGCCTCGCTGGAACGCCGGCACGTCCGCTTTGCTGCAGCACTTCGAACGTAAAGCCGACCGTCCCCATCTCGTCGAACGACTGCTCGCCCCAGAGCGCGCGCCGCGGCGGATTGATCGGATTGCGCGGGTTGTCGGCGGAGTTGTCGTAGCGTCAGCGTCACGTCGATGCGCGTGCCCTTCGGCAGCGTGAACGGCTCCTTGTAGACGTAGCTGTCCTGCCAGTTGAAGTCCCAGTCGTTGATCCAGATCATCGGCCGCGTCGAACCGTCGGGCAGCGTCGCCGTCGCCTTCATCTCCCTGGCCAGATAGTGCGCGTGCGCCATCGCCGAGTAGACGCTGCACGTCGCCCGGCAGCGTGAACGAATCCTGAATCGTGTACTGCTTCTCGCCGGGCGGAATGTCGATGCCGGCACCAAAGCCGAAGAGCGCCGGCAGCTCGACGGAAAACACGTCCTTCTCCGGCGCGCTTGATCCGCGAAGTAGATTCCGATGAGCGACTTCTCCGTCTCGGGCTTCCCGGTCAGGTGAAAGTGCATCTGCAGGAGAAAGTCCGAGCCCTTGGGCAGCCGTGCGGCCAGGCCCTCGGGGAACATCATCGGCGTCGCGCCGACGGCCCACCCTCCGAGGCCCACGGGAATCGCCGCGATCGTTGACCGACGCCACGGGTCTCCATCCCGCCGAAGCCCGGCCGGCCGTCGGCGCCGTCGCGCGCCGCCAGGCGTCCACCCGGCACCTGCGCGAAGATCGCGTGATGCACGACCTTGCGGGCGCTCGGACGAAACTCGACGCCGCGCACCCACTTGTCCTCGGTCAGCCCGGTCGGAATCACGAAATTGCGGAACACGTCCGGGCCGCTCGCGGGCAGGTCGAACGCGGCCGGCATCTCCAGGATGAGATCCGGCTGGCCGAGCCGCCAGCCGTCGGCCGGAAACGACGGGCAGCTTCGGCATCTTCGCCTCGTCGCCGCGCGGCATCCCGCCTTTGACCCAGCTGTCGATCGCGGCGATCTGCGCGTCGGTCAGCCGTCGCTCGCCGACGAACTCGCCATACCCCGGAGCGGCGTGCCACGGCGGCATGTACTTCGTCGGACGTCACGTCGGCAATCGAGCTTGCCGCGCTTGGCGACGTCCTCGTAGGTGATGAGCGAGAACGGCGCCGCTTCGCCGGGACGATGGCAGGTGACGCAGTTCGCGTACACGATCGGCGCGATCGTTTCGGCAAATGTCGACCGCCGGACGCGTTGACGGCTGCGCCGCACGACCGGCGGCCGGAACCTGCGAGTGACCGGTCACGGCACCAGGCGAGCACCGGCGGCGGCGACTCCGACGAAGGCATGTATGCGCATGGTTACTTCCTCAACACGGCGGGATCGACGATGTAGCATCCGACAGCCTCGGTCTCCGGCCTTCGGCACCGGCGCCCCGGCGAGGACGGCATCGAGCGCCATGGCGCAGATCGCGTTCGGTGACCTGCTGGCGGGCCTCCCAAGCGCCGCATAGAAGTTGTCGATGCGGCCGCGATACCGGATCGCGCCGGAACGGTCGACGACCACGGCCTGGGGCGTGATCGTCGCTGTGCGCGTGACTCGCGATGGCTCGCGACCGGTCGATCGCGGCGGGAATATCCTGATATCCGTACTCGCGGAGATGCGCGCGCACCTCGCCGTCGAGCCGGGTTCCTGGCGCCTCGACGTCCTCGTACATCAGAGAGCACGTCGACGCCCTCGCGGCCGTACTCTCGGCACACGCGCTGAATCTCCGGCGCGTAGCCATTCGAGACCGGACAGTCCCGGGCGACGAAAAAGATCACACTCGCCCGGCCCGCAGGCTCGAAGGGTTTCAGCGTCACACCGTCAATGCTGTCGATGCGCACGCCGGAACCGCGTACAGCCGCGGAGAGCGCGAGCCCCGCAACCAGGAAGCCACCCCACATCCACGCGCCGCAATCGCATCTCGGAGACTCCAGCTACTGTCGATAGTCTAGGTGTGCGAATTGTCGATAATCGAGGTATCGCTTGTCAAGGGCCGGCGGCGAATGGCCCGCACGGCGTGGTATACAGGATGTTCCGCGGGCGGCCGGCCGTACCGTCGTCCGGCCGATCGAACCAGTTGGCGCGGCGGTTGCACTGCGCACGAGAAGTTGACGGACGGATACAGTGACGCAAAGACGGGGACTGATACTTATGAGGCCGACCGCAGGATCGAGAATCGCCGGCATCGCCGGTGCAGCGCTATTCCTCGCCCTCCAGGCAGCCAGCGTCGTGCACGCGCAGGCGCCGACCGACGGGGAACTGAGGCGGCTCGGGGACGCCTACGCCCAGGCGTGGGCCAAAGGGGATGCGAAGGCGCTGGCCATCCTGCACGCGACCGAGTCGATTCGGATCGGCGCTGACGGCAAGGTTGCGGTCGGGCGCGCCGCCATCCAGCAGGCCCTGCAGGAGGCATTGGTCGGCCCGTACCGTGGCACCAAGATCGGCGTCACTCCTGGTCAGACGTCGCGCGCAGGCCAGGACGTCTATGTGTCCGAGGGGACTTATCACATTGCCGGCGGCATGCCGCCGCAGGGCTACCCCACGCGCTGGCGCTACCTCCAGACGCTCGTCCGCCTGAATGGACGGTGGCTGATCGCCGGCGACGCCGTCATCAGCCCCCCTCCGCCTCCGAAGTAGCGGCCCCGGGATCATCTGCGGGTCAGTTCGCTCGCGACACGGCCTGCTCCGGATGCAGTACCTGCCCGATCGCCCTGTTGGCGTCGAAGTACACCTGCCAGTAGTGATCGTTGTGACAGAACGGCCGGACAGCCAGCGTGCACCCGCCTGGAGTGATCGTCATGATCTCGACGTCAGGCTCGGGGGCGGTCAGCACGTGGGGAATGTCGACGAGCGTGTGCCGAATCCTGGCAATGGTCCGGTCGATGTCGACGACCGATGGCAGCGGCGCGGTCAGATCGACGCGCCGAAACTCGTTGGCGCTGAAGTTCTGAACGTTGTCCGAGAAGAGCTTGTTGTTGCCGACAAACGTCAGAACGAAGTCGGGAGTGTCGATGGACGTGACGAACAGACCGATCTCGCGCACGGTGCCGGTAATCCCCGCCGCCGAGATGGTATCGCCAACCTTGAACGGCCGGAACGTCAGGAGAAACAATCCGGCGGCGAAGTTCGAGAGAAGCCCCGACCACGCAGCGCCGATAGCAATGCCAGCGGCGGCAAGGAGCGCGGCAAACGACGTGGTCTCGACGCCGAGCACGCCGAGAACCGCGATGAGCACGAGCAGTTGGAGCACGACCGTCGTGCCGGTGTCGAGATACCTCGACAGCGTGACGTCGATCCGCCGCATGCGCATCGTGCGCCTCAACGCGGTGCGGAAGATGCGGATGGCGTAGTGACCGGCGAGCCAAATGGCGACTCCGCCGAGCACCTTCCAACCCATGGGAATGAGGTAGAGACGAGCGAAGCCTTCGGCTTGCAGGGTGAGATCCTGGGGCATGGATCGTAGAAGGCACAACCGATGCCAAGCGGACCGCACGGTGGGGCCGCGTTCTTTTGGACCCGGCCAGCCTTAGCCGATGGCGGAGCGGTAGAAACTTCTCGATGCGCCAGACGCAGAATTGACGAGCTCGAATCGGCGACTAGCGCCTCACCCGCGCCCGCCGCGTCTGCCGATCCTGCTGCTCTTCTGCCCCATTTGCCTGCCCCTCGGTTCACCCATCCGCTTGTCGATCCGCTCCTGCGGTGGCGGACGCCGGTGGCGCTTTCCGGGAGCGGCAACGGGTTGCCGACTGAGGCCCCTCACGGCCGAAGATTCGGCCTTCTTCGTCACACCTGTGGAAGTTGTCGTCGCGCGGCGGTTCACTCGCTCCAAGAGATCGGCGGCGCCGTCTCGAATGCGAGCGAGCTCTGCGCTGAGCGTCTTCGCATCGAACCATCCCTCGGCCTTGGCCTGCGCGGCACCGACCAGGGAGCCGACTTGCTCCGCCAATACCAGCAGCTGTTGCTCAACGAGATCACCGGTCGTCGCCGCTGCTCGCGTCTTGCGTGTCGTGTCTGCCCTGCCCTTTGCCATGCTCTCTCCCTGGTCTATCCGGTCTCCCGCGTGCTCTTGCACTCTGAATCGACTGACATCATTCGAGCAAAGGCCATGCCCTGGCCCGAGTCAGCGCGCACCGACGCGGTCTTCACACGACGCGAACGGCCGTCCGGGACTACGGCTGGCTCCGAACTTGCTGCGGGCGCAGCTGTGCGAGTCCAAGAGGGAGCAACACATGAACGACCCCAAGGAGTCGGAAGCGGAACTGGCGAAGTGCGAGAAAACGGTTGAACACTTGAGTGAAGAGAACGAACTGCTGCGGCAATCGTCGAAGGCCTTCGGCGATCTCGCGGAGCGCTTGAACGCAAGGCGGCGGGTGATGGCGGCGGTGCCCCCCAAACAACGGCACCGGCCCGGGAGAAAAGCCTTGCCCGACAAGCCATAACCCAGCTCTTCAGTATCTATGCCCGGATCTATGCCCGGCCACCGCCTCGCCCGGCACGTTGGTTCGCCCGATTCAAGCTCCCGCCACGGCGGCCGAATTGAATAGATACGTATGGCTTCCCTCTCGATCCTCGACAATCTGTTCACATCGCCCGCCAGGCCATCATGGACGTCAATCGGCGCGCACGCGGCTACGAGCTGCTCTATCGCGCGCAGAGCGCCGACCGGTCGTGTACCACCTCTGGCGATTGGCTTCCTCGCGTGTCCTGACGGATGCGCTGCTCGGCATCGGACTCGATCGCCATGCCCTCGTGCTGCTCGGCGTGCAGCAGGTGCGGCAATGGACGTCGGTCTGGGCGATGCCGCGGGACTCAACAGCGGCGGGACGCCGGAAGCGGTGTCGATCGCGCTGCTGCGCGCGCGGTCGTGCGAAGTCGTGGGCAACGCCTGGTCCGGCGCGGACGCGGGCGGGAGCTCTTCCTGCTCGGGATGTGCTCGATGCTCGATACGATCGTCGGATCAGCCGAGGAGAAAGCGATCGGCGGGCTCCATTTCACGCCCGGCGTTCGCGATGCCCTTCTCGGCGGCAGCAACGCCATGCGTACGATCCTCGATGCAGTGATCGCACACGAAGAAGGCGACTGGGACCAGGCGGCGCAGACCATCGGGCGGCTCGGGCTGCCGGCCACGCTCCTGCCGGCGGCGTACGCCGATGCCCTGCGGTGGGCCCGGGACATCTCGTCGACTCGGTCGCGGCGTAGCCGCGGTTACGCACCACGCTCGCGGCTCTGAACCAGAGGTGGCCCGGCGAGACCATCGACGGCGCGATAGCCGTCGGCCGGCGGCACGAGCTCGACAAGCCGGGCGTACGCCCGGCGGCCACGCTCAATCTGTTCGGCTGCCGCCTGCAGCAACGGTCCGCGCACGCGTTCGGCCTCCGCCCACGCGCGATCGATCGCGGCGCGAATACGCCCTGACACGTTGCCCTCGTCGAGACGCACGAGCTCGCACCCGATTCCGAACTGGTCTTGCAGGCCAGCCATCTTGTTGACGTAGTACGGCGATTTGACCAGCGCGACGACCGGGAATGCCCTGCGCCAGCGCAAACACCGCCCCGTGATAGCTACCGGTGACGACGACTCGGCATTCGCCGACTCGCTCGATGACGAGCTGCGGAGTCTCGAGCGACGCGCCGCCGTCGGTATCGCCCAACCCGGCGAGGAGCTCGCGCAGCGTGTCGACGTCCATCCGCCCGCCGTGGTGGGCGATCGGAATCGGCGTCATCCAGGCGCCGTGGTCGGCCGCCGCCGCGGTCAGCGCGTGCGCGCAGGTCGGACAGCATTTCCGGTCGCCACATCGGCGTAGCTGGCTACCCGCACGTTGACGCCGATTTTCGGCACACCGCCCGGACGCACGCTCGTCCGCGCCCGCGACGCCGAAAACGCCAGCTCCACCGCGTCGTCGCCAGTCACGACCACCTTGTCCGGAGTCACCCCGAGCGAGGCAGCAGCGGCACGCTCGTCTGCGATTCCCGTACGCCGATGATCCTCGACGCTGGAAGCACCTCTGCCGCCCGCTGCCACAGCACCGGGTCGTCAATCGGGCCAAGTCCCTGCCCGAAGAGCGCGGTCGGGATGCCGCGCCGCGTCGCGAGATCGAGCGTCGCCAGAATGCCCAGCGCGTTCTCGCGAAATGCGTCGGTGATGATGCCGGCGCCATTGACGACGACGAGGTCGGCGCGCGTCGATGGCGTCGAGGAACGACGCTCGCGTCGGCGCAGCTACGCGCCGCCGAGCGCGGCCTTCAACGCCGAGCGACGCACCGACGAGTCGCGGCTGCCGCAACACGAAGCCGGCGTCTCGAGTCGATCCCACGGCTCCGCGATCGCGCCCGGCAGCCACCGGCGCGCCGGGCCGAGCAGCCCGATTCTCGAGCAGCAGGCGGCGGCCGCGGACCGGCACGGTCTCGACCGTCGCCGCAGTGCCGCGCGATGCGCTCGGGCGCGTTGGTGATGACCGCGATCGACGCCCTCGGCCAGAGCTCACGCAGCCTCGATACCGCGACCGTCAGCATGGCGAGGTCGCCGACGTTCTGGCAGTTGTAACTGCACGAGTCGACGAGGATATTCACCGCGTCCAGCTTTCGTTGCCGAGCCCGGCGACCTCGGCCAGCCAGTGGCGATGACGCCGATGCAGACGTGCGCGGTACAGCCGCGCGGCTCTGCCCTCGACGGGAGCCTGAAGGGTCACGAGGTGACAGACGACATGCTGGAGCAGCATCAGAGCGAAGAGCGGCCGGTCGACAGTCAGGCCCGGTTCAAAGCCCGCCAGCAGATCGCGCTGCAGCCGGGCAACCACCGCCGGCCTGAACCACGGCTTCACCTGCATCGCCTCGAGGTGCATGAAGAGGTGCGCCAGGTCGTGATAGATCGTTCCAGTCTTCGCCATCATGAAGTCGAGGACCGTGATGTCGCCACCGCGCGTGATGATGTTCTCCGGGCAGAAGTCCGCGTGGATCCACACGGGACGAAGGCCCTCGGCGCTGGCGTCTCGGAAGAGCCGATCGCGGTAGCGTGCGATGGCGTCGCGGCCAGATGTCGTCAATCGGATCACGCCCGGCGCTTCGAGGTCCGTGAAGCGCTTGTCAAGGTAGGTTCGCATCGCTTCGCGATCGAGCGGGTGATCTTCCGGGAGGGCGGCCTGCGCCGCCTTCAACCACGCTCCGACGCGATACAAGAGCTGGGACAGTTCGCGAACGACCGACGGCCGCGGCCAACCGACCGCTCGCCGCGCCAGGACTTCCGACAGCATCGGCCCGACGGCTTCGCCGGTCACGATGGCCAGTTCTTCCGGGAAACACGCAATCGGCCGCACGGCCGTCAGGCCCGCGCATCCTGCCGAGTGCGTGCCGCACCCTGGCGGTCATCTCGAAGTCACGCTGGACGTTCCTCTGCATCGACGCGATCTCGGCCGGTGTGTCCGCACGCGGCTTGAGAATCTTGACGAACGCGCCTTGCGCACATTCACCCGTGCCCACGCGGATCTGGAGGAGCGTCGAGTACGGTCGCTCGACCTGCGTCAGGGGCTCGACTGAGATCTCGTCCGCCCCGAAGTACTCCCGCCTGCCGGCGACGAGCTTTGTCAGCACGGGACGGAACTGTGCCGGCCAGCGCCTCAGTCGACAGGCTTCTATCGCGAGGTAGCGGACGACTCAGCAGTCCGGCTGAAGACATACTCGCTGCACCCCAATCCTCCGCCCATCTTCAGCGTGTCGAGCGTAAAGCCACGGTCGCGAAAGAACGAAAAGATGGCATCCGGCTTCGCGTACTCGTACGGAAACCCGCCAACCCAATCGATGATGTCGTGCCAGTGGCTCATGCCCCGCCTTCGGTCGTAGCTCGTCCAGGTCCGAACGTAATCTCCCGGACGGCCGGCGGCGAGCGACCGCAGGAGGCTCTTAGCCTCCTCCGGAGCACTGACCGCGAGGGCAAACGGCGCCTTCAAAGCCTGGGGCAAACGCGTATAGATGTGCTTGATCTGCTTCCACCGCGCGCTCTGACTGCCAGTGTCGTTGTAGATGGCAATGAAGAGACTGCCCTTCTCTCCGACGGCCCGCTGCGCCTGATCGAGGGCCTCCCACATCGCGCCGGTGTGATGGAGCACACCCCACGAATACACGACGTCGAACCGCCCCAACTCGGCCATGAACGCGGGGTCGAGCACCGAGCCCCGCTCGACTGCGCCACCCCGGGTCCTCCGGCCGATAGCGCGCTTTCATCTCGCGCGTGCAGGCAACCGAATACGGGTCGTAGTCGAACGAGAGCACCTCCGCGCCAAGCCGCCTGGCGGCTAGACTGAACAGCCCACTACCCGAGCCGATGTCGAGGAACCGGACGCCGTCCAATCGACGGCGGCGGAGCATCTCGCTGAGCGACCCCGTGGCCTGCTCGACGCGCTCGTCGTCGACGACGGCGAGAAAGCGCGTCCAGTTCTTTCCGAATTCGAACCGCTCGCCGCGGGCGACCTCGTCGGCGTGCCGGTCGCCAGACGCCGCCGGATTCGCGGGGAATGCCTGAGTGTTCGTTCCGTTCATCGTGTAGAAGCCTTGAAAATGAGGCGATCGCGAAGGTCATAGGCCCGGAGCAAGAGGCCGGGGACAAAACGCAGGCAGACGACGGCCAATCCGATCTTGCGCCGGCGAAGATGGGCGTTGGCCTCGGTCAACGCCGTCACGGCGCGATGGAAGTCACCGGCAAAGAACGCACGCTTGCCCTCGTGCAGCCGCAGCAGGGCGGAAAATTCCGCCCGCCGCGCGGCGACGAGCGCCAGCTCATCCGGCGTCAAGCGCAGGTCGCGCGTGGCCTTGTCGAGCACGCGCACGATGTGCTGACACATCGACACGCCGTTTGCCGACAGGCTTCCGCGCCGAAGCCGGCTGCGCACGAGCGAGCGCCGGTGATAGCCGATCCGGCCACCGCCATGAACGACCCGCAGCCACATGTCGAAGTCTTCCGAGCTCCGCAACGACTCGTCGAAGAGACCTGCCGACTCGAGCACGTCGCGACGCGCCAGCACCGACACCATGACGTTGCACTGCTGGCTGACGAGCGACTCGATCGACACCGGGCCCGTGGACGGATGCATGTCCATGAAGAGCCGGCCGGAGCGAAGAGGATCGCCGAATGTCGTCGCGTTCGAGTAGACGACGTCGAGGCCGTCGCGCTCGAGCACGGCGAGCTGATACTCGAGGTAGTCGGGCTCCCACACGTCGTCGGAGTCGAGCAACGCCACGAACTCGCCACGGCCCGCCGCGATGCCGCGATTCCTCGCGGCGCTCAGGCCGCGGTTCTCCTGAACGATGTATTGGATCCGGTCTCTGAACGGCGCCAACGCGACTTCGAGCTCAGCAGTATCCGGCGATCCATCGTTGACGACGATGACCTCGAAGTCTGTATAGGTTTGTGCCAGGACCGAGGCGAGCGTTTCGCCAATGTAAGGAGCAGTGTTGTAGGCGGGAATGATGACGCTGACGGAAGGTCGAGCCATCGACGAGGGCCCTTCTATCCCGAACTCACGCGACACGCCGCACCACTGAGCCGATGCCAATCAACAGCGTGCCGACCAGCATCATCGCTGCAGTCTGCGCGACATCGCTCTCGTCTCCCGCTGTATCGCCAGTGAATGTCGCACTCGGGAATGGTTGCAGCCGCCGCGCTATCCGCCACGATCATCGTGTTCGCGGTCTCCATCATGACGCCTCAGCCGAGGCTGCGTGCTCGCGCGATGGAAGCATCATTGGAAACGCCGCTGCTATCACCAACGCGGTCGAGCACGAGGGCTGCGCGCCGAGTGTGAACTTGTTTTCTCATCAGGAGTGGAACTTCCTTGCTAATTAGTCCGTGCATGGTTCTGCTACTCGGCATGTTGGCATGACTCGATTCAATCGCGATGCCACGTCACACTCGACTGGCGGGCGAAGAGCGCGGAATCCGGAGTCGACAAGAGTTCCACTTCCGACGAAAAGTTTTCCACTCGTGGCATCGCCCTTGCTCCGGCGCGAGCGACACTGCTGCGGTGTCACTCTGCTGTTCTTCGGAGGAAGGCACGCGATGGATGAGCTGATTCGGATTCAGAACGATGGCGCCCAGGCGTCGAACGATCCCCCTACGATCGAACTGCTGGGGCACAGCCACTCGATGGTCAAAGTGCGGGAGCTGATCGCTCTTGTGGCCGACACGGATGCCACGGTCCTGATTCGTGGCGAGAGCGGAACCGGCAAGGAACTGGTCGCCCGGTCGCTGCGAGCCTGTCATCATCCCGGCGCACCCGGGCATTCGTCAAGGTCAACTGCGCCGCGCTGCCGGGCGACCTGCTCGAGTCGGAGATGTTCGGCTTCGAGCGCGGCGCCTTCAGCGGCGCCCTGCAGGCAAAGCCAGGCAAGTTCGAGTTCGCCAACCACGGCACCATCTTCCTCGACGAAATCGGCGAGATGCCGGCCGTCGCTCCAGGCCAAGCTGCTGCACGTCCTGCAGGATGGCCAGTTCTCCCGGCTCGGCGGTCAGGGCGACGTTCGGGTCGACGTGCGGATTGTCGCCGCGACCAACCGGCGGCTCGAGGAAGCGGTCGCCGCCGGGCAGTTCCGGGAGGACCTGTTCTTCCGGTTGAACGTCGTCTGCATCACGATGCCGCCGCTGCGGGATCGGCGCGAGGAGATCCCGGCGCTCGTCGACTTCTTCCTGGCGAAGTACGCCGACCCACTACAACCGGCCCGAGACCGAACTGTCCCGCGCGACGCTCGATACGCTTCATGCAGTACGACTGGCCGGGCAATGTGCGCGAGCTCGAGAACGTCATCCAGCGCACCATCATTCTCGGCCCGGACTTCCAGGGGTGGACGCCTCTGGTCATGCGCCGCGGCGAGCGCCGCGCCTCGCGGCGCCGAGCGGCGGCAGAGCCTGAGGCAGGCCGTCGCCCAGCCGGCGGCCGTCGTCCCACTGGCGGCATGCCCAGAAGCGCTGCAGCCGTTCAATCAGCGCCGGCGGGAAGGACCCTGGGGGGCGACGCCGTGGCGGTGGCCGAACCGGTTGAGGACGTCCGGTCGCTCAAGCTCGTCGGGCGCAACGCGGCGCGCGCGGCCGAGCGGGAGATGATGCTCCGCATGCTGCACCGCACGCGGTGGAACCGCAAGGAAGCGGCGGAAATACTCGGCATCAGCTACAAGGCGCATGCTCTACAAGATCAAGGAGCACCGGCTCGACGACCCCGTCACCGACTCGAGACCTGCCAGCGCGCGGTTGAGCTGGTCGAAGTTGACGCCCAGATCGGTTCCGTCCCTCGCCGCCCGGCGATACGGCACTGCGCGAAGAGAGCCGGTAGTTTCCCTGCGCGGCGTCGGTGAAGTCCGCCATCATCTGCGCCACCGACGGAAAGAAGTTTCCGCGCCGGGTAGCGCGACGCCGGCCCGCCCGCCAGCACATTCGAGGCGATCACGCGCGTCCGGAAAATAGGCGGTGATTGCGGCGGTGCCATAGCCCGCGCCGCTGCCGAAGATGCCGTAGGCGTTGTGCGCGGCGACGTTGTTGGTGAACCGGAAGCCTGGAATCGTGATGAACGCTCCGCTTGCTCCGGCCGTAGGCGGTGATGACGTTGCCGGTCTGCAGCACGGTGTTGTGATCCACGGTCACGTTCGCCGGCGCGTTGCCGATCTGCAGGAACAGGCCGTTGCCGCCCCAGCTGCGGTGGTTGATATCCTCGAACAGGTTGTTCTCGATCGAGATCCCTGACGCCGTGCGGCTCTCGGCCGTGCTGTCGAACCCGAGAATATTGATCCCGCCGGCGGAGTGCCTGACGATGTTGCTGCGGAAGACGACCTCTTCGATGGTGGCCCAGGGCGCGCGCCCGCCTGAGTTGCGCACCGTGAAGAGCACGGCGTAGCCGGGCTGCGCGGCAGTCCAGCAGTTCTCCAGCTGATTGCCCTCGATGAGGACGCGGCGCGCGTTCTTCAATTCGAGCAGATTCTTCACCGTCCACGTCGAGCCGCGCCACTCGACGTTCTTGGTGATGAGGTTCCGCCGAATGGTGATGTCGCTCGGCACGAGATCCGGAATCGCCGGATCGGCGCCGCCAAAGAGGATATTGACGCCCGCGGCTTCGAGATAGTTGTTCTCGATCGTGTACGGACCGGTGCCGTTCCACCCGGCGATCGCCTGCGACTCCTGGCCGAACGCTTTGATGTCGGCTATATAGCTGTTGCGGATGGTGGTCGAGCCGCTGTTGAGGGCGATGCCGCGCTTCTGGCCCTTCGCCGCATCGCCGCGGACGAGCACGCGATCGAGCACGAGCTCGCTCGGAAGCGTCGTCCACGTCCTTCTGAGCGCTGGACCCGTCGCCGAGCGTGATGATGTCGCCAGCCTGGCCGTTGCCGACGAACTCGATGGCGAGCAGCCGCCAGCGGCTCGCGCCCGGGGCCGTTCGCAGCACGGGCTGGTTGTTCGGCGACTTCAGCTTCGGCAGGAGCGGGGCGTCGTCGGGACCGATCCGCTCGGTGAGACCAGGCAATCGCCGGTCGTCGGCGCGCCGAACGGATCACGATCGGCCGCGTGCCATCCTTGTCCGGCAGGACGAAGTTGCCCGTATAGGTCGCGCCGGGCTCGAGCAGCAGCGTGTCGCCGGGCCGCGCCCGGTCGATGCGCTGCCTGCAGGTCGTCGTCCGCACGCACGACGATCGTGGCGCCAGCCAGCGGAATCCCCCAGCGCACGGCCAGCGCGCACGTCAGCGCCAGCGTTCCAACGAGCCGTCCCCAGCGTTGTGTTCTGTCTAATCATCATGTCGTATGTCGATCGTTTTCGTTGACGAGGCCCAACTGAGCGACCTGAGCCGTGGTGCCACGGTGCACGATTCGAGCCTACTCCATATTCCTTTCGAGATCGATCCATCCTTGCTATCGCCGGCGCCGCATTCTTCGGCACCGAACTGATGGCGTCCGATCGCACGCGGCTGCGACCGAGCCCGGCCAACGAAGCTGAGCTCGAACAGTAGCCAAGTTTCCGTTTCTGAGCACGAGTGTTCTGTCGAGTACCCCTTTACCGTTGCTGCCGCTGACCTCGGGACGATCGATCGATCCACATTCGCGGTCGGCAGACTTCAGCAGTTCTTCGAACGAAATCGCTCAGTTTCGCCTGCCTCGACGCGCGTGGCATCGTGCTTGCTCAAGTCGGGTCGCGATGCCCGCTCTATGACGCAGATGCGCTTCTACGATGCCGCGTCAGGGCTTCTGACGCCTGAAGCGTTCAGCTTCATGGTCGACTCACCTGCTGAGACATGCCGAGCGAACTCAGGAGTTCCTGACACTGGTGGTGTTTGTTGCCGAGCGGGCATCGCGCGACGCGATCGACGCCGCCGACGAGTGGGTCGTCACCGAGCTCGGCACGGCTCATCCGGCAAGCGGTGCGCGAGACCGATCTCCTGGGACGCACGCGCGGACGGAATGCTCTCGCTGATGCTCGCCGGGATCGACGCCGACCGGGCGGCCGGCGTGATCGAGCGGCTGAACGCTCATCTCGGACGCCACCGGATGGCCCCGGGCCTGCAAATCAGCGTCGGGGTCGCGTGCTGCCCGACGCACGCCGTGCGCGTGGATGAGCTCCTGCAACAGGCCCTGTCACGCCAGACTCGCGGCGGGCAGGACACGCCGAATACCACCGACTCTCTGATTAGGTGATGACGATGACGAAGAAGCAGACGATGTGCACACTGACGACTCGCTCGCTCGCAGCTCTTCTCGGCGTGGCGCTCGCGACGTCGTCCGCTGCGCGCAGCGCAGACGCCGAACGGCGGCAGCGCCGGTCCCGCTGCCATCGGCGGCCGGCGGCGTCTGACTATCGGCTGACGCCCGGCGACAAGCTCCGCGTCGAGGTCTACAAGGATGCGCAGCTGTCGCAGTCGCTGCAGGTTCGGCCCGACGGCAAAGTCACGCTGCCGCTCCTCGGCGACATCGTCGCCACCGACCTGACGCCGATCCAGCTGCGCGATCGCATCGCCAGCGAGCTGAAGGAATACGTCACCAATCCGGTCGTCACGGTCATCGTGGTCGAGGCCAGCCCGGTGATGGTCTACGTGATGGGCGAAGTCGCGCAGCCCGGGTCGATTCCGATGCGCGGGCAGATGACCGTGCTGCAGGCGCTGGCGATGGCCGGCGGCTTCCGCGAATTCGCCAACACGAAGGACATCCGCATCCTG
Organism: uncultured Acidobacteriota bacterium; assembly: GCA_963847975.1. GTDB lineage: Bacteria > Acidobacteriota > Vicinamibacteria > Vicinamibacterales > 2-12-FULL-66-21 > DATBJJ01. Next base: position 34,458 of record CAWKBU010000001.1, on the reverse strand, counting down.
CGCAAGGCGGCGGGCATCCTGAAGACGGTCGAGACCATCCGGTTCAACTACAACGACGCCGTCAAAGGCAACGCCGCGCCGATCTTCCTGTCGCCCGGCGACATGGTCGTCGTGCCGTAGCGCGCCTCGAGATGACGACCATGTCGACTGCGAACCTCGACGTCGACGGTCGCGACGCGTCGGCCGGCGCGTGATGCGCTCGGTTGTGCCGGCGGCGGCTATCGTCGCGCTGGCCTGCGCGCGTCGCTGCCGCTTGCGGCGCAGTCTGCCGCCGGACCGTCGCAGTCAACCGCCGGCGGGCTGGGTCTTCACGCCCGGCATCGCGGTGGCCGAGACCTGGGACAACAACGTGCTGCTCGCGACCGAGGGCAGCGGGAGCGATCGGCGACTTCCTGACCGGCGATCACTCCGCGCGCCGCGCTCGGCTTTCGCGGCCGCCGCTCGACCTTCCAGCTCGACTACCGCGGCTCCTACCAGCTCTATCAGGAGCTGTCCGAGCTGAACGCCTTCGATCAGCGGCTGAACGCGTCAGTTCCGCCACCGCCTGACGCCGACGCTGACCTTCGTCGCCAAGAACAGCCTGTCGCGATCGCCGACGACCGACGAAGTCGACATCCCGGGCGTCCTCTTCCGCCGCCAGGGCGTCGTGATGGACGACTTCCGCGCCGGCCTCGAGGCGCGGCTCAGCAAGCGCACGACCGCTCAGCGGCGCCTACACGTTCCAGTGGCTCGAAGTTCGACGACAGCCGACGTCCCGTCGCCGGTCGAGGCCCTCGAGCGCGGCGGGCATGCCCACGGCGCCGTCGCCGAGCTCGATCACGTGCTCGCGCCGCGGCTGACGGTCGGCGCCGAGTACGAGATGCGCCACGCGACGGTCGGACGAGTTGCGCGAGTTCGACGTCCAGAACGCGCTCGGCACCGTCGACTGGCGGCTCGACGAGCGCTTCACGCTCTCGGGCGGCGCCGGATACTGCCTGGCTGGCACACCAGTCGAGCGACGACCACGGCGCAGCGCGCCGGCCTTTCGCGTCAGCCTGAGCCGCTCCGGCGCCGCGGCTGGCGTGGAACGTCGGCTATCGGCGGTCGTTCCTGCCGTCGTTCGGGTTCGGCGGCACGTTCCAGAACCAGGAGTTCGAGGCCGGCGTCTTCGGACCGATCACGCGCCGTCTCGACTGGAGCGCCAGCACGTCGCGTGCGTCGAAGCCGATCCGCTGACGACGTCCGAGCTCGGCCTGCGCTCGATCTGGGCGCGTTCGTCGCTGTCCTATCTGGCGACGCGATGGATGCGGGTCGAAGGCTTCTACGTCGCCGTGTTCCAGGACTCCCGCCGTCCTGGCGGTCACAGTCAATCGGTCGCGCGCCGGCATTCAAGTCGTCACTTCTACACGCACGAGGATCCGCTGATGGAAGAGCGAAGCATGCATCTGTTCGACTACCTCGCCGTCGTCAAACGGCGACGCTGGTGGCTGATCGTGCCGATCGTCGCTCGGCATCCTCGTCGGGCGCCGCGCTGGTCCTGACGCTGCCGCGCGAGTACCAGTCGTCGACGACGCTGGCGGTGACCTCGCCCAGCATGTCGACCGACCTCGTCAAGTCGTCGCCAGACGGACCTGGCGGAGCGCGTGCGCGCGATCTCGCACGAGCTCCTGAGCCGGCCGGTGCTCGAGCAGGTGGTCCGCGACGAAGGTCTGGCCGACGAGTCGTCGATGGACGCGGCGATCGGCCGATTCCGCGGCCGCGCGTCGGTGTCGCTGCCGAAGACGCTCGTCATCGACGCAGCCGCTCCGGGCCCGGACACGTTTCTCGTCACCTACGTCGGCCGCACGCCGGAGGAGACCCAGCGCGTGACCAACCGGCTCGCCACCGCGTTCATCGACCAGCACTCGAAGCTGCGCGAGACCCGGGCCGAAGACACGTCGGCGTTTCTGGCCGCGCAGCTCGGTCAGAGCCGGGATCGCCTGAAGGCCGTCGAGGAGCGGCTCCGGCAGATGAAGGAGGCCTACATGGGCCGCCTGCCCGAGCAGACGCAGGCGAACCTGCAGATGGTCGGCGGCCTCCGTCAGCAGCAGGAGAGCACGACCATGTCGCTGCGCAGCGAGCAGGATCGGCTGGCGATGCTCGAGCGCCAGATCGAGGCGATGAAGCGAGGGCGCCGCGGATGCGCCGCTGTCGAAGGCGGGGCCGCCTCGGCGGCCCAGGAGCGGGTGGCCGTGCTGCGCCGGCAGCTCGACGAGGCGGCGGCGATGTACACGGAGAAGCACCCAGAGATTCAGCGCCTGAAGGGCGAGATCGCCTCCGCCGAGGCGCAGGCCGACGCCGAGCGCGCGCGTCCGGCCGCCGAGCGCGAGCCGGCGCTGAACGCGGACCCGACCTACCGTCAGCTGCTCGCCGAACGCGAGACCTCGCGGCTGCGCATTCGCGAGCACGAGCGCGCGGTCGCCCGCGCGCAGGGCGAGATCGCCAAGTACCAGAGCCGCGTCGAGACCGCGCCGATGATCGAGCAGCAGTTGAGCTCCGTGAACCGCGAGTACGAGCTCGAGAAGCAGCAGTACACCAGCCTGTCCGAACGCCACCAGTCGGCGGTGCTGGCCGAGGATCTCGAACGCCGCCGCGCCGGCGAGCAGTTCGCGGTGCTCTACCCCGCGTTCCTGCCGTCGCAGCCGAGCTCGCCGGACGTGCCGCGCGTGCTGCTGCTCGCCGGTCTCATGGGTGTGCTGCTGGCCGGAGTCCTCGTCGTTCGGCCGCGAGTATCTGGATCGGTCCGTCTATGACGTGCGCGCGCTGCAGAACGAGTTCGAGCTGCCGGTGCTCGCGGAAATTCCGCGCATTGCGGCGCGCTGACATAGGAGAGGAGACAGAGATGAGTCGGATTCAGCAGATTCTCGCGAAGGCCGAACGAGACGGGACGGCGCGCCGCATCGGCACGCTCGACGAGCCGCCGGCGGAGCGCACCGAGGTCGGCTACCCGTCGCCGGCACTGTTCGAGCCGCGCGTTCGGCCCACGCGCCGCGCGCCAGCCGATTCGACAGCCGACGTCGACGACGTCGCACGATTTCGAGTCGTGCGGCCGACGACTGCCTCGGCCACCGACGTCGAGCGCCGCGATCGCCGTCGACGGGCCGCGCGCGTCCCGGTCGAAGCGACGCTGAGTCCCGTGCTCGTGGCAGCGCTCGATCCGCTCTCGCCGGCGGCCGAACAGTACCGTTCGCTGCGCAGCCGTATCGCGCGCGCGGAGAGCAGTCAGCCCATGCGCGTGATTCAGATCACGAGCCCGGGCAAGCACGACGGCAAGACGGTGACGGCGCTGAACCTGGCGCTCACCATGGCGCAGGAGTTCCAGCGGCGCGTGCTCGTGATCGACACCGACCTGCGGCGGCCAGGCGTGCACGAGCTCCTCGGGCTGCCGCCGGGCCCCGGCCTCGTCGACGTCCTGACCGGCAGCGGCGACCCTCGAAGACGCGCTCGTCGAGATTCCCGACTACCACCTGACCGTGCTGCGCGCCGGCCGGACCTACGAGCGGCCGGCCGAGATGCTCGGGTCGGCGCCGATGCGGCGGCTGGTCGACACGCTCCGCGACCCAGTTCGATCGCATTGTCATCGATTCGGCGCCGGCGATCGTTGCCGACCCGGGCGCGGTCGCGCCGCTCGCCGACCGCCTGCGTGCTCGTCGTCCGCGCCGGCTCCGACCACCAAACCGGCGATCGCGCGCGCGATCCAGGCGCTCGGGGCGGCCAAGCTGCTCGGGCTGGTGTTCAACGACAGTGGCGCCCCCAGCAGCACCAGTATCGCCGCGAGCGCCTGACGGCGCTCGCATCGGTCGCACCGCGGGCTGCGATGGGACCCAGGTCACGCTCATGCAACTGTTCAAACGGTCGGTCTCGGCGCGAGGACTGACCGCGTTCGGCTTCGAGATTCTGCTGATTGCCGGCATCCCTCCTGGTGGCGACGCGGCTCTATGGGCCGGCCGACGACCCGGCGTTCGTGTGGCGGATCGTGCTGCCCACCGGTGCTCTTCCTCGTCTGCCTGTACTACAACGACTTCTACGACCTGACGATCGTCCGGTCCGGACGCGAAGTCGTCGATCCGCCTCTTCCAGGCCGGCGGCGTCGCCTCGATTCTCCTGGCGCTGATCTACTTCGTGCTGCCGGCCGTGGCCGTCCAGCACCGGCGCGTTCTTCCCCTCGCTGCTTCTGTTCCTGGCGACGATTCTCGCCTGGCGGTTCGCGTTCAACCGCGCTCATCCGCACGCCCCAACTGGTCGAGAACGTCCTCATCGTCGGCACCGGTCCGGTCGCGCGTCGGCGCTCGCGCGGCAGATCTTCGAGCAGCACGACTTCGCCTATCGCATCGTCGGATTCGCCGGCGACGGCTCGACGGACCGCGAGCATCCCGCCGGGCTTCCCGCGGGTGCTCGGCCGAGCCGAGCGAGATCGGCGACGCTCGTCGACGCGCTACGGCGTCGACCGGATCGTCGTGGCGATCTCGGACCGGCGCGGCCGCCTCCCGATCGACGAGCTCGATGCACGTCAAGCTCTCGGGCGTGCCGGTGGAAGAAGCCGCCACCACCTACGAGCGGCTGACCGGCAAGCTGATGCTCGAGAGCATCAAGCCGAGCTCGCTGATCTTCTCCGACGGCTTCCGCGTGTCGCGCTGGCGGCGCACGATCAAGCGCGGCGCCGACATCGTGTTTTCGATCGTCGGCCTCGTCCTGTCGGCGATTCCGATGGCGCTCACCGCCGTCGCCGTCTGGCTCGAATCCGGGCGCCCGGTCATCTACCGGCAGGAGCGCGTCGGACAGCACGGACGGACGGTTCACGCTGTTCAAGTTTCGCTCGATGCGGGTCGACGCCGAGAGGGACGTGCCGATCTGGGCGCGCGAAGGCGACGACCGCGTCACGCGGGTCGGCCGGTTCATCCGCACTGACGCGGCTCGACGAGCTGCCGCAGTTCTGGAACGTGCTGCGCGGCGACATGAGCTTCGTCGGGCCGCGGCCGGAGCGGCCCGTACTTCGTCGATCAGCTGGCGCGAGGAGATTCCGTTCTACCACGAGCGGCATGCCGTGAAGCCCGGGCTGACCGGCTGGGCGCAGGTGAAGTACCGCTACGGCGCGTCGATCGAAGACGCGATCGAGAAGCTGCGCTACGACCTCTACTACGTCAAACACCTGTCGGTCTTCTTCGACCTGACGATTGTCTTCGACACGGTGAAGGTGATCCTCTTCGGAAAGGGCGCGCAGTGACGCCGCGCCGCTCGCGCAGCACGCCGACACGGCCGGCTCTGGGGAGACGACGGCCGGCACCGTGACGGTCGTCGCGCACAACGTCTCGACCCGCTACCTCGCCTACCTCGTCGACGCCGTCCTCGGCCTCGTCATGCTGCCGTTCAACCTGGCGCACCTCGGGATGGCGGCGTACGGGCTGTGGATGCTGACGACGTCGTTCACCGCCTATTTCGCGATGCTCGACCTCGGCTACGGCGGTGCGCTGGTGCGCTTCGTCGCGCAGTACCGGGCGCGGCGCGACGCGCAGCGCGCTCAACGAGGTCCTCAGCACGCTTCTCGGTCGTCTACACCGCGATTGGCGCCGTGACGTATGCTGATCGTCCTCGTCGATCGCGTTCAACCTCGACCTGCTCACCAGGCTCACGCCCGAGCAGACGGCGACGAGCCGGACGCTGCTGCTCATCATCGGCGCGAACGTCGCGCTGCGCTTCGTGTTCGGGGTCTACGGCGGAGTCATCGTCGGCTTCCAGCGCTACCACCTCAACAACCTCACGAGCATCGCCACCAGCCTGGCGGTCGCCGCCGCCAACGTGCTCGTCCTGCTCGCACGGCCATGGCGTGGTCGCGCTCGTCGCGGTGACGACGGCGGTGCGGGTCGTCGGCGCTGCTCGTCTACCGGCTGAATGCGTATCGGGTGTTCCCCGGCCTCGTCGATCGAGTGGCGGCTCTTTCAGCCGCGAACGGCTCCGCGAGGTCAGCGGGTTCAGCGTGTTCATGCTGGTGCTCGATGCCGCCTACAAAGTGAACTACTCGACCGACGTGCTGGTGATCGGCGCCTGGCTCGGCGCGCCGGCCGTCGCGCTGTGGGCGCCGGCGCAGCGCTTGAGCGAGCTCACGCTGAGGCTGTCCAATCAGCTGAGCGAGGCGCTCTTTCCCATCGTGGTCGACTGCGACGCCGGCCAGCGCGCGGCACGGCTCCGCGACGGTCTTCGTGCAGGGCACGAGGCTGTCGCTCGCGACGGTGCTTCCGGTCGCCGGCGGGCTGGCGCTCCTGGCGCACCCGCTCCTGACGGCGTGGATCGGGCCCTCGTTCTCCACGACGGCCACGATCGTGCAGATCCTGGCGTTCGTCGTGATCGTTCGCGTGGGCTCCTCCACGGCCTCGGTCGTCCTCAAGGGCGCGGGCATGCACCGGCGGCTCACGACCCTCGTCGGCCTGATGGCGGTCGGCAACCTCGGCGCTCAGCATCGCGCTCGTCCGGTCGCTCGGGCTCGTCGGCGTGGCGCTCGGCACGGCGGTGCCGGTGACGCTCGTCGCCGTCTGTGGTCTCGTTCCCACGGCCTGCCGGCGGGTGCAGATGCTCCTTCGTCGAGCTGTTCCGGACGCGCGCTCTGGCCGGCGCTGTGGCCGGCCGCGATCGCCGGCTCGTTCCTGGTCGCGAGCCGCACGCGCCTTCCCGCCGACGCTTGCCGTCGGTGGCTCTGCAGTTCGCCGATGAGCACGCGTCATCTACTTCGCGCTCTTCCTGTCGCGGTCGGACGCGAAGGCCGCCGCGAGTACCTGCGCCACGCGGACGTGCTGCTGAAGCGGACGCCCGCGCCGGATGAGCCAGGTCGGCACGGCGAATGCTTCGTAGCGACGGTTGAGAAACCGATGACATGGAGACCACACGTCGCCATCGCGTCAGACAGGAACGGCTGAGTTATGTACGAGCGCTTCTACCAACTTCGCAACCGGCCGTTCGCGTTGAGCCCCGACCCGGACTTCCTCTACCCCAGCCGCGTCCACCGCGAGGCGCTGGACTACCTGCGCTTCGGGATCGAGGGCCACGCCGGCTTCGTCGTCATCACCGGCGAGATCGGATCGGGGAAGACGACGCTCCTCCAGGTCCTGCTGCGCACGCTCGACGGGCAGACGACGGTCATCCGGCTGGTGAACACGCTGCTCACCGGCCCCGAGCTGCTCGAGTCGATGCTGCTCGACCTCGGCGTGGCGAATCCGCCAGCCGACCAAGCCCGCGCATGCTGCGCGAGCTGGCGCAGGTGCTCGTCGAGCAGCGGGCCGCCGGCCGGCGCGTCGTCGCCGTCATCGACGAGGCGCAGAACCTGTCGCTCGATGCGCTGGAAGAGCTGCGGATGCTCTCCAACCTCGAGACGGAGAAGTCGAAGCTGATCCAGATCGTGCTCGTCGGACAGCCCGATCTTCGCGACTCGCTCGACCGGCCGTCGCTCGAGCAGCTGCGGCAGCGCGTGACGGTCCGGTATCACATCGATCCGCTCGACGCCGACGAGACCGCGCGCTACATCAACCACCGCCTGAGCGCGCGGCGACGGCGGCGCCGCTGCAGTTCCCGCGCGACGTCACCGACGCTGGTGCACGCGCGCAGCGGCGGCGTGCCGCGGATGATCAACGTCATCTGCGACGCCGTGCTGCTCTTCGGCTACGCGGAGGACTCGCCGGCATGATCGACGTGGCGCTGGCGCGGACGGCGATCGAGGAGCTGGAGTCGTCGAAAGTGCTCCGGCGGTCGGTGACCGCCTTTGTGAGGCCACAACCGGGTCAGGCCGCTCCGTCCTGTGTCCGCACGGTGCGAGCCGCCGTGCAACTGCGGCCCCCGTTAGCAAGCACCTGCGCCGACGCCGGCTCCGGCACCTGTTCGCGGACCTCCGGTAGCTGTCAGAGCGTCGGCCCCCGCCGTCCGGGACCTTCCTCTGCCGTCAGCCGACGGTCGCGCCCGGCAGCCCGCTGCGAGCGGCTCCGACGTCGGCCAGGTGCGTGACACGAGCCGAGACGGCGCGCGCGCGCAGGTCGCGCGCGGCCTCGGTGGCCGCTCGCCCCGCGCCCGCCACCGGCTGAAAGCGCCAGCGCGGTTGCGGCCAATGGCGTCCGCGGTCAGCAGCACGGCGGCCGAGCGGCGGCTGGGAGTGGCTGAAAGAGGTCTTCTTCGGGCCTCGGGCCGGAGGCTGGACGCCGGTGACCGCCGGAATGTGCGTCTGTCGAGCGCTCGCTGTGACGACGGAGCGAGCCGAGCGTGATGGAGGTGCTCTTCTGGAGCGCGTTCGCGCTCGTGCTCTACGTCTACGTCGGCTATCCGGCGCTTCTCGCGGCCTGGGCGCGCCTGGCGCCCAAGCCCGTGCATCGCTCGGCGATCACGCCGGCGATCTCGATCGTCATCGCCGCCCGGAACGAGGCGGCGGTGCTGCGCGCGCGCATCGACAACCTGCTCGCGGTCGACTATCCCGCCGGACCGACTCCAAATCATCGTCGTCTCGGACGGATCGACCGACGCGACGCGCGGACATCCTCGGCGGCGTATCGGTGGACAGGTCGACTTCGTTCTGCTCCCGGCCGGCGGCAAGGCCAGCGCGCTCAACGCGGGCGTCGCCGCCGCCAGGCACGACGTGCTCGTGTTCGCCGACGCGCGGCAGACCTTTGCCCCTGACGCGCTGCGCGCGCTCGTCGCGCCCCTGGCCGATCCGCGCGTCGGCGGCGTCTCGGGCGAACTGCTGCTCGACTGCGAATCGGGCGACGCGGGACTCGACGATTGGCGAGGGCGTCGGCGCGTACTGGCGCTACGAGAAGTGGCTGCGCCGCCACGAGAGCCTGGTCGGATCGACCGTCGGTTCGACCGGGCGCGATCTACGCCCTTCGCCGCGAGCTCTGGCAGCCGCTGCCGGCCGAAACGATTCTCGACGACGTGCTCGCGCCGATGCAGGCGGTGCTCGTCCGGCGCCAGGGTCATCTTCGAGGGCTCGGCGCGGGCCTACGACCGCGTCGCCGCCGGTCGCGCAGCGCCGAGTTCCAGCGCAAGACGCGCACGCTCGCGGGCAACTATCAGATCCTCCGGCTCGAGCCGCGGCTGCTGGTCCCGTTCGTCAATCCGGTCTGGCTCCAGTTCGTCTCGCACAAGCTCGGACGCCTGCGTCGTGCCGTACGCGCTCTGCGCGATCCTGGTCTCGAGCGCGGCGCTCGCCGGACGACCACTGGTTCTATGCCGTGGCGTTCGCCGGCCAGCTCGCCTTCTACGGCCTCGCGCTCTACGGCGCCGTGCTCGAGCGACGCGGACGGCAGGAGCTGCGCGAGCGCTCGACCACGCACGCCTGAGGACACGCACTGCATCGATGAGAGGAATCGTCCATGAGTGATCTGATTCAGCGCCTGGCGCGGGTGTCGTTCACGTTCGTGATGATGAACGCCGCCGCCGTCAACGGCCTCGTCGCGGTCGAGCTTCGGCAAGCGCGTCTGGCGGTGAGCTCATGTCGGAACGACTGGCATTCAATCTCTGGGGGGCTCGGCCGGACGCTGCGCGGGCCGGTTGGCTGGGTCAAGGCGCCCGACATCCGGCACCCTGCCGGATGCCGCCGCGCCCTACCTTCCGCCGATCGAGAAGCCGAACTGGGGCTTCTGGGGCGTCTTCGCGTTCACGGCGCTGCTCTTCTTCCGCCCGCAGGACACGGTGCCGGCGCTGGCGCCGCTGCACCTGCCGGAGCTCGTCGCCATCGGCGCGCTCGTCGCCATGGTCGCGCACCGGCTCGGCACGCAGTCTGCCGCTCGTGCGCGTCTCGCCCGAGACGCTCGGCGTCGGCCTGCATGGCGCTCGTGATGGTCGGCGACGATCCCCTTCTCGGTCTGGCCCGGCGGCGCGCTCAGCACGTTCACCGACGTCTACTTCAAAGTCGTGCTCGTCTTCCTCCTGATGGTCAACAGCGTCAGGAGCATCAAGGCGCTGCGAGCGCTGTCGTGGCTGATCCTCTGCGCCGATGGGCTACGTCGCGGCGCGCGGCGTGCTCGACTTCGCCACCGGCACCAACCTCATCAAGGGCGAGCGGCTGCACGGATCGATCTCGGGCCTGATGGGCAACCCGAACGACCTGGCCATGAACATGGTCACCTTCCTGCCGCTGGCGGTGATCATCGCGATCACCAAGGGACGGACGCTTCCCGCGCGTGGCCGCCGGCGTCATCGCCGCCCTGATGATGGCCACGATCCTCTTCACCAAGTCGCGCGCCGGCCTGCTCGGGCTCGCCGCGGCCCTGGTGGTCCTCGTCATCGAAGGCCGACGGCTGCGCCCGGGCCTCGGCGTCGCGGCGATCGTGGCGCTGCTCGCTGGCGGCGCCCTTCATGCCGTCCTGGTTCTGGGTCCGGATTGGCAGCATCACCGACCCCGCGCAGGACGAGTCCGGATCGCGGCAGGCGCGCAAGGACCTGATGTGGGAAGGCTGGCAGACCTTCGTCGACATCCGCTGACGGGCGTCGGCGCCGGGCAATTCAAGAACTACAACCCGCCCGATCGGCTCGAGCCCTGGCGCGAAACACACAACGTGCTGCTGCAGATCGCCGCCGAGCTGGGCGTATTCGGGCTGCTGGCGTTTCTCCTGCTGCTCTGGCAGGCCGTCTCGGCGCTGCTTGTGGACGCGGCGCATGTTCAGCATCGGCAAGCAGGCGGCGCGGCCGCCGACCGCGGAGGCCGGGACGATACCGGTGACCGAGGCGTTCCGCCCCGATGAGCGCGACGTGGATGCGGATGCACGCGGTGCGCGATGTCGGCGAGCCTCGTCGGCTGGTTCGTCTGCGCGCAGTTTGCGTCGGTCGGCTACTACTGGACGTTCTACTACCTGTTCGCGTTGATCGTCGCCGGACGGGAGCTGACGACCGACCGCATCGTCGCCGCGCACAAGGCGACGCGGCCGGCACGCCGGCCGCGCCTGGCAGGAGCAGGGTTCGCCCGGGCATGAGCCTTACGCACTCACGTGGAAGATGCTCGCCGCGGCACGCGCCGTCGACGTCGCGCTGACGCGGCGCGAGGGGCGCCGGTCCGTCCTCATCGACAGCCGCACGGCGATGAACTACGTCATGGCGGCGCCAATCCAGGCTGCGCTTCGCCGGCGACCCGCGCGTGCGCTTCTACGCCACGTCGACGGCCGTCGCGGCGGATGTCCGCGCCATCTACCGCGGCGCTCTCCCCGGGACGCGGGTGATCTCGCCACGGGCCGCGGCGCTCAAGCGCTTCGATGTGTATCTGAGCGCCGATCTGCTCTGGGCGACGCTGCCCCGCGGCGCCGCGCGCATTCAGATGTTCCACGGCGTCGCCGGCAAGTTCCAGCACGACTACGACACGCCGTCAGTCGTCCATGCGGCGCTGGCATCGGTTCTTCTTCGTCAACCGCCGCCGCATGCGGAACTTCATGCAGGCCGGAGCGATTGACGCCTCGAGCGACGCGCCGCGGCTCATCGGGATGCCGAAGGTGGACTGCCTGGTCGACGGTTCGCTGAAGCGCGACGACGTGCTGCAGCGGCTCGGGCTCGACCCGGCCCGGCCGACGATCCTCTACGCGCCGACCTGGTCGGCGGCCTCGTCGCTGAACCTGATGGGCCTCGAGCTCGTCGCCGGGCTGCTCGCGCGATCCTGGAACGTCATCGTCAAGCTGCACGATCGTTCGCGCGATCCGCGGCCGTTCTACTCCGGCGGCGTCGACTGGCCGGCCCGCCTCGAGCAGCTGATGGCTGGAAAGCCCGGGCATCTGGTGTCGGATGCGGACATCTGTCCGTATCTCGCGGCGGCCGACGTCATGATCACCGACCACAGCTCGGCCGGCTTCGAGTACCTGCTGCTCGATCGGCCGCTGGTCCGGATCCACGTGCCCGAGCTCCTGCGCGGCTCGAACATCGGCGAGGAGTACGTGCGCCTGCTCGCAGACGCGGCGCAGTCGGTCACTGGCCCGCTCGATGCCTTGCAGGCGGTCGAGCAGGGACTCGCCGATCCGGCAGTGAATTCCCGATCGCGCCGCGCCGTCGCGCAGGATCTGTTCCACGGCCCGGCGGAGCGACCGCGCGGGCGGTGGACGAGTTGTACGACGCCATGGAGCTGGCCCCCGTGGCCCTGCCGGCAGCGGTGAACAGCCGCGCCGCGCTCACGTGATGGTCCTCGACGTCATCCTGCCGACGTTCAATCGCGAAGCCCTCCTCGAGCGGACGCTCGAGAGTCTTCGTGCAGCGGCGCTGCCTGAGGATCTGGAAGTGCGCGTGCTCGTCGTCGACAACGCGTCCACAGATGGGACGAGCACCCTCGTACGGTGCCAGGCCCCCAGTTTCGAAGGACGCCTGCACTATCTGTTCGTGCCAACGCCGGGCAAGCCGCACGCGTTGAACGCGGGCATCGCGGCCACCGACGGCGACCTCGTCGGCCTGATTGACGACGACGAGGAAGTGGATGCGGCCTGGTTCGAGTGCATCGGCCGCCACTTCGCGTCGCACCGCGACACCGTTGATTTCATCGGCGGGAAATGTCTGCCGCTCTGGGGTGCACCCCGCCCGGCGTGGCTCGGGAAGGGGTATCTCGGCGTGATCGGCTGGGTCGACCCGGGTCCAGTAGCCGAGGCCGATGGACGCGACCTACCCCGGCATCCTGATGGGCGGCAACGCCGTGATCCGCCGCGCGCGTTCTCGAACGCGCCGGTCCGTACTCGACCGCGCTCAATCGAACCGGCGCCACCCTGCTCGGGTGCGAAGACGAGGACATGTACCACCGCCTGCTCGCGCTCGGCGCGCGCGGAGGATACGTGCCCGATCTCGTCATCTACCACCATGTACCCGCAGCGCGCCTGACCAAGACCTACTTCCGGCGATGGTGCTTCTGGCGAGGCGTGTCGCTCGGCGTGATGGACCGCGACCGCCCCGCGCCCGTTCGCTACCTCGCCGGCGTGCCGCGATACCGGATTGGGCGCGCCTGTCGTGGACTGGCTTCCCTCGCCGGACATCTTCTCCGGTTGAAGCGGGAGCCCGACCCCGCAACGCGATTCGAACATGAGCTCGCCTGCTGGGACCTCGCCGGCTTCGTCTGGGGCAAACACCTGCTACCGCGTGCCGTCGAACCCCGCCGGCGCGACTGCCGCAACACCTGCGGCCGTGTCACCGGCGCATCGATCGGACCGACGCAGCATGAGCGCTCACCCCGACGTCTCGGTCGTGCTGCCGACCTACAACCGGGCCGGCGAGATCGCGAGTGCGATCCTCAGCGCTTTGAACCAGACTGCCCCGCCGGACAGCTACGAGCTCATCGTCGTCAACAACAACTCCACTGACGAGACGGCTGACGTCGTGGCGCAACTGTCGCGGGAACACCCGGGACGCATTCGCGATCTGCTCGAGCCGCGCCAGGGAGTGGCGTACGCGCGAAACGCGGGAATTCGAGGCGGCCCGTGGCGACATCATCGCGTTCTTTGACGACGACGTTCGCTTGGCACATAATTGGATCGAGACGATTCGGCAGACGTACAGCGATCGGCCCGATCTCGTCTGTCTGGGTGGGCGCGTCCTGCCCGACTGGTTGTGCCCGCCCCCGGATTGGCTGACCCGCACGCACTGGGCGCCGCTTGCGCTGCAGGATTTCGGTGACGAGCCGATGACCCTCTCGCTCGACAACCCACGAGGGCTCATCAGCGCCAACCTCACGTGCCGCAAGGACACTCCTCGAGCGGATCGGAGGGTTCTCGCCGCAGTTTCAGCGCGTCAAGGACGGCATCGGGTCGCTTGAAGACGACGAGTGGATGAGGCGGCTCTGGAAACGAGGGGAACGTGCGCTGTACGTCCCCGAGCTGGTTGCTTACGCTGCCGTGCCGGCGAGTCGCCTCACGCGGCAAGTACCACCGGCGATGGCATTCGGGGCACGGCCGTTTTTACGCGCTGCTCCGCGCGGACGAGATGGAGCAAACTTCGGTTGGAGCTGTGTTGGGTGTCCCCGCTCACATGTACAGGTCAGCCATTGGTGACCTGCTGTCGCTGGATCGCTGCTGCCGGCCGCGGCCGTCTCGAGCAGGCCTTCACGCATGAGGTGAAGCTTCGGTTCTTTCGAGGGTTCTTCAGTCAGCGCGTGTCGGAACGTCTTTACTCATAAGTGGTACGCTGCGACGGAGTTGCCCGTCCGCGCGCAGCCCTTGCGATGCGCGAGGCTGCGTCGCGCAACCTCGGTGGCACTGTGTTGGCAATGCGAAGCGTCGAGCGAGAAGCGTTGAGGCGGAACTGTATTGAGACCTCGAACTGATGAGCACGAAGACCAGATGAGCATGACTATCCAGATGATGAGCTGGCGCGGACGCCGTTGGCGGCACGATTGCGATCGGAGCATGCGCGTCGCTGATGCTGTGCCATGGGGATGGCGACGTCCGCCGCCGGCCAGGAGAGCCTGTGCGACTCGTCCTTCGAAGATTGCCGCGACCACGATCATTAACATGATCAAGGCCGAGACCGCCGGCATCGACGTCTCGTTCTGGTTCATGACCGACACGCGCTACTCGGCGGAAATCATCAAACGGTGGCAGGCCGGCGTGTCCAGTCCGGGTGCTGCTCGACCTCCGCGCCGACGCCAACTACCCCGCCAACGCGTGCGGTTCGGCAGTCCCTCATCGCGGCCGGCATCCCGATCCGTCACAAGACGACCACCGGCATCAACCACTGGAAGATGATCCTGTACTGCGGGCCAGGCGAAGATGCACTTCTCGGCCGCGAACTTCGCCATCGGCTCGTACTCCCCGACACACGCCCTACACGAACTACCTCGACGAGGCCATCTACTTCACCGACGATCCGAGCGATCGTCCACAGCTTCATGACGAAGTACGACGATCTCTGGACCGACACCGACGCACTTCAAGAACCTGGCGAACGTCACGACCGCTCTCGAGGAACTATCCGACCTATCCGATCAGCCCCGACCTCAATTTCCCGCCGGACCAGGACTACCATGGACCGCGTCGTGGCGCAGCTCAAGCTCGAGACCACGCGGGTCGACGCCGTGATGTTCCGGATCACCTCCGGCAAGATACCCGACGAGCTCATCAACCGCGCCAAGGCAGGCGTGCCGGTGCGACTGATCACGGATCCGACCCAGTATCGGACCGACACGTACTTCTGGGACTCGTACAACGTCGATCGCATGTACATGGACGGCGTCGACGTGAAGTGGAAGAAGACAACGAATCCTGACAGCACCGACACTGGGACATGCACCAGAAGTCAATCGTTCTCCACGGGCGGCAGCTCGCGATCTTCGGGTCATCGAACTGGACGTCTTCATCATCCGACACGCAGCGGGAGCACAACTACTTCATCGCCGCACGCCAGATCCCAAGCCGTGGATCTTCGACTGGTTCGTCGAGCAGTTCAACCGCAAGTGGAACAACCTCAGAGACGGTGGCGGCACGCTGTCGCCGGCGATGTTCCTGGATTTCGTTCCTGGCTGGCCCGAAACGCCGGTCAACGTCTCGCCGCAGAATGCCGCGCTTGGTGTGACAGGTCGGTCTCCCTGAGATGGGAAGGGGGCTGGTGGGCGCATAAGTACGATATCTACTTTGGGACGACCAACCCTCCCACGACCCTCATCGCCCAGAACTACATGCCCGGCTCTGCCACCGCAGGCGTCAGTTCAACCAAGGAGTCCTACAATCCGTGCTCGCCCCCTGCCGGTTTTGAGTCCGCGTGTCCGACCGGGCTCGCCCCGGGGACGACGTACTACTGGAGAATCCGTGGAAAAACGATGGTGGGAGACGGTGGCGGTCCGTTCAACGCGCCGGCCCGCATCATTTCGGGTCCCGTCTGGAGCTTCACGACGGCCGGCGGTGAACCGGTTCCGGACACGCCAGAAAGCCTCCTCGCGACACCGGTCTCCTCGACCCGAATCGACCTGACGTGGAACGACGTCGCCGGCGAGACGGGATACAAGATCGAACGCAAACTGGCGAGCGCGAGCAGCACGGCGTGGGCCCAGGTCGCGACGACCGGCGCAAATGTCGTGACCTATCAGAACACCAGCGGCCTCACGCCCAATACCAGCTACCACTATCGGGTTCGGGCCTGGACGTCGGGCGGGAACTCGGGCTACAGCAATACGGCATCGGCGACGACCCTCCCCACGTCACCCGCGACCGGACGGATCCTGGCCGATGCGTACGTCCGCGCCAGTCAGTTCGCCAGCACCAACTACGGCACGGCTACCGAGCTCATCTCGAAGTTCGCCGTGGACGCGCAGTACCGGCGCGAAGCGTACATGAAGCTGGACATCAGCGCCGTCCAACCAGGCGACACGGTGCGGCTCCGCCTGTCCGGCAAGCTCTCCGACACACGGGCGGCGAGCGTGACGACGTCTATCTACGCGGTGGCCAATACGAGCTGGACCGAGACTGGCCTGACCTGGAGCAACAAACCGGCGACGAGCGGTTCCCCCGTCGCCACTGTGGCCGTCTCGGGGACAACGGCAAAGTGGTACGAGGCGGATCTCACGGATCACGTCCAGGCACGGAAGGCAGCCGGCGCGACGGTCATCACGATCGCCCTGGTGGGCCTGGTCGACACGCCCCCTTACACCTCGTTCGCGTCACGTGAGTCCACGAGCCGTCCTGAGCTCGTCATCGGCACATCGGCGCCAAGCACCGCGGTGGAGGTCGTGGAGGATGCGTACGCGCGCGGTGGGTCGTACGCGTCGACGAACTTCGGCTCGGCGTCCGAGCTCGTCTCCAAATTCAGCGCGACTGCGGTTTACGCCAGGGAAGCGTTTCTGAAGCTGGATATCAGCGGGGTCCAGCCCGGCGACACGGTCCGACTCCGGTTGTACGGGCGGCTGTCCGACACGCGTTCACCAAGCGTCACGACACAGATCCATCCCGTCGCCGATACGAACTGGAACGAAGCAAGCCTGACCTGGAACAATTCACGGACGCTGGCAGGGACAAGTGTCCTCGGTTCCGTGACCGTGTCGGGGACATCATCGCAGTGGTATGAGGCCGATATCACCCAGTACGTGCAGGCTCAGAGAGCCGCCGGCGCCACCCTTATCGCGATTGCGCTGAAGAACCCGATCGATACACCGCCGTATGCTTCGTTCGGTTCGCGTGAATCCGCAAACGGTCCACAGCTGGTGATCGAGAACTGAGGTTGCCAGTTCACGTCGGGGCCTAGCGGTTAGGCCCCTTCCCTGCCTCTCGCCACGCGCGAGCGTGCAGTGGAGCGAAATGGACAGAGGCAGCTACTGCGGTTTCGCCGCGCTGGTCTGGCGGCCGGACGTAGTCGTGGTGACGGGTGACGGGGCTGCACTCTGCGAGAAGTCCGGAAGAGGCCGCGGCGCGGGTGGTTTACCGCCTGCCATGAAGTAGACCACGTTCGGTGACGAGCAGCTGTCAATGCCAGCGGTCGACTGGAAGCCGCTCTCGACCAGGCTACGGAGCAGACACGTGATCGGTGTCGTCCGCAGGTCCGATCCCGCCTCGATGGATGGCGACCGAACAGCGAACATCGTCGAGAAGGCGTCCGCAAAGTCCGACACTGCGGGGCTGACCTTGGCGGACGTGGTTGGATCGACGAGAGCAATCCGCGAGCCGTGGTCGCCCTGAATGATGATGATCGCGTCCTGTCGAAGCGGCGGCGGAATGGCTTCGAGCAACTTGTCGATCTTCTTCTGCGTGCAGGCGATCTGCTGAAAGTAGGAAGCGTAACGCGTCGCGCGACCTTCTGGAACGTTCATGACGCCGCCTGGGATATCGCCCCGCTCCCCGTCGCTTCGCGCCAACCACTCCTCCTGAGGCCGCTGCTGGCAGTTTGCATCGAACACGTACGGATGATGCGGCATCAGAACGTGCGCAAAGACGAATGTCCCCCGCTGCGCCTTGGACAGTTCCTTTGCCACGGCGTCGAACATCGGCATACTGCCCGCCGAGGCGGGGGTGCTTCGCTCCCAGTTCCACGCCGGCAGCGGGACCTTCCCTGCGAGTCGCCCTCGCGTCGATCGGTACCCTTCCTTGGCGCGCGTATACGCCTCGGACTGGCCGAGAAAGGTTCCGCCCAGAACCCTGACCTTCGTGTCGAGCGGCACTTCGAGGCCGTTGAGCACGTCGAGCGATCTGGTCGCGTACTGTACGGCACGACGCCGGCAGGCCGTCAGGGCAGACATACATGTAGTCGGGCTGGTGCACCTGAATGGCGTAGCCCATGCTGACCAGACGTTCGAAGTAGGCATTTCGCGTCAGCCTGAAGGTTCCTTCAGACGGACCCGCCGCCGTCAGGTCGGCGATGTAGCCGCCAGGTGCCAGATTCAGCAAGTGCGGCACGGACCACTTCGTGATCGGGTACTCGCTGTACGCCTTCCCGAACAGCCGGAACCCGCGTTCCGTGAAAAAGGACTCGAGCTGCTGCTTGAAACCTGGGGGGGTGAGGTCAGTCGGCAGACCTTCCGCACCGATGAACTCGTCGACGAGAAGGTGAAGGACCAGTGGAAGGTCGCGGCGCTCGGAAGCGGCGGGACGCGCAGTCGAGCTATCCGCTGACGTCACCGCTTCAGAGCGCGGGGGAAGGATCACCAGCGACAACAGCACGGTCGCCATCATCAAGGACACGATTCGATGGGCATGCCGCCGCAGCACCCACACCACGGCGCACAACACGAGGAACAGCAACCCCAGCCTCTTCAGTCCCGGTTCTCGAGCCTGGATGTCCACGAGGAAGGTGAGAAGGCCCGCTAAGGTCGCTACACCGAAGGCCGGCGCCACGGCCGAACCAGCCCCCAGAAGCAGCGCAAAGCCGGCGAGGAGCAGCAGGAACAGCCCCACCTCTGGATTTACAAACCCATGCTGCTGATACTGGACGTAGCCGACGAATGGCGTGAGCAGGATCAGGAAGGGTGCCACTGAAGCACGCACGGCCCGTTCTGCAAATCCGCGGTTCGAGTCTGCGCGCCGGACAGGCACCTTCAGATCGTCCATCGTCGCCATCGATTCTCGTTTCGCCGCACGTCTAAGGCGGGGTCACTCTCCGTCGGAAGAGCCGTGGCGTGCTGCCTGCCTGCGTATGAAGAAGCTCTTGAGGCGATCCCGATACAGCCTGAAGGTCGACAGGACGCCGACGACTCCAGCGAGAAGCAGTTGGATGGCCATACTGCCGGTATTCGGATCGAGGTAGGCCTGAGCGCTGCCTTGACTGTGGGACACGAGGAGAAACATCGCTACAAAGAGCGCTACATTAACCGGGCGCATTCTCTTGCCTCCAATCCGCGAACGGAACGAACAAATGAGTTCGTGCGACCCCTACGAGCTCATGCGATAGGGGCGCCAGACCGAACCGTCGCATCGAATTTGCAAGGCTGTTGCCAGAAGACAACGGAAACGTTTCACGCGGTTTACCTGGATAGCCTGCGATTTGCATAGCTTCCCTGTGGTCGGGCTGGATGAGCAGTTCCGCACACCTTCTGGGAAGGTGTTTAGCTCTTGTGTGCAAATAACAGGATGACAATGGTGACGCAACTCGCCCCGAGTCCAAGTAGTCAACACGGCGCGTTCGGTAACGCGGCATCGGAGCTCCAGCCGAGCACCGCACAGTCCCATAGCGCATCGTTTCGCGACCCTGCGGGGTACGTGTTCACGCAGGACGGAGTGCTCTACCGGCAGATCAACCCGGTTGGACGCGAGGACTACGACCAGCTGCTCGCGTCGGGGCTCTACGATGCGCTCGTCAAGTCTGGCGATCTGGTCCCCCATGCCGAGGTTGACCTCGGCTTGTCCCCTGACGGCCGGGCTTTCAAGGTCATCCGCCCCGAACGGGTCATATTTGTTTCGTACCCCTACGAGTGGTGCTTCAGCCAGCTCAAGGATGCGGCCCTGCTGACCTTGCGTCTGCAGAAGGCGGCTCTCGCGCACGGCATGTCGCTCAAGGACGCCACTGCTTACAACGTCGCGTTCTCGAATGGACGAGCGGTGTGGATTGACACTCTCTCATTCGAAACGCTGAAGCCGGGCAAGCCGTGGGTCGCATACGGACAGTTCTGTCAGATGTTCCTGGCGCCGCTGGCGCTGATGAGTCATGTGGACGTTCGGCTCCAGAGTCTCTTCCGAAGCTTCATTGACGGCGTCCCGCTCGACCTCGCCAGTTCAATGCTTCCCGCTTCCACGCGACTGCGCCTCGGACTCCTCATGCACGTGCACTTGCACGCGGCATCGCAGCGTCGCGCGAAGGGGGGTCCGGCAGGGCCGGGCACAACCAAGGCAGTCAGTCAGACTGCCCTGAACGGCATCATCGACAGCCTCGTGAATACGGTGCAGCGGCTGGAATGGCAGACGACTGATACCACGTGGGGCAACTACTACGCGGACACCAACTATACGGATGCCGCGTTCGCACACAAACGCGAGATCGTATCCGCCGCGATCGATCGACTCGCGCCGGCGAGCGTCTGGGACCTCGGCGCGAACGATGGCACCTTCAGCCGGCTGGCGAGCACACGGGGCATTCCCACGGTCGCCTTCGACGTCGATCCTGTTGCGGTCGAAAAGAACTATCGCCAGGCGATGCAGGCCTCCGAACGCAGCCTCCTGCCCCTGCTGCTCGACCTGACGAACCCAAGCGCGAGGTACGGCTGGGCCAACGAAGAACGTGACGCACTCGCGGATCGCGGACCGGCGGATCTCGCCCTTGTCCTGGCATTGGTGCACCACCTCGCCATTGCCCACAATGTGCCGCTGGATCGGATTGCGCGCTACCTGGCCCGCCTGGCACGAGCACTCGTGATCGAGTTCGTGCCCAAAGCGGACTCACAGGTGCAGCGTCTACTCGCGTCGCGAGTCGACATCTTCGACGGTTACACGCAGGACCACTTCGAGCGTGCGTTCTCCACGTATTTTACGATTGTGGAGACCGTTCCTGTGCGGGAAGGCGCGCGGGTCATCTACGTCATGCGGAGGCGGGAGAACTGACGCCAGCCATCGGCGCCCTGCGAGGTCAGGGACGCTGTGCCAGGGTGTGAGGCGGGATCGAACTTCTATCGCACCACCCGCACCACGCGGAAATCGCCCGGTGAGACCGGTGGCAGGTAGGCGGACAGCAGCGCGTACTCGCACCCCAGGTTGCGGCCATCGGTACCGGCGTTGATGAATGTGCTGCCGGGCATCAAGCGGTAGTCCTGAGCGGCGGCGTTCTGGAAGCTGGCGGTGAAGGACGCGACCGACGGAAACTGATTGTCCGGCGGGTAGCGGGATGCCATGGACTTGTCTGTGGCCATCGCGTTCCGCCGCACGATCGCGCCGGGCGCATAGAACGCGAGCGCCGAGCTGCCATACCCCCGCCCCGAATCGCCGAAGATGCCATAGATATTGTGCTTCAACAGGTTGTTCGTGAAAACGAAGCCGACCACGGGCTCGACGGGAACCGGTAATCCGTTCGCATCGAGCAACGTGCTACCGTAAAATGTCAGGATGTTGCCGCTATGCATCACGGTGTTGTGATCGAAGGTGACGTCTCTCGGCCCGCCACCGACCTGCGCGAACGTTCCTACCCCCTCCCAGGTATCGTCGATGTCGTATACCAGATTGTCCTTGATGAGGACGCGTGCAAGTAGGCCGGAGGGGTTGTTGTTGTCGCGCCCGAGGAGGTTGAAGCCGCTGCCGGAGTGCGCCACCACGTTGCCGCTGAACTCCACGTCTTCGATGACTACCCAGGGGGTCTGTCCGCTCGAGTTCCGCGGCGTCAGCACGATGGCGTAGCCTGCTTGCGCGCCTCCCCAGTTGTACTGCATCACGTTCCTGCGCACCGTCACCCTGCGCGCGTTCTTGAGCTCGAAGAGATTCTTGACCGTCCACTTCGTTCCCTTCCACATGGATCCTTCGTGAGGACGTTGTCTTCGACCGTAATGTCGCTCGGAACGAGACCCGGAATGTTGATGTGGGCCCCGCCGAACATGATGTTCTCTCCGGCAGCCTGGAGGTAGTTGTTCCTGATGACGAATGGCCCTGGAGAGTTCCACGCGGCGATCGCCTGGGAATCCTGCCCGACAGTCTTGATGTTGCGGATGTCGGAGTTCGTGATGGTGACGTGCGCGGCATTTGCCGCGATGGCGCGCTTCTGGCCGACGGTCGGGTCGCCGGAGATGAGGACCCGATCGAACTCGATGTGATGCGGCACCGACGCCAGTGTGGTTTGGGACGAGTGCCCCAGGGCGATGATGTCGCCCTCCCCGTTCATGTTGGCCTCGAAGGCTACCCCGACGATACGGTAGTAGCTTGCGCCCGCCGCGGTCGCGAGCGCATTGGACGTGCTGGCCGACCGGATCGTGGCCAGGCGTGGCTTGTAGCTCGGGCCGATGCGCGTGCCGGGAGGCGGCAGGGTTGTGCCGCCAGTCGTGATCAGGATGTACTCGGTGCCGCCTTTGGCCGGGAGCGTGAAGCTTCCGACGTAGGTCGCCCCTGGGGCAAGTCGCACGGTGCCGCCCGGCTGCACCTGGTTCAGGGCCGCCTGCAGGCTACCGCCCGCAGGGACATCGATGACCTGGCCACTGGCCGGACTTGCCCAGGTAAGAACCGGCGGCGTGCTGGCGGCGCTGACCAGCGCGACCGACGCCAACACGAGGACCGACAGACGGACGCGCCGACGTATACCCCGGCTCATTGAGCCCCCCTAGAAAGAATCTCGATGTGTGGCAGGGACGGGACCAGCGTGCCAAGCAGACACGCCGATTCCGTCTTGCGCGCAGAGAACTACGCGCTTCCAATCGAGCTGGGGATTTCGATGGTCACGCCATCATAGCTGAGGTTGGTCCCGGAATCTAGCTCTACCATAAAAGGCTCGATTTCCGGGCATATTCAAGGCCTGAGCTCGGCTGCCAGGCTTAGCGCGCGGAAGGCACGCTCCTCGATCCGAGGTCGTCAGAGGGCCCCCACGAGTCGTCTCGGCTCGCAAGGTCGACCAGCGAGCGCGGATCCGGCGGTCCGCTTCCCGGGCGTCCGCGGCCGTATCGACCTCCGCCCAGAAGCGTCCCGGATTGTCTACGCCCGAGAACGCGAGGGCCGGCGCCAGATCACCGAAGACGCTGTAGGCCCATTGGCCGCGGTCGCCGCGGTCGGACAGTTGCGTGAGCCGATCGATTAGCATCTCGGCTCCGCGTGGTCCGAATTTCGCGGGCCCGACGACCTCCGCCGACGCCACGGCCGTCAGGTCCTTTGCCATTCGCAGAATCCTGCGACCGTCCATCTCCGCCTTCATCATGTCGCTGCCCGGTCTGACGTGCCGGTCGACAATCACGGCATTCTCGTCGGGCGCCGCCAGCAGTTCCGCCAGCAGCTCGGGCTCGAACAGCAGATCGGAATTCAGATGAATGAAACCCCCGCGAAGGTAGTTCCTCGCCAACCAGAGCGAGTAACTGCTGTTGGTCGTGGCGTAGTCGCGGTTCTCGATCAACGCGATCGAGGGCTCGACGTGGGCGCGAATCTGGCCGGCGAGATATCCCACGACAATCACGATGTCCCGGATGTCACAGGCGCGCAGTGCCGCGATCTGGTACGCGAGGATCGGCTGTCCGCCGACTTCCGTCAGACACTTCGGTTTGTGGGCGGTGTGGGGCAGCAGGCGGTTTCCAGGCCCAGCTGCGAGGATGACGGCTGGCGGACGAGGTCGCATTGGCGTCAAGAGATACAAGGGGTGTGCCGCCCGTCACGGCGTGCGGGGGGCCCCGCCCCGCCTTCTCTATCGATAGTGGCGTCGAGGTTGCACGCCTAGCGTGGGTGCGAGGAGTCGGCACTGTACTTTCCGTTTTTGGGCAAAGTCCTTCCATGAGGTGAGTCCGTCCATGAACTTCTCCGTCGTCATTCCCACTTACAACCGTGCCGGGGATCTACGGGAGACGATCCAGAGCCTGGCGACGCTGAAGACCACTGCGCCCTGGGAGGCGCTAATTGTCGACAACAACTCGAGCGACGACACCCGCCAAGTGGTCGAGGACGCCGCGAGGACGTTTCCCGTCGACCTCCACTACGTCTTCGAACCCGAACAGGGCCGTAGCGCAGCACTCAACGCGGGGATTCGCCGGAGTCGTGGCGCGATTGTCGTGACGACTGACGACGATGTGCGGGTGGAGCCGGATTGGCTCGACTGTGCAGGCGACGCCCTCGACTCGCTCAACTGCGACTACGTGGGTGGCAAGGTGCTACCGCTCTGGGGAGCGCCCCGGCCGGCGTGGATACCGGCAGAGGGTGGCAAGCACTGGGCCGTGATTGCCCTGCTGGACTATGGTCCGGACCCCGTGCCGTGCTTTGCCCGCGCGCACTTCGTTCCGCTCGGCGTGAACATGGCCTTCCGCCGCCACGCCTTCGACCGCGCCGGGCTGTGGAGCAACCGCGTCGGACGCAAGAAGGGAACGCTGCTCGGTCAGGAGGTACGCGAATGGATGATGCGGGCGCGGGAGGCGGGCCTGCAGGGCTACTACACGCCCACGCTGTCCGTGCGCCATCTGATTCAACCCGATCGGTTGCGCAAGTCGTACTTCCGGCGGTGGTTCTACTGGAACGGCGTCAGCAGAGCACTGCTCTATCGCGACGCTTGGATTGACATGCAAGCGCCAGACGCGACGACGCTGGACTTCTCGCGCGTGCCGCACATCTTGGGCGTCCCCCGCTTCTTCTACGGCAAAGCGCTAAGCGAGCTTCAGCGGATGCTCGCGAGCGCCGTCCGCCGGGAGACAGTCGCCCGCTTCGATGCGGAGCTCTGGCTGTGGTTTTTTGCTGGAGTCGTCAAGCAGCGGTGGCACGATCGCGGAGCTGAGCGGCCACCAGTCGAGCGTGCACGGGTGGTAACACCGGTCGTGACGAGTCGCGCAGAACCATAGGCTGCGGAGGGAGCGGGAGAGGGAGAGGGTCCAAGCTCAACCGCAAGCTTGCGTGGCTCCGATCCACCTCGACACTTGGGCACATTTTTGCATCGCACGAGAGCGCACAGGAGCACTTGATGAATCCAGTTCTCGAACAGATCGTCGCCACCGACACAGTTACGGACGGCACTTCAGTCTTTCCTCTACGTCACCCCGCCGCACCGACGCTGCCAGTGGCTGTCGACCCCCGCGAGGGCACTTTTCTCGGTCACATCATCGACGAGATCAAGCCGCGGGTATCGCTCGAAATCGGCATGGCCTACGGCGTCTCGACGCTCTATCTCTGCGAGGCGCTCAGTCGCCTGCCTCATCCGGTCCGGCACATCGTGATGGATCCGTTTCAGACGCCGCAGTGGCGCGGCATCGGGCTGCGGAATGTCGAGCAAGCTGGATACCGCGGCATGATCGATTTCTACGAGGAGCGCTCCGAGCGCCTGCTGCCCCGGCTGGTGGAGGATGGAGTCCAGATCGACTTCGCCTTCGTCGATGGCTGGCACACGTTCGACCATGTGCTGGTCGAGTTCTTCTACCTGAACAAGATGCTCCGCGTTGGCGGCGTGATCGCGTTCGATGACGCCGATCGCCGTGGGATAAATCGTGTCGTTCGGCACGCGCTCTCGTATCCCGCGTACCGGGTCTTCGAGCCGGAGCGCGGGCGCTCTACCGACTTGACCATCGGAGGCAAGCTCCGGCGCGGTCTGAGCCGCGTTCCACAAGCCACGCGCGTTATCCGTCGCGATGTACTCGACCGCGACTGGGATCTGGGCATCAACACGAGCTGCGTGGCTATTCAGAAAGTCGCCGAAGACAGCCGCGGGAGCAGTTGGGAAGGCGATTTCTGACTGTCCGGGAATCGCCGGGCGAGGCGAGGCAGCGGCCGGGGACGCGCCTGCGCGGCTGGCTGTTGCCGCGCAAGCGCGAAGGCCATTGGAGACTAGTTCACTTTGAAGGTGACTAAAACCGCCCGGTGATCGGTGGCGGCGGCGCTGCGGTAGTCGTACACGCGCGCGCTCGTCACCGACAACGCCGAGGCGTACTGCGAGTAGAACACGTAGTCGATCCTGGTGTTGCGGGTGTTCCCGTCCGGGTTATCCGCGGAGCTGACGGCCGTGCCCTTGCTCTTGGCGATCGCCCAGCCGTCCTTGTAGTCCTCGACCATTTCGTTGATCGAGGTCGTCCCCGGCCAACTGTTGAAGTCGCCGGCCACGATTCGCTGTTCGGCAAACGTGCCCGCCCAAGACTGCACCTGGTTCACTTGCGTCACCCGCCAACTCTCGTGGGCTCGCTCGTGCTCGAGATGCGTCGAGAACATATGAATCGTTCGTCCATTGACTGTGACCTTCATCATCGCCACCGATCTGTTGTAGCTGAGCAGGTGGCTTTCGCTATCCTCGGGCGGGAAGCGCGACAGCACGGCGACGCCGATGCCCGACGAGGCGCCGGCAATCTGCGCCCACTTGTAGGTACCACGTCTGGCCGGTCCTGGCGCTGAGCTTGTTGGCGATCGTCTGCGGCTGGGTTGGGCCCATGATCTCGTTGAACGAAATGAGATCGGGGTCCATCGTGACGATAGAGTTCACCACGCCGTCGATGTTGGTCCCCCTTTGGATGTTCCACTGCAGCACCTTGAGCGTGCTGCCGCGTGCTCGGCGGCGGCGGCGGCGCGTCGACCCGGCAGCGAGCACGATGGTCAGCGTCGGCCGGCGGCTGACCGTGCTGTCTTCCGACGAGTAGTACTCCCGATAGCTTTCTTTCGCTTCGCTCGCCTCGTCGTGGAGGAGGAGGCGCGTGTAGCGCGTATCGAAATCGCCGTCGACCGCCCGCTGGACCAGGGCGGTGAGATTCAGAACCACCTTCGAGCCGGCGACGTTGCTGGCGTTGGCGGTCGCGACCTCCTCGGCGACGTCGCCGCCGGGGGTCGACCAGGTGGACGAGTCCATTCGCACCCGCCAGGTCGCATCCTCCTCCAGGAACCCGGTCGTGACCCGCACTGCGCTCAGCGGCCGCATGGCTCCGGAAGCAGCCCAGGCCCGACTTCACGGTGAGCGTCAACGTCGCGGACGCGATCTGCGCCCCAGCCGGGACGAAGTTCTCGGTGTCGAACTTGATCAGGGTCCGGCGTTCCCAATCGGGGTCGCTGCTCCGCCGCGTGATGAGCGGCTGGCCGTCGAAGTTGGTGTTGGCGTAGGCGCCACTCCGGATCGTCGTGTCGGTTACCTGCGAGCCGGACTGGTTGAGGACTATGGTCTGGGCGGCAGCGCTGCCACCGAGCACCGACACGCTGCAGAAAAGAGCCGCAAACGAGCCGACGAGACCTCGTCGCAAGTGAATCGTGACCGACTGGAACATGGAACCTCCAGGGGACCGTGTGACACCGCCCGCTGGTCGCGGCGATGCCGACGTTGACTAGACGCGCCCATTCCCGGAGCCGTTCGCTTCAGCTCTGCCGTTTGCAGACCGCAAGGCAGTTGCCGGACGACCGGTTCTCGGAAATCTATTCGTCTTGAAGATGGACCGCAGAAGCCACGGCCCGGTGCGGCAGGTAGCAATCATGCTGCCAATGCGCATCAGTGCGCTAAATGGCTGTAAACAAGATGGATGTTTTCATGAGCTGGAATGTCGAACGAACGAAGCGCTGACGATTTCACAGCAACATTTACATGAATGTGATTGAGGGTGAGAAATAAAGGGAGGGACAGAAGTTGACGAAAACGACATGATCGGCGCGACGCTTGCAGCAGGCGGCGATTCGATGACACCCACGACGTCGTCAGAGGCTTCGTCTCCCGCACCGCTCGTCGTCGCCATCGTCGCGCCGTCACTGTCCATCCTCGGCGGACAGGCGGTCCAGGCGCGGCACCTGCTGGACGCGTGGCGGAAAGATCGTGAGATTTCGGCGTTTCTCGTGCCGATCAACCCCGAGCCACCCGTCTTGTTGCGGCCGCTCGCGCGCGTGAAATACCTGCGAACGCTCGCCACTCAGCTCGTCTATTTACCAACGTCTTGTGCGGCAGCTGCGGCGCGCTGACGTCGTCCACGTGTTCTCGGCGTCGTACTGGTCATTCCTGCTCGCGCCGTTGCCGGCGGTAATCGTTGCTCGCCTGCTCGGGCGGCCCGTCCTCATCAACTATCGCAGCGGCGAAGCGCCGGATCATCTTCGCCGCTCGGCGATCGCCCGAAACACCCTGCGAGCGGTCGACCGGAACGTCGTGCCATCCCGTTTTCTCGCAGCAGGTCTTCGCGGAGCACGCCATCCCCGCGCAGATCATCCCGAACGTCATCGACCGCGAGAAGTTCCGGTTTCGGCTGCGCGATCCGCTGCAGCCGCGACTGCTCTCCACTCGCAACTTCGAACCGCTCTATGACGTGGCGACGCACGCTGCGAGCGTTTGGCATCGATTCAACGCCGCTACCCGGCTGCGACGCTGACGCTCGTCGGCGGCGGGCTCGGAGGACCCGTCGCTTCGTCGCCTCGCGGCTGAGCTCGGGCTGCGCGGCGTGACGTTTCGCGGGTCGGGTGGCGCCGGAGGCCATCCCGCAGTACTACGCCGCCGCGGATATCTACGTCCAGACGCCGACGATCGACAACATGCCATCGTCGATTCTCGAAGCGTTCGCGAGCGGCTTGCCGGTGGTTTCGACCGACGCCGGCGGCGTCCCGGCGATGCTAACCGACGAGGTCCACGGTCTGCTGGCACCAGTCGGCGATGCCGGCCAGATAGCGGCCCAGGTCGTGCGGCTCCTCGAAGACTCCGCCCTCGCACGTCGCCTGGCCCTCGCCGCCTGCGATTCGACGGAGGCGCTGGTGTGGGAGCGCGTGCGCGACCGTTGGGTCGCCGTCTACCGCGAGCTGTCCACCCCATCCGTTCTCGAGCCGCGGACCAGGCCGATATGAGCTCTGGCGCACCTGCTGGAGACGGCTCGCCGCGATGGACCGCCATGAGCTCTGGTTTCGGGCCTCGGCGGCGGGCCGCCGTCAGGCGGGACACGTCGCCTACGTGACGCGCCCACCGCAATGGCGTCGGGACCGAGTGACGCGCGCACTCGCCGCCGATCCGTCGACCCGGCCCGCTATCGCTTGCCTCCAGCGCGGGGACTGGATGGGCGCCCACGAGGCGCTTATGCAGCCACTTCGCAACGCGCCGACCGCGGTTCGTCCTCGATCCGGCAGCGCGGTCGCAGCGGGTCCGCACGGTCCTCGAACAGCATCCGGGCGCGCACGCCGATGCGACCCGACGCGGCGATCAGGTGGCCGCGGGAAGATTCGATCTCCTCGGCTATCAGGGCCTGACGTTTGGCAACGCTGGCGAGCGCGAACGGATCGATTGGCACCTCGATCCTGTGCATCGGCGGCGCGCGCCACAGGCCTACTGGAGCCGGGTCCCCTATCTCGAGCCCTCCTGCGGCGACCACAAGGTCGTCTGGGAGCTCAACCGTCACCAGTCGTGGCTGATCGCTCGGACGGGCGTACTGGCTGACGGACGACGAGCGCTATCGCGACGGCCTTCATCGGGCACCTCGATAGCTGGATGCTCGCCAACCCGCCGTTGAGCGGCGTGAACTGGGCCAGCATGCTCGAACTCGTCGCTGCGCTCGATTTCCTGGCTGTGGGCGCTCCACTTCTTCGTTCAGGAAGGCTCCGCCGGCCAAAGACGACCGCTCGCCCTGGACTGTCGACCTGCTGCTCGGCCTGGATCGCCAGCTGCGCTCTGGTCGAACGGAATCTCTCGCGCTACTTCAGTCCGAATACCCACCTGCTCGGAGAGGCGCTCGCACTCTACGTGGTCGGGCGCGCCCTGCCCGAGTTGCGCCGCGCCGCGGGATGGGAGCAGCTGGGCCGCTCAGTGCTCATCGAACAGGTCGGCAGGCAGATTGAGGCCGACGGCGGGCATGCGGAGCTCTCGACCCACTACCACCGCTACACGCTCGACTTCTACCTCCTCGCGCTCGCCGTCGCACGACAGACAGCCGACCCGTACGTGCACGTCTTCGCAGAAGCAGCCGAACGCCTGGCGCGGTATGCGCGCACGATGAGCGATGACAACGGGCGCCTGCCGGGCATCGGCGACGACGATGGCGGCAGTCTGTTTCCGCTGTGCGGACGACACCCATCCAACGTGAGCGACTCGCTGCAGCTGGCGGCACAGTTGCTCGACCGGCCCGCGCTTGCGATCGGCCCCGCGGCTGAGGAAGTGACGTGGATGACCGGCGCCGCGCCAGCCGGCCAGCAGCACGGCGCGACGGCGTGGCCGTCTGCGGCGTTGCCCTCAACGGGTTACTTCGTGTCGCGATCGACGCGCGGCGACCACTTGACGATCGACGCCGGCCATCATGGCTTCCTCAATGGCGGCCACGCGCATTCGGACGCGCTCGCCTTGACGCTGACGGTCAGAGGGCGGCCCTTCCTGATCGATCCGGGCACTGGCGTGCTACACCATTGACCCGGCGATCCGCGATCGCTTCCGCTCGACCAAATATCACAACACGCTGACGATTGACGGCCGCTCGCAGTCCATCCCCGCCGGTCCGTTCCATTGGCACTCGGCCGCGCAAGCAACGGCGCTCGACTGGCGGCAGGACGAGGACGCCGACTTCTTCGAAGGCGCCCACGATGGCTACGCGCCGCTCCTGCATCAGCGTTCGGTGCACTCCAGGCCTGGCTCTGGACCATCGTCGACCGACGTTCTGGGTGCCGGCTCACACCTGGCAGAGGTGCACTGGCACCTCGATCCATCGTGGCATACGACGCGCACGGGTCCCCGGACAGTCTGTGCC
The DNA here is from genome assembly GCA_963847975.1 of uncultured Acidobacteriota bacterium. GTDB lineage: Bacteria > Acidobacteriota > Vicinamibacteria > Vicinamibacterales > 2-12-FULL-66-21 > DATBJJ01. Next base: position 3,788 of record CAWKBU010000001.1, on the reverse strand, counting down.
AGGCATGACGACGGCATGACGATCTGGATTCTCTCGCTCCGCGACGAGTGCGAGCTGTTTCATGGGTCGGGTGAGGAGGCGCTGGGCTGGTGCGCACCAGTCTACGGTCTTCTGGTCCCGACCTCGGCCATTCGCACCCGCCGCCGCGCGACCGCACCTTTCGCCTTCGTCACGGTCATCGTCGAGGCACAAGAAGAGCCGAGGCCCTGGCAGAGATCGTCCTGCGCGTCGGCAACCGAGGGAGCAGATCGCATTTCTCGCTCGAACGTGGCGGGACGGGTGGAACGCGTGCACTTCGCGCGTCAGTCCGGACAATCAGACGGTGACAGGCGCGACAGTTTCGATCGGCACACGATGTCGGTAGAGAGGGTTCGAGTAGCGATGTGCGGAATAGCGGGTTTCGTCGAGCCGCACGGCCAGGGGCAGGGACGCCGACGCGGGTGCGCCGCGCCGGCTGCAGCAGATGTGCGATGTCATCCGTCACCGCGGGCCAGACGACGAGGGGATGTTCGTCGCGGATGGCGCGGCGCTCGGCATGCGCCGGCTCAGCATCATCGACCTCGCCGGCGGCCACCAGCCGATTCGCAACGAAGACGGACCCGATCTGGGTGGTCTTCAACGGCGAGATCTACAACTACCGGGAGCTGCGCGCCGAGCTCGTCGCGCACGGGCACGCGTTCTACACGGACACCGATACCGAGACGATCGTCCACGCTTACGAGCAATGGGGCGAGGAGGCGTTCGCGCACCTCCGCGGGATGTTCGGCATCGCGCTGTGGAATCGACGCAGCCGGACGCTGCTCCTCGCCCGCGACCGCGTCGGCATCAAGCCGCTCCACTACGCCGAGCACAACGGCGCGCTCTCGTTCGGCTCCGAAATCAAGTCCATGCTGGCCGGCAGTGACGACGGAGCGTTCGCTGAATCCAGCCGCGCTCGGCCACTACCTGTCATTTCTCTACACCCCGGCCGACACGTCGATCTTCACCGGCATCCAGAAGCTGCCGCCGGGACACCTCCTTCGATGGGAGGACGGCCGAGTGGCGGTCCGACGCTATTGGGACCTGCCGGCCGAGGAATCGTTCACCGGTTCGATGGCGGAGGCGTCCGACGCCCTCACGAGCGTCCTCGCCGACGCCGTGCACTCGCATCTCGTCAGCGACGTGCCGCTCGGCGCGCTGCTGTCGGGCGGGGTCGACTCGAGCCTGGTCGTCGCGCTGATGGCCCGCGCCTCGTCGCGGCCGATCAAGACGTTCTCGATCGGCTTCGACGAGCCGGAGTTCGACGAGCTCGACGCGGCACGGCGTCTGGCGCAGCCACTTCGCCACCGATCACCACGAGCTCGTCGTTCGGCCCGGACGCGCTCGACGTGGTCGACCGCCTGGTCGATCACTTCGACGAGCCCTTCGGCGATTCATCGGCGATTCCAACCTGGTATGTCTTTCAGATGGCCAGGCGGCACGTCACCGTGGTGCTGTCGGGCGACGGCGGCGACGAGCTCTTCGGTGGCTACGATCGCTATCTTCCCCATCCGCGCGTCGCGAAGTTCGACTCGCTGGCCGGCAGCGTTGGCCGAACGGTCGCCGGCGTCGACCTGGCCGCTGCATACCGCACGGCGTGCAGGGCAAAAACTTCCTGCGGCACGTCGCCCAGAACGCCGCGCGAGCGCTACCTGGACTCCGATCCGGTTGTTCCAGCCCGACGAGCTGCAGGCCTTGCTCTCGCCCGAACTCGGCGAGGCCATCGACGTCGATCGGAGCGGCACCCTGGCCGCCGATCGATTCGATCGGCTGACGGCGCTGCCCTGGGCCAGCCAGATGATGCACTTCGATATCGAGACCTATCTGCCCGAAGACATCCTGACCAAGGTCGATCGGATGAGCATGGCGCACTCGATCGAATCGCGCGTGCCGCTGCTCGACCACGAAGTCGTAGCGTTCGCGGCCTCGCTTCCCCACCACATGAAGATTCGACACGGTGAGCGGAAGCGCGTGCTGAAGCACGCGGCGGCGAGCATCCTTCCGGCGGAGGTGCTGACGCGACGGAAACAGGGCTTCAGTGTTCCCGTCGGCGAGTGGTTTCGCGGTCCGTTGAAGGATTTCATGACGGACGCGCTGCAGTCGGCGCGCGCGCGGCAGCGCGGCTACTTCACAGCCTCGTTTCATCGATCGCCTCGTGGCCGAACACCTGTCGGGCAGGCGCGACCATGCGTCGCGGCTCTGGCCGCTCCTGATGCTGGAGCTCTGGCACCGGCGATACCTCGACGGCTCGGCCCACGACGTGGGACCTCTGCAGGATAGTTCCTTGCCCTTCGGGCGCGCTGGCTTTCCGCAAAAGGACAAGGCGATGTCCGAATCTGCCCTCTCGTCCGCATCAGCTGCGCCGTTTTAGTGGCACTTCGCTTGCTCTATTGGCGGACGTGCCGCGACGTCGACAGTATCCGATTGCCTTTCTCCTGACGAGCTTCGACGTCGGCGGAACCGAGCGCCAGATGGTGGAGCTGATCCGCCGGCTCGACCGCCGCGAATTCGAGATCCACGTCGCGTGCTTCCATCGGCGCGGCGCGCTCGAGCCGCTGGTCGCCGAACACGTCGACTCCGATCGCCACGTTTCCGATCACGGGGTTCGGCCGTCCCGCGACGCTCCTTCAATGGCTGAGGTTCGCGCGCTGGTGCCGGCACATCAACGCGCGCATCGTACACACGTGCGAGCTCTACGCGAACATCTTCGGCCTGCCGGCGGCGGCGCTCGCCGGTGTCGACGTCCGGATCGGAAATCGGCGTGAGCTCGTGACACCGGGGACAAGTCGCGCGGTCAGCTTGCGTGCCAGCGGCTGGCGTACGCCTCAGCCCATGCCGTCGTCGCCAATTCGACGGCCGCCGCCGCGCAACTCCGGCGGGAGGGTGTACCGGCGGCGAAGATTCGAACCATCTTCAACGGCGTCGACTGCGCGACGTTCGCACCGGCTCGACTGCCTGGTCGGGCGATTCGGCGCGTGGTGACGGTGGCCAACCTCAGGCCCGAAAAGGGCCATGACACGCTCATCGCGGCCGCCGCGCTCGTGATCGGTCAACGACCCGATACCGAGTTCCTCGTGGTCGGCGGCGGACCGTTGGACGCATCGCTGAAGCGAGACGTCGAACGCCGAGGGTTGGGGGCCCAGGTGCAGTTCCTGGGCGAGCGGTCTGATGTCCCCGCCCTGCTCGCGTCGGGGGATCTCTTCGTCCTCCCCTCCCGATCCGAAGCCAGTCCGAACGGCGTGCTCGAGGCCATGGCGGCGGGACTGCCCGTCGTGGCGTCTCGCGTCGGCGGGCTGCCCGAGCTCATCGAGAGCGGAGTCAACGGCCTGTTGGTCGAGCCCGACCGGCCGGCGGAGCTTGCCGCGGCCGTGCTCGACCTCATCGGCCGGCCGCAGGTCGCGGCAGCCCTCGGTGTCGCGGCGCGCGAGAAGGCCGAACGGCAATACTCGTTGGACCGCATGGTCTCAGGTTTCGAGCACCTTTATCTCTCCGAGCTTGGCAGGCGGGCCGTTGGCTCCGAACCTGATCACGAGCTCGCCGCTTCCTGACGCGAGGACCGGTCTGCATGTGTGGAATCGCAGGAATCATCTCCGCCAGTGAGCTGCCGCCCGAAGATCGCCAGCGCGTGGTGGCGATGCGCGACAGCATCGTGCATCGCGGTCCTGACGCGGAAGGGCTCTTCGTCGACGGGCAGGCGGCCCTTGGCCACCGCCGTTTGAGCATCGTGGATCTGGCCACCGGCCAACAGCCGCTCGCCAACGAAGACGAAA